>NZ_JAKREV010000002.1:0-605521 GCF_022664465.1 Sphingomonas hankookensis | reverse complement strand
CGGCGAGCGCCGCACCGCCGGCAGCGGTGGGGGCGGCATTTCCGCCGTCTCGCCTCCGAACCGGTCGAGCGCGAACGGCGCGAGAAGCAGATCGCGGCGATGGTGCGCGCCGGTCACGCCCCGTCGCTGGCACGGCGCATCCTGTCGCTGGATCCCGGCGAGCCGGACGACCTGATACTGGCCGAGTGATCCGTAAAGAAATCGTCGCGTTCGCGAAACATCGTGTTAGAGTGTGCCCCAGGGGGAGCACGCAACAATGCGTCTGGAAGCGCGAACGATTGCCGATGATTGCGTGGACACGCCGCTGGCGGGGCATGATCTGTCGTCGGCGGGAGAACAGGTAAAGCCCGCGGTACGCGGCGTCATCAAATGGTTCGACGTCACCCGCGGCTTTGGCTTCGCGGTGACCGACGATGACAGCATCGGCGATGTTCTGGTGCATTTTTCGGTACTTGAGGCGCATGGCCGCCGAACCTTGCCCGAAGGTGCCGTCATCCATTGCAACGTCGCCCGCCGGACGCGCGGGCATCAGGCGGTGGAGATCACCGAGATCGACCTGTCGAATGCGATCGAACCGGTCCGCCGCGTCGCCGACCGGCCCGACCGTCTGGCATTGGCGGATCAGGCAGGGCCGTTCGAACCGGTATCGGTCAAATGGTTCAACCGCCTGAAAGGATACGGCTTTCTGGTTCGTGACAGCCAGCCGGGCGACGTGTTCGTCCATATGGAAACGCTGCGCCGCGGGGGGATCGAGGACGTCGATCCCGAGCAACGGCTTGTCGCGCGCATCGTCGAGGGGCAGAAGGGGCCGTTGGCCATCCTGGTCGAAACGGGCGAGTAGACGCGTGAAGATAGGGCGATGTTCAGGGCTGGCGGCGATCGCGCTGCTGGCGGCGCTTGGAGCGTGCAAGGGCGAAGCGGGTGGCAACGAATCGCTGTCGGAACATGGCATGCAGGTGAAACCGGTGACCGTGACGACTGCCGCCGGCCAGTCGCATGTGTTCAAGGCGGAGGTCGCCGCGACCGAGGCGCAGCAGCAGCAGGGGCTGATGTACCGCCCGCCGCTCAACCCCGACGCCGGCATGTTGTTCGCACCCTATCCCCCCGATGGCGGTCCGCCGCGCGCGGCCAGCTTCTGGATGCGCAACACGCCCAATTCGCTCGATATCATCTTCATCCGTCAGGACGGCACGATCGCGACGATCGGCGAAAATGCCGTGCCGTTTTCCGAAGCGAAGGTGGATTCGGGCGAACCGATCGCCGCCGTGCTCGAACTGGCCGGGGGGCGCTCCGCGGAACTCGGCATCGCGGCGGGCGACAAGGTGACGTGGAAATGATCCGCCCCATTGTCGCAGGCGCACGGGGACGCTAAGCGAACGCGCATGGGTATCCTCGCGAACGTCTTCACCTGGTGGAACGGTGCCACCTTCGGCACCTGGCTCGGCTTGCGCGGCAAGACGCAGGTCGGCACCGACGACCTCGGCAACGCCTATTATCAGGGCGGTCGCGACACCGCGGGCAACCCGCGCCGCTGGGTGATCTATGCCGGGTCGAACGACGCCAGCCGCGTACCGCCCGAATGGTTCAGCTGGCTGCACCACCAGATCGAGGGCACGCCCGACCAGTCGCTGCCGCCCGTGCGTCAGTGGCAGCAGCCGCCGATCGCGAACCAGACCGGCACCGCGCTCGCCTATCGCCCGCCGGGCGTGCTCGACAAGGGCGGCGCCCGCGTACGCGCCACCGGCGATTACGAGGCGTGGAGCCCCGACGCGTGAACCCGCGCCGCTGGCTGGCCGGGCTGGCGATCGCGGTCCTGCTGGCGGTCGGCGGCTGGTTCGGCTGGAGCAGCTGGCAGTCGCGACAGGCGGCGCCGGCCAGCCCGCGCGCGGAAATCGCGGTACCCGAATCGGCGCGTCCGCGTGCCGGTGGTCCTGAGGTCGTCAGCGTCGATGCCGGGCTCGACAGCCGGTTGCTCGCCGGCGCCACGCCGATGGCCGAGCGGGTCGCGGTCGTCGGCCTGCTGAACAAGCGCAACGGCGAAACCCGCGACCTGACGCTGAAGCCCGGACAGGCGACCCGCGTCGGCGACGTGATCGTGCGCCTGCGTGCGTGCGAACGCACCGCGCCGTGGGAGCAGGAGCAATATACCGGTGCGTTCGTGCAGATGGACGTACGCGGCACCGACAGCAAATGGCGCCGCGCCTTTTCAGGCTGGTTGTTCAAGGAACGCCCGGCGCTGAACGTCGTGCTGCACCCGATCTACGACGTCTGGCCCAAGAGCTGCACGATGTCCTTCCCCGACACCGGGCCGGACACGGTATCGGCCGGGGCAGGCGCGGCACCGGCGGCCAGCGGAACCCGGCGGTCGAGCGCACCGAAATCGGCCGAGGCCAGCCCGGCCGCCGCCGAATCGAGCCCCAGCGCCCCAGACAACAGCGCCGAATAGGCCTTGCGCGGGATTTCCACCGCGCCCATCGACGCCAGATGGTCGGTCTGGAACTGACAATCGAGCAGCTGGAACCCGCCGAGCCGCAACCGTGCAACCAGCCATGCCAACGCGACCTTCGATGCGCTGGGCGCGCGGCTGACCATCGATTCGCCGAAGAACGCCTGCCCGAGCGCAAGGCCGTAGAGGCCACCGGCAAGCCGGTCGCCGTCCCACACCTCTACCGAGTGCGCGAACCCCATTTCGTACAGGCGCAGGAAGGCGCGTTCGATCGTGGCGTTGATCCATGTGTCCGGCCGGTCGGTCGCGCTTTCGGCGCACAGCGCGATGATATCCTCGAACGCGAAGTCGGCGGTCACGCGGTAGCGATCGGAGGCGACCAGCTTGCGCAGCGATCGCGACAGATGGAACCCGTCCAGCGGCAGCACCCCGCGCAGCTTGGGTTCGACCCAGTAGACGCCGGGTGCGTCGCGGTCGTCGGCCATCGGAAAGATGCCGCTGGCATAGGCCTGTAGCAGCGTCTGCGGGTCGAGGTCGAAATCGGCAGCCATCGGACGCATCCTAGAGCGGTTTCCGGTCGGACTGAACCATCGTCGTCGTTCCCGCGCACTACCGGTTCGGGCCTTACTGAAGTGCTCGGACCGATAACCTATTTCGTCACCCCGGGCTTGACCCGGGGTGACGAAGAGTGGTCCCGAATCAAAAAAACCGATCAGGCCAACTAATCGCCGCTCACTCCCCCGCCAGATAGCGGGCGACCGGCTCGATCATGTCCTCCGGGATGCGGCGGGCGATGACCGGCATCGTCGCCTGATCCTTGCGCGCGTCGACCACTTCCTTCTCGCCGCGCCAATGGCGCAGCCGCTCGGCGATATAGACCGCGCGCTGGCCGTCGATCACCGGAAAACGCTTCGCCCCGGCAGCATCGTGGCAGCTGCGGCAGGCGGGAAGTTCCTTGTCCGGCAGGCCGCGCTCGACGATCTGCCGCGCGGCGGCATCGCCCGCGCCGCCCCGGCCCGGTGCGATGCCGGGCATCGCGGCGAAACGCTGCGCCAGTGCGACGCGCTCCTGTGCCGTCAACTGCGCGGCGGCGTTGCCCATCACCGCGCTCTGGCGCTTGCCGGTCGCATAGGCTTCGAGCGCGGCGGCGAGGTAGGCGGGGTTTTGCCCGGCGAGGATCGGGATGTCGCCCTGTCCGCGGCCCAATCCATCGGTACCGTGACAGCCGGCACAGCTGTCGAACCGCCCGTTGGCCGCGCCGACACCCAGCGCGTTGCTGCCCGCCAGCACGCGATATTCCTGGGGGCTCATCGTCGGCAGACGGCGAACGAAGGCGACCATCCGCTTCACTTCGTCGGGTCGGTCCTTCGCGCCCCAGGCGGGCATGCCGCTGAACTTCACGCCATGTTCGAGAATCCAGTAGAGCTGGCGGTCGGTCCACTCTTTCGCGTTCTTAGACAGGTCGGGGGCAGGGGGCGTCGCCGCCTGCATCAGCGGCAGCGGGCGCACGCCCGGCGCGCCGTGGCACGATGCGCAGGACGACGCGTAATAGCCCGCCGCGCTGACCAGCCCGCTATCGTCGCTGGCTTCCTTCGGCGTCGTGAAGGCGGCGCGCGTCTGCACCGAATTGCGCATCACCCAGTGCAGGAACCAGTCGGTGATCGCCCAATGCCCCGACGATGCAGCGACGTTGAACAGCCCCGACCACGCATAGGCCATGCCCAGCGCAAAGATGCCGATCAGGGTCACGACCACGCGCTTCCACGTAAGGCGGATGGTCATGGCGTCGGCTCCGGTTGCCTGAGGAGGGTGGCGAGCAGCGCGAGGCCGCCGAGGAAATAGCTGGCGGCACCGACCATCAGCATGACGACCCCGCCGAGCTGCTGATCGGCCAGTGCATCGTGCATCCCATGCGCCATCGCCGGATAGAGCGGCCGCGGCGCAAGGCCGATCAGTGCGCCGAGCAGGGTCATGTGCATCGACGTCAGCAGCAGCGCACCGACCCCCGCCGCGCGCCGGTCGGGTCCGGTGCCCAGCACTGCCGCCCAGAGCAGCCACCCCGCGGCCAGGAACATTGCCTGTTCGACGATCATCGCCCCGACATGGCGGTCGGCCAGTATCCGTAGCGCCGGCAGGTGCCAGCCCCATACCGTCGCCAGCTCGACCAGCGACATGGCGAGCGGGGTCACGACCAGCGGCCAGCGGCGCGCCGGGTCGAAGCGGGTATCGGTCAGGGCGAAGGCGAGCAGCGGCGCGGCGACCGCGACCGCGATCATGTGCCCGGCCATATGCCCGACCATCCCCGCCTGCCCAGCCGCCAGCCACCCGCCGGGCAGCAGCACCAGCCCGGCGATCAGGCTCCAGCGCCTCATCGGCAATCCGTCAGGAACAGCACGGGGGCAGCAGTAAACACCACCCCGACGAAGCTCAATGCCGCCAGCAGTACGGTTGAAAATGCGAGGAAGCGGATGCGGTCGCTGTCGGTGCTTTCCTCGTGCGGGGCCGGGTCGCCCGGCACGCGCGACTGGAGGTGCGCGACGATCCCGGCGGCTAGGATGATCGCCAGCGCCGCGACCGTGCCGACCGCGTAGAGGATCGGCAGACGCGGAAACCCGCCGACCTTCGCGCAGTGGATCGCGGCCCACAGGTACGAGAACAGGAAATGCACCGCCCAGACGGTCGGCGGGACGATCAGCGACCAGAGCGTGACCTTCAGCCGGGCCACCATGCCGTGAAACCCGCGCTTCATGCGACCCCCGGGAACAGGCCGATCGTCGCATAGGTGACGATGGCGGTCAGCGCCATGAAGTGCTGGTAGACGGTGATGTTGCGAATGTCGGCGTCGTGGGTCGGCGTCATCCGCCCGGCGATGCTGCGTGCCAACGCGTACGCCTGCATGATCGCGCCGACCCCGGCATGCGCCGTGGTCCAGATCACCAGCGTCCATACGATCGCGGGATAGCTGTGCAGTTCGGGGTCGAGCCCGGTGGTCAGCGGCCCCTGCAACCCGGTCCAGATGCCGGCGAGGCTGGCGACGATGCCGACCACCAGCAATGCCCGTGCGACGCCCACGCCACCGCGCCGGTTCGTGCCCCGCGCGCCGACCGTCGCGCCCCAGCTGAGCAACGCGACGCCCAGCGACACCATCGGCCAGAAGGTGCCGGGACCGTCCATGCCGGGGCCCGACGGCGGAAATTCGGGATGCACCGTCCAGAAGAAATAATAGCCGAAGACGAGGCCCGAAAAGGCGGTGGCGTCGGCCATCATCGTGATGAACATCGCCCACCAGCCCGGCGCGGCCGACCCCGAGACATATAGCGGCAGTTCGATGCCGTGGCCGATCGGCTTGGACGGCTTTTCCGGAATTTCGGCCGTACCGGTCCACAGCCAGTAGAGGACGAAACCCAACGTCGCGACCGCACCGGCCAGCGACCACCAATAGAGGTGATAGGTGGTGAGGATGAACACGCTGCCCAATGCAATCGCGGTCAGCATCGGCACCCAGCTGGGCGTGCCCAACCGCACGACATAGAGGGGGCGCGCATCGAGCACGGTGGTCACGATGGTCTCGCGCCGGCCTTCCTCGGCATCGGGCAGGAAGAAGCGGCCCTCGTCGACCTTCTTCACGAAATCCTTCTGGTCCCAGATCGGGTAGCGGCTCTCGATCAGCGGCACCGAACGAATGCCCCAATCCTCGTCATCGGGATGCGCCAGCCATTCGAGCGTGCCGGCGTGCCACGGATTGCGCACCGCCTTCGGCCGCCACGGTGAACGTGCGAGGTCGATGCAGACGACCAGAGTGCCCAGCGCAAAGAGATAGGCACCCATCGTCGAGGCAAGGTTCAGATAGTCGATGCCGAGTTCGCTGGGATAGGTGAACACCCGACGCGGCATGCCGTACAGGCCGCTGAAATGCATCGGGAAGAAGGTCAAGTTCGCGCCGACGAACAGCATCCAGAACGCGGTGCGGCCTAGCTTGTCGGACAGCTTCTTCCCCGTGATCAGCGGCCAATAGTAATAAAGCCCGCCGAACAGCGGCAGCAGCGTGCCGCCGATCAGCACGTAATGCAGGTGCGCGACGACGAAATAGGTATCGTGCGCCTGCCAGTCGAACGGCGCGATCGCCACCATCACCCCGGTCAGGCCGCCGATGACGAAGATCGCGAGGCTGCCGCTGGCGTACAGTAACGGTGTCGACCACTTCACCTTGCCGGCCCACAGCGTCGCGATGAACGCGAAAATCTGGATCCCGGTCGGGATCGCCACCGCTTCCGACGCGGCGGAGAAAAAGGCGAGACTGATCTTGGGCAAGCCGGTCGCGAACATGTGGTGGACCCACAGCCCGAACGACAGGAACGCAGTACCGACCGCCGCCAGCACGATCCACGGATAGCCGAGCAGGTGTCGCTGGGCGAAGGTCGGGATCATCATCGCGAACAGCGCGATGGAGGGCAGGAAGACGATATAGACTTCCGGGTGGCCGAAGATCCAGAACAGGTGCTGCCACAACAACGGATCGCCGCCGCGCGTCACGTCGAAGAACGGCCAGTTGAGCAGCCGCTCCATTTCGAAAAGGATGTCGCCGGCGATCAGCGGCGGGAAGGCGAACAGGATCATCACCGCGACGACGAGGATGTACCACGCATAGAGCGGCATCAGGTTCAGCCGCATCCCCGGCGGCCGACACTTCAGCACGCCGACGATCAGTTCGACCGCCGCTGCCACCGACGACACCTCGATGAAGCTCAGCCCCAGCATCCAGATGTCGGCACCCAGCCCCGACAGGTCGGTGCGGGTGGTGAGCGGCGGATACATAAACCACCCGCCATCGGGCGCGGCGTTGAAGAAGATCGACCCGCCGACGAAAATGCCACCGATCAGGAACGACCAATATCCGAACGCCGACAGGCGCGGAAAGGGCAGGTCGCGCGCGCCTAGCAGCTGCGGCAACAGGATGATCGATACCGCCTCGAACATCGGGACGGCGAACAGGAACATCATCATCGACCCGTGCAGCGTGAACAGCTGGTTGAAGCTGTTTGCGGACACGAGGTCGTTGTCGGGCACCGCCAGCTGGGTGCGCATGATCAGCGCCAGCACACCCGCGAACAGCATGAAGCCGAACGCGGTCAGCGTGTACCACGCGCCGACACGGTTGTTGTTGCAGTCGGTCCAGCGCAGGAAGATGCCCTGCGGTGCCTTCCACACGGCACGCAGCCGTTCTTCCTGCGCGGCGCGGAGCGCGGGATCGTCTTGCGCGTGGAGGCTCATTTCAGGCTTTCCAGATAGGCGGCGATCGCCTGCGCGTCCTCGCGCGACAGTTGCGGATAGGCGGGCATCCGCGCGCCGGGTTTCACCGACGGCGCGTCCTTGATGAAACGGACCAGCGCCTCGCGGGTCATCCGCGTGGTGCCGGCGCCCAGCGAGGCGCGGCTGCCGATATGGGTCAGGTCGGGGCCGATCAGCCCGGCGGCGGGCGTGCCGGCGATCGCGTGGCACCCGGCACACCCATTCGCGGCGAACGCCTGCGCCCCCGGAGCAGTGCCGGCGGCCGGCGCGGCGGGACGGCGCTCGTTGGCCAGCCATGCGTCGAACGCCGCTGGCTCCATCGCGACGACGTCGAACGCCATCAGCGCATGGCTGAGGCCGCAGAATTCGGTACAGACGCCACGGAAAACGCCCACCTTCGTCGCGCGGACGACCAGCCGGTTGGTCCGGCCGGGGATCATGTCCATCTTGCCGGCGAGGCCGGGAATCCAGAAGCTGTGGATCACGTCGCCGGCGGTCAGGTCGAACTGCACGGTGCGTCCGACGGGAATGCGAATTTCATTGGCGGTCAGGAGCGGCGGGCTGCCCGGCGGCTGATAGCGGACGCGCCACCAGAATTGCTCCCCCTGCACCGCGATGCGCAGATCGTTCGCCCCGACCGGCAGCGGGCGCATCGACGGCAGGCTGTAAAGCAGCAGGGCGAGCAGCACGACCACCGGCAACACCCCGCCGAGCCAACCGACCATGCGCATCCCGCCTGACAGCGTCAGCCGTCCTTCGGGTGCACGCACGGCGGCAATCATCAGTCCGGCGACGCCGGCGGCGATGATGACCGCCCCGATCAGCATGACGATGGTCAGATGGCGGACGGTCGCCGCCTCTTCGCCAAAGACGCTCAGCGCCGACTGGTGCCGATTGCACGCCCCCAGCGACAGCAACGCTGCCGCCCCGACACTGGACCTGATCCGGCGCATGTTCCCCCTTCGCCCCGTGCCGGCGTATACGGCACGGTATCGAAACGAGATGTCAGCTTTTGCGTTCCACGGCCTTGGTATTTGGTCCGCCGCGAACCGGGGGAGGCTATGCCAGCCAGCCGCCGGTGAACCCCGCCCGGGTAAGCCCGCGGCGAATATGCGGATTGCGCCGCATCACTTCCCAGATCATCCCCGAACGCTGGTTTTCGATCATCAGCACGATCGGCCCCTGATCGATCCCCAGATAGTCGCCATCGACCCAGCCCACGCCGGGCACGATCTTCCCATGCTGAAGCGGGCGGTCAGTCCGCGTCAGCGTCGGGTTGAAGCTGTCGAAGAAGCCATATTTATCGTAAATGCCGGCACCATAGCGGGCGTGCATCTTGCCAATCATCGGCTCGACGATTTCGGGTGCGAACGCGATCGATCCGAGCGCCGCGGTCGGCGCCAGCGTGCCGTCGTCGCGCTCACCCGGACCGCGGGCCGAATAGCTGAAGAACTCGCGCTGGCGCCCATCGATGGTGACCGCGAAGTCGCCTGGCCCGTCGCACGCGGTCAGGCCCCAGCAGTCGTTGCCATAGCCGAGCTTGCCGCCAGGATTTTCGTTGGCATAGGCGCGCTGGGCATAGGTCGCGCGGCGGCTGTTCTCGAAATAATCGATGCCCTTCGACGCGATATACGGATCGCGGATACCGCGGAAATCGATCCAGACATGGCTGTACTGGTGGCCGAACATCGGTGCGAACTGCAGATGCGGCTCACCCCAGCGATTGCCCCAGCTCGCCTCGAACTTCTGCGTCAGCGCGGTCCAGGTCGCGGGCGGCAACGGATGCGTCGGGCTGGCCAGCGCCAGCACGTACAGGATCATGCCCTCGTTATAGATGTTCCAGTCGGAGGAGATGAAGCCGCTTTCGGGATGCCAGCCCATCGACACGAACGGCGGACGCGGCACGATCCAGTCCCATTCGACCGCACGATAGAGTTGCTCGGCAAGGTCGCGGATGCGGGCTTCCACCGGGTCGGCGCGATCGAACCAGCTTTGCGCGAACAGCACGCCGCCCAGCAGCAGCGCGGTGTCGATCGTCGACAGCTCGCATCGGGCAAAGCGCTGTCCCTTGGTCACGCCGAGGAAATGGTAGAAGAAGCCCTTATAGCCGCTGAACCCGGTCTCGCCGTCGCCTTGCGGCGCCTTTGCGAAGAACTCGAGCAGCGCGAGGGTGCGGGTCGCATGCTGCTCGCGGGTGATCCAGCCATGTTTTTCGCCCACCGCATAGGCAGTCAGCGCAAAGCCGCAGGCGGCGATCGATGCGAAGCTGGGCGTCGGCCAGCGGTCCATCGCCAGCCCGGTATCGGGATCGGCAGTGTCCCAGAAGAAACGGAACGCGCGCTCCTGAATATCCGACAGCAGGTCGGTCGCGGGCGCAGCCGTGGTGCGCGGGCCGATCCCGGTCCGTGGCGCGCAGGCCCCGACAAGCGCGGCGGTGCTGGCGGCAAGGAAGAAACGGCGATCGATCACGGGCAAGCCCCTTGGAAAGAAATCAAAAAAATGCCGGGACAGGCGGGGGAGCCTGTCCCGACAGGGGAGGGAAGGGTTAGAAGTTGAAGCCCGCCGACAGCTTGATCGTGCGCGGCTGGTTACCGCCGATGCTGAACGACGACCGTTCGCCATAGACCGACTGCGTGCCGTCGGTCCGGCTGTTGTCGAGTGGCGAGTTGTTGAAGTCGATATAGTTGCGATCGTTCATCAGGTTGATGATGTCGACGCGGAAGCGGATCCGCGCGGTATCGTTGACGAAGCGGATCGGCACATACTTCGTGGCGGCGACGTCGAGCTGACGACGACCCCATTGATCGCCCAGGCTGTCGCGGAACCGGCCCACGAAGTTGCGCTGATATGGGTCCGAGCTATCGAACGAGGTCACCATAAACATCGGCGATTCGATCGAGAACTTGCTCGACAACGACAGCCCGATCGGCGTGTCGACACTGCCCGCCATGACGAAACGATGGCGCGGCACGCCGGCTGACCGGAGTGTCGGGTAATCGTCGATCGACGGGAAATCGAGGCTGAACGTCTCGCCGAACTGCCGGTTTTCCGACGCTTCGGTGAAGGTATAGGTCGCGTCGAGGCTCCACGGCGACGTCGGCGAATAGGGCTTGGTCAGCTTGATATAGGCCGAATCCGCATCGGTCTTGAGCCCGTTGTCGCCGATGATGATCGAACCGAAGCCGGGGGGCGTGAAGCCGAACGGCGACTGCGGCGTCGGGTTCTGTGCGGTCGGCGCCGGCGCGAAGAACGATCCATCAGGACGACGATTGCCCAGCAGGTACACGAAGCCGTCGCGGCTCGAGATATGCTGATAGCCGACTTCGAGTTCGATTGGGTTGAAGCGCGAACGGAAGCCCAGCGAGAACTGGTCCGAATACGGCATCTTCAGATCGTTCTTGATGAAGCGCAGTTCGCGTCCGCCGCCGGTGCTGCTCGATGCCAGCTGCGCCCGGCCTTCCGCGGTCAGGTAGATCGGGTTCCACGCGATACAGGTCGCCGACGGCGTACACGGGTTCAACTGGTCCGCGCCTTGGAACAGGAAGGTCCGCTGCTGGAAGGCGCCAACCGACAATTCCTGCTGGAGGAAGTCGAACTGGTTGCGATCGTACGACCGGCCGAAGCCGCCGAACACGGTGAAGCGGCCTTCCTCGTCGATGCGATAGGTAAAGCCGACACGCGGCTGGATGGCGCCCATGAACGCCTTCCGGTTGTTGCCGGTCGAGATGTAGTCGTTGATGTTGTAATCGGCGTTCTGCAGGTTCGGATACTGCGCAGCCGAGATTGCGGTCAGGTTCGACTGTGGCGTGACGAAGTCGAGGAACGCCGGGGTGCGTTCGTAATCCCAGCGTACGCCGAGATTCAGCGTCAGACGATCGGTGACGTCCCAGTCATCCTGAAGATAGATGCCGAACTGGAAGTTCTTTGACTCGATGGTCGAGCTGCCGAAGCCGCTGGGGGCACCGAAGACGAGACGGTAGGGGACATCGGTCTGAAAGCCGGTCTGGCTGTTGAGGTTCACATCATAGGTATAGGAACCGTTGATGTTATTCTGTTCGAGCGTGGTGAGGTTGACCCACTTCGCTTTCACGCCGGTCTTGAAGGTGTGCCCTTCGAGGCCGGTAAAGGTGAAGTCGTTCTGGACGGTCCAGCCCTTCTGGCCCTTTTCCTGGAAATTGGTGCCGCCGCCGATACGCAGCAGGTCGATGCGTCGCGAACCGGTTGCGGTGATTTCGGTGCGCTGGAAGAACTGGTTGATATCCTGTTCGACCGGGCGCGGCGACCACAGGACGTCCTCGTACGACACGCGGAAATCGTTGATCCAGCTGTCGGCGGTATGCTGCCACCGGGCGAGGCCGCGGACGTCCTTGACCGAATTGTTGGTCCGGGTGGAGAAGGCGTTGATACCGCTGCCGAGGTCGTCGCCGCTTTCCTTGCGATACTTGCCCGAGAATTCGAACAGGTCTTCTGCGGTCGGCGAAATATCGATCTTGCCGAAGATCAGGTCTTCGTTGAACGTGTTGGTGAAGTTGCCGAAGCGCGAGCGCAGATCGGCGGGAATGACGCTGATGTCGACGCCGTTGCCCGGCAGCACGTCGACCGGGCGTTCCTGCCGCTTGCCTTCGTAGCTGACGAAGAAGTGCGCGATATCCTTGATGATCGGACCGCCCAGCGCGACGCCGTACTGGATATCCTTGGTATCGACCTTGTCGACACGGGTCGGGAACAGTTCGGTCGGACGACGGTCGCGCAGGTTCTGGTTGGTGAAATCGACGAACCCTTCGCCATGGAACTCGTTCGTGCCCGACTTGGTGCCGGCGACGATCGCGACCGAGCTGACCTGGTCGAACTCCGCCTTATAGTTCGACGACAGCACCTGATATTCGCCGATGGCGAGCTGCGGGAACGGGTTGCCGGGCGACGAATCCTGACCGGTCACGCCGTTCTTCAGGACGTAATCCTTCTGGCTGACGCCGTCGATGAACACGTTGACCGAGTTCGACCGCTGCGCACCGCCCTGCAGGCGGGCCTGGCCGTTCGCGCCTTCCTCGACGAACCGGACGCCCGGCGCCAGATCGGCGAAGGCGAGGAAGTTGCGGTTGTTCTGCGGCAACTGTTCGATCAGCCGCTGGGTGATGTTGATGCCGACCTGGCCGCCCGACAGGGTGCGGATGCGGCTGCCGGTGACGATGATCTCCTGATCGCTGCCCTCGACGCTGCCCGGTTCGGTCTGCGTCGTCTCACCCGTCGGTGCGGCGGGGGCGGCGGGCGCCGTGGTCAGGTCGATATCCAGACCGGCATTCTGCCCGACGCGCAGCGTGAATTCGTCCGAATTGCGCGTGCCGTTGGTCAGCTGGATTTCCAGCCGATAGGTGCCGGCGCGCAGCGAGGCGAAGTTGTAGGTGCCATCGGCACCGATGGTGGCGGTACGGCGGATGCCGGTCGCGACCTCGACCGCGGTCACTTGCGTCGCCTGGTTGCCCGCAGGCGACGTGATCGTGCCGCGCAGCGATGCCTGGCCGACCTGGGCGTATGCTGCCACCGGTGCGAGCATCGCGCCCGTCGCCAGCGTCGTCGCGGCGGCGAGTGCCGCGCGGATCATGCTATTCCTCATGCGTTGTTTCCCCTTATGCCCCGGTTTTCCGGGTCTTCCCTTGGTGAAGTGGTGTCGCGCACGACCAGAGTCGGTGCGCGCAGTTCGATGCTGCGGTCGTCCGCGCCGTCGATCTGTTCGATCAGGCGGGCGACCGCGCGTTCGCCCAGCAGCGCGATGTCGATGCGCAGCGTGGTAAGCGATGGCGAGATAAGACGGGCGAGCGGAATGTCATCGAACCCGGCGACCGCGATCTGGTCGGGCACGGCGATGCCGGCACGGCGGAACGCCATCAGCACGCCGATCGCCATCATGTCGTTGGCGGCGAACACCGCATCGACGTCGTCCCCCCGTTCGACCCATCGTTCCGCCGCCGAAACGCCGGAGTCCTCCAGAAAGGTTCCACGTTCGACGATCGACGGCAGGCCGGCATCAGCCATGGCCGCTTCGTACCCGCCGAGCCGCTCTTCGGCGTCGATGTTGCCCGCCGGGCCGGCGAGATGGACGATCCGGCGGCGTCCGGTCGCGACGAGATGCTCGACCATCATCCGCGCCCCGGCGACGTTGTCGATGCGCAGTTCGGGTCGCGGTTGGTGGTGCGGCGCGCAATTGACCATCACCGCGGGTACGCCGACCGGCAGGTGGCTGAGCAGCTGGTCGGGATCGATATGCGGCGCCATCACCACCAGACCGTCGACGCGGCCGCGCATCGTGTGCAGCGCTTCCACGCCGCGCGCGGAATCGGCATGCATGTTCGACAGCAGCAACTGCAGCCCGCGTTCCGACGCCTCGCGGTCCATGCCGCGCAGCAGTTCGGAGAAGAACTCGCCATGGAGTTCGGGCAGGACCACGCCGATCGCGTTCGAACGCGCAAGGCTCAGCGAGCGCGCCCCGGCATGGGGGACGTAGCCGAGCTTGGCGGCGGCGGCCTCCACCTTCTCGCGCAGCGCCGGGCGGACATTCTCGTGGCGGTTGAGCACGCGCGACACCGATGCGACGGACACGTCCGCCGCACGAGCCACATCGCGGATGGTGGCGTTCGCCATGCCCCTGTCGTCCACTCCCTGCCTCGCCCGCGACCATCGCGGCGAATCCGTCGGCTGCCATGCCGATCGCTCTTGATGTAACCGGTTACAAGAATCTACAACGCGCTTCAACTACAGATTCGAAACACATGTGCAGCTCGATCGTTGCGCAACCGACACAGAGGGGATCGCATGGAAGACATTCGCATTTCGCGACGGGCGCTGGTGATGGGCGCGGGCGCCGTCGCCGCATGGAGCGCGTCGCCGGCGCGCGCGCTGCTGGTGCAGGCGGGCGATCGTCTGCCGGCGGCGGCCGAAGCACTGCTCGGCCAGATGACGGTCGAGGAAAAGGCGGGGCAGCTGACGCTGATGGCGGCGGCGTGGGCCGGGGGCGCAGCGAATGCGCTCAACCCGATCAGCGCGACCGCGACATTCGACGAACAGCTGGCGCAGGTGCGCGCCGGCAAGCTGACCGGCGTGTTCAACGGCAATGGCGCCGAAATGGCACGGCGGATGCAGCTGGTCGCGATGCGCGAGCAACGGTTGAAGATCCCGCTCCTGTTCGCCGCCGACATCATCCACGGTTTCCGCACCGTCTTCCCGATGCCGCTGGCCGAAGCGGGCAGCTTCGACGCCGACCTGGCCGAACGCACCGCGCGGGCGGCTGCGGTCGAGGCGTCGGCGGCCGGCATCGACTGGACCTTCGCGCCGATGGTCGACATCGCCCGCGACCAGCGCTGGGGCCGTGGGATCGAAGGGGCGGGCGAGGACCTGTTGCTCGGCAAGACGATGGCCGACGCGCGCGTCCGCGGGTTTCAGGGACGTCGCGGCCTGACCGCCGACGATGCCGTCGCCGCCTGTGCCAAGCATTTCGCCGCCTATGGCGCGGCGGAAGCGGGGCTGGACTACAACACCGTCGACATTTCCGAACGCACGCTGCGCGAAACCTATTTTCCGCCGTTCCAGACCGCCTTTGCCGCCGGTGCGCCGACGACGATGGCGTCGTTCAACGAATTGTCGGGCGTGCCGGCGACCGCGAACCCGTGGCTGCTCGACACGATCCTGCGCAAGGAATGGGGTTTCGGCGGGCTGGTCGTGTCCGACTATACCGGCGACGAGGAACTGATCGCCCACGGTTTCGCCGCCGATGCGCGCGAGGCGACGAAGCTCGCCTTCCTCGCCGGGGTCGACATGTCGATGCAGTCGGGCTTCTACATCAAGCATCTGCCCGATCTGGTCGCCAAGGGCGAGGTGCCGATGGCGCGGCTGGACCAAGCGGTGCGGCGCGTGCTGGCGCTCAAGGCCCAGCTCGGTCTGTTCGACGATCCGTTCCGCCGCATCGACGTGCGTCGCGAGAAGCAGCGCGTGCGGACGCCGCAACACCTCAAGCTGTCGCGCGAGGCCGGCGCGCGCTCGATCGTGATGCTCAAGAATGACGGCGACCTGTTGCCGCTGCCCAAGTCGGGCAAGAAGATCGCGTTGATCGGTCCGTTCGTGCAGGGGCAGCGCGAGTTGATCGGCACGTGGAACGTCTATGGTTCGGATGCCGAAGCGGTCGACCTGCTGACCGGCGTGCGTGCTGCCGTCACTGATCCGTCGCTGATCACCGCGGTCGACGGGTCGGGCATCACCGATCCGATCCCCGGCGGGATCGAGGCAGCGGTGATCGCCGCGTCGCAGGCGGACGTCGTGCTGCTGGCGATCGGGGAGTCGCAGAAGATGTCGGGCGAGGCGCAGTCGCGCGTCGATATCGGCATCCCGCAGGCGCAGCTCGATCTGGCCGAAGCCGTACTCGCCACCGGGAAGCCGACCGTCATCCTGCTGCGCAACGGCCGGGCGATGGTGCTCGACAAGCCGGTGCTCGACGCGCGGGCGATCCTCGTCACGTGGTTCCTGGGCTCGCAGAGTGGTCCGGCGACCGCCGATATCCTGTTCGGCGACATGTCGCCGTCGGCGCGCCTGCCGGTCAGCTTTCCCTATTCGACCGGGCAGCAGCCCTATTATTACGCGCACAAGACCACCGGCCGTCCCAACCCGCCGGGACCGCTGGCCGAATACAAGGCGCGCTATCGCGAGGGGCCGAATGCGGCGCGCTTCGCCTTCGGGCATGGGCTGACCTATGGCCGCATCGCCTATAGCAACCTCGATCTCCGCGGCGGGCGGCTGAACACCGACGGCGCGCTGAAGGTCCGCGCGCGGATCACCAACAGCGGCACGCGCGCCGCGACCGAAGTGGTGCAGCTCTACATCCATGACGTCACCGCCAGCATCACCCGCCCGGTGCGCGAAATGAAGGCGTTCCAGCGCGTCACGCTGGCGCCGGGGGAATCGAAGACGGTCGAATTCACGCTGCGCGCCGACGACCTGCGCTTCATCGGCACGCAGAACCGCCCGACCGTCGAACCCGGCAGCTTCCGCATCTGGGTCGCGCCCTCGGCCGAGGCGGAGGGGGTTAGCGGCAGCTTCGTGCTGGCGTAATCGACGACTGGCTCCCTCTCCCCTTCAGGGGAGAGGGTCGGGGAGAGGGGAAGGCCACGCAATAGCGTCCGCGACGGCCTCTCTCCCAACCCTCTCCCTTGAAGGGGAGAGGGCCATAGCATCACGCCCCCGACATCGCCCGCCGCGCGTTAACCTCCTAGCTGCGAAGGAGAAATGCGTGATGACCGAGGATGGAAAGCAACCGAACCAGGCGATGGGCGGCACGCCCGGTGCTGCCAAGCCCGATGGCGTGAACAACGCGCCGAGCGGAGGGGAATCCGGCGGCGATGCCTATCCCAACCCGCATGACGGCAACGGCGAAGGGTATTTTGAAGGCGGCCAGAGCCTGAAAGACTATCATGGAGGCCCCGGCGGCGCGGGCAATCAGGCAGCCGGCACCGGCGGGTCGGAGTCCGAATAACCCAGATCGCGGCTGATCGCCTGCGCGGTCGCCGCGACCTGGGGGCCGATCGTCTCGACCGTGTCGTCGGTCAGATATTGCGCGGCGGTCGCGATGCCGACTGCCGCGACGATCCCGCCCGACACGTCGCGTACCGGCGCGGCGATCGAGCGGATGCCGTCATTGCCGACGCTGTCATGCATCACATGACCGCGGGCGATATTGCCGCGCATTGCCGCCACCCATTGCGCCGTGAGCGCCGCATCGGTGGCACCGGTCGCGCGGTACAACCGGGCCAGCGCGCCGTCATCCTCGTCGAACAGCAACGCCTTGCCCAGCCCGGTCTGCGCCACCGGACGCCGGTCGCCCGGCCGGGTCGACACCTCCAGCCGCCGCCGCCCCGCCGCCCGGTCGAGGTGCAACGAATGGTCGCCGTCGCGCCGCCCGAGGAACACGTCCAGCCCGGTATCGGCCGACAGCGCCTCCATCCGCGCGCGGGCGGTGCGGACCAGATCGATCCGGCGATGCGCTGTGAACCCCAGCTGCAACAGCATTGGCCCCAGCGTCAGCAACCCGCGTTCGGCCGCCGCGACATAGCCGCGCTCGACCAGCGCCGCCGCCAGCCGGTGCGTCGTGGTGCGCGCCAGCCCCAGCCGCCGCGCCAGTTCGGCGACGCGCAACGGCTCGTCGCGCAACGCCTCGACCAGATCGAGCCCGCGCATCAGGGTCTGCGTACCGCGCGATGCGCCGCCGGGGTCTGCGATCGGTTCGTTCATCGCGGCACCATATCAGCGGCAATCCGCAGCGCCAGTCCGCGTCACGCGTCGCCCAGCAGGTCCTCTGCCATCACCAGCGTACCCAGCGGCCCGGCTTCCTCGCCAAGTCCGGCAGGCACGATCCGTTCGTCGATCGACTGCGCATCGACGAACCCCAGATAACCACCCAGCGCGGCGACGACCCGCTCGCGCACCATCGGCAACAGCTGCGGCTGGCCCAGCCCGACTCCGCCGCCGACGATGATCCGGGCAGGGGAGAGCGTCAGGAACAGCGTCGCGAACGCCTCGCCCAGCGCATCGGCAACGTCGCGCCACGCCGGGTCCTCGGCGGTGAGCAGGTGCGCCGGCTTGCCCGCCCGCGCCGCGATCGCCGGTCCGCTGACCAGCCCTTCTAGGCAGTCGCCATGGAACGGGCACGCGCCGACAAAGCCGTCATCGCTGCGGCGGCGGACCCGGATATGCCCCGCTTCGGGATGCATCATGCCCGTCACCGGTCGCCCGCCGGCGATGATTCCCATGCCGACGCCGGTCCCGACCGTGACATAGAGGAAGTCGGACAGGCCGGTGGCAGCCCCATAGCGCCCCTCGCCCAGCGCAGCGCCGGTCACATCGGTATGGAACGCCACCCGGTCGAATCCTTGGCCCAGCGGGCCGACGATATCGGCACCGGCCCAGTGCGGCTTGGGCGTCGGCAGCATGTGCCCTTCCGCGACCGCGATCGGCCCGAAGCTGGCGATGCCGATCGCCGCCAGTCGATGCTCTCGCCGCCATTCGGCCAGCTTGTCGGACAGCACGCCCAGCGTTTCGGCAGGCGTCGTGGTCGGCACGCGGAACCGATCGATGATGTCGCGCCCGCGCCCGACCACCGCGATCGACTTGGTCCCGCCCAACTCGACGCCGGCCACCATCGCTTCCGAAACCATCCCGCATCCTCTCGCCGTTACGACCTGCTCATGGCGCAGCATCGGGCCGCGCGGCAAGGCTGGCTTGTCCGGATCGACGCTACCGGCATCAGCAATCGATTGCAATAAATCGTTTCGGTTGCATATTCCGCTGGTAGAGCGAAGGAATATGTTCGTACAAGCAGTGCCATGGACGAACAAGCTCATCCAATCCCGCGGGTGCGGACGATCGCCGATCTTGCACGGCTGGCCGGAGTGTCGCCGGGAACGGTATCGCGCGCGCTGGCCGGCAAGTCGTTGGTCAACGCCGAAACCCGCGACCGTATTCAGGCGCTGGCGACCGAACACAGCTTCCGCCCGAACCAGATGGCCAGCCGGCTGCGCACGCAGCGGACCGGGGTGGTCGGCGTCGTCGTACCGCTGGGCCACGAACGGCGCCAGCATCTGTCCGACCCGTTCTTCATGACGATGCTCGGCTTCCTCGCCGATCGGCTGACCGAGGATGGCTATGACCTGATGCTGTCGCGCGTCATTCCCGACGCGACCGACTGGCTGGAACGTATCGTCGATTCGGGCATGATGGACGGGGTGCTGCTGATCGGCCAGTCCGATCAGTTCCACAGCATCGAACGCGTTGCGCGCCGTTATCGCCCGCTGGTGGCATGGGGCAGCAGCAACCTGCCGGGGCAGGTGCATTGCGCGATTGGCACCGACAATATCGCCGGCGGGCGGCTGGCGGGGGAGCGGCTGATAGCCCGGGGCGCACGGCGGATCGCGTTCCTTGGCGAATTGCGCGCGCCCGAAATCCGCCAACGCTGCGAAGGCGTCGCGCAGGCGCTGGCCACCGCTGGCATCGCGCATCCGCCGATCCAGCTCGACACCCATCTGGCGTCCGACGTGATGGAGCAGGAGATCGCCGCGCATCTCGAGCGGGTCGGGGGCGATATCGACGGCATCGCCGCGGCGTCCGACGTGATCGCGGTGACCACGCTACGCGTCCTCGCCGACCGTGGCATCCGCGTGCCGCACGACATGCCCGTCGTCGGCTATGACGACCTGCCGATCGCGGTCAGCGCCGTACCGCGGATCACGACCGTACGACAGGATATCGCGCGCGGTGCCAACGAAATGGTCTCCGCCCTGTTCCGCCGTATCGCGGGCGAGGACGCGCCATCGGTGGTGATGCCCCCGATCCTGGTGGAGCGCGATTCCGCCTGATCGTCGGGACGGGGCGGGGGCCTATCAACGGGCTTGCGTCCGGATAGCGCCCGACGCTATCGCTCCGGGCGCAGCGCGTGGGGCCTGTAGCTCAATGGTTAGAGCTGGCCGCTCATAACGGCTAGGTTGCGGGTTCGAGTCCTGCCGGGCCCACCAGCGTTTCGTTTGCGATGATGGTCGAAATGGCCGCCGGGCGTGTTACATCCGTCCGACGGCCAGTCGTCATGCCATTACCGGATCAATAGGGCTGTAGCTGCCCGTTCACACACATCGCGATCGGGTTGGAATAAACATAGGGGCCATAGCGGCCTTCGGTCCGACCGCCGCCGACGCCGTAGCGGGTGCAGGTGTCGCGCTCATAGCCGACCTGCAACGTCATATCGGGATCATCGTAGTAATAGCGTTCGTACATCACGTCGCCACCCTCCTGCGCCACGACGGGCACGGCCGGTACGACTGCAGTGGCCAGCGCCAGTGTGAGGCAACTGCCGATTGTCATCAGTTTCTTCATGGTTCCTCTCCGAACAGGATCGTTGGATAAGGCGGTTTGCCACCGCTCTAGGGTCGTCTGCCACCGGTGCAGCCAGACGCGCCGGCAATGCGGCTCCCCGGGCTGGCATAAGGCGACATGCGTAAAGTCTATGACAAAGTGGAAGCAGATCAATCGCTTGTCGGGTCGACAGAGCTGTTGCGTGCATTTTCGTGGCCAGATTGCGCGAGTATGATGGGTCGGCATCGCGTCATGGATCCGTCAGGAACGCTTGTACGATGCGCGGAATGCGACTAGGGCCGCAGTCCGCGTCGGGGAGTGGCGCAGTCTGGTAGCGCGCCTGCTTTGGGAGCAGGATGTCGCAGGTTCGAATCCTGTCTCCCCGACCAGCCGCCTAAAAACGTGTTGAATCAACACTTTAGGACCAAATGCGTTTGCCGAAACGGTGCATAATAACGTAGCACCCGCCGTGCCAAATTTTTTTGCTCGACGGCTGGTCGAACGAATCCTTGGGTTGTGAACTGCATACGCTGCGGTACGTTCGACGCATGGAGACGAAGCCCCGGAACCCGGTATGGTCGCGCGATGAATTGATTCTCGCCCTCGACCTGTATGTCCGTACCAGGGGCAACCCGACCGGGGAGGATTTCGAGGCAGTCGATGAGGTATCGGCGATCCTGAACAAAATGCACCGGATCATGGGTAACGCTACGGGCGAGACGCTGCGCAACCGCAACGGTGTGTACCTCAAGGTGATGAACTTCCGTTCGTCCGACCCGCACTACTTAGACCAAGGCAAGGTCGGTATGGAGCGGGGTAACAAGTTGGAAGGAGTCATTTGGCGGGAATACGCTGGTGACCCCGTAAAGCTTGCTACAGACGCGCAGGCGATCCGCGCTACCATCCTAGCCGCCGATGATGCGGCACTATCACAGCACCCCTTAGAACCGCCCTACGAAGGCGAAGAGGGGGGTGTGATACTCGCCATGCACAAACACTACGAACGCGATCGAAAATTGGTCCGGGAGAAGCTCAAAGCAGCCAAGGCAGAAGGGCCATTGGTATGCGAGGTTTGCGCTTTCGACTTCGAGGCTGCCTACGGGAAGCTAGGGGCGGGTTATATCGAGGTTCATCATGTGAAGCCGGTTCATACGCTCAAACCTGGTTCCAAAGTTAAGCTGTCAGATTTGGCGCTGCTGTGTGCGAATTGTCACCGTATGGTGCATCGCACTAGAACTCTTAACGAACTTTCGTTGCTCATTAATATGCGCAATACATTAGTAGGCAAACCTGCTTGGAGTGGATAATGTATTTTAGCGAAGCCGTTATCGAAAATAATGGACCGTTACGATGGCTTAACATCACCGCAGGATTTTCTAAGGATGGAAATCCAAAGCCAATTATACTTGTGGGTGGGAACGGAAGCGGAAAGACAAACTTTTTATCGCTAATTGTTGACGCCCTATTTGAAGCCGTATCCGTTCACTATGATGAGGTATTGCCCGCCAAAGGTTTGGGCAGAGCTTGGTTCAGAGTCGTAGGAGGAGGTACTATATCCTCCGGAGCGGCAGGCTCCTTTAGTATTCTCAAATTCAATGATAATGGTACAATTAGATCGTACAAGGAAAAAGCGGGAAACATCGACCCGGAACAGGCCCGGATACGAGTTCCTGCGGGATTTGTTGCTGACGTAACGTGGTCTGCTGATGGCTCATTCAAGGAGTTTCAGCTGGATAACCAGCGATCACAGCAGATATTTGAGAATGGTGTTTACGCATATTTTCCGTCTAGTCGTTCGGAAAAACCGCACTGGTTGAATCGAGAGGCTATCGCCCCTACCCAATTTGATGATGCGCCAGCAATACAGAAGAGATTAACGAAGCCGATTTATGTTGAGCAGGCACTCGAGTCTTTTAAACAATGGCTCATGTCATTATTGGCAGATTCTCGGGTAGAATTAGTGCAGTCTAAAGATGATGGTAGTTGGATGTATATTGGAAGTGCGGAGGATGCGCAAAAATCTTCCAATCTTCTACAATTATGCAATCTACTCATTCAAGAAATTTGCTGCGATCCAACTTTGTCATTCTATTGGCTAGGCAGGAAGTCCGCCCAAAAAGTGGCAATAGTATCCAACAAAGCCTTTATTTTCTGCAATCTAGATGCGCTATCTACAGGTCAGGCGATCCTATTAGGTATGTTTGGTACCCTGCTTAAGTATGCGGACATGTCGCAGGCTGGACTATCGCCCGACCTAAGTATGATTAAGGGTATCTGTATAATTGATGAAATCGATGCCCACATTCATATTGAAGTGCAAAACAGTGTCTTGCCGCGATTGATTAGTTTGTTTCCGAATGTTCAGTTCATTGTGAGTAGTCATTCGCCGATATTCGTTTTGGGAATGGAAAGAAAGTTTGGGCCGGAGAAAATCCAAGTTATCGATATGCCCTTAGGCATACCGGTAGGTGCGGAAAGCTATAGTGAATTCGGAAAGGCCCTTGACGCTATGTCAGCATCGCACTCGTTTACCGAGCGGGTGGTAGCCGAAGCTAAGGCCGGAATAACTCCGGTAGTGTATGTCGAGGGCGAAACTGATGCGCCGTACATCAAGCACGCTGCGAGAATCCTTGGCAAGTCCAATCTATTATCTTTGTGTGAAATAGAGTGGATTGGCGCCAAAGACTCACGCGGCCAGGGTTTTCATACTGGCGCCGATGCGCTTCGCCATACTTTATCAGTTTTAAAGGCAAATCCCAATCTTTCAAACCGCAGAATATTACTTCTTAATGATAACGACTCAAAAATGCCCGATGATACTATTGGCGATCTATGGGTTAGAAAACTGCCAATCAATCCATCCAACACTAAAATAAAAGCTGGAATAGAGAATCTTTTGAATGAAAAGCTCATATCCGAGGATCACTATCAGGTAAAGACTAGTTACAAGCCAAACGGCGATGTAGTTTCGACAAAAACCCTGCGCAAGGCAGCACTTTGTGAGGAAGCGTGTAAGATTAATGATGCAGAATACTTTGGTGCGTTTGCGCCAGTATTGGAAATAGTGGAAGATTTTATCGCAAATAGAATGATAAAGTAGCCACCGAAGAAAATGCAAATTTGGCTGGCGACTCAATTAGGAAGTCGTATCACTCGGTATACCCATGCGAGGCGTTGCCATGAGACGCAGAAATCGTCTCAATAGGGTTTGACTCGGCGCTGTGAGACATTCATATCGACAGGTGTAGACCCTATTGGTACAAAGGCTGTCCCATGACGATGATCGGCTATGCCCGCGTTTCGAGTGAAGACCAGGATTGCAGCGTTCAGGTTGCCGCGTTGGAGGCAGTCGGTTGTTCGGTAGTTCGGACCGAGAAGAAGAGCGGGACCACAACGCAAGGACGTGGCGAACTCGAAACCGTTCTGTCGTTCATCCGCGAAGGCGATACGCTTATGGTCACCCGGATTGACCGCCTCGCACGGTCGGTTGCCGACCTAGAGAAGATCGTTGCAACCTTGAAGGAGAAAGGGGCATTCCTTCGCGCGACCGAGCAGCCGATTGATACCTCAACCCCTGCGGGTGTTGCCTTCCTACAAATGCTTGGAGTCTTCGCGCAGTTTGAAACTGCCATACGGCGCGAACGGCAGATGGAAGGCATCGCCATCGCGAAGGCGAAGGGCGTCTACAAGGGGCGCAAGCGGTCGGTTAATCCGGTAGGGATCAAAGCCCTTCATGCAGAGGGCGTAGGACCAACCGAAATTGCCAAGCGGTTGGGTGTTGGTCGAGCTAGCGTTTATCGAGCCTTGGCAGCATAATTTCGGGTCTAAGCTGGTGCGTCTTGGAGGGGCAGAATGATCGCTGCGATAATGCTTCTAGCACAAGCCGGTACAGTCGAGCCAAATCCGCCCCTATCTGCCATGCGTCAAATCAAAGGCCCGGAGTTGGAAAGGGTAATGCCTGATTCCCGAGTAGAGTACGGCATTCCGGGAGCATTCGAGTTTTACTTATTCCGTAGGGATGGAAGCTTCGAGCGTTTCGGCCCGCATATCCGGGATATGGGGCGCTGGCTCATAAAAGACGATCTTTTTTGCACTGTAATTCCCCGCGAGATATGCAGAAAACTCTTTGTGGATAAGCGAGGTAGGCATTATTTCGTTTTGTATCCTAGCGTCTTACAGCGGCCGTGGCGTATCAAGTTAACTACAGACGCCAAAATCCCCGCGCTGCCCCGTTAAAGATGGTGGGTTGATATGTGTAACCGCTATGCCCTTTCGGTTCCTGCGTCGTCGCTGTTCCCACGATACAACGCTACTCAACCGACTAACCCGGTAGCAGCGCCAGCCCCCGAACTGTTCCCCCGCAAACCGGCTTATGTGGTCCGCGAGGCCGATGGCGTTCGCGTTCTCGACGTTATGGCTTGGGGCTTCCCTATGATGACAAAAGGCAAGAGCGGTAAGGACATTCGCAAGGACGTTACAAACGTTAGAAACCTAACCTCCCCCTTTTGGCGTTCGGCCTTGGCAAACCCATCACAGCGTTGCCTTGTGCCCTTTACCAGGTTTTCCGAATACGGTCAGGTTCGCGGCGATGATGGCAAATTGCCGCTGCATTGGTTCAACGTGCCATCGCGGCCGATAACCAGCTTTGCCGGCATATGGCGACCAACCGAAGAGGGACCGGTGTTCGCATTCCTTACGACCGATCCCAACGCCGTGGTTGCCCCTATCCATCCCAAGGCAATGCCGGTTTTGTTGCATCCCGAAGACGAAGAGCGGTGGCTAACTGCGCCCATGTTAGAGGCGTTGGAACTGGCGGCACCATTCCCTTCGCAGCTTATGCAGGTCGAATGAATCGTTACTCGATTGCTGTCATAGGTTGGCGGCGTTGCCGCGAATGCGGAAGGTCTGCCGTTTCCTAAGCGAGGTAGAACGCTACCGGGCCGTGTTGTCGTCCAGCGGCTCTGTGGTACCCTTCGGTATTGCTGACAGAGTAAGGATGCCTTCGCAAATGGCAAAACCCAACCTCTCGAAGATTTGGGCGGCGTTTCCCGATCACGCGAAATACCCGTCGCTACATGACCTCTACACCCACTTGGGCGGTGCGGCGGAACGCAACATTAAGGCTCCGGGCTTTGGTCCAAAGGGGAACACCTGCGCAAGCCGATTGAGCGTCGCGTTCAACAAAGGCGGATCGCCTATCAACGCCGTAACTGCCCGCGCTGCCGGTGCGCAAACCTTAGGAACCGCTGACGGGTCGCGTATCATTTTCCGGGTAACCGAATTCCGAAACTATCTCATTCGGCTGTTGGGCAAACCGCTGGTGGACAATGCCAGCCCCTATGACAGCGCATTCCGGGGCAAGCGCGGAATCGTTGCCTTCACTGTGAATTGGGCAGATGCCAGCGGGCATATCGCGCTTTGGGATGGCGTCCGTTACCGCGAACCTTCCGATAACTACTCAACTTACTCAAGCGGTACCGTCAAAACGTCGCGCGGCGAATTCTGGGAGTTGGGGTGATGCGCATGGCTATTATGCTCTCCGCTCTGTTGGCCGGTTGTAGCGGTCAGTCCCAAACGGTGAAGGCTGAAACGAAACCTGCCGCCCGCGACGATCTTGTTCAGTATGCGACTGCCAGTTGCCTCGCCTTCCAGCAGAACGGCTATCTCAAGGACCAGGGGGAACGTTGGGCTGGCGCGGTCATGCAGAATGCGCGCGGTCCCGTCGAGAAATGGACGCCGGTTGCCGATGCGGTCAAGGCCGAGCTTGCTCGTACGGGTGTGGCGCAAGGGCAGGGTGAAGGGCCGCAATCTCCAACTGTTCCGTTGCCGGTCATGACGTGCGGGCAGATTGCTACGAAGCCTACCGTTAGCCGGTCAATCGACGCTGCGGCGAATGCGTTGATAGATGATTACCGGAACGAAAAGGGTAACGGCTGACCAAGCCAACCATGCGCTCACCGCGCGCGGGGTGTCGCGTTGACGCCGGACGTCAAAAGGGCGCTCTTACTTTTTGGCCGCACTGTTCAAAGCGGTAAGCATTTGTTCCTGCGGGAAGGTCGCCAACATCGCGAGGATGCATTTCCCTGCGACGTAGCCATCGCTGTGCATTGTTAGCGCGAATAGCCTTCCACCGATGCGTGGCTCTTGGAACTGCCTAACCCAACCGTCGTGGATACCCACGCCTGCCGACCGGTAGGGTGAAAGGGACACGACGTGTTCCTTACCCTTCACAACGTCAGTAAAAACGATCTTTTGGCGTGGAACGTTCGGGTCGCTTCGTTCCTCATTCGCCGAACCTACTCCGACCACATCGCTGTTAGCTAAAATTGTCTTGGCAGCGTCTGTCACGGAAAGCGCTTGGATTTTGGAACGATCGCAGACGGTTGCGGAGGCGTTCGGCGCAGCGGTCATGCAGATCGCAGCGAATGCAAGAAGCGGCATTTTGGACAAGCGATTCTCCTGACCGAACAGATCGTCAGTAACGCTTATAACGCCGATGCCCGTTGCAGCGCGAGCCTAATCCGCCTTGCGAATCGTTCCCTTTATGTTCTAACCATGGAAGCGGAGGAAACGTCATGCTGGATTCACAGGAAATGATCGCCGCCGCGCTGCTGTCGGCACCCGGTTGGGCCAGAGTAGGCCTTACTGCCCCCGACTCTCGGCTTCGCGTTGAGGCAGCAACGACTCTTGCTGCGCACCTTTGCGAGTATGCGGGCGAACCACTGCCAATGCTGGATCGCAACCAACTGCCATTGCCGTTGTGAGCGATGGTCCAGCCAATACGTTATTTGGAAGACCTGAAAGACGGTTCGGTTCAGGCTGAATGTCGCACCTGTGGTAGGGTTGCGCTCTTTTCCCCCTTTGAGTTGCAGACCCATTGGCGGCGAAAGGGTTGGCGCACTGACTGGCCGGAGTTTGCCGAACGACTGCGATGCCAATGTGGTGCGCGGGGGCCGAAGGTAACTTGGTCGCCAAGCGCGCCACCACCGGATGACGACCCGCCACCACCCCGACCACGGTTCGCGCGTCCAAAGGCGTCACAGCATTGGAAACCAGCGGGTATCGATCAAAGTGAGTGGGATAGGGCCAAGGACGATAGGGAGCGGCGCAGGATTGTTCGGCGGGTGCGCGGCTGAATGCGTCGTTACACGTAAGGCGTAGACACAACCATCGACCCATCATAATCAGGTTTCGCATTTCCGACTTTGAACGGGAGGGGATGCCCGCAAACGGCGGCGAACACAGGCTCTCGGCTACGCCGGGTCGGCCTGCGGAATATAAGACCTTCGGGGAATACGCGGGAGGCGTGTTCCTGTGTTCGCGTCGTTCAACCGACCCGGTTTGTCGGGTCCGGCGCGGTAAACACGGGGAAACTCCAATGAACCTGCTTTTTGCGGGCTTAATGCTTGCTGCCCAAGCTACGTATCAACTGCGCGCCGATTATGTTGACGTAGGACCACCACCCGAGGACCCGGTTGGCGCTACCAAGAAGGCAATGGCCGGCACCTTGCGCGATCCCGACAGCGCAGAATACCGCTTCCTTGGGCTTCATCCCGCGAAGTGCAAAGCAGGATGGGCCAAACGCAACAACGGTTGGCAGGGGTGGGCCGCTACCATCGAAATCAACGGCAAGAACGCCTTCGGTGGTTACACCGGCTTCGAAACCCATACCGTCCTGTTCGTCGGCGAGGGTGTGGTTCAGGTGTTGGATGGTCCAAATTTCGGCCTCTTCGGCCCTTCCAAGGGCTTCCTTGGCGTAGGCGGCGGTGCAGGTGTGTGTAAGTACCTGGATAAGTAGCAACCTGCGTTACGGCTCATAACGCGGCAAAAGAACCAAACCTTCATATCGACAGCCGAGAAGGGCTTATGAGCTTCCGTAAGCCCTTTAAGGCGGTTCCGATCAAGGTGGGGCCATACTACCGCTCCAAGCAACGAGAGGCGCGTAGGCGGTCCCTATTGGCCGCTGTAGGGCTACTGGCTGGCGCTGGCGTCGTAGGGGGTTTGGTTGGTGCAGGTTCGGTGGCGTTGCCGTCTATCGGCGGACCTACCTATGGCGACCGGGTATCAGGTTGCACCGCTACCGATGGCGACACGATCCGCTGCGGTAATGAGCGAATCCGGCTGGTGGGGATCGATGCCCCCGAAATACCGGGACATTGCCGCGAAGGGCGTCATTGTACGCCCGGCAATCCCTATGCCGCCACTACCAGCTTACGGAAAGCCATTGCCGGTAGTGTCTATATCGAGAGGCTTGGCACCGATCACTATGGGCGGACCATTGCTGCCCTATCGAACAACGATGGCGATCTATCCTGTATGCAGCTTCGCAACCGGAATGCCGTGTATGTTGCGCGTTGGGATAACGAGGAACGGATAGCCCGCACCTGCCCCGATCAGGTACGGACACGTTGAGTAGGTTTGCAATCGGCGTTCGGTGAAGGGGCAAGCGCGAAGGAGCGAAGTCCTAGGAAAATAGACCCCCCACCCCCCTTACCAATCGATTCACAGCCAACGCCCAAAAAAAAGGACTATCATCACCTCAGTCATTGTAATTGTTTGCTTTTTAGCGTTGGCAGACAGCCAATCTTTGATTCGAAGCATTCTGAAAACACCCTCTTGGCAATTTCATGATGCTCCACAGCAACGATGATCGAATCATGAACGGGTAAAGCCGGTATGTTGTACTCAAATGCAAGCTTGGTAAGCGTGTCCAACAAGGCTTCGCTTTCAATGTATTGAAGCTCACCCCATCGAATTTTGCTATCTTCCCATCCTACGATAAGGGGGAACGCTGCGCAAACTGCTTCGTGAACCGCTTTTATGGGATAATCTTTCCCTAAAGATCGGCTAGAATCATCCTTTCTGTACCGCTTATTGTTGTCAGGTGACCAGCCTCTATGAAACTTGTCGTGCCCTAAGGTTTGAGCCACCCAAATTTTTATAACGTCGCGGTTGAAGCCAACACCTGCGTAGGGATCACCTACCGGCAACGGCTTACCGGCCAAGGCATGTAAAATTGTTAAATGACTACCGGAAATATCTATTTCGACGGTACGGCTACCGTTTAGGGTGATGAACGGTCGCTTCTTCTTGTCCATCGACTGATAACCGCCACCGATGGAATAGAGCCTACCGCCCTTATCCAACCCCGCCCCGGTTGTGTCGCCAAGGTTAAAGATACGAGCAAAGCCTTCATGCTTGGCGTTGCCGATATTAACGGTGGCAAAGTAGGCATTGAGCCGCTGCACCTGCGCCGACAGCGCCATGACACGCAGATCGGCCTTATCGAGCCGCATCGAAGCCCCCGATACCTTGTCCCAACCCTTCCGCTTTGAACCAGCTTTCAAGATAACCGGTCGTGCAACCTGGGATGGACGGGGCTTGGATATGAAATGGCGCTCATAATCGGCCAGAAACACACCATACAGCGCCGCTAGGTCAATCAGCTTAGGTGTTGCCCATAATTCTGTTGCTGGCGCTGTGGTGCCTTCTTTGGCGCTTGGTCGTTCACCGGGAATGATATCGATATAACCGGTAGCAAGCAGTCCATTGAAGGCATCAATGAATGGATGGTAGCCGATGGTTGGAAAACCGGGCACTTCATCCCCCTGCCTGTTGAAGGTAACTGCATCCTTTGTTCGGAAACAGCGCCTTGGCGGGTCCATGGCTTCCGCTCGTAATAGGTCGGCTAACATCGCCCCAACAGCATTAGTTAGCTTCTTGGTAGGCTTGTACTTCTTAGCCAACTTCCTGTGAACGATTCCAACTAAATCGTTCTGTAGATTCTTTGCTTCCTCTGAATGAGCCTTTCCATTCAAACTCATAAAGATTGGCTTCTTTGATTCCTTTGATACTGATTCTAAAGCTGTAACTGATTCCATAATTGTAATTAAATTACCTTATATATATTAAATTAGAGAGAGGATGATAGAAGATTATAAGGAACTATAGGCATAATGTTTTAGCTATGGTTACAGCTTAACACATCACGATGTTTAGAAATGTTTAGTTATATTTAGGCCGTGCGTTAAACGCGCGTTTATTCAGCGCTTCCGAACACGTCGGAAGCGTTAAATTTAACAGGCGCAGAAAATACAAATTCCAACCCCGAAGGGAAATTACGCGGCAAAGCCGGTAGAAAAGACTACCGGGAGCGATTTACCGCGCAATAATGTGAACCTCACGGAAGCGTCTTGCTTGGTGCGGCATCGACCGCAAGCCGTGGGGTGCCCATAGGCGTAGCACGGGTCACGGAATGCGCAACCGTTAGTAGTAAGCATAGTGTAGCGCCTTACTACGCTGCAATCCTCTATGGCTTTCCTACGTGTCGATGCCGTATCCTAGCGAGAGCTAGGCGCGCTCCTATGTTAATCTTGGTTAGGCGCGTTAGAAGGTTGAGCGATCAATCCTATCGGTATGGAAACCTTTTCGAGCATTCCGGCAACGCGTTCGACAGTGCCTTGCCTGACGATCCCATATCCAGCTGTCACAGAGGTTTGATTATGGCCTAGTGCGACTTCGATTTCATCATCCAGATAGCCCGCCAAGCGGAGGCGGTCAGTCAAGCCGTGTCGGAAGGAATGCGAGCCGAGTCCATCAGCACCGTCTTTCACTCCAATTCGTTCTAGATAATTTCGCCAAAATCTTGAGGGCCTGCCACCCATCTGACCTCGCGAACTCGCCTCAAATCCAGGAAATAAGCGAGCATTCCCATTGCCATTAAGCGATTGTAGCCTGAATTTTACGTACTCCAAAAAGCCAAGTTGTTTGAGTTGCGGGTGTATAGGCATAGCTCGACTATACCCTGATTTGGTCATTTGGTCACGGTCCGTACTATGGCTGATGGCAATGTAGTCGATGCCTGATATTGTTTTGCGTACATCATCGGTGAAAAGTTGTGCTATTTCGCCAATGCGCGCGCCAGTGAACAGGCATACGAGGGGTATCCAATAGCGCCAGTCATTAGCCATGCAGTTGCCCGGTTGCCATTCCCGTCTATCGCGTTCAAACCCTTGAAAAAGCGGTGAACCAAAAATAATATTAAGTTGTTCATCGGAAAATGGAGGTCTTCTTCCTGAACCGTTTTTCTTCAATTTTTGAACATCGAAGAAAAGGTCATCGCAGGGGTTTGATGCGCAGTATCCTTCTTTCTTTGACCAATCGTACAGTGGTGATATCGTACTAAGATATTTGTTGATGGTTTTGGCGTTCAGTCCGTTTAAGCCCGCTGCCGATGCCTTAGACGCCGCCTCACTAATCGTAAGGCCAAGGTTTTCTTTCTTGCGTCGATAGCCGGGTGGGATCGCAGCCATTGCGTTGCGCCATTCCCGAACTTCTGCCGGCTTAATCGATAACAGGCTACGGTCAGCGCCCACGAACGATACAAATAATTCGACGACCTTCCGATCTTGGTTGACCGTATCTGTTCGCTTGCGGCCTTCCGCTAAACGTTGCGCAGCATAGCGTTCGAAAAGGACGAGGATTGTTTCACCTGCCGGTGCCTTCTCGGCCCGTTTCTCGATAGTGTCGACAACGAAAGGCGAGGGGGTGAATGCACCTTCGCCTTGTATCATCAGTGACTTCGCCATCGCAAACGTGTCGATGGATGCCGCCGCAAGGCTTCGAGTAAGCTGCTCGAACTCGTCGCTTCCTTCGGGCAGCGACAAGCCGTTATCTGCGATCAAACGCTTTGCGCGCTCTGTCCAAGCAGAATGGTCATTGGCATGGAAAAGTCGAAGCGCGCTTCGATGCCGCTGTTCGAATTTTGATGCTAACGAGTCGAAGGCTTCGGGGCCAAGGCGAGCTTTATCGGCAATGAGTTCGCGCGCATTGCGTGAGGCGTTTTCATAACCGACCGCGACGGCAAGGTCGTTGACCAATCCCGTGTCGACAACGGTACGACCGACCGCCTGTTCGGCAACGTTTGGGGTCAGAGCGCGATCGATCTGCGCCTTCCAATCTGCGAGAAACGCATGGCTTCGGTCGGCAGCCAACCGCTTGTCGGTAGTGCGCAAAGATTGCGTAAATTCTGACTTTTTGAGAGCCGCGCGGGCGGCCTTAGGCACCATTAAGCGAAGCTGCCAGTTTTGCGAGTTAGGGCGTTTGAAAAGGTGGCGTTGGGGGGTCAATGGACCCTCCCGCGTGGGGCGTTACGTAGCATAGTGACGTAGCGGTAACACGGGGCGAAACGGCAGAAAACCGTTAGTCCCAAGCATCTTAATACCTTACTACTGACCAAACTCTAGGCGGAACCCCTTCCTGTCTCCCCGACCACAAAACAAGCATTTGGCGGTTGGCAGCGTCCCGTAACATCGCGGAACCGTGATCGCATGCGCGCTCGCCCACGACGGAAGAACGGATCAATCGGGGCGGGCGATCACCCCGACGCGAACGTCCGCCAGACCGAGCCATGCCGCCATCCGCTCCAGCTCGATCTGCAAGCGCAGTAGCGTATCGCCGGGCGCCCCCGGTTCGAGCGTGATGCGATGCGCCAGCAGCACGCCAGCCTGCCGGTCCGCCTTGAGGTCGACCCGCGCGACCAGCGCCTCGTTCAGCAGGAAGGGCAGCACGTAATAGCCATGGGTGCGCCGGTCGTGCGGCACGTAGATCTCGATCCGGTAGCGGAAGCCGAACAGCCGCTCCGTGCGGCCGCGTTCCCAGATCAGCGGATCGAACGGCGCCAGCAAGGCCGCCCCGCGCATCCGCCGGGGCGGCGAAGCGTCACGATGCCGCCACGCCTTCTGGCTCCAGCCTTCGACGCGGACGGGGACCAGCACACCGTCCTCCGTCAGATCGGCGATAGCGCGATCCGCTTCGTCGGGCTTCAGCCGGTAATAGTCGCGCAGATCGACCGCGGTCGCGACGCCGAGCGCCCGCGCGCTGCGTTCGATCAGTGCACGCTGTGCCTCGGCAGCGGTCGGCGTCGGCATGGCGAGGAGGGCAGTTGGCAGGACGCGTTCGGGGAGGTCGTATACCCGCGCGAAGCTGCCCCGCCGTGTCGCGGTCGTGATCCGGCCCGACCAGAACAGCCATTCGAGCGCGTGCTTGACGTCGCTCCATTCCCACCAGCCGCTGCGGCTCGAACCGTTCTCGAAGTCGGCGGCGGTCAGCGGCCCTTCTGCGGCGATGCGGGCGAGCACCGCGTCCGCCTCGCCGCGGCGCTCGGTCGCGAAGCGGCGTAGCGTGTGATAGCCGACCTCGCCTCGTTCGGCGCGCGCCATCCGCCATCGCAGCAGCGGATGCAGGTCGAGCGGCAACAACGACGCCTCGTGCGCCCAATATTCGAAGAACCGGCGCTGCCGCTTCGGCCCCCACGCGGCATGTTCAAGCAGCGATCGATCATAACCGCCGAGCCGGGAGAATGCCGGCAGGTAATGCGCGCGGGTGAGAACGTTGACGCTGTCGATCTGGAACAAGCCGATGCGATCGGCAGCCTTGCGGAGGTGCGCTGCGCTAGCCTGCACGGGCAGCGGTTGGCCGAAGCCCTGTGCCTTGAGGGCCATGCGTCGCGCGTCGGCCAGCGATATGGTCATGCGGTATGATGGTGGCGCTCGGGCGCTACCGTCAACCGTCGCGGCAGCGTCGACCCGTTACGGCTTCGCGCGCAGGGTGAAGCGGGTCATCTCCGACGGCACGCCGAGACGCAGCGCGAAGCCCGGCCACAGCCCGGTGCCGTTGCTGACGTACAGGGTCATGTCGCCGACCTGATAGCGGCCCGCGACGAACCCGGCGTTCGCGCGAGCGACGAGCCGATCGAGGCCGACGATCATGCCGCCATGGGTGTGGCCGGACAGTTGGAGCGCCACGCCCTTTGCGGCGGCGTCCCGCGCCCGGCGCGGCTGATGATCAAGCAGCACGATTGGCGCATCGGCCGGTGCACCGTGCAGCGCCAGCGCCAGGTCCGGGCCCGCCTCGCCGACGCTTGGGGCGGACAGGTCGGTCACGCCGGCCACGACCAACTCCGCGCCGCCGCGCCGGATGACGGTATGGGCATTCGGCAGCATCCGGAAACCGAGTGCGGTCAGGTGCCGCATCCATGCGCCATAGTCGAAGAAATATTCGTGGTTGCCCGGGATCGCCCAGACGCCGTCAGGGGCCCGGAGCGCGCGAAGCGGCTCGACGTCCCTGCGTCGCATATTGACCGAGCCGTCAATGAAATCGCCGGTGACGACGATCACGTCGCTGCCCGCCGCATTGGCGCGCGCCACGACGTCGCTTGCCCATGCGGCCGGAAACAGCTTGCTGATGTGGAGATCGGTCAACTGAAGGATGCGGTATCCGTCGAACTGCGGTGACAGGCCCGCAATCTCCACCTCGACGTCCTTGATCGGCGGGACCCGCACCGCATTGGCGACTGCGACCGCGCTGGCCACCACCGCCAGCGCGGTCGCGCCATATCGCGCTGCATCCGGCATCCCGACGCCTCGCCACCGGACGAGCGCCGTCGTCAGCAGGCCGAGATCGAGCACGACCTGAAAGAGCCACAACAGCACCAGCGCGCCGAACGCCCAGTTGAAAAGGATGACGACCGGGCGCGGGAATTCGGGGGCGAAGACCGAACCCGAGGATAGCCGGCTCCACAGGTGATATTGTGCCACGACGAGCAGGAGCAGCGCCATGACGACCTTGCTCCAGAGCGGCAGCGTCAACGGCCAAAGGGTGCGGGACGCGACGTAGATCGCCGGTATTAGAAAGACGAGGAAGATGGTCGGCATCCTTCAAGGCGCAGCGAGAGACAGGTTGCAAACGATCATGGGGGCGGACCCGGGCGCTATCAACTGCCCGCCGCCTGTTCGGTCGGCGCCTTGTTGCTCGCCGCCTTCCGGGCAGAGGTGGCGTGCTGCCGAAAGCCCCCGGTCGTTCCGTCCGGCAGATGCGCGGCGATGCGCCAATACTGCATGAACGGCGCGGCGATGGGACCGACCGCCGCTATCGTCCTCGCCGATGCCAGCTCTCACCGGCGTCGTACCCGGCGACGTCAGCCCGAATGGCGAGGCAGCGCCAGCTTCCACCGGATTCCTGCCGCACACAGCGCGAACCCGGCGGCCGCAGCGGTGGCGCGTTGCGCCGAACGCATGGGTGGCGATGGGAAGTAGCGGCATATCGGCCCCGATGCGCGATGCCGCTCGCCGTGTCGGGGCCATGGTTTACGTGGCGCCCCCAGTTCACGTCGTGGTATCTTGCATCGGCTTGAACGATCAGCCGGTTGCCCATCGAGCGTCTGTCCGGCGACGCTCTCCAACGACCGGGCCGGCAATTCCCGCTCGTCGCGAAACTTGACTGTGCTGCACCGCAACGCGCAACACCGGTTCACCCGATCGTCCCAATCATGCCCCAATCGCGCCATCGTGGCGCTGCCCGCGTAACGATCCGCTGCGGGCACGAAAAAGGGCGCCACCGTTGCCGGGGCGCCCCTTCCGCATTCCGCTTTCCCGCGCTGCCGGAGCAGCGTGGGACCGGGAATTACATGCCGTTGTGCTCGGCGGCGTTCTCGATCGCGTCCGAAGCGTCTTCGGCGTTTTCCGAAGCGTTCATCAGGTCGGCAGCGACGGCTTCGTTCGAGGTGTTCTCAGCCTGCGCTTCGAGGTTGTCGGCGATCATTTCCAGGTTGTCCGACGCGGCGTCAGCAGCGTTGTCGGTCGGGGTGTTCTTGCAAGCGGCGACCGAGAGGAGGCCGGCGGCAGCGGCGACGAGCATGATCTTCTTCATTCGGGTTACTCCCAGAAAATTCCAGTTCGCGAATATCCCGGCGTCACCGCCGTCGCGAGATTGCCGCAATAACGCCTTGCGCGGCGTCGTCAATCTCCAATTGTGGCAGGAATGCGGCTTTGCGACCAATGGTGGGGCGTGGCAAGGACGCGATGAAACGTTCCAACTGCCCGTTTCATGGCTGAAATCCTACCGTTCCGCTACGTTTTACTGCGCATGCGAAGGTGCGTTTGCAAAATCGTAACCGATCGTCCGGCGGCGTGTCGGTTCGTCGCAAAACCCCGCCTGGACGTGCCAGCGATCCCGAATCGGCCGGGCGTGGTGCCGGCCCGTCCGTCCACGGACCGCGCGTTGCCAATCCGCCGCCCCGTCGCTACATCGCGCCAGAACCATTTCACCCCGATATTCGAACGGAGCCTTCGGCGATGGCCGTGCAGTACAGCTATGTGATGAAGGGCCTGACCAAGACCTTCCCCGGTGCCAACAAGCCGGTGCTCAACAACATCCACCTGCAATTCCTGCCCGACGCGAAGATCGCGATCATCGGGCCGAACGGCGCGGGCAAGTCGACCCTGATGAAGGTCATGGCGGGGATGGACACCGAATTCACCGGCGAGGCGTGGGCCGCCGAGGGGGTGAAGGTCGGCTATCTGGCGCAGGAGCCGAAGCTCGACAATGCCAAGACGGTGATGGAGAACGTCAAGGACGGCGTGCGGCCGGTCGCCGACCTCGTCGATCGCTTCAACGCCATTTCGGCCGAAATGGGCGATCCGCAGGACGATACCGACTTCGACAAGCTGCTCGAGGAAATGGGCGATCTTCAGGCGAAGATCGACGCGGTCGACGGCTGGAGCCTCGACAACCAGCTCGAAATCGCGATGGAGGCCCTGCGCTGCCCGCCGGGCGACGCATCGGTCGAAAACCTGTCGGGCGGTGAAAAGCGCCGCGTCGCGCTGTGCAAGCTGCTGCTCGAAAAGCCGCAAATCCTGCTGCTCGACGAACCGACCAACCACCTCGACGCCGAAAGCGTGGGCTGGCTGGAAAATTATCTCAAGGAATATACCGGCAACGTCATCCTCGTGACGCACGACCGCTACTTCCTCGATAACGTCGTCAACTGGGTGCTCGAGCTCGATCGCGGGCGCTATTACACCTACGAAGCCAATTATTCGGGCTATCTCGAAAAGAAGGCCAAGCGCCTCGAACAGGAAGAGCGCGAGGAAGCCGGCAAGGCCAAGGCGATCCAGGACGAGCTGGCATGGATGCGGCAGACGCCCAAGGCGCGCCAGACCAAGTCCAAGGCCCGCATCCGTGCGTTCGACGAACTGGTCAAGAACCAGGAAAACCGCGCGGTCGGCAAGGCGCAGATCCTGATCCAGATTCCCGAACGCCTTGGCGGCAAGGTCATCGAGGCGCAGGGCCTGACCAAGGCTTACGGGGACAAGCTGCTGTTCGAAAACCTCGACTTCAACCTGCCGCCCGGCGGCATCGTCGGCGTGATCGGGCCGAACGGCGCGGGCAAGTCGACGCTGTTCAAGCTCATCACCGGGCAGGAGCAGCCTGATGGCGGCTCGATCGAGGTCGGGCAGACGGTGAAGCTCGGCTATGTCGACCAGTCGCGCGACGACCTCGACCCCAACAAGAATGTCTGGGAAGAGGTGTCGGACGGCCTCGACGTGTTCCGTTTCGGCAAGCAGGAACTGGGCACGCGGGCCTATGTCGGCGCGTTCAACTTCAAGGGGCAGGACCAGCAGAAGAAGGTCGGCCAGCTGTCGGGCGGCGAACGCAATCGCGTCCACATCGCCAAGATGCTGAAGGAGGGCGGCAACGTCCTGCTGCTCGACGAACCGACCAACGACCTCGACGTCGAGACGCTGCGCGCGCTCGAAGAGGCGCTGGAATCGTTCGCGGGTTGCGCGGTGGTCATCAGCCACGATCGCTTCTTCCTCGATCGCCTGTGCACCCATATCCTCGCGTTCGAAGGCGACAGCCATGTCGAATGGTTCGAGGGCAATTTCGAAGCCTATGAAGAGGACAAGCGCCGGCGCATGGGCGACGCCGCCGACCGTCCGACCCGTCTGGCGTACAAGAAGCTGACGCGCTGATCCCATGCCGGTGGTCGAGGAAAACAGGGCGGGGTCGGACGATCCCGCCGATGCGATCCGCTATCGCCTCGACCAGCAGCGCATCCTTGCCGAATTCGGCGGGATCGCGCTGCGCAGCCGCGATATCGACGAGATCGTTCGCGCCGCGGTCGAACTGGCGGCGCGCGGGATGCGGACCAAGCTCGCCAAGTTCCTGCACCATGACGATCAGGGCGGGACGCTGATCGTCCGTGCCGGCATCGGCTGGAACGAGGGTGTGGTGGGCCAGGCGGAAATGGGCGACGACCTCGCCTCGCCCGCCGGCTTCGCCTTTCGCACCGGCGAGGCGGTGATCTCGAACCACCTGCGCGACGAGAAGCGCTTCCGCACGCCCGGCTTCATGGCCGATCACGGCGTGAAACGCGCGATCAACGTGCTGGTCGAGGCGAACGGCAAGCGTTTCGGCGTGCTCGAGGTCGACAGCCGAAAGGACGGCCGGTTCGAGGAAGACGACCTCGCCTTCATGCAGGGCTTCGCCAACCTGATCGGCGTCGCGATCGAGCGGCTGGACGCGGAAGCGTCGCTGCGCGCCGCGATCGAGCATCAGGAACTGCTGACGCGCGAGGCGTCGCACCGGGTCAAGAACAGCCTCGCCATGGTGTCGGCGATGCTGAACCTGCAGATGCGCGAGGACGACGATCCCCGCGTACAGCGGATGCTGGGCGATGCGCAGGCACGGATCGTCGCGATCGGGCAGGCGCATGACCAGCTGTGGCAGGGCGACCGTGTTGGCGTCGTCGCGCTCGAACGGTTGCTGTGCGGCATCGTCGACGGCCTGCGCGAACAGGCGACCGACCATTCGATCGACTGCGACATCGCGCCGCTGGTGGTGAGCGGCGACACCGCGATCCCGCTGGGGCTGTTGCTGACCGAACTGGTCACCAACGCGATCAAATACGCCTATGGCGACGGCGGCGGGCCGGTGTGGATCGAGACACGCTGCGACGACGGCGCGCTGTCGCTGGTGGTCGCGGATCGCGGCGTCGGCCTGCCTGCCGGGCTCGACCCGAACGCGACGCGGCCGACCAGCCTGGGGATGCGGATGGTCACCAGCCTCACGCGGCAGCTGGGCGGTACGCTGGCGTTCGAGGATGCGGCGCCGGGAACGCGGGTGGTGTTCGCGATGCCGTTGCCGGAAGGGGTTTGATCCCTATCGGCCACCCGCTCCGTTCGCTTCGAGCAGGTTCGAGCTTGTCGAGAACCGCCCGTCGAGAAGGCCTCGCAATGCCCACACCGTTTGTCCTGAGTAGCCGTTGAGCTTGTCGAAAGGGCGTATCGAAGGACCGGTAACATGGGGTGCTTCGATACGGGTCTTCGACTTCGGTGCGCAGCACCGAAGCCTCTCCTGAGCGCCTGCCGCAGGCAGGCAGTCGAAGGGCTCAGCCCCTACTCAGCACGAACGGAGTTGGGGGCAGGTTGCGCGCGATCGATACCCCTTCTCGACGGTCGGTTCTCGACAAGCTCGAACCTGCTCGAAGCAAACGGGGGGTAGGGGAAATAAGCGGGGAGGGTGGAGGGAGGGAACGCGACGGTTGGGTTTGTGGCTGGACCGCGTAGTCGGACCGTGCAGCCCCCTCACACCAACTTGACAAACACCCCGGTATCGCGCCGCTCGACCTCGAACGCCTTGACCTTCTCGATCAGGTCCGACAGCCGCTTGAATCCATAGTTGCGCGTGTCGAAGCTCGACCGGTTCGCCGCACGTTGCCCGACTTCCGACAGGCTCGCAAAGCCGCGCTTGTCGACCTTCGATGCGTCATAGGCGTCGGACAGCAGCTTCACGAGCGCCGCGTCGACCTTCTGACTCTTGCGCGCGGGGGCAGGGGCCGGCTTGGCGGCGGGGACCGCCACCGCACCGCCGTTGATCGCGGGCGGCAGCGGCATGTTCGCGACATCCTCGACGTCCAGCGACGCGACGTCGATGAAGCGGGTGCAGCTCTCGCGGAACCCCTCGGGCGTGCGGTCGGTGCCGAAGCCATAGACGGGCACGCCTTCCTGCCGGATGCGCTGCGCCAGCGGCATGAAGTCGCTGTCCGACGACATGATGCCGAAACCGGTGATCCGCCCGCGCAACAGCAGGTCCATCGCGTCGATGGTCATGCGCATGTCGGTGGCGTTCTTGCCCTTGGTGATGTCGAATTGCTGGAACGGTTCGATCCCGTGGCGCATCAGCAGCGCCTTCCAGCTTTTCAGCCCCGGCTTTTCCCAATTGCCATAGGCGCGGCGGACGTTGACCGTGCCGAACTCGGCCAGCACCGTCAGCACGGAATCGAGATAGGCGGCGCCGGCATTGTCGGCATCGATCAGCAACGCGACGTTGCCGGTGGGAGCGTGATGATTGGCCATTGCGCCCGTCTATCGCATGCGCGGGACGGGCGCGACCGAAACCGTCAGCTGCGGTGCCGCGCGGCGTCGATGCTCCACGCACCGCCACCGGCCGCCGCCATGTAGAGGAAGGCGAAGCAGTACAGCACCGCCGCCTCGCCGCCATTCGCGATCGGGAACGGCCCTTGCGGCGCATGCGCCATGAAATAGGCAACCGCCATCATCCCCGACAGCACGAACGCCACCGGCCGGACGAACAGCCCGACGATCAGCAGCGCGCCGCCGGCCAGCTCCAGTGCCGCCGCCGCATAGAGCATTCCGTTCATCGGCATCGGAAACGGCGGCAGGCCGAACAGCTTGGACACGCCATGGCTGAGAAAGACGAGGCCGAAGACGATCCGCATCGCGGCGAGCAGGCGCGGGGCAAGGGTGGCGGGCAGGGGCATGACGAGCGTCTCCACGAAGAACCGGCCCTCTCTTTCGCAGCGATCGGGCCGTTACCCAAGCGCAATGATCGAAACGATCCGTTGCCTCATCCGGCGGCCTCGCGCTGCTCCCCGGCCCGACGCAGCATGGTGCGCGCCAGTTCCTCCTCGCCCAGCACGACCTGGTCGACGCCGTGCCGCTGGAGATAGGTGACCTCCTCCGCCGAATGGGCGCGCGACAGTATATAGAGGTCGGCGTTCATGCCGCGGGCATGCTGGACGATCGCCCCCGCCTCGAACCCGCCGGGGATGGCGATCAACAGCTTGGTCGCATCCGCCACCCCGGCGTCGCGCAGGACGTTGGGGTCGAGCGCGTTGCCCAGCACCACGCTCCACCCATGCGCTTCGGCCGTGCGCGCGGTATCGGCCTGATCCTCGATCACGACGAAGGCGCGGCCGGCGTCGCGCAATCCTTCGGCGATCAGCCGTCCGACCCGGCCGGCACCGATCAGCACGACATGGTCCTCGCGCGCCTCTTCGCGTGCCGCCTCGCGGGCCTGTGCCGGGCCGGGATCGTCGCCGCGCCCGGCGACCGCGCCGAACAGGAACGGGTTGATCATGATCGACAGGATCGCCCCCGCCAGGATCAGGTCGCGCCCTTCGTCGGGCAGGATGCCGAGATTGCTGCCGAGGCCGGCGAGGATGAACGAGAATTCGCCGATCTGCGCCAGGCTGGCGGCGATGGTCGCCGCCGTTCGGTTGGGGTGGCCGAACAGCCGGACGATGGCGAAGGCGGCGGCCGATTTGCCGATCACGATGATCGCGATCGTCGCCAGCAACGGTCCGGGCTGTTCGCTCAGCACCTTGGGATCGAACAACATGCCGACCGATACGAAGAACAGCACGGCGAACGCGTCGCGTAGGGGGAGCGTCTCCTGCGCCGCCCGCCGGCTGAGCGGCGTTTCGCCGAGGATCATGCCGGCGAAGAACGCGCCCAGCGCAAACGAAACGTCGAACGCCAGCGCCGCGCCGAACGCCACGCCCAGGGCAATGGCCAGCACCGCCAGCCGGAACAGCTCGCGCGACCCGGTATGCACCACCCAGTGCAGCGCCCACGGAATGAAGCGCCGCCCCACGACCAGCATCAGCGTGACGAAGCCCGTGACCTTCAACAGCGTCATCGCAATCGCGGTCAGGATCGCACCCGGCGCGGCGGCCTTGGCCGGATCGACCGCAGCGGCGACTACCGGCAGCAGGACCAGCGCCAGTACCATCGCCAGATCCTCGACGATCAGCCACCCGACCGCGATCCGCCCGCGTTCGGTCTGGACCAGCGCTCGTGCCTCCAGCGCGCGCAACAGCACCACGGTACTGGCGACCGACAGCGCGAGGCCGAAGACGATGCCGGCCATCAGCGGCCAGCCGAGCAACTGCGCCAGTCCCCAGCCCAGCAGTGTCGCCACCGCGATCTGCACGACCGCGCCCGGCACCGCGATGCGCCACACCGACAACAGGTCCTTCAGCGAGAAATGCAGCCCCACCCCGAACATCAGCAGGATGACGCCGATCTCGGCCAGTTCGGTCGCGATCCCCGAATGGGCGACGAATCCCGGCGTGAACGGCCCGATCAGCACGCCCGCCAACAGATAGCCCGCGATCGGCGACACCCGCAGCCGGTGCGCCGCCGCCCCCAGCACGAACGCCGCGACCAGCGCGGTGACGATCGTTCCGACCAACGGGGTGTAATGCGGCATCGGGTCTCCTTGGCAGTCGCTCTACCCAAGCCAACGGTCGGCAGCGCGGCTGGGTTCGTCACCGTACCGAATTTGCCTGCCGATCGCACGCGGGGCGGGCTGCCCTATTCGATCGCGTCCACATGGCGGGCGAGCGCGGCGATCGTCGCCGGGTCGTTCGCATGGCGCTGGCGCAATGCGCGCAGGGCTGCGTCGGTGCCGGTACAGGTGCGCTCCATGCCATAGCGCAGGAAGGCGGCGCGGGCCGGGCCGGTCGGTTCCTCGCCGCGCAGATGGTCGCATTCGTCGCGTTTCATGCGAAAGACGATGACATCGGCGGGCAAGGGGGCGGTGGTCGGGCTGGCGGCCGCGCCAGTGCGGTGGATCTCCACCCGGATCGTCGGTTCGTCCGCCGTGCCACCGCCGCATCCCGTCAGCAGGAGCAGCAACCCGATCATCGCACCGTCCCGCATGCGCTTCCTCCCCGACCCGATCACGGATAGGCGATTGCCATCACCTCGACTTCCTTCGCCCCCGCCGGCAGCGCGACCGTGCGCACATCGCCGACCGCGCTGCCCCGCAGTGCGCGTGCCATCGGCGAGTTCCACCCGATCCGCCCCTTGCCGGCATCGGCCTCGTCGTCACCGACCAGTTCCAGCGTGCGGTGGTTGTCGTCCTCGTCGGCGATGGTGACGGTCGCGCCGAACCATGCGCGGCCGCGTTCGGTCTGCGCCGCTGGATCGACGACCCGCGCCGCCTTCATCCGCTTGGCGAGGAAGCCCAGCCGCCGGTCGATCTCGCGCAGCCGCTTGCGACCATAGATATAGTCGCCATTCTCCGACCGGTCGCCATTGCCCGCGGCCCAGGCGATGACGTCGACCAGCTTCGGGCGCTCCTGCCCCAGCAGCTGGTCATATTCGGCCTTCAGCACGGCATAGCCCGCCGGCGTGATGTAGTTCGGACGTGGCTCGTTCATCCCGGTCGGTTCTTGCCCAGATACCAGCTGAGGTTGTTCGGCCCGCGCGACCGCGCCTTGTTCGCATGGATCAGGTCGTAGACGACCGCATTCTCCAGCACGCGCTGCACATAGCCGCGCGTTTCCGAAAGCGGGATCTTCTCGATCCAATCGACCACGTCGACACCGGGGGTGCGGGGGTCGCCGTTGGCGCGAATGAATTTGTTTACGTTGCCCGGGCCTGCATTGTAGGCGGCGATCGCCAGCGGGTAGCTGCCGCCGTAATAGTCGAGCATGCGCTGGATATAGCTCGATCCCAGCGCCATGTTGAACGCCGGGTCGTTGAGCGACGTCGGGTTGTACGACAGGCCCAGCTTGCCCGCCGTCTCCCGCGCGGTTCCCGGCATCAGCTGCATCAGCCCGCGCGCACCCGCGCGGCTGACGGCGGTGCGGTCGAACTGGCTTTCCTGCCGTGCGATGGCGTGGATCAGCGTGAACTGGTTCTGCTGCGGCCCGCCGACCGGCACCGACGGATAGCCCGCCAGCGTATAGTCGCTATGCCCGTTCAGCAGCGCGCTGCGCCCGACCATCACCGCCAAATCGGGGCGGTCGATCGCCTGCGCCAGCTCGACCGCGAGCGCATGGTCGGTGTCGCTGCGCGCATCCTCGGCGATCTTGCGGATGAACAGGCCCTGGTCGCCATATTGCCCGGTCCGGCCCAGATAGCGCGTCGCCTTCACCACGTCGCTGTTCATATAGGCGGCGCGGACGGCGGCGGGGATCGCCGCCGGATCGGCGGTGTTGCCCGGCGCGCGGAGCGGACGCCCGATGCGCTCGCTGGCCAGCTGTCCGTAGAACAGGTCGCCCAGATCGGCGGCCTGACCGTACCAGCGATCGGCGGTGGCGCGGTCGCCCGCGGCCTCCGCCGCGCGTCCGGCCCAATAATAGCCTTTGGTCCGCACCGTCGGGGTACGCGATCCGCTGGCATAGCGGGCGAACATCCCCGCGGCATCGGCGGGACGGTTCAGCCGCTGCAATGCCGCCGTGCCTGCCAGCCATGCCAAACTGGTATAGTCGTCGCGCTCGCCATACGCCGCATCGGCGATGACCGTGCCGGCGGGAAAGGCGTCGTCGATCTGCGACGCGATGCGATAGGCCAAGTCGTACTGGCTGTCCGCCTGTGCCGCACGGGCGTTGGTCAGCAGGACCTCCAGCCATTCCTCGACATCGCCGGGCGTGCGCGACAGCCGGCGTGGCTGGGCGAGGTACGATCGCGCCGCCACCGACTGGCCGGTCGCGCGCAACCACGTCGCGCGGTCGCCGATATAGCCCGGATCGGTGCGGTCGACGCCCGGCTGTTCGCCGCGCACGCTGGCATCGGTCGCGCTGGTGCGGAACGCGATCCGCGCGTCGAAGGTCGGGCGCCTCGTCGCCGAGACATAGCCGATCTGCCGCCCCGCGGCGCTGGTCGCCCCCTGCCACAACAGCCGGTCCATCCGCGCGTCGTGATCCTCGGGCCGGAGCGCGGAGGCGAATTGCCCCAGCAGCTTCGTTTCGTCGGTGGTGCGCAGCGCGCCGCGCCGCCACGCGGTGCGTGCCGCCTCCTGCGCCTCCGCCATACGCCCGCTCGCCGCCAATGCCTCGGCATAGCGCAGCCGGCCGGCAGAGGTCATCGGCGGGTAGCGGGTGAAGAAACGCAGCGCAGTTGCCGCATCCTGTCCGCCATCGGCCAGCACCGTTTCCGCCGCCGCACGCCGGCTGGTCTCGCCCGGAAACCCCGGATGCGCCAGCAGGAAGCGGGCATAGTCGCCGAACGGATAATTGTCCGATTGCTGCAACCGTTTCCAGTCGGCCAGCACCGGCTGGATCGGGTCATAGGCCGGGGCGGGCGCGACCTGCTGCACCATCTGTTGGGCAGGGGCGGACACCGGCTGCACCATCGGCGCGGACGGAGCTGGGACGGGCATCTGTGCGGCAGGACGGAACATCCCGGCGGCCATGGCGGCGCTCGCGACGCCGGTGAGCAGGAACGCGCTCTTGAACACGGTGGTCAGCATACTGGACATGATATGGAAGCGCGCCCTATCTGTCGCCACCTTTTCGGCTCGAATCCCTGTCTACGGAGCGCGTTTCCCATGTTTTCCGGATCGATCCCGGCCCTCGTCACGCCCTTTGCCGACGGCAAGTTCGACGAGGTGTCGTTCCGCGCGCTCGTCGACTGGCAGATTGAAAGCGGGTCGAACGCGCTGGTCCCCTGCGGCACCACCGGCGAAGCCGCGACGATGACGATCGAGGAACACGACCATGTCGTGCGCGTCTGCGTCGATCAGGCGCAGGGCCGCGTGCCGGTGATCGCGGGTTGCGGATCGAACGACACCGCCGTCGCGCTGCATCACATTCATGCGGCTAAGGCGGCGGGCGCCAGCGCCGCGCTGCTGGTCCCGCCCTATTACAACCGCCCCAACCAGGAGGGCGTGTTCCGCCATTTCGAGGTATTGGCGGCGCAAGGTGGCCTGCCGATCATGCTGTACAACGTGCCGGCGCGCACCGTCACCGACATCGCGGTCGAGACGGTCGAGCGGATCGTGAAGGCGTTTCCCGATGTCGTCGTCGGCATCAAGGACGCGACCGGACAGATGGCGCGGGTGTCCGAACACCGGCTGCGCTGCGGCCCGGCCTTTGTCCAGTTGTCGGGCAATGACGACATGGCGCTCGCTTTCAACGCGATGGGCGGGGTTGGCGCGATTTCGGTCACCGCCAATGTCGCGCCGGCGATGTGCGCCGAGTTTCAGGACGCGTGCACCGCGGGCGATTACGGCCGGGCGCTGACGTTGCAGGACCGGCTGTTCCCGCTGCACGCCGCGCTGTTCAGCGATGCGTCGCCGGGGCCGGTAAAGTATGCGCTGGGTCGCGTTCGTCCGGGCTTCCCGACCGACCTGCGCCTGCCGATGACGCCCGCGTCGGAAGCATCGCGCGCGGCGGTCGACGCGGCGCTTGCCCATGCCGGGCTGGTGCGCTGACGAAGGGGACGGTTCCATTGCCGTAGCGGGGGTTGCGGCGTACCACGCAGGGAATATGCCAAACGGACCTCTTTCGATTCAGACGATTATCGGTGCGGAGATCGCCGCGCGCGATTGGTCGACGCACCCGTTGGGAGCCATCGAGGAATGGCCGGTTTCGCTGCGCTCGCTGCTGGCGATGATGTTGTCCTGCCCCACCCCGATGTTCCTGGCATGGGGGCCGGAGCTGCGCTGTTTCTACAACGACGCCTATCGCCCGATCCTCGGCGTGCGGATGCAAGGCGCGCTGGGCGAGCGGTTCGACATCGTATGGTCCAATATCTGGGAAGAACTCATCCCCCTGGTCGACAAGACCATGGCCGGCGGGAGTATCACCGCCACCGACATGAAGCTCGACCTCGCACGCACCGGTGAACCCGAGGAAAGCTGGTGGACCTTCACCTATTCCCCCGCCTTCGACGATGCCGGCCGGATCGCCGGGCTGCTGTGCGTGACCGGAGAGACGACCGCCCGCGTCGTGGCGGAGCGGGAGCGTGCCGCCGCCGATGAACGCCTGCAACAGGCGCTGTCGGCCGGCCGCAATATCGGCGCGTGGGACTGGGACGTGCAGGCCGACGTGATCCGGGCCGATACCCGCTTCGCGCTGCTCTATGGCGTCGATCCGAAGGCGGCGGAGGAGGGCGCGCCGATCGCCACCTTCTTCCGGGGCATCCATCCCGACGACCTCCCCGAAACGCAGCGGGCGATCGAACGGGCGATGGACCCGGCGGGCGACGGTACGTTCATCGCCGAATATCGCGTCTTCGACCATGACGGCAATTGCCGCTGGGTGTCGGCGCAGGGCCGCTGCACCTTTGACGGCACCGGTCGTCCGGTGCGTTTTCCCGGCGTCAGCTATGACATCGACGACCGCAAGCAGGCCGAACTGGCGACGCTGGCGGCAAAGGCGGAGCGCGAGTTCGTCCTGTCGCTCAGCGCCCGGCAGCGGGCTGCGACCGATCCGGACGCGATCATGCGCTTCACCGCCCGGGCGCTGGGCGAATGGCTGCATGTCGACCGCGTCGCCTTTGCCCGCGTCGCCGCCAATCGCGTCCGCTACATGGGCGGGTGGAACGACGGGGCGCTGCCGCCGCTGATCGACGAACATTCGCTCGACCGGTTCGGGCAGAGCAATACCGCACTGCTGCGCGCCGGGCGGACGATCGTGTCCGACGAATTCGCGATCGACCCCGATTTCGTCGGGAGCGAGGCGTCATCCTATTCCGCCGTCTCGGGCCTGGGCGTACCGCTGCGCCAGAACGGCCGGCTGGACCGGTTGCTGGTCGTCGGCCATGGCGCCGCGCGCCACTGGCTGCCGGGCGAGATCGCGCTGGTGCAGGAAGTGGCCGAGATCAGCTGGGTCACGGTCCAGCGCGCCGACGCGCTGCTGCGCCTGGAGGCGAAGGTCGGGCGGCAGGATGCGCAGCTCGAACGCGTCGCCACCGAACTGCACAACGCCGCCAGCGCCCGCGCCGCCGCCGAGACGCAGGTGCGCCAGTTGCAGAAGATGGAGGCGGTCGGCCAGTTGACCGGCGGCATCGCGCATGATTTCAACAACATGCTGGCGGTGGTCATCGGCGGGCTCGACATGATCGACCGCCGCCTCGCCAGCGGGCGCCACGATGTCGACCGCTATGTCGAGGCTGCGCGCGAGGGCGCCACGCGCGCGGCGGCGCTGACGCAGCGGCTGCTCGCCTTTTCGCGCCAGTCGCCGTTGTCGCCCGAACCGGTCGAGGGCAACCGGCTGGTCACCGACCTGACCGACCTGCTGACGCGCACGTTGGGCGAACGCATCGCGGTGGAAACGGTGCTGAGCGCCGGGCTGTGGCGGGCGGAAGCGGATCGCGGACAGCTGGAGAATGCGATCGTCAATCTTGCGGTCAACGCCCGCGACGCGATGGAGGGCGGCGGCAAGCTGACCATCGAAACCGCCAACGCCCATGTCGGCGACGATTATGCGCGCGAGGCGGACATGGCGGCCGGGCAATATGTCCTGATCGCCGTCACCGATACCGGCACGGGCATGGACCCGGAGGTGCTGGCCAAGGCGTTCGACCCGTTCTTCACCACCAAGCCGGTCGGGCGCGGCACGGGCCTGGGCCTCAGCCAGGTATTCGGTTTCGTCCGCCAGTCGCGCGGCCATGTCCGCATCTATTCCGAGGTAGGCGTCGGCACGACCGTCCGCCTCTATCTGCCGCGCTTCTACGGCGAGCAGCCGACGCCCGCCCCGCGCACCACGCTGGAGCCGATCCGGCGCGGGTCGACCGACGAAATGGTGCTGGTGGTCGAGGACGAACCGCGCGTCCGCAGCTTCTCGGTCGAGGTGCTGCGCGACCTCGGCTATGGCGTGCTGCATGCGTCGAACGGGCCGGAGGCGCTGGACCTGCTGGAGCAGGGTGTGCGCGTGACGCTGTTGTTCACCGATGTGGTGATGCCGGGGATGACCGGCCGCGAACTGGCCGACCGTGCGCTGACGATGCGTCCCGACCTGCGCGTGCTCTATACCACGGGCTATACCCGCAATGCGGTGGTGCATAACGGCGTGCTCGATCCGGGCACGCGGTTGCTGCCCAAACCGTTCGGGGTCGACGAACTGGCACGGAAGGTCCGCGAGGCATTAGACGCCTAAATCCTCCCCACAGGGTGGGGAGGGGGACCAGCGAAGCTGGTGGAGGGGCAATGCCGCAGACGCGACGGTGTCGTTCGGGGCGGACCCCTCCACCACCGCTGCGCGGCGGTCCCCCTCCCCATGTTATGGGGAGGAGCCTGGTGGTGCTTCCCCTCGGCCGCCCGACACCCTATGTCGGCGCCCATGAGCCGTCCGCGTCCCCAGCTGTTCGACAAGAAGAAGACCGTCGCCGAAAACCGCCGTGCGCGGTTCGACTACGAAATCGACACGGTGTACGAGGCCGGCATCGCGCTGACCGGTACCGAGGTGAAGGCGCTGCGCTTCGGCGAGGGATCTATCGCCGAAAGCTATGCCGATGTCCGCGACGGGCAGGTGTGGCTGATCAATTCGAACGTGCCCGAATTCAGCCACGGCAACCGCTTCAACCACGAACCGCGCCGCCCGCGTAAACTGCTGCTTCACGAACGCGAGATAAACAAGATGCACGGCGCGGTGGCGCGCGACGGCATGACGCTGATCGCGCTCTCCGTCTATTTCAACGGCAAGGGGCGGGCGAAGGTCGAACTGGCATTGGCCAAGGGGCGCAAGACCCACGACAAGCGCGAGCATATCAAAGAGCGGGACTGGAAACGTGAACAGGGAAGGTTGCTCCGCGACCGTGGCTGACGTGCCAGACGACGACCGGCGGCTGGGCGCGCGCGCGCTGCGCTGGGTTCGCGCGAACCTGCCGACCCGCGAATCGATGGAGGCGAACCGCTTCCTGCGCCCTGTCGCGCACCGCGTGCTGGCGCCCGAATTGTGGCGCTTTACCCGCCGCTCGGTCCCGCGCGGCGTGGCGCTGGGCATGTTCACCGGCATCCTCATCCCGCTGGGCCAAATTCCCGCATCCGCAGTCTTGGCGCTGCCGCTGCGCGCTAATGTCCCGGCGGCCGCGCTCACGACCTTCTTCACCAATCCGATCACGACGCCGCTGCTGTTCATCCTGTACTACAAGGTCGGCGCGTGGCTGCTCCACATCGACCGCGTCGTGCCGGGCGACCCGATCGGCAACGCGGTCGCGGCCCCGCCTGGCTGGCTCGAATGGTTGGTAGCGGAGGTCGGGCCGGCGACTGCGCTCGGCATGGTCGTGTGTTCGGTGGTCGGCGCGGTGCTCGGCTATGCCATCGCCGCGCTCGGCTGGCGGTGGTGGATCGGCGCCAAGTGGAAGCGGCGCGGGCATGGCGGGCGTATTCCCCGGTAACCCGATATCCCCAACCACCCCGTTCGGTTCGAGCAGCTTCGAGCTTGTCGAGAAGCGTCCGTCGAGAACTGGGTCGTTTGGGGCAGCCCTTTTCGACTACGGTTCTCGACAGGCTCGAACCTGCGCTCGAAGCAAACGGAGGAGGACTTTCCTGCATCTCGATGGGATACGGATTCACGCCAGATATTGACGATCGATAAGCCGGGGTGCAGCATCACCGTATCACCCGATACGAAGAGGCTTATTCGATGCGGCGTAGTTTCGTCCTGACCACCCTGCTCGCGGCTTCGGCCCTGTCGGCCTGCACCACGGCGCCGACCGGCCCGGTCGAAACCGCCGCCACCGCGCCGGCATCCGCCACCGAAACCGCCACCCCTGCGCCCAAGCCCCAGATCGGCGATTTCGGCTTCGACGCCGCCGGCATGGACCGCAGCGTGAAGCCGGGCGACAATTTCTACAAATACGCCAACGGCAACTGGGAAAAGATCACCCCGATCCCGGCCGACAAGTCGAACTACGGCATGTTCACCGCCTTGGACGACCTGTCGAAGACCCGCACCCGCGAACTGCTCGACGCGGCGAAGGGCGATCCCAATTCGAAGATCGGCGTCGCCTATGCGACCTTCCTCGACGATGCCGCGATCGAGGGCAAGGGACTGGCCCCGATCCAGCCGTGGCTGACCGAGATCAAGGCCCTGTCGTCCAAGGCCGGCTATGCCGCGCTGGCGGCCAAGGCGGCGCAGTCGGGCGTCGGCGGTCCGTTCGGTGCCTATGTCGGCCCCGACGACAAGGCGCCGACCGTCTATGCGCTGCAGACCGCGCAGGGTGGCCTGGGCATGCCCGACCGCGATTATTACCTGTCGACCGACGCCAAGCTCGTCGAACAGCGCAAGGCGTATGAAACGCACCTCGCCAAGGTGCTGACGCTGGCCGGCGAACAGAATGCGGCGGCCCGTGCCGCGGCGATCGTCGCGTTCGAAACGCAGATCGCCCGCGCTCACTGGACGCGGATCGAAAGCCGCGACGCCAACAAGACCTATAACAAGATGACCGTCGCCGACCTGCAGCGTCGTGCGCCGGGCTTCGACTTCGCGACCTATTTCCGTGACCTGGGCGCGAACACCCCCGACGTGATCGTCGCACAGCCGACCGCCTTCACCGGCATGGCGAAGGTCATCGGCGCGGCGCCGATCGGCGTGCTGAAGGACCAGCTGATGGTCCGCTCGCTCGACAATTTCTCCAGCGTGCTGCCCAAGGCGTTCGACCAGGAGAATTTCGCGTTCTACGGCACCGTCCTGTCGGGCACGCCGCAGCAGGAGGAACGCTGGAAGCGCGCGGTCGACTTCACTGCGGACGCGGTCGCCGACGATGTCAGCAAGGCCTATGTCGCCAAATACTTCCCGCCCGCGACCAAGGCCGCGGCCGACACGCTGGTCCGCAACGTGACCGAGGCGATGGGCCGCCGCCTCGACGCGCTCGACTGGATGGCGCCCGAAACGAAGGTGAAGGCGCGGGCGAAGCTCGCCGCGTTCACACCCAAGATCGGCTATCCCGACCGCTGGCGCGACATGAGCGACCTGACCATCACGCCGGGGGATGCGTTCGGCAACATGCTGCGCGCGAACCGGTGGCAGCAGCGCTATAACGTGCAGCATCTGGGCAAGCCGATCCAGAAATGGGAATGGTTCATGACCCCCATGACCGTGAACGCCTATGCGAACCCGGTGATGAACGAGATCGTGTTCCCCGCCGCGATCCTGCAGCCGCCCTTCTTCGATCCGAACGCCGATCCGGCGGTCAATTACGGCGCGATCGGTGCGGTGATCGGGCACGAGATCAGCCACCATTTCGACGATCAGGGCCGCAAGTACGACGTCAACGGCAGCCTGACCGACTGGTGGACCGCGGAGGACGTGAAGCGCTTCGACGAACGCACCGCCGCGCTGGTCAAGCAGTATGACGCCTATGAGCCGCTGCCGGGCCTGCATGTGAAGGGCGAGCTGACGCTCGGCGAAAACATCGCCGACCTCGCCGGCCTGACGGTGGCGTGGGACGCCTATACCCACGCCTATCCGGGGCAGCAGAACGCGATCGACGGCTTTACGCCCGAACAGCGTTTCTACCTCGGCTGGGCGCAGGTATGGCGGCGCAGCTACCGCGAGGCGAATCTGCGGCAGCGGCTGCTGACCGACCCGCACTCGCCGTCCGAACAGCGGGCGTGGGTCGTCCGCAACCTCGACCCGTGGTATTCGGGCTACAAGCCGGCGATGGGCGAATATCTGTTCCTGCCGCCCGAGAAGCGCGTGCGGATCTGGTAAGACCACGCCCCCGTCCGCAATGCCGGGCGGGGGCGGTTGCCTGATTTACCTACCGTACCCCGGCGAAGGCCGGGGCCCAGTTGGGGGACGTGCATTGGTTCTAACAACCGTCACCCAACTGGACCCCGGCCTCCGCCGGGGTACGGATGAGCAGGGCATTGCCGAGGATAAACGGTACCCTCGCGCAGGCGGGGGTCCAGAGCCCGGAATGCCGACCGCAGTTTGCCATACCCTGGGCCTCCGCCTGCGCAGGGGTAAGGTACGGCAAGGGGCCAGGTACCGTCGCACCGCACAGGGGCACTCCCGTTCCAGCCCCGGAACGCCGAACGCCCGCCCCCTGCGACAAACTGCCCGAACCGCCGCTTGACGCCGCCCCCCGAACCACCCCAACAGCTTGGCCCATGTTGCCGAAATCTCCGTCTGCCCCGTCGCCATTGCTACCCTTCGCCATTGCCCTGATCGCAGGCGTGGCGGCGGCGGCGATCGTGTTGTGGACGCTGGGCAGCGTGCCGGTCGCGATCGGCTTCGTCGCGGCGGCGATCGTGCTGGCGGGTGTCGCGCTGGGCGTCCGGCACTGGACCGGAACGGCCGAAGCGGCCGAGCCGGAGGTCGACTGGTCGCTGGCGCAAACCCTCGCCGCGGTCAGTCCGCACGCGCTGGCCGTCACCGACCGCGCCGGGCGGCTGGTCTGCGCCAACGACCGCTATGCCGCGCTGTTCGGCGGTTATCCGACGCCGCCGGGCGTGCTGGGCGACGGCGTCGACGCCAGCGCGCTGGCCGGCGCCGCCCGCGCTGCATGGCGTGACGGCGATGCGAAAGTCACCGTGCGACAGGGCGACGCCCCGCTGATCGCGACGCTGGCGCGCGCCGGCGATTCGATGCTCGTCTGGCGCTTCGAAGGCGGACAAGTTGTTGCCGAAGCCGTGACAATGCGCGCAATGATCGCCGGCGACGCGGGCGAGCGGCTGGGCACGGCGGGCGTGATGGTCGCGCTGCTCAGCGCCGATGGCCGCATCCGCGCCGCCAACCGCGTGTTCCGCGCCCGCGCCGTCGGCAACGAGGACGCCACGATCGAAGGGCGCGACTTCGCCCGCTTCCTCGTCACCGACAATCGCGGGCGGGTGCGCTTCGAACGCGAAGGGCTGGGCGGCGACCCGTTGCGCATCGTGCAGGTGCCGTTCGTTGACGATCCCGACGGCCCGATGCTGGTGGCGATGCTGGACGAGGAAGAGGCGCCGGTCGGGCTGATGCCGATCGCGTCGCCGGGCTCTGCGGCGCAGGTCCGCGCGCTAGTCTCGCTGCTGCCGGTCGGCATGGCGCTGGTCGATCGCGACGGTCGCTTCCTGCACATGAACGACGCCTTCGTCCGCGCAACCGGCGTCAACCCGGTCGCGCCGCCGCTCTATCCCGGCGACCTCGTGGTGCGTGAGGACAAGGCGGCGCTGGCCGATGCCGTCCGCCGCTTCGCCGGGGGCGCGCAGCACAGCGCCGACATGGCCGTTCGCCTGAACGACCGCGCCGAGGAACCGATCGCGCTGTCGATCGCCGGCGCGCGGGGGCTGGGCGAGGCCGCCGTCGTCCTCTCGCTGCGCGATACGGGCGAGGAGGGCAAGCTGAAGCGGCAGGTGGCGCAGGCAACCAAAATGCAGGCCGTCGGCCAGCTCGCCGGCGGCGTCGCGCATGATTTCAACAACATCCTGACCGCGATCATCGGGCATTGCGACCTGATGCTGATGCGCCATTCGCCCGGCGACAGTGATTATGACGATATCCAGCAGATCCGCGCCAATTCCAACCGCGCCGCCAGCCTGACGCGCCAGCTGCTCGCCTTTTCGCGCCAGCAGACGTTGCGCCCCCAGGTGCTGCAGCTGCCCGACGTCATTTCCGAAGTGTCGAACCTGCTCAAGCGCCTGCTCGGCGAAACGGTGCAGCTGGTCGTCAACCATGGCCGCGGCCTCGGTTCGGTCCGCGCCGATCCGGGGCAGCTCGAACAGGTCGTCGTCAACCTCGCGGTCAATGCCCGCGACGCGATGCTGGCACAGGGCGGCAACCGCAATGTGCTGACGATCGAAACGCTGGCGACCAGCGCGCAGGAAGTCCGCGCGATGGACGACGATGTCTTGCCCGTGGGCGACTATGTGACGCTAAAGGTGTCCGACACCGGCACCGGCATCCCCGCCGACGTGCTGCCCAAGATTTTCGAGCCGTTCTTCACCACCAAGGAGGTGGGCAAGGGCACCGGCCTCGGCCTGTCGACCGTGTACGGCATCATCAAGCAGTCGGGCGGCTATATCTTTGCCGAATCGCGCAGCGGGCAGGGGTCGACCTTCGTCATCCACCTGCCGGTCCACGCCGCCGCCGCCGAACCGCCGCGCGTCGGCACCAATCCCAAGCTGAAGGCCGAACCGGCCGAGCCCGCCTGGGGCACCGGCACGATCCTGCTGGTCGAGGACGAGGACATGGTCCGCGCCATCGCCGAACGCGCGCTGACGCGGCAGGGCTATAGCGTGATGACGGCGGAGAATGGCGAGGCAGCGCTGGAACTGCTCGCCGACCGGCCGCATATCGACCTGCTGATCTCCGACGTCGTCATGCCGACGATGGATGGTCCGACGATGGTCGGCCACGTACGCAAAGTTTATCCGACGTTGCCGATCCTGTTCATGTCGGGCTATGCGGAGGAACAGTTGCGCCGGTCGATTGATCTGGATCAAGTATCGTTCCTGCCAAAGCCGTTTTCGGTACAGCAACTGGCGACCGCGGCGCGCGATGCGCTGGCAAAGACCTGAACCGTTTGACGAAATCGGTTGCGGCGTTCCTGCTTTGACCGCTAAGGACGGCGCCGTATGACTTCGCCTGCGCGTATCCTCGTCGTTGAGGACGAACCCCTGATCGCCATGATGCTCGAGGATTTCCTCGACATGCTCGGCCGTACCGTCGCGGGCACTGCCGACAGCGTCGCCGCTGCGATCGCGCTGATCGAACAGGGCGGCATCGACGCGGCGATCCTCGACGTCCATCTGCGCGGCGGGGAAAAGAGCTGGCCGGTCGCGGACAAGCTGGCCGCGGCGGGCATCCCGTTCGTGCTGGCCACCGGCGGATCGGGCGACATGATCGAAGACACCCACCGCGACCGCCCGGTCCTGTCGAAACCGTTCACGATGGACGCGGTCGAGAAGGCGCTGAACGACCTGGGGTGAGGCAGCCTTTCCGCCGTCAGTGCGGGACGAACGATCCGCCGGGTATCACCTCCCGCGACCGCGATGAAATCGGCGTATCGTTGTCGCAGCGGCGCGACGATAATTGCTTGCTGCCCTGTCGAACGACCAGTCCGGTTTCCGATTGCGGATCGTTGCGGCCGTCTGCTCCGAACCCGGTACGCACCGTGCGATCGAACATCGTGTAGGAATAGCCGTTGTTGGCCGCGGTGATCTGGGTTTCGCCACCGCCGGAAAAGCCGCGGCTCGCCAGCGTCAGCCGCTGCGACGACAATTCGATCCGCCCCGGGCGCCCGTAGCGATAGATAGCCTTGCCCCCCGCCTGGCAGACCGAAGCACGGCGAGTGCCCAGCGTGCAGGTAAACAGCGGTGTTTCCGCTGGCATGCACAGCGCGGTATCGGGCTCCGTTGTGATCGTCGAGGGTGCGATCGGATCAAGCGGTTCGGACCATATTGCCACCGCAGGGCCGGCCCAGAACGCGATCGCCGCCCAGACGCCAACGGCCAAATCTGTTACGCCCGTGAGTAAGCTGTGCATCGCCCGTCACCTCTTGCTGGCCCGAGGGATTGAGCGCGGCGCAGCCTCGTAGCTCTTGCTGGTCATACGACACGTCGGTTGCCGGCGTCGAATAGCCTGTGTCCCGGAACCGGATTGTAAAACCCCTCATCGCATCGGCGCTTATAGGCGTTCTTTCGTACGTTCTTCAGCAACATTTCGATGTGATCGCATGGTTTAAAATATATCGATCTTCCAATATTGTTGTGATTTGAGGATCATATGCAGCATGCAGCTGCCCTGATGATATTGACAGCAACAACCTGCTAACGGATGCTCTGCATATGATCGGAACGTGGCTGTTACTGCTCTCGCAACCCGGCGTTTCGGCGGCCACGCCCCCGGATGAAATCGTCGTTACCGGACATCGCGCCGTGGATGCGTTGGCGGAATGCCTCGCTCGCAATTGCCCGCCTGCGGAAGATATCGAGGCTTCGTTGCAGGCATCGGTCGAACAATTCACGGTCGGCCAATATGTCGCTGCACGTCGAACACTACAAAAGTCGATCGTCCGCAACGATCGATATTCAAAACGATTTCCCGAAGCCTTTTCCAGCTTGTACGCCACCTTGGCGACCGTAGCGGAACATGAGGGCAAGCCGGCACTTTGGCAGGATTCCTCCCGCAACAGCATGCGGGTATTGCGCCGGGAGCGTGGGGTCGGCGATCCGGCGACCTTGATCGAATGGTTGAGCTATGCCGACACGTTGGCTGCAAAGCGGGAATATAAGTCCGCCGAGCGGACTTATGGGAATGTACAACGACTTGCCCGGACCGGCGGGCATCCTGAGATCGCCGCAGGAGCGATGTATCGGCTTGCCTGGCTTGCCTTGGCGCAGCGGCAGTTGAAAAAGGCTGAACGTCTGGTCGACGATGCGGTGGAGACAGCCGGTTCCGATAGCCGATCCATGATCGAGCTTCGGGAGATCGTACGGGCGCGCGTGGCGATCCTGCGTGGTGATCAGGGCGCCGTCGATGCCATGGCGGCACGGTTGTCACGGTCCGCCGAACAACGCCCACTCCTATTGTTCTCGGAACCGATGCCGACCCTCGGTTCGTTCACCAGATCGGAAAGTGTTGGCGATGGCGGGATAAGCTTCGTCGATGTCGGTTACTGGATTCGGCCCGACGGCCGAACGCCCGATATATCGGCGCTGCGTTCAAGAAGGCTCAGTACCTTTGCCACGCCGATCCTCAAAAATATCGCGCAACGCCGATACGCGCCGCTGAACGTCAACGCTGGCCATCCGGGTGTGTATCGTATCGACCGCGTCACGATCCGGTCGCCTATCATTGCCGTCCGGCCTGCAAAACGCGGTGGACCGCCGACCGCCCACGTCATTGACCTGACCGAGACGGACGCGATGCGGGATGCCCAGAAACGGCGCGCTGAGGATGCTCTGGCCGGCGCGACCGGGACTTGAACGCCGCGACATCAGCCCTTGCGCGACGGGAACAAAACGAATACATGGAAATCCAACAAAGGCGCGTTGAACCCTCGACGCGGTTGCTCTACGCGAAAGGCTGGACATGGCGGCAACTTTGAAGGCGGTCGATAGCAAGATGGCGGCGGCAAACGACAAGGCGGCGGGCGAACGGCAAAAGGCGCTCGACGCCGCGCTGGCGCAGATCGACCGTGCATTCGGCAAGGGTTCGGCGATGAAGCTGGGCCAGAAGGAAGCGATGCAGGTCGAGGCGATCTCGACCGGTTCGCTCGGCCTCGACATCGCGCTCGGCGTCGGCGGCCTGCCGCGCGGCCGCGTGATCGAAGTGTACGGCCCGGAAAGCTCGGGCAAAACCACGCTGGCGCTGCATGTGCTGGCAGAGGCGCAGAAGGGCGGCGGCACCGTCGCCTTCGTCGATGCCGAACACGCGCTCGATCCGGTCTATGCGAAGAAGCTGGGCGTCAACATCGACGAACTGATCGTGTCGCAGCCCGATACCGGCGAACAGGCGCTGGAGATCGTCGACACGCTGGTCCGCTCGAACGCGATCGACGTGCTGGTGGTCGATTCGGTCGCGGCGCTGGTGCCGCGGGCGGAAATCGAGGGCGAAATGGGCGACAGCCATGTCGGCCTGCAGGCACGCCTGATGTCGCAGAGCTTGCGCAAGCTGACCGGTTCGATCAGCCGCTCGCGCTGCATGGTGATCTTTATCAACCAGCTGCGCATGAAGATCGGCGTGATGTACGGCAATCCGGAAACGACGACCGGCGGCAACGCGCTGAAATTCTACGCCTCGGTCCGTCTGGACATCCGTCGCACCGGCCAGATCAAGGACCGCGACGAGATCATTGGCAACACCACCCGCGTAAAGGTGGTGAAGAACAAGGTCGCGCCGCCGTTCAAGCAGGTCGAATTCGACATCATGTACGGACAGGGCATTTCGAAGATCGGCGAGATTCTCGACCTGGGCGTGAAGGCCGGGCTGGTTGAGAAATCGGGCGCGTGGTTCAGCTACGACAGCGTGCGGATCGGGCAGGGGCGTGAGAACGCCAAGAATTTCCTGACCGAACATCCCGAACTGCGCGACAAGCTCGAAGCCGCAATCCGTGCGCGTACCGAAAAGGTCGCCGAGGAGATGATGACCGGTCCCGATGCCGAGGATGGCGACGACGAGATGTAAGGATCAACATCGGGCGGCCATGGTGCCGCCCGATCGTTGTTCGGTTCCTTGGAATACGTTGTAATCGTTGAATTTTGGTTCGGACGGCGAACCGCTAGGCACAGTAGCGTCGTGCAACCTTCGCCAACTTCCGCGGCATCGGCGGGGCGTTCGGTCGAATGGCGTGCAACCGATCGCACGTTGTCGCATTGCATCGGGACTGTCGCGCCTGCTGGAGGGAAAACCGCCGATGATCGTCGTCCACCACCTCGAAAACTCGCGGTCGCAGCGCGTGCTCTGGCTCCTCGAGGAACTCGGGCTGCCCTATGCGGTGAAGCGGTACGAACGGAACAAGGCGACGATGTTGGCGCCGCCCGAACTGCGCCGGGTCCATCCGCTCGGCAAGTCACCGGTGATCGAGGATGATAGCGCCGGCAGCAGCGGCGGCGCGCTGGTGGTCGCCGAAACCGGGGCGATCGTCGAATATCTGGTCGAAAAGGCCGATGGCCGGCTGGGCATGCCCGCGCATCGTCGCAACGCGCTGCACTACCGCCATTTCCTGCACTATGCCGAAGGCTCGCTGATGCCGCCGCTGCTGGTGAAGCTCGTCCTCGGCCGCGTACCGCTGCTCGGCAAGACCGCGCAGAAGAAGATCCAGCCGATGATCGACGTCCATCTCGACTATGTCGAAGCGCATTTGACGGCACATGACTGGTTCGCGGGTGACGCGATGACCGCCGCCGATATCATGATGAGCTTCCCGCTGGAGGCGGCGCGCAGCCGCGCCGGCCTAGACGCATCGCGCCCGCACACCATCGCCTGGCTCGACCGCATCCACGCCCGCCCGGCCTATCGCGCCGCCCTCGCGGCCGGCGGCGCCTATGCCTATGCGTGACGACCAGCCGATGATCGCCTGATTGGCGGAACCGGACCGCTCGTCATCGTTCTGATCGAAAAAAAAGCGGGACCCCGGATCAACTGAGGGACGACGATGGCATGCGACTATCGGTCCAGCCCGAACGATCGTGATCCGACGGCAAGTGACTCTCCTTCCGTACTCGGACGACCAGCGGCCGAGTTGTTCTCCGGGCACGGCCAGCTCGCCATCGCGGACGAGCGCCCGCCGCCCGGCACACCATCGTTCGATGCGACAAGCCGCAAAAATCCAAAGAAGGAATGGCGCACCCGGAGGGATTCGAACCCCCGACCAAGGAGGTAGAAGCTCCTTGCTCTATCCAGCTGAGCTACGGGTGCCCACAGCTTCGTTAGCGTGCATTGCGGCAAAGCGGAACCGCTATCATAACGCCGCCATGGACGATCCGACCGAACCCGCGCTGCACCGTATCGACGCCGCCACCGTTCCCGCGCGCGGGTTCCGGCATTTCGATCTGGTCATGGCGGCGTTCGTCACGATCCTGTTGCTGTCGAATATCATCGGTGCGGGAAAGGTCGCGGCGATCGACGTCGCGGGCGCGCCGTTCGTGTTCGGCGCGGGTATCCTGTTCTTTCCGGTATCCTATGTGCTGGGCGACGTGCTGACCGAAGTCTATGGCTATGCGCGCGCCCGGCGGTGCATCTGGGTCGGGTTCGCGGCGCTGTTGTTCATGGCGTTCATGGCATGGGCGGTCGTCGCCATGCCGCCCGCCGCGACATGGACCGGGCAGGGGGCGTACGAAGCAGTGTTCGGACAGGTGCCGCGCATCGTCTTCGCGTCGATCGCCGCCTTCTGGGCCGGCGAGTTCGTCAATGCCTATGTCCTCGCCCGTATGAAGCTGTGGACCGGCGGGCGCGCGCTGTGGAGCCGGACGATCGGGTCGACGGTGGTCGGGCAGGCGGTCGACAGCGCGATCTTCTATCCGCTCGCTTTCCTGTACTTGTGGCCGACGCAGCAGGTGCTGACCGTGATGGTCACCAACTGGGCGATGAAAGTCGCGTGGGAAGTCGTGCTGACGCCGGTCACCTATGCCGTGGTCGGCTGGCTCAAGCGGCGCGAAGGCGTCGACGTGTTCGACACCGCGACCGACTTCTCACCGTTCGCCGGCGAGCGTCGGTCGCGATAGATCAGGCGCCGATCTTTGCCAGCAACCCTTCGAACAGCGCGCGGCCATCGCGGCCGCCATGCGCGGCTTCGATGCGGCGTTCGGGATGCGGCATCATGCCCAGCACATTGCCGCTGGCGTTGACGAGGCCGGCGATGTCGCGGGCGGAGCCGTTGACGGGTTCGGCGTAGCGGAATGCGACTTGCCCTTGGTCCTCCAGCCGGTCGAGAGTCGCGTCGTCGGCGACGTAGTTGCCGTCGTGATGCGCCACCGGCACGCGGATCGTATCGCCCGCACGATAGCCGCCGGTGAAGGCGGAACGCGTCTCGCCCACGCGCAGCGCCACGTCGCGACAGACGAACGCCAGCCCGCGATTGCGCATCAGCGCGCCCGGCAACAGCCCCGCTTCGGTCAGGATCTGAAAGCCGTTGCAGATGCCGAGCACCGGCAGGCCCTTGCCCGCCGCCTTGACCACCGCACGCATCACCGGCGACCGTGCGGCGATCGCGCCCGACCGGAGATAGTCGCCGTAGGAAAAGCCGCCGGGCACCGCGACCAGGCCGATGTCGTCGGGCAGGTCGCTGTCGCGGTGCCACACCATGGTCGGCGCGGTGCCGGTGACCGATTCCAGCGCCACCGCGATATCGCGGTCGCAGTTCGACCCCGGAAAGACGATGACGGCGGTCTTCATGCGCGTTCGACCCGATAGTTTTCGATGACCGTATTGGCCAGCAGCTTGCGGCACATCGCGTCGATCGTCTCGTCGTCGGTCCCGTCGGCGACGTCCAGTTCGATCAGCTTGCCGACCCGCGCCTCGCCCACCCCGGCAAAGCCGAGCGAACCGAGCGCATGTTCGATCGCCTTGCCCTGCGGATCGAGCACGCCGTTCTTGAGCGTTACGACGATGCGGAGTTTCATGGGAGCTGCCTCAAATCCGATTGCGGAGGGTGTCGCGGGCGCTATGCCCCCCCCGTCGGGCATAGACAAGAGGGTGGTTTCGCTTGAGCTCGGCGTATTGCCTGCCTATCACACTGGCCATGGACGACATGCCGCCGCTCAGCCCGCTCGATCCCGGTTTCCTGCGCGTGCTGCGCTGGCGCGGGGCGATCCAGTCGGTCGTGCTGATCGTCGTCGCCGCGCTGGCGGAGGTCATACTGTACGGGGAGGGGTTGCCCAACGGTATCGCGCTGGCGGTGGCGATCGCGCTCGGCCTGTGGCTGACGATCGTGTCGCCGCCGCGACGCTTCGCGCATTGGGGGTTCGCGTTCGACGGGCGCGAGCTGCATGTCGCGCATGGCTGGCTGACGCGGGTGCATACCATCGTGCCGGTCGGGCGGGTTCAGCATATCGATCTGCGCCAGGCGCCGGTCGAGCGCGGCTGCGGCGTCGCGACGCTGGTGCTGCATACCGCCGGCACCGACCATAGCCGGGTCGCGGTCCCCGGTCTGGCAAAGGTACAGGCGGAGGCGGTGCGCGACCGCATCCGCGCCGCGATCGAAACCTCGCCATGGTGAGCACGCCCGACGGGGCGCGGCGGTTGCATCCCGGCACGATCGCGCTCAGGATCGTGGTCAAGGCGCCGCAGAACGTCGCCGGCATCGTCGCGCTGGGCGCGGCGGCGTCGCAGGGCGGGTTGCGGGTCATGCTGGGCGTCGGCGCGCTGGCGCTGGTCGCAGCGGCGGTCTTCACCTGGGCGCGGTGGCGGTCGTTCACCTATCGCATCGCCGCGGGTGAGCTGGTGATCGCCGACGGCATCCTCCACCGCAACCGCCGCTCGATCCCGTTCGAGCGAATCCAAGACGTGTCGATCGATCAGAAGCTGCTCGCGCGGGTGTTCGGGCTGGCGCGGGTGCGGATCGAAACCGGCGGCGGCGAAGCGGACGAGGCGACGCTCGACAGCGTATCGCTGGCCGAGGCCGGACGACTGCGCGCGGTGCTGCGCGGCGGGGGTGTGTCGTCGGCCGAACCCGATGCGTCGCCGCCGGCACGCACGACGATCTTCGCGATGAATACGCGGCGCGTGCTGACCATGGGGCTGTTCGGGTTCTCGCTAGTGTGGGTCGGCGTCTTGTTCGCCGGTATCAACCAGCTGGGTGACCTGATCGGGATCGACTGGCACGGCTGGCGCGATTGGGCCGGTTTTGCGCGGCAGGAGGCGATCGCGCTCGCCACCCCGCTGTTCGCCGCGCTGGCTGCGATTTTAGCGCTGGCGATCGGCGCGATCAGCGGGGTGGCGCGCACCTTCTTCGTCGAACACGGCTTTCGGCTGGAGCAGGAGGGCGACCGGTTGCGCCGCGTGCGCGGCCTGACCACCCGGACCGAAGTGGTGGTCAGCTTGCGACGTATCCAGCTGGCGCTGATCGAGCGCGGCATGGTCAGCGGGCGGCTCGGCTGGTCGGGGCTGAGGTTCCAGACATTGGGCGGCAGCGACGATGTCGGCGGGCGGCAGCATGTCGCCCCCTTCGCGCGCGACGACGAAGTGGCGCGGGTGCTGGCGGCGGCACAGTATCCGGCGTTCGATCCGCTGCCGCTGCGTCCCGTCGCGTTCGGCCATGTCGTGCGCGCGGCGATCCTGCGCGGGTTCGGCCCGTTGGTCGTGATCGGCATCGTCAGCCTGTTCGTGCCCTTCGCGGCGTTCGCGCTGGTCGTCGTGCCGATCCCGGTCGCCGCGGCGCTGCTGGCGCGGCGGCGGCATCGCTATGCGATTCTGGGGCAGCATCTGCACGTCATGCGCGGGGTGCTGGCCAAGCGGGCATGGATCGTGCCGCTGGCGCGTATCCAGAGCGTATCGGTCACCCGTTCGCCGCTCCAGCGCCTGCTGGGCATCGCCACGGTCCGCGTCGATACGGCGGGGGCCAAGGGGATCGGTCGCCCCGACATTGCCGATCTGGCGGTCGAGGATGCCGAACCGCTGGCCCGCGCGCTATTGCGGGAGCGGTGAGGCCACCGGCGTCGGATCGCCGCGCCGCCGAACCCCGGCCAGCGGTGCCGCAGCGGCGGGTTCGGCCGCGGGCGGGGACGGGGGAGCGACCGTCCGCCGCATGCAATCGACCGCAGGGCGCGGGACCTGCTGGCAATTCCAAAGCAGCCGCTCGATCGGCTGGGTGCGGTCGCGCAGATAGCTGAACGACATGGTCGCGAGCGCCGCCGGGTCCGACGCGGCCGCAGCCCGCACCGGCACCGCCGCCCGGTCGCGCCACCCTAAGAACTTGCACCGCACCCGATCGCCGCAGGTCGCCCCGGCCAGCGCCGCCCAGCTGTCGGGCGAAGTTGCCGCGTCGAGGGCGACGAGGAAGGTGTCGGGATCGTCGTTGCTGGCGCGCGGCAACGATGCCGGCGCGAACCGTCCGGTCAGCATGCCGGCCTCCTGCTCGACCGCCAGCACCTCGGGCAGCTTGTGCGCGGGCGAATAGGGCGCGAGTTGCAGGATGCGCGGCTCCGGCGCCCCGCTACCCTGCCGGAACGCGCCGGGCGTGCCCCACCATCCCGCCCAGCGGAAGAACAGATGCGTGTCGACCGCCGCGATCTTGGACAGGCTCGACTGCCAATAGGGCACGACCCAGTCGGTATGGTAATGGGTGGCGTAGCCGACCGGTGCATAGACGCTGCCGGCCAACGTGGCCGCCGCGATCTTTCGCGCGCGTTCCCAGAACGGCTCGGGATAGGCGCGAGCGAGGGCGCCGTCGCAGGTGAAGGTGAACTGGCAGCCGGTGCGCCGTTCCGATCCCTGGAACACCACGCCGCACACCGTGCCGGGAAAGGCCGGGTGGCGCACGCGGTTGAGCACGACCTGCGCGACCGCGCGCTGCCCCTTCGCATCGTCGCCCGCCTCGTACAGCACCGCCGCGGCGAGACAGTCGGTCGCGCGTGCCCGGTTATCGGCATCGCCGACGAAGCGGAACGGTCGCGCGGCGGGGTTCGGACCGGTGACGAACGGCACGGTCGCGTTGAACGCGCGGGCTTCTTCGGGCGGCAGGTTGCGGAACTCGGCCGGTTCGACCGGGGGCGGGGGAATGGCCGGGACGGTCGCGGGACCGGCGGCGCCTCGCTGGCTGGCTGCCATGCGAGGCTCGATCCGGATCGGCGGCGCGTGCTCTACGATCACCGCCGGTATTGCGATGGCGGCAAGCGACAGCGCTACCAGCACGCCATCGATCGCGGCCGATCCGCTGCGGATGCCGTGTCGGGGCGGTGCGACGATCAAGGACGTGTCTGCCAAGAAGAATCCGTTCGGTTCGAGCAGTTTCGAGCTTGTCGAGAAACGTCCGTCGAGAATTCGGTGCGTGGAGCGCCTTCTCGACTGCGGATCTCGACAAGCTCGATCCTCCGCTCAAAGCGAACGGAGTTTTTGTGGGAGATGGAAAGCCTTACTGCTCGGGCAGGAAGTCCGGCACCGACAGATACCGCTCACCGGTGTCGTAGTTGAACCCCAGCACCCGCACGCCATCGGGCAGGTCGGGCAGCTTCTGCAGGATCGCCGCCAGCGTCGCACCCGACGAAATCCCGACGAGCATACCCTCTTCGCTCGCCGACCGGCGCGCCATGTCCTTCGCCACCGCCGCGTCGACCTTGATGACGCCATCGATCGCGCGGGTGTGGAGGTTGGCAGGTACGAAGCCCGCGCCGATCCCCTGGATCGGGTGCGGCCCCGGCTGTCCGCCCGAAATGACCGGCGACAATTCGGGCTCGACCGCAAAGACCTTCAGGTTCGGCCACTTTTCCTTCAGCGCCTCGGCAACGCCGGTGATGTGCCCGCCGGTGCCGACGCCGGTGATGATGACGTCGATCGGGCTGTCGGCGAAATCACGCAGGATTTCCTGCGCGGTGGTGCGCACATGGACGTCGATGTTCGCCGGATTTTCGAACTGCTGCGGAATCCATGCATCGGTCGTCTCGGCGGCCAGTTCGTGCGCGCGCTCGATCGCGCCCTTCATGCCCTTTTCGCGCGGAGTCAGGTCGAAGGTCGCGCCGTACGCCAGCATCAGCCGGCGGCGCTCGATGCTCATGCTTTCGGGCATGACCAGCACCAGCTTGTAGCCCTTGACCGCCGCGACCATCGCCAGCCCGACGCCGGTATTGCCGCTGGTCGGTTCGATGATCGTCCCGCCGGGCTTCAGCTCGCCTGACGCCTCGGCCGCCTCGATCATGGCGAGGGCAATGCGGTCCTTGATCGACCCGCCGGGGTTGGAGCGTTCGGACTTGATCCACACCTCGGCATCGCCGAACAGCCGGCGGACGCGGACGTGCGGCGTATTCCCGATCGTTTGCAGGATGGTATCGGCCTTCATGGCTGTGTCTCCTTAGGCGTGACTTCCAAATCTTTGGGCGGGGTAAAGCTCCGCGCGGCGCGCAATTCGGGGAACAGGCGCGACCACAGCATCGTAACGCCGATCGCGATCACCCCGCCGCCCGCCACCGCGATGACCGGGCCGACCAGCGCCGCAAGGAAGCCGGACCGTGCCTCGCCCAGCTCGTTCGATCCCGACACGAACAGCGTCGACACCGCGCCGACCCGTCCGCGCATCGCATCGGGCGTGTGCAGCTGGATCAGCGACTGGCGGACATAGACCGACACCATGTCGGTCGCACCGACGACGAACAGCGACACGAGCGCCAGGATCGCGGCGGGTGCGAAGTCGCTGCCGATCGCCGCCTGCCCGAATACCGGGATCAGCAGTGGCGCCGACAGGCCGAACAGCGCGGTCGCGGCGCCGAAGCCCATCACCGACAACAGCATCTTGGCACCGACATCCTTCGACAACGGCTTGATCGCGAAGACGCCGGCAACGACCACCGCGCCCAGTGCGGGGGCGGCGCGCAGATGGCCGAGGCCATCGGCACCGATCTGCAGGATGTCGCGGGCATAGATTGGCAGCATCGCCGTCGCCCCGCCCAGCAGCACCGCAAACAGGTCGAGCGAGATCGCGCCGAACACCAACCGGTTGCGCCGGACATAGGCGAGGCCGTCGAGCATCTGCCGCCATGGGTTCATGTTGCCGGTGATCGCCGCGCGCGGGATCGGCGGGATCAGGAACAGCATGATCAGGCCGAACAGGAACAGTCCGGCCGACACCGCATAGGGCATGAAATGGCCATAGGCGTAGAGATAGCCGCCCATCGCCGGGCCCAGCACCGACCCGCCCTGCCATGCGATCGAACTCATCGCGATCGCGGTCGGAAGCACGGCGGCGGGGACGAGGTTGGGTGCCAACGCCTGCAATGCCGGCCCGGCAAAGGCGCGCGCCACGCCCAGCAGCGCGGCGACGAAGAACAGCCAGGGCAGGGTGATCGCCCCGCTATAGGTCAGCCAGACGAGCAGCAACGCGCACCCGCCCTCCAATGCGACCGATCCGCGCGCGATCCAGCGCCGGTCGACCCGGTCGGCGACCCAACCGGCAACCAGCGAGAGGATTAGCAACGGCAGGAACTGCGCGACGCCGATCAGCCCCAGCTGGAATGCCGATTGCTTGATCGTCATCGTCTCGCGCGCGATGTCGTACACCTGCCACCCGATGACCACGACCATCGCGATCTGCGCCAGCGTGTTCGACAGGCGAGCAAGGAAATAGGCGCGGAACGCGGGGATCGATAGCGGATGGGGGGACGCGGACATGGGCTGGCTTTAGGTCCGCTGGCTGGCCGGAGCAATGCAGATCGGCTTTGGGGGTATTGGGTCGAGGCTTGTCCCACCCCTTGTCACCCCCGCGCAGGCGGGGGTCCATATACGCCGACGTTCCGGTCGATCACGACCGTGGCGCCTATGGATTCCCCCCTGCGCGGGAATGACGGAGGAACGGGCGATGCCTACCGGCCGAGGAACGTCAGCAGGTCCTCGGTCAACCGGTCGCTTTCCGTCGCGAACAACCCGTGGGGCGCGCCGTCATATTCGATGAAGGTTGCATTCGGCAGCGCCTTGGCCAGCGCGCGGCCGGTCGCGTCGATCGGCACGGTCTGGTCCGACGTGCCGTGGATGATCAGCGTGGGTACGGTGATCGACGGCAGGTCGGGACGGAAATCGGTCGTCCCGAACGATTCCGCGCACGCCAGTGTTGGCTTGAGCCCCGCCATCATCGCGGTGTTCCACGACAGGTCCAACACTTCCTCGCTCACCGGGCTGGTGATGAAGCCGACGCCGTAGAACTGGTCGAAGAAGGTGCGGAAGAATTTCGGGCGATCCGCCTTGATGTTATCGGCGATCTCCTGAAGCTGGTCCTGCGGCACGCCATCGGGATTGTCGTCGGTCTGGAGCATGTACGGCACGACCGATCCGATGAAGCCCGCGCGGGTCACGCCCTTGCCGCCATGGCGCGACATGTAGCGGGCGACTTCGCCGCCACCCATCGAGAAGCCGATCAGCGCGGCATCGTCGGTGACGCCGGTTTCCTGCATCACATCGGCCAGATCGTCCGACAGCGTGTTGTAATCATAGCCCGACCACGGCTGGTCCGACCGCCCGAAGCCGCGCCGATCATAGGCGATCACGCGATAGCCGGCGTCGGCCAGCGCCATCGCCTGCGGGTCCCAGCTGTCGGCCGACAGCGGCCAGCCATGGATCAGGATCACCGGGCGACCCTGTCCCCAATCCTTCACGAACAGGCTGGTGCCGTCACGGGTCTTTACATAGGGCATTGCGGAATCCTCGTCTGGAAATGCTTGGCCCAAACGAGTGAGGCGCGGCGCGGTTGCCTGTCGTACACCGCACCGTCAGTTGCGCGGCACGATTCCCAGCACCGGCCGGCCCGCCCCGCGTTCGACGTCGCGCAGGATCGCGGTATAGCGTTCCGCCATTTCGCGATGCACCCGACGCACTTCGGGCAGTTCGGCCTGTTCGGCGCGCTGCTCCGCCTCGTTCAGACGACGGCGGTAATAATCGATATTGTCGGTAGTCGACATATGGCCTCCCTGTACGTCTGTACCCGGCGGACCAAGAATAACGTACTGAAGTATGGGCGTCTTTGATCCAGATTAACGGTCGTTCAGGATGGCTTCATCCATCATCCCGGCGTCACGAAACTATCGAGCACCCGTTTCTGCCCGGCGGTTTCGAACGATACTTCCAGCTTGTTGCCTTCGATCGTCTCGATCGTGCCGTATCCGAACTTCTGGTGGAACACCCGCTGCCCCTTCGACAGGTCGCTGCGTCCCTTGTTGCCCAGGCTGATCGCGCTCGTCCGCGCCTCGACCACGCGCGACGGGGTGGGGGTGAAGCCCGATCCTTGCGATGCCGCCCGCTGCCAGCCCGGTCCGCGCCCGGTGCCGCGCGCGACGTCGGCGAACGGGTCAGCGCGCTCGCTCCAGTTTGCGCGCCACAGGCTTTCGCCGCCCGACATCGTCGTCTCGCTCTCGATATGCTCGTCCGGCAATTCGCCGACGAAGCGCGAGGGCAGCGACGAATTCCACTGGCCATAGATGCGCCGGTTCGCGGCATGGAGTACCACCGCCATCCGCCGCGCCCGCGTGATTGCGACATAGGCGAGGCGGCGCTCCTCCTCCAGCGACGCGGTGCCGCCCTCGTCGAGCGACCGCTGCGACGGGAACAACCCTTCCTCCCATCCGACGCAGAACACCGTGTCGAATTCCAGCCCCTTGGCGGCGTGGATGGTCATGATCGTGACCTTGGGCTCCTCCGCCGACGCCTCGTTGTCCATCACAAGGCTGACGTGTTCGAGGAACGCGCCGAGCGACTCATATTCTTCCATCGCGCGGACGAGTTCGGTCAGATTCTCCAGCCGGCCCGCGGCTTCGGCGGTCTTTTCCGCCTGATACATCGCGGTATAGCCGCTCTCGTCGAGCAGCTGCCGCGCCAGCTCGGCGTGCGGCAAGCTCTGCGCCATGTCGCGCCACCGTGCGAAATCGCCGACCAGCCGCCCCAGCGACTTGCGCGCCGCCCCGGTCAGCTCATCGGTGTCAAGGATACGCGCGGCGGCGGTCATCAGCGAACTGCCGGTCGCCCGCGCGAAGCGGTGGACGGTCTGCACCGCCTTGTCGCCCAGGCCCCGCTTCGGTACGTTGACGATCCGTTCGAACGCCAGATCGTCGGCCGGCTGGTTGACGACGCGCAGATAGGCCAGCGCATCGCGGATTTCGGCACGTTCATAGAAGCGGAAGCCGCCGACGATGCGATACGGCATGCCGATGCCGATGAAGCGTTCCTCGAACTCGCGCGTCTGATGCTGCGCGCGCACCAGGATGGCGAAATTGTCGAGATTCTTGCCGTCACGCTGCCCGCGTTCGATCGTCTCGCCGACGCGGCGCGCTTCTTCGGGGCCGTCCCACACGCCGATGACGCGGACCTTCTCGCCGACATCGGTTTCGGTCCACAGCGTCTTGCCCAGCCGCCCGCCATTATGCGCGATGACACCCGACGCCGCGCCGAGGATGTGCGGCGTCGACCGGTAATTCTGTTCGAGCTTGATGATCTTCGCACCCGGAAAATCACGCTCGAACCGCAGGATATTTTCGACCTGCGCGCCGCGCCACGAATAGATCGACTGGTCGTCGTCGCCGACGCAGCACAGGTTGCGCCGCTCCTGCGCCAGCAGCCGCAGCCACAGATACTGGACGCTGTTGGTGTCCTGATATTCGTCGACCATGATGTAGCGGAAGCGCTGCTGATATTGCGCCAGCACGTCGCGGTCGGTGCGCAGGATCGTCAGGACGTGCAACAGCAGATCGCCGAAGTCGCAGGCGTTCACCGCCTTCAACCGGTCCTGATATTGCTGGTACAGTTCGCCGCCGCGCCCGTTGGCGAAACGCTCGCTCTCGCCGGCATCGACATCGGCCGGGACCATGCCCTTGTTCTTCCACCCGTCGATCAGCCCCGCCAGGCTGCGCGCCGGCCAGCGCTTTTCGTCCAAGTCGGCAGCGACGATCAGCTGCTTGAGCAGCCGCAACTGATCGTCGGTGTCGAGAATGGTAAAGTTCGACTGCAACCCGACCAGCTCGGCATGCCGTCGCAGCATCTTGGCGCCGATCGCGTGGAACGTGCCGAGCCACGGCATCCCTTCGACCAGATCGCCGACCAGCCGCCCGACCCGCTCGCGCATTTCCCTCGCCGCCTTGTTGGTGAAGGTCACCGACAGGATCTCGGACGGATAGGCCTTGCGCGTGTAGAGCAGGTGCGCCAGCCGCGCGGTCAGTGCGGCGGTCTTGCCGGTACCCGCCCCCGCCAGCACCAGCACCGGACCGTCGGTCGTCAGCACCGCATCGCGTTGCGGCTCGTTCAGGCCGCGAAGATAGGGCGGGTCGGCGGGGGTCGGGGCGGGCGGCGTAATCGAGGACATCGTCGAACAGGTAGGGAACGAACCGTACAGCGACAAGCAAGGATTTCGTTTCTCAACCGTCATCAATTTGCCACTCTACCTTCGTTGCGATGCAACATAGCCGGGCTATCGCGCGGCTGCCGGTGGACGGCGGCGCCACCTTGGGCGACCGCTGCCGCGACGGGCACCGTATTCGCAGGAGCACCCATGACCATCCGTTTCATCGCCCTCGCGGCGTCCGCCGCCGCTTGCCTGTCGTCCGTTGCCCATGCCGAGGAGCGCGAGCCCGTATCGGTGCGCGTGTCTTATGCCGGGCTGAACCTTGCCTCGGTCGAGGGCCGCCGCATTCTCGACGCGCGCATCGACCGCGCCGCGCTCCACGCCTGCCAGTCGCGCATTATGGGTCTGCGTCGCCTGAACGACGAACGCCGCTGCCGCAATGAAATGCGCAGCGACGCGCAGGTGCGCATGGCGCAGCTGACCCCGGTGGCGGTCGCCAGCGCGCGTTGAACCAAGCTTCATCACTCCCGCGAAGGCGGGAGTCCATATGCGCCGACGCTGCGGATCAATCGAGACGTCAGCGCATATGGATTCCCGCCTCCGCGGGAATGACGATGGCGGCTGTCCACGCAATAGTTGCGCCACGCCCGCTCAGCGTGAAAGCTTCTTGCCCCAGACCGTCACGACGCTAGTCGGGGCAATATGCACACCCCCCATCCCATGCGCGCGCATCGCCGTATCCTGATCGCCAGTCTGATCGGCACGTCGGTCGAATTCTACGACTTCTATATCTATGCAACTGCCGCGACCCTCGTCTTCGGGCCGCTGTTCTTTCCGTCGGGCAGCGCATCGGCGCAGCTGATGGCGAGCTATCTCTCGATCGGTCTCGCCTTCATCGCCCGGCCGCTGGGCGCGGCAGTGTTCGGGCATTTCGGCGACCGGCTGGGGCGCAAGTCGACGCTGGTCGCCTCGCTGATGCTGATGGGCGGATCGACGTTGCTGATCGCATTCCTGCCGACCTATGCCCAGATCGGCTGGTTCGCGCCGCTGCTGCTGTGCGTGCTGCGGTTCGCGCAGGGGCTGGGGCTGGGCGGCGAATGGGGCGGGGCGGCGTTGCTGGCGGTCGAGAATGCCCCGCCGGGCTGGCGTGGACGGTTCGGCATGGTGCCGCAGCTGGGCGCGCCGGTCGGCTTCATCGCCGCCAACGGGCTGTTCCTGCTGCTCGGCCTGACGCTGTCCGAAGCGGACTTCGTCGCATGGGGCTGGCGCCTGCCGTTCCTGTTCAGCGTGGTGCTAGTCGGTTTGGGCCTCTGGGTGCGGGTAAAGCTGCACGAGACGCCGGCGTTTGCCGCGGCGCTGGAGCGTGAGGCACCGGCGGCGGTGCCGCTGGCCGAACTCGCGCGCGGTCATTTGCGCGCAACGCTGGCGGGGACGTTCGGCGTCGTCGCCTGTTTCGCGCTCTATTATATCGCGACCACCTTCGTCCTCGGCTACGGCACCACCACGCTCGGCTATAGTCGCAGCGCGTTCCTCCAGACGCAGCTGGTGGCGATCCTGTTCATGGCGCTGGGCATCGCGCTCGCCGGCTGGCTGTCGGACCGCTCGACCCCGGCACGGGTGCTGTCCGGCGGGTGCGTCGGCGTCGTGCTGGCCGGTGTGCTGCTCGGGCCGATGGTCGGGGCGGGCAGCCTGTTCGTGATTGGTGCGTGGCTGTCGTTCGCGCTGCTGATGATGGGGTTCGTCTACGGACCGCTCGGCGCATGGTTGCCCGCGCTGTTCCCCGCGCGGGTGCGCTATACCGGCGCGTCGATGGGGTTCAACATCGGCGGCGTGATCGGTGGCGGGCTGACCCCCAGCATCGCGCAGGCATTGTCGGTGTCGCATGGCCTTGCCGCGGTCGGCGGCGTGCTGGGCGCGGCGGGGGTTGCGAGCATCGTCGGACTGCTGCTGGTGCCGCGGCGCGACTGATCACCCCGCGCGGACGAGCGGCTGGTCGGCCATCAGCGGGTCGGGCACCGGGCAGATGCGGTTGCGCCCTTGCCGCTTGGCGTCATAGGCGCACTGGTCGGCCCGGTCGATCAGGTCGATCAGCGTGTCGCCCGGCACCAGCGCGGCCAGCCCGGCGCTGACCGTGATCGGCGGCAGGTGGCTGCCCATCGTCGGCAAGGTCGCCCGTACCGATTGCGCCGCCAGCCATGCGCCCCGCAACGTGGTGCGGTCGAGCAGCGCCACGAACTCCTCGCCGCCCAGCCTTGCGATCACGGCCGATGGTGGCAACCGGTCGACCAGCAGCATCGCAAAGGCGCGCAGCACCGCATCGCCGGTCGCATGGCCGTAATTGTCGTTGACCCGCTTGAAATGGTCGAGGTCGAACAGGATCGCGGCCAGCGGCTCGCGTTCGGTGAACGCCTGTCGCACCATCGGCATTGCCCGACGTTCGAACCCGCGACGGTTGGCGACGCGGGTCAGCGGATCGGTTTCGGATTCGGCGATCGTGCGGCCCATCGCCGACTGCACGACCAGCAACAGGATCAGCAACCCGGTCATCACCATCAGCACGCCGCCGGTCGCCTGCGAAAACAGCGCATAGCTGCTGGCGGCATAGGTCTGCGCCGAACTGCCCGATCCGAAGGTCGCGGCGAAGAACGGCTTCACCACGAAATGCGCCGTCGTCAGCCCCAGCGCGACCGCCAACGCCAGCCACAACGGGCCACGCCGCCGCCGCACCGCGTCGATCGCGAAGAACGTCGCCATCGCCGACCCGGCGACGAACGGCAGCTGATAGAGCAGTTCGTACCACAGCGCGTTGCGCGGTCCGTACCAGATCGCGGCGCGCAACACCGCGCCGGCCACGAGCAGCGCGATCACCGGCCGCCACGGTCGCGGCAATCCGGACAGGGGCCGCAGTCCCAGCGCCAGCAAGGCGATGCACGTCAGCAACGACGCATAGCTCAGGATCATGCACGCCGTGGTGAACGGGGTCAGCAGGATGCCCAGTTCGCTGAGCGGCGTGATCGCACCGACCAGATAGGCGGTGGCCAGACACGTCGCCGCGCCCTGGCCCGGATAGGACAGGCGAATGATCGCGAACGTGACCGCGAACAGCCCGGCGACGCAGGCGTTGACGATCAGGGCATATACCGCGCTATCCATCCTCGGGTTCCGCTACGCAGTTCTGCGATCGTCGTAGCAGCCTTTGCGCGGAAAACCGTTAACGGTCGGCAGATTCGGCCAGTCGCAGCAACGTGACCTTCGCCTTGCCATAGACGCGCTCGGCATCGACCGTGAACTGCGGCAGGTCGAGTGCCTCCGCCTTCGCGGTTTCGATGCTGACCCACGTCGCCGGACCGATCCAGCCCAGCCGCGCCAGCTTGTCCGCCGCGACTGCCCCGGCGCCGCTGCCATAAGGCGGGTCCATCATCACCAGGTCGAGCGGCTTCGGCGCTGGGCCCAATGCCAGTACCGACGTCGCGCGCACGTCGCCGCCCGCCGCGTTGAGCTTGGCCAGATTGGCACGCAATGCGTCCAGCGCGGCGCGATCCTGCTCGACGAACAGGCATGTCGCCGCGCCGCGCGACAATGCCTGGATCCCCAGCGCACCCGATCCGGCGAACAGATCGGCGACGGCCAGTCCGTCGAAGCTGCCGACCCGGCTGGCCAGCATCGAAAACAGCGCCTCGCGCGTGCGATCGGCGGTGGGGCGGGTCGCATCACCCTTCGGCGCGACGATCGGCCGTCCGCGCCACTGGCCCGAAATCACCCGCATCAGCGCTTGCCTCCGCCCGGACGTCCGCCCTTGGGCTTGCCCTTGGTCGGACGGGGGGAGGGGGCGGCCTTTGCCCAGCCGGCGGGCTTGCGCTTGGGCCGTTCGACGAAGCTCGCCCGGTCGGCGTCGGCGGCCTCCTCCTGCGTCATGCGGCGATCGACCGGCCCGCGTGGCGGCCGGGCCGGTTGCGGTTCGGCGGTGCGGGGGCGGCGTCCGTCGGGACGGCCGTCCTGTGGTGCAGCCTCGCGTGGCTTGCGGGGCACGCGCGCGACGCCGTCATAGCCCGGCCGCTCGGCATGCGCCGCTGCCCGGCGCGCACGCGGATTGTCGCCGGTCGCCGGACGATCGCCATAGGCGCGGCGGTCGCCCAGCCCGGGCTGGCGACGTTCGGCCGGCGTCTGCCCCGCCTGCACCAGCGGATCGAACCCCTCGCGCCGTTCGACCGGCCGCTCGGTCGCATGGGTGCGCGGTCCGACGCGGCGCGCATCGCCCTGTGGTCGCGCGCCGAACCCGCTGCGTTCGCCCGACCCCTGCGGCCGCGCACCGAAGCCGCCGCGCTCCGTCGCACCCTGCGGTCGCGCACCGAAGCTACGATGTTCGCCACCCTGCGGCGCGTCGCGATCGGGGCGGCGTCCGCTGAACCCCGAACGCTGGCCGTCCCGCTCGGTCCGCGGGCGGCGTTCGTCGCCGAAGCGGCCTTCGTTCGCCACCGGTTCGGGCCGCGGCAGCGGCGTCGCGCGCCGCCACGCCTTCAGCGCCGCCGGATCGGCCCCCTCGGGCGCCGCCTTGCTGGTCGGCTTGTTGGTCAGCGTCTTGCGGAACGCGACCAGTTCGTGCTGCCGGATTTCCTCCACCTCGCCCTCGGGCAGGTCGAGCAGGTTGAACGGGCCATAGCGCGTGCGGATCAGGCGCGAGACCTTCAGCCCCAGATGTTCGAGTACCCGGCGAACCTCGCGGTTCTTGCCTTCGGTCAACGTCATCTCGATCCAGGTATTGGTTCCCGTGCGCCGTTCGAGGTTGGCATTGATTGGGCCATAGCGCACGCCCTCGATCTCGATGCCCAGCATCAGGTCTTCGAGCTGTTGCTGGCTGATCTCGCCGTAAGCACGCGCGCGATAGGTCCGCTCGACCCCGGTCGCGGGCAGTTCCAGACGGCGCTTGAACTCGCCGTCGGTGGTCATCAGCAACAACCCCTCGGTATTCAGGTCGAGCCGCCCGACCGGAATCAGCCGCGGCAGATCCGTGGGCAACCGGTCGTAGATCGTCGGCCGCCCGGCGCCGTCGCGCTCGGCGGTCAGCGTGCCGGCCGGCTTGTGGAACCGGAACAAGCGCGTCGGTTCGGGCGCGGCGACGGGCGCGCCGTCGACGGTCACGCCCTTCAGGTTCGGCAGGATCGTCGCGGGCGTTTCGAGGACGACACCGTTCAGCGCGACCCGGCCGGCGGTGATCATGCGTTCGACATCGCGGCGCGACGCTACCCCGGCGCGCGCCATCAGCTTGGCGATGCGCTGGCCTTCGCGGGGGGATTCGTCGGGTGATTCGGGAGGAGTAACGATGATGTGCGTATCCGTTTGCGGCGACGCGATTAAAGTTTCAGCCGAAGCGGTTCCTTCATCGCCTTCGCGAGTTTGAGGCTTCGTATAAGCTGGTTGCATCCCGGTGGAAAGCGAGTGGGGTCATGTTGTTCGGGCGCAAGAAGCGACACATCAACCGAATCCTGGTCGTCGAGGACGAGCCGCTGGTCGCGTTCGACACCGAACATTTCCTCGGCACCGCCGGGTTCGAGATCGCGGCGACCGTCGACACCGTCGCCGGGGCCTGCGCGACGCTGGAGGGCGGCATGGAGCTCGACCTCGTGCTGGTCGACATCAACCTGTCGGACGGCAGTGGCCTCGACGTCGCCCGCTGCGCACACGAACGCGGCGTGCCGGTGCTGCTGGTCACCGGCAGCTGTCCGCAGGACGCGCAGATCTTTGCCGCCGGGTGCCTGACCAAGCCCTATCCGCAAAAGGACCTGCTAAGCGCGATCGACGCGATCGGCGCGGTGATCGGCGGCGCGAAACTGCCGCGCAGGTTGCCGAGCGGCTTCAACCTGTTCCGCACGGCGGCGTAAGGGTCAACCCTCCTAACCCACCCGTTGGTTCGAGCAGCTTCGAGCCTGTCGAGAAGCGCCCGTCGAGAACGCGCCGTCTGTGGTGGGAAAGAAGAGTCGTTTTCACGCCGGACAGGTAACGCCGGCCCGGCGCGCAACCTCTTTGCGGCCTTTGCGCCTCTGCACGAATAAACCCTCGTCCGTCGCGCCTCCGCGTGAGAACGAATCTTCCTCCTTCCAACGACCCAACGTTCTCGACGGACGCTTCTCGACAGGCTCGAAGCTGCTCGAACCCAACGGGGAGGGCCGTGAGGCCAAAACCGACCCCACCTTGCCGCCACCGCCAACCCCTTCTACGGTCGCGCCCCTTCCGGGAGGACTTGAATGACCGAAGCCGCGCCCAAGGGGCTGGCGCTGATCCGCATGGGGCTGAACAATCGCAAGACCGGCGCGATGCTCGCCTTCGGTCTGGCGGCGGGGCTGCCCTTCACCTTGCTGCTCGGCACGCTGAACGCGTGGCTCGGCGAAGCGAAGATCAACCTTGCCACCATCGGCCTGCTGTCGTGGATCGGCTTGGTCTATGCCTTCAAGTTCCTGTGGTCGCCCTTGGTCGACCGCATGCGCCTGCCGCTGCTCGAACGCTTCGGCCGCCGCCGGTCGTGGCTGCTGCTGTGCCAAGCGGTGCTGGCTGCCACGTTCCTGCTGCTGGCGATCAGCGACCCGGCGGTCGCGATCGGCTGGTTCGCGCTGGTCGCCGTCATCGGCGCGTTCGCCGCCGCGACGCAGGACGTGGTGATCGACGCGTGGCGGATCGACGTCGCCGACGATCGCGCGACCCTCGGCATCCTCTCGTCGATCTATCAGCTGGGCTATCGCATCGCGACGCTGATCGGCGGCGCGCTGGCGCTGGTGTTGGCGGCGCGGATCGGGTGGCAGACGGTCTATGCGATCATGGGCGCCGCGATGGCGCTGCTGCTGCTGGTCACGCTGCTCGCCCCCGATACGCCGCGCCCCGCCGTCCAGCAAAGCGACGTCGCCATCCCCGGACCCAGCACCCGCGACAAGCGCACCGGCCTGATCATCGTCGGGCTGTGCTGGGGCTGGGCGATCCTGACCATCGCCGCGTTCATGGCGCGGGTGCTGGGCACGCCGGTGGGCGAGACGCCGCCCAGCGTCGGCGACTTCACCCGGCTGACCGGCCCGTGGATCGTAATTGCGACCGTCGTCGTGCCCGCACTGGTCGCGGCATGGCTCAATCGCCGCACGCTCGACGCACAATATTATGGCTGGGACGCGCCCGAAGCCGACCGTGCGCCGGGCTTCATCGAACATGGCTATCGCGCGCTGATCCTGCCGATGGCCGAACTGGTCGGGCGGCTGGGGTTTGGCGTGGTGATCGTGCTGGGGCTGATCCTCAGCTACCGCCTGTGCGATTCGATCTGGGGGCCGTTCGCCTATCCCTTTTATCTCGAAGAACTGAAGTACACCAATGACGAGGTCGCATTCGCGTCGAAGATCTTCGGCGTCGGCATGACGATCCTCGGCGTGTCGCTCGGCGGCATCTCGTTCGCGACACTCGGGCGGATGCCGACGCTGCTGATCGGTGCGATCGTCGCTGCGGCCAGCAACCTGCTCTACGCCGACCTGGCCGCCGGGGCGCCGGTGATCGACGCGGTGGCGGGCACGCTCGGGCTGCACGGTCTGGGCGTCGATGCACGGATGGTGCGGCTGATGGTCGCGATCTCGGGCGAGAACATCGCCGGCGGCTTGGCCGGCGCGGCGTTCGTCGCCTATCTCTCCTCGATCGCCAGCAAGGAATATAGCGCGGTCCAATATGCCCTGCTGTCGTCGCTGACGCTGCTCGTCGGCTCGCTCGGCCGCGCCGGGCTTGGCGAAGCGGTGGAGCAGATGGGCTATGCCCCGGTATTCCGCTTCACCGCGGCGTTGGGCTTGGTCGCGGTGGTGTTCGTGTTGCTCGAATGGGTGCGGTGGAAGCGCGAACTGGCGCGGGCGGTGAAGGAAGATTGATTCACGCGAAGGCGCGAAGGAAAAGGAAGGAATTGGTTCGCACAGAGACGCGGAGGCGCAGAGATGGTGCGCTTGCCGCGATAGCGGCCCTCCTATCGCGGCCGACCCGAAGAAAAGGCTTCGCCGGACAAGTGGCGCTTGCCCGCTCCACAACATCTCCGCGTCTTTGCGTGAATCAAAACTAAACCGGCACCTCTTCATTCGCCGCCAGCACCGTCCCGGCGAGATACAACGACCCAGCAATCAACACCGCTTCCGGCTCCGACCGTGCCAGCAGGTCGAGCGCCGCCGCCGGATCGGTCGCCACATCGGCGGTCAACCCCAACCCCCGCGCCACCCTCGCCAGTTCCCCCGGCGCATGATGCGCATGCCCCGGCACCGGCACCGCGACGAGATGGTCGACCACCTGCGCCAGATGCGACAGCACCGCGCCGGCATCCTTGTTCGCCAGCATCCCCAGCACCAGCGCCGATCGTTCGCCCCGGCTGATCGGCGGCCAGCCCTTCGCGACCTCGATCGCTGCCGACTCGTTATGCGCACCGTCCAGCCACACCCCGTGGCGCGGATCGACCCGCCCGGTCAGCGGCCCGCCGCTGCGCAGCCGCTGCATCCGCGCCGGCCACTGCGCCGTCCGCGCCCCGGCGACGATCGCCGCGTCGGGCACCGTCACCGCCGACTGGTGCCGCAGCATCGCGGTGGCCAACGCCAGATTGTCGCGCTGATGCTCACCCGCAAGCGCCGGTGCGGGCAGGTCGATGGCCCCCCGCGCATCGCGGTATTGCCCGTCGACCATCTCCCAAGCTGCCCCGCGCGCAACCGCCACACCGCCCGCCGCCGCCACCGTTTCCGCTACCCGGTCGGCAATTTCGGACGGGTAGGCGAGGGTGGCGATCGGCACGCCCGGCTTGGCGATTCCCGCTTTCTCGGCGGCGATCCCGATCAGCGACGACCCCAGAAACGCCTCGTGATCGAACCCCAGCGCCGCGATCCCGCACGCTACCGGCGCCGGCAACACGTTGGTCGCATCCAGCCGCCCGCCAAGTCCCACCTCGACCACGCACGCATCGGCCGGCGTCCGCGCGAACGCCAGGAACGCCGCCGCCGTCGTGATCTCGAAAAAGCTCGCCCCGATCCCCTCGGCGACGTCCAGCACTTCGGCCAGCAGACCGGCAAGCGCGGTATCGTCGATCAGTGTTCCCGCCAGCCGGATACGTTCGTTGAACCGCACCAGATGCGGGCTGGCATAGACATGCACCCGCAGGCCCGCCGTCTCCAGCGCCGCGCGCAGATAGGCACAGGTCGACCCCTTGCCGTTGGTGCCCGCGACATGGAACACCGGTGGCAGGCGCAGCTGCGGATCGCCCAGCCGCGACAGCAGCCGCGTGATCCGGTCGAGTCCCAGCACGTCGGCGCCGGGCGACAACGTCACCAGCCGGTCGAGTTGCGCCTGCACGGCAGGATCGGTCGAAACAGCGAAATCAGGCACGCAAATCCTCCCCATTGCATGGGGAGGGGGACCGTCGCGAAGCGGTGGTGGAGGGGCGATGCCCCAGACGCTCCGCTTGCGGCGATCCCCCTCCACCAGCCTGCGGCTGGTCCCCGTCCCCCATGATATAGGGAGGACCTAGGCGCTCAAGCCGCTTCCTTGCGCCCCAGAAACTCGATCAGCTGCGCCAGCTCACCCGGCAGATCGCGGCGATGCGTCACGCGGTCGATCAACCCGTGGTCGCGGTAATATTCCGACGTCTGGAAATCGTCGGGCAGCTTCTCACGGATCGTGCTCTCGATCACGCGCCGCCCGGTAAACGCCAGCGTCGCCTTCGGCTCGGCGATCTGCACGTCGCCCAGCATCGCATAGGCCGCCATCACCCCGCCCGACGTCGGGTCGGTCAGCACCACCAGATAGGGTAGCCCGGCATCGTGCAGCATCTCGATCGCGACGGTGGTGCGCGGCATCTGCATCAGGCTGAGGATACCCTCTTGCATACGCGCGCCGCCGCTGGCGGTGAAGACGATGTACGGCACGCCGCGCGCGATCGCCGCCTCGACGCCTGCGATGAACGCCTCGCCCACGAACTGGCCCATCGACCCGCCCATGAACGCGAAATTCTGCACGCCGACGACGCAGCCGCGCCCGTCGATCGTGCCATAGGCGTTCTGATACGCGTCCTGCTCACCGGTATCGGTCCGCGCCGCCTTCAACCGGTCGACATATTTCTTGCTGTCGCGGAATTTCAGCGGGTCTTCGGCGACCTTCGGGTTGGGCAGGATGTCGACGCTGCCCGCGTCGAACAGCTGCTGGAACCGCTCCTTCGGCCCGATGCGCCCGTGATGGTCGCATTTCGGGCAGACGTGGAGGTTCTCTTCCCATTCCCTGGTGAAGATCATCTGCCCGCACCCCTTGCACTTGTGCCAGAGATGGTCGGGCGTTTCCTTGCGCGCGACGAAGGGGAGGGCGTTACGGACGCGGTTGAGCCAGCTCATGCGGGTTCCTTTGGCGCCGCGGCGATCGCTGCGGCAAGGCTTTCGATATAGGTTCTGACCGGTTCGGCCGCAGCCGCGCCATACTGCGCGACGATCTCGACGATCGCAGAGCCCACGACGACGCCGTCCGCCACGCGGGCGATGTTCGCCGCCTGCTCGGGCGTGCGTACGCCGAAACCGACCGCGATCGGCAGGGCGGTCGCCGCCTTCAACCGCGCGACGGCCTCGTCGATCGACGCCTGCACCGCCTGCTGCTTGCCGGTGATTCCCGCGACCGAGACGTAGTAGAGGAACCCGCCGGCCCCTTCGAGCACGGTCGGCAGACGCGCCGCATCGGTCGTCGGCGTCGCCAGCCGGATCGCGGCGATCCCCTGTTCGCGCAGCTGCACGCCGAGCGCGTCGTCCTCCTCGGGCGGAATGTCGACGCAGATCACGCCGTCGACCCCGGCCGCCGCACAGCCTTGCGCGAACCATTCGGCTCCGCGCCGCACCATCGGGTTGGCATAGCCCATCAGCACCAGCGGCACGTTCGGGTGGCGCGCGCGAAACTCGGTGGCGATGCGCAGCACATCGGCGGTACGCGTCCCGGCGGCGAGCGAACGGATATTCGCCGACTGTATCGCCGGGCCGTCCGCCATCGGATCGGTGAACGGCATCCCCAGTTCGATCACATCCGCCCCGCCCGCGACCAGCGCGTCGAGAATGGCGGGCGTAGCGTCAGGGGTCGGATCACCGGCCGTCACGAAACAAACGAGCGCGGGGCGGCCCTTGCCGAACGCAGCAGCAAGCCGAGTCAAAGCCCTCTCCCCTTCAGGGGAGAGGGTTGGGAGAGGGGATGAGTCACAAAACCGTCCAACAAGCGCAACACGCCTTCCAAATTATGCATTACGTCAGCGTTCGTGAACCGCACTACCCGATAGCCCTGCATGGTCAAATAGGCGGTGCGTGCGGCATCATACTCGGCGGTAGTCCCGTGCAGATGCCCATCCACTTCGATCACCAGCTTCGGCGCATTCGACGCAACGTCCGCCATATAGCGCCCGATCACCTTCTGCCGCCGAAACTTCACGCCAGCGAACCGCTCGGCCCGGAGCGCGAGCCACAGCCGCTGTTCCGCCGGAGTAGGTGCCTTGCGCGCTGCCTTGGCTCGCTCGGTCAAACCAGCGTCTCGCACTGCCCCTCTCCCAACTCCCTCCCCTGAAGGGGAGAGGACTTTTTGGCCTTAAATCGAAACCCCCAGCGCGCTGGCCACGGTGAAGATATCCTTGTCCCCACGCCCGCAAAGGTTCGCCAGAATGATCTGATCGGACCGCATCGTCTTCGCCCGCCGCGCCACGGCGGCAATCGCATGCGCCGGCTCCAGCGCGGGGATAATCCCCTCGCTCCGGCACAACAGCTGGAACGCATCCAGCGCATCGGTATCGGTCGCGCTGTCATATTCGACCCGCCCGATATCGCGCAGCCACGCATGTTCCGGCCCGATCCCCGGATAGTCCAGCCCGGCCGAGATCGAATGCCCTTCGGCGATCTGCCCGTCCTCGTCCTGCAGCAGGTACGTCTTGTTGCCGTGCAGGATACCGGGGAAGCCACCCGCCAGCGACGCGGCATGGTCCTTGTCCAGCCCGTGCCCGGCCGCCTCGACGCCCAGCATCGCGACGTCCGCATCGTCGAGGAACGGGTGGAACAGCCCGATCGCGTTCGATCCCCCGCCGATCGCCGCGACCAGCAGGTCGGGCAGGCGGCCGGTGCGCTCCAGCATCTGCGCGCGCGCCTCGCGGCCGATGATGCTCTGGAAATCGCGCACCAGCTCCGGGTACGGATGCGGGCCTGCCGCCGTACCGATGATGTAGAAGGTGTCGTGCACGTTCGCGACCCAGTCGCGCAGCCCCTCGTTCATCGCGTCCGACAGCGTCGCCGCGCCGCTCGTCACCGGCCGCACTTCGGCACCCAGCAGCTTCATGCGAAACACGTTGGGCTGCTGCCGCTCGACGTCCTTGGCACCCATATAGATGACGCAGGGCAGGCCGAAGCGCGCGCACACCGCGGCCGTCGCCACGCCATGCTGCCCCGCGCCCGTCTCGGCGATGATCCGCGTCTTGCCCATGCGGATCGCCAGCAGGATCTGGCCGATGCAGTTGTTGATCTTGTGCGCCCCGGTATGGTTCAGTTCGTCGCGCTTGAACCATACCTGCGCGCCCATGCCGGGTTCGGCCGACGCGCGCAGCATCTCCGACAGCCGCTCGGCATGATAGAGCGGGCTCGGCCGTCCGACATAATGCGTCATCAGATCGTCGAACTGCGCCGCGAACGCCGGGTCGGCCTTCGCCGCCTTATATTCGCGGTCGAGGTCGAGGATCAGCGGCATCAGCGTTTCCGCGACATAGCGGCCGCCGAAATCGCCGAAATGCCCGCGGTCGTCGGGCTGGGCGCGATAGCTGTTGGGGGCGTTCATAGGGTCGCTCGTTACGGCGCACGCGCGCCCGTGTCGAGGCGTCAGGCGCTCCGTACCGCCGCACAGAAGGCGGCGATCTTCGCGACGTCCTTCACACCCGGCGTGCTCTCGACCCCCGAAGATATGTCGACCAGTGGCGCGCGCGTCACCCGTATCGCCTCCGCGACGTTCCCCGCATCCAGCCCGCCCGACAGCGCCCAGGGGAGGGGATGGCGAAACCCGTCGAGCAGCCCCCAGTCGAACCGCAGCCCCATGCCCCCGGGCAGCGCCGCCCCCGATGGGGTCTTCGCATCGTACAGCACCCGGTCCGCCGCGCCCGCCAATGCCCGTGCGCCATCGAGGTCGGCCCGCGTCTTCACCGCGACCGCGCCCCACGTCTCCCGCCCCGTCCGCGCGCGGATCGCCGCCACCCGTTCGGGCGCGGTCTTGTGCAACTGCACCACGTCCAGCCGCGCCGCCGCCATCGCCGCATCCAGCAGCGCATCGTCGGGATCGACGAACACCCCGACCTTCGCCCGGCCGTCCGGCACCATCTGCGCCAGCCCCGCCGCGACATCGAACCCGACGTTGCGCGGGGAGGGGGCAAAGAACACGAACCCGACATGACTCGCCCCCGCCGCCAGCGCGGCCGCGAGCGTTTCGGGGGTCGACAGGCCACAAATCTTGATGAGGGTCATGGGCGGGCTGTAGAGGGTTGCGGGTGTGATGAGAACCGGACGCTCGCCACATTCGTCATTCCCGCGCAGGCGGGAATCCATACACGCCAACGTCACGGCTCGATCCGCTACACCGGCGTATATGGACTCCCGCCTGCGCGGGAGTGACGAAGGGAACGTCAACTCCGCCGGATCAACGCCCGCGCCAACCGCCGGTCCTCCAGCGAATAGTACAACCAGATCGCCCCATCGACGACGACCACCGACGCCGCAAACGCAATATCGGTAGCACTCCGGTCATCGACCGGCGGCGGCGTCACCAGCGGTTCGATCCCACGCGCGACGACCCGGGTATAATCGGCATCGAACGCGACCCACCCGATCCGCCACCGCGCATCGCGCGTCGCGCCGTTGTAGAACATCACCGGCCGCGCCGGATCGTCGGTCAGCAGCGGCCCGGTCGACAGATGCCAGTCGTCCCAGCTGTCCTCGCGCGGGGCGAGCGGCGTCGGCTGCTCGTGCCATGGCCCCGCCACGTCCGCTCCGACCGCCAGCCCGATCCGCGACGCCTCGTCGGCGGCATATTCGTAGAACAGCCGCCACCCGCCATCGGGAGTGCGATCGACCGTCGCCTCCTTGGTATTGCCCTCCGACTTGGACGACGCCAGCGCGACCCCGCTCTTCTCCAGCCGGTCGAGCGACGGCCCGGACGCATAGGACAGCTCGCCATGCGAATGATCCGCCAGCACGCCCGAATAATAGACGACATAGCCCTCGTCGGTCCGGACCACCGTCGGGTCCTCGACTCCGCCCGCATCGTGATCGCCCGGCCCCGGCACGATCGACGGCGCATCCAGCATCCGGAAATGCCGTCCGTCGTCGCTCCACCCGGCCCAGATCACGCCGGTATCGGTCAGTTCCTGCCCCGGCGGCAAGACCGCGCGCACCATTATCGCGTACCGTCCGTCCGGCTCCCGCCACACATACGGACTCATCAGGTCGCGGGCCATGAGGGCAGGCGGCCCCTCGATCGTCACCCGCTCGATCCGCTTGACGTTGAAATCCAGCGCGATCGGGTTGTCGGCCACCGCGTCCTTGCGATGCGGATCGGCGATCGGCGATGCAGCGTCGATCATGCGCCCAGCGCCTGCATCAGCGACAGCCCGCCATCGATCACGATCCGCGCCCCGGTGATATACCGCGCCTTGTCCGACGCGAGGAACACCGCGAGGTCGGCGACCTCCGCCGCCTCGCCCGCACGCCCCAGCGGAATATTGCGCTCCAGCGTGGCGCGATAGGTCGGATCGGCGCTCGCCTTCGCATTCATCGGCGTCAGGATCATGCCGGGTTCGATCGCATTCACCCGAATCCGGCGCGGCGCTTCCTCGATCGCCAGCGTCTCGACCAGATTCGACAGCCCGCCCTTCGCCGCGCAATAATCGGCACCGCCCGCGCGCACGGCATAGGCGTGGATCGACGAGATATGCAGGATCGCCGCGTCGGCCGCCGCCGTGCCGCGCCCGGTCAGGAACCGCCGCGACGTCAGGAACGCGCCGGTCAGGTCGGTGTCGATCAGCCGCCGCCACTGGTCCAGCGTCATGTCGCGCACGCTCACGCCCGACATGTTCAGCCCCGCCGAATTGACCAGCACGCTCGCCGGTCCCCATGCCTGTTCGACCGCGGCAAAGGCGGCCTCGACCGACGCTTCGTCGGCGACATCGGCTTGCACCGTCATCGCCTCGCCACCGGCGCTACGCACCGCCGCCGCGCTGGCGTCGGCCGCCGCCGTATCCGAATGATGGCCGATCGCCACCCGGTCGCCGATCGCCCCGAACGCCGCCGCGCACGCCGCACCGATGCCCGATTCACCGCCGGTCACGAACACTGTCCGCCTGTCCATCATCCCTCCATGGCTGATCGTTCCAGCAACGTCGGGCGGAAGCGTTGGTTCAGGGGTGGAACGACTTTCCTACAAACGGACGTTCGGGCAGGGTGGCCGCGATGGTCGTGCGTCCGGGCGGCAGGGTCTTTGACAGGGTTGCGGGCAGGAGCGCTGCGGCGTGTGCGCGAAAACGTGGCGAGTGTGAACTTAGTGAACTTTGAACGTGGCGCGGCAAAAGACCACTTTATTACAATAGTTTGGTTATAACGGGCGATCCTGACCAAAACCAAACCTTTCGTGCCGAGTAGACACTGAGCTTGTCGAAGGCTCGTATCGAAGGACCCTTGGCGGTCCTTCGATACGCCGCTTCGACAAGCTCAGCGGCTACTCAGGCGAGCAGGATAGTTATGCCTCGCGAGCAGGCCCCGCCACGGGCAAAGCCCGCGTCGTCGGTCGGCGCTTTGCGCGCCGCCGGCCGGACGCGCCTAGTGCGGCTCGGTCGAGCTTCGCTCGACCTTGCCCGGCGCGTCCCCGGCGCTTCTATAAAGTAGCCTCAATCGCCCTAGCCGCCTGATCCGGATCCTCCGCCTGCGTGATCGGCCGCCCGATCACCAGCACCGACGCCCCGGCATCCAGCGCGGCGCGCGGCGTCACCACCCGCTTCTGGTCGCCCGCCACCCCGTCCGCCGGCCGCACGCCGGGCACCACGAAATACCCCTGCGGCCACGCCTTCTTGGCCGCCGCGACCTCTGCGCCCGAACACACCACGCCGTCGATCCCGGCGCTCTTGGCCAGTTCGGTCAGTCGCACCACCTGTTCGTGCGGGTCGGGGGTCAGGCCGATCGACGACAGGTCGTGCGCGTCGAGGCTCGTCAGCATCGTCACCGCAACGACTTTCGTCCCCACCGGTGCCGCCGCCTTGGCATCCTCCAGCATCGCCCGGCCCCCGGCGGCATGGACCGTCAGGATCGCGGGATCGAGCGGACCCAGCGCCTGGATCGCCTTCGCCACCGTATTGGGGATGTCGTGGAATTTCAGGTCGAGGAAGATCGGCAGCCCCAGATCGGCCATCGTCCGAACGCCCGCCCGGCCATTGGCCATGAAGAACTCAAGGCCCAGCTTCAGTCCGCCGACATGCCCGCGCACCGCCTGCGCCAGCGCCTTGGCCCGCTCCAGATCGGGGGTATCGATCGCAACATAGATCGGCGACCGGCTCATAGCACCGCTCCCGGTACCGCCTGCGCCGGGATCGGCGCGGGGTCGGCGGGCAGGCTGATCGGCGGGTCGGCGCGGTGCAGGTCGGCCAATGTCCGGTCGGTCGCCGCGATCCGCTGCCGCAACCGCCAGCGCGTCAGGTGCAGCGCGACGAACGTCGGCAGGAATCCGGCAAGGAAGGTGACGACCAGCAGCAGCGGCAGGTTCACATCGGCATAGAGCGACCCCCACAGCTTCAGCGGCACCATCGTCATGTTGTTCAGCGCGAAGGCGACCATGACCCCGACCAGCAAGGCCCAGAACAGGGTTTTCAGGAACTGCATGGGGTCGCGCCTTCGTCGTGGTTCTCAGCCCATCCTTACGCCGGTCGGTTGGAAATTTCCAATAGCGGCGACCTACCCGATCTCGCCACGCAACTCCGCGAACAACGGCTGGATCGTCGTCAGCCGGTCCTGCTCCTCATCGAGGATCGCGCGGAACGCCGCCCGCTTGTGCCTGGTGATCCATCCGGGCGGCAGGCGCACCTCCGGGGGCAGCGTCGACACCGCGATGTCGATCATCCGCTCCGCCCCGTGCAGTCGCCCCCACAGATAGTCATTCTCGCGGTACGACCGGCTGAAGAACGCCCCGAAATTGTTGAAGCGGATGCCCTTCAACGTCGCCTCGGCACCCCCCGACCGGATCGACGGCGCGTCGTCGGGCGCGATCCGGTCGACCCGCACCGGATCGAACTCGTCCAGCCCTTCGCCGCCCAGCAGCGGCAGCGTTGCGATGTCGAAGAACGGAAAGCCGAGATAGGCGAGCAGCACCGGCCGCCGGACGTCGCGCGGGGCCGCCGCCAGCGCCGCCGACAGCCGCTCGTCGGTCTCGCCATCCAGCCGCGTCAGGTCCATCGCCTGCCCCATCGCTGCCAGCAGTGCGTCCGGATCGGCGCGCTTGTCGTCCGCCAGCACCCGCACCGCGCCGAACCGGTCGGCCCGCTCACACGCCAGATAGGGGGTCAGGCTGGCGAAGATCGCCTCGCGCACCGGGGCCAGCGTCGCCGCATCCTGTTCGGGCTCCATCGCCGACACCGTCCGCACCAGCAACCGCAGCCGCCGGATGCGAAAGGTGAGATCGTGGGTGCGCAGGAAGTCGATCGCCGCGTCCGACGCGCCGTCGCCGTCGAACCGGTCGGCGCCCCGTTCGACCACGATTGCCGCGAACCCCGCACGCAACCGCCGCCGCCGGTCGGGGGAGGGGTCATCGGCCAACGACGCGACCCGCTCCGCCAGCCGATCGAGCACCTGATCGACCTTCAGCAGCCCGTACGCGGCGTGGCCATAGCCCGCGCGCTTCGCCGCCTGCACCTGCGCCCGCCGCCGCCACCCGGCCAGTCGCGCGGGCGTGGGCCAGTCGAGGAACAGCGTATAGCCGAACAGCTGCTCGACCTCGGCCTCCACCCCGGCGCGCAGCTTCTCGACGATCGCCAGCATCCGCTCGATTCGCTCCGATCGCCGCTGGATCGCGTCGAGATTGTCGCGGATCGGCTGCTTGCGCGGCAGTTCGGACAGCGCGCCGAGGATCGTCTGGAAAAAGCTCGGTGGCCCGTCGGCGGCGGTGCCGATGCCGAATTTATGGTTGGGCGCGGGATCGAGATAGACGAAGCGCCGGTCGATCTGCCGCCGCGCCGGGCGTTCGCGGAGCGCATCGATCGCCGGGCGGAACGGGGCGTTGGCCAGCACCGATCCGTCGATCAGCGCCGCTTGCTCCACCATCCCCACCGCCGCCTGTCGCGGCAGCACCCGCCGCAGGAACGCCTCGCGCCCCGGCCACTCGGTCCCGCGATCCTTTAGCGCCGCATCCAGCTCGCCCACGCGGAACGGCGGAAACGCGCCGGGAAAGCTCGAGGTCGCCCGCGCTGCGAATACCAGTTCGGCCGGATCGGCCAGCGGCCCGTCGCCATGGTCGGAAAAGCCGATGACGATGCGATGTTCGGTCTCGACCACCTCCTTGGGCGAATTGAGCCGCAGCAGCTCGGGATGGCCGGCAAAGTCGGTAACGGTGACGAACAGGTCGAGCGGCTGTCCCGGCGGCAACAGCCGCGGCCCTACCGGCCCCGCCGCCATCGCCTCGAACGCGTTCAGCAGCATGTCGACCATCGCCCGCCCGCCGAACGGCGGCTCGAACCACCGCGCCCGCACGAACCGGTCGAGCTTGGCGCGCAGCTCGTCACGCGCGGCGATATCGACGCTCGACGCATCCTCGCCCTCGCGGCCCAGCGCCATCCACGCGATCGGCCGCGCCCAGGGGCGCGACAGCGCGCTGGCCGGCGCCTGTGCCGGATCGATCAGCGCCTCGATATCCGCGCCCTTCAGCCACAATTCGGTCAGCGGGTCCAGCGACTGGCCGGTCGCGACGGCATGGCCCAGGAACACGCCGTTGATCCCGCCCGCGCTCGCCCCCGCGACGATATCGACCAGCACGCGCAACCGGATACCGGTCAGGTCGGACAGATCGGCCAGCATCGCCTGATACACGCCGGCGCTGCCCGTCAACGGCCGCCCTTCGTCCTGCACCGCCCGGCTGGCGCGGGCGATGTGCCACACTTCCTTGACCAGCCCGTGCATATAGACCGCGAGGCTGATCCCGCCGTAGCAGACAAGGGCGAGGCGCAGTTCGCGTTCGTGCAGCGGCGTCTCGCTCATGCCGGCTCGATCGTCGCCCAGATCGGCAGGTGGTCCGACGCCTTGCGCGCCGCCGCGCTGTGGTGGGTGCCGGCATCGACGATGCGCAGCCCGCCAGACACCATGATCCGGTCGAGCCGCCCGACCGGATGCCGCGCATGGAAGCTCGGCCCCGTCTCGGCAAAGCTGTGCGTCCGTGCGAAGTCGCGCAGGCATCCCGACCGCGGCGTCCATTCGTTCAGATCGCCCATCAACACGCTCGGCAGCGCGGGGGTACAGCCATCGACCTCGTGCAGGATCGCATGCGCCTGCTTGCGCCGCCACAGCCCGGACAGGTCAAGGTGCATGCCGACCACCCGCAGCGTCACGCCCTTCACCGCGATATCGGCACGCACCGCGCCGCGCGGCTCCAGCGCGGGTATCTCGATCCGCCGTTCGGCGCTGACCACCGCGTCCTTGCGCACCAGCAGTGCGTTGCCATGCCACCCCATCGACTGCGCCCGGATCGCGACCGGCACCGCCATCCACGGGCTGTGTTCGTCCAGCATGTGCAGCGGAATCACCCCCGCGCGCTCACCCAGCCGGCGGTCGCATTCCTGCAACGCGACGATATCGGCATCGACCTCGCGCAGCACCTCCAGCGTGCGTTCGGGCATGCGGCGGCGATCGGTCCCGATCGCTTTGCGCATATTGTAGCTGGCTACCTTGATCATCGCTCGTCGCTCAACGCCGGGCAGCGCGGTTTCGTTTCGCTGGCGGCTCCGGCGTCAACGCAACAACCGGATCGTCGCGTTCAGCCCGCCGCCGTCGCGGTTCGCCAGCAGGATTTCGCCCCCGGCATCGCGCACGATCGCGCGCGCCAGCGCGAGGCCCAGCCCGATCCCCCCGGTACCCCGGTTCCGCGACGTTTCCAGCCGGGTGAACGGATCGAATACCAATTCCATCCGGTCGGGCGGAATGCCGGGGCCGCGATCGGCGACGGTGATCGCCACCGCCTGCAGCCCCGTCTCGATCCGTACTTCGGCGCTGCCGCCGCCATATTTGATCGCATTCTCGATCAGGTTGCGCACCGCCCGTCGCATCAAATTCTGCCGCAGGTGCAACGGCACCCGGGCCGCCTCGACGAAATCGACGTCATGGCCGAGGTCGCGGAAATCCTCGACCACCGCATCGACCAGCGCCGCCACGTCGACATCGGTCGCCGGCTCGCTCGGCCGCCCCAGTCGTGCCAGCGACAAAATATCGTCCAGCGTCGCGTTCATCTCGTCGATCGTCTCGGCCATGCGCGCGCGGTCGGTATCGTCCTCGACCGACTCGATCCGCACGCGGAGCGCCGCCAGCGGCGTGCGCAGGTCGTGGCCGATCGCGCCCAGCATCCGGTCCTTCTCATCGACCATCGCATTCACCCGCTGCCCCAGGTCGGTGAACGCGGCGATCAGCAGCCGTACGTCCTGTGGCCCCTGCGGCTCGATCGCGGGCAGGGGGCGCGCCGGGTGGAATGCCCGTGCCGCGCCGGCCAGCCGCCTTAGCGGCTTGGCGATCCGCCGCCCGATCCACAGCACCGGCAGCAGCACGATGACATAGAGGATGAAGGTCTGCGCCAGCGACTGCCACAACAGCCCGCGTTCGGCCATCGGCCACGGCGTGTGCGACACCAGCCAGCCGCGCCCCGGCAGCTCGACCGCGCTGTCCAGCACCGCGCCCATCCGCCGCAGTCGTTCGGCCCGCCGCCCACCGACTCCGCGCGCGCGGATTTCCTCTTCGTCGATCGGCCGGATATGCGCCGCGATCCGCCCGACCGGGATGCCCGCCTCGGCAAAGCCAGATCGGATCGCGCTCTCGACATCGGTTTCGGGGTCACCGCGCATCGTCGGCACGCGGTCGGTCACCAGCCGGACGCCACGCATCCGATCGCGTAGGGGCACGCCCGGTTGCCCGGCGCGCGGGACCCGGCGCTCGGCGGCATCGATCAGCCGGGTGACTGCGGGCAAGGTGATCTCGGCGAAGCGGAACGCGCGACGCTCGCGCAGCAGCAGCCCGAAATTCAGCGCCTGCGCCACGAACAGCGCCACCGCCACCAGCAGCGCGATCTGTCCCGGCAGGCTGGTCGGCCATAGCCGCCTCACAGGCGGGTGACTTCCGTCGCCAGCGTATAGCCGCCGCCCCACACCGTCTTGATGATCTCCGGGTTGCGCACGTCGGTCTCGATCTTCTTGCGCAGCCGGCTGACCTGATTGTCGATCGCCCGGTCGAATGCCGCCGCCTCGCGCCCCTGCGTCAGGTCGAGCAACTGGTCGCGCGTCAGCACCTGTCGCGGCCGCGTCACCAGCGCGTGGAGCAGGTTGTATTCGCCGGTCGACAGCGGCACCGATACGCCCTCGCGGTCGACCAGCGCGCGCTCGCCGGTCCTGAGCACCCATCCGGAAAAGGCGAACGACCCGGCCTCGGGCGCATGCTGCCGTACCGCGCCGCCCGCGGTTCGGCGCAGCACGACCTTGACCCGCGCCGCCAGTTCGCGCGGTGAGAACGGCTTCACGACGTAATCGTCGGCACCCATCTCCAGCCCGACGATGCGATCGGTTTCCTCGGTCCGCGCGGTCAGCAGGATGACCGGCGTCTCGCTCGTCTCGCGGATATGGCGGCACAGCGACAGCCCGTCCTCGCCCGGCATCATGATGTCGAGGATGGCAAGGTCGATCGCATAGGCGTTCAGCCGCGCCCGCGCCCCTTCCGCATCGCCCGCCTGCGTCACGCGGAACCCCTGACGGGTCAGATATTGGGCAAGCGGTTCGCGGATCGATCGTTCGTCGTCGACCAGCAGCAAATGGGGGATATCGGCCATGTCGGACATGCTAGGCGGACCCATGGGATAAGGGCAATGCCGGAGGGTGGCGGACACCCTCCGCCAAGCGGTCAGTCGGCCTGTTGCTGACCGCGACGGTTCATGCGCTGCTCGCGCCACTGCTGGCGTTCGGCGGCGTCGATCCGGCCGTCCTTGTTCGCGTCCTGCCGGTCGAACATGGCGCTCGCGACCGCGCGATACTCATCGCGGGTGACGACGCCGTCCCTGTTCGTATCGGCACGCTCCAGCATCCGCCCGCCGCCGCCACCACGGCCACCGCGACCACCCCGGCCGGGCATCGCGTCGTCGTCACCCTGCGGCGGACGCGCGGTCATCGCGCTGCGCTCGGCCGCGCTGATCTTGCCGTCGCGATCGGTGTCAAGCTTGTCGAAGCGCTTGTCGGCGCGGGCCAGCGCCTCTTCGCGGGTCAGCACGCCGTCGGCCATCGGCTTGGGCGCAGGCGCCTGGGTCTGAGCGGAAACGACGCCGGGCAGGGCGATACCGGCAAGCGAGGCGGCGGCGATCAACGAACGCATGGACGTACCTTTCGGGACAGGGGCGCACCCCCGGTTGAGGATGCGCCCTTGTCGCCGCCAATTGTCGCCAGCCTTTGTCGCGCGGCCGCCGTCTTTGTCGCTATTTGTCGCAGATCATTCCTTGGCCGGCGTCCCGAACAGCACGCGGCGTTGTTCCTCGGTCATTGCCTGGCTGCCGTCGCTCACCGCCTTGCCCTTGGCATAGGCCGCGATCGTCGCCGGGCGCGCGGCGATGTCGTCAAACCAGCGCTTTACGTTCGGGAAATCCTCCAGCTTCTGCCCCTGCGCCTCGTGCGGCACGATCCAGGGATAGGCCGCCATGTCGGCGATCGAATAGTCGCCCGCGACGAACGCCCGGTCGGCCAGCCGCTTGTCGAGCACCCCGTACAACCGCGCGGTTTCGCGGAGATAGCGGTCCTGCGCATACGGAATCTTCTCGGGCGCATAGTTGTTGAAATGATGGTTCTGCCCAGCCATCGGACCCAGCCCACCCATCTGCCACATCAGCCACTGGATCGCATCGTAGCGCCCGGGCAGGTCGGCGGGCAGGAAGCGCCCGGTCTTCTCCGCCAGATACAGCAGGATCGCCCCGGATTCGAAGATCGACAGCGGTGCGCCGCCACCGACCGGATCATGGTCGACGATCGCCGGCATCCGGTTGTTCGGCGCGATCGCCAGGAATTCGGGCCGGAATTGCTCACCCGCGCCGATATTCACCGGATGGATGGTGTAGGGCAGGCCGGCCTCTTCGAGGAACAGCGTGATCTTGTGGCCATTGGGCGTTGGCCAGTAGTGCAGATCGATCATGGGAAGGCTCCATCGGCGTGAACCCGCCACATGGGTGCGCCGGCCCCCGGCGCCAAGCCGCTAGCGCGCGAACAGCGCCAGCGGCACGGCATCGGCCATCGCCCGATACCCCGCCATCGACGGATGGAGGTGATCGCCCGAATCATATGCGGGCAGCAGCCGGTCGGGCCGCGCCGGGTCGCGTACCACCCGGTCGAAATCGATCACCGCGTCGAAATGGCCGGACGTGCGTATCCATGCGTTCACCGCCTGCCGCGCCGCTTCGGCGGCGGCATCGGGGTGGTAATAGTCGTTGCCGACGAACGGCATCACCGTGCCTCCGATCACCTTCATCCCCAGCGCGCGTGCCCGCGCGACGATTTGGCGGTAGCCTGCGATCATCCGCGCGACATGCGCCGGATGTTCCGCGGCGGTCACGGCCCGCTCGCGACCGATGCTGCCCAGATCGTTGATCCCCTCCAGCACGATCAGGTACTTCGCGCCCGGCTGGCTCGCCACGTCGCTGTCGAACCGCGCCAGCGCGTTCGGGCCGCTGCATTCCACCAGCAGGCAGTTGCCGCCGATCCCGTGGTTCAGCACCGCGACGTCGCGCGTCGCCCGGTTCGCCGACAACCGGCGCGCCAGCCCGTCGGTCCAGCGCTGATGCAACCCGTCTTTCACGCCATAGCCGTCGGTGATCGAATCTCCCAGCGCCACGATCGCCCGGGCCTTCGGCGCGGCATCGACCTCGACCGCTGCGATCTGGAACCAGCGTTCGATCGGTGCCGCATCGGCGAACCGGACGTCGCCCAAGCGATCCCCCGGCGCGATCCAGCTGCGCGTCCGTGCGCCGGCATGGCCGGTCTGCTGCTGCGGCAGGGCGGCGAAGCGGGTGCTGATCGCCACGTCCTGCAACGCCGGCACCACAATCTGCACCGAATCGGACCAGAAATCCGCGCCGGACGGAACCTCCACATCGGCGCGGCCGGCAAAGGTCAGCGGCCGGTCGGTGCCCGGCCGGATCGCCGCGTCTGCGGGTCCCGTCGCCAGCGCGACATGCGCGCCCGCGATGCGCAGCGGCGTGGTCCCGAACCGGTTGGAGAACCGCACCCGTATCGCGCGCCCGCCGATCGTCACCCGCACGACCTGCCGCATCGTGGTGTCGCGCGCCTGATTTTCCGTCAGTTGCTGCTCGGGCGCCGATCGGACCGGAGACGTCGTCCATCCCGCGACCCAGGGTTCGGCAGCAACTTGGGTCGCCATGACGGACAACGCCGTGACAGAAACGATCGAGCCTGCACGCATCCCGGTCCTACCCCTAGTTGCCGGAATAAGACGCTATCGGGGGCTGCGGATGCCAGCAAGTGTATAACTTGCGGAAATCAATACGTTCCTGTTGAAACGTACGAAACCGTTCCGTTATCGTGCGGGTTGTCATCCTTTAGAATGAGGTTGGCGGCGTTACGTCGGCATAGAAGGAAAGCACAGGCGGCGCACAACACGGGGAGTGAACAACATGGGCAACCACGAAGTCGACGCAGGACGGAACGAGCCACAGCACCCCACCGTATCGTCTGCCGACTTCGCGCGCAGGTTCGGACAACTGCGCCAGATGCAGGACGACCAGGCGATCTTCGTCACGCATCATGGACGCGCCACCCATGTCCTGACGACGGTGCGCCACTATACTGAGCTGCAGGACGCGAACGGGGGCCAGCGCAGCAGTGCCGGACTGACGCCCAGCCTGCACGATCTTGCGGAATGTCTGACCGTAGGCGTGCTGCTCATCGACTATGAGCTTCGAGTTCTGGCCGCGAACCCGGTGGCCCATGCCCAGCTGGAGCGTAGCGAGAACGAACTGGTCGGGCACAAGATCTTTGCGGCGGTGCCGACCCTGCACGGATCGCTGATCGAAACCTATGTCCAGCGCGCGGTCGCCAGCAAGGAACCCTATTCGGCAGAAATTCCGTCGTTGTTCCGCCCCGATACCTGGGTGCGGGTCGATATCCACCCCTTTGCCCGTTACGTTACGATCCTGTTCCACGACATTACCGAAGATATGAAGCGGCACCGGCTGGCCGATGCGCGCGAATCGCTGCGCGAGGCGATCGGGTTGCATGACGGGATCGGCTATGTCTGCGTGAATACCCGCGGCCATATCGACCGGGTCGAACCGACCTTCTGCGACATGGTCCGCTTGTCGGAGGATCGGTTGCACCATGTCGCGATGGCCGATCTCGTGCCGATCGCCCATCGCGTCCTGTTCCGCGAAACGCTCGATCAGGTGTTGAGCGGTGGCGGCGCTCGGACGATCGACAGCGCGGTGTTGTCGAACGACGGCGCCGCGGTGGAGGTGCGCCTTACCATCGCCGAACTGCGCAGCGTCTATGGCAACGAAGGCGCGATCGTCCTGCTCACCCGGCGATAACACCGTCAGATCACCAATATCGGCGTCCCGCACCGAACGCCGTCGACGCGCACGTCCGCCTGCCCCAGATGCACCCCGGCCAGCGCCGTCACCTGATTGACGACCAGGTCGAGTGCGGGGGCGGCGGCGCTGAGCGTGTTGCCGAGCGTCGACGTCAGCAACCCGGCCGACAGGCCGATGCCCAGCACGTTGGCACGGATGTCGATGCTGCGCAGAACGCTGCTGGCCAGGCCGGCGGCAATGTCGTTGGTCGACACGGTCTTGACCGTGTTCGCATCGATATCCGCCGCCGAGAAATTGACGCGCTGCGCACTCACCCCGCCCAGCTGCACATTGGCATAGCCGGTCAACGACGCGAGCGGCAGCGTCACCATTTTTGCCGGACGCAGCGCCATCGCCTGCTGGAAATTGCCGAGCGCGGTGGGGTCGAGATCGGCGATCGCCGCGCGCCCGATCGACGGGGTGACGTCCAGCGCGACGCTGGCATTGGCCGGGCCGCCGCGACACGCGATCCCCGCCAGCCGCGCTTCCGCCTCCGCCAGCTCGACATAGATCGGCACGCGCACTGATGCGAGGTTCAGCGGCACGTTCAGCAGGGTGATGTCGATCCACATGCGGGTCTGTGCAGTGCGCACGACGGTCTGTCCCGCCTCACCGATCGACAGCCACGGGCTGTGCGCCGCGCGTTCGCCGACTTGCAGATACAATTTAGTAGCGCCGATGCCGGGCACGCCCAGATCGATCTCGCTCTGCACCTGCCGCGTGCCGCTGTTGATCTGCAGGACTTCGCGCAGCAACGCATAGGCGTCCACCTGCACCGGTCGTGTCGGGTCGGCGACGCTGCGGCTGCCCAGCGGCCCCAGGTCGATGATCTTGTTCAGCTGCACGCTGCGGGTGGACAGGCGGGTGGCGAGGGTGCGCAGCACCTGTGCGGTCGCGCTGTTGCTCGTCGACCCCGCCATCGCGGTGACGAGGCGCGGCAGCGTGACGTCGCCGGCCAGTACCTCGTCGAACGTCGATGCCTGTACCCCGACTCCGGTGCGCAGCAACTCGGCGGTCTTCAGCAGATCGACCTGCCCCGACACCAGCGCGTTATAGTCCATCACCGACAGCGACAGGTCGCTGCCCGCCAGTTGCGACAGCAACGCGCCGGGCAATCCGCCCTGCACCGATGCCGCGCGCGTTCCGATCGAAAAACCGGCCAGGTCAATGCGCGCGGCGGTCGCCTTGGCGCTCAGCGTCACCGTCTGCCGTCCGAATACCTGGGCGAAGATCGGCTTGATCGTGCTTTCCAGCGCGACCCGCGCGGCATTGCCGGACACGGCGTTGGGGGAGAAGCGCGTGTCGACCGACAGCTGCGCATTGCGGTCGTATCGGCCGGGGGTCAGCGTCACCAGCCGCGTGTTGTTGTCCGGCGACAGCGACACCGCCGCCTGCGCGCGCACGGTCGCATTATCCAGATCGGCCGCCGCCGCCAGCGCCGCGGCGTCCGCGGTCCCCTGCAGCCGCCGTTTTTCGAGATAGAGCGTCGCGGTGTCGACCCCCAGCACCGCCGTACCGGTCAGCATCGCCAACCCGCCGGCGACGATCATCGCCACATTGCCTTCGCGTCGCCGGATCAGCGTGCGGATCGCAGGATGCAGCATCGTTCAGAACCCCTGCAACACGACGCTGGCCTGCCGTCGGATCGTCGTGGTCGCAGCGGGCATGATCGGCAGTTTCAGCAACGGATTGGCCGACCCGTCATACGACACGTTGACCGTCAGCTTGCGGCCATCGTCATCCACCCGAAGCGCGATATCGCTCTCGCTGATGCCATAGCTGCGCGCCAGCGTGGTGCGCGCAGCGCTGCTGGCCAGTGCGGCACGTTCGGGCGCAGTGATGCCGGCCAGCGCGGCGCGCGCACCCTCGTTCGCGCTTTCCTGCACGACGTGCGACATGGCCAGCCAGCTGCCGCCGCTGACGATACCGAACAGGAAGACGGCCAGGATCGGCAGCGTCAGCGCCAGTTCGATGATGGCGGTGCCGCGACGGTCGGCGGCCAGCTTCCGGTTCATCGGGGGTTTGCGGAAATTATGTAATGTTTGCAGCATGGTATACGTGCCGCGGACCTTGCCGCGCCTGCTGCCGGCTCCCCTGCGAAACCGCTGCGTCCGTGCCTTGCGGCAAATGATCGTGTCGATCATGCGTCCATCCTCCTGACACGACAATAGCGTCGGCATGCTGACCGGGCGGTTGTCGAAACACGGCGTGTATTTCGCAGAAAATGCAGCGAATGCAGTATGTTGCTACGCCCTAAACCCGCACAATATTGCGGGTTTTCCGATACGGACAGGCACCCGCCACACGGTCCGTCACATCGACGGTGCGCCACGGCGTGTGCGGGTGGCCGACCGCTTGCCGCCGATCGTGCGAACAGCTACCCGCACGACGGACCCGCAGCGGGGCGGGTCGTTCCAGATATACGGGTATCGACACGTGACGGCTGTCAATCGAGCGACGGAATCCAGGCTGCTATGGCTGGGGGACCGGATGGCGGTACTGGTCCTCGGCCTCATTGCCGGCTTCGTCGTCGGCCTGTCGTTCGTCGGTGACGGCCGCATCGCGCTGCCCGATGCGACCGCACCCGCGCCCGTGACCTCGCCGGTGCCGCCGGTCGCGCCGGGCGCCTCCTCGACCGGGACCGAAACGCCCGTCACCACGCCTGCGGTCGCGGCGCGTACCGTCGATGGCCCGATCGATCCGCAGGTGCTGGCGCGCGTCCGCCGCGACGGCGTGCTGCGCGTCGGCGTGTTCGGCGACAGTTTCGGCAACGGCGTCTGGGACGCGCTGTATCGCCAGCTGCCCAAGGACGACGGGTTCGAAGTGCTGAAATTCGCCAAGGAGGCAACCGGCTTCACCCGCTACCGCGTGCTCGACCTCGAAAAGCGCGCGCGCGAACAGCTGGCCGCCCAGCCGGTCGATGCGGTCGTCATCAGCTTCGGCGCCAACGATGCGCAGGCGGTGTTCGCCGACGGTCATCTCCATCCGCTGATGAGCGACGGGTGGAAACAGGTGATCGGCGACCGGATCGACAATTATGTGAAGGCGCTGCGCTCGACCGGGGCAGTCGTCTATTGGGTCGGTCTGCCGGTGATGCGCGATCCGCAGCTCGACGCCGACATGCAGGCGATGGACGCCTTCTACGAACAGCATATGCGCCGGCTGGGCGTGCCGTTCCTCGATTCCCGCCCGCTGACACTGGATGCGGAGGGTAAGTACAACGCCTATCTGCCCGACCTGAAGACCGGCAAGCCGGTGCTGATGCGGACCGGCGACGGCCTGCACATGATCGGCGTAGGATACCAACGCCTGACCAACAGCGTCGCGACCGACCTCCGCCGCTACGCCGACCGTGCCCGACGTGAATCAGGGCGGCCGGCGCCGGTCCCGGCGCCGACCGGGGGGGCGCGCTGATGTCCGCGCTGTTCGCGATCGCGCTGGCGCAGGCGGCGGCCGGGCAGTCCTGCATCGGCGGGTTGTGCGATGCCGAACGGCTGCGCCCGTTCCTCGAAAAACTGTCGACTGCGCGCAGCGCCCCCGAGCCGGTCCGCATCCTCCAGATCGGCGACAGCCACACCGCCGGCGATCAGATCACCGGCAGCTGGCGCGCGGCGTTGCAGGCACGCTATGGCCGCGCCGGACGCGGCGCACTGCCCCCCGGCCGCCCCTATGCCGCCTATCTGACCCGCGACATCACGGCGGGACAGTCGATGGGCTGGAACATCAACGGCATCTTCGGTGCAGCGTATAATTCCGGCAGCAACGTACGACTGGGCTTGAGCGGGTACAGCCTGACCAGCGCACAGGCGGGTGCCACGGTGACGCTGAGCGCCGACAATGGCCGCAATTTCGACCGGCTGACCGTCTGCGCGCTCAGCGGGCCGGGGCAGGGGACGCTGCAACTGAGCCTCGGCGCGGCGGTGGTCGAATGGCCGCTGGCCGGTGTCGAGCCGGGCAGCCGGTGCCGCACGTTGGATGGCGGCGAAGAGGCGACGATCGCGTCGGCCACCGTCGTCGGTGGGCCGGTGACGATCACGTCGTGGAACACCGAACGGCGGCTGGGCGGCGGGGTGATCCTGTCGAACCTCGGCACCGTCGGCGCGCAATTCACGCATTTCGGGCGGACCGACGACCGGGTGGTCGCGACCGAACTCGCCGCCTATCGCCCCGACCTGATCGTCGTCGCGTTCGGCACCAACGAGGCATTCCGCCCCGGTTTCTCCGCCAGCGTGTACGAGACGACGCTGCGCTCCGACCTGACGCGGCTGCGGCGGCTGGCACCGGGTGTGCCGATGCTGCTGATCGGCGCGCCCGACAGCGCGACGAAGCAACCCGGGCTCCAGAGCGGCGAAAGCGGTACCAGCATGCCTTGTCCCGCATCGGGTGCGTGGCGCCCGACCGCCGCGCTGGCATCGGTGCAGGCGATCCAGCGGCGACAGGCCAAGGCGTTCGGCATCGCCTATTGGGACTGGGCACAGCGCATGGGCGGGCGCTGCGTCGCCGATGGCTGGACGCAAGGAACGACCCCGCTGATGCGCGGCGATCACGTCCATTTCACCAGCCGCGGCGGCGCCGAGATCGCGCGACTGCTGCAGGCCGATCTCGACGCGGCAATGACGCAACTGGTGCGCAGGGGTACGCCCGCCACCCCGACCCCGGACCGGTAAATGCTGTTCCCCACGCTCAGCTTCGGGCTGTTCTTTCTCGTCGTCTATTGCGTGACCTGGTCGCTCGGCCGGTCGAACGAATGGCGCAAGATCGCGCTGCTGCTGGCCAGCTGGTTCTTCTACGGCGCATGGGACGCGCGGTTCGTCGCGTTGCTGTTCGTGTCGGCGTTCGTCAACTGGGCGCTGGCGCAGGCGATCGTGCGCAGCGACGACGGCCGCCGCGGGCGGATGCTGGTCACGCTCGGCGTGGCCGCCAATCTGGGCGTGCTCGGCTATTTCAAATATGCCGGCTTCTTCCTCGAGCAACTGGCTGCGCTGCTGACGCCGCTGGGATTCGGGCGCGACCTGCCGCTGTTGCAGGTGGTGTTGCCGGTCGGGGTGTCGTTCTTCACCTTTCAGGCGATCTCGTACCTCGTCGACGTGCATCGGCGGCGGGTGCCGGCGGCGAGCCTGCTCGACCTGACGCTGCTGATGTCGTTCTTCCCGCATCTGGTCGCCGGACCGATCGTGCGCGGTGCCGACCTGTTGCCGCAGTTCCGCCGCGTGCCGAGGATCGACCGGGGCGTGGTGGCGGCGGCGCTGCTGCTGATCCTGTGGGGGCTGTTCAAGAAGGCGGTGATCGCGTCGCAATTGGCCGGCGCGCTGGTCGATCCGGCGTTCTTCGACCCGACGAGCCGGTCGAGCTTCGACCTGCTGTTCGGCGCCTATGGCTATGCAGTGCAGATCTATTGCGACTTTTCCGCCTATTCCGACATGGCGATCGGGCTGGCGGCGCTGCTCGGCTACACCTTCCCGCGCAATTTCGATCAGCCGTACCGCGCCGCCTCGCTCCAGGATTTCTGGCGGCGCTGGCATATCAGCCTGTCGAGCTGGCTGCGCGACTATCTCTACATTCCGCTGGGCGGCAGTCGGAAAGGGCCGGTGCGGACGTACCTGAACCTGTTCCTGACGATGCTGCTGGGCGGGCTTTGGCATGGCGCCAGCTGGAGCTTCGTGATCTGGGGCGCGCTCCACGGTGGCTGGCTGGCGATCGAGCGCTTCTGGTCGCGGCATCGCCCGGCGGGCCTGCCGCGCGCGCCGCGCTGTATGGGCATCCTGCTCACCTTCCACATCGTCGTGCTCGGCTGGATCTTCTTCCGCGCGCAGGGCGAAGGGGAGGCGTTCGCCTATCTCGGGCAGCTGTTTGCCGGGGACTGGCGCAACACGCTGGTCACGCCACTGTCGCTGGCGCTGGTCGCGCTGGGGCTGGCGATCCATGCGGTGCCGGTCGGCATCCTGCAGGCGACCGCCGCGCGGGTTCGGCATCATGCTGCGCCGGTCATCGGGCTGTCGCTGGGCGTGCTGATCCTGATCGTCGACGCGATGCGGCCCGAAGGGGTCGCGCCGTTCATCTACTACCAGTTCTGAGCGGAGGGCGCGCATGACGACAGGAGCGGAGCAGGGCGAGATCGCCGAAGTCGGGTCGCCGGTGCTGGTGCCCGCCGATCCGGTCGATGGTGTCGCACCGTGGCGGTGGATGACGACGGTGATCGCGGTGGCGACGCTGTTCCTTGGGGTTTTCAACGCGCATGCGATCGCGGCGTGGTTCGATGAGCTGCCGCCTTCACCCTATACCGAGCCGTTGCGCGCACCGATCGCGGCGTGGGCGGCGACGACTGCGCGGCTGGGGCTCGATGCGCCTCGGGCAGCGGTACGGGCGCGGTGGGAGCAGGCGCAGGCCATGCGGTTCGGGAGCGAGCAGCCGGGCGAGGATGGCAGCGCGCGGTAGTTTCTACTTCCGCTCGCCCCGTTTGCCTCGAGCGCAGGTTCGAGCCTGTCGAGAACCGTAGTCGAGAAGGGGACGCCCCTAACAACTGCGTTCTCGACGGACGCTTCTCGACAAGCTCGAAGCTGCTCGAACCAAACGGATGGGATAGCGCCACAAACAGCAACGCCCGCGCGAGGCTGGCTCGGCGCGGGCGTTGCGGGGTTCCTGCCGGAGCAGGAGCGGATCAGCGGTAGAAGGTGTGGTCGGCGATCTGCGCGACGCGGGTGCGCTTCGGGAACGAGGCACCGGCCGAGTGGAAGAACAGCGCGCCGGGGGCGACGTCTTCGCCCTTGCCGCTCAGCGTACGCTTGGCGATGTCGACCGCGGTGCTCCAGCGGCCGTTGTCGCGCGGCGGGTTGTAGGCGTCGACGTTGAAGAACTGGCCGCGCTGCTTGACGACACCGCAGGCGCTCTTGGCGAAGCGGCCGCTCTTCATGCGGGCGCGGATAACCTGCGCGACGGCCAGCTGGCCCTTGTGCGGCTGGTTGCCGGCTTCGTGGACGACGACCTTGGCGACGCATTCGACTTCGGTCTTGTCGAGATCGGCCAGTTCGTCAGCGGCTTCGTCGGTGACGACGTCGGCGGCTTCGGTCGGGAGCTGCTGCACCACCGGAGCAGGTGCGGCAAAGGTAACGGGGGCAGGAACAGGCGTGGGGGCGACTGGTGCGGGCTGTACGACCGGGAGTTCGGGGTCCGTGTTCATCGCGACATGGGCGCTCGCTACGCCACTTGCCGCCGTCAGGCTCCACAACACCAATACGGACCAACGCTTGTTCATTCCCACTCACTGATTGTGCGCAAGGGTGCCCGCCATCGGCCGCGAAAACGCGGACAAAAAGTAGCGGCCGTCGGGATCCCCCACGTCTCACCGTCCAATCCCCGCTTCTTGAATGGGCGGGTCATCGGACCGGTTGAAAATCTGCGACGTCCCTTCGGGCCGGCGCGGCAAAGTGTCAACTTGGCGGCCGTTCATCGGCGACGAACCGTTCGTGGCATCCGATCAATCCACGCCCGAAACAATAAAAAGATCGTCCGTAAATGCGCGGAAACCATGTTTTTGTCGCGGGCTTGTCGCGAATCGCCGATAGAATCGATGTTTCGGGATCGTCCGCAACGACTAGTCGGACGGCTCGCGATACTTGGCGAAACTCTCCGACAACCAGTGTCGAAACGCCTGCATCGCCGGCCCGGGAACCCGCGATTTCAGCCGGGTGAGCCAATAGCCGTCGGTTCCCGCGGTCAGGCGGAACGGGCGCACCAGTCGCCCGCTGTCGATCTCGCGCGCGAACATCGCGGGCGGTGCCAGCGCGACCCCTTCGCCCAGCATCGCCGCCTGCACCATCACCAGCGAGGAGTCGAACAGCGGCCCGTGCAGCGCCGCCGCCTCCACCCCTGCCGCTGCGAACCAGCTCGGCCAATCCTGCGGGCGATAGGAGCGTAGCAGCGGCATCCGCAACAGATCGGCCGGCGCATGCAGTCCGCGCGCCAGCGCGGGCGAGCATAGCGGCGTCAACGGCGCCGGACATATCGCCGCGGCCTCGACGCCATGCCAAGCGCCGTCACCGAAGCGGATGGCGTAATCTAGGCTTTCGGCGGCCAGGTCGATTTTGTTGTTGTTGGTCAACAGCCGCAGGTCGATGCCGGGGCAGGCGGCGCGGAAGGCGGGCAGGCGTTCGAGGAGCGCGCCGACCACGAAGGTGCCGACCGCGCTGACCGTCAGCACGTCCTGCACCCCGCCGCCGGCGAACCTGTCGAACAGCCGGTCGATCGCGCCGAACGAGTCGATCAGCGTCGGCGCCAGCGCCAGCCCTTCGTCGGTCAGATGCAGTCCGCGACTGGAGCGGCGGAACAGCGCGACGCCCAGCCGCGCTTCCAGCGCCTTGATCTGGTGGCTGACCGCGGCCTGCGTGACGCACAGTTCGTCGGCGGCGCGGGTGAACGACAAATGGCGCGCCGACGCCTCGAACGCGCGAAGGGCATTCAACGGAACCGGGGTACGCGTCATCGATGCCCAGATTTCCTAAGGATCGGACCGAGAGATGATCCTTTGTCCGCGCCGGCCATCCGCGTCAATCCTGTCGTCGACGAGCAATGAGAGGGACGGACATGCGCTATCGGACGATGTTGCTGGGATGGATCGCGGTGCTGGCCGCACCGGCGGTCGCCGCCGATCCGGCGGCATGGAGCACGCCCACCGAACCGTTCGCGATCACCGACAATGTCTATTATGTCGGGACGCAGGGACTGTCGGCGTATCTGATCGTGTCGTCGGACGGGGCGATCCTGCTCGACGGGACGCAGGACCGCAACGCCGCGCTGATCGAACGCAATATCCGCCGCGTCGGCGTGCCGTTGTCGCGGGTCAAGCTGATCGTCAGCAACCACGCGCATGACGATCATGTCGGCGCGGTGGCGCGGATCAAGCGCGACACCGGCGCCCGCTTTCTGGCGAGTGCCGGCGATCGCTGGGCACTGGAACACGGTACCAGCCGTGGCGATACCGATTATACCGCGCGCCGCTATCCCCCGATCAAGGTCGACCGGGTGGTGCGCGATGGCGAGGTCGTGCGGCTGGGCAATGTCGCGCTCACCGCGCATCTGACGCCGGGTCATACGCCGGGTTGCACCAGCTGGAGCATGACCGCGCCCGATCGCGGCGTGGCGCGCCGGGTCCTGTTCCCGTGCAGCATCAGCGTCGCGGGTAACCGGCTGGTCGGCAATCGCGCCTATCCCGGCATCGTCGGCGACTTCCGCGCGACCTTCGCCAAGCTGGCGGCGATGTCGGCCGATATCGTACTGACCAGCCATCCCGAGGCGGCGGACGTCGTCGAACGCGGCGCGCAGCGGCAGGCGGGGCAGCGCGATGCTTTTGTCGACCGTACGCTGCTGCCCAAGCTCGTCGCGGACTATCGCGACGCGTTCGACGAGGATCTGGCGACGCAACGCAAGGGAAAGTAGCCGCCGCTGCCGTCGGCATGGGATCGGACACCGCAAGGGCTGCGGCACCATGGTCGCGATAACGCGACGCGGTCGCGAAGTCGGTATCGGTTGGGCGATGAAGGCGGTAAGGTGATGGCGATGTCGCCGCCCGTTTCGCCCAGCCCGCAACGCGGCCGCTTCCTCCGCTGGGGATGGATCGCGCTCGGCTGGTTCTTCGTTCTGCTCGGCTTCATCGGCGCGCTGTTGCCGGTGATGCCGACGACGATCTTCCTGATCCTCGCGGCCGGAAGTTTCGCGCGCGGGTCGCCGCGGCTGGAGCGCTGGCTGCTCGACCATCCGCGCTTCGGCCCGACGCTGGTCGCATGGCGGCGCGACGGGGCGATCGGGCGCGGGCCCAAGGCCATGGCGTGCGGCGGTATCGCGCTGGGCTATGGCATCTTTCTATGGGCGGCGCGGCCGGGGGTGGCGCTGGCGCTGGTCGTCGCGGCGGCGATGGCGGCGTGTGCCGCCTATATCGTCACGCGTCCGGCCCCGATGCGATGATCGTGACAACCGGCACCAGCGCGGCGAGGCTGATTTCCAGCTCGGCATGGCGGAACGGCTTTGTCAGGCGCGGGATATCGGCGTCGATCCCGGCTTCGTCGGCATAGCCCGAGACGATCAACACCGGCAGCGTCGGGTGGCTGACGCGCAGCAGCCGCGCGAGATCGGCACCGCTCATCCCCGGCATCAGATGGTCGGTGACGAGGACGTCGGGGACCAGCCCGCCCTCGATCAGCCGCAGCGCCTCTTCGGCCGATGCCGCCTCGACCACATGATAGCTGAGGTCGGCGAGCATGTGCGCGGTGCTCATCCGCACCAGATCTTCGTCATCAATCAGCAGCGCGGTGCCGAGCTGTGCCGGGATCGCGGCGAATTCGATCGGGCGATCCTCGTCGACCGGTGCGGCGGCGCTGACCGGCAACCACAGGCAGATGGTGGTACCGGCGCCGGCCGCGCTGTCGATCGTCAGCCCGCCGCCCAGCTGCGCGGTCAGGCCATGCACCATCGACAGGCCAAGGCCGGTGCCCTTGCCCACGCCCTTGGTCGAAAAGAACGGTTCGATTGCGCGGCGCAGCGTATCCTCGTCCATGCCGCACCCGGTGTCGCCGACGCTCAGCCGGACATATTGGCCGGGCGCGAGGCCGGTCGGGTCGTTCGCGAAGACGCTGCGGTGCGACGCGGCGATGGTCAGCGTGCCGCCATCGGGCATCGCGTCGCGCGCATTCACCGCGAGGTTCAGCAGCGCCATTTCCAGCTGGTTGAGATCGGCGCGCGCCGGGGCCAGATCGTCCAGTTCGACCCGAACCGCGATGGTCGGGCCCAGTGTCGATTCGATCAGCCCGGTCATGCTGTCGATCACCCGCGCGACATCGACCGCGGTCGGTTGCAGCGGCTGCCGCCGGGCAAAGGCGAGCAGCCGCTGCACCAGCATCTTGGCGCGTTCGGCCGATTGCAGCGCGCCCGCGATCAGCCGCTGTTCGCGATCGGTGCCGATGCCCTTTCGCACCAGCAGGTCGAGCGAGCCGATGATCGGGGTCAGCAGATTGTTGAAATCATGCGCGACGCCGCCGGTCAGGCTGCCCATCGCTTCCATCTTCTGACTCTGGCGCAGCGCCTCGCGTGCGATCTCCAGATCGGCCTCGCGGGCCTTGGTTTCGCTCAGGTCGCGGCCGACCGCAACGAAGTTGACGCCGTCGGCCTCGGGCGCGACGGTCCATTCGATATGCTTCCATTCGTCGTCGAGCGTGGCGATGCGGTTTTCGAAACGGGTCGGGCGACGGGTCTGCGCCATCTGCGCGATCGCCCGCATCGTGTGCGGCACGTCATCGGGGTGCATGAAGCTGGCATAGCCGCGTCGCAGCAGCTCGACCTCGCTCCAGCCCAGCACCCGCGACCATGCCGGGCTGACCGCCGACATCATGCCCGAATAATCGGCGCGCGCCAGCATGTCCTGCGACAGGTTCCACAACCGGTCGCGTTCGGCGGAGCGGACCGCAATCTGTTCCTCCAGCGTTTCGTTCATGCGGAGGAGCTCTTCCTCGGCACGGGCGCGTTCGACCGCGCTCTTCACGCGTTCGCCGACCTCCTGTACCAGGCGTTCCTCAGCCGCGGTCCATGCGCGGGCGGTTGCCGACTGGACGGCAAGCACTCCGACCCATTCGCTTTCGTCGAACAGCAGCACGTCGATGAACGCACCGACCCGGCGGTCGGCCAACCCGGCGCGCGCTTCGTCGTTCAACCGTGCGTCGCCCGCCACATCGTGCGTTACGACCGGCGCGCCCGATCGATAGGCGGAAAGGAGGCCGGGGCCGAACGCCTCGAGCGAATGGACGCCCTTCAGCGAAGGTACGCCGCGGCAATGGTCGAAATCGACGGTCATCATCCCGCCGCCGATCTCGGCATAGAAGACGCGGCTGGCGCCCATCCACTCGCCCAGCCGTTCGGCGGCGGCCATCATGATCGCGTCACGCGTGGCGAGCGGGCGCAGCGCGTCGGACAGCGACAGCAGGAACTGGGTACGCCGGGCGTTCGCCACCCGCTCGGTCGTCTCGGCCAGGATGCAGATCACCCCCGCCGGTTCGCCCCGTTCGTCGAGGACCGGCGAATAATCGAGGTCCATCCACACCTGTTCGGGGCGGCCGTAGCGATGCAGCGTCAGTTCCTGGTCGCTATAGCGCAGCGTACCGCCGGCCAGCCCGACCCGCATCACATGGTCGTTGAAATCGGCGACCTCGGGCCAGCCCTCGCGCACGTTCGATCCGAGCAGATGCGGATGTCGCCCACCCGCGAACAGCGAATAGGCGTCGTTGTACAACATCACGCCCTCGACCCCCCACAACATCACGATCGGCACCGGCGAGCGCAGCAGCAGCGCAGTGGCGGTGCGCAGGCTCTGCGGCCATTGCGCGATAGGCCCCAGCGGCGTGGCGGACCAGTCAAGGGCGGCGATTAGCGCCGCGCACTCCCCGCCACCCAGCAGAAATTCATGCGCCGGGGCGGGACGGAGCGTATCGACGATACGAAGGTCGGACATCGGGGCGGAACGATCCTGCAGAAAACACCTTGCCGGGCGGGATCGGTGTCCCGGGGCATCGACACCGCGTACTAACGCAAATTGCATTTCGAGGGAAATCGTCCCTTCGCACTGCGACCATGGTTTGCGCGCGGCCGGAATCACTGCATCCTGCAACAGGTTGCGTCGGATGGGCAGCCCGTATCCATCTGGCAACAACAGAACCTTTAAGTTTCCATTCATTCGGACAGGCAGATGCGCTTGGACGAGCGGTGCGTTGTCGAATGTCTCGCAACGGGTGCGTGCCCAGACTGTTCTCTACCGCGCTTTACGGCTAATCGAACGGTACTCAACTGGATCGGAAAATACGTGTCCCGGGAACTGCCTACGCCGCTTGTCGACTATTTCGAGAAATCGCGCGTGGCTTTGGCCATGGCGGCGGCGGAAGGCGACAATCACCTCGTCCTGGTGAATGCGCCGTTCTGCACGTTGACCGGCTATACCCCGGACGACGTGATTGGTCGAAATTGCCGGATGTTGCAGCGTGACGCGCCGAACGTCGAACCGCGCGCCCGGCTGCGCGAATTTCTCGAACGGCCCAACCAGCCCAACGTGCGGACGCCGATCGTCAATTTTCGCAAGGACGGGACGCCGTTCGTCAACCTGCTCTATATGTCGCGGCTGCAGTCGATCGACGGGCAGACGCGCTATTTCTTCGCATCGCAGTTCGACGTCAGCCGGTCGCAGCCCGACCTGCTCGCGGAGTATGAGGAGCAGCTGACGTCGACGATCGGCCGGCTCGTCCCGATCGCCGGCGATGCCGGGATCGTGGTGGAGGGTACGCTCCTGACTATCGCCAACAGTGCCGCGATCGTGGCACAGGCGAAGATGATGCTTGCCGATCTCGAGTCCGCGCCCGGTGCATGACGTCGTGAAGCCGCGGTCCGACGATGCGCAGGACGCCGCGATCGGCGGGTTGCCGATCGTCGGCATCGGTGCCTCGGCCGGCGGGCTGGAGGCGCTGCGCGAGATGCTGGCGCCTGCCACGCTGCCGACGGGCCTCGCGTTCGTCGTGGTCCAGCACCTCGACCCCAATCACGAGAGCATGCTGGCGCAGCTGCTCGACCGCAACACCGTGCTGGAGGTGTTGCAGAGCGCGGGCGGCGAGCGGATCGTGCCGGACACCGTCTATATCATTCCGCCCGGCCGCGGCCTTGCGATCCGGGGCGGGGTGCTGGAACTGACCGATTTCGAGCAGCCGCGCGGGCTGCGCCGGCCGATCGACGATTTCTTCGTCTCGCTGGCCGGCGACCAGCAATCGAACGCGGCGTGCGTAATCCTGTCGGGCACCGGCGCCGATGGAACGACGGGCCTGCGCGCGATCAAGGAAAATGGCGGGGTGTGCGTGGCGCAGCAGCCTGAAAGCGCGCGCTACGACGGGATGCCGCTGTCGGCGGTCGGCACCGGCATGACCGATTTCGTCAAGCCGCCCGGCGAAATCCTGCATTGCCTGCAGGCGTTCTTCCAACGGCGCGGCAGCGATCCCGTGGAGCCTGAGGCGAACGTCGTCGCCGACCATGTCGACGAGATGTGCCGGGTGCTGCGCAACGCCATCGGCCACGACTTTTCGGGCTATAAGCGCTCGACATTGGTCCGCCGGGTGGAGCGGCGGATGCATGTGCTGGGGATCGATACCGGGCGTGCCTATCTGGCGCGTATCCGCAGCGATGCGAAGGAATGCGAGGCGCTGTTCCGCGACCTGCTGATCAACGTCACCCGTTTCTTCCGCGACGCCGATGCGTTCGAGGTGCTGCGCACGCGCGTGATCGAACCGCTGATGGCCGATCGCGCCTCCGACGAGGATATCCGCATCTGGGTGCCGGGCTGTTCGAGCGGCGAGGAAGCGTACACCATCGCGATGCTGTTCGCCGATGCGGCGCGCAAGGCGGGATCGCCGCTGGCGGTGCAGATCTTTGCGACCGACATCGACGAACAGATGCTGTCGATCGCGCGCGAGGGCAGCTATCCCGCTGCGGCGATGGCCGACGTTCCGCCACATCTGCGCGAACGCTATACCGTGCCGCACGCCGAAAGATTCACTATCTCCGCGCCGATCCGCGACATGATCCGCTTTTCCAGCCACAGCCTGGTCAAGGACCCGCCGTTTTCGCGGATCGACCTAGTGTCGTGCCGCAACCTGCTGATCTATTTCGACGACCGGTTGCAGCAGGCGGTGCTGCCGCTGTTCCATTATGCGCTGCGGCCCGGCGGGTTCCTGTTCCTGGGGCCGTCGGAAAGCGTTGGGCGGTTCGAGCATCTGTTCTTGGCCGTCGACCAGCAGGCCCGGCTGTTCGAACGCGGCCCCGGCGCGCCCAACTATCCGATCGACCTGCCCGGCAGCCAGCGCCAGCCGGTTTCCCGGCGCGAGCGCGACAACCGCGGCGACACGACCTCGCTCGGCAGCGAGGCGCTGGCGACCCGGCGGATGGTCGAGCGCTATGCCCCGCCCAGCCTGATCGTCGATCAGGATGGCGGGATCATTTCCGCGTACGGCAAGCTCAGCCGCTATTTCGAATTCCCGGTGACGCGCACCGGTGGCAGCAGCGCGGTGAACCTCGCGCGGCCAGGCCTGCGCAACGTCATCGGCCCGTTGCTGCGACAGGCGCGTGACGAACGCCGCCGGGTGGTGGCGCGCGATGTCGCGGTCGAAACCGATTACGGCACGCAGCCGGTCGAGGTGATCTGCGATCCGCTGGGCGACGGTACGCTGCTGTTCGTGTTCCGCGATACCGGTCCGTTCGTGCCGTCCGACCCGAGTGAGTTGCAGGACCTCGAACCCAGCGACGATCATCTGGAATCGCTGGAGGACGAACTGCGCCTGACGCGCCACCGGCTGCGCTCGGCGATCGAGGAACTGGAGACGGCGAACGAGGAGCTGAAAAGCTCCAACGAAGAAATGATGTCGATGAACGAGGAGCTTCAGTCGACGAACGAGGAACTGTCGACCGTCAACGACGAGTTGAAGAGCAAGGTCGACCAGCTGACGGTCGCCAATTCCGACCTGCGCAACTTCTTCGAATCGACCGAACTCGCCGTCGTCGTGCTCGATGCCGATTTGAAGGTGCGCAGCTATACCGATGCCGCGACGCGCATCTTCCCGTTGAAACCCGCCGATCGTGGCCGCCCGTTGACCGATGTCGCCAGCCGGTTGCGCGATGCGACGCATCTCGACGATGCCCGTGCGGTCGCGAATGGTGCGCCGCCGACCCAGCGCCGGGTGCACAGCGTCGACGGGCAGCATGTCTACTCACTCCGCGTGCTGCCCTATCGCACGCAGAGCGGCGGCGTGGACGGCACGACGCTGGTGCTGAACGAAATCACCGATGCGCTGGTGCTGGAGCGGCAACTGGCGGCGGAGCGTGAGCGGCTGGATCTCGCCATCAAGGCCGCGGGCATCGGCGTATGGGAATATTGCCCCGAAAATGGCGAAGTGATGCTTGATCCGGTCGAACGGCAGCTGTTCGAGATCGGCGCCGATACGAAAGCGAGCATCGACATGCTGCTGAACCGGATCGACCCAGACGACCTGCCGAAGGTCGAGGCGTCGCTGCGCCGCGCGAACGAGCGCAGCGGTGATTTCGAGGCGACGTTCCGCCTGCATCGCAGCGATGGCGAAGTCCGCTGGATCAAGGGGTTCGGTCGCGCGATCGCCGGATCGGCGCCGCAGCGGCTGGTCGGCGTGTCGATCGACGTCACCCCCGAATATGCGCTGGCCGAAACGCGCGAACTGATGCTGCGCGAGATGAACCACCGCGTGAAGAACCTGTTCGCGGTGATCGCGGGCATGATGACCATCGCCGCGCGCAGCCATGACGATGTGCGCAGTTTCGCCGATGACCTGCGCCACCGGATCGCCGCGCTGGGATCGGCGCATTCGCTGGCGTCGCCGGCGGGACGGCCGCATGCGGTGGGGCTGGACGATATCGTCGCGACCACGCTGGCGCCGTATCGCGACCATGCGCGGATCGAAATCGACGGTCCGGTCGTTGCACTCGATCGAAGCTGCCTTTCCCCCCTGGCGCTCATTCTGCACGAATGGGCAACCAATTCGATGAAATACGGGGCGCTGGGCAGCGGTGGTGAACGGAGCCTGCAGGTGCGGTGGCAGGTCGGGGACGACGGGATCGTATTGACATGGACCGAGGATGCGGGCGCGATGCGTGACCGGGAACCGGGCAAGCGTGGCTTCGGATCGGTGCTGGTGGAAACCAGCGTACGGCAACTGCGCGGGAACCTGACCAGCACGGATACCGACGGGCAATTCCGCCTCGACGTCCAGCTGCCGGCCAGCGTCATCCTGCATGACTAACCCGGTTCTGCTCGTCGAGGACGAGCTGTTCATCGCACTGGACGTACAGGCGACGATCGAGGCGGCTGGCTTCGAGGTCGAGGGGCCGTGCATGACGCTGGTCGAGGCGCAGGCCGCAGTCGCGCGGCACGGTGCCGCGTTCGCCGCCGCGGTGCTCGATGTGCGGCTGGCCGACGGGACCGTCTTCGCCGCCGCCGATCAGTTGCACGCTGCGGGCGTGCCGCTGATCTTCCATTCGGGCCATGCCGACGACGAGGACCTACGGCAACGCTATCCGCAGGCGACCGTCTGTCCCAAGCCGAGCGCCCCGGCGGCGCTGTCCGAAGCCATCCGGCGCAGCGCTGCGCCGAACGGCGAGGATACGGAAGAGCGCGCGGTCGGCTGACGCTGCGCCGCCCGGGTCAGGAGGCGATCCGGACCGAGACGCGCACCGTGCGGGGCTGGCCGGGGAAGATCCATACCCGGCTATACGAGCTTTGCGCATAGCGTTCGTCGAACAGGTTGTCGGCCTCGGCGCGTAGCGTCAGGCGCGGCGACAGCGCGTATTCGACTGCGGCCTTCGCCTTCACATAGGCTGGCAGCACGACGAAATCGCGCTCGATCGATCCGGCACGGTCGCCGACATAGCTCACGCCCGCGCTGACCGACACGCCGCGGCCCGCCTCGTCGAGGAAGCGGCCGAGCGCGAACAGCGTGCCGCTATGGTCGGGGACGTTGAGCGCGCGATCGGTGGGGAAGGCGGCGTCATCGACCCGTGCCCGTGACCACGCATAATTGCCCACCAGCTGCCAGTGCCGCGCGATGCGCACCGACGCATCGAACTCGATGCCCCGGCTTTGGAGGCTGCCGACGGGTGCCAGGAAGTTGGAATCGACCGGATCGTTGGTCAAAATCCCCTGTTTACGGATGTCGAACCACGTCGCCGCGACGTCGATCCCCGGCCAGCGCCCGGCGATCCCGACTTCATACCCCTTGCCGCTTTCCGGCGCGAAGCCCTGACCGAAGCGGTCCGTCCCCGAATTGAGGACGAAGTTCTCGCCCCAGTTCGCGTGGACTGCGATCGCGTCGGTCGCCTGATATTTAGCGCCGACGCGGAAGTGGAGCGGCTGGTCGACGGTGCGCCCGATCCGGCCGGTATTGTTGTTCAGGATACGCTGGCGATAGGCGTCGAAGCGGACGCCGCCCGACAGCGTCAGGCGATCGGTCGCCTGCCACATATCCTGTGCGTACAGCGTGCCGACCCAGCGCTTCTCGCGATTGTTGGTGAAGGGCAGCAGCGTCGGCGGCGTCTGTCCATAGACGGGATCGAACACGTCGATCGCGTAGGGATTGCCCCCGGTCGCCGGGTTGCCCGGATTGCGCCGCATCCAGCGTTCGGCATAATCGAGGACATAGCCCTTCATGCCGAAGCTCGGGCGATGGTTCCCGATCCGGCCGGACAGCTCGACGCGTGCCGACCAGTCGTCGACCTCGAAATCGCGCGAGCGGCGCTGGCGCCACAAGGTGCGCTCGTTTACCAGCCGCGACTGGTCGGACGACAGACCCTTCAGCGTCCCCGTCCGCCACGCCACGCCGCCATTGACGATCCAGTCGTTGCCGAGGTCGAACAGCCCCGTCAGCTGGTGCCGCTGGTTACGGAACCGGGTGAGGCCGTCGTTCGGTTCGCCAAAATAGGCCGACCGGTCCACGGCGTTGGCGTCGCCGCGGATCGCGGGGATGCCGCGGTCGAACAGCGTGTCGAACCGCGTGATCTCGCCGATATAGGTCAGCCGTACCGCATCCGATGGACGCCAGGTGAGCGAGGGCGCCACCACCTGCCGCTCCAGTGCCACGAAGTCGCGCCAGCCGTCCGTATCCTCGGCGGCGACGACGATCCGCGCAGCCAGCGTCGAACCGATCGGGCCGGTCGCATCGACCTCCACCCGGCGCGTATCGAACGATCCGTAGGTGAAGGTCGCATAGGCCGATGGCGTGAAGCCGGGCGTCTTGCTGACGATGTTCACTCGGCCCGCGGGATCGATATCGCCGAACAGCGCGCCGGCCGGTCCCTTCAACACCTCGATCCGCTCGGTCGTCGCCGGATCGCGCGGCGGACCCATGCCGCGATTGGCGAGGAAGCCGTCGACATAATATTCGGCGCCGCCATCGGGCGTGCCGAGGAATCCGCGAATGGCGAAATTGTCCATCACCCCGCCGCGATTATTCTGGTTGCTGATCCCGCTGACCAGTTCGAGCGCATCGGACAGGCGATAGGCGCCGGCGGCGGTCAACAGGTCGCGCTCGATCGAGCGGCTCGACTGCGACAGGCTGTGGGTCGCGTGATCGGACGAGATCGTCGCATCCTCGCCGGTACGACGATTGCCGAGCACGACGATCTCGGCGGTATCGTCGGTTTGCGGGGCGGCGGGAGCGGGGGCCGGCGCCTGGGCGAAGGCGGGCAGGACATGGAAGGGCAGCGGCGACAGCAGTACCGCCGCCCGGACAAGTTTGAACACGATCGATTCCTGTTATGTTGTAACGTTGCCTTGCTGGGCTTTTCCGACGCTGTCAATCGGCGAGAGGCCGTACCACGTGGCCCTTGCGCATCGTCTGCGGCCATGGTTGACGGGCGGTGTTCCCTTGCGAAAGCCGCGCCATGTCCGACCGTCTCCACGTCCTGACGCTGTCCTGTCCCGACCAGCCGGGGATCGTCGCGCGGGTCACCGGGCTGTTGTTCGATCATGGCGGCAATATCCGCGAGGCGGCGCAGTTCGACGATGCCGAGACGGGGCGGTTCTTCATGCGGATCGTCTTCACGCTGCCCGATACGCAGGCGCCCCGCCTGAATGATCGCTTCGCCGATCTGGCGACGCGCGACGGCATTACCTGGGCGATCCGGCCGACCGATCGCGCGCGGAAGGTGTTGCTGCTGGTGTCGAAGTTCGACCATTGCCTCGCCGACCTGCTCTATCGCTCGCGGATCGGCGAGCTGGCGATGGACGTCGTCGGCATCGTGTCCAACCATCCGCGCGCGACGTTCGACGGCATCGACCTGGGCAGCGTGCCGTTCCATCATCTGCCGATCACGCCCGCGACAAAGGCGGCGCAGGAAGCGGCGATCAAGGCGGTGGTGACCGACAGCGGCGCCGAACTGGTAGTGCTGGCGCGCTATATGCAGATCCTGTCGGACGATCTGGCGGCGTTCCTGTCGGGGCGGTGCATCAACATCCACCACAGCTTCCTGCCCGGGTTCAAGGGCGCCAAACCCTATCACCAGGCGCATGCCCGGGGCGTGAAGATGATCGGCGCCACCGCGCACTATGTCACCGCCGACCTCGACGAAGGACCGATCATCGCGCAGGACGTCGAGCATGTGACCCATGCCGACAGCCCCGAGACGCTGGTGCGCAAAGGACGCGACATCGAACGGCGGGTGCTGGCGCGCGCGGTGCGCCACCATCTGGCCGACCGGGTGCTGCTGAACGGGGCGAAGACGGTGGTGTTTACCGACTGAAGCGTGCGCGCTGCCGGGCGGCGTGGATCGCCATCGCGGTTCCGGCATGCCCGCGCAGCTGTGCCCGCACCGCCTGTCCGACCCGCCGGCCATGGACCATCAACGGTACGCCGAGCAGGGCGGGGGGCAGCAGCGCGACCGCCAGCGCCGACCCGTCGAGCGTCAGGCACAGCGCCGACGCCCCGCCGGTCAGCAATGCGCCGCCCGCGCGCCATCGCCAGTCCCGCCGGGTCATTTCGCGCGCTCCGTCGGGTCGGCGATCACTACGTCTCCGGCGCCCGCCAAGGCGGCATGGCACAGCAGGATGTCGGCCGGGAACGCAGCCTCCTCGCGCAGCGCTTCGCCCATGTCGGCGCAGTCGAAGCGATAGCCGATCGCCGGGTCGGCATGGCGCAGCGCCGCCGCCTTCGCCCGGCCGATCAGTGCCGGTGCGCCGTCGATCCCGCGCACCTCGATCGCGGTGAAGCCGATCGATCGGGCATAGCGCGCGGCTTCGATCAGCAGCGTGCCGCACCCGCAATCGGCATCGACGATGCGCACCGCGCGCCGGTGCCGCAGCCGCAGCCCGTCCAGCGTCGCGGCGATCCGCGGCCAGCGGGCGTCGGATCGCGGCGAACGGCGTGGCGGCGGGGCAGGGGCCGCAACGGACGGCGGCCTGACGAAGCGTAGTTGTAGCGTGGCGCTCATCGAACGGCCTCCAACGGTTCGAACGATACCAGCGGCACCAGCGGTTCACTCATGCAGCGCAGCAGCGCGTGATAGGTCTGGCATTCGGCCGCCGCGAACTGCATCGCCGCACCGCGCGACACGAAGCGGCCCTCCAGCATGCCTTCGCTGTCCTGCACCAGCCAGTGGCCGGCAATGTCCTGTCCTACGAAAATGGCGGTCGCCCGTTCGTCGGGCTCCGGGTGGGGTTGATACGACATGGGTGTCGCAAAGCCTTGCATGACCGGGCGTCCAGCACCCGTCTCGTCCAGCTACGCCCCTTCCCATAGTCTTTCGAGAGCGATTTCCGGAAAGGGCATAGCGCCGACATAATGCGCGGTCGCGGGCCGGGAGTGCTCGCCAGGCAGCGGCACGGACGTGTCGGACCATGCCGCTGGCACTCGTCGAACCGGATCGCTCGGGGAGCGGGTTTCCCCCGCACCCCGAGACGTTCTGCGTCCATCGTCAGTAGAACAACCGCACCGATGCCAAGACCATGCGGCCGTACAGCGTGCGCGCCAGCGCGATGTTGCTGGCGGGCAGCGACCCTTGCAGCGTTTCGGTGATCGCCATCGTGTTGAACAGGTTGGAGGCGTTCACGCTCAGGACCAGACGGTCCACCGGGCGTACTTCGGCAAACAGGCCGACCGTCGTATAGGCGGGCAGGTACAGCTGGTTGATATCCTGCGCATAGCTACCGGTAAAGCCGACGACGTTGGCACCGATCGAGAAGCGTTCGGCATCATATCGCGGCGTCAGCTGGTAGATCAACGCAAGCTGATGGCGCGGCGTGTTGCCGACCAGCACGGGGTCCTGCGCAGAGGTGATCTGGGCGTCGACCAGCGTGCTGCTGGCGGTGAGGCTGATCGGCCCTTGGCGATAGCCACCTTCCAGTTCCGCACCATAGGCGCGGGCACCGTGGGCTACCGGGCAAGTCATCCGGGCCTGCCGGCGACGACCTGCGTCACCCATTCCGGCACCTCGACCGGCAAATGGTGGGCCGCATAGGGTACGGTGACATGGCGCCCATCCGCAACGCCTCTGGCGATTTCCTCGCCCAGGGCAGGGGGCGTGGCCTGATCCAGCACCCCGGACAGAATATCGACCGGCACATCGATGCTGCCGAGCAGCCCGGTAATGTCCGGTCGAGCGATCGCTGCCGCATCGATGGCTTTTACCAGCAGCGCAGGATCGTGTCGCATCATGGCCGCGTGTTCGGCCGCAACCTCCTCCGGATGGCTTTCGATCCAGTACCTGGCCGTCGTCAGCTGCTGGATGCCGCGCATGACCTCGCCACGTTCGGCTTCGGATTGTCGCAGCGACGATCGGCGGTGCCGCCAGCCGTCGAGCCGATCGGGATTTTCGGCACGGGCGGACGTGTTCACCAGTACCAGTCTGTCGACCAGCGATCGGTGACGTGCCGCGACCCGCAGGGCGATCATGCCGCCCTGGCTGTGTCCGACGATCGTCACCGGTTGCCGGCAATGCTCCTTGATCCACAGCGCGATATCCTCGGCAATGCCGTCCAGGTCGAGGCCGTCGCGCCAACCGCTCGCGCCGTGCCCCGGCATGTCGAACGCGATGCACCGTCGGCGGTCGGCGAGCGTGGTGGTCTGATGCGACCAGAAATGGCGGTCGAGGAACAGGCCGTGAAGGAACAGCACCGGTGCCCCCGCTCCGGTGTCGTCCCATCCGTAGATCGTGCCATTGATCGATGCGCGCCGCGCGACGCTGTCGCTTCCATGGGCCCCGGCGATGAGAAGCGAATCCTCGAAAATCTGGTAGCGCGAGATCAGGCCATCGCGCACGGTGAACCGAATGGCATAGTCGCTGTCGACGATCGCGCCGGTCGATACGACCCGGTGGCGGAAGTGGCCCAGCACCATCACGTCTTCTCCCGCGGCAATCAGCCGATCGACGGAAAAGTCGATCGGGCGGAAGCAGGACGGGAACCGCGTCTGCCATGCGCGAACCGCATCGCGCCCGCGGAAAATACCCACCGTCCCGACGACCGGATCGCCGTCGACTTGCCAGATCGCTTGCGGCTGGATCAATGCCATCGCCGCTTCGACATCTCCCGCTCCGAACGCTGCGAGATACCGCTCCACGATCGAGCGCGGCTCAGTCATGACGCGCTCCGAGCACCGTCCGCAGCGCCGCAATGGCGTTGAGCGAGGCGGGAAAGCCGGCGTACAGGCTCGTCTGGATGATCACCTCGACGATCTCGGCCGTGGTCGCACCGACGTTGAGCGCCGCACCCAGATGTACCTCCAGCTGAGGCCGGGCATTCCCCATGACCGTCAGGGCGGCGACGGTCGCCAACTCGCGCGTCCGCAAATCCAGCCCCCGGCCGGCTGTAGACGTCGCCGAACCCGAACTCGATGATGTAGCGTCCAAGGTCCGGGGGCAGATCGGCCGGACCCGCGATCACCGCATCGCCGGCCGCACCATCGATTTCCGCCAGTCGCGCGGTGCTGCGCGCATATCGATCCTCTGTCATGTCGCGTCTCCTCTATGCGCAGGTAGACGCCGAGGCCGTTGATCAGGAATGGATGATGCTGGAGATCGATTTTCCAGATATGGAGGAGCCATGGACTGGGGCGATCTTCGACGCTTTCTGGCCGTCGCGCGAGGCGGCGGGCTCAGCAGCGCCACGTGCGACCTTGGCATCAGCCCGCAAACCGCCGGCCGTCGCGTCGCCGCGTTGGAAACGTCGTTGGGCGTTCCGTTGTTCGTTCGTCATCCCAGCGGATTCGATTGACCGACGATGGCCGGGCGATGCTCGGCGACGCGGGCAAGGTCGAAGAGGCGATGCGTCGCCTTGGCGACAATGCCGCTGCCAGAGGCGGCGACGTGGCGGGCGTGGTACGAATGGCCGCGCCGGAGACGTTGACCACCAACCTCGTCCTGCCGGCGCTGCGCCCAATTCTGGATCGCTACCCCGCCCTGATGCTGGACGTTGTGACCGGCATCGACACCATCGGCATCGCACGAGGTGAAGGCGTATTTCCTGCGCCCCGCGATCCGCCGCCCATCGCTCGATCGTGTCATAGATCGACCGGCCGATGTCTTTTCCTCTGGCGGCTGCATCAACGATCGTGAAGCCGAGATACCAAACACCATTGCTTGGGTAGTCGCGTAGAATGGCGACCACCGCCATAAGTCCATTCTGGCGCGCCAGCCCATAACGGTCTGATCCACCGAACTCTTTTCCTCTGGAACATCCCGGAACAGCTCGGTCGCATCCGTCAGCGTCGCCGGCTCCCTGGCTGATCGACGAACGTGTAAGCGCGATGGTGTAACTGGATTGTCGCCCGGCAGGCCCGTCGATCGGAGTACCCGGAAGACCTGCCATCGCTCGGCCAAAGATGTCCGGCAACATCCTATAATAAATGCGTTTTTTCAACTTCGTTCCGTTGAATGACGATGCCCCGTCGTTGCTAACAAACATCTCTTACCCGACGTTTAGTCAAGTTTAAGTCTTCGGGACTAATGCGATCGTCCGCTTAACGGAACCTGTTTCACGCGCCTGCAATCAAAGGACAAAAATGCTTCGTCTCACTCTTCTTGTTGCTGCTTCGCATCTTGCGCTGTGCGCGCCCGCCATGGCCGAAGACGTCGCTCCGGCCGCGCAGGCCGCGTCGCCGGTGAAGGACAATGACAGCGTCAGCACCGGCGTCGCCAAGGGGCGCGATCGTCTGGACAGCGCGACGTCGACCAGCATCCTGCGCGAGGCCGATATCCAGAAGCTCGCCCCGCGTTCGATCGGCGAGCTGCTGCGCGCCGTGCCCGGACTGCGATCCGAGGCGGCGGCCGGCGAGGCGATCGCGAACTTCACGATCCGCGGGCTGCCGATCTCGACCTCGGGCGGCAAGTTCGTGCAGCTTCAGGAAGACGGGCTGCCCATCCTCGAATTCGGTGACATCCTGGGCACCAGCGCCGATGCCTATCTGCGCGCCGACCTGAACTTGGCGCAGCTTGAGGTAATCCGCGGCGGTTCCGCCTCTACCTTCGCCTCCAATTCGCCGGGCGGCATCATCAACTTCATCTCGAAGACGGGTGATGTCGAAGGCGGCGCGATCGCGCTGACCACAGGCATCGACTACGAGCAATATCGGGCCGATTTCGACTATGGCGCGAAGCTGACCGACACGGTGCGCTTCCATGTCGGCGGCTTCTACCGCCAGGGCGAAGGACCGCGTCGCACCGGCTATGACGCGCAGAAGGGCGGGCAGATCAAGCTGAACGTCACGAAGGAACTGAGCAACGGCTATATCCGCCTGTATCTCAAGCATCTCGACGACCGGTCGCCCTATTACGACGTGGTGCCGATGCGGGTGACCGGGACGAACGACAAGCCCACCTACAGCGCGCTGCCCGGTTTCGACCCGCTGAAGGACACGCTGGCGTCACGCTACTTCCTCAGCAACCTGAAGCTCGACCGCAACAACAACCCCGAGGCGACCGACCTGCGCGACGGCCATCGGTCGAAGATGGATTCGTTCGGCCTCGAAACGCGGCTCGACCTTGCCGGCTGGACGGTAACCGAACGGTTCCGCTACGCCCGGATCTCGGGTGGCCTGGTCGCGCCGTTCGGCTCGTTCAACATGCCGGCCTTCATCTCGATCCTGCAGTTCGCGGGGTCGGGTGGCTCGCTGAGCTACGCCAACGGTCCGAACGCCGGGGCGCGGGTGAATGTGAACACCATCAACGGCAACGGCATCGTGATGTTCGTGCCGGTGATCGACAAGAACAATCGCGCCCTCGACAACATCACCAACGATATCCGCGCGAGCCGCGTCTGGCCGCTGGGATCGGGCGACCTGACGACCACCGCCGGCTTCTATGCCGCGCGACAGACCATCGATGCGGACACGACCTATTCGACGGTGCTGATGGAGGCGTTGGGCGGCGGACAGGCTGCTCTGCTCAATCTGACGCGGGCCAACGGCACCCAGTTGAGCACGAACGGCTTCCGCGCCTATGACCTGTTCTCGAACCCCGGCGTGCTGCGCCAGACGGTCGACGTCGATTACCGCGTCAACGCGCCCTTCGCATCGCTGAACTATCACCTCGGCAAGGTGTCGGTCGGCGCGAGCGTGCGCTACGACTTCGGTGGCGCGCGTGGCCAGGTGTTCGGCGCGGGCCTTAGGGGCGGCCGGGTCGGCACCACGACCTTCGACCTCGATCGCGACGGGAATATATCGCCCGCCGAGCAGAGGGTCGCGATCACGCCGCTGAACGCCCCGGGGACCGTCAATTACGACTATGGGTATCTGTCCTATTCCGGTGGCATCAACTTCCGCGTCGCCGAATCGCTGGCGCTGTTCGCCCGCTATAGCCGTGGTGCGCGTGCGAATGCCGACCGGATCCTGTTCTCGCCGCTGCTGAACAGCACGACCGGCAAGGCGATCATCCCCGGCGCGCTGGTCGACGTCGTTCGCCAAGCTGAAGGGGGAGTGAAGTTCCGCCGCGACAACATCACGCTCAATCTCACCGGCTTCTGGGCCCGAGCGGAGGACACCAACCTCGACACGAATACCGGCGGGCTGATCCAGCGCGAATACAGTGCCAAGGGCCTCGAATTCGAGGGTGCCGTGCGCCACGGTCCGTTCAGCCTGTCCGCCGGCGCGACCTATACCAAGGCCGAGATTTCGCAGGACAAGAATCCGGCGTTTGTCGGCCAGCAGCCGCGGCATCAGCCGGATCTGATCTTCCAGGCCACGCCGCAGGTCACGCTGGAACGCTTCAACATCGGGGCGGTCTTCATCGGGGCCACCGACAGCTATAGCCAGAACCTGAACCGGTTGAAGATGCCGGGCTTCGTCACGACGAATGCCTTCGTCCAGATCGATGTCGGGCAGAATGTCCTGCTGTCGCTCAACGCCAACAACCTGTTGAACACGGTGGCACTGATGGATGTCGCCAGCACGGTGCTGCCGGCCGACGGCGCCGCGTCGGTCCGCACCCTGAACGGGCGCACGGTGTCGGCGACGGTGCGCGTCGGCTTCTGATCCGGCCATTGCAGCACGCGCGGCGATCGCCGCGCGTGCTGCCCGATCGGCCATATGAACAAGGCACCGTCCGACGGTCGAATGCCCCCCCACGTTCAGCCGCGCTCCAGACCGAAGCCAAGATGGCGGATGGTCGGAAAGGCCACTCCCGATTGGGAACCGCCAGCGAGACGACCGGGGCGTTCCCATTGGGGTGGCGAAATGGGAATGTCCGCTTCTGATAGGATCAGCCATTCGCCGAGATGAAGGCAAACGGCGATATATGGTCGGGAGCCGCCGCTCATGGTAGTCAATCAGGCGGGGCACATATCATGCAGCGAGGTAGAGTTTAACTCCCCGCGCTGGTTTTCATGTCATTGTTCGGCCCGTTGCGATCACCGGTTGCCAATCGACCGAAGGGTATTGGATCTTCTCTACGGCATCGCGGAGTACCGTCATTTCGGCGCCGCGCCCATACAGCGTGCTGACGGATCCATCTGCATGGCGAAGAGCAAATCGACGATTTCTCTCAAAACCTTGCGGCGCACGGCGCGCTTCCCGGTGTGGCGAAACGAGTAGAACACCAGCTCCGGATCGGACAGGCCGATTGCATCGAGGAAATCGTTCAGCACCCGCGATAGGCGCTGCGTCCGGCTGCCATAGGCATTGGCTTCCAGTTCGGGAAACAGCCATTCCGCGCGGCGCGCATTCGCCATGTCGAGGAAGCTCGCTTCAAGCAGCGTCGAATGCAACGGGATGTCCCGCTTGGCGCTGGCGGTCTTCATCCGCTTGGCCGGCCCCTCTTGCTCCTCTCGGACGCGCAGACGATCGGGTTCGATGGCAATGTAGGGGACGCCATCGTCGGTCTTGATGTTCCCGGCCGTCGTTTACCCAGTTCGTCGAGCCGGCAACCGGTGAATGGCGCGAGCATCAGAATCCAGAACAGCGTTCGGGGCGCCACCCCGCCGCGTTCCGGCCGGCGCGCAGTGAAAATCCTGGTCATATCCTCCGGCTCGAAGGGAAGGCGTGCGTCCTCCACCGACTTCTTGGGCATGGCCTTCACGATCTTGGCGACGTTGCCGTCGATGACCTCCATCTCCTCGACCGCGTGTTCGAGAGTCACCCCTATGGCCGACAAAGCCTTGTTGACGGTCGCGGCCGCTAGCGTAGGCAATCCTTCGGCCTATGCGAGTTCGACCTGTTCCAGCAAGGGTAGAGCGGCAACCTCTTTCTTTGCCCGGCTTGGAAGTCCGGCACAGGTGCGGCGATAGGCGCGTACCATCGATGCCGTGATCTTGTCGACGGGCGGGTCGTCATGAAGCTGGGCGAAGCGATTTACGGCGGTTCGCCACTCGTCGATGAGTTTGGCCTCGCGCGGCTCGCACTTTGCCCAGGCTTCATAGACCTGGGTAATGGTCGGCACCGTCTTGGCTGGCGGCGTCGGCAGTTGAGGTTCGTTCGAAGGTGGGGAGAGCGCGGGTACCACCGCCGCAGCGCCCGTAACAAGGACCGAGGGTGGTAGGATACGGCTCCGTGCGGGATCGATGCTGAGGGCGCAGGCGTCGCAGAGCCTGTCGAGGTAAACCCGACCAATTGCCTCATAGAGTTCGGGTGCCAGCGGCCAGCCGAGGGCGTTGGCGGAGGCCACCGCTGCGGGTTCGACTTGCGTGATCGCGCAGATCATCAAGGTCCGGCGGCACGCCAAAGTCGTAGCGGGCACCGGGCGCATGGTCGGTCAGGCCCTTGGCATATCCGAATGCCCCGAGCTCGAGCGCGCCGAGCTTCTGCGCCACGCGGCGGAGTTGCAAGTTCGACTGTCCGTCGAGAAAATCATCGACCATCATCCGTGCCGAGCGGAATTGCCGGCTGGCCAAGGCGCGGCGGGCCGCGGCAAGCTTCTGCTCATAGATTACGGCATGTGGGTGGTAGCGCTGACGGGCTTCGTCGGGGTCGCGGGTATCAAGGGTGCGCTTATACTCGCTCGACGCGCCATCGAAGAACGGGTCGCCGCGCGGCGGAGACGATCCGTCGGAAGCAGAAAATACCGGTGCGAGGATCTTTGAAGGGACTGGCCATACGGATCACTTTGTACCCATCCTTTGTACACAAGGATGGATAAAGCGCCCATGAAGACCGCCTAAACCGCGCAAATCCACCATTCTGGCGGGCGCTGGTGACCCCTACGGGAATCGAACCCGTGTTTCAGCCGTGAAAGGGCCGCGTCCTAACCGCTAGACGAAGGGGCCGTGAAGGCGTGGACGGGCTGTTAGGGGAGGGTTGCCGATCGGTCAACAGCGTTTTGCGTTTTTTCGTCAGTCGGCCCACGCCATGTCGTCGATATGCAGTTCGGCGGCGGGGCGGCTGCCCCAGTCGTCAAGCTTTGCGCGCCCCGCCAGCCATAATTTGCGGTGCGGCGGGGCGCCGAGCAGCGCCATCCCGAGATCGGTTTCGGCCTGCCGGAACGCCACGCCCTTGAAGCGGCGGCCGTCGTCGCCGGTCACGATCGCGCGGACATGGCCGTTGCCGACGATATCGGCCTTCACGATCCGCACCGGTCCCGCTGCCACGCGCGGCGCGGGCCAGCCCATGCCGTACGGGCCGCCGGCCTCCAGCGCCTCGATCAGCATCGGGCTTACGCCGCCGGGCGCCAGGATGGCGTCGACCAGCAGCGCGCGGTCCTCGCGCGTACGCTCGACCGCTTGCGCCATGCGGTCGTGCAGGAAGTCGGCGAGCGCGGGGATCGCGTCCTCCGTCACGGTGACGCCGGCCGCCGCGGCATGGCCGCCGCCTGCGCTGACCAGCCCCAGTTCTTTGGCGGCGAGGATCGCGGCGCCCATGTCGACGCCGGGGATCGAGCGGCCCGATCCCTTGCCCACGCCGTGATCGTCGACCGCGATGACCAGCACCGGCCGGCCGAGCTTTTCCTTCAGCCGCCCGGCGACGATGCCGATAACGCCGGGATGCCAGCCACGCCCGGACACGACGACGCAGCCCCGCGCCTCCTGCGCCCGCGCCGACAGGTCGGCCGACGCCTGCACATCGCCCTCGATCAGGCGCCGTTCCTCGTTCAGCCGGTCGAGTTCGACCGCCAGCGTGCGTGCTTCCTCCGGGTCCTGCGTCGTCAGCAGGCGTACGCCCAGGTCCGACTTGCCGACCCGTCCGCCGGCATTGATCCGGGGACCCAGCGCGAAGCCCAGATCGGTGGCGGTGGGCGCCCGCGTCAGCCGCGAAGCCTCCATCAGCGCGGCGATGCCGATATTCTGCCGCCGGGCCATGACCTTCAGCCCTTGCGCCACGAATGCCCGGTTCAGCCCGCGCAACTGTGCGACGTCGGCAACCGTGCCGAGTGCCACCAGATCGAGCAGGTCGAGCAGCCGCGGTTCGGTTCGCCCGGCAAAGAAGCCGCGCGCGCGCAGCGTCCGCACCAGCGCCGCCGCCAGCAGGAACGCGACGCCGACCGCCGCCAGATGGCCGTGCGCCGCGCCGTCGCCTTCGTCCAGCCGGTTGGGGTTCACGATCGCCAGCGCGGGCGGCAGCTGCGTCGTGCATTGATGATGGTCGACCACCAGCACATCGACCCCGGCGTCGCGGGTGGCGGCCAGCGCATCGAACGCCTGCGCCCCGCAATCGACCGTCACGATCAGCGTCGCGCCCTCGCTCGCCAGTTGCAGCATTGCCGTGGCGTTGGGCCCGTACCCCTCGCGCTGGCGATCGGGAATATAGGGGCGGGCGGTCAGGCCGAGGTCGCGCAGCAGCCGGACGAGCAATGCCGAGGACGTCGCGCCATCGACGTCGTAATCGCCGAAGATAGCGACCTTTTCCCCCGCCACCACTGCGTCGGCGAGGCGGTCGGCGGCGCGGTCCATGTCGCGGAAGATCGACGGATCGGGCATGAATTCGCGGATGCTGGGCGCTTTGTGCGCGACCAGCCCCTCGCGCGGGCAGCCGCGCGCCAGCAGGATACGGGTGACGAGGTCGTCGGCGACGAACCCCTCGTCGCACACATCGCCCTCCAGCCCGCGCCAGCGCCATGGCTGTCCCAGGATCGAGCGATGCACATTGAGTACGGAACGCATGTCCGCCCTGTTAGGCGCGCGGCCGGCACGGGTCCAGCGGGTTGGGAAGCCTTACTGGCTCGCCTTTTCGAGGCTGGCGGCGATCTCGCGCACCTGCTGGCGGGCATATTGCGGCGCCGACCGGGCATAGAGGGCGCGCAGATAGGCGAGGTCGGTGGCGGTCATCGACGGCGGCGGGGTGGCGTCCGGTTCGAACAGCGACAGGATCGTGCCGACCTTGCCCGTGCCGCTTGCCGGCCTGGTCCGCGCAAAGGTGCGCATCGCGACATAGTCTGCGATCTGCGTCGTGGTCTTGCCGGGCAGCGCCGGCCATTCGAGCACCACGACCGAGAACTGGATCGCCTGTTGCGTCGGCGGGGCGAGATAGGAGGCACGCCGGACCTCGAGATTGGCCCACCATGCCCCGATCGGCGTCAGGCCGGGTATGCCGTCCTCGTTCTGCAATTCCACCAGCGACCATGCCCGCGCCGGCGCCTGCATCGTACGCAAACGGCCGAGCAAGGCGCTTGGCAGGCCGTAGACCAATGGGCTCTGCGTCTTTTCGAGCGCGCGGACGAGGCCGGCACCATCGTCGACACCGATGATGGCGATGTTGCCGCGACAGTCCGCCTTGCCGACCGGCAGCTCGATCGCAGAGGCGACGGCGCGGATGCGCGCCTCGATCTCGGCGGCGATCGCCGGGGGAAAGCCGATGGCACGGGGGCAGGCCGTCACGCCCAGCCGCGCGAGCTGCCGGTCGATCGGTACCGAGATGCTGTTGGTGAAGGTGCGCGCTTCGTCGCGGGTCAGCGCCACGCGACCGGTGACGACGATCTCCGATGTCGCGGGCGGCTCGGGCGGCGGCGTCTGCGCGCCGGCCGTGCCGGCAAAGAGTGCGGCGAACAGCCATGTCGTCCGAACCGCGTATCGCATCTGCCGCCTCTTTCCCGCCCGATGGCGACGACTAACCATGAACGTCGGTCATATGCAAAGCCCGATCGGGCCAACCCGCACTGGAAATTTGTCTTCCGAACGCGCAAAGACCGTGCCCATGAAGCGCAAGACCGGACAAGACCGCAGCATCACCGCCACCTGGCGTCCCGCAACGCAGGCCGTGCGCGGCGGCACTGCGCGCAGCGAATATGGCGAAACGTCGGAGGCGTTGTTCCTCACCTCGGGATATGCCTATGACTGTGCCGGCGACGCCGCGGCACGGTTCGCGGGCGATCAGGTCGGTATGACCTATTCGCGCTTGCAGAACCCGACGGTCGAGATGCTGGAGGAACGCATCGCCCTGCTCGAGGGGGCGGAGGGCTGTCGCACCATGGCGACCGGCATGGCGGCGATGACGGCGGCGCTGCTGTGTCAGCTGTCGGCGGGCGACCATCTGGTCGGCGGGCGTGCCGCGTTCGGGTCGTGCCGCTGGCTGACCGACACGCTGCTGCCGAAATTCGGGATCGAGACCGACGTCGTGGATGCCCGCGATACGCAGGCGTTCATCGATGCCAGCCGTCCCAATACCAAGGTCTGGTTCTTCGAAACGCCGGCCAACCCGACGATGGACGTCGCCGACCTGACCGCGATCTGCGCCGCGGCACGCGAGCGTGGCATCGTCACGGTGGTCGACAACGCCTTTGCCAGCCCGGCGCTGCAACGGCCGATGGACTTCGGCGCCGACGTCGTTGCCTATAGCGCCACCAAGCTGATGGAAGGGCAGGGCCGCGTGCTGGCCGGTGCGGTGTGCGGCCGCAAGGCGTTCATCGACGACGTGCTGCTGCCCTTCACCCGCAACACCGGGCCGACGCTCAGCGCGTTCAACGCCTGGGTGGTGCTTAAAGGGCTGGAGACGCTCGACCTGCGCGTGATGCGCCAGTCGGAAAACGCGCTGAAGGTCGCGAGCTTCCTCGAAGCGCGCGTGCCGCGGATCAATGCGCCGGGCCTGCCCAGCCACCCGCAGCACGCGCTGGCGATGCGGCAGATGAAGATGGCCGGGCCGATCTTCTCGTTCGAACTGGACGGCGGGCGTGCCCAGGCGCACGGGCTGCTCGATGCGCTGCAACTTATCGATATCTCGAACAACATCGGCGATTCGCGCTCGCTGATGACGCATCCCGCCTCGACCACCCATTCGGGCGTGGCCGAGGAAAAGCGGATCGAGATGGGGATTTCCGAAGGCATGATCCGCATCAATGTCGGTCTGGAGGATCCCGAGGACCTGATCGCCGACCTCGATCAGGCCTTGCGCGCGGTCGCCCTATGAAGGCGCTGTTCCCGCACGAGGCGACGACCGATGGCATCGTGGTGCGGGTGTCGGCGACCTATCTGCCCGAACAGTCGCAACCGCAGCAGGGGCGCTGGTTCTGGGCCTATCATATCCGGATCGAGAACGGGTCGGACCGGACGGTGCAACTGCTCACCCGCCACTGGATCATCACCGATGGCCGCGGCGAACGGCATAGCGTGGAGGGTGAAGGCGTGATCGGCGAACTGCCCGTGATCGAACCGGACGGCAGCTTCGACTATGTGTCGGGTTGCCCGCTCTCGACGCCGACCGGCGCGATGCAGGGTAGCTATCACATGCTGGCCGATGACGGCGACACGTTCGACGTGGCGATCCCGCGCTTCGCGCTGCTGGCGCCGGCGGTGGGCGCATGAAGCGGACGCACCTGCCGCTGAACGGGCTGCGCGTGCTCGACGCCGCCGCCCGGCATCTGTCGTTCACCCGTGCCGCCGACGAACTGGCGGTGACCCCGGCCGCCGTGGGCCAGCAGGTTCGCGCGCTGGAGGATACGCTGGGCGTCGTCCTGTTCCGCCGCACGACCCGCGGCCTCGAACTGACGCCGGAGGGCGAGGCGGGGTTGGTCGCGCTACGCGGCGGTTTCCTGCAGTTCGAGGAGGCGGTTCGCGCGATGCAGGCGGGGCAGTCGTCCAAGTCGCTGACCATCGCCGCACCGCGCGACCTGACGCAAAAATGGCTGCTGCCGCGCCTGTCGCGCATCGCCGCCGCCGATCCCGAACTCCGCTTCGCGCTGGTCGCGACGGACGATGCGCTCGACTTCACCGAAGCCAATCTCGACCTGGCGATCCGCTGGGGCGAGGGGCCCGGCGCGCATGAGGGCGAGGCGCTCGAATCGGACGGCATGGTCACGATCGAACGCGCCGGTGGCGGCACCGACACCCGCATCGGCTGGCCCGGCTGCTCGCCCGAGGACGCCAGCGCGCTGGTCCGCGTCGCCGATGCCGGCCTCGCAATCGATGCCGCGGCGGCCGGTCTTGGTCGCGCTACCGTGCCTGAGCTACTGGCCCGCGACGACATTACCGCCGGCCGCGTCGCGGTGGTCGGCGAGCCCAAGTCCGGGCGGCTCGGCTATTGGCTGGTGGCACCCTTGCCGCAATGGCGACAGGCGAAGGTAAAGGCATTGGTGGACGCGCTGGTGGGGTAGGGCCAAAGCCACCATTGCCGCCCGCCAATGCATTCTACCTGCCGCCGCGCTTGCCCCGGCGGGCGTACCGCGCCATCTGGAAGTGATGCATACTGCTCCCGACACGCTCGCCCTGATCGGCAACACCCCGCTCGTCCGCCTGAAGGGGCCGAGCGAGGCTGCCGGCGCGGAGATTTTCGCGAAGTGCGAATTCGCCAACCCCGGCGCCAGCGTGAAGGACCGCGCGGCACTGTTCATCGTCGAGGATGCCGAGGCACGGGGCCTGATCCAGCCCGGCGGCACGATCGTCGAGGGGACGGCGGGCAATACCGGCATCGGCCTGGCGCTGGTCGCCAATGCCAAGGGCTACAAGACGATCATCGTCATGCCCGAGACGCAGAGCCGCGAGAAGATGGACACGCTGCGCGCGCTCGGCGCCGAGTTGGTACTTGTCCCCGCCGCACCCTATTCGAACCCCGGGCATTTCGTCCACACCAGCCGGCGGATCGCCGAGGAAACGCCCAACGCGATCTGGGCGAACCAGTTCGACAATATCGCCAACCGCCGTGCGCATATCGTCGGCACCGCGCCGGAGATCTGGGCGCAGATGGAGGGGCGGATCGACGGCTTCACCTGCGCCGCCGGCACCGGCGGGACGCTCGCCGGCGTCGGGCTGGGCCTGAAGGAAAAGGACGAATCGGTAACGATCGCGTTGACCGATCCGCATGGCGCGGCGCTGTACGACTATTATGCCCATGGCGAGTTGCGCTCCGAAGGCACGTCGGTCGCGGAGGGGATCGGGCAGGGACGGATTACCGCCAATCTCGACGGGGCGCCGATCGACACCCAGTTCCGCGTGTCGGACGCGGAAGGCATGGTCTGGGTCCGGCGGCTGCTGGCGGAGGAGGGGCTATGCCTCGGCCTGTCGTCGGGCATCAACGTCGCGGGCGCGGTGCTGCTCGCGCGGCAGCGGGGGCCGGGCAGCCGCGTCGCGACGATCCTGTGCGACACGGGTTTCCGCTACCTCTCGACGCTCTACGATCCGGCATGGCTGGCGGCGAAGGGGTTGGCGGTCGACAGCGGGGACAGTTCGTCGTAACACCGCCGCAGATGGTGCCGCGTTCCGACCAATCCCAGCTTCTGCAACGCCTGCGCGTCGGCGCGACCGGACTGGTGCTGGTCGTGCTGCTGATCGTGCTGGCGAGCGCGCTGTTCCGCTCGGCGATCGACGAACCGCCGATCGGCGAGGATGTCGCGACCGTCGAGGAACAGGCCAATGTCGCGCTGGCGAATCTTGCGGCAGCGGGTAATCCCGACGAGCCGCTGGCCGAACTCGGCATTTCCCCCGGCGCCGCGCCGGGCGCCAATGCGGTAGTGCCCGAAGCGCGCTGAGCGCCGTTGTTCCGATAGCCGGAAACTTTCGAGTGGCCCTATAGCCGCGAGCGTCACCCCAACGCAGGCTGGGGTCTTCCCGTTTCTAGCGCGTTCTGCTTGCCGCGAGAGACCCCAGCCTGCGCTGGGGTGACGTTTGTGGTGGGCAGGGCCGAGCTTGCAGCAGCCTACCGAACAGCTCCGTTCCCGGCACAGATTCGCCGGACCGAACCCCCGGAAAACCCCCTCCACCCGCCCGCACCCACCCCGGTGGCGGGCCATCCCATCCCCATACCAAAATTCCGACGCCGAACGCTGGCGAACAAACAACGTACATCCCATAAATTGACTATCCGGTGGTGCTTTTTCCCACTCTCACCCAACTTCTCCCATTGTGACCCATGTTGTGTTTTGGTACGTCTTGGACGTCACAGGGGGCAGGTCCTGGGATCGTCGAAACACACCGCCCGGCGCGTATTTGCCGGCGGCGGCGCTTCTCCTGCGTGACGGAACAGGGGCAAGGTGTCGGAGAGGGAACTCTACCTGAGCTACGGGCTACAGGCGGTCGACGCGAAGGGTCGCGTCGCAGTGCCTGCCAAGCTGCGCTCGGTGCTGGAGAAGAACGCCGATTCCCGCGAACTGCTGCTCAAGCGCCACGGCAAGCACGTCTGCCTCAGCGCGTTCGATGCCGCGTGGCCGAAGCTGCTCTATTCGCGCCGGCCGCAGGGCAGCGACGAGGATGCCGACACCGATTACAATGTCGCGGGCAAGGCGTTCGGCAACCTGGAGACCGCGCCGTTCGACAGCGCCGGTCGCTTCGTCTTGCCGACCTTCTATCGCCGCCGTGCGAAGATCGACAAATGGGCGTTCTTCCACGGACGTGGCGATACCTTCAACATCTGGGACCCGTTCACGCTGATCGCCGATATCGAGATCGACGCCGATACGCGCGAGCTGTGCGAGTTTCTGATGGAAGAGAAGGGGCTGCAATGACCGCCGCGCCGCATATCCCGGTGCTGATGGCCGAAGCGGTCGCCGCGCTCGCGATCCAGCCGGGCGAGACGCATGTCGACGCGACCTTCGGCGCGGGCGGCTATACGCGCGCGATGCTGGCCGCAGGGGCCAATGTCGTCGCGTTCGATCGCGATCCGACCGCGCACGACGCCGCCGCGCCGCTGCTCGCCGAGGCAGGGGAGCGGTTGACGCTGATTCGTGCGCCGTTTTCGGCGATGGTGGGCGAACTGGCGGCGCGTGGCATTGACGCGGTCGAGGGCGTCGTCATGGATATCGGCGTGTCGTCGATGCAGCTCGATCAGGCCGATCGCGGCTTTTCCTTCCAATATGACGGTCCGCTCGACATGCGGATGAGCCGCGAGGGGCTGACCGCCGCCGAATGGCTCAACACCGCCGACGAGGCCGAGATTTCGGACGTGCTCGACCGCTATGGCGAGGAACCGCGCCACCGCCGCGTCGCGAACTTCATCGTCGGCGCACGGCCGCTGGCACGCACCGGCGAACTCGCCGCAGTCGTCCGCCGCGCGCTGGGCCATCGTCCGCACGAAAAGAAGGACCCGGCGACCCGCGCGTTCCAGGCGATTCGCATCCACCTGAACGATGAGCTGGGCGAGCTGACCGCCGGGCTCGACGCGGCGGAGCGGGTGCTGCGAACCGGCGGGCGGTTGTCGGTGGTCAGCTTCCACAGTCTGGAAGACCGGATCGTGAAGCGGTTCCTGCGCGAACATGGCGGCGCGATGCCTGCCGGGTCGCGCCACCGCCCGGTCGTGGCGCAGGGGCCGGCGCCAAGCTTCGGCAACATCGCCAAGGCGGTGCGGCCCAGTGACGAAGAGATATCGGCCAATCCGCGCGCGCGTTCGGCGACGTTGCGCGTGGGGCTTCGCACGGCTGCGGCGCCGTGGAGTTCGAACGGGAGTGCGATGTAATGGGGACGTTCGGGTTCGGGACCCTCGGTAAATTGGTGGCGGTCGGCGTGATGGCGCCGGCCTTCTATCTCGTCATCTCGCAGGGCGCGGCGGAACGCGGCCGGGTCGAGGCGGTCGAGCGCTCGATCGTGCAGGCGCGCAAGGACATCCGCGCGCTGGAAACCGAATTCGACACCCGCGCGAACATGGCGCAGCTCGAACGCTGGAACGGTGACGTCCTGTCGCTCGCCGCACCGCGCGCCGAACAATATGTCGGCGGCGAACACCAGCTGGCATCGCTGCCGGGCCGGACCGAAGGCGGCAACGTCGCCCTCGCTTATGTCGTGCCGGCCGCCCCGATGGAAATGGCCGCCGCAACCCCCGAACCCACGCTCGCCGCCACTGCCATCACCGCCGCTCCCGTCGTCGCGCCGGCCAAGGCCGAAAAGGCCAAGCCGGTCGTGAAGCCGGTCGGCGCGGTCCGCACCGCTGCCGTCGTGCCGGCCAAGGCGCGGGCCGTCGCGATGCTCGACCGCACGCTGCTGAGCGACGCGACGATGGCCGACCTCGCGCGTTCGGCGCGCAAGGAAGCCGCCCGGCCGTGATCGTCGTCGTGGCGCCCCCCCTCAACCAGCAACGTGCCGACGGCGGCCGCCACACGCTGGTCAACATCGCTCATTACCGGTTGATGGTGCTGATGCTGTTGTTCGCGGCGGGCGTCACGGTCATCCTCGCGCGGCTGATGCTGCTGGCGGTCGCCGCCGAGCCACGCTCGGCGATCGCGGCGGAGGCGGCGCTGGTGCCGCTGCGCGGCGATCTGGTCGATCGCAACGGCGCGCCGCTCGCGCGCACCATCGACGCATGGTCGATCGCGGTCCGTCCGGACAAGGTGATCGGAGACAAGAAACAGCTGGCGGAGCAACTCGCCGCGCTGATGCCCGATCACGACGCGGCCTATTATTATACGCAGCTGAACCTCGACCGCGGCTTCGTCTATCTGCGCCGCCGCGCGCTGCCCGAACTGGTGCAGGCGGTGAACGCGCTGGGTGAGCCGGGCATCGCGCTGGGTCGCGAGCCCGAGCGGCTGTATCCGCAGAGCGCGATGGCGGCACATGCGCTCGGCTATCTCGACATGGACGGGCGCGGCGTGCGCGGCATGGAGAAGTTCCTGAACGCCCGGCTGGTCGATCCGGCCGAGCGCGGACGTCCGGTCGCGCTCAGCCTCGACCTGCGCGTGCAGGCGGCACTGGAGAGCGAACTGGCCAACGCGATGGCGGTGTTCCAGGCGCGCGGTGCCGGTGGCATCGTGCTCGACAGCGATACCGGTGAGGTGATCGCGATGACCTCGTTGCCGACGTTCAACCCCAACCATGTGACCGCCAACACCGGACAGATGAACACGGTGACGCAGGGCGTGTACGAGCTGGGATCGGCGTTCAAGCCGCTGACCATGGCCGCCGCGCTCGATACCGGCGTCGTGCCGTCACTGTCCAAGCGCTATGACGCGACCCAGCCGCTGGCCGTCGGCGGCTTCCGCATCCGCGACGACCATGCGCAGAAGCGCTGGCTGAACATCCCCGAGACGCTGGTCCATTCGTCGAACATCGCCACCGCGCGCATCGCCGACGAAATGGGGCAGTCGCGGATGGAAAAGCTGTTCCGTTCGCTCCATTTCGACGCCGCGCCCGATATCCAGCTCGAAAAGTCGCGCACCATCTGGCCGCATTACTGGGGCCGCACGACGACGATGACCACCGCTTACGGGCACGGTATCGCGGTTACGCCGCTGCACCTTGCCAGCGCGTATGCCGCGCTGGTCAATGGCGGCATCTGGCGTCCGGCGACGATGCTCAAGCTCAAGCCCGGACAGGCCCCGGCGGGCAGCCGCGTGTTTTCGGAAGCGACCAGCGCCAAGATGCGCGGCCTGCTACGCCTCGTCGTCACCGACGGTACCGGGCGCAAGGCGGAGGCACCGGGCTTCCGCGTCGGCGGCAAGACCGGCACTGCCGAAACCGTCGGCGCCGGCGGTGGCTATTCGAAGAAGGTCAACGTCTCGACCTTCGCGGCGGTCTTCCCGATGGATCGCCCGCGCTATGTCGTGATCGCGATGCTCGACAGCCCGAAGGGGACGAAGGAAACCTTCGGCTTCACCAGCGCCGCGTGGACCGCCGCACCGGTAGTCAGCCGGGTGATCTCGCGCACCGGTCCATTGTTGGGGGTGATTCCCGACGCCAATGCCGATATCGACATCGCCGGATTGCGCGGGCTGCTGTGGCACGCGCCGGGTGATGCGAAGAAGCTGGCGAACGTCGAATGAAATTAGGAACGATCACGGGCGGTGACGAACCGCAAACGGTGACCGGCTTCGCGATCGATCATCGCAAGGTCGCGCCGGGCACGATCTTCGGTGCCTTCGAAGGCGCGCGGGTCAATGGCGAGGATTTCATTCCCGCCGCCATCGCCGCCGGCGCCGTCGCCGTCGTCGCCCGTCCCGAAGCGGTGGTCGAAGGCGCCGTCCACATCGCCGCGCAGGACCCGCGCGAAGCCTTCGCCCGCGCCGCCGCCGCCTTCTTCGCGCCGTTCCCGCCGACCTGCGTCGCGGTGACCGGCACCAACGGCAAGACCAGCACCGTCGAAATGGTGCGACAACTGTGGCGGATGCAGGGCCACCACGCCGCGTCGATCGGCACGCTGGGCGTTACCACCGCCGACGAACGCGTCGTGACCGGCCTGACCACGCCCGACATCGTCACCTTCCTGTCGAACGTCGCGGGGCTGGCGCGCGAGGGCGTGACCCATGTCGCGTTCGAGGCGTCGAGCCACGGCCTGTCGCAATATCGCACCGAAGGGCTCCCGGTCCGCGCGGCGGCCTTCACCAACCTCAGCCGCGACCACCTCGACTATCATGGCGACATGGCGAGCTACCTGACCGCCAAGCTGCGCCTGTTTTCCGAAGTGCTCGCCGACGACGGCACCGCGGTGGTGTGGATCGACGATCCCCATGCCGACCGGGTGATGGACCTCGCCCGGGTCCGCGGCAATCGCCTGATCACCGTTGGTGAACATGGCGAGACGCTGCGATTGGTCGGCCGCGACCCCAGCCTGCTCGGACAGGTGCTGACCATCGAGGCCGAGGGCGCGACGCACAAGGTACAGTTGCCGCTGATCGGTGCCTATCAGGCGGCGAACGCGCTCACTGCTGCGGGCCTCGTGCTGGCAACCGGCGGCACGCTCGCGGCGACGCTCGCCGGACTGGCGCGGTTGCAGCCGGTGCGCGGGCGGCTGGAACGCGCGGTGATCCTGCCGAACGGTGCGCCGGTCTATGTCGATTACGCGCACACCCCCGATGCATTGGAGGCCGCCATCGCTGCGCTGCGTCCCCATGCCGACGGGCGGCTGATCGTCGTGTTCGGCGCCGGCGGCGACCGCGACAATGGCAAGCGCGCGCCGATGGGCGAGGTCGTCGCCGCCCGCGCCGACGTGGCGATCGTCACCGACGACAATCCTCGCACCGAGGACGCCGCGCAGATTCGCGCGCAGGTGATGGCCGGCGCGCCGAACGCGACCGAGATCGGCGACCGCCGTGCCGCGATCCGCGCCGCGTGCGACATGGCGCAACCGGGCGACATCGTGCTGATCGCGGGCAAGGGGCACGAGCAGGGCCAGATCGTCGGCGACATGATCCTGCCGTTCGACGACGTACAGGTGGCGCGTGACTGTGCGGGCTGACGGGCCGCTCTGGACCGCCGCCGCCATCGCCGCCGCGACCGGGGGCACCGCCTCCACCGATTTCACCGCCAACGGCGTCGCCTTGGACAGCCGCGAAGTCGGACCGGGCGACCTGTTCGTCGCACTGTCGGGCGAGGCGACCGACGGGCACCGCTTCGTAGCCCAAGTGTTCGCGCAAGGGGCGGCGGGCGCGATCGTGTCGCGCCCGGTCGACGGCCCGCATGTGCGGGTCGACGACACGACGGTCGCGCTGAACCAGCTCGCCACCGCTTCCCGCGCGCGGACCGCGTCGCGGATCATCGGCGTGACCGGATCGGTCGGCAAGACCGGGACCAAGGAAGCGCTGTTCGCCGCGCTCGACCGGATCACTCACGGCAACGCGCATCGCTCGGTCAAGAGCTACAACAACCATACGGGCGTGCCGCTCAGCCTCGCCAGGATGCCGGCGTCGACAGAGGCGGCGGTGTTCGAAATGGGCATGAACCATGCGGGCGAACTGTCGCAACTGACCCGCCTCGTTCACCCCGAGGTCGCGATCGTCACGACGATCGCACCCGCCCATACCGAATTCTTCACGGGCGAAGATGCGATCGCCCGTGCCAAGGGCGAGATTTTCGAAGGGCTGGTCGAGGGTGGCATCGCCATCGTGCCGTATGACAGCCCGCACCGCGACACGCTGATCGCCGCTGCCCGGCCGCACGCTGCGAAGATCGTGACCTTCGGCCTGCGTGAAGGCGCCGATGTGCGCGCGATCGAGCATGTCCGCCTGTCGGGCGGCGACAGCTTCGTCACCGCGCGGCTGGGAACGCGTGAAGTCAGCTACACGCTCGCCCCGCCGGGCGAACATTGGGTCGCCAATTCGCTGGCAGTAATGGCGGCGGTCGATGCGATCGGCGGCGATCTGGGCGTTGCCGGCCTCGCGCTCGCCGACCTTGCGGGCCTTGCCGGTCGTGGCGCTCGCCGCAGGCTGACGCTGGCGGGCGGCGACGCGCTGCTGATCGACGAAAGCTACAACGCCAACCCCGCATCGATGCGCGCCACGCTGAAGGTTCTTGCCGCCGAACGCGCCGATCGCCGCATCGCGGTGCTGGGCGAAATGCGCGAGCTGGGCGAGTCGTCGGACGCCTATCACGCCGCGCTGGCGGTTCCCATCGACGAAGCGGGCGTTTCGCGCGCCGTACTGGTGGGGGCGGGGATGCTTCCCCTCGCCAAGGCGCTTGAGGGCCGCATCGAAACCGTCCATGTGCCCGACGCCGCCGCCGCCGCACAGGTCCTGTCCGACCTTATCGCGCCGGGCGACGCGGTACTCGTAAAGGGATCGAACGGGGTGGGGCTGGCGCGGGTCGTCGCCGACCTGTGGGGCCAGGACTGATGTTGTACGAACTCGCCGAATATCTCGGCTTTCCCGGTGTGCTGAACCTGTTCCGGTATTTGTCGTTCCGCACCGGTGCGGCGACGGCGACGGCGCTGTTCCTGGGGCTCATCATCGGCCCGCGCTTCATCGGCTGGCTGCGCGTGCGCCAGGGCAAGGGGCAGCCGATCCGCCTCGATGGGCCACAGACCCACCTCGCCAAGCGCGGCACGCCGACCATGGGCGGGTTGATGATCCTCACCTCGCTCGCCACGTCGGTGTTGCTGTGGATGGACCTTGCCAATCCGTTCGTCTGGGCGTGCCTGTTCGTGACGCTCGGGTTCGCTGCGATCGGCTTCCTTGACGATTATGACAAGGTGCGAAAGGCCAGCACCGCGGGCGTGTCGGGCCGCACCCGCTTGTTGCTCGAATTCCTGATTGCCGGCATCGCCAGCTGGATCATCATCCAGCAGACCGGCACGATGCTCTATGTCCCGTTCTTCTCGAACGTCGCGATCGACCTCGGGCCGTTCTACGTGATCTTTGCCGCCTTTACGATCGTCGCGTTCGGCAATGCGGTGAACCTGACCGATGGCTTGGATGGCCTCGCGACGATGCCGGTCATTATCGCCTCGGTCGCGCTGATGCTGATCGTATACATGGTCGGCAATGCCAAGTTCGCCGCCTATCTCGGCATTCCGCATGTGCTGGGCGCGGGCGACCTCGCGCTGTTCTGCGGGGCGATTGTCGGGGCGGGGCTGGCGTTCCTGTGGTACAACGCTCCCCCGGCGGCGGTGTTCATGGGCGATACCGGCAGTCTGGCGCTCGGCGGCGCGCTGGGTGCGATCGCGGTGTCGTCGCATCATGAAATCGTGCTGGCGATCATCGGCGGGCTGTTCGTCGTCGAGGCGCTGTCGGTCATCATCCAGGTTTTCTGGTACAAGCGCACCGGCAAGCGCATCTTCCGCATGGCGCCGATCCACCATCATTTCGAACAGCTCGGCTGGGCCGAGGCGACGGTCGTGATCCGCTTTTGGATCGTGGCGTTCGTGCTGGCGCTGGCCGGCCTGTCGACGCTGAAGCTGCGGTGATTGTCGCTGCCGCCTGGGTGGGCAAGAAGTTCGCGGTGCTGGGGCTGGCGCGCTCCGGCGCGGCGACGGTACGAGCGCTGCTGACCGGTGGGGCGGAGGTTGTCGCGTGGGACGGCGATGCGGCAAAGCGCAACGCCCTTTCTCCCTCTCCCCGCTCGCGGGGAGAGGGGCCTTCTTCTGCGACAGCGCCCGCGACACCCCCTCTCCCAACCAGTTCCGGGTCAACAGCGCCCCGCGCTGTTGAGGTTGTGCCGGGGGCACAACCGACCCGGAACTCCCCCATGGGGGAGAGGGCTTTGGTGTTTGCCGACCCGCTGACGATCGACCTCACCGGCTTCGACGGCGTCGTCGTGTCGCCCGGCGTGCCCCTCAACCGCCACCCGATCGTCACCCACGCCGGCGACACCCCCATCATCGGCGACATCGAACTCTTCGCCCAGGCCCGCGCTGACCTGCCGCCGCACAAGGCCGTCGGCATCACCGGCACCAACGGCAAGTCGACCACCACCGCCCTGATCCACCACATCCTCGACCAGGCCGGCATCCCCACGAGGATGGGCGGCAATATCGGCCTGCCGATCCTCGCGCAGGACCCGCTGCCGGAGGGCGGGGTCTATGTCCTCGAATTGTCGAGCTACCAGATCGACTTGACCTACAGCCTCGACTGCGACGTCGCCGTGCTGCTCAACATCACCCCCGACCATCTCGACCGCTATGCCGGCTTCGAAGCCTATGCAGCGTCAAAGGCGCGCCTGTTCGCGATGCAGTCGGCAGGCCATGCCGCGATCATCGGCACCGGCGACGCGACCTCGGCCGCTATCGCCGACACGCTGCCGCGCGCCACCCGCATCAGCGTACCCGCCGATGCACCTGCCTATGGCCCCGCACTCGCTGGCCCCCACAATGCCCAGAACGCGCTGACCGCCATCGCCGTCTGCGAAGCGCTCGGCCTCGCCGCCGACACCATCCGCGCTGGTCTCCAAAGTTACCGTGCGCTCCCGCACCGGATGGCACATGTCGCGGACGTAGGCGGCGTCGCCTATGTCGACGACAGCAAGGCCACGAACCCGGATTCGACCGCGCCGGCGCTCAATGCGTTCGCCCGCATCCACTGGATCGTCGGCGGCCTCGCCAAGTCCGACGACCTCGACGCCTGCCGCCCCGGTTTCGGCAATATCGTCCACGCCTACACCATCGGCACCGCCGCACAGCGCTTCGCCGAGCTCCTTGCGCCCGACCTGCCGGTAACCATCGCCAACACATTGGACGAGGCGGTAAAATTGGCCGCGACAGTCGCGCAGCCGGGCGATACCGTACTTTTGTCGCCGGCGTGCGCGTCGTTCGACCAATTCAGTGATTTCGAAGCGCGGGGACGCGCCTTCGCGGCGGCGGTGGGGGCATTGCAATGACCGATACGGTACGCGGACGCGACGTCCGGGCGCTGCGGCAACGGGTCGAGACGTTGCAGGGGCGCAGCGCGCGCTCGCCGATCGGCGCGTGGTTTCGCGAAGTCGACCGCGTCCTGCTGCTGATCGCGATGGTGTTGATCGCGATCGGCCTCGTCGCGGTCGCCGCGGCGTCGCCCGCTTCGGCGGTGCGCTATTCCGGTGGCGACGTCACCGTGCCGCCGATGATGTATTTCTGGCGACAGGCGGGGTGGATCGCGCTGTCCTTTCCGGTGATGATCGTCGTGTCGATGCTGCCGGTCACGCTCGCGCGGCGGCTGTGCCTGCTGGGCGCCGCGGTGCTGGTCCTCGCGCTGATGGTCACGCCGTTCGTCGGCGTGGAGGCGAACGGCGCGCGGCGCTGGATCAACCTCGGCGTCGGCCAGTTCCAGCCGTCCGAGTTCCTCAAACCCATGTTCATCGTCACGACGGCGTGGCTGTTGTCGCTGCGCGCGAAGGACCCGCAACTGCCGATGCTGTGGGTCACCGGCGCGCTGACCGCGGTTATCGCCGGCTGCCTGATGCTCCAGCCCGATTTCGGCCAGACCGTGATTTTCTGCGGCGTCTGGGCGGCGCTGCTGGTGATCGCGGGCATCCCGGTGCGCACCATGGCGCTGCTCGGCGCGGCGGGCGTCGGGCTGATCGCCGCCGCCTACACCTTCTACGGCACCGCGCGCGTCCGTATCGATGGCTTCCTGTTCCCCGATCCCGCAAGCGCCGCCACCGACAGCTATCAGGTCGATATGGCGCACGCCGTGCTGACGGCGGGCGGGGTGGTCGGCACCGGCCCCGGCGGCGGGCGCGTCAAGTTCAAGCTCCCCGAAGCGCATACCGACTATATCTTTGCGGTGGTCGGCGAAGAATTCGGCCTGATCGCCTGCGCCATCATCGCCATCATTTTCCTCGCCATCGTCGTGCGCGTGTTCGTCCGCCTGCTGGACGAGGAGGACGCGTTCAAGCTGCTCGCCGCCGCCGGCCTAGCCGTACAGTTCGGCGCACAGGCGCTCATCAACATGGCGGTCAATGTCGGCATCGCTCCGTCGAAGGGGATGACGCTGCCCTTCATCTCGTACGGCGGGTCGTCGATGATCGCGCTGTCGATCGGCATGGGACTGCTGCTCGCTTTCACCCGCCGGAACCCGTATCTGAGCCGCTCACCTTACGGCCCACAGCGCTGGAGCGGAGCGAAATGAGCAAGCACTATGTCCTCGCCGCCGGGGGCACCGGGGGACATATGGTCCCGGCAGCGGCGCTGGCGACCGAACTGACCCGGCGTGGCCACCGCGTCGCATTGGTCAGCGACGAACGCGGCGTGCGCTTTCCCGACCTGTTCGACGGTATCCAGACCCATGTCCTGCCCGCCGGGCGCCTGAGCGGCGGTCCGCTCGGCTGGGTCAAGGCCGGGCGGCAGATGCTGGCCGGCCGGTCGATGGCGATCGAGCTGTACAAGACCTTCCGCCCCTCGGCCGTAATCGGCTTCGGCGGCTATCCCGCGCTCCCCGCGCTGCTCGCAGCCTTCGCGCAGAAGGTGCCGACGATCATCCACGAACAGAATGCCGTGCTGGGTCGGGTCAACCGGCTGGTCGCGGGCAGCGTCCATGCCATCGCCACCAGCTACGAACGCGTCGACCGGTTGAAGGACAAGCACGTCCCCAAGACCCATCTGGTCGGCAACCCGGTGCGCGAAAGCGTGCTGGCGCTCCGCGAACGCCCCTATCCCGCACTCGACGAGGAAGGCATCTTCCGCGTGCTGGTGACCGGCGGCAGCCAGGGGGCGAGCATCCTCAGCCAAGTCGTGCCCGACGGTCTCGCGCTGTTGCCCGTAGCCTTTCGCCGCCGGATGCAGGTGACGCATCAGGCGCGGATCGAAGATATCGACGCGGTGCGTGCCAAATATGCCGAACACGGCATCCCGGCGGAGATCGCGACCTATCTCCCCGACCTGCCCGACCGGCTGGCATGGAGCCATGTCGTCATCGCCCGCGCCGGCGCCTCGACCATTGCCGAGCTGACCGCCGCCGGCCGTCCCGCGATCCTCGTGCCGCTGCCCGGCGCGACCGACGACCACCAGACGGCGAATTGTCGTGAGATCGTGGCCGCGGGCGGCGGGCGTTCGATCCAGCAGGCGCAGTTCACCGCGCCTGAACTCGCGAAACAGATCCAGAAGCTCGGCCTCGATCCCGCTGCGCTCGCCAACGCCGCAGCCCGCGCGCGCAGCAGCGGCCGGCCGTTCGCGGTCCGTGACCTCGCCGACCTGGTCGAGAGCATCGACGCACCCAAGGCGAAAGTGGGCAAGATCACTCCCGCCAAACGACAGAAGGAAGCATTTGCGTGAAGGGCGTCGCTACCGACATCGGCACGATCCATTTCGTCGGCATCGGCGGCATCGGCATGTCGGGCATTGCCGAAGTGATGCACAATCTCGGCTATAAGGTGCAAGGGTCGGACGTGGCCGAGGGCTATGTCGTCGACGGCCTGCGCGGGCGCGGCATCGACGTGCATATCGGCCACAGGGCGGAGAATGTGGAGGGCGTGGCGGTGGTCGTCACCTCGACCGCGATCAAGCCCGGCAACCCCGAACGGGACCATGCGCTTGCCAAGCGTATCCCTGTGGTCCGCCGCGCGGAGATGCTGGCCGAACTGATGCGCCTGAAATCGACTGTCGCGGTCGCGGGGACGCATGGCAAGACGACCACGACCTCGCTGATCGCCGCGCTGCTCGATGCCGGCGGCGTCGATCCGACCGTCATCAACGGCGGCATCATCAACTCCTACGGCTCGAACGCCCGGCTCGGCGCATCGGACTGGATGGTGGTCGAGGCGGACGAAAGCGACGGCAGCTTCCTGCGCCTCGACGGCACGATCGCGGTCGTGACGAATATCGACCCCGAACATCTCGACCATTATGGCAGCTTCGACCGGGCGAAAGACGCCTATGTCGAGTTCATCGAGAATGTGCCCTTCTACGGCGCGGCGGTGCTGTGCCTCGACCACCCCGAAGTGCAGGCGCTGATCCCGCGCATCCGCGACCGCCGCATCGTCACCTATGGCTTTGCCGCGCAGGCCGATGTGCGCGGTGTCGAGGTGACGGCGGGCCGCGACGGCAACCGTTTCGACTGCGTGGTCCGCGACCGCGACGGCCAGACCCGCACCATCACGGGCATTCACCTGCCCATGGCCGGTCGCCACAATGTCCAGAACGCGCTGGCGGCGATCGCCGTCGCCGTCGAACTCGGCCTCGACGACGCGACCATCGCACAGGGCTTCGCCAAGTTCGGCGGCGTGAAGCGCCGCTTCACTCGCGTCGGTGAAGTCGCCGGCATGACCGTGATCGACGATTACGGCCACCACCCGGTCGAAATCCGTGCGGTCCTCTCTGCCGCGCGCGAAGCGACCGGTGGCCGGGTGATCGCCGTCGTCCAGCCGCACCGCTATTCGCGACTGGGTGCGCTGATGGACGAGTTCGCCCAGGCGTTCAACGACGCCGATGCGGTCCATGTCCTCCCCGTCTACGCCGCCGGCGAAACCCCGGTCGAAGGCGTCAGCGCCGAGGCACTGGTCGACGGCATCCGCCTGCGCGGCCACCGCTCGGCACAGGTCGCGGCGGACAAGGACTCGCTGGCCACCGCGTTGGCCGCCGAAGGACAGGACAGTGACCTGATCGTCTGCCTCGGCGCGGGTGACATCACGAAGATTGCCGCCGGCCTGCCCACCGCGATCGCGAGCAAGCTGGCATGAGCGACTGGTTCTCCACCGCGATCGAGATGCAGCGCGAAATCCTGCGCGCGCAACAGGCGCAGCTCGACGCGGCGAAAAAGCTGCTCGACACCGCCGAAACGCGCGACATGACGCAAGTCGGCAAGCAGATCGCCGATGCGCAGGCAGAGGCATGGACCGCGTGGGCGCGTTTCTGGGGCAGCGGGAAATGACCCTGCCGCCGGTCCGTGGCAAACTGACCGCGAACGCACCGCTGGCCCCGCTCGTCTGGTTCAAGGCGGGTGGCGCAGCCGAGTTGCTGTTCGAACCGGCCGACACGGACGATTTGTGCGACTTCCTCGGTGCGCTCGATCCGGCGGTCCCGGTAATGGGGCTGGGCCTCGGCTCCAACCTGATCGTCCGCGACGGCGGTGTGCCGGGTGTCGTCGTCCGCCTCGGCAAACCCTTCGCCAAGGTCACAGCCGATGGTCTGACGCTTACCTGCGGCGGCGGGGCGAGCGGTATCCTCGTGTCCTCGACCGCGCGCGACGCAGGCATTGCCGGCGTAGAGTTCCTCCGCTCGATCCCCGGCACGGTCGGCGGCTTCGTGCGGATGAACGGCGGCGCCTATGGCCGCGAGGTGGCGGACGTGCTGGTCGAGGCGCAGGTCGTGACGCGCGACGGTTCGCCGGTGACGCTGACACTCGCCGACCTTAACTATCGCTACCGTCACAGCGACCTGCCCGACGGCGCGATCGTGGTGTCTGCCACCTTCCGCGGCGAACAGGGCGAGCCTCGGGCGATCCAAGCCGAAATGGACCGCATCGCCGCCGCGCGCGAAGCCTCGCAGCCATTGCGGTCGAAGACCGGTGGCTCGACCTTCAAGAACCCCGATGGCCACAAGGCGTGGGCGCTGGTCGACGCCGCCGGCTGTCGCGGGCTGATACGCGGCGATGCGCAAGTGTCGGAAAAGCACTGCAACTTCCTGCTCAACACTGGCAACGCCACCAGCGCCGATATCGAGGCGCTGGGCGAGGACGTGCGGGCGAAGGTGCTGGCGCAGTCGGGCGTGACGCTCGAATGGGAAATCCAGCGGGTAGGGGTGGCGTGACCAAACTTCCCCCAACCAACCCGTTCGGTTCGAGCAGCTTCGAGCGAAGTCGAGAAGCGTCCGTCGAGAACGCGGTCGTTTGGGGCAACTCCTTCTCGACTTCGGGTCTCGGCAAGCTCGACCCTGCGCTCGAAGCAAACGGGTATAATGTGATAACGAAGGAACCGAACGCGTGACCGACCCCCTGCACATCGTCGTCCTCATGGGCGGCTGGTCGTCGGAACGCGAAGTCTCGCTCATGTCGGGTGCCGGCGTCGCGACCGCCCTCGAATCGCTCGGTCATAAAGTCACCCGCATCGACATGGACCGCAACATCGCCGCGCGCCTGACCGAAGCGAAGCCCGACCTCGTCTTCAACGCGCTGCACGGGACGCCCGGCGAAGACGGCACGGTGCAGGGGATGATGGACCTGATGGGGCTGCGCTATACGCATAGCGGCCTCGCCACCTCGGTCATCGCGATCGACAAGGTGCTGACCAAGCACGCGCTCGTCCCCGCCGGCGTCCCCATGCCCGGTGGCCGCATCGTCAAGACCGCCGAACTGTACGAGCGTGACCCGCTCCCGCGCCCCTATGTGTTGAAGCCGGTCAGCGAAGGTTCGTCGGTCGGCGTCGCGATCGTCACCGACGACAGCAACTATGGCAACCCGATCGCGCAGGGCTCGAAGGGTCCGTGGCAGGAGTTCGACGAACTCCTCGCCGAACCCTTCATCCGCGGCCGCGAACTGACCACCGCGGTGCTGGGCGACCGCGCGCTGGGCGTGACCGAACTGAAGCCCAAGAGCGGCTTCTACGATTACGACAGCAAATATACCGACGGCCTGACCGAACATGTCTGCCCCGCCGACATCCCCGACGACATTACCCAGGCGTGCATGGCCTATGCCGTCACCGCCCACCGCGTACTCGGCTGCAAGGGCGCGTCGCGCACCGATTTCCGCTGGGACGACGACCGCGGCATCGACGGCCTGTTCGTCCTCGAAACCAATACCCAGCCCGGCATGACTCCGTTAAGCCTCGTCCCCGAACAGGCACGCCATGTCGGCATGAGCTACGAGCAGCTCGTCGGCTGGATCGTGGAAGAGGCGATGCGATGACCCAGACCGGCAAGCGCGTCGTCCAGACCCGCACCGTAAAACCCAAGCGTCGCGTCCAGGCCAAGCGTCCGGTCCGCGTCTCGGTCCTTGACCAAGCCGTCGCGGCATTGCCCGGCGGTGCTGCGACCGCGCGCCGCATCGTCGGGTGGAGCCTGACCGCCGGTGCCGGGGCGATCGTCCTCGCGCTCGCCAACTGGTTCGGGCTGTTCGGCATGGTCGGCGTGGCGGCGGCCGAAGCGGTCGGCGCGGCGGGCTTCCGCGTCGAACAGATCGAGGTAACCGGCCTGAAGCGGATGGACGCGACCTCGGTCTATGCCGTCGCGCTCGACCAGCGTTCGCGCGCCATGCCGCTGGTCGATCTCGACGCCACGCGGCAGAAGCTGCTCGACTATGGCTGGATCGCCGATGCCCGCGTCTCGCGCCGGCTGCCCGACACGCTGGTCGTCGACGTGGTCGAACGCGACCCCGCGGCCGTCTGGCAGAACAAGGGCCAGCTGATGCTGATCGACGAAGGCGGCGTGCTCTTGGACGGCGTGCAGCCCAACAAGATGCCGCGCCTGCCGCTGGTCATCGGCGACGGTGCCAATGCGCAGGAACCGGCCTATCGCAAGCTGATGGCCGCCGCACCCGCGCTCAAACCCGTGGTGAAGGCCGCGATCTGGGTCGGCAATCGCCGCTGGGACATCCTGTTCCAGACCGGCGAACGGCTGGTCCTGCCCGAAGGCGACAAGGAATCGGCGCGCGCGCTGGTCAAGTTCGCGCAGCTCGACGGCACGCTCGGCCTGCTCGGCAAGGGCTATGACCGGTTCGACCTGCGCGATCCGACCAAGCTGGTCGTGCGGATGAAACATGCGACACCGGATAACGGTGATGACGGCAGCGAGCAGGGCAATGCCGCGTCGACCGCGAAACCGGTCGAAGGCGACTGAACAGGGGGCAGGGGACCATGGCGAAAACGGCACCGGAAGGGATCATCACCGCACTCGACATCGGCACGTCGAAGGTGTCGGCGCTGATCGCGCAGGCGGGTGAGGGCGGCGAACTGACCGTGCTCGGCACCGGCCAGCGCGAGAGCCGCGGCGTCAAGCGCGGCTATATCGCCGACATGAAGGCGACCGAGACGGCGGTCCGCGAAGCGGTCGAACAGGCCGAACGCATCGCCGGCTTCAATATCGAGGATGTGTGGGTCAGCTTTTCGGCCGGCGGCCTCGTGTCCGATATCGTCAAGCTCGAGGTCGATCTGGGCGGCCACCGCGTCGAACAGTCGGATATCGATGCGCTGCTGAAGGCCGGCCGCAACGCGATCGATCCGGGCCAGCGCATGGTGCTGCACGCGCAACCGATGCGCTACACGCTAGACGGTCTGGGCGGCGTGAAGGAACCCAAGGGCCTGCACGCCGATCGCCTCGGCGTCGAAATCCACGTCGTCGCGACCGAAGGCTCGCCGGTCCGCAATCTCGACCTGTGCGTCCGCTCGGCACATCTCGAGACGAAGTCGATCGTCGCCGCGCCGGTCGCCACCGGCCTCGCCTGCCTGTCCGAAGAGGAACGCGAACTGGGCGTCGCGCTGGTCGAAATCGGCGCGGGCATCACCAACGTCTCGGTCTTCGCCAATGGCGTACTGACCGGCCTCGCCTCGATCGCGATGGGCGCCAGCGATATCACCGACGACGTTGCCTCCGCCTTCGGCACCAACCGCGCACAGGCCGAACGGCTGAAATGCTTCTACGGTTCGGCCAACATGTCCCCGCGCGACAACCACGACATGATCGATGTCGCGCCGGTCCGCGTCGACGAGGATGCCGAGGGGACCCGGATCACCCGTGCCCAGCTGATCGCGGTGATCCGCCAGCGGCTCGACCGACTGGTAGCGGAGATCAACAAGGAACTGCGCCGGCTGAACTTCGAGGATCCCGTCGGGCGGCAGGTGGTGCTGACCGGTGGTGGTGCGGAGCTTAAGGGGATCGCCGACTATGCGCAGCAGGCGCTGGGGCGTCCGGTCCGCGTCGGCCGTGCCCGCGGGCTGACCGCGCTGCCCGATGCCCATTCGGGTCCCGGATTCGCGACGCTCGCCGGCCTCGCCATGTTCGCCGCGTCGAACCCGGTCGACCTGCGCGCATTGCAGCCGACGCAGCAGATGGTATCGCGGCCCAGCACCGGGGCGTTGTTTCAGCGTCTGTTGACCGCATTCCGAACCAACTATTGACTTTTTATTACCATCGGGCCGGGTGGGGGGCTAGGATCGTCCCCCGGCTTGATGCACAACCGCCTTTCGAAATTTGTGCCCGGTGCCGGCCGGGACAGGGAGACCGAGTATGAGCATCGAATTTCTGGCACCCGACGTGGATGAATTGACCCCGCGCATCACCGTCATCGGGGTCGGCGGTGCCGGCGGCAACGCGATCGCCAACATGATCCGCGCCGAAGTGCAGGGGGTCGAGTTCCTCGTCGCCAACACCGACGCACAGGCGTTGAAGCAGTCGTCCGCGCCGCAGCGTATCCAGCTGGGTGCGAAGATCACCCAGGGGCTTGGTGCCGGCAGCCGCCCCGAAATCGGTCGCGCCGCGGCCGAGGAAACCATCGAGCAGGTGCAGAAGTCGCTCGAGGGCGCGCACATGTGCTTCATCGCCGCCGGCATGGGCGGCGGCACCGGCACCGGCGCTGCCCCCGTGATCGCGAAGGCCGCGCGCGAGATGGGTATCCTGACCGTCGGTGTCGTGACCCGTCCGTTCGCGTTCGAGGGCAAGCGCCGCGCGAAGTCGGCCGATGCCGGCATCGAGGAACTGCAGAAGTATGTCGACACGCTGATCGTCATCCCGAACCAGAACCTGTTCCTGATCGCCAACGCCAACACGACCTTCAAGCAAGCCTTTGAAATGGCGGACGAAGTGTTGCAGCAGGGCGTGCGCGGCATCACCGACCTGATGGTCATGCCCGGCCTCATCAACCTCGACTTCGCCGACGTCCGTTCGGTGATGCAGGAAATGGGCAAGGCGATGATGGGCACCGGCGAGGCCGAGGGCGACAACCGCGCCATCGAAGCCGCGCAGCAGGCGATCGCCAACCCGCTGCTCGACGGCGTGTCGCTGAACGGCGCCAAGGGCGTGATCGTGTCGATCACCGGCGGCGACGACATGCGCCTGCTCGAAGTGGACGAAGCCGCGAACCACATCCGCGAACTGGTCGACGACGACGCCAACATCATCTGGGGTTCGGCGTTCAACAGCGAGCTGGAAGGCAAGATCCGCGTCTCGGTCGTCGCGACCGGCATCGAGGACGAAGCCCCGTCGCAGGCCGCGCCGCAGCCGGCACAGGCCGAACCGACCCGCGCCTTCTCGTTCAACGCGCCGCGTCGCGCCGCCGCGCCCTCGGCGCCCGCCGCCGCGCCGGTCGCGCCGAGCGGTGCCGCCGCCGAGCATCTGGAAGAAGCCCCGGCGCCCGCGCCGATGGACCGTTTCCCGCAGGGCGCGAGCCAGCCATCGGTGTCGGAACGCGCCGTGCCGCATTCTACCTACGACACGCCGGCCACCGTGCAGCATGACGAGGACGAACTGGTGCTGGGTGCCGAACAGGCCGCAGCCCCGATGCCTGCACCGACCCCGGCAAGCGACTTCGGCGCGTCGTCCAGCGACGGCCGCCGCCGCTGGCTGACTCCCGACGCCCCGGCGGAAGCGCCGCGGGAAGAAGCTGCGCCGGCCCGCAAGCCCGGCGGCACGCTGTTCGAACGCATGGCCAATGCCGGCCGCGCGCCGGCCCGCGGCACCGACGATGCGAAGGAACCGCTGGACATCCCGCGCTTCCTGCACCGGCAGAACAACCAGTAAACGGCACTAAACTCCTCCCCGCCGCGCGGGGAGGGGACGGTCGAGGGCGTGCCCCCGAACGGCGACGGAACTGTTTCGCCCACTCCCGACGCTAAGCGACTGTCACCCAACCCCATGCACGTCACCCCGGGCTTGATCCGGGGTCACCCTTCTTCTTCTGTTTCGACAGATCGGGAAAGCGGGACCCGGATCAACTCCGGGGTGACGAGTATAGAAAGTTGTTCGCCGGACGAAGGTTCGATGCGCGCGGCATTGATCGCAAAACCCCTTTCCTACAACGCCGTCCCCGGCCAACCTGTCGCTTCCCATTCCACAAACCCGCGCCCCGCCGGACAACCCCCCACGCGACACGCAAAACGCCCATTAGTGTGAACTTAGTGAACTTTGACCGCGCATAGCTCGCTTCATCGCCACCACCGCTCGCTTCGTCGCCGCATCGGCACCTGAACATTCCCCGTTCAGCCGCCGCATGGTTAAGCGGTCCCGCCCATGACCCGACTCTCACCGCTCCATTTGACCGCGCTGCTGCTCGCCACCGCATCGCCCCTGCCGGCCGCCGCGCAGCCCGGCGCGATCGTCCAGCCGCTGACTCCCAATGCCGACCGGCTGTCGGAACAGATGCGCGTCCTCGGCCGCAGCCCGAACGACGTGTCGGCGCTGGTCGAGGCGGGGCGACTGTCGGGCAAGCTCGGCGATACCGACGCGGCGATGCAGTTCCTAGCCCGCGCCGAAAAGGTCGCGCCGAACGACCCGCGCATCCGCGCCGCGCGCGGCGTCGCGCTGGTCGGGATGGAGCGTCCGGGCGAGGCGCTGGCGCTGTTCGCCTCAGCCGAACGGGCGGGCGTGAACATGACCCCGTACCTCGCCGAACGCGGTCTTGCCTATGACCTGCTCGGCCGCGGGTCGCTGGCGCAGGCGGACTACCGGCAGGCGCTGCGGGCCGGCGACGATGACGAGGTGACCCGCCGCCTCGCGCTGTCGCTCGGCATCGATGGCGACGTGACCGGATCGACCGCCGTCCTCAACCCGCTGCTCCAAAAGGGCGACCGCGCCGCGTGGCGGGTGCGCGCCTTCGTCCTCGCCATGTCGGGCGATGCCGCCGGTGCCGACAAGATCACCGCCAGCGTGCTGCCGGGCTTCTCCGCCAGCCTCTCGCCCTTCTTCCGCCGCCTGCCGCAACTGGCTGGCGCCGACCGCGCCTTCGCCGTCCATTACGGCCGGCTGGTGCCGAGCCCCGAGCGGCTGGCCGACGCGCGCCTCGCCCCGGCGCTGCCCGCCCCGGTCCGCACTGCGCCGCCGGTCGCGCTGGCCTCCGCAACGACGCCTGCACCCGCCGCGACGGCGCGCACTACCGCTCGCTCGTCGACCTATGCCGAGCGCCGCGCCGAACGCCAGCGTCAGGCCGCCGCCGCGCTGGCTGCTCAGACCGAGGCCACCCGTCGCGCCGCCGACGCCCGTGCGCAGCAACTGGCTCAGGCACAGGCCGCGCAGGCCGAAGCGACCCGCCGCGCCGCCGACGCCCGCGCCCAGCAGCTTGCCCAGGCACAGGCCGACGAAGCTGCCCGCCGCGCCGCGCTCGCGCAGCGGCAGCTCGCCGCGCAACAGGCCGAACAGGCGCGTCTCGCCGAAGCGACCCGGGTCGAAGCGCAACGCGTCGCCGCCCGCCAAACCGAGGAACGCCGCGTCGCTGCCGAGGCACTCGCCGCCCGCGACCGCGCCGAACAGGCCGCGCGCCCGCCGGTCCAGGTCGCCTCCGCTCCGGTGCCCGTAACGCTGGTCGATCGCCCCGCAGAGACCGCAGCGCCCGCCGCGGTCGCCAGCAACACGGCCCCTGCGCCGACCCCGCCGGCGGCGACGCCCGCCGTCTCCAGCGCCGCCGCGACCGTCGCCGCGCGCACCGAATCGAACGACGATGTGCTCGCCCGCATCATCCGCAACCTCGACATCCCCGCGTCCGAACTCGGCGTCGGACCGCCGCCGGCACCGGTCGCGGCGCCTTCGACGCTCGCGGCAGAGGCCGAAGCCGCCCGCCGCGCCGCGACCGCGCGCGAAGCCACCGCCCGCGCGGCCGAAGCCGCCGAGGCGAAGAAGGAAGCCGCCGCCCGTGCCGCCACCGCCAAGAAGGCGGCCGAGGCCAAGCGCATCGCCGACGAGAAGAAGGCCGCCGCTGCCGAGGCCGCGCGCGAGGCACAGGTCAAGCGCGCCGACCCCGAACGCCACTGGGTCCAGATCGCCGGCGGCGCCAACGTCGCCGGCCTCCCCGCCGCATGGGGCATCATGGCGGGCAAGGCATCCGCGCTCAAAGGGCGGCAGGCATGGACCACGCCGTTGCGCGCGACCAACCGCCTGCTCACCGGGCCGTTCAAGAGCGATGCCGAGGCGCAGGACTTCGTCAACACGCTGCGCAAATCGGGGGTGCAGGCGTTCACCTTCACCAGCGAGGCGGGGCAGAAGGTCGCGCGGGTCCCGGTCAAGTGAAGGCATTCTATGCCGCCGACCCGCAGGCACATGGCGGGCGGCTCCACGCCGAACCGGGCGACGCGACTCGCGGCCCACGCGACGCGTTCCAGCGCGACCGCGACCGCATCATTCACTCGATCAGCTTCCGCCGCCTGCGCCATAAGACGCAGGTGTTCATGGCGCCCGACGGCGACCATTTCCGCGTCCGGCTGACCCACAGCCTGGAAGTCGCCCAGATCGGTCGTGCGGTCGCGCGGACGCTCGGCCTCAACGAAGACCTGACCGAGGCACTGTGCCTCGCCCACGATATCGGCCATCCGCCGTTCGGCCATGCCGGGGAGGATGCGTTGCGCGCGGCGATGGCGGCGCATGGCGGGTTCGACCATAATGGCCAGACGCTGCGCACGCTGACGTGGCTCGACAGCCCATACCCCCGCTGGCGTGGCCTCAACCTCACCTGGGACACGCTGGAAGGGCTCGCGAAGCATAACGGCCCGATCCCCACCCCCGGCTGGGCATTGGCCGGGGCCGACGCCGCGCACGGCCTGCGCCTGAACGAATGGCCGTCGCTGGAGGCGCAGATCGCGGCGATCGCCGACGACATCGCCTATGACAATCACGACATCGACGACGGGCTGCGCGCCGGGCTGCTGACGCTCGAACAGCTGCTCGCCGTGCCCTTCGTCGCCGTCGGCTGGGACGCGGTCCGCGCGCGCTTTCCCGACGTGCCTGCCGATCGGCTGGTCGGCGAACTCACCCGCTCGCAGATCGGATCGATGGTCAACGACCTGATCGCCGAGACTCAGCGGCGTACCGTAGCGGCCGGCGTCGAGACCGTCGCCGACGTCCGCGCCGCCGGCCAGTGCCTCGCCCATTTCTCGCCCAAGATGGCGGAGGCGGAGCGGACGCTCAAACGCTTCATGTACGCCAATCTCTACCACCACCCGCGCCAGCTGGCGGCGGCGGCGATGGCGGAGCAGGTCGTCGCGGGCCTGTTCGCTGCCTATCACGCCGACCCCGCGGCGATGCACGACGGCTGGCGCGAGACGCTGCCCGACGCCGAACCCGACCGCAGTCGCCATATCGCCGACTATATCGCCGGCATGACCGATCGCTTTGCGGTGCGCTGTTACCGGGAGGTTGTCGGACCGATCGACCTGCCCGACGGATTCTGACGCCGCTGATATAACTCTGCGACAATCAAGGCGTTGGATCGCCTGAGAGATTGGCAGTGGAGTGGCGGGCGATGCCCCAGAGCGAGATTGCATGGAACCGGTTCGGGCTGGGCGCGCGCGGCGACGCGACGCCGCCTGCCGATCCGAAACGCTGGCTGACCGATCAGTTCGCCCGCTGGAACCCGCGCCCGTCCGCGCTCGCGGGGGTGGCGACGACTGCGGTGGCGGGGCAGGCGGCGGCACGGGCGCAGGCCGACCTGCGCAGGGTGCGGCAGGAACGCCGCGCGACGCAGGCGGATATGCAGGCGGAGGCGATGCCGATGGCCGCCGACCCGCCCGACAACCGCGCCGCGCAGATTCGCCGGGGCGTCCGCCAATTCTATCTCGATGGCGTGGCCGCCCGCACCGCCGCGGCGGTGGCCAGCGACACGCCTTTCGTCGAGCGGCTGGCCCATTTCTGGTCGAACCATTTCGCCCTGTCGGCCGACAAGCTGCCGGTCACCGGCCTCGCCGCCGCGTTCGAATTCGACGCGATCCGCCCGCACGTCCTCGGCCGCTTTCATGACCTGCTCCTCGCTGCTGAGCGTCATCCGGCGATGCTGATCTATCTCGATCAGGCGCAGTCGGTCGGCCCCGACAGCCCGTTCGGGCAGCGCCGGGTCGGTGGCCGTGCCGGCCTCAACGAAAACCTCGCGCGCGAGATATTGGAGCTGCACACGCTGGGCGTCCGCACCGGCTATGCCCAGGCCGACGTCACCGAACTTGCTCGGGCGCTGACCGGCTGGACCGTCGCCGGCCTCGGCCGTGGCGGTCCACGGATCGTGGGCGGACAGCAGGGGAGCGCGGTCTTCGCACCGGCGCTGCACCAGCCCGGCAAGCGCCGCATCCTTGGCCGCGACTATGCCGAAGGGGGCGCGGACCAGTCGGCGGCGGTGTTCGCCGACCTCGCGGTGCATCCGGCGACTGCCAAGCACATCGCGACCAAGCTGGTCCGCCACTTCGTCGCCGACGATCCGCCTCCTGCCGCCGTCGCCCGTGTCGAGCGTGCGTTCCTGTCGTCGCGTGGCGACCTGCCGACCGTCTACCGCGCGCTGCTCGATGCGCCCGAGGCCTGGGCGCCCGGCACGCCCAAATTCCGTACGCCATGGGAATGGACCATCGCCACGCTGCGCGCCACCGATGCGCCGCCGGGCGAGGGGCGGCAGCTGGTCAATCTGTTCGGGCAGCTGGGCCAGCCGATCTGGCGCCCCGGACAGCCGATCGGATTCGACGACATCGCCGCCAGCTGGGCCGGCCCCGACGCGCTGATGCGCCGGGTCGAGGCCGCCGAGCGCCTAGCCGGGCGGCTGCGCGAGCCACCCGACCCGCGGGCGCTGGCGACCCGGCTGTTCCCCGACGGCCTCGCCCCCGCGACGCAGGCCGCGATCACCCGCGCAGAAAGCCCGGCACAGGCGCTCGCGCTGCTGTTCGTTGCCCCCCAGTTCCTGCGGAGATAGGCCATGACCGATCGGCGACATTTCCTCATCGGCGGCGCGGCGGCGCTGTCCGCCGCCTTCGCCCCGCGCCTCGCCTATGCCCGCGCGGCGACCGAGCGGCGCTTCGTGTTCGTCATCCAGCGTGGGGCAGCCGACGGCCTCGCCACGCTGATGCCGACCGGGGACCCCGGCTATGCGGCCTTGCGCGGGGCATGGGCGGAAGATGCGGCGGCGGCGCGCAAGCTCGACGGCATGTTCGCGCTGCACCCGGCACTGTCCGGCATGGCCGGGCTCTATGACGGCGGGCAGGCGCTGTTCGCCCACGCCGTCGCATCGCCCTATCGCGACCGGTCGCATTTCGACGGGCAGAACGTGCTCGAAACCGGCGGCGCTGCGGCCTATGCGGTCAAGGACGGCTGGCTCAACCGCCTGCTGACCCTGCTCCCGCGCGAGGATGCCCGCGCCATCGCCGTCGCCGCGACCGTTCCGCTGGCGCTCCGCGGCACGCGCGAGGTCGCGTCCTATGCTCCCTCCGCGCTGCCCGACGCCTCGGGCGACCTGATGGGCCGCGTGACCCAGCTCTATGCCGAGGACCCGCAACTCCACGCGTTGTGGGCACAGGCGGTGCAGACCCGACAGCTCGCCCAGGAGGCCGGCGGCGATGCCGGCCGCAACGCCGCGGCGACCGGTACGCTGGCCGCGCGGCTGCTCGCCCCCGCAGACGGCGCGCGGATCGCGATGATCGAAACCGGCGGCTGGGACACCCATGCCGGACAGCGCGGGCGGCTCAACACCCAGCTGAAGGCGTTGGACGCGATGGTGTCGGCACTCCGCACCGGGCTCGGCCCGGCATGGAGCCAGACGCTGGTGCTGGTCGCGACCGAGTTCGGCCGGACGGCGCGGATCAATGGCACCGGCGGTACCGACCATGGCACCGCGACCGCGACGATGATGCTGGGCGGCACGGTGCTGGGCAAGCGCGTCGTGGCCGACTGGCCGGGCCTCACAAAGCTGTACGAGGATCGCGACCTGACGCCGACGACCGATCTCGACGCGTTGATCGCCGGTGCGGTCGCCGGGCATTTCGGCATCGATCCGGCGCGCACGATGGCGACACTGTTTCCGGGCAGCAGCGGGCGACGTCCGGTCGCGGGACTGATCCGGGCGTGATCCTTTGCAGGGGCGGCGCTATCGGCTAAGCGGCGCGTTTGGATCAACCGACCGGAACCGCCATGACGCTGTACCCCCGTTTTTTCGCCCATCTCGACCGCGCGCTCGACACGCTCGTCGCCCGTGGCGACCTGCCGGCGGGGCTGGAGCGACGCGCGATTACGGTCGAACCGCCGCGCGATACGACGCATGGCGACCTGTCCACTAACGCCGCGATGGTGCTGGCCAAGCCGGCGAAAACCAATCCCCGCGCATTGGCGGAGCTGTTGGTCGCCGAGCTCGCCAGACTTCCCGAGGTGGCGAGCGTGTCGGTAGCGGGTCCGGGCTTCATCAACCTGACGCTGACCGACGACACGTGGCGCGGCGAGCTGACCGCGATCGCCGATGCCGGCGACGACTATGGCCGCTCGAGCGTGGGCAGCGGGCAGGTCGTGAACATCGAATATGTCTCGGCCAACCCGACCGGGCCGATGCACATGGGCCATTGTCGCGGGGCGGTGGTCGGCGATGCGTTGGCCAGCCTGCTCGAATGGAATGGCGCGCGCGTCATCCGCGAATATTATGTCAACGATGCCGGCGGACAGGTCGCCGTCCTCGCCCGTTCGGCGCACCTGCGTTACCGCGAGGCACTGGGCGAGACGATTTCGATCCCCGAGGGGCTGTATCCCGGCGACTATCTGGTCCCGGTCGGGCAGGCGCTCGCGGCCGAGTTCGGCGACCGCTACGTGAACGCACCCGAAAGCGAATGGCTGGTGCTGTTCCGCACGAAGACCGTCGCGGCGATGCTCGACATGATCCGCGCCGACCTGCAGTTGCTCGGCATCCACCACGACGTGTTCTCGTCCGAGGCCGAGTTGCAGGCGGCGAAGAAGCCCGAAGCGGCCGAGGCGTGGCTGCGTGCGCGCGACCTCGTCTATGACGGCGTCCCCGAAGCGCCCAAGGGCGAGACGCCCGAGGATTGGGAACCGGTCGAACTGCCGCTGTTCCGCTCGACGAAGTTCGGCGACGACCAGGACCGTCCGATCAGGAAGTCCGATGGGACCTGGACCTATTTCGGCGCCGACCTCGCCTATCATTTCCAGAAGGCCGAGGGCGTCGACCAGCTGATCGACATCTGGGGCGCCGACCATGCCGGTACCGTCAAGCGCATCGTCGCGGCGGTCCAGGCGCTGACCGAAGGGCGGACCCGCTTCGACGTGAAGCTGGTGCAGATGGTGCGCCTCCTGCGGGGTGGTGAGCCGGTCAAGATGTCGAAGCGCGCCGGTAACTTCGTTACGCTGGCCGATGTCGTGAACGAGGTCGGCAAGGACGTCGTCCGCTTCACCATGCTGACGCGCAAGGCCGATGCGCAGATGGACTTCGACTTCGCCAAGGTGGTCGAAGCGTCGAAGGACAATCCGGTCTTCTACGTCCAATACGCCCATGCCCGCGTCCATTCGCTGGTGCGCCGCGCGGCGGAGGCCGGTATTGCCGAAAACGCGCAAGCCGACCTGTCCCGTCTCGATACGGTCGAACTGGCGCTGGTGAAACGTGCGGCACAGTTTCCACGCGTGGTCGAAAGCGCGGCGGCGGCACGTGAACCGCACCGGATCGCCTTCTATCTCTATGACTTGGCTGCAGAGTTTCATGCCGCATGGAATCTCGGCAACGACGATCCGTCGCGCCGCTATCTACAAGCGGACGATGCCGTACTGACGCAGGCACGGCTTTTCCTCGCGCGCGCGATCGGGCAGATTATCCGCAACGGTCTCGCCATCATGGGGGTCGAGGCGGTCGAGGAGATGAAGTGATGGCCGACACGATCACCGCCGGCGATCCCGATCACGAACGCCTGCCGTGGCTGGAAAGCGCGGAGCCGGAGCTTGCACCCGCGCGCCCGATCTGGCGCACGGTGCTGGTCGTGCTGATCGGGTTGCTGATGGTCGGGGCGATCGCTTTCGCCCTGCTGCGTAACCGCGCCGCGCCGACCGCCAGTGGTACCGGCGACCTGATCGCCGCGCCGGACGGGCCGTACAAGACGCGTCCGCAAGAGGCCGACGGCATGCGGGTGACCGGCGACAGCGACACCGCGATCGCCACCAGCGAGGGTGCGACCGGGAGGAATGCCGCAGTCAACCTGAACGCCGTCCCCGAAGCGCCGGTACAGGGTCGCGCCGCCGCCCCGACCGCGAACCCGACCAGCAGCGGCACCGGTCGCGTCGCGACCGCGGTGCCGACCACCACGTCGCGGCTGGAGGCGCGTGCGCCTGCCGCCGCTGCTCCGGTCGAAACCGCGGCGGGGGCAGGGGGATCGGTCGTTCAGCTGGGCTCCTTCCCCAGCGAAGGCGTGGCCAACACCGCGTGGAACCAGCTGTCGCGCCGCTTCGCCTATCTCGCTCCGCTCGGCAAATCGGTGCAGGCGGCGGAGGTGAAGGGCAAGACCGTCTACCGCCTGCGCGTCAACGCCGGCAGTGCGAACCAGGCGTCGGACCTGTGCGGCAAGCTGAAACTGGCCGGAGAGAATTGCTTCATAGCCCGGTGACATACCCCGGTTGTCGCGGCCCGGCGGCTGCGGTAGCCCTCGCCGCATGAAGCCCGTCATCTTCGGCCTGTCCGGCCCGACCCTGACCGCCGACGAGGCCGCGCTGTTCCGCGCGGCCGACCCGCTCGGTTATATCCTCTTCGCGCGTAACTGTGTCGATCGCGCACAGATGTGCGCGCTGACGGACAGCTTGCGCGACCTGTCGGGCCGGGCCGATCTGCCGATCCTGATCGATCAGGAAGGCGGACGGGTATCGCGGATGAAGCCCCCGGTGTGGCCCGACTTTCCCGCCCCCGCCGCCTTCGCGAAGCTCTACGACCGCGCGCCGTCGTCGGCGATCGCGGCCGCGAAGGCCAATGCGCAGGCGCTGGGCATGATGCTGGCCGAGGTCGGGGTGACCGTCGACGCGCTGCCGCTGCTCGACGTCGGACAGCCCGACATGACCGGCGCGATCGGCGACCGCAGCTTCGGCGCGGACCCGATGCGGGTCGCCGCCCTTGGCCGCGCGACGCTCGACGGACTGGCCGCGGCGGGGGTGGTCGGCATCGTCAAGCACATGCCGGGCCATGGCCGTGCGACCGTCGACAGCCATCTCGAACTGCCCCGCGTCACTGCGCCGGCCGAGGCGTTGGAACACGACATGGCCCCCTTCGCCACGCTGTCGGGTGCGCCGATGGGGATGACCGCGCATCTGGTGTTCGACGCATGGGATGCGGAGCGTCCCGCAACGCTGTCGCCGACCGTCATCCGCGACATCATCCGCGGGCGGATCGGCTTCGACGGGCTGTTGATGACCGACGATATCGACATGAAGGCGCTGACCGGCACCCCGGCGGACAAGGCAGCGGCGGCGATCGCCGCGGGATGCGACGCCGTGCTCGACTGCTGGGCGCGGCTGGACGAGATGCACGCGATCGCCGATCGTCTGGAAGAGATCGCACCGGCATCGCGCGCACGGCTCGACCGCGCGATGGCGGCGGTCGGGACGGTCAGTACGGTGCCGATGGCGGAATTGGTCGCGACCCGGGACCGGCTGCTCGCGCTGACCTGAGCCGCGCGCTAACCGCGCCTTAACGGCCGTCCGTTATACTGCTCTCCGCTTGGTGCTGGGGAAATTGCGCGATGCTGCCGACGGAACCGCTGCAACTCTATCATAGCTGGCCGCTGTTCGAACGCGGCGTCCGCTTGCCGCAGGGCATTCTCTGCAACGGCTATACCCCGGACCTGTCCGGCGACGGGCAATTCCGCTGCGACCTTCGCTCCCATGCGCTGGCATGGAGCGATTCGACCTATGCCCTGTTCGGGTTGCCGTTGTGGGTCACGCCGCGCCGCGAGGTCACGCTGCCGATGTACGCGCCGGAGTCGCGATCGGCGCTGCAACGGCTGCGCGCCCATGCCATTCGCCACCGGCGGGGGTTTACCATCGATACCGAGATCGACGCGCCGGGCGAGCCGAAGCGCTGGTTGCGCATCACCGCCATGCCCGAGATGCAGGACGGGCGTTCGGTCACGCTCACCGGGCTGCATCAGGACGTGACGCACGAATATCGGTGACGGACGCCCGCACCCGCGGATAGGGTCGGTACCATGGACGCCGACGCGCCGATGCTGACGATCGAACTGGACGGGTGGGAAGGGCCGCTCGACCTGCTGCTGGCGCTGGCGCGGACGCAGAAGGTCGATCTGCGCCGCATCTCGATCCTCGCATTGGTCGAGCAATATCTCCGCTGGATCGATCGCGCGGCGGCATTGCGGCTCGAACTTGCCGCCGACTGGCTGGTGATGGCGGCGTGGCTCGCCTACCTTAAATCCGCGCTGCTGCTGCCGCGCGAGCCGGAGATGGACCCCGATCCGGAGGAGCTGGCGTTGCGGCTGCAACTTCGGCTCGAACGGCTGGATGCGATGCGCGAAGCGGGGGCGCGGCTGATGGCGCGCGACCGCATCGGTCGCGACGTGTTTCTCCGCGGGGATCCCGAAGGGCTGAACGTCGTGCGCAAGGCGCGCTGGGATGCCAGCCTGTTCGACGTGATCGGCGCCTATGGCCGGATCAGCGCGCGCACCCGCCCGGTACTGCACGTCGTCGCTACGCGACCGGTCATGACGCTGGAGGTCGCGATGGAGCGGGTCGAGACGATGCTCGACATGACGCTCGACTGGACCGCGATCGCCGATTTCCTGCCGTCCCAGGCCGACGAACGCTATCGCCGATCGGCGCTCGCCTCCACCTTCCTCGCCACGCTCGAACTGGCGCGGCAGGGGCGGGTCGAGGTGCGGCAGGACGCGCCGTTCGGGCCGATCGAACTGCGGCGGATCGCATGACCGACCCGTTCGTCCGCGCGGTGGAGGCGGTGTTGTTCGCCAGCGAGACGCCGCTGACCGTCCCGATGATCGCCGCCTATGTCGGCGACGGCGACGTCCGCGCCGCGCTGGTCACGATCGAGGCGGATCATGCCGGGCGCGGCTTCGGCCTTGTCCGGCGCGGTGAGCATTGGCATTTCGAGACCGCCCCCGACCTCGCCCATTTCCTGCGCCGCGACCGCGACGAATCGCGCCGCCTGTCGCGCGCCGCGATCGAGACGCTGGCGATCATCGCCTATCACGAGCCCGCGACGCGCGCGGACATCGAATCGATCCGCGGGGTGCAGATATCGAAGGGCACGATCGACGTGCTGCTCGCCGCCGGCTGGGTCCGCCCGGCGGGACGGCGCGAGGTGCCGGGCCGTCCGCTGACGTACGCAACGACGCAGGCGTTTCTCGACCATTTCGGGCTGAACAGCCGCCGCGACCTGCCGGGAATCGAGGATCTGCGCGTGGCGGGGTTGCTGGAGCCAATCGGCGACGCATTCGCAAGCGTGCTGGAAAGCGGCGACGATAGCGACTAAGTGAGCCCCAAGGATTTGTTTCGCTTGGAGTGTGGACGATGGGTGGTCTTAGCATTTGGCACTGGCTGATCGTCGGCGTCGCCGTTCTGTTGCTGTTCGGCAAGGGGCGGTTTTCCGACATGATGGGCGACGTGGCCAAGGGGCTGAAGAGCTTCAAGAAGGGCATGGCCGAGGATGACGACGTTCCGCCGCCGCCCGCGCGTCCGCGCGAACGGCTGGAACAGCGTCCGCTCGACACCGGCTACGACCGCGATCCGGCGCCGCGCGACCCGCTGCACACCGATCCGGTGCGCGACGCCGACCGTCCGCACGGCGACCGCTGATCCTTCCCCGGCGGACGTCCACGTCCGCCTGAACTTGAGCGCCGATGTTCGATATCGCTCCCACCGAATTGATGGTCGTCGCGCTGGTCGCGCTGGTCGTCATCGGCCCCAAGGATCTGCCCAAGGCAATGCGCATCGTCGGCCTGTGGGTCGGCAAGGCGCGCGGCGTCGCCCGGCAGTTCCGCTCCGGCTTCGATACCATGGTCCGCGAGGCGGAACTGGCCGAGATGGAAAAGAAATGGGCCGAGGAAAACGCGCGGATCATGCGCGAACACCCGTCCGAGCCGGCCGCCGTGCACCCGATCGACGCGCCGTCGCCGCCGCCGCCGGGGCATGTTGCGCTGGTACATGATGCCGAACCGACCGTACCGGACGCTACGCCCGCCCCGGTGATGGTCGAGCGCCCCGAACTGCGCGAGGCGCCCGGCGATCATCCGCCCGCCGCCGATGGCAAGGCCCCGTCATGAACGAGATCGACGACAGCCAAGCCCCGTTGCTCGACCACCTGATCGAACTGCGCCGTCGCCTGCTCTATTCGGCGGTCGCGGTCGCGGCGTGTTTCGCGGTCTGCTTCTATTTTTCCCACGAAATCCTGACGTTTCTGCTCAAGCCGCTGCTCGCGGCCGGTCAGAAGCGCGTGATCTTCACCCAGATTTTCGAGGCGTTCTTCGTCCAGATCAAGGTCGCGTTCTTCGCGGCGATGATGCTGTCCTTCCCGGTGATCGCGAACCAGCTGTGGCAGTTCGTCGCGCCGGGGCTGTACCGCAACGAAAAGCGTGCGCTGTTCCCGTTCCTGCTGGCGACGCCCATCCTGTTCATCGCCGGCGCGTCGCTGGCCTATTACGTGACCATCCCGGTCGCACTGCACTTCCTGCTGGGCTATCAGGGCAATCTGGGCGGCGTCGAACAGGAGGCGTTGCCGTCGATCGAAAATTACCTGTCGTTCGTGATGCAGTTCCTGTTCGCGTTCGGCCTCGCCTTCCTGCTGCCGGTGCTGCTGATGCTGCTGGAACTGGCCGGGATCGTTACCCGCAAGCAGCTGATCGGCGCGCGGCGGTATGCGATCGTCGGCGCCTTTGCGATCGCTGCCGTGGCGACGCCGCCCGATGTCGGGTCGCAGTTCCTGCTCGCCGTGCCGCTGATCCTGCTCTACGAACTGGCGCTGATCGCGATCTGGTTCACCGAGAAGCGTCGGGCGAAGCGCGATCCGGAGAATGCGGAAGCGACGGACAGCGAGACGGCCGAGCGCGGCTAGGGTTTTCACTCCCGTTGATCCAGACGTCATCTTGGCAACGGGATTTCCTGACCGGGATCATCGTTCAGTCGCGGCGGTTGATTATCGTCATTCCCGCAAAGGCGGGAATCCATAGACGCCTACGCTTCGGCCGATCCCACGACGCTGGCGGATAGGGACTCCCGCCTTCGCGGGGGACGTCGCAGCCAGATGAACTAATCTCCAATGGCGTCCCGTTCGCCGGACAAGAAAAAAGGCGGCTCGAACATGGTCCGGGCCGCCTTTTTCGGTGCAGGTAAGCGGTGGCTTACTTGGTGTCGTTCGCGGCACCGGCGACGGCGTTACCCGCCGACGACACGTCCTTGCCGACGCCTTCGACGGTGTTGCACGCGCTGATGGCGAGGGCACCAGCAACCACGGCCAGGCTGAGAATCTTCCGCATAAGTACCTCCAGTTGACGCGGGGCGCGCCCGCTCTGCGCAAGGAATGTCTGGGGAAACCATTCGTTCCGGTTCAGGAACCAATGGTGCACCAAAAAAGCGACCCGCCGATCTGCATCGACGGGTCGCTTAGTTTGAAACCAGAATATGGGTCCGGCGGACGTTACCGGGGGGGGGAGGGTATGCGCCCGACCGGACCCTTTTCGTGGATAGCGAGAGCGGGGGGGCATAAAATCGCTATCCGAAGGGCATAACGGGACGCGTGATCCTTGGTTCCGGCAATATGCGTTTTTTTGAAAATGGGTCTCAGGCCGGATAGGCGCCGCAGCGCTTCACCTGCCACAGGCCCTTGCGCCAGCATTTCGGGTTCTCGAACTGATACAGCCGGACCGGACGCATGTACGGAACTTGCCGCGTGAACTGTTGTTCGCCGGCCGGGACCAGCGAGTTGCGCAGCTTGCGCATCCGCAGTTCGGCAAACTCGCCCAGATAGCCACGCGGTACGAACAGCGCCTCCTGCCCGATCTCGTTTGCCGCCTGGCAGAAACCGAGCTGCGCCGACACGGTCGAGAACCCTGAATAGACCCGGGTACCGAACTGATCGAGCGCCGTCTGGCCCGCCTTTAACGAGCCGGTGGTGCGGTCGAAATATTTGTCGAGCGCTTCGTAACTGAGCTTCAGTTCGTCGGCATGGTTGAACAGCATCGCGTTGTAATTGTTCAACGTCAGCATGGTCGGTTCGAACTGGCACTGCAGCGCCGCGACGTTCAGCGCCGACCGCAGGTTCCACAACACGGCCGCGCGCAGCTCGGCGGGCGTCGCGCCCGGCAATGCCTGGGTGATGACGCCCGGTTCCTCGCCAGTCACGCGCGGACCGTCGATATCGGCGGGTTTGAAGAAAAATTGGGCCGACGCGGGGGTCGCCGCGACGGTCAGGGCGGCGGCAGCGGCCAGGACCAGGGTACGCACTACGCTCATCTCTTCCTTTCACGGCGCGGGTGTCGGCGCCTCGGCAGGCAGCGATGGTTAAGGCGTTTTGGCCAGCGACCCAAGCCCCAACTTGCATGGGGTCCACACGATTCGCCGCACGGGGGCGTAACGAACGCGAAAAGGCGACCGAGCAATGAAAAAGGGCCGCCCGGTCGCCCGGACGGCCCCTTCGCCAGATCAACCGAAACGGTTGATTACATGGCGTTGGTCATGCCGGCTTCGTTCGACATCATCATGGTGTCGTTCGACATCATCATGCTGTCGTTCGACATCATCATGGTGTCGTTGCCCATGGCACCGTCAACCGCGGTCATGTTGTCCGACATCGTGCCGTCCATCATGTCGGTCGAGTTCAGGTCGGTGATGGTCGCGTCGTTGGCAGCGGTGGTTTCGGTGTTGCCGCCGCAAGCCGACAGCGCCAGCGCCGCGCCGGCGACGATCGAACCGGTCAGGATCTTCGAGAATGCACGCATGGTAAGCTCCCTAAGCTATGGATAGGCGGCGTTCTTTTTGCCGTTAATACCCAATCCGGTCCGGACATTAGTCGAAGGGGGAGCCGCCCTCAAGCCTCTTTCGCGCAAGGGTACAGCGCGTCCAGAAACGCCGGAAGGCCGGCGGCGAGCGCAGCATCGAACATCAACGGGTCGACCGATTTCCCGAGCGCTTCGGCGCTGGTCCCGGGAAATTCGGCGATCCCACAAGGAACAATGCCCCCAAAATGTGACAAATCTGGGGCCAGATTGACCGAAAAGCCGTGCAGCGTCGCCCAGCGGCGGACGCGGACGCCGATCGCGCCGATCTTCGCCTCGGTCCCGCCGTCCGCGGTCCAGATGCCGATGCGGTCGGGCACCGCATAGGCATGGATGCCGAACGTCGCCAAGGCGCCGATGACCCAGGCTTCGACCGCATGGACGAACCGGCGGACATCGCGCCCGCGCTTCGTCAGGTCGAGCATCAGATAGCCGATCCGCTGTCCGGGCCCATGATAGGTATAGCGCCCGCCGCGTCCGGCCGCGTGGACCGGGAACCGCGGATCGAGCAGCTCGAGCGGATCTGCACTCGTCCCCGCCGTGTAGAGCGGGGGATGTTCGAGCAGCCACACCATTTCCGAGGCCTGCCGATCGGCGATGGCGGTGGCGCGGGCCTCCATGGTCGCCAGTGCGGTGGGATAGTCGACGAGCGCGGTGTCGGTGCGCCATTCGATCTGCTGGGCGATGGCGATCGGCGGGACGATGGGATCAGGGGCCATTTTCATTCGGGAACAGGATGGGTAGAGCATCCATCGGATAAAAGGGGAGCGCGTGCAACAATGGCCAAGATCGGAACGATTTGGGACCGGGCGGTGGATTTCGTCCGCGACCATGTGGGCGAGCTGATGCCCGTCCTGCTCGTCACCCAGTTCGCAGCGCCCGCGCTGTCGGGCAGTCTGGCCGGGGTGCGCGCGGGCGCGACCGGCGGTACCGCCGCGGCGTTCGGGCTGGTGTCGCTCGTCACGACGCTGGTGTCGCTATGGGGTGCGCTCTACCTGATCGCGTTTTCCGCGCAGCCCAATGGGCAGGAGCAGCGCGCGGTCGCGATGGGCCTCGCCAAGTCGCGCTTCCTGCCGCTGATCGGCGTGAGCATCGTGCTGGTCGCGATCCTCGCCGTGCTGGCGATTCCGGGCGTCGTGGTGGTGGTCGCCAGCGGCTTCGATTTCCGGAGCGTAATGGCGGGCACGCCGCCGCAGCCGGAGGAGTTCGCCAAGCTGGGGCTGTCGCTGCTCTATTTCTTTGCACTGGCGCTGTTCACGCTGTGGGCATCGGCGCGGCTGCTGCCGATCAACGCGGTCGTCGCGATGGAGCGGCGCGGTATCGGTGCCATCGGGCGGGCGTTCGGCCTGACCCGCGGCATGACGTGGAAGCTGATCGGGCTGCTGCTGCTCTACGCGATCGTCGCGGGCGTCGCGGTGTCGGCGGCGCAGTTCGTCGTCGGCGGTATCCTTGGCCTGTTGTCCGACCCGAACAGCAGCTTCTCGCTGGCCATCATCGGCGGTGCCATCGCCGTCGCGGCGGTCAGCGCCGCGCTGGCGCTGTATCAGACGGCCTTTATCGGCAAGCTTTACCGCGAGATCGTCGGGCAACAGGACGATGCGGCCGTGTTCGCATGAAATTGAACGTCGGGGCCGCAATACAGGAAGCGTTGGCGATCTGGCGTCGCGACCGGGACGTGATCGTCGCGGTCGCCGGCGTATTCTTCTTCCTGCCCAATCTGGCGCTGTCGCTGTTCATGCGCACCGACCGCATCACGGTGCGTGCCGGGACGCAGGACGACCAGGCGTTGCTGGCGTCGATGCAGTCCTATCTGGTCGACAATATCCACTGGCTGGCGTTGCAGGCGCTGGCGGAGCTGGTCGGTATCGCGGTGCTGCTGGCGCTGATCCTCGATCCGGCCCGACCGACGGTGGGCGAGGCGCTGCGCACCGCGTTCCGCCGACTGCCGGTGCTGGTCGTAGCGACGTTGCTGATCAACGCGGCGAAGCTGGGCGGCCTCATCCTGTTCATCCTGCCGATGCTGTATGTGATCGGCCGGGTCTTCGTCGTGCTGCCGGTGCTGATGGCCGAGCCCGAGCGGCGCTTCGGCGATGCGATGGGCCGCGCGATCGAGCTGACCAAAGGCCATGCGCTGCAGCTGCTGTCGCTGTCGGGGCTGATCTTCTTCGGAGGACAGATGGTCGTGCTGTTGCTCAGCGCCACCGCCAGCGCGGTGTCGGCGGGCGGGACCAACCCGGTGACGATGGCGATCCTCGCCTTTGCGGCGTCGGTGGTGGCGGCGGCGATGTCGATCGCCTTCACCCTGACCCGTGCGACGATCTATCGCCGGTTGGCGAGCAACGGATAGTGGCCGCCGCAGTCGTCGGGCAGTACCCCGGCGACGCGCGGATCGGCAAAGGTTTCGATCGATCGCTGATAGGGGACGAAGCCCGAGCGGCGATAGAAAGCGAGCGCGCCGGGATGGTCGAGCGTGCAGGTATGCACCCATACCCGCCGCACGTCCTTGCCCCATGCCAGCGCCAGTGCGTGTGCCATCAGCCAGCGGCCATGGCCCTGTCCCGCCAGTTCGGGGATCAGTCCGACATAGGAGAGCTCGCATTCGCCGGCGGTGCGATCGTCGAGTTCGAGCATCCCGACCTCGATCCCCGCACGGTCGACCACCGCCCAGATGCGCACGGTATCGGCATGGATGATCGCGGCGAGGGCGTCGTCGGCCATCACCAGCCGCGAGAACCACAGCCATGGGCCCCCGACCCGGCGGAACAGCGCGCGATAGCGGTCCAGCGTCGGCCGTTCCCAGCGGACCAGCCGCAGCGGCGAGGCCGGCAGCGGCGCGGGGCGCGGCCGTTCGAGCATCTCCAGCGAGGTGACGATCGTCGCGACCTCGTCCGGTTGGACCGGGATCAGCCCCACTGAGTCAGCTCCACGTCGCGAGCGGCGGGAGGCTCATCAGGATCGCGTCGATATTGCCGCCGGTCTTCAGCCCGAACAGCGTGCCGCGGTCGTGGACGAGGTTGAATTCGGCATAGCGCCCGCGCCATTCGAGCTGGCGGGCACGGTCGGCATCGTCATACGGCATCGCCATCCGCCGCCGGACCAGTTCCGGATAGATCGACAGGAACGCCTCGCCCACGTCGCGGGTGAAGGCGAAGTCGCGGTCGAAGTCGTCGCCCAGATGGTCGTAGAAGATGCCGCCGACACCGCGATGCACGCCGCGATGGGGTATGTAGAAATAGTCGTCGGCCCATTGCTTGAACCGGGGATAATGCGCCGGGTCGTGGGCGTCGCACGCCGCCTGCATCGCCGCGTGGAAGTCGGCGGTGTCCTCCGCATAGGGGATCGGCGGGTTGAGGTCCGCGCCGCCGCCGAACCAGCGCCTGGTGGTCACCAGGAAGCGGGTGTTCATGTGGACCGCCGGCACATGCGGATTGGCCATGTGCGCGACGAGGCTGATGCCGGTGGCGAAGAAGCGGGGGTCTTCGGCGGCGCCATGGATCGACTTGGCGAACTCGCCCTCGAACGCGCCGCCGACGGTCGAGACGTTGACCCCGACCTTTTCGAAAACGCCCCCCTTCATCACGCCGCGCACCCCGCCGCCGCCGGGCGCACCCGACGGGTCGGTGCGGTCCCACGGGGTGTAGGCGAAGGCGGCGTCCGACCCCGCCTCGCGCTCGATCCCCTCGAACGCGGCGCAGATGCGGTCGCGCAGCGATTCGAACCAGGTGCGAGCGGCTTGTTGCTGAGGATCGAGCGGTTGCATGGACCCGGCTTTGCCGGGTGCGGCGGGGCGGAGCAAGTGGGTGGAATGTCTCATGGGCTCGGGCGGTCGCGGGGTTTGGCAGGGACGCGAGGCCGCCAAAGTTCACTAAGTTCACACTCGCCACGTTTTTGTGCGCAGGCGGGTTTCGCGCGGGGTGGGAACTGGGGCGCCAAAAAACGTTTGGGAGTTTGGCAGGGGGTGGAGGTGTAGGGCAGGGGTTTTGCGTCGGTGCATCTGTCCGGAAGCGTCACCCAGCGAAGGCTGGGGTCTCCCGCGGCTCCTGTCCCGTGCTGTAACCGGGAGATTCCAACCTTCGCTGGGATGACGGCTGGTTGAGTTCGGGCGAAGTATAATGCACCATCGCGGACAAGAAACCGGTGTCAAACCGCGGCACCATAATCTTTTTTGGAGCAAATGGCTGGTCAATCGTTCCGCATACAGGACATGTAGACCATATTCCGGAACGATTGCGACGCGGATTGCAACGCGCATCCTCGATCCGAAACGGCAGAAAACCGGCATCCCGTGATCGCAAAAACCGGTCGACGCATGCCGCCGGGGACGGTAGGACGGTAGCAGACCCATTGACGTGCCGGTACCACAACAGTCCCAGAACGACTGATACCGGTTACCATCAGGAGAGAGCCATGTTCGACCGGACCTATTACGCGACGCACCCCGACATGATGGAATGCGTGTCGAACGAGGAACTGCGCGACCGCTACCTGATCGACGGGCTGTTCCGCGAAGGCGAATGCGTGCTGAACTACACCCATGCCGAACGCTTCGTGATCGGTGGCGTTGCGGTGGGCGGTGCGCCGGTCAAGCTGCCGGTGCAGACCGAGCCGAAGTCGGCCGAGGGGCATCCGTTCCTCGAACGCCGCGAGATGGCGGTGGTCAATGTCGGCGCGGTCGAAGGCACCGTGACGGTCGATGGCGAGGTCTTCACGCTCGGCAACAAGGACTGCTGCTACGTCACGATGGGTGCCAAGGACGTCGAGTTCGGCGGCAACGGCGCGCGTTTCTACATCGCATCGTGCCCGGCGCATCAGGGCTTTGCCACCCGCAAGCTCGGCATCGCCGATGCCAACGCGCTGGAGCGCGGCAGCCTCGAGGAATCGAACGAGCGGACGATCTATCAGCTGGTCATCCCCGGCGTGTGCGATTCGGCGCAGCTGGTGATGGGCCTGACCGTGTTGAAGCCCGGCAGCGTGTGGAACACCATGCCGCCGCACATCCATGAGCGTCGCAGCGAAATCTATTTCTACTTCGAACTGCCGACCGACAACGACAAGGTGTTCCATTACATGGGCGAAGGCGAAGCGATGCGCCACATCGTCATGAGCAACGAGGAAGCGGTGATCAGCCCGCCATGGTCGGTGCATATGGGATCGGGCACGCGCGCCTATGCCTTCATCTGGGCGATGGCGGGCGAGAATCAGGATTATACCGACATGAACGTGCTGGATATCTGCCAGCTGGCGTGAGGGCATGGATCGCGCAGATCCTGGTCCGTTTCTATCATGCGTCATCCCAGCGAAGGCTGGGATCTCCCGGTGATAGTGCGGGACAAGAACCGCGGGAGACCCCAGCCTTCGCTGGGGTGACGATCAGGTCGGCTTCGTTCCTACCGCGGGGTAGCGTGTCGGTGGTGCGATACTGGAAATAAGCAGGACCCGCCCAAGCGGGGAACCGAGGAGTTGCCATGAATCCCTTCGATCTTTCGGGCCGGGTCGCGGCCGTGACCGGTGCCAATACCGGCATCGGACAGGCGATCGCGCTGGCGCTGGCCGCTGCCGGGGCCGACGTCGCGCTGATCGGGCGGACGCCCGCGACCGACACCGCCGAACAGGTGCGGGCGATGGGGCGGCGGGCGGAGATCGTGTCGGCCGACCTGTCGACCATCGCCCCGGTCGAAGGCGTCGTGGCGCAGGTGGTCGATACGCTGGGCGGGCTCGACATCCTCGTCAACAATGCCGGCATCATCCGCCGTGCCGACAGCCTCGACTTTACCGAGGAAGATTGGGACGCGGTGATCGACACCAATCTGAAATCGGTGTTCTTCCTGTGCCAGGCTGCCGGGCGGCACATGGTGGCGCAGGGCCGCGGCAAAATCGTCAACATCGCCTCGATGCTGACCTTTCAGGGCGGGGTGCGCGTGCCGAGCTATACCGCGTCGAAATCGGGCATCGGCGGCCTGACCAAGCTGCTGGCGAACGAATGGGCGGCGAAGGGCGTGAACGTCAACGCGATCGCACCGGGTTATATCGCCACCAACAATACCGCCGCGTTGCAAGCGGACGAGACGCGCAACCGCCAGATCGTCGAGCGGATCCCGGCCGGGCGCTGGGGTGATGCGAGCGATCTGGGCGGGGCGGCGGTGTTCCTCGCCTCCGCCGCGTCGGATTACGTCAACGGACATGTGCTGGCGGTCGATGGCGGGTGGCTGGCGCGATGATCCTGTGCTTCGGCGAACTGCTGCTGCGCCTCACTGCGCCCGGCCGCGAGCTGTTGATGCAGAGCGGGCGGTTCGACGTGCATGTCGGCGGGGCCGAGGCGAATGTCGCGGTCGGGCTCGCCAATCTGGGCCATGCGAGCGCGATGGTCAGCGCGGTGCCCGACAGTCCGCTGGGGCGCGGCGCGGTGGCAGCGATCCGGGCGCAGGGGGTCGATTGCTCGAGGGTCGCAATGCGCGACGGGCGGATGGGGCTGTATTTCCTCAGTCCCGGTGCCGGGCTGCGCGCGTCGGACATCGTCTATGACCGTGCCGGGTCGAGCTTTGCCACGGCGCCGGCCTCGGCATGGGATTGGGATGCGCTGCTCACCGGCTGTACCCGGCTGCATCTGTCGGGGATCACCCCGGCGCTGGGGCCGGATGCCGCGAATGCCGCGATCGCCGCGGCGGAGGCGGCGCGGGCCAAGGGGCTGACCGTCTCGTTCGACGGCAATTACCGTGCGCGGCTGTGGGAGGCGTGGGACAGCGATCCGCGCGGCGTGCTGACCCGGCTGGTGGCGATGGCCGACCTATTGTTCGGCAACCACCGCGATGTGTCGCTGCTGCTCGGCAAGCAATTCTCGGGCGATGGCGAGGATCGCCGGCGCGAGGCGGCGGAGGCGGCGTTCGCGGCGTTCCCGAACCTGCAGCACATCGCCTCGACCGCGCGCCATGTCGACGATGCCGATCGCCACCGGCTGTCGGCGCGGATCGACAGTCGTGCGGGCGCGGTGCAGACCGAAGAGGTGGCAGTGTCGGGGATCGTCGACCGCATCGGCGGCGGCGATGCCTTTGCCAGCGGGGTGCTGCATGCGCTGATGTCGGGGCAGGACGATGCCACGGCGGCCAGCTGGGGCCTGGCGGTCGCGGCGCTCAAGCATTCGTTGCCGGGCGATTTCAGCCTGTTCCGGCAAGCGGATATCGACGCGTTCCTGTCGGGCGGGCTGGACGTCCGCCGCTGATCCCCGCATAGCTTGGCATGGGGGAACGGCCGCGCGCGGCCCACGTTCCGGGATGATGCGAGGCGACGTGGACGACAGGGCGGAGACGAGCCGGCAGGCGGCCAGCGACGATCGCCGCATCGCGCTGGAGATCGCCGGCACCGATGGCGGAACCGACCCGTTCGTCGCCGCGGTCCGCGCGACGCGGATGCCGATGATCATCACCAACCCGCGCCTGCCCGACAATCCGGTGGTGTTCGTCAACGACGCCTTCTGCCGGCTGACGGGCTATGGTCGCGATGCGATCATCGGGCGCAACTGCCGGTTCCTGCAGGGCGCGGATACCGATCCCGCCGCGGTGGCGCAGATTCGCGCGGCGGTGGAGGCGGTGCAGTCGATCGAGATCGACATCCGCAACTATCATCACGACGGTACGCCGTTCTGGAACCGGCTGCTGCTGGCGCCGGTCCATGATGCCGACGGTCAGCTCGTCTATTTCTTCGCCAGCCAGCTCGACGTGACGTCGGAGCGGGCGCGGCTGGAGGGACTGGAATCGAGCAATGTCGCGCTACTGGCCGAACTGGCCGGGCGATTTCGCGAACAAGAGGAGCGCGAGCGCGAGATGCTGTTCGCGCTGGAGGCGGGGCGTTTCGGCACCTGGTCGTTCGAACGGGCGACGCGGCAGCTGACGATGTCGGCGATCTGCCGCACCAATTTCGGGTTCGACGCCGATTATCCGCCGTCCGCCGCCGAGATCGCCGCGATCGTGCACCCCGACGACCGGGCCGGGGCGATGGCCGCGATCGAAGAGAGCCTGACCGGCGCGCCGCTGGAGATCGAGGTCCGCATCCGCGCGAACGACGGCGAGACGCGCTGGATCGCCAGCCGCGGGCAACCGACCTGCAACGCCGATGGCGAGGTCGTGCGGCTGACCGGCGTGTCGATCGACGTCACGGTCTACAAGCGGTTAGAGCGGATGCGCGCCGCCATGTCCGAACTGAACGACCAGCTGCGCCTGCTCGACGATCCGGTCGAGATGGGCGTCACCGCGTCGCGGATCATCGGCGAGGCGCTGGGCGTCGACCGGGTCGGGTACGGCGTGGTCGATCGGCAGGCGGAGACGATTACGATCGAGCGCGACTGGAACGCGCCGGGGGTGGCGACGATCGCCGGGGTGCTGCACTTCCGCGACTATGGCAGCTATATCGACGACCTGAAGCGAGGCGAAACCGCGATCGTCGAGGATGCGCGCAGCGACCCGCGCACCGCGGATACCGCGGCGCAGCTGGAATCGATCAACGCGCGCGCGTTCATCAACATGCCGCTGACCGAATTGGGCGGGCTGGTCGCGCTGATCTACACCAACCATGGCGAGCCGCGGGTGTGGCGCGACGACGAGATCGCGTTCGTCCGCGAAGTCGCCGAGCGCACTCGCGCCGCGACCGAACGCCGCCGGGCCGAGCGCGAGCTGGCGGCGCTGGCCGAATCGCTGGAGGAACAGGTCGTCGACCGGACCAAGGCGCTGGTGACTGCGCAGGACGCGCTGCGCCAGAGCCAGAAGATGGAGGCGATCGGCCAGCTGACCGGCGGCGTCGCGCACGATTTCAACAATCTGCTGACGATCGTGCGGTCCTCGGTCGACCTGCTGCGCCAGCCGACGCTGACCGACGAACGCCGCGAACGCTATCTCTCGGCGATCAGCGACACCGTCGATCGCGCGGCCAAGCTGACCGGGCAGCTGCTGGCGTTCGCCCGGCGATCGGCGTTGCAGCCGGCGGTGTTCGACGTGAACGCCGCGGTCACCGCGTTGGGCGATATCGTCCGCACGCTGGCCGGATCGCGGATCGAGGTGACGATCGAACCGTGCGCGACGCCGGTGTTCATCGATGCCGATCCCAACCAGTTCGACACCGCGATCGTCAATTTCGCCGCCAACGCCCGCGACGCGATGCAGGGCGAGGGGCGGCTGACGCTGACCGTACGATCGGTCAACGGCATTCCTGCCAGCGCCACCGCCCCGGCGGTCGGCGGGCAGTTCGTCGCGATCACCGTCGCCGATACCGGCAGCGGCATCGACGAGGAAACGCTGACCCGCATCTTCGAACCGTTCTTCACCACGAAGGAACTGGGCAAGGGCACGGGCCTCGGCCTCAGCCAGGTGTTCGGTTTCGCCAAGCAGTCGGGTGGCGAGGTGCGGGCGCGCAGCGCGCCGGGCGATACCCGCTTCGCACTGTACCTGCCGCAGGTGACGACGCCCGATCAGGTTCCTGCGCCCGCCCGCGACCTGCCCGAGCCGATGGCGGGCCACGGGCTGCGCGTGCTGGTGGTCGAGGACAATGTCGCGGTCGGCACGACGACGACGCAGGCACTGGAGGCGCAGGGGTTCGATCCGCTGCATGTCGTCGACGGCCATGCCGCGCTGGCGAAGCTGTCGGAACGCCCCGACGGGTTCGATATCGTCTTTTCCGACGTGATGATGCCGGGCATCGACGGCGTCGAACTCGCCGCGCGGGTGCGCGATCTCTATTCGGGTCTGCCGGTGCTGCTGACCAGCGGCTATAGCGACGTGATCGTCCGCCACGGCACGATGGGGTTCGACCTGCTGCACAAGCCCTATACCATCGGTCAGTTGATCGTCGCGCTGCGCCGGACCGCGGGGCGTTGACCCCGGCCGCGCCGGCGCGCGGGTTCGTGCCGCTCTACACGCTCGCCTATTGCGGGCTGTTCGTCGCGTTCATGCCGTTCGTGTCGATCCTGTTGCAGGTGAAGGTCGAGGCGATCGATCCCGGCAATCGCGTGGCGTTGCTGGGACAGGCGGTGCTGGTCGGCGCGGCGGTCGCGAGCATCGCCAATATCGCCGCGGGCTGGCTGAGCGACCTGCACTGGCGCCGCAGCCGCAGCCGGCGATTGCCGATCGCGGTCGGGCTGGGGCTGATCGCGGTGGCGTTCGGTGCGATCCATCTGGCGCGAACGCCCGCGGCGCTGCTCGGCGCTATCGCCTTCTGGCAGGTCGCGCTCAACCTGATGTTCGCGCCGATGGTCGCAGTGATGGCCGACGAGGTGCCCGACCGCGCCAAGGGGCGGGTGTCGGGGCTGCTCGGCATCTCGCATCCGATCGGCGTGCTGTCGGCGGCCGCGGTGACCGCGCCGCTGTTCGTCGGTGAAGCCGCGCGGTTTGCGGCGAACGTTGCGCTGGCGGCGATGATGATCGTGCCGTTCCTGCTGTTCGCGCGCGAACGCAGCGGCGGCGATCAAAGCGCTACGGGGCAGGAGCCGGCGACCGCACCGGTCCGCGCCGATCTGATCCGCGCCTGGGTCGCGCGCCTTGCGATGCAGGTCGCGGGCAATGGCCTGACCGCCTATGCCTTTTTCCACTTCGCCGATCGCTGGCGCGGGGAGGGCGATGCGGCGGGACCGGTGGCACAGGCGATGGCGGTCGTCACGGGGGTGGTCGTTATCGCGACGATCCTTGCCGGGCGCTGGTCGGACCGGGTCGGCGGGCGCAAGCCGTTCCTGGGCGGCGCGACGCTGCTGGTCGTCGCCGGGTTGATCGGCATGGCGGTCGCGCCGGGGTTCGTCGGCGCGGCGATCGGCTATGGCGTGGCGCAGACCGGGCTGTCGGTGTTCCTTGCCCTCCATTCGGCATTGGCGATGCAGTTGCTGCCGTCGCCCGATACGCGCGGCCGTGATCTGGCGGTATTGAACCTCACCAACACGCTGCCCGCCTGCGTGCCGCCGTTGCTCGCGGCGCTGGTGCCGGCGGGGGCGGGGCTGGGGGCGGTGTTCCTCGCGCTCGCGCTGGTCGCGGCATTGGGCGGCGGGACCGCGCTGGCGATCCGTTCGGAGCGCTGACGCCGGTTATGCGTTGGGACCGGAACGATAATTCCGGGAGTGCCTGATGATCCGCCTGTTCCATGTCAGCGACGTCCATTTCGGTGCGGAGGACAAGGCGGCGCTCGCATGGTTCGGCGATGCGGTCCGCGCGGAACAGCCCGACGCGATCATCATGACCGGCGACCTGACCATGCGCGCGCGGACGGCGGAGTTCGAGGCGGCGGCCGAATGGCTCGAAAGCCTCGACCGGCCGGTCACGGTCGAGGTCGGTAACCACGACCTGCCGCTCTACAATCTCTTCGCGCGGTTCGTCCGGCCCTATAAGCGCTATCGCCGGCTGGAGCGGATGATCGAGCGTCCGCTGGAGATCGACGGCGTGGCGATCGTGCCGCTCAAGACGACCGCCCGGTTCCAGTTCCGCTGGGACTGGTCGAAGGGCTATGTCGGCGACAAGGCGCTGTCGCGCACGCTGGAGATGATCCGCAAGGTGCCCAAGGGCGACCTGATCTTCATCGCCGCACACCATCCGTTGATCGATGTCGGGACCAAGTCGAGCGGCGAGACGCATGGCGGCGGCGTCGCGCTGGACGCGGTCGCGGCGGCGGGGGCGCATGCGGTGCTGTCGGGCCATGTCCACGACCCGTTCGACATGCCCTATCGCACCGGCAGCGGGCGGTTGCGGATGATCGGCGCGGGCACGCTGTCGATCCGCACTCGCGACGATCCGCCGTCGTTCAATGAAATCCGGATCGAGAATGGGCAGTTCGAGACCATCGCAAGGAAGATGGGCGCGACGGATGAGGCGGTGACGGAGGCGGGGTAAGCCTGTCTTATCCCCGCGGAGGCGGCGATCCAGAGCCCGGCGCGCCAGCGTATCGATTGTGGCGCTGGACCCCCGCCTGCGCGGGGGTACGGGATGGGGGGCTATTCGATGATCCGGCCTGCCACGTAGTCATCCCAGCGAAGGCTGGGATCTCCCGGTGATGGCACGAGGCAGGAGCCGCTGATGCCCCACCCTTCGCCGGCGCGACGCTCGTGGCTATGGGACGTCCTGCGTATGCCCTCCCGCAGCAGCACGCAGCCTCTTACGACAAACGCTGCCCGATCAACGTCCCCTTGGTCCCGCGATTGACCAGTTCGAACCGGAAGTTCGGCCAGCGGCGACGCCAGCGTTGCGCCACCACCCGCTCGCCCGGCCGTGCGCCGTCGTCGAGCATCACCACGCCGCCGACCGGCAGGCGGTCGAACAGCGTCTCGGCAGCACCCCGGACATAGGGGTGGATCGTCCACGGCGGCCCGTCGATCAGCAGCAGGTCGACCTGATCGGGCAGTGCGTCGATATCGTACCACACGCCCGGCCAGTCACCCGGCGCCTCGACCAGGGGGGCGGCGCGCAGATCGGCGGCGATGCCGTGTTCTGCCAGCCATTCACGCGTCGCATCGACGAAGCCGGCATGCTGATCGAAGCTGATGAGTTGCCCGCCGCCATGCTTGGCCAGCGCTGCGCCGGTGACCAGGCTCGACGCGCCGGTGCCCAGTTCGACCACCGTCTGCGGCCGGCTGGCGGCGATGCGTTCGACGATCAGCGACAGATAGCCGGTATCCGCCTTCCAGCTGCCCAAATTGGGCAGCGCATCGGGGGCGAGCCCGAGATCGGCCATCAACCGCGCCTTGTCCGCCTTCTTGCCGCCCGACAGGCTGCGCAGCAGCCAGGGCCACTGGATCGCGCCGAACGCGATGGTGAACAGCTTGTCCGACAGGCTGCGGCTCAGTTCGTCGGGCCACAGGTCCGAATCGGCGAGCGGCAGCAACGAAGTCTTGGCGCGCGAGGTCATGGCGTCTCTTGGATAGTTCCGCCAGCGTGCGGACCGGCTCTCGCTATACGGTTACGCACCAAACGAAAAGGGCGGCCCGATACCGGACCGCCCCAATCGGCACGCATTTGGCCGCAAACGGGAACTTTGTCGGCCCCCGCGCGTGGCGTTCTTGCCTCGAGACGGTACCGGGAAACGCGCCCATCGGGGCGCGTTTCCAAACGGGTCTTAGCGCTTCGAGAACTGGAAGCTGCGGCGGGCCTTCGCCTTGCCGTACTTCTTGCGCTCGACCGCGCGGCTGTCGCGGGTCAGGAACCCGGCGGCCTTGACCGGCGCGCGCAGGATCGGTTCGTAGCGGGTCAGCGCCTGGCTGATGCCGTGCTTGACCGCGCCGGCCTGCCCCGACAGGCCGCCGCCCTTGACGGTGCAGATCACGTCATACTGACCATTGCGGTCGGCGACGCCGAACGGCTGGTTGATGACGAGACGCAGCGTCGGACGTGCGAAATACACTTCCTGATCGCGACCGTTGATCGTGATCTTGCCCGAACCCGGCTTGATCCACACGCGGGCGACGGCGTCCTTGCGACGGCCGGTCGCATAGGCGCGGCCATAGGCGTCGATTTCCTGCGCGCGCAGCGGCATGGTCGGACGGGCCGGTTCGACCGGAGCGGCGGCAGGTGCTTCCGCGCCATCGGTCTGCGGGGCCGACGCCTGCGGAGCGGCGGCTTCCGGTGCCTGCTGACCGGTCAGGCCGGCGAGGTCGGAAAGGGACTGGCGGTTGTCGGACATTATGCGCCCACCTTGTTCTTGCGATTCATGCTCGCGATGTCGAGAACCTGCGGGTTCTGCGCTTCATGCGGATGCTCGGCACCCTTGAAGATGCGCAGGTTGCGCATCTGGTCACGACCCAGCGGGCCGCGCGGGATCATCCGCTCGACGGCCTTTTCGAGGACGCGCTCGGGGAAACGACCCTCGAGGACCTTCTCGGCGGTGACCGCCTTGATGCCGCCGGCATATCCGGTGTGCTTGTAATAGGTCTTCGTCTTCGCCTTGTTCGAGGTGAAGCGAATCTTGTCGGCGTTGATCACGACGACGTTGTCACCGCAATCGACGTGCGGGGTGAACGACGTCTTGTGCTTGCCGCGCAGGACGTTGGCGATGATCGACGCAGCGCGACCGACCACCAGGCCGTCGGCATCGACGATATGCCACTTCTTTTCCACCTCGTGCGGCTTGGCCGACTTGGTGGTCTTCATGAGCGCCTTCATGGGCGTTGGACCTTTCGGATATATGACGCGTCCGCCCCGAACCGGAGCGGTGCGAACGCCGGGCAATTGCCGAAACGGCGTCGATAAGTCAAGCAAACAGCGGCTTTGCTGACGGGTATCTAAATACCCTATGGCTGGCGCTGCGTGATCCGGGTCGTCGCGATCGAGGACGCGTCGCCGCTGTCGATGCGTACCGTGGCGGTCTGGCGGACGATCAGGCCGGTCGCGGCGTCGACGCTGCGGGTCGTGGTGCTGGTCCGGCGCCCGCTCGCCCGGCCGCCTGCCGCGGCGAGGTCGCCCGACAGCCTTTCCTCGGCGATCAGGTCGCGGCCTTGCGCATAGACACGCTCGGTCCCGGTCACCTCCGTACCGGTGCCGAAGGGCGGGGCGCCCGGCCGGCGGATCGGCCGTTCGGGCTGGACGCCGCGGCGGACGATGTCGGGAGCGAGCAGGTTGGTCAGCATCGATCCGAGCATCGCTACCTGCTGCCGCTCGGGCATGGCGCGCAGCGGCGCGGTCAGGCGCGCCAGCATCGCTGCCCTTGCCGGATCGCTTCCAGCCTGGGTCGCGATGGCGTCGATCAGCGCGGACCACACGTCCGCTCGATCGATCACCCCGGTCACCTCGCCCCGGTTGGACAGGATGTAGCGGATCGGTCGGCCGCGCAGCGTCGCAAAGGCGCGTTCGAACATCGCGCCGGGACCATCCGACAGGCCGCCATCGGCCGTATCGATCACCATCTCGGCCACCAGCCCGTCGGCCATCCGCCGGAAGCGGATCGTGCGGTCGGTCGTGTAGCGGCGGACGACGCCGGCTTCGTCACGCTGCTGTTCGATATGGTAGCGATAGGCGGTGTCGAGCGCCGGCGCGAAGCCGGTCGTGCTCGCCGCCTCGATTACGGGCGGGGGTAGGACGATCATCGCCGGCCGACGGCGTGCGCGCCCCATGTCGTGGCGATGACGAGCAGCGCGCCGACCAGCTGGTGCAGCGCCGCGACCTCTATCCGCACCCCGGTCATGACGGTGCTGATACCGAGTACGATCTGGATGCCGAACGCGATATGGATCATCCGCGCGACCTTCGGATGGCCGGCGCGCTTGGCGGCACGCGCCAGCACGATCAGCGCCGCGACCGCGACCCATGCCCACCAGCGGTGGAGGAAGTGGACGACGTACGGATCGTTGACGATCGCGTCGAGCGGTGCGCGCGCCGCCCATTCGTCGGCCGGAAAGAAGCGACCGTTCATCAGCGGCCACTGATCGGTCACCAGCCCGGCGTTCAGCCCGGCGACCCACGCGCCGAACAGCAGCTGGACGAACAGGATGATGCCCGTGATCGCGCCGACCCCGGTCAGCCGCGCCGGCCGGGCATAACGATCCGCCGCCAGTTCGCGCAGGTCGAGCGCGGTCCACACGGTGCCGGCGAGGATCAGCAGCGCGTTGAGCAGGTGCACCGACAGCCGGATATGCGACACGTCGGTCCGCACCGACAGGCCCGACGCGACCATCCACCAGCCGATCGCCCCCTGCAATCCGCCCAGCGCCAGCAGCGCGACCAGCCGGCCCTTATACCCGCGCGGGATCGCGCCGCGGACCCAGAACCATGCCAGCGGCAGCGCGAACGCCAGTCCGATGATCCGCCCCAGCAGGCGGTGGACATATTCCCAGAAGAAGATGCCCTTGAACTGCGCCAGCGTCATACCCTGGTTCAGCAGCTGATATTCGGGGATGCGGCGGTAGTTCGCGAACTCCGCCTCCCATTGCGCGGCATTGAGGGGAGGAAGGGTGCCGGACAGCGGCTTCCATTCGGTGATCGACAGCCCGGATTCGGTCAGCCGCGTGATGCCGCCGACCACCACCATCGCCACGATCAACGCGGCGACCCACCAGAGCCAGCGGACGACAGCGCCCGGTCGGGCACGCATTGGGAGGGGCGGGGCAAGCATCGGCGGTGTCTAGCGCGCGGACCGTATCGGCGGAAGGGCCGTGTTTCGCTTTACCGTGCGGGGCGAGCCGCTACGGTGCCGCGATGATCGGAGCCCATCCATGACGATCGAGGCGCTGATCGCCCGCTACGGCCTCGCCGCCCTTGCGCTGGGCGCGGGGGCGGAGGGGGAGACGGTCGTCGTGCTGGGCGGGATCATGGTCCAGCGCGGGGTGCTGCCCTATGTCGGCGCGATCCTCGCCGCGGCGGTGGGGTCGTTCATCGCCGACCAGCTGTTCTTTGCCGCCGGGCGTCGGTTTCGCGACCATCCGCGGGTGCGCCGCTGGAGCGCGAAGCCCGCCTTCGCCCGCGCGCTGACCACGTTCGAACGGCATCCGACGCTGTTCGTGTTCGCCTTCCGCTTCCTCTACGGGTTGCGTACCGTCAGCCCGATCGCGATCGGTACGACACAGTTGCCGCTTGGCCGGTTCGTGGTGCTGAACGGCGCGGCGGCACTGCTGTGGGCGACGATCTTCGTGTCGATCGGCTATTGGTTCGGGCACGGGTTGAGCGAAGTGATCGGGCGGTGGCTGCCGTCGTGGCAGGTGCTGGCCGGCGGCGGGATCGTGATCGTGCTGCTGGCGGGGGTGACGTGGTTGATTAGGCGGCGCACCTAGATTCTCCCCACAACGATGGGAGGATGTTGGATTTAGTCGCCCTTGCGGCCCAGCTTCTCGACCCGCGCCACCACTTCTTCGCACACCGCGGGCGTTACGAACTTCGCGATCGACCCGCCATACATCGCGATCTCCTTGACCAGCCGCGACGCGATCGGTTGCAGCGAGACGTCGGCCATCAGGAAGACCGTTTCGATCCGGTCGTTCAGCTGCTGGTTCATCCCCGCCATCTGATATTCATATTCGAAGTCGGCGACGGCGCGCAGGCCCCGGACGATCACGCTCGCCCCCTGCCGCTCGGCAAAAGTCATCAGGAGTGCGTCGAACGCCACGACCTGAATGTCGCCGTCGACATCCGCCACCTCGCGCGCGACCATCGCGAGGCGTTCGGGCAGGGTGAACATCGGCGATTTCGACGGGTTGGTCGTCACGCCGATGACCAAGCGGTCGACCAGCTTCGCGCCGCGGCGGATAATGTCCATGTGTCCGCGCGTGATCGGATCGAACGTGCCGGGATAGATGCCGATGCGGGTCATATCTTGGTTAGCTCCACCAGAGCGCGATCAGGAGCGACGAAGCTGATCGTCGCCATTGCAAACGCATACCGGCCCGACGCGTCATGGCGACCACAGAATATCGGCTTGCTTTGGCAATAATAGTCGTGAGATCGGGCCAGAGCGGTCGACCACCGCGACATGCAGCAGTCGCTGCCGTAACCTTCACTGCATAATCGGCTTCGAGGCCTGCTACCGGCGGGAGACGCTCGACCTTGGCACCGGGGCAGGCCGGCATCGCCACCTCGGCGCGCAACCGTTCGATCGGATCGGCCCGGTCGCATCCGCCCAGCATCGCAGCGATCACGATGCCGGACGAAACCACGGATTTCACCGGTCACGCTCTAGCACGTAGCGGGCGATGGCGCGCAGCAGGTCGGCTTCGTGGCCGAAGTCGCGCAGATGTTCGATCGACTGGTCGACCAGCAGCCGCGCCTGTTCGCGGGCGCGGTCGAGGCCGAGGAGTGAGAGGAAGGTTTCCTTACCCGCCTCGCCATCCTTGCGCAGCGCCTTGCCGACCGCCGCCTCGTCGCCTTCGACGTCGAGGATGTCGTCCGCGATCTGAAAGGCGAGGCCGATATCGCGGGCATAGCCGCGCAGCGACGTGCGCTGATCCGGCGACACCCGGCCAAGGATCGCGCCCGCCTCCACGGAACAGGCGATCAGCGCGCCGGTCTTCATCGCCTGCAACCGGGTGACGGTGTTGAGGTCGAAACTGGTGTCCTCCGCCTCCAGATCCATCGCCTGTCCGCCGGCCATGCCCGATGGGCCGGAGGCGTGGGCGAGGTCGGCGATCAGCTCGATGCGGACATGGGGGTCGGGATGCGTCGCTTCGTGCGCGAGAATCTCGAATGCCAGCGCATGCAGGCAATCGCCCGCCAGGATCGCGGTGGCCTCGTCGAATGCCTTGTGCACCGTCGGCTTGCCGCGGCGAACATCGTCGTCGTCCATCGCCGGCAGGTCGTCATGGATCAGACTGTAGACATGGATGCATTCGATCGCGAGCGAGGCCCGCGCGGCGCGCATCCGCTCGACATTGAACAGCCGCGCGGTAGCGAATACCAGCAGCGGGCGCAACCGCTTGCCCCCGCCGATCGCGGCGTGACGCATCGCGCGGTACAGGTTCGCGCGCGGATCGCCCGGGACCGGCAACAGCCCGTCGAACTGGCGATCCATCTCGGCCGAGATTTCACGAAGGGCGGCGTTCAGCGACACCGGCGGCGCGACGGTCGCCATTATTGCGCGTCGAACGGCTGGGCCGAGGCCCGCCCCTCGGCATCGATCCGGATCGCCTCGATCCGCGCTTGCGCCGCATCGAGCCGCGCGGCGCATTGCGCGCGCAGCAGGTCGCCACGGGCGTAGAGGTCGATCGCGGTCTGGAGGTCTTCCTGACCCGTTTCCAGCCGGCTGACGATTCCTTCGAGTTCGCGCAGCGCGTCTTCGAAGGATAGGGTGGAAACATCGCGTTCGTCGGACATGGGCGATGCTATGCGGCAGGGGGCGGGGCGATTGCAACCGGGGCGTGCGATCGGACGGGAAATGGCGTGCGGTTGGCGTGTCTTGGCCGGCTGCGGGACGCCGGCCTGCGACGGGGTGACGATATCGACGAAAGGTCGCGAGAGGCTCAGCTGTGCCGCAGGTACGACCCGATCGCATCCCATGCTGGCTGCTTCGCCGCCACGCCGACCGTGTGCAGGGGGCTGCTCGACGGCAGTGCCAGCATTTCGACGCCGCGCACCAGTCCCCGCCCAGCCTTCCATGCCGTCCCGCCATTGAACGCCACCACCCGCAGCACGGGCAGCGAGGCAATCAGCGTCGCCACGTCATTGGCGGTTGCATCGCGGATCGCCGCATCGCTGCTGCCCGGCCGCGTCGCACTCGCCACCACGTCCCACAGGCCGATCCCCGCGGCCTGAAGCGCCTCGAGCCGGGTGGAATAATCAAGAGTGGGAAGGTCCACTCCAACCACCGGCGACAGCAACCGCCAGAATTGGTTCTGCGGATGCGCATAATAGCGCCCAGCGGCTAATGAGGCGTCCCCCGGCAGGCTGCCGAGGATCAACACCCGTGTCGACGTGTCGACAACCGGTGGGAACGACGTCTTGCGCGTCACACCGCTTGTCCCGCCGCCCAGCCGCTCGACCATGCCCATTGGAAATTATAGCCGCCGAGCCAACCGGTTACGTCGACCGCCTCGCCGATCGCGTAGAGGCCGGGCAGGTGCCTGGCCGTCATCGTCTTCTGGTTCAGCCCGTCGGTGGCGATGCCGCCGACCGTGACTTCGGCCTTTGCGAAGCCTTCGGTCCCGTTCGGGTGGAATTGCCAGCCGCTCAGGCGCCGTTCGATATCGGTCAGTACCGCATCGCGCTGATTGCCCAGCTCGCCCGCCACCGCGAACTTCGCCGCCAGTGCCTCAGCCAGCCGGTCGGGCAGTGTCGCGCCCAGCACCGACCGCAGCCCAGCGCGGGGCCGCGCGCGCTTGGTGTCGACTAGCCATCCGGCCGGCTGGTCGGGCACGAAATCGATCGTGATGGCCTCGCGGTGGCGCCAATAGGACGACGCCTGCAGGATCGCCGGGCCCGACAGGCCCCGGTGCGTGAACAGTGCCGCCTCGCGGAACCTGGCCTTGCCGGCACCCGCCACGACTTCGGTCGCGACGCCCGACAAGTCACGGAACAGCGCGTCCTCGGGCGGCAGGGTCAGGGGCACCAGCGCCGGACGCGGCTCGACCAGCCTCAATCCGAAGCGTTTGGCGAGGTCATAGGCTAAGCCGGTCGCGCCGAGCTTCGGAATCGACGGTCCGCCGGTCGCGATCACCAGCGACGGGGCGGTGACGGTGCGATCGCCATGGACGACGGTGAAGACGCTATCGGCATGGGTTACGTCACGGATCGGCTGGCCCAGCGCGATCTCGGCCCCCTGCGCTTCGTCCATCAGCATCGCCACGATCTGCCGCGCCGATCCGTCGCAGAACAGCTGCCCCAGCGTCTTTTCGTGCCACGCAATGCCGTGCGTATCGACCAGCGCAATGAAATCCTGCGCAGTATAACGCCCCAGCGCCGATCGGGCGAACTGCGGATTGGTCGAAACGTACCGGTCCCAACTGGTGCCGACATTGGTGAAGTTGCAGCGCCCGCCGCCCGAAATGACGATCTTGCGCCCCGGTTCGGGCGCGTGGTCGAGGACGATCACCCGCCGCCCGCGCTGTGCGGCGATGCCGGCGCAGAACAGGCCGGCACCGCCCGCACCGAGGATGATGACGTCATGGCTGGTCATCGCCGCCCCTTCGCACGGGCGAGGGGCGACGAGAAGGGGTCAGCCGCGCACGACCAGCTTGACCAGCTGTCCGGGCACCAGCCGCGCATCCTCTTCCATGCCGTTGATTGTCAGGAACCGGTCGCGCTGGAAATCGGGATAGGCCATCTGGCGGCTGAGCGAGTCAACCGTGTCGCTGGCCTTCACCGTGACGATGCGGATGCGCTTGCCGGTGATCGCGCTCGCTTCCGCCTGGCTCAGCGTGCCGAAGCTGTCGAGCAGTGATTCGAACGGGCCGACGCCGCGCCCCGCGGGGGTGACGATCTGGAAATAATAGGTGGCCGAGGGGTAGCGATAGGCGACGATCGTCACGTCGACTTGCTGGTTGTTGGCATTGGCGCGCACGGTGGCGATCGCGGCGTCGGTGCCGTTGATCCGCGTCGTCTGCGGCTGCGGCGCGTTCTGCGCGCCGAGGGCCGCCAGCCGCTGGCGAACAACCGTGGCCGGATCGCCTGCCGGCGCCATGCGAAACTCGGCCTGTCCGCCCTGACCCGCGATCGTCACCGCATCGGTCCCGTTCTGCAGCGCATAGCCGGCGGGCGCGGTGAAGCGGATGCGCATGCCGGGATGCTTAAAGGTCGTGCCGTCGATCACCCCCTGCGCGGGATCGTCGTCATAGCGCAGGCCGTCGAGCATCCGCAGATAGGTGGTATCCTGCGCCGGCTGGGTGGTCGAACCGCCCGCCTGCTGCGCCAGTTGCCGCGCACGCCGCACCCGCTCGGCCCCGTTGGGGTGGGTGCTCATCCACGTCGGCACGCTGTTGCCACCGCGTCCGCTGGTCTGCCCGGCCAGCGCCTGCGCCTCGTTCAGCTGGATCAGTGCGTCGGCCATGCCCGACGGGGCATAGCCCGCCGCGGTCGCATAGCGCACGCCGAACTGGTCGGCCTGATATTCCTGATTGCGGCTGTACGACAGGGTGTAGAGTTGCGACCCGGCGCCGGCCAGCCGCCCGACCAGGTCGCTGCCCGTGACCGCGCCCAGCAGCGTCGCGCCGAGCGTGCCGATGGTCGATCGGGTGTTGCGCGAATTGCTGTGCCGCGCGGCGACATGGCCGACCTCATGCCCCAGCACCGCCGCCAGCTCCGCCTCACTGTTCATCAGCGCCAGCAGCTGGCGGGTGACATAGACATAGCCGCCGGGGATGGCGAAGGCGTTCTCGACCGGCGAATTGAGCAGGGTCACGGTGAAGTCGCCGCTGGCGTTCGACAGGCCCGACTGCACCGCCACCTTCTTGCCGACGCGCTCGACATAGGCCGACTGCGGTCCCGAATACGCGCCACCATATTGCGCCAGCAGCTGCGGATTGGCCTGCGCCCCCTGTGCGCGGTCGCTTTGGGAGATCGATCGCGTCTGCGCCATTGCCGGTGCCGCGATCGTTGCCGCACAGAGCATTGCCGCAGTGAAAATCCGTGTCGTCATCGTCCGTCGTCCCCGATTGTCCTTGATCGGAATACGTTGCGATACGGCAACGGTTCCGTCGTTCAGCCGAACAACTCGCCCTGCGCACCGGCCGGCGGGCGGAACAGGTCGCAGCGCAGCCGGGGATGCCCCTTGCCGATTCCGTGCCGCCGACAGGCGAGGGCGAAGCGCGTCGCCAGCAGTTCGCCCCACACCCCTTGCCCGCGCATTCGCGAATGGAAGCCCGGATCATTGTCGCGACCGCCGCGCACGGCCCGGACGATCGCCATCACCTTGCCTGCGCGATCGGGAAAATGCGTCTCCAGCCACGCCCGGAACAGCGGCGCCACCTCATGCGGCAGGCGGACCGGCAGGAAATAGGCGCCCCGCGCCCCGGCCTGCGCTGCGCGCTCGATCAGATGCTCGACCTCATGATCGCTGATCGCGGGGATGACGGGTGAGATCGACACGAAGACCGGCACCCCTGCCTGCGCCAGCGTCGCCACCGCTGCCAGCCGCTTTTCGGGATGCGGCGCCCGCGGCTCCAGCGTCCGCGCGATCACCGGATCGAGCGAGGTGACCGACAGCGTGACGCTGACCAGCCCCTGCATCGCCATCGGCACCAGCAGGTCGATATCGCGCACCACCCGATCGGATTTGGTGGTGATCGTCAGCGGATGGTTCGTCTCCGCCAGTACCGCGATACAATCGCGCGTGATCCGCCACTCGCGTTCGATCGGCTGATAGGGGTCGGTGTTGGTCCCCATCGCGATCGGCTTGGCGACATAGCCGGGCCGAGCCAATTCGGCGCGCAGCAGCGTCGCCGCATCGGGCTTGGCGAACAGAATCGTTTCGAAATCCAGCCCCGGCGACAGGTCGTGATAGGCATGGGTCGGCCGCGCGAAGCAATAGATACACCCATGCTCGCAGCCGCGATACGGGTTAATGCTCCGGTCGAACGGAATGTCGGGCGAGCTGTTGCGCGACAGAATGGTGCGTGGGCGTTCGATCGAAACGCTGGTACGCAGCACCGGCTCGACCCCGTCGACCGTCTCGCGCCAGTCGAGCCAGTCGCCATCCATTTCCTGTGCAGGCAGCGCGAACCGCGCGCTGGTCGCATTGTTCGTTGCACCACGGGCCGGACGATTGGACATTGCGCCAGCCTATCGAGTTGGTTAGAACAAAGCAAGAACAAGGGAGGCAATATGGCACGGCTGAATTATCTCGAGCTACCGGTCACGGCGACGGAGCCGGCAAAGGCATTCTACACCGCCGTCATGGGCTGGCAGTTTACCGATTACGGGCCGTCCTACGCCGCGACGACCAGTGGCGATACCGATCTGGGTCTGGACGCCGATACGTCGCTCACCACGCTGCTGCCGGTGATCGAGGTCGACGATCTGGACGCAACGCTGGCGGCGGTCGAGTTGGCGGGCGGGGTGGTCGTCCAGCCGATCTTCACTTTTCCCGGCGGTCGCCGCTTCCATTTCCGCGACCCCGACGGCCATGTGCTGGCGGCGATGGTGGCCGAATAGCCTTGTTCAGCCCGCATGCCCCGCGATAGGAACTGCGCGGGGCATGGGGGGATTTTTCGATGATGGGAATGATGATCTGGGCGGCGGCGGCACTGGCCGCGCCCGGCGCGGTGTTGCTCGACCTGCGTCAGCCGGGGAATGTCGTCACGGCGTTGCAGAAGGCGGGTTACCGCGCGGAACTGAAGATCAACAAGCAGGGCGAACCCTATGTTCTGAGCGGCGTGAACGGAAATTCGTTCACCGTCGAATTCTATGGCTGCGAAGGGCTGAAGGACTGCGGATCGTTCCAGTTCGCGTCGTGGTACAAGAAGGACCCGCTCTACACCGCCGCCCTGAATAACGAATGGAACGCTAATAAGCGGTTCCTGAAGGTCGGGGTCGATCCGGACGGCGATCTGCGCGAGTTTCTGGACACGACGGCAGTTGGCGGCATGACGCAGGCGTAGTTCGCCGACCTGGTCGATTGGTACGCCGAGATGGACAGCGATTTCGCGAAATTTCTCGACGAGAAGCGCGCGGCGGCGAAGCCGAAGCCAGCGAAGAAATAGAGGCGGGGCAGGGGCAAGCTACCCTTGCCGATCCGGTCGCGCCAAACGTCACCTCGGGCCTAACCCGGGGTCCCGTTCATCCTCCTGCGTCGGGTAGAAAGCGGGACGCCGGATCAAGTCGGTGCCTTGGCGAAAGTCTCGCCCCTCACCGTACCCTTGCCGTGCCCCCGTGCAGGCGGGCGCCCAGAGCCACGCAAAACAACAGCTTGCGCTTGGGACCCTGGACCCCCGCCTGCGCGGGGGTACGCGTTAGGTGTGAGAATCGGTACTTTCGCAGAGATTTGATCAAGTCCGGAATGACGAGATGTGATCCTCGTGCTGCCTTACCGGTGAGGGGCGGTTTGCCGCTACCGCTCCAGCAAACGCGGCATCAGCTCGACGAAGTTGCAGGGGCGGTGACGGATGTCGAGCTGTTCGCGCAGGATGCCGTCCCACCCGTCCTTCACCGCGCCGGTCGATCCGGGCAGCGCGAAGATATACGTGCCGCGCGCGACGCAGGCGGTGGCGCGCGACTGGATCGTCGACGTGCCGATCTTGGCATGGCTTTGCCAGCGGAACAGCTCGCCGAAGCCGGGGATCAGCTTGCTGGCGACGCGCTCGACCGCCTCGGGGGTCACGTCGCGGCCGGTGACGCCGGTGCCGCCGGTGGTGATGACGCAGTCGATGCCGTCGTCGTCGATCCAGCCGTGCAACCGCGCGACGATCATGTCGATATCGTCGCGCACGATCGCGCGGTCGGCCAGCACATGGCCGGCGTCCTCAAGCCTGCCGACCAGCGTATCGCCCGACCGATCCTCCGCCAGTCCGCGCGTGTCCGATACCGTCAGCACCGCGATGCGCACGGGAACGAACGTCCGGCTTTCGTCAATTGGCATCGGCGATCCGCGTCCGCCCATTGGCGCTCACGCGCACCGCGGCGGCACCCGGCAGGCCGGGGAATTTCGGCCACATCCCCTGCGCCAGCGCGGCGCGGCTGGCCGACGCCTTGCCCGCCTGCTTCTCATACATCCAGTAGTTGCGCAGTACGGTCATGACGTAACCGCGCGTTTCCCAATAGGGGATCGATTCGATGTACAGCAGCGGATCGCCGCCGTCCTTCAGCTGGACGTTCCACGCCTCGACCGGGGTCGGGCCGGCATTGTACGCGGCGATGACCTTGGGCAGCAGCCCGCCGGTGAACGGACGGTCGCGCAGTTGTTCCAGATAGCTCTGCCCGACCGCCATGTTGACCTGCGGCTTCGACAGTGCCGATTTTTCCAGCGTCAGGCCGTGCGCCCGCGCATAATCGGTGAGCGCGCCGGGGCGGATCTGCATCAGGCCGGTCGCGCCCGCCGGGCTGACCACTCCGGCGTCGAAGCGCGATTCCTGCAGCGTGTGGGCGAACACCAGCGCCTTGTCGACGCGCCAGCCACCCTCGGGCGTCCAGTCGGGCGCGGGATAGCGTGCCTCGGCCAGCGGGCGGGCGCCCTGCGGTCCGTTATGCGACATCCACAGCTGCGTCGCGGGGAGGTTCAGATTGCCGCACAGCCGGGTCAGCGCGGCATAATCACCCGCGCCCCCGATCCGCGCCTGATGGCGCAGCAGCTTGTCGGCCAGCGCATTCTCGCCGACCTCGATCAGCGCGGCGGCGACCTTCACGTTCGACCGCCGCTCCAGCGCGCGCCAGTCCTCGGTCACCGGGGCACGGCCGTTTGCATCGGCACCCTCGATCAGCCCCAGCGCCTGTCGCGACAGCAGCCCGTAATAGGTCTCGCCATATTGCGCCGCGGTCTGCAACCGTGCCTGCACCAGGTCGGGGCGGCCGCAGGCGATGTCGGCGCGCGTCGCCCAATAGAGCCCCGCCGAACGGAGTTCGGTGTCGCCCGCCCGCTGCGCGACGCTGGCAAAGGCGCCCTGCGCGCCGGCGCAATCCTGCTGCCGCCATGCCGCCAGCCCCTGCGTCCAGTCGGCCTGCGCGGTCCAGTCGCCCTGACCCCGCTGCGCCACCGCGGCGAGGCGGCGGGCGTTGGTATCGTCGCCGGCAACGAAATAGATCCACGCGACGCGCCCGCGCATCTCGGTCAGCGCTTCGGGAGTCAGGTCCGATTCGCGCGTGGCGATCAGCGCTTCGGCGGCGGCACCGTCATCGGCCTTCACATACGGCTTCATCGCGTCGAGCAGTTGCGCCGCGGCGGCATCGCTGCGCGCGGCCTTGGCCCGGACGCGGACCGGTGCGGCGTCGAACCAGACCAGCCGCTGCTGCGCAGGCAGTTCTGGGAGGGTGGTCGCGCCGCGCACCTTGGCGATGCGGGCGAGATCGGGCGCCTGCGGCAGGTCGGGTGCTTCGCTCAGCACCGCCATCAGTTGCGGCAGTTCGACCTTGGGCGATCCCTTGGCGGTATAGAGTTCGGCACGGGCGACGGCGTGGAGCGGCCCCGGCTTCATCGCGTCGAGCCGCAGCTGCGCATCGGCCCAGCGCCCGCCGCGGATCGCTTCGAACACCTGTCGGTAGGCGTCGCGATCCTCGAGCGACAATTGCGGCGGGATGCGCGCTTCGGCGACGGTGGTTACGGCGCCGCGGTTCGGTGCATCGTCGGCGCGGGCAGCGGTGGGAAGAGCGGGCAACATCAGCGCCGCGAACACGAGTGGGGTCAGCTTCACGTGGTCGTATCCCTGATAAGCAACTGCAGGTGCCGCCACGTTTCCGCCTTGGCCAACGGCCGCTCCAACAGGAAGCGCGGGTGGAACGTAGCGATCGTGGGACAGGTTAGGCCGTCATGGTTAAGCGTTCGTAAACCACCGCGCGTGCCATCGGGGCCGAGCATCGCCCGGCACGGTTCGGCACCGAACAGCAGCAGCCGCGCCGGCCCGACCAGCGTGACGAGGCGCCGGGCGAGATCGTCGAGCGCCTCCTGCGCATCGGCGGGCACGCGCCCGGTCCGCGGGCGGGCATGGGCGATCCCGGCAACGACGACGTCCTCGCGCGTTTCGCCGATCGCCGTCAGCATCCGGTCGAGCAATGCGCCGACCGGGCCGGTCATCCAGCCGCTATCGCCCGAATCATCCGCCTCGGGCAGGTCGGTCAGGATCATCAGCGGCGGATTTTTTTGCGCGGTTACCGGTACGCTCACCGCGTTCCATCCCGCTTCGGGCGCGGCATCGCCCATCCGCCATGTCAGGAACGCCTCCAGCGTGTCGGGCGGCAGATCGGCGACCGGCGTCGACGTTACGGCAAGCGGGCGGGCGGGCGGGGCCGGGGTCGCGAACCAGTCGCGCAGTTCGTCCTCGACCAGCGTGTCGACACCGGCGTCATGCCACCATTCGAGCGCGCTCGCGGCGGCATCATGCCACTGAATATGCTGGTCCGCCCCCATTGCTCCTTAAGGCACTGCCTTGACCTCCCCGTCAATCTGCCCGAATCAATCGGAAGGACAGGGCGTGTCGCCCACGCGACGAGTATGGGCGGTGCGGCGCCCCCGAGAGGATGAAAGAATGAGCGAACGGGAATCGATGCCCTATGACGTCGTGATCGTCGGCGCGGGCCCTGCCGGTCTGTCCTCGGCTATCCGGCTGAAGCAGATGGCGGCGGAAACGGGCGACGAACTGGCCGTCTGCGTACTGGAAAAGGGGTCGGAGGTCGGCGCCCATATCCTGTCGGGCGCGGTGTTCGATCCCCGCGCGATGGACGAATTGCTGCCCGACTGGCGGACCATGGGCTGTCCGATGGCCGAGGTTCCGGTGACCGAGAACCACCACTGGCTGTTGTCGGAAACCGGCAGCAGCGAGGTGTCGCACCGCATCCTGCCGCCGTTCATGCAGAACACCGGCACCTATACCGGGTCGCTCGGCAATATGTGTCGCTGGCTGGCCGAACAGGCCGAAGGCCTGGGCGTCGAAATCTTCCCCGGCTTCGCCGCCGCCGAAATCCTGTATCACGACGACGGGTCGGTGAAGGGCGTCGCGACCGGCGATATGGGCATCGCCCGCGACGGCACGCGCAAGCCCGACTGGCAGCCGGGCCTCGAACTCCATGCGAAATACACCTTCTTTGCCGAAGGCGTTCGCGGTCACCTGTCGAAGCAGATCATTCGCACCTTCGACCTGGCGAAGGACAGCCAGCCGCAGGTCTATGGTCTGGGCATCAAGGAATTGTGGGACATCCCGGCGGAGAATCATGTCGCCGGCCGCGTGATCCATACCCAGGGCTGGCCACTCAGCGAGACGCGCGGCAGCAACGGCGGCGGGTTCCTGTATCATCAGGCGAACGGGCAGGTCGCACTCGGTTTCGTCACCTGGCTGAACTACAGCAACCCCTATCTCTCGCCGTTCCACGAAATGCAGCGGTGGAAGACCCATCCGGCGATCGCCGCGATCCTGAAGGGCGGCAAGCGGGTGTCGTACGGCGCGCGCGCGATCAACGACGGTGGGTGGCAGTCGGTGCCGAAACTGACCTTCCCCGGCGGGGTGCTGGTCGGTTGTTCGGCCGGGTTCCTGAACGTACCGCGGATCAAGGGCATCCATACCGCGATGAAGTCGGGGATGATGGCCGCCGAGGCCGCCTTCGCTGCGGTGCGCGACGGGCGCACCGGCGACGAACTCACCGCCTATACCGCCGCGTACGAGGCGAGCTGGGTTTATGAAGAGTTGCGCGGGGTCCGCAACGTCGTGCCGCTCGTCAAGAAATTCGGCGATTTTGTCGGGTCGGGCATCGCCAATGCGACGATGTGGGCGGAACATTGGGGGCTGCGCATGCCCTTCACCATGGGCCACCACCCCGATCACGAAAGCCTGTGGCGCAAGGATCAGGTGACGCCGATCGCCTATCCCAAGCCCGATGGCGTGCTCAGCTTCGACCGGCTGTCGTCGGTGTTCCTGTCGAACACCAATCATGAGGAGGATCAGCCGGTCCACCTGACGCTGAAGGACCCCGACGTGCCGGTCGAATACGACCTGCCGCTCTATGACGAACCCGCGCAACGATATTGCCCGGCGGGCGTATATGAAATCGTGGGGGCAGAAACGGATAGCCCGAAATTCGTCATCAACGCCCAGAACTGCGTCCACTGCAAGACGTGCGACATCAAGGACCCGACGCAGAACATCAACTGGGTCGTGCCGGAAGGCGGCGGAGGACCGAATTATCCGAATATGTAGCCTGGGATTGATCGTGGCGACGCTGGTGGCCGCACCGGCGTCGGCGGCAACCACCCCGCTTGCCGCCTATGTCCGTGCCCGCGCCGCCGATGCCGATGGCGCCGTTACCGTGGCCGCGCAGGGCTATGCCGAGGCGCTGGCAGCGCAGCCGAACGATCCCGTCATCGCGGTGCGCGCGCTGCGGCAGGCACTGGCCAGTGGCGACCTGCCGCTCGCAAGGCGGGCCGGCGCGGTCCTGCGCGCCGCCGACGTGGCGCCGCCCGATCTCGACATTCTCGCGTTCAGCGACGCGGTGATCGCACGCGATACGGCGGCGCAACGCACGGCGCTTGGTCGGCTGGCGGAATCACCGCTCGGTTTTCTGGGACCGTCGCTCGCGAGCTGGGTCGATCTGCCCGCGCCGCCGGTCGCGGTCGATGGTGGTCCGATCCCGCGCCGCTATGCCGCCGAAAATGCTGCGCTGCGCCTGCTGGCGACCGGACAGACGAGCGAGGGCATTGCCGCCACCCGCAGCCTGCTGACCGCGACCGGGGGCGACGCCGATTTCCGGCTGAACGCGGCGCAACTGCTCGCCCGCGCCGGACAGCGCGATACCGCGCGCGCACTGCTGGCGGGCGACGATCCGGTGCTCAGCCGCGCCGCCGAGACACTGGGTCGCGGCAGCAAGGGCGACGCCCGGTTCGGCGTGTCTCGCCTGTTCGCGCGCATGGCCGGCGACCTGTCGGCGGAGGGCACCGAATCGCTCGCGATCATGCTTGCCCGCTCGGCACTGCTGCTCGACCCGGATTACGCCCGTGCCCGCATCGCGCTGGCCGACGCGCTCGCCCGTGACGATGCGATCGCCGAGGCGAAGGCGACGCTGGCAGCGGTCCCGGCGGGCGATCCGTTCGCGGGGAGCGCCAATGCGCTCGGCATCGTCATCCTCCAGCGGTCCGGCGACGTGCCCGGCGCGCTGGCGCTGGCCCGCATCCAGGCCGAAAGCCCCGGCGCGACGACTGCGACGCTGCGCCGCTATGCCGACCTCCAGCTCGAAACCGGGGAGGCGGCCGCGGCCGCGCAGACCTATTCCCGTGCGCTGGCGCAGGCGGGGCAGGGGGCGGACTGGACGCTGTACCTGCAACGCGGCGCGGCGCTCGACCAGTCGGGCGACTGGACGGGCGCGCTGCCGATGCTGCGCCGCGCGGTCGAACTGGCCCCGCAGGAGCCGGTCGCGCTCAACTATCTGGGCTATGCGCAGGTCGACCATGGCGAGAATGTCGTGGAGGCGACGCGCATGCTCGAACGCGCCCATGCGCTGGCACCGAAGGACCCGGCGATCGCCGATTCGCTCGGCTGGGCGCGCTATCGTGCCGGCAATTTGACCGCCGCGCTGCCCCTGATAGAGGGCGCGGTGCGGCAGGCACCCGATGATGTGGAGATCAACGAGCATCTCGGCGACGTATATTGGGCGACCGGTCGCCGGGTCGAGGCACGCTATGCCTGGGCGGCAGCGTCAGTCGCAGCGGACGGCGCCGATGCGCAGCGTTTGGCGAGCAAGCTTGCGAACGGGCCCGCTTCGTCGCATCGCTGACCGCGATGATCGTCGAACCCGCCCCCGCCAAGCTCAACCTCGCGCTGCACGTCCGTGCGCGGCGCGACGATGGCTATCACGAACTGGAGACGCTGTTCGCCTTCGTCCGCGACGGCGACACGGTGCGGCTGACTCCGGCGGAGCGTGACGGCTTTGCCATTATCGGGCCGTTCGCCGGGGGCCTGGGCGGGGAGGGCGACAATCTGGTCACCCGTGCCCGCGATGCGTTTCGCAGCAGCTTCGGACCGGGCGAGCCATTGTCGATCGTGCTCGACAAGCATCTGCCGGTCGCGTCGGGGATCGGCGGCGGATCGGCCGACGCCGCCGCGACGCTGCGCGGGATGGCGAAGCTGTCCGGCGTGCCGCTCGACGATCCGGCGCTGTTCGATATCGCCGCGGGGCTGGGTTCGGACGTTCCCGCCTGCCTCGCCGGCCGCACGATGATCGGGCGCGGGCGCGGCGAGCGGCTGACGCCGATCGATGCGCCTGACCTGCCGGTGCTGCTGGTCAATCCCGGCGTCGGCGTGTCGACCGCCGCGGTCTTCGCCGCATGGGACCGGATCGATCGCGGTCCGTTGCCGCAGGGCGATGCGCTGGCGATCGCGCTCGCGGGGCGTAACGACCTCGAACCGCCGGCACGGGCATTGGCCCCGGAAATCGACGCGGTGCTGGCGTTGCTGGCTGCGGCCGAAGGCGTGACGCTGGCGCGCATGTCGGGGTCGGGCGCGACCTGCTTCGCGCTGTTCGACCGGGTCGAGGACCGCGCCACTGCCGCTGCCACAATCGGTGCAGCCCAGCTAGGCTGGTGGTGTCTCGAAACGGAACTCGCGTGACAGGCGGTCGTCCCGAAGCGGAACAGGGCGGGGCGGCATCCGCTGGACATGACGCATGGCACGGTCCTTGTAGGGAAACACAAGCGGATCGTACGCCGGGAGCGGATCGTCCGTGGGCGGTCTCTTCGGACGCCGCCCACTTACCCCCTATGATCGACTGCACCATGGACGGCGATATCGCCACGCTGTGGCTGGCCCGGGGGGCGGCGCGCAACGCCCTGCCGACGAGTGGCTGGCGTACCCTGGTAGAGCGAGTCGCCGACCTCGCCGCCTCCGACGCCCGCGCGGTCATCCTTGCTTCGCGCGAACCGGGCATCTTTTCCGCCGGGGCCGACATCGCCGAATTTGGCGAACTGCAACGCGACCCCGCGCGCCGCACCGCGTTTCGCGAACAGCTGTCCGCCGCGATCGAGGGGATCGCCGCGCTACCGATGCCGGTCATTGCCGCGGTCGATGGCGGGTGTTTCGGGGCGGGCGTGGCGCTGATGCTCGCCTGCGATATTGCCATTGCCGGTGACGGTGCGCGCTTCGCAGTGCCACCCGCGCGGCTCGGCATCCTCTATCCACCGGCCGACGTCGCTCGGCTGGTCGCCGCAGTCGGGCGGGGGCATGCCGCGCGGCTGCTGTACAGCGGCGACGCGATCGATGCCGATGCCGCGCTGGCGATCGGGCTGGTGCAACAGCGCAGCAGCGACCCGTTGACGGCGGTGCAGGCGCTGGCGGAGCGCATCGCCGCCAACGCTGCCCAAGCGGTCCGCGGACTGAAACAGGCGGTCGACGGCGTAGCCAGTGGTGAGGCTCGGTTCGACGCCGCGTTCGGTGGCGCCGAGCTGCAGGAAGGGCTCGCCGCTTTCCGCGAACGTCGCGCGCCGGTGTTCCGATGACCGAACATCTCTCCGGCCGCGACACGGCCTTGCTGCTATTGTGCGACCATGCCTCAGCCTGGGTGCCCGGCGACGTCGCGATTCCGCCGCAGCTCCTATCGCTGCACGTCGGCGTCGATATCGGTGCGGGGCCGCTGACTCGCGCCTTGTCCGCCGCGCTCGACGCCCCCGCGATCCTTGGCACCATATCGCGGCTGGTGATCGACCTGCATCGCCAGAGCGACCATCCCGGCCTGATCCCCGAAATATCCGACGGCCACGCCATTCCCGCCAATATTGGGGCCGACCGGGCGGATCGCATCGCCCGCTTCCATGCGCCCTATCACGCCGCGATCCGCGCGCAGGTCCGCCGTGACCGTCCGCGATTGATCGTTGCGATCCACAGTTTCACGCCGCAACTCGAAACCGGTGGCGAACCGCGCCCATGGAAGGCAGGCGTCCTCTACGGCCGCGACGACCGCGCCGCCCGCCTCGCCATCGATCACCTGCGTGGGCAAGGGATTGTGACGGGCGATCAAGAACCTTATTCGGGCCGCATCCTCAACGCCACGCTTAACCGCCACGCCGAGGGGCAGGGCATCGCGTCGCTTTCGATTGAAATCCGCAACGACCTGATCGCCGAACCCGCCGGCGTGGCGGAGTGGTGCGGCATATTGACGTCAACGATTGCCACCGTGCGCAACGGACTTGCGTTGGAAGCATCCTCTGCGCAATAGGCTGTCGCCATGACCCAGACTTTCGACAAATCGCGGCTGCCCAGCCGCCACGTGTCCGTCGGCCCCGAACGCGCGCCGCATCGCTCCTATTATTACGCGATGGGCATCGCCGAAGAGGATATCGCCAAGCCGTTCGTGGCGCTGGCGTCGGCCGGCAATGACAGCGCGCCGTGCAACACGACGCTCGATTTTCAGGCGGATGCCGCTCGCGAAGGCGTGGTGGCGGGCGGCGGCATGCCGCGCCGGTTCAACACCATCACCGTCACCGACGGCATCGCCATGGGCCATCAGGGGATGAAGTCCTCGCTGGTCAGCCGAGAGGTCATCGCTGATTCGGTCGAACTGTCGGTCCGCGGCCATTGCTACGACGCGCTGGTCGGCTTTGCCGGGTGCGACAAGTCGCTGCCGGGCATGATGATGGCGATGCTGCGACTGAACGTGCCGTCGATTTTCGTCTATGGCGGGTCGATCCTGCCCGGCCGGTTCGAGGATCGCGACGTGACCGTCGTCGACGTGTTCGAGGCGGTCGGCCGCTATGCCGCCGGCACTTGTCCGCTCCACGATCTCACCGCGCTGGAAAAGGTCGCCTGTCCGGGCCATGGCGCGTGCGGGGGTCAGTTCACTGCCAATACCATGGCGTGCGTCGGTGAGGCGATCGGCCTGTCGCTGCCCAATTCGAACATGGTGCCCGCGCCCTATTGCAGTCGCGAGGAGATCGCGATCGCCGCCGGCAAGCAGGTGATGGAGCTGGTCCGCCTGAACCTTCGCCCGCGCGATATCGCCACCCGCGCCGCGTTCATCAACGCCGCGCGTGTCGTGGCGGCGACCGGCGGCTCGACCAACGCCGCGCTGCATCTGCCGTCGATGGCGAACGAGGCGGGGATCGACTTCGACCTGTTCGATGTGGCGGAAGCTTTTAAATCAACGCCTTACGTTGCGGACCTCAAGCCCGGCGGCAAGTATGTCGCCAAGGATATGTACGAGGCCGGCGGCGTCTACATGCTGATGAAGACGATGCTTGCCAACGATCTGCTCGACGGCAGTTGCATGACGGTCACCGGCAAGACGCTGGGCGAGAATATCGACGAGGTGACGTGGAATCCTGACCAGAAGGTCATCTACGACGTCAAGACGCCGATCACCCCGACCGGCGGCGTCGTCGGCCTGCGCGGCACGCTTGCCCCCGACGGCGCGATCGTGAAGGTCGCGGGTATGAAGCGCCTGCAGTTCACCGGCACCGCCCGCGTGTTCGATTGCGAGGAAGACGCCTTCGCCGCGGTCGAGAAGCGCGAGATCAAGGACGGCACCGTCCTCGTCATCCGCTACGAAGGGCCCAAGGGCGGTCCGGGCATGCGGGAGATGCTGTCGACCACCGCCGCGCTCTATGGCCTTGGCATGGGCGAGACCGTCGCGCTGATCACCGACGGCCGGTTCTCGGGCGGCACGCGCGGCTTCTGCATCGGCCATGTCGGTCCCGAAGCGGCCGAAGGCGGCCCGATCGCGCTGGTCGAGGATGGCGACATCATCACCATCGACGCCGATGCCGGCACGATCGACCTCGACGTCGCCCCGGGCGTACTGGCGGACCGCCGCGCGAAGTGGCAGCCGCGGGTCAACGACTATCAGGCGGGGGCGCTGTGGCGCTATTCGCAGACGGTCGGCCCGGCGTATCAGGGTGCGGTGACGCATCCCGGCGCCAAGGCGGAGCGGCACGTCTACGCCGATATTTGAGGGCTGGTTGCCACGCCTGAGCGTACCCCGGCTTTTGCCGGGGTACGGCGTTTCCAGTTGGGAGAGCCGCGGTCGCCAACAGCGATACGGCGCGCGACCACCTGTGGTATCGATCGCCTATGACCGGATTCGATAAACGCCTGCTCCTCCTCCCCCTGCTGCTCGCCGGGTGCGATCCGAAGCCCGACCCGACCGTCCTCACCAATGTCGAGGCAGAGCAGCGCGCCGCGGCCGATGATGCCGGCCGGATCGAATGTGCGTCCGACGCGGCGGCACCCTTTGCCGCCGACTGCACCATCGAACGCACCGCCGATGGCGACGAAACCATCCTGACCCTGCGCCAGCCGAATGGCGGTTTCCACCGGCTGCGCATCACCCGCGACGGTCGCGGCGTGGTCGCCGCCGACGGATCGGAAGCGGCAAAAGTCACCGTGATCGGTGACAACCGGATCGAGGTTGCGATCGGCGGCGCGCGCTATCGCCTGCCCGCGACGGTCGGTCCCGTCGCGCGATGATCTTTCCCGGCGGCGCACTGATCCTTCGCGCCGAGCAGATGCGGGCAGCGGAGACCGCCGCTTTCGCGGGTGGAGTGGATCAGGGCGCGCTGATGGAACGCGCAGGGCTGGCAGTGGCGCGAGAGGTGCGCCGCATTGCCTTTGGTCGACCGATACTGGTGTTGGCAGGCCCCGGTAATAATGGCGGCGATGCCTTTGTTGTCGCACGGCTTCTGCACGAATGGCGAATGGACGTCAGGGTGGCTGCGCTGCCTGGCCGGGCTGAGGGGGTTGCCGCCCGAATGCGCGCCGCTTGGCCGGGGCCGGTGGATCAGATGAACGACGCTGAGCCTCGCCCGATCCTTGTCGACGGCCTGTTCGGCATCGGTCTGTCGCGCGCACTCGACTCGGTCATCGCCGATCGTCTCTCCCATCTGTCGCGCGACGCGTTCACCATCGCGATCGACGTACCAAGCGGGGTCGACAGCGACGCGGTCCACGAGTTCGGAGGCGGTGGCCGCGCCGACCTGACGATCGCGCTGGGTGCACTCAAGCCCGCGCATGTCGTCGGCGATACGGTGGCACGCTGCGGCCATGTCCTGCTCGCCGACCTCGACCTGACCCTGCCCCAAACGCCGCGCACGATCGCCCGCCCGTGCATCGACGCTCCCGCCCGTGACGCCCACAAATACACCCGCGGCCTCGTCACGGTTCTGTCCGGCGCCATGACCGGCGCCACCCGCCTCGCCGCGCGTGCCGCGCTGTCGGCCGGTGCGGGCTATGTCGTGCTGGCCGGTGACAGGGGGCAGGGCGGCCCCGACGCGCTCGTCCACCGCCCGCTCGACGATCTGGCCGACGAACGACTGGCGGCGGTGCTGGTCGGTCCCGGCCTCGGCCGTGACGATACCGCGATCGCCAAAGTCGATGCAGCCCTTGCGTGCACAGCGCCGCTCGTCATCGATGGCGACGCGCTCTCGCTGCTCGGCCCGGCCGGCATCGCGCGTATCGCCGCCCGCAGCGCGCCGACCTGGCTCACCCCCCATGGCGGCGAGTTCACCCGTATGTTCGGCAAGGGCGATGGCAACAAGATCGACCGCACGGTGCAAGCTGCGCTACAGGCGCGCGCCACCATCGTTCACAAAGGCCCCGATACCGTGATCGCTTCCCCCGACGGCACCGTCACCGTTGCCCCCCACGCATCGTCATGGCTCTCGACCGCCGGCACCGGCGACGTGCTGGCCGGCATCCTCGCCGCACGTCTGCGTCCCGGCGGCGCCGATGCCGCGGCGCAGGCGGTATGGCTGCACGGCCGTGCCGCGCAGCTGGCCGGCGCGGCATTCGTCGCCGATGCCCTGAGCGATCACCTTGGACAGGCGGTCGCCGAATGTCGTTGAGCGACGAAGACGTGATCGTCCGCGTGGCGGCGCGGGGCGAAGGCGTAACCGGCGATGGCGTCCATGTCCCGCTCGCCGCGCCGGGCGACCGTCTGCTGCCCGACGGATCGATCGATTACGGCCCGCATCATGCCGAACCGCCGTGTCGCCATTTTCCGGAATGTGGCGGGTGTCGGCTCCAACATCTCGACCTGTCGAGCGAAGCCGATTTCGTCGCCGACCGCGTGCGCGGCGCGCTGGCGTCGCAGTCGCTCGACGCCCCCGTCCGCCCGGCGATCCTGTCCGCGCCGCAGACCCGCCGCCGCGCGACGCTCCACGCCGACCGCCGCGGCAAGCAGGTGACGCTGGGTTTCACCGAAAGCGGCAGCCACCGCATCGTCGATCTGCGCGAGTGCCATGTCCTGCTGCCCGAGCTGTTCGCCGCGGTCGCGCCGCTGCGCTGGTTGCTGGCGACCGCGCTCAAGGACCGTACCCGCGCTGATATCCACCTCGCGCGCGTCGATCAGGGCGTCGACGTCCTGCTGATCGGCCAGATGGCCGAAGGCCTTGCCGCCGCCGAAGCGCTAACGACCTTCGCACAGGATCAGCGCCTCGCCCGCCTGTCGATCGACGACGGCATGGGTGCGGAGGCTCGTTGGGAGCCCGAACCGGTGACGGTGACGCTGGGCGGCGTGCCCGTGCCGTTCCCGCCCGGCAGCTTCCTGCAGGCGACCGGCGACGGCGAAGCGGCGCTGATCGCGGCGGTCGACGAAGCCGTCGCCGGGGCGGGGATCGTCGCCGACCTGTTCGCCGGGCTCGGTACCTTCACCCTGTCGCGTGGGACGAGAACGCGGACCTATGCCGGGGAGGCGGGGCGCGAAGCGATCATGGCGCTGAAACTCGCCGCGGCGCGGGTCGGACGCCCGGTCGTCGCGGACCATCGCGACCTGTTCCGCCGCCCGCTGACCGCCGCTGAACTAGACCGGTTCGACGCCGTGATCCTCGACCCGCCGCGCGCAGGCGCTCGTGAACAGGCGGCGGCGCTGGCCGAGGCGAAGGTGCCGGTGATCGCCTATGTTTCTTGCAATCCCAGCAGCTTCGCGCGCGATGCTAAGACATTGGTGCAAGGCGGATACCGCATCGACTGGGTCCGGCCGGTCGGGCAATTCCGCTGGTCGACCCATGTCGAACTAGTGGCGCGGCTGGTGCGATAGGCAGCGTACGTCCTCCCAGTGAAGGCTGGGATCTCCCGGTGATGGAGTAGCGCCGGAGCCGTCGGAGACCCCAGTCTATGCTCGGGTGACGGTTTGGGGCAGGACGGGTGCAGAGTGTTTCTCATCAGGATACTCCGCGCCGGCGAAGAACAATCCGTCGGGTGGCGCATTCAGCCACAGCGCCGCCCGGTCGCGCGCAGCGAGGATATCCGCCAGATCGTCGGGCGTCCGCTTGCCCTGTCCGACCATAGCGAGGCAGCCGACCATCGACCGCACCTGATGGTGCAGGAACGACCGCGCAGCGGCATGGATCGCGATTTGCTCGCCCTGTGCCACCACCTCCAGCCAGTCGAGCGTCCGCAGTGGGCTGTCCGCCTGACAATGCGCCGAGCGAAACGTCGTGAAGTCGTGCCGCCCGACCAGTCGCGCCGCTGCCGCGGCCATCGCAACCGTATCCAGTTCCTGCGGCACCCGCCATGCCAGCCCCAGCGCGTGGGTCAACGGCGCCCGGCGACAGACGATGCGATAGACATAGGCCCGTTGCACGCACGAGAAGCGCGCATGCCAGTCGTCCGCCACCTCGACACAATCGAGGATCGCGACCGGATCGGGCCGCAGCCGGGCGTTCAGCGCCTCCATCAACCGGAACGGGGCTATTCGCTTCGCGACATCGACATGCGCCCGCATCGCCGTGGCATGGACTCCGGCATCGGTCCGGCCGGCGGCGTGGACCGCGGCGGTTTCGCCGGTAACCTCGAACAGTGCGCGTTCGATCGAACCCTGCACGCTCGCCCCTTCGGACTGGCGCTGCCACCCTACGAACGGCCGACCGTCATATTCGACGGTCAAAGCGAAGCGGGTCATGCGACGCGGGTGCCGGCCGGAATCGCGAAGCCGCGCAGCAGTTCGCGCGGCGTCATCGCCCCGCGCCCGGCGCGCTGAACCAAGGTCGGCCGCAACGCGCCTTCGGCACAGGCAATCGTCAGCGCATCGTCGATCGTGACGCCCGGCGTGCCCGCACCGTCCACGACTTCCGCCGCCAGCACCCGCACCCGCTCGCCATTCAGTTCGAAAAACGCCCCCGGCGCCGGATTGAACGCGCGCACCTGCCGCTCGGCCTGCACCGCGCTGCCGTCGAAGCGCAGCCGCGCCTCGGCCTTGTCGATCTTGGCGGCATGGGTCATGCCCTCGCTCGCCTGCGCGACCGGCGGGTAGGCGTCGGGGTCGGCCAGTACCTCCAGCATCAACCGCGCGCCCATCGCGCTCAATTCCCCGGCCAGTTCGCCCGCGGTCTTGCCGGCGACCGGCGTCCGTCCCTCCAGCCGTACCGGCCCGGTATCCATCCCCGCCGCCATCTGCATGATGCCGACGCCGGTCTCTTCATCGCCGGCGAGAATCGCGCGCTGAATCGGCGCCGCCCCGCGCCAGCGCGGCAACAGCGATCCGTGGACGTTCAGGCACCCGAGCCGTGGCGCATCCAGCACCACCTGCGGCAACAGCAACCCGTAAGCGGCGACCACGGCGACGTCGGCGTCCAGCGCGGCGAAGTCCGCCTGCACGACGGGGTGGCGTAGCCGCTCCGGCGTGCGCACTTCGATCCCCAGAGACTCGGCCAGCCGGTGGACGGGGGAGGAGGTCAGCGCCTTGCCCCGCCCGGCCCGGCGCGGGGGTTGGCTGTACGCCGCGACGACGTCATGCCCTGCATCGACCAACGCCTGTAAGATCAGCACCGCAAAGTCGGGCGTGCCCATGAAGATGATCCGCATGGCCCCTCTCGACACCGTAGCGTCCGCCCGTGCAACCCCCTATCTTAGGCGGCGATGGCCTCTCCCGAAATCGACGCGCTGACCCAGGCGCTCTCCCGCCTTCCCGGTCTCGGCCCCCGTTCGGCACGGAGGGCGGTGCTGCATCTGGTCAAGAAGCGCGAGGCGGCGCTCGACCCGCTGCTGATCGCGCTCGACCGCGTAGCGCGGACGCTGGCGACCTGTTCGACCTGTGGCAATGTCGACACCACTGACCCTTGCGCCATCTGCACCGATGCCCGCCGCGACGACCGCGCACTGTGCGTGGTCGAGGAGGTCGCCGATCTGTGGGCGCTCGACCGCGCGCGGCTGTTCCCCGGCCGCTTCCATGTGCTGGGCGGGCGCCTGTCGGCGCTGGAGGGGGTACGCCCCGACGACCTTGCGATCGATTCGCTCGTCGCCCGCGTCGCGGCGGGCGGCATCGACGAGGTCGTGCTGGCGATGAACGCTACGCTGGAGGGGCAGACGACGGCGCATTACATCGCCGAGCGGATCGAGAAATATCCGGTCCGCCTGACCCAGCTCGCCCACGGCCTGCCGGTCGGCGGCGAGCTCGACTATCTCGACGAAGGGACGCTGGCACAGGCGCTGCGGGCACGACGCCCCGTCGCTTGACCGCGGAAAATATGCTACCTACCCAGCCGTTATGGCCATTCTTCCGATCATCGAAATTCCCGACCCCCGCCTCCGCCTCGTCTCCGAACCCGTCGAGGACGTAACCGACGAGGTCAAGACGCTCATCGCCGACATGTTCGAGACGATGTACGACGCCCCCGGCATCGGCCTCGCCGCGATCCAGGTCGCCGTGCCCAAGCGCGTGCTGGTCATCGACCTGCAGGACGAAGAGGATGAAGAGGGCAAGCCGGTCAAGGCGCCGCACGCCTTCGTCAATCCGGTGATCGAGGAAGTGTCGGAAGAGCTGTCGTCCTATCAGGAAGGCTGCCTGTCGATCCCCGAGCAATATGCCGACGTCGTCCGCCCCGAACGCTGCCGCGTGACATGGCTCGACGAGCAGGGCAAAAGCCATGACGAATGGCTCGACGGGCTGATGGCGACCTGTCTCCAGCACGAGATGGATCATTTGAACGGCGTTCTGTTCATCGACCATCTGTCGCGTCTGAAGCGCGACATGGTCATCAAGAAACTGAACAAGGCGCGTAAGGCGGCGTAGAGCTGCTCCTTAGCCGCAACCGTCACCCCAGCGCAGGCTGGGGTTTCCCGGTGAGAGCACGGTACCCCAACCGCGAGAGACCCCAGCCTGCGCTGGGGTGACGCTCCTTGGCGGGGCTGGCGACAAGGGCATCCCGCGCACTCGTCGCCGCAACGCGACGAACCGAACCCCCGCCGCCTTGTCCCCCGAACGACCCGCGGGTAGGTTCCCACTCCGTTCCTTCCGGAGTATCGCATGGACCCGCTCGTCATCGTCATCGTCGCCGCCGTCCTGCTCGCGGGGCTGGCGATCGGCTGGCTGATGGGCAGCCGGCAGGTCCAGTCGCTGCGCGAGGAGCGCGACAGCCGCGAGGACGATTTCAAGCAGGCGATCGCCGATTTGGCCTTGGCCACCGAACGCGCCAAGGAAGTGCCTGTGCTACGCGAGGAACTGGCAGAAATCCGCGGTGACCGCGATGCGCTGCTGCTCGACCATGCCGCGCTCAAGGCCAATGCCGCCGCGTTCGAGGAACGACTGACCGAGTTCAAGGATGCGCGCGAGGCGATGGCCGGGCAGTTCCGCGAAACCGCGCAGATCATGCTCGATGGCGCGCAGAAGGCGTTCCTGCAACGCGCCAACGAACGCTTCGCGCAGGCCGGCGACACCAACGAAATGAAGCTGAAGGCGCTGCTCGCTCCCGTAGAGGCGACGCTGAAGCGCTACGAAGCCAGCATGACCAAGGTCGAGGGCGAGCGGCAGGAAGCGTACGGCACACTGAAGGGCCTGATGGACGCGATGCGCATCGGCCAGGAATCGGTGAAGAGCGAAGCGGCCAAGCTGGTCAACGCGCTGCGTTCCGCCCCCAAGGCACGCGGCCGCTGGGGCGAACAGCAGCTGCGCAACGTGCTCGAAACCTGCGGCCTTGCCGAACATACCGATTTCCAGATGGAGGTGTCGGTCGACCATGGCGAAGGCCGGCTGCGCCCCGACGCGATCGTCAAAGTGCCCGGCGGCAAGAGCCTCGTCATCGACGCCAAGGTATCGCTCAACGCCTATCAGGACGCGCACGGTGCGGTTGACGAGGTCGAGCGCGCCGCGTTCATGACCGCGCACGTCGCGTCGATGAAGAACCACGTGAACGCGCTCGGCGCCAAGAGCTACCAGTCGCAGTTCGAGGATACGCCCGATTACGTCGTCATGTTCGTGCCGGGCGAACATTTCCTCGCCGCCGCGCTCGAACATGCGCCGGACCTGTGGGACTATGCCTTCGACCGCCGCGTGCTGATCGCGACGCCGACCAACCTGATCGCCATCGCCCGCACCGTCGCGGCGGTGTGGCGGCAGGAAAAGCTGGCCGGCGAAGCACGACAGATCGGCCAATTGGGCCGCGAACTCCACGCGCGTCTGGCCAAGATGGGCGATCATGTCGCCAAGCTCGGCAAGAACCTCGAAGGTGCCAACACCGCCTACAACGCCTTCGTCGGTAGCCTCGAATCGCAGGTGATGACCTCGGCCAAGCGGTTCGAGACGCTCAACATCGACACCGGCGGCAAGTCGATCGACCCGCTGCCGGTGGTCGAACAGTCACCGCGCCCGCTGACCAAGCTGGCCGTCGCGATCGCCGCTGCCGAGGAAGCGGTCGAGGATCGGTCCGACGCGGAGGAAGCGGCGGCGGAGTAATTATCCACTCTTATCGTAATTGTACCTGCCGCCCCCAACCCCGGATATACCCCCGCGCAGGCGGGGGGCCAGAGCCAAGCAGAACAACCGGTTGGGCATAAAAATCCTGGTCCCCCGCCTGCGGGGGGGTACGACTGCGGCCAGCTTTACTGACCGTGGGCAAGGGTTGAGACGAGTTTACGGCCTATTTCTTCGGCCGCACCACCGCCCGCCCGCTATCCCCCAGCACCAACCCCATCGCCACCGCCACGATCCGCGCCGCCATCCCCGCACACAGTCGCTGCGGATCATCCCGCGCCGGCACATATTCCGCGAGCACCAGCCCGGCGATCTCGCCCTTCTCGGCCAGCGCGTGCAGCAACACCACGACCTCCTCATACCGCAACCCGCCCGGCGTCGGCATCGCGACCGCCGGGAACGCCGCCGGGTCGATCCCGTCGCAGTCGATCGACACCAGATAGCGACCGCCCGCCGGCACCGCATCGATCGCCGCATCGATCCCGCTGCGGATCAGGTCATAGGCGGTGACGATCCGGCTGCCCCAGTCGCGCGCATCCTCGATCTGCCACGCACCACCGCTGCCCAAGCCCCGGACGCCTACCTGCACCATGCCGGTGACCTGCGGCATCTCCGCCAACCGCCGCATCGGCGATCCGTATCCCAGCGGCTCGCCGCGGATATCGTCGCCCCAATCGACATGCGCGTCGATCTGCACGACGGTCAGCGGCCCGCGCCCCTCGAACCCCGCCGCAAACGGGATCGGCACCGAATCGTCCCCGCCCAGGACGATCGGCACCGCGCCGGCTGCCAGCACCGCGCGCGTCGCCGCCTCGATCCGCGCACGATTGCCCGCTGCATCTTCCGGCCGGGTGTCGATATCGCCGATATCGACGACGCCGCGGGCATCGTCGGGATCGGGAAAGGGCGTGAACCCCAGATCGAAATCGAGCTGCGACAATTGCCGCGCAAACCCCAGCGACGCCGCCCGGATCGCCGCGGGCGCATCGGCCGAATGGCTCGGTTCGCCATCGTTATAGGGCGTCGCCTCGCTCGCCCCGAACAGGACGATACTCGGACGCTCCAGCGCATCCAGTTCGGCGGCGGGCAGGGCGGCGAAAGTGGGTCGGTGCATGCCGCCCCAATGCCCGAGGCCAGCGAAGGTTCAGGGGCGGTGCTGCCCCAGCACGGTGTACGCCATCACCGCCGTCGCCACCGCCGCGTTCAAACTGTCGGCCTTGCCCAGCATCGGAATCTTGACCAGCAGGTCGCAGGCCGCCGCCATATGGTCGGGCATTCCCTGCGCCTCGTTCCCGGTCAGCAGGAAGGTCGGATCGGGATAGCTCGCCGCGCGGTAATCCTGCTCGGTGTCGAGGCTCAACCCCACCAGCGTCCCCGGCCCACCCCGCAGCCAGCCCTCGAACGTCGCCCAATCCGCGCGCGCCACGGCAACGGTGAAGATCGCGCCCATGCTCGCCCGCACCGCTTCGACCGAAAACGGGTCGACGCACTCGTCGATCAGGATCAGCCCGCCCGCCCCAGTCGCGTCGGCTGTGCGCAATATCGTGCCGAGATTGCCCGGATCGCGCAGTCGTTCGGCGACCAGCCACAGCGACGCGTTGCGCCGATCGATCTGCGCCAGTTCGGTCGAAAATTCGTCATAGACCCCGACGACCGACCCCGGATTGTCCTTGCCGGACAGCTTGGACAGGATGTCGACCGTCGTCGCGATGGCGATGCCGCCCGACGCTTCGGTCTCGTCGATCAGCGTCTCGAGCAGCGGATGCGGCGCGTCGCTCGCGAAATAGAGTTCGGCGGGCAGCCAACCGGCCTCGCGCGCTTCGGTCAGGATGCGCAATCCTTCGGCAAGGAAACGGCGCTGATCGCGGCGATGGCGTTTTTCACGCAGGTTGCGCGCGGCCTTCACCATCGGGTTCGAATAGGCGGTAATTTCGCGAGGCATGGGTCGCCCTAGCGCTCCCGGCGCTCCGCGTCGATGGAGTCGAGGATGCGCGTCCCCGCCATGAACACCGCGATCGGGCAGACCGCGAACAACAGCTTGCCGCCGATACCGGGATATTGCGCCATGTAATGAAAGCCGCGTTCGACCGCGCCGACGCCCAGGCCATAGATGACCAGGTACGCCTCGAACTTCGACTTGATCGTGAACAGGTTTTTGAGCCGGGTCAGCATATGCCAAATGACGCAAATTACGTACCATTGGCGGTTTTCAGCGGTTCCTGCCGCACGGATCGTGGTTAAGTGTCAATTAACCCGACAAGGTCGAGCGCCTCGAGCAGCGCCCGCCGCGCCGCCTCGATCCGCTCGATCAGCGCCGCATCGCCGATATCGGACGGCGCAATCTGCTTGGGCCAATGCGCCTCGACCACTGCTGCGATCCGGTCGAGCTTCGCATCGTCGACCAGGAAGCGGGGATCGATCGTCGCCGGATCGGCCACGACCCGCAGGCGCAGGCAAGCCGGCCCGCCGCCATTGGCCATCGATTCGCGTACATCGACCACCTCCAGCCGCCGGATCGGCCCGTTGCCGGCGACCATCTCCTGCAACCACTCCCACACGCGCGCATTCTCGCGCGCTTCGGCGGGCAGGATCAGCGCCATGCCGCCGCCGCCGTCGGGCAACGTCACCAGCTGCGCATTGAACAGATAGGAGGCGATCGCATCGGCAAGGCTGACGCGGTCGGCCGGTACCTCGACGATCTCGACCGATGGCATCGCCCGGCGCAGGTCGGCGAAGAAGCCGTCGCGGTCGTGGAACGCCAGTTCATGCGCGAACAGCACGCGTTCGTTGGCGACCGTCACCACGTCATTATGGAACGCGCCGGCCGCGATCGCCGCGTCCGACTGCCGCACAAACAGCGTCCGCGCCGTATCGAGGCCATGCCCGCGCGCGATCGTCGCGCTGGCCTCCGGATGCTGCCGGGCGGGGAAGGGGCCACCGGCCACGCCATAGACGAACACTTCGACGCCGGCCGTGCCGTGCGTCTCGCATAGCCGCATATGGTTGGCGGCGCCCTCGTCCCCGAACGGGGCGGGGACGGGGCCATGCACCACAAACGCCGGATCGGCAAAGGCCAGTTCGAGCTGTTTCAGTGTCGCCGGCCATTCGTGGCTGCGATGCGGCATCGTTACGAGGTTCGCGACGGTCAGGTGGCAGCGCCCGTCACCGCAATCGGCGGCAGGGGAGACGGTCGCGGCATTGGCCGCCCACATCGCCGATGCCGACAGCGCCTGTGCCTGCAATGTCGGCGATGCCTCCCCATACCCACAGTGCAGCCGGTTCATCCAACCATGGTCCGGGCGCGGATGCGGCAACAGGATGCCCTGTGTCAGCCCCAGCGCGAGGTTCGCGCGCATCTTGGCGATCCCCTGCAACGCCGCCGCGCGCGGGCGCGACGTCCCGCCCGCATTGCGCGTCGCCGCGAGGTTGCCGTGGCTCAGCCCCGCATAATTATGGCTGGGACCGATGATCCCGTCGAAATTGATCTCGCGCACGCTCATCGTCCCACCTGCGACACCGTATCGCCGACCGCGACGTCCAACGCGCGTGCCGCCTCCGCGTCAATCACGATCCCATCGTCGCGCACCGTCACTTCGCCCATACACGCGCGGAACTCGGCCAGCCGCCCGGTCGCCAGCAGCGACGGTGTGCCGCCTTCGCCGATCGCCACCACCTGCCGCTCGCGCTGGTCGCGCACCGTCGCGATCTGGTCGGTCCGCGCGGTCATCGTCGGGCCGCCGTCAAAGATGTCGACGTAATTCTCATAGGCGAAGCCTTCGTTCTCCAGCATCCGCATCGCCGCCCGGCCGGTCGGATGGGGCAGGCCGATGACCCCGCGCGCCGCTTCGGGCAGCATCGCGATATAGACCGGGTGGCGCGGCATCAGGTCGGCGATGAACTGGTTGCCGTGGATCGCATTGAACTGGTCGGCATCCTGGAACGTCATGCCGAAGAACCGCCCGGCGACCCCGTCCCAGAAGGGCGAACCGCCCGCCTCGTCAATGATCCCCCGCAATTCCGCCAGCACCCGATCGGCAAAGCGCCCGCGATGCCGCGCGATGAACAGATAGCGCGACCGGGCCAGCAGCAGCCCCAGCCCGCCGGCACGCTCGCCGGGATGCAGGAACAGCCCGCCGACCTCGCTCGACCCCTCCAGATCGTTGACGAGGTTCAGGATGTCGGCGCGGAAAGTCCGCCCCAGCGCCTCGCTATGCTTGGTCAGCGTCGCGACGCGATAGGAGTAGAAGGGCCACCGCTGCCCGACTTTCGTGAACACCTGACACGTACCGCGCACCTCGCCGGTGTCGATATTCTCCAGTACCAGCACGAACACTTCGTCGCGCGGCGCGTCCTCCTCATGGCTGAACGCCACGGCGCTGCGCTCCAGCCGGGTCATCAGCGCGTTGCGATCGGGGGGCAGGTTGGTAAAGCCCCCGCCGGTCAGCTTCGCCATTTCATAGAGATATTTCAGGTCGCTTTCGCGCGCCGCACGGATTCGAAACGTCACAATCCCCCCTGACCCGCGATACGGGCAATCGCCAGTGCCGACAGTCCGGCGCGTTCGGCCAAGCTGTCGACGATCATAAATTCCTGCGCCGAATGGATCGCGCCGCCGCGCACCCCCATCGTGTCGATCACCGGCACGCCGCACGCGGCGATGTTGTTGCCGTCGCACACCCCGCCGGTATCGCGCCATGCGATCGGAATCGACAGGTCGCTGCCCACCTGCTGCACCAGCGCGAACAGCTGGGCGGCACCGGCATCGATCGGCTTGGGCGGGCGGTTGAAGCTGCCATGCACTGCGATCTCGACCTCATGGGTCGCTGCGACGTCCGCCACAACCGCATCGATCTGCGTCCGCGCCCGCTCGATCTCGTCCAGTCCATGCGGCCGGAAGTTCACCCGCAGCACCGCATGATCGGGCACGACATTGTTCGGCCCGCCGCCATCGATCCGCGCCGGGTTGACCGCCAGTCGCGGGCTCCGCGCCGCGCTCAGCCGGAGCGCGATATCGGCGGCGGCGATGATCGCGTTGCGCCCTTCCTCCGGATTGCGCCCGGCATGCGCGCTGCGCCCGGTGACGACGATCGAGAAATTGCCGGTGCCGCCCCGCGCGCCCGCCAGCGTGCCATCGGGCAGGGCCGGTTCGTAGGTGAATGCCGCTACCTTCCCCCGTGCCACCCGGTCGATCAGCCGCGCGGAGGAGAACGACCCCGTCTCCTCGTCCGAATTTACCATCACGTCATAGCCGAAGCGATCGCCGATCCCCGCCGCCTCGACCGCCATCAGCGCGGCGAGCATCACTGACAGCCCGCCCTTCATATCGGCCGCGCCGGGTCCGTTCAGCGTATTGGCGTCGATGTAGCGCATCGCCTGGAAAGCGTGGGTCTCGCCGTACACCGTGTCCATATGCCCGGTGAACAGCATCCGCACCGGCGCCTCCGGCCGGACCCGCACCAGCAGGTGTCGCCCGTGGTCGATCGCGCGGACCGTGCCGTCGGCATCGACCGTCTCTACCGGATCGGGATCGACCAGCGAGACCTCACCCGGCAGCGCGGCGAACGCATCCGCCAGCAATCCGGCCATGGTGTCCAGCCCCGCGACGTTGCGCGTCCCGCTGTTCACCGCCACCCATCGTTCGACCTGCGACCGCATGGCCGCGCCGTCGATCCTGTCGATCGTCCGGCGTTCGTGCCCGTCTATCCTGTCCATCGCCCTGCTGTAGAGGGATATGGTATCAAACGGAACCGTTTTGGGGTTGGTATCGATATCCGCGCGGGCTCTCCGATCCACAAACGTCATCCCAGCGAAGGCTGGGATCTCCCGTTTATGGCACGGGACAAGAGCCGTCAGAGACCCCAGCCTTCGCTGGGGTGACGTATATGCGCAACCGGATTACCCCCTCAGAACGCGTACACCAGCGATGCGCGTCCGGTAGTATCCGCGTTGACCCGTCCGACCGGCGGACGGCTTTCGAACTGGATATTGTACGACAGCCGCGCCGATAGCGGCCCCAGCAGCTTGGCGTCGACCGCGGTCAGGCTGGTGACCGTGCTGTTCGCATCCTGCAAATAGGCCGAGGTATCCTGCCTTAGCGTCAGCGCGGGTGTCATCCGCCAGTCGAAATCGACCGACCCGCGCGCCGCCAGATTGCGTTCGGCAGTGCCGGTGGTGAACGACGTATAGCGAAATGCCGGCCCCAGTTCGAGGTCGAGCGTCACCGGCCCCTTGGCGACAACGGTATAGCCCGCGCCGCTTGATGCCGAATAACGGTCGTAATAGCCGAAGAACTTGTCCGATTCGAACTGTGCCGCGCCATAGATATACAGTCGGTCGTCGACCTTGTAGTTCGGTTCGAACGCCGCGAGATAATGTTCGCGCGTCGGGATGTTGTTGTTTTCCTGATAATCCGCCTGCAGCTTCAACTTGTGGCGCCAGCGATATCCCTCACGCGACAGGTCGAGTACCGCGGTCACACCCAGACTGTCCGAATTGCCGCTGTTGATCCAGCCGCCGACCTCGGCACGTCCCTTCACCAGCGCGCCGAACGACGCGGTACGCAACCGCTTCTCGGTCTTTTCGCTGCGTTCGAACGTGTAGTGCGACGCCAGTTCGGCGATCTTCTGCGAATGTTTCGGCGCAGCCTTGCGGGCATAGCGCACGATCGTCGCGACGTCGTTGTCGTTACCCGACGCCATCGCCTCTTCCAGCATCGTCCGGATTTCGATCGGCAGATCGGGCTCGGGCGGCGGCTCGGCGTAGTAAGCGCCGAGTGGCAAAAGGAATGCGGGGTTGAGCATCACCGCCCGCTATAGCCGATCGCGTGGACCGCGGCTGAACGGCTCGTCCCGCCGATCGGGCAGTTCACCGATGCAAATGATCCGCAAATCCGGCGAGCACCGCTTCGTACAGCGCCTTCTTGAACGGCACGATCATCGTCGGCAGGTCGACGGGGTCGGCCCAGCGCCATGCGCGGAATTCCGGCTCGGGCGTCTGGATGTCGATATCGCCATCGTTGCCCTCGAACGCGAACAGGAACCAGCGCTGCCGCTGCCCGCGCCATTTCCCTTTCCAGATCTTGCCGATCATGTCGTCGGGCAGGTCGTAGAACAGCTCTTCGGGGCTTTCCGCGATCAGCCGCACCTTGTCCGCCGCCACGCCGGTTTCCTCGCGCAGCTCGCGCACCGCCGCGTCGATCGGCGCTTCGCCCGGATCGATCCCGCCCTGTGGCATCTGCCACGCCTCCAGCGTCGAATCGAGCCGCTGGCCGACGAACACCCGTCCGTCGCGGTTCAGCAGCATGACGCCGGCACAGGGGCGATAGGGGAGGGTGGTCTTGTCCATGTCCGCCTTCCTATCCGCCGCGCACCGCTTTTGCGAGGCGCATCCGCACCTTATCTGTCCGTGGGTGATCCCCGTCGTCCACCATCCCCACTATGTCGCCGAAAGCCCGCCGGGCAGCCGCTATCGCTGGGGCAAGAACGGCCTCGTCCGCGACCTGTTGCTCGACATGGGTGACGCGATCGAATGGCATGGCTGCGATCCGATGCCGCGTGCGTGGATCGAGGCGGTGCACGACGATACCTATGTCGCCGAGGTGATCGAGGCGCGCGTGCCCCCGCACAAGGAACGCCGCATCGGCTTCGCCGTCACTCCGCCGATGGCGCTCCGGGCACAGGCGGTGCCCGGTGGCACCTACGCCGCCGCCCGCGTCGCGATGGACCGTGGCTATGCCGCCAACACCGCCGGGGGTAGCCACCACGCGCTCGCCGACACCGGTGCGGGCTATTGCGTGTTCAACGACCTCGCCATCGCCGCGCACCGGCTGGTCGACGAAGGGACGTGCGAGCGGGTGCTGGTGGTCGATGTCGACGTCCACCAGGGTGATGGTACCGCCTCGCTCCTCGCCGGGCGCACTGGACTTGCTACCTATTCGATCCATGCCGAGAAGAATTTTCCGGCGCGCAAGGCCGTCTCGACGCTCGACGTGCCTCTGCGCGACGGGGTCGGCGACGACGAGTATCTGACGGCGCTCGAAGCGACGCTGGTCCCGCTGATCGACAGTTTCGGCCCGACGCTGCTGCTGTATCAGGCCGGGGTCGACCCGTTCGCCGCCGACCGGCTGGGGCGGCTGGCGTTGACGCAGGACGGCCTGAATGAACGCGATCGCTGGGTCGGGCAGTTGGCAAAGGCGCGCGGCATGCCGATCGCCAGCGCGCTGGGTGGCGGGTACGGCGACCTGCTCGAAGTGTCGCACCGCCATGTCGCGTCAATCGTCGCGGTGGCGCAGGGAACCGGGATCGTACCGCACGCGTACCCCCGGGGATGAGCGACCCCGTCCTACTCTGGCTCCGCCAGGACCTCCGCCTGCGCGACCAGCCCGCGCTCCGTGCCGCAATCGACGACGGCGACGTCATCCCGGTCTATATCCTCGACGACAAGGCGCCCGGCGACTGGGCGATCGGCGGTGCGCAACGCTGGTGGCTTCACCACAGCCTGAGCGCCTTCGCCGATGCGCTGAAGGCCAAGGACTCGCGCCTGATCCTGCGCAGCGGCGATGCCGTCACCGAACTGCGCAAGTTGATGAAAGAGACCGGCGCGACCCGCATCCATGCGATGCGCCACTATGAACCATGGTGGGTAAAGGCGCAGGACGCGCTCGGCGACACGCTGACCCTCCACGACGGCAATCACCTGCGCCCGCCCGAAAGCGTCCGCACCGGTTCGGGCGGCATGTTCAAAATCTATTCGTCCTTCTGGAAGGCGCTGAACCAGATGCTGCCGCCCGAGGACCCGGTGGCGATGCCGCGCACCGTCCCGTCGCCGTCGACCTGGCCCAAGTCCGACAAGCTGACCGACTGGAAGCTGCTGCCGACCAAGCCCGACTGGTCGACCGCCTTCGCCAAGGCATGGCACCCTGGTGAGGACGGCGCACACGAGGCGCTGAAATCCTTCGTCGATCGCGTCGACGATTATGACACGGCCCGCAACCTCCCCTCGATCGACGGCAGCTCGAACTTGTCACCGCACCTCCATCATGGCGAAATCACCCCGCGCCAGGTCTGGGCGGCGCTGGACGGACGGAGCGACAGCCTGACCACCTTCCGCAAGGAACTGGCGTGGCGCGACTTCACCAGCGGCGTCATCCTGTCGATGCCCGACTATGCCGACGCCAATGGCCGCCCGCGCTACGACAAGCTGAAATGGCGCAGCGACGCCGCAGCGAAACGCGACCTCAAGGCGTGGCAGCAGGGCCGCACCGGCTATCCGATCGTCGACGCCGGCATGCGCCAGCTGTGGCAGGTCGGCTGGATGCACAACCGCGTGCGGATGATCGCCGCGTCGTTCCTCATCAAGCACCTGCTGATCGACTGGCGCGAGGGCGAACGCTGGTATTGGGACTGCCTCGTCGATGCGGACTACGGCAATAATTCGGTGAACTGGCAATGGGTCGCGGGGACGGGCGTCGATTCGAACATGTTCGGCCGCATCATGGCCCCGCTGACCCAGTCGGAGAAATTCGACGCCGCCGACTATATCCGTCGCTGGGTGCCCGAACTGGCGAAACTGTCCGACGCGGCAATCCACGATCCGGACGAAGCCGGGTGCCGACCGAAAAACTATCCGGAAAAGATCATCGACCACCGCGAAGCCCGCGAACGCGCACTGGCGGCGGCGCGGGGCATCTAAACTGCGACCACCGTATCCCCGCGCAGGCAGGGATCCAGAGCCACGATCACAACTGTAGTGCTTGCCGCCTTGGACTTCGACCTACGCGGGGGTACGGCTCGGCTGGACTTAAGCGCATTACGCGCACAACCCCCTCCCACCCGGATCGCGCAGCGCCGCAGCCTCCGCCGCGCTGTCGCTCAACCGGTCGAGCTGCAACCCCGACAACGACGCCCGCTTGGTACACAGCGCCGCACACCCATCCGGCAACTTCCCCGGAAAGCGCACCGCATCGCCATCGAACGCCGCGTCGAACGCGCAGTCCTTGCCCAGATCGACCCGCAGCCGCTCGCCATCGCGCGCATACCGTCCGCGCCCGCTGCACCCGGTGCCTTCGCCATAATCGATGAACACGCCGATCCGCTTGCCCGTCACGCACATCCGGTCGCCCTCGCGCGCATACAGCCCGACCGGCGTGGCATTCGCCGGATCGCGGACCACGCCGCGCGCGATCGCCGCCTGTTCCAGGGCCGCGCCCTCGACCGTCTCGGGCGTCGAGCTTCCCTGCGAACACCCCGCCACCAGCAACGCCGCGGCGATCCACCTCATGCGACGGGGACCAGCCGATCGCCCTCGATCCGCCGAAAGAAACAACTCGCCGCCCCGGTATGGCACGCCGGCCCGGCCGGCTCGCAACGCAGCCACAGCGCGTCCTGATCGCAATCGATCCGCACCTCCACCACACGCAACACATTCCCCGACGTCTCACCCTTCTTCCAAAGCGCCCCGCGACTCCGCGACCAGAAGGTCGCCTCATCAGTTTCAATCGTCAGCCGCAGCGCCTCGGCATTCATATGCGCCACCATCAACGGCGCGGCCGTAGCGGCATCGACGCATACCGCGGTCAGCAGTCCGTCGGCATCGAATTTCGGGTTCAGGGTCAGGCCGGTATCGCGCGGGGTCATGCCCAACCCCTATCGCCGATCATGGTTCCGCCGCAATCGACGATCAAAGGGCGACAAATCGATTACGCGTCCCTATATGGCAGCCGCGTGACACGCTTATCCCCGGAAGGGCCTATGTTCACCACCCATCCATTCGACGACGACAAGCTGCGCGAGGAGTGCGGCATCTTCGGTGTTTCCGGCGCGGACGGCGCGGCGGCGCTGGTGGCGCTCGGCCTCCACGCGCTCCAGCATCGCGGGCAGGAAGCGGCAGGCATCTGCAGCTGGGACGGGGCGATGTTCCATACCCAGCGCGCGCAAGGCCATGTCGCGGGCAACTTCGATCGCCCCGAAATCATCGAATCGCTGCCCGGCGCTACGGCGTGCGGCCATGTCCGCTATTCGACCACCGGCGAGACGTCGAACCGCAACATCCAGCCGCTCTATGCCGAACTGGCGTCGGGCGGGTTCGCGGTGGCGCATAACGGCAATCTTTCCAATGCGATGCGGCTGCGCAAGGATCTGGTCCGCACCGGATCGATCTTCCAGTCGACCAGCGACACCGAAGTCATCATCCACCTCGTCGCCACGTCCAACTATCGGACGCTGCTCGACCGCTTCATCGATGCGCTGAAGCAGGTCGAAGGCGCCTATTCGCTGATCTGCATGACGCCCGAGGGGATGATCGCCTGCCGCGATCCGCTCGGCATCCGTCCGCTGGTAATGGGTCGTCTGGGCGACGGCGCATACATCTTCGCGTCGGAAACCGTTGCGCTCGACGTGGTCGGTGCCGAATTCGTCCGCGAAGTCGAACCGGGCGAGCTGGTCATCGTCAAGAACGGCGAACTGCGCTCGATCCGCCCCTTCGCGCCGCTCAGCCCACGTCCCTGCATCTTCGAATGGGTCTATTTCTCGCGCCCCGATTCGATCAGCGAAGACCGCTCGATCTATTCGGTGCGGAAAGCGATCGGCGCCGAACTGGCGCAGGAGAACGGCGTCGACGCCGACCTCGTCATCCCGGTCCCCGATTCGGGCGTCCCCGCTGCGATCGGCTATGCGCAGGCCTCGGGCATCCCGTTCGAACTTGGCATCATCCGCTCGCACTATGTCGGCCGCACCTTCATCCAGCCGGGCGACAAGGTCCGCCATCTGGGCGTGAAGCTGAAGCACAATGCCAACCGCAAGCTGATCGAGGGCAAGCGCATCGTCCTGATCGACGATTCGATCGTCCGCGGCACCACCTCGCTCAAGATCGTGCAGATGATGCGCGATGCAGGGGCCGCCGAAGTGCATATGCGCATCGCGTCGCCGCCCACCCGGCACAGCTGCTTCTACGGCGTCGATACGCCCGAACGCGCCAAGCTGCTCGCCGCCAAGTTCGATCTGGGCGGGATGACCGACTATATCCAGGCCGACAGCCTCGCCTTCGTGTCAATCGACGGGCTGTACCGCGCATTGGGTGAGGCATCGCGCACCTCGATCCGGCCGAAATATTGCGACGCCTGCTTCACCGGCGATTATCCGACTCCGCTGACCGACCAGGACGAAACAAGTTCGGTCGATCAGCTGGCGATGCTGGCCGAACGCGTCGGATGAGCATGTCGTTGAAGGGGCAGCTGGCGCTCGTCACCGGCGCCAGCCGCGGGATCGGTGCGGCCACCGCCATCGCTCTGGCGGCCGAAGGCGCGCACATCATCCTTACCGCCCGCACCACCGGCGGGCTGGAGGAGGTCGAGGACGCGATCTATGCGGCGGGCGGCTCGGCCACCATCGCGCCGATCGACCTGTACGATCGTACCGCCATCCCGCAACTGGTCTCGGCGATCGCCGAACGCTGGCGCGCGCTCGACATGCTGGTGCTCAACGCCGGTGCGCTCGGCACGCTGGGGCCGGTGCCGTCGTTCGACCTCAAGGAGTTCGACAAGGTGATGGCGCTCAACGTCACCGCCAACGCCGCGCTGATCGCTGCCTTCTCGCCGATGCTGCGTCTTGCGCGCGCCGGCCGCGTCGTCGGCGTCACCTCCTCGGTCGGCGCAGCGCCACGGGCCTATTGGGGAATGTACGGCGCGTCGAAGGCGGCGTTCGACAATCTCATCGCCAGCTACGGTCTCGAAATGGCGAACATCTCAGCCGTCCGCACCGCAATCGTCGATCCCGGCGCCACCCGCACCAAGATGCGCGAGCGCGCCTATCCCGGCGAGGACCCGCAACGGGTAAAACCGCCGGAGCGCGTGGCGGACGCGATCGTACGGCTGATGTCCGACGGCTTTGACACGGGAACCCGCATCCGCGTCGATTGACGAGGGGTCGATCCGGACGTCCCGGCAATGGCGCTAACATTGTAAAAGTCGTCTTCTTGTACCCCGGCGAAGGCCGGGACCCGGTTGCGGGACGTCGGTGGCTGACTGAAAACGCTTTCCAACTGGACCTCGGCATTCGGTCCAGCCAAAGGTTCCTCACCCCAGCGAAAACAAATAGTTCGCTTGCCCCGGGGCCGCTTTCCCCCTCGCTCGTTGACCGGCGGCTGCGCATGCAGCTTGCCGTTCGAGGAGTCGACAATGGCCGTTAAATTCGCCGGAACGATGAACGCGATCAATCGCGGACTGGACGAAACCAAGCCCGCCAAGGGCGCCACCATGATCGAGGATTGGGAAGCCGCACTGGCCGACACCGACGTGCCGGGTGCCAAGGGCATCCTGCGCGACCTGGCCTCGTTGCGCAAGCAATTGGAAAAGGACGCACCCGACAGCGACCGGGTCCACGATCTGCTCCACCGCCTGGGCGCGGCCACGACCAAGATTGCCGAAAAGTCGGACAAGCAGCAGGACAAGCTGCGCGCACTCGGCGAAGCGCTGAGCGAAGCCGGCGAGGAATCGCCCGACGAGGAAGAAGACACCGAAGCCGCCGCCGCGCCGAAGCGGGCGCGCAAGAAGGCGTAAGGGACAGGGCGGCGGCGTATGTATCGATGTGCCGCCGCCTTACCGCTTTCCTACAGCCGCACCGACGGCCACTATCGTCACCCCGGACTTGATCGGGGTCCCGCTTCTTCTGCAACGTCAGTTAGAAAGCGGGACCCCGGATCAAGTCCGGGGTGACGTCTCGGATGTGAGGAGCGTGAAGCGCCATAAACCGTGGCGAGTGTGAACTTAGTGAACTTTGGCCGCTCAGGGCTCGATCGTCGGGGTCCAGGGCCGCTCGCGAAACCACTTGGTGATGATGTATTTGGTCCCCTCGACCACCGCCATCCCCTCGTGCAGCGTGGCGAGGTTGGGGCTGCCGTCCGCGCCCATGTTGTTCCACGCGATCAGCATGCCCGGCCGCGGATTGAACCGCACGCCCGCCTGCGGAAACCACGTCGCGCCGCCTTGTTCGACCTCGTTCAGATAGACCATCGCCGTCCAGGTCCGCTGCCCGCCCTGCACCGCCATCGACGCCCAATAAGGCTCGTTCTCGTTGAAATAGTCGTTGTGCGCGCGGAACTGCTGCCCCGGCGCATAGCGCTGCCCCTGCATCGTCTCGCCATGTTCGGGCGGAATGCCCAGCAGGTGCGCGATCTTCTCGTCGATCGGTTGCAGCAGCGGGTGCCAGCGATCGAGGTCGCAGCTGTCCGACGTCCGGAAATTGGGATCGTTGCTCGCGGTCAGCAGCGTCGACTTGCGGCTGCCATGGTCGATCGTCGCCATCAGCAGGTCGCATTCGGCCTCCGACAGGAAATCGGTCAGCGCGAACAGGACGGCGGCATCGGTCTTGGCCCGGCGGATACCGGGAACGGCGCCGAGCGTCGCCTCGACCGACCGGCCCCATTCGGCCCGGACGGGGGAGGGGCCACCGGGGGCCTTGCGGACGGGACTATTCATGCCACGCGTTCAACCAGATAGGGCAAGGGCTGTCGAGGGGAGTAGGGACGACCGGTCAATGCTCCGGCGTCTCCATCAGTTCGATCAGCACACCACCCATGTCGCGCGGATGGACGAAGACGATCGGCGTTCCATGCGCCCCGATCCGTGGGCTTCCCAGCACCCGCGCGCCCTTGGCCGCCAGCCCGGCGACCGCCACCGCGATATCCGCGACCTCGAAGCACAGATGATGCTGCCCGCCTGCCGGGTTCTTTACGAGAAACCCGGCGATCGGCGAACTGTCGTCATACGGCTCGATCAGCTCGATCTGCGTATTGGGCGCATCGATGAAGCATACCTTCACCCCCTGCGCCGGCAGGTCGAACGGCTCGCCAATGGCATCGGCACCCAGCAGGTCGCGATACATCGCGATCGACGCCGTGATCGAAGGCGTGGCGACCCCGACATGGTTCAACCGGCCGAGGCTCACGACAAATCCTCCCCGGCACGGGGAGGGGGACCATTTGCAGGATGGTGGAGGGGACCGTCAGCACACGGAACCGTTGCGATGGAGCCAAGCCCCCTCCATCCCTCGCTTGCGCGAGCGGTCCCCCCCCCCGTGCCGGGGAGGACTTCAAAGCGGGATATTGTCATGCTTCTTCCACGGGTTCTCGAGCTTCTTGTTCCGCAGCTTGCGCAGTCCGAGCGCCACCCGCCGCCGGGTGGAATGCGGCAGGATCACCTCGTCGACGAACCCCTTGCTCGCCGCGACGAACGGATTGGCGAAGCGCGCCTCATATTCCGCGGTCCGCGCCGCGACCTCGGCCGGGTCCTTCGAGCGGAAGATGATCTCGACCGCGCCCTTGGCACCCATCACCGCGATCTCGGCGGTCGGCCATGCATAGTTCAGGTCGCCGCGCAGATGCTTCGACGCCATCACGTCATACGCCCCGCCATAAGCCTTGCGGGTGATGACCGTGATCTTGGGCACCGTCGCCTCGGCATAGGCGAACAACAGCTTGGCGCCGTGTTTGATGATCCCCGAATGCTCCTGACCCACGCCCGGCAGGAAGCCCGGCACGTCGACGAACGTCAGAAGCGGAATCTCGAACGCATCGCAGAAGCGCACGAACCGTGCCGCCTTCTTCGACGAATTGATGTCGAGGCACCCGGCCAGCACCATCGGCTGATTGGCGACGATGCCGACGGTGCGCCCCTCGATCCGGCCGAAGCCGATGATGATGTTCGCCGCATGCCCCGGCTGCAATTCGAAGAAGCTGCCGTCATCGACCGTCCGCACGATCAGCTCGTGCATGTCGTACGGCTGGTTGGCGCTGGGCGGGATCAGCGTGTCGAGGCTCGGCTCGCTCCGATCCCACGGATCGTCGCTCGGCCGTTCCGGCACGCCGCTGCGGTTGTTGGCGGGCAGGAAATCGACGAAGTCGCGCGCCGCCAGCAAAGCCTCGATATCGTTCTCGAACGCGCAGTCGGCGACCGACGACTTCGTGGTATGGGTGATCGCGCCGCCCAGTTCCTCCTGGGTCACGACCTCGTTGGTGACCGTCTTCACCACGTCGGGGCCGGTCACGAACATGTAGCTGGAATCCTTCACCATGAAGATGAAGTCGGTCATCGCCGGAGAATAGACCGCGCCACCCGCGCACGGCCCCATGATGAGCGACAGCTGCGGCACCACGCCCGATGCCAGCACGTTGCGCTGGAACACCTCGGCATAGCCGCCCAGCGACGCCACGCCCTCCTGAATCCGCGCGCCGCCCGAATCGTTGAGACCGATGACCGGCGCGCCGACCTTCATCGCCATGTCCATGATCTTGCAGATTTTCTGGGCATGTCGTTCCGACAGCGACCCGCCGAACACGGTGAAGTCCTGGCTGAAGACATAGACGAGGCGGCCGTTGACCGTGCCCGATCCCGTCACCACGCCGTCACCCGGAATCACCTGATCCGGCATGCCGAAATCGACGCAATTATGTTCGACATACATGTCGAGTTCCTCGAACGACCCTTCGTCGAGAAATATGTCGACCCGTTCGCGCGCGGTTAGCTTGCCCTTGGCATGTTGCGCCGCGACCCGCTTATCACCGCCGCCGGCCCGCGCCGCCGCGCGCCGCTTTTCCAACGCTTCGAGTGCTTCGAGCATCGTCTCTCCTTGGCCCGTTGGTCGGGCGTTTCCGCCCTTGTGCCAGCAGGCGGGGGGAGAGCGCAATATTCTTGCGTCAACCGAAGCGATATCCTGACACGACCCAGCCCATCACCTCGTCGCGATAGTCGCACACGGCCGCATCGTCGCCACCCGCGCCGAGCGTCACCATCAGCGGCAACAGATGCTCTGCCTCCGGATGCGCGAACCGGGCGTGCGGCAGGCTTTCCCACGCCGCGACCCGTTCGGTCCGTGCGACCGGATCGGGATCAGTCACCGCCGCGGTCAGCGCGGTATCCCATGCATCCGCGACCGGCGTCACCGACGGTCCACGCGCGCGCAGATTGTGGAAGCTCATGCCCGACCCGACGATCAGCACGCCTTCGTCGCGCAAGGGGGCCAGCGCCCGCCCCATCGCGATATGCGCCGCGGGATCGAGCGACCGGTCGAGCGAGAGCTGGACCAGCGGGATATCGGCATCCGGCACCGCGACCATCATCGGAATGAACACGCCGTGATCCCAGCCACGCGCCGCCTCTTCGTCGGTCGCAAAGCCTGCACCCCGCAACAGCGCCGCCGCCCGCCGTGCGACGTCCGGTACCCCGGCCGCGTCCCAGCGCAGGTGATAGGTATGCTCGGGAAAGCCGTAATAATCGTACAGCAACGCCGGACGCTCGCCGACATGGACGGTCGGCCGCTCCGCCTCCCAATGGCCGGAGATCATCAGGATCGCGCGTGGCCGCTCCGGCAGCGACGCGATCAGCCCGGCGAGATAGGCCTGCATCGGCCGCCACATCGGGTCGGGCGCTTCGCCGGGGTGCATGAAAAAGCAGGGGCCGCCGCCATGCGGCACAAACAGGGTGGGGAGGGTCATGGCCGAAAGATCGGTCGCGCACGCGCACGGCTCAAGGCCGCATCCGGAAACGACCCGTTTCGTCAGGGTTGGCGTTGTGCGGGCAAGCCCCCTACAAGGTCGCCCGCATGACCCGCTTCACCGTCAACAACCTGCCGCAGGAATATCGGCTCGATCCCGAAACGCCGTTGTTGTGGGCGCTGCGCGACGCGTCGAACCTGACCGGCACCAAATATGGCTGCGGCACCGGCCATTGCGGCGCCTGCACGGTCGATATCGATGGCCGCGCGGTCAAGTCGTGCCAGGTCGCGATCGGCAGCCTGGAAGGAACCTTCGTCACCACGATCGAGGGGCTGGCGCGCGATCGCAGCCACCCGGTACAGGCGGCGTTCCTCGCGGCACAGGTGGTGCAGTGCGGCTTTTGCATCCCCGGCTTCGTCATGGCGACGGTCGCGCTGCTGCGGCAGAACCGCGATCCCGGTGAGGCGGAGATCGTCGCCGCGCTCAACCATCTGTGCCGCTGCGGCATCTATCCCCGGCTGGTCGACGCGGTGCGCCAGGCCGCTGCCGCGGCGCGCGGCGACGCGACGCTCGACCCACCCCCGCGCCCCGGCATCGATCGCGACGAAGCCGCGCGCGAGACGCCGGCTTTGACCCCGCCGCGCAAGTAAGCCCTATTCTTTCAATCGGCTGTCACCGCCATTCAGCAACGGTTGATCGCGTCCGTAATAAACCGCATCCATCGATGCCGGCGACCACCGGCGGTGGAGGGATATGATGAAGAGCCGTTTCCTGCTGGCATTGTTGAGCGTGTCGGCGCTGGTGCCGACGGCGGCCATGGCGCAGCCCGAACGCGGGTTCCGCGGACGCGAACGGATCGAACGGGCACCGGGGGGTGAGACGCCCGAAGCCCGCGCCGAATTCCGCAGCGACATCCGCGTCGAAGCGCCGCAGCCGCGCCCCGAACACCCACGGATCGAGGAACGCCGGTCCGAAGCACAGCCCGGTGGTGACGCCCCGCGCTGGCAGGATCGCGGCGACCGCGGCGACCGCGGCGACCGGGGCGATCGCGGCGGCTTCGACCGTCCGCCGCCGCCGCGCGACGGCGCCGGACAGATCGACCGCGAACGCCTGCGTGGCGATGGACAGCGCGGTGACCGGGGCGATCGCGGCTGGCAGCGCAGCCCGCAGCCCGGCACGCCCGATCGCGGCTGGCAGCGTCCGCCCGAACCGCAGGTGCGCGACCGCTTCGAACGGCGCGATCCTCCCCGCGATGCACAGGGCCAGATCGACCGCGAAGCGTTGCGCCGCGACTGGCCGCGCACCGACGGGCGCGGCACGGTGGACCGGCGCGATCAATGGCGTCGCGACCAATGGCGCCGCGAACAGCAGCGTGACCAGTGGAACAATGGCTGGGACCGCGACAATCGCGGCTGGGACCGGAACGACTGGAACCGGGGCGACCGCAACTGGGATCGCGGCAATGGCTGGAACCGCGGCGGGCAATGGGATCGCGGCTGGCGGCGTGACGACCGCTATGACTGGAACCGCTATCGCCAGCAGAATCGCGGCCTCTACCGCCTGCCGCGCTATTATGCACCGCAGGGCTGGAACTACGGCTATCGCCGCTTCGGCATCGGCGTGACGCTCAATTCGTTCCTGTTCGGGTCGAACTACTGGATCAATGATCCCTATTATTACCGTCTGCCCGACGCGTGGGAGCCGTATCGCTGGGTACGCTATTATAACGATGCGTTGCTGGTCGACGTCCGCACCGGACGGGTCGTCGACGTCGAATACGACATCTTCTGGTAAGCCGGTGCGGCGGGGGTTCGCCCCCGCCATATTGCCGTTCGGCCCGTTTGGGGCTGGCGTTCGTCCGTGCCTTTCCGCACACCGTATCAAAAGATACGGGAGAGTGATTCGATGGCAGGCGATATCCGGGTGGAACGGGACGGCGATGTATTGCGCATCGTCCTCGACCGACCCGATCGGCTGAATGCCGCCCCACCGGCGATGTTCGATGCGATCCGCGACGCGCTGGCCGATCGCGGCGGCGCGCGCGCGGTGTTGCTGACCGGGGCAGGGCGCGCCTTCTGTTCGGGCGCCGACGTGACTGCGGCATTGAGCGGCGACGACGCTCCGGCGGCGACGCATGCCGCGCTCACCCATCACTATAACCCGACGCTGCAGGCGATCGCCGATCTCGACGTGCCCGTGGTCAGCGCGGTGCGCGGCGCCGCGGCGGGGATCGGATGCAGCCTCGCGCTCGCCGCCGATTTCTGCGTCGCCGCCGACGATGCCTATTTCCTGCAGGCGTTCGTGAATATCGGCCTGATCCCCGATGGCGGGGCCAGCTGGATGTTGCCGCGCCTGATCGGGCGTGCCCGCGCCGCGCGGATGATGATGCTGGGTGAACGGGTCGCGGCGATCACCGCGCTCGACTGGGGCATGATCCATGCCGTCGTCGACGGTGCCGCGCTGGAGGACGAGGCGATGGCGCTCGCCCGGCGGCTGGCGGCGGGGCCGACGGTCGCGCTTGGGCTGATGCGCCGCAACCTCGCCTATGCGCTCGATCACGATTACTCCGCCGCGATGGCGCGAGAGGCCGAGGCGCAGCGCGCCGCCCGCGCGACGACCGACGCGGTGGAGGGCGGCACGGCCTTTCTCACCAAGCGCGCGCCGCGCTTTACGGGGGCGTGACATGACCCGGCTCGACTTGACCCCCCGTCCGGCGGTAGGGGCCGTGCGATGACAGGCCCGACCATCGAAGACTGGCAGAAGCTCGCCGCACGCGAAGTGAAAGACGCCGACCTCACCTGGACCACGCCGGAGGGGATCGCGGTAAAGCCGCTCTACACCGCTGCCGACGCACCCGATCCGGGCTTGCCCGGCTTCGCGCCGTTCACGCGCGGGGTGAAGGCGTCGATGTATGCCGGCCGCCCCTGGACCATCCGCCAGTACGCCGGTTTCTCGACCGCCGAGGAATCGAACGCCTTCTACCGCCGCAACCTGGCGGCGGGGCAGAAGGGGCTGTCGGTCGCCTTCGACCTCGCCACGCATCGCGGATACGACAGCGACCATCCGCGCGTGGCGGGCGATGTGGGGAAGGCCGGGGTCGCGATCGACACGATCGACGACATGAAGATCCTGTTCGACGGCATTCCGCTCGACACCATGTCGGTCAGCATGACGATGAACGGCGCGGTGCTGCCCTGCCTCGCCTTCTACATCGTCGCGGCGGAAGAACAGGGCGTCGGCCCGGAGAAATTGTCGGGCACGATCCAGAACGACATTCTCAAGGAGTTCATGGTCCGCAACACGTACATCTACCCGCCCGAGCCATCTATGCGGATCGTGTCGGACATCATCGCCTACACCGCCGAACACATGCCGCGCTTCAACAGCATCTCGATCAGCGGCTATCACATGCACGAAGCCGGGGCGACGGCGGTGCAGGAGCTGGCGTTCACCCTCGCCGACGGCATGGCCTATGTCCGCGCGGCGATAGAGCGCGGGCTGGATATCGACGCGTTCGCGGGGCGGCTGTCGTTCTTCTTCGGCATCGGCATGAACTTCTTCATGGAGATCGCGAAGCTCCGCGCCGCGCGCACCCTGTGGAGCCGGATCATCGCCGATTTCGGCGGCAGTCCGCGCAGCCAGACGCTGCGCACCCATTGCCAGACCAGCGGCGTGTCGCTGACCGAGCAGGACCCGTACAACAACGTCATTCGCACGACCGTCGAGGCGATGGCCGCGACCTTCGGCGGGACCCAGTCGCTGCACACGAACAGTCTCGACGAAGCCGTCGCGCTCCCTACCGACTTCTCCGCTCGCATCGCCCGCAATACGCAGCTGATATTGCAGGAAGAGACCGGCATGACCCATGTCGTCGATCCCTTGGGCGGCAGCTATTATGTCGAGGCGCTGACCAAGGAACTGGCCGACAAGGCATGGGCGCTGATCGAGGAGGTCGAGGCCGCCGGCGGCATGATCGACGCCGTCAACAAGGGCATTCCCAAGGAACATATCGAACGCGCCGCCGCCGCCCGGCAGGCGCGGGTCGACCGCGCCGAGGACGTCATCGTCGGCGTCAACAAATACCGGCTGGCACAGGAAGATCCGATCGACATCCTCTCGATCGACAATGCCAAGGTCCGCGCCGACCAGATTCGTCGCATCGAACGGGTAAAGGCGGACCGCGACGAAGCCGTCACGCAGGCGGCGTTGACCGCGTTGCAGGACGGCGCGCGGGGCAACGGCAACCTGCTGGCGCTCTGCGTCGCCGCTGCCCGTGCCCGTGCGACGCTGGGCGAAATGTCGGCGGCAATGGAGGTCGCCTTCGGCCGCCACGCCGTCTCGGTGACCCCGGTCAAGGGCATCTACGGCCCGGCCCATGCCGACGACAGCGGCTGGCTGCGTGCCGGCGAAGGCGTCGCGGCGGTCGAGCGGCGGCTGGGACGGAAACCCCGCATGCTGGTCGCCAAGATGGGGCAGGACGGGCATGATCGCGGCGCCAACGTCGTCGCCAGCGCCTTTGCCGATCTGGGCTTCGACATCGTCTCCGGCCCGCTGTTCCAGACTCCGCAGGAAACCGCGCAGCTGGCGATTGCGCAAGGGGTCGACGTCGTCGGTGCCTCCAGCCTCGCCGCCGGGCATAATACGCTGATCCCCGAACTGATCGAACGGTTGGCGGCGGCGGACCGTGCGGATATCCGCGTCATCGCCGGCGGGGTGATTCCGCCACAGGATTATGCGCTGCTCCGCGAAGCCGGGGTGGCGGCGATTTTCGGACCGGGCACCAACCTGGTCCACGCGGCGGCGGAGGTGCTGACACTGCTCGGCCACAACCTGCCGCCGGTTGGAGAGACTGTGGAATGAACGTGATGACTGCTTCGGTTGCCCTGAACGATGGACGTACCCCCGCGCAGGCGGGGGCCCAGGGCAACGAACGCGACGCCGGTTCTCCGGTCCGCACCGATTGGACCCGCACCGAAATCGCCGACCTGTTCGATCTCCCCTTCGACGAACTGATGTTCCGCGCCCAGACCGTCCACCGCGCCCATCACGCCATCGGACAGGTCCAGCTCTGCACGCTGCTGTCGATCAAGACCGGCGGCTGTCCGGAGGACTGCGGCTACTGCTCGCAATCGGCCAGCGCCGACACGCAGCTCAAGGCGGAAAAGCTGATGGAGGTGCAGGCGGTGCTCGCCTCCGCGGCCGAGGCGAAGGCGGCCGGATCGCAGCGTTTCTGCATGGGCGCGGCATGGCGCAATCCCAAGGACCGCGACATGGACGCGGTGATCGCGATGGTCGAGGGCGTCCGTGCGATGGGCATGGAAACCTGCATGACGCTGGGCATGCTGACTCCCGATCAGGCGCAGCGTCTGGCGGCGGCCGGGCTCGATTACTATAACCACAACATCGACACCTCGCCCGAAAACTACGCCAACATCATCTCGACGCGCTCGTTCGAGGATCGGCTCGATACGCTGGCGCATGTCCGCGCGGCGGGGATCAACGTGTGCAGCGGCGGGATCGTCGGGCTGGGGGAGACGCGCAGCGACCGCGTCGGCTTCGTCCACGCGCTCGCCACGCTGCCGCGCCATCCCGAAAGCGTGCCGGTCAACGCGCTGGTGCCGGTCAAGGGCACGGTGCTCGGCAACATGCTGGCCGACACCCCGCTCGCGAAGATCGACGACATCGAATTCGTCCGCACCGTCGCCGTCGCACGCATCACCATGCCGCTCAGCATGGTCCGCCTGTCGGCCGGGCGCGAAAGCATGTCGGACGCGACGCAGGCGCTGTGCTTCATGGCCGGGGCCAATTCGATCTTCACCGGCGACCAGCTGCTCACCACCGGCAATGCCGGCGACGACGCGGATGCAGCGCTGCTGGCGAAACTCGGGATGACGCCGATGGTTGGGGAGGAACCGATGCGGAGATCCTCATGCTGTTGACCCTGTTCCTCGCCGCCGCCGCCGCCCAGGGCGGTTGCGCCAACGCCACCACCCAGGCCGATATGAACCGCTGCGCACAGGCGGCGCTGCAACGCGCCGACGCGGCGATGACCCGCGAATGGCAGGCGAGCTATGCCAAGATGAAGGCGCAGGACGCGGCTAACACCTCGCGTGGCGGCGGCTTCGGCTATGCCGCGGCGGCGCTCGCCAGCCAGCGCGCGTGGCTGAAGTTCCGCGACACGCAATGCGTCCTCGAAGCCGGCCGCTATGCCGGCGGATCGATGCAGCCGCTGGCGCGCGCCAACTGCCTCGAACGACTGACGAAGGAACGGGCGCAGCAGTTGCGCGATCTGCGCCGCGAGATTTGATGCTGACCCCGAAGTCACGGGGCGGACAGGAGAGCGATTTGTTCAAGAAGATTCTGGTCGCCAATCGCGGGGAAATTGCCTGCCGCGTCATGCGCACCGCCAAGCGGATGGGGATCGCGACCGTCGCGGTCTATTCCGATGCCGACGCCCGCGCGCCGCACGTCATGATGGCGGACGAGAGCGTCCGGCTGGGCCCCGCGCCCGCCGCGCAGAGCTATCTCGACCCCGAACTGATCCTGATGGCGGCGAAGGCGACCGGCGCCGACTGCATCCATCCCGGCTATGGCTTCCTGTCGGAACGGGAGAGTTTCACGCGCGCCTGTGCCGATGCCGGCATCGCCTTTGTCGGCCCGCCGCCGAACGCGATCGCGGCGATGGGCGACAAGATCGAATCGAAGAAGCTGGCGCAGGCCGCTGGCGTCAACGTCGTGCCCGGCTTTCTGGGCGAGATCGCCGATACCGAGGATGCGGTGCGCATCGCCGGCGACATCGGCTATCCGGTGATGATGAAGGCGTCGGCGGGCGGCGGCGGCAAGGGCATGCGCCTCGCGTGGAGCGAACAGGATGTCCGCGAGGGATTCGAGGCGACCAAGCGCGAAGGGCTGGCGAGCTTCGGCGACGACCGCGTCTTCATCGAAAAGTTCATCGAAAGCCCGCGCCATATCGAAATTCAGGTGCTGGGCGATCAACACGGCAACATCGTCTATCTGGGCGAGCGTGAATGTTCGATCCAGCGGCGCCACCAGAAGGTGGTCGAGGAAGCGCCATCACCCTTCGTCACGCCCGCGATGCGCAAGGCGATGGGCGAACAGGCTGTCGCGCTGGCCCGTGCGGTCGGCTATTATTCGGCGGGCACGGTCGAACTGATCGTCTCCGGCGCGGACGTGACGGGGGAGAGCTTCTACTTCCTCGAAATGAACACCCGGCTGCAGGTCGAACATCCGGTGACGGAGGAGATCACCGGCCTCGATCTGGTCGAACAGATGCTCCGCGTCGCGGCGGGCGAACCGCTCGCCTTTCCCCAAGACGAGGTCAAGCTGACTGGCTGGTCGATCGAGAACCGCGTCTACGCCGAAGACCCCTATCGCGGCTTCCTGCCCAGCACCGGCCGGCTGGTACGCTACGATCCTCCCCGGCAGCCCGATACGTCACCCCAGCGAAGGCTGGGGTCTCCCGGTGATGTCGATGCACTCTCCAACGGGGATACCCCAGCCTTCGCTGGGGTGACGGCCGAGGCACGCACCCGTGTCGACGACGGCGTCGTCGAGGGCGGCGAGGTCAGCATGTTCTACGACCCGATGATCGCCAAGCTCATCACCTGGGCCCCGACGCGCGAAGCGGCGATCGACGCCCAAGTCGCGGCGCTCGACCGGTTCGAACTGGCCGGGGTCGGCAACAACATCGATTTTCTCTCCGCGATCATGCAGCACCCCCGCTTCCGCGAAGGCGCGCTGACCACCGGCTTCATCGCCGAGGAATATCCCGAAGGCTTCCACGGCGCCCCCGCCGACCGGTCGCTACTGCGCCAACTGGCGGCGATCGCGGTCCTCGTCGACCTCGAACAATCGCTCCGCGCCCGCTCGATCGACGGACAGCTCGGTCGCCAGGCGCCGCCCTCGACCGAGCGGATCGTCACCGTCGGCGAGCATCGCTTCGAGATTTGCGTCGACGGCTATGACGGCGGGTTGCTGGTCAACATCGACGGTGACGTACCGCTCGACGTCGTGATGCACTGGCGCCCGTCGCAGCGTGTGGTGACCGCCCGGATCGACGGCAGCGAGCTGACCGCGCGCGTCGCCCGCACCATCGGCGGCTGGAAGCTCACTGCCCGCGGCGCTTCGCACATCGTCCGCGTCCTGCCGCCGCACGTCGCCGCGCTCACCCGGCACATGATCGAAAAGGTCCCGCCCGACCTGTCCCGCTTCCTGCTGTGCCCGATGCCGGGCCTGCTGACCCGCGTCGAAGTGGTCGAGGGGCAGAAGGTCGAGGCCGGTCAACCGCTGGCGGTGGTGGAGGCGATGAAGATGGAAAACATCCTGCGCGCCGAACGCCCCGGCACCGTCGCCCGCATCGCCCATGCCGCCGGCGATAGCCTGGCGGTCGATGCGGTCATCATGGAGTTCGAATAGGCGGAACGATTCGTCCGCTGGCGGCTTGTCCGCGAGTGATCGTTTCATCCGCGCAACCATGGTGGCAGGCCGCCACCATCTACCAAATCTATCCACGTTCCTTCGCCGACAGCGACGGCGACGGGATCGGTGACCTGAATGGCATCGCCGACCGGCTCGACTATCTGGTCGATCTCGGCATCGACGCCATCTGGATTTCGCCGATCTACCCGTCGCCGATGGCCGATTTCGGCTATGACGTCGCCGACTATACCGGGATCGACCCGCGCTTCGGCACACTTGCCGATTTCGACGCGCTGCTGGAGAAAGCACACGCCGCGGGCATCAGGGTGCTGCTCGACTTCGTGCCCAATCACAGCTCGGACCGGCACGACTGGTTCGTCGAGAGCCGCGCATCGCGCGACAATCCGAAGCGCGACTGGTATATCTGGCGCGATCCCGCCCCGGACGGCGGCCCGCCCAACAACTGGATCAGCGATTTCGGTGGGCCGGCGTGGAGCTTCGACCCCGCCACCGGCCAATATTATTCGCGTGCCTTCCTGCCCGAACAACCCGACCTGAACTGGCGCAACCCGGAGGTGCAGGCGGCGATGCTGGCCGCGATGCGCTTTTGGTTCGATCGCGGCGTCGACGGGTTCCGCATCGACGTGCAGTGGCACATGGTCAAGCACGCCGACTTCCCCGACAACCCGCGCAACCCCGATTTTCGCGAAGGCATGGGCGACATGCACCGCGTGTTGCAGTTGCACTCAACCGACCAGCCCGAGGTCCACGCCATCGCCACCGCGATGCGCCAGCAGGCCGACGAGTTCGGCGCGGTGCTGGTCGGCGAAATCTACCTCCCGATCCCGAAGCTGATGACCTATTACGGCACCTCCGACGCCCCCGGCGTCCACCTGCCGTTCAATTTCCAGCTGATCGAGGCGAACTGGAACGCTGCCGAACTGGCCACCCGCATCGTCGAGTATGAAGCGGCATTACCGGAGGGCGGCTGGCCCAACTGGGTGCTCGGCAACCACGACCGCCCGCGCATCGCCACGCGCGTTGGGCTGGCACAGGCGAGGGTAGCGGCGATGCTGCTGCTGACGCTGCGCGGCACGCCGACGCTATATCAGGGCGACGAGCTGGGCCTGACCGACGCGCAGGTGCCCGCCGACAAGGTGCAGGACCCGCGCGAACTGCGCGAGCCCGGACTGGGGCTGGGCCGCGATCCGGTGCGCACCCCACTGCCATGGACCGCGGTGGGCGGCTTCACCGCCGGTGACCCGTGGCTGCCGATCGATCCGGCGCACCTGCCGCTCAACGCTGAGGCACAGGCAAGCGACCCCGAATCGATGCTGTCGCTCTACCGCCGCCTGCTGGCGCTGCGCTGCGCCACGCCCGCGCTGGCAACCGGCGCGATCGGCGACGTTCGCGCCGACGGCGACGTGCTGACCTACACCCGCAGCGACGGCACCGACCGCTACCGCATCGTGCTGAACCTCGGCGACCGCCCGGCCAGCGTCGAACCCGGCAACGTCTTCTTATCAACCCACGGCACTACCGATCCCGTCACCCTGCGCCCCGCCGAGGGCCGTATCCTGAAAGTCGACTGATGCGCATCGCGATGATCGCCCCGATCGCGTGGCGCACGCCGCCGCGCCACTATGGCCCGTGGGAGCTGGTCACCAGCCTGCTGACCGAGGCGCTGGTCGCCCGCGGGCTCGACGTCACGCTGTTCGCCACGCAGGACAGCCTGACCGCCGCGACCCTCGCCGCAGTCGTCCCCGCGCCGTACAGCGAAGACCCGTCGATCGACGCAAAGGTGTGGGAGTTTGCGCACCTCGCCCACGTGTTCGAACGCGCGGGCGAGTTCGACCTGATCCACAACCAGGCCGATTTCCCCGCCCACGCCTTTTCCGGGCTGGTCGATACGCCGATGGTCACCACCATCCACGGCTTCTCGTCCGACCGCATCCTGCCGATGTACGCGCCCTATCAGGACCGCGTGCACTATGTCGCGATCAGCGATGCCGACCGTAACCCGGCGCTCCGCTATGCCGCGACGATCCATCACGGCATCCCGCTGGACGACTTCCCGTTCGACGCGGAAGGTAGCGACGATCTGCTGTTCTTCGGCCGGATGCACCCCGACAAGGGCGCGGCGGCAGCGGTCGCGGCGGCACAGGCCAGCGGACGCCGTCTGCACATGGCCGGCATCGTGCAGGACGACCGCTATTGGCGCGAGGAGGTCGAACCGCACATCGATAGCGACCGCATCGTCTATCACGGCGCGGTCGGCGGCACCGCGCGCACCGACCTGCTGGGCCGGTCGCGCGCGCTGCTCCACCTGATCGGCTTCGACGAACCCTTTGGCCTGTCGGTGGTCGAGGCGATGGCGTGCGGCACCCCGGTCATCGCCTATAATCGCGGATCGATGCCCGAACTTATCGAAGACGGCGTCAACGGCTTCCTCGTCGACACCCTCGACGAAGCGGTCGCCGCGATTAAGCGGGTAGGGGAACTCGATCGGGCGGACTGCCGCCGGATCGTCGCCGAACGCTTCTCGGTCGAGGCGATGGCCGAGCGTTATCACGCACTGTACCGCTCGATCCTCGGAGCATGAAACCCAGCTGCAGCATCGACGGTTGAACCTTCACCACAGGAGGTTGGCCATGCCACGCGGCGACAAGAGCAGCTATACCGACAAGCAGAAGCGCAAGGCCGAGCATATCGAGCAGGGCTATGAAGAACGCGGCCTGTCCGAGGAGGAAGCCGAACGCCGCGCCTGGGCGACGGTGAACAAGGATTCGGGCGGTGGCAACAAGTCCGGCTCGGGCCGCGGCAAGCCCGATACGCACAAATCCGCGCATAACGGCGGCAAGGCAGCCGCTGACCGCCCCGCCGCCGATCGCTCGGCCGCCGCGAAGAAGGGCTGGGAAACCCGCCGCCGCAACGCGTCGTAACGCTGCGCTACGGTCGTGATCAACCCAAGTCGCACGCCTCACCGAGCGCGGCGTAGATCGCGTCGAGATCGGTATCGTCGATGCAATAGGGCGGCATGACGTAGAGCGTCGACCCCAGCGGCCGCAGCAACACACCCGCCTCGCGGAACTGCGCCATCAGCTTCGGCGCCCGGTCGGACAGATACCCCTCGTCGCCTTCCAGCTCGAACGCCGCGATCGTCCCCAGCCGCCGCGCGTTGGCGACCCGCGGATGCGTGCCCATAGCTGCCAGCCGAACCGCTTGCCGCTCTCCTAGCGACGCGATCCGCGCCACTACCGGCTCTTCGCGCCAGATCGCCAGATTGGCACTCGCCGCGGCACAGGCGACGGGATTGGCAGTGTAGCTCGACGAGTGAAAGAACATCGTCGCCCGGTCCGGCCCATAATGCGCCTGATAGATCGCCTCGCTCGCCATCGTCACCGCCAGCGGGATCGCCCCGCCGGTCAGCCCCTTCGACAGGCACATCAGGTCGGGCACGACGCCTGCCTGTTCGCACGCGGTCAGCGTGCCGGTGCGACCCCATCCAGTCATCACTTCGTCGGCGATGAACAATACGCCATGGGTCGCGCAGATACGGTGCATCTCGGCCAGTACCGCGGCCGGATACATCCGCATCCCGCCCGCGCCCAGCACCAGCGGTTCGACGATGAACGCCGCCGCGCCAGCGCGCGCCGCCGCCGCCAGCGCATCATAGGTCGCCTGCTCGCGCCCGGCGTCGGGGAAGGGGATCGACCCGACATCGAACAGCAGCGGGGCATAGGCGCGGTTGAACACCCCGCGCGCGCCGACCGACATCGCCCCGATGGTGTCGCCATGATAGCCATGGTCCAGCACGAGGATGCGGTGTCGGTCCTCGCCCCCGTTGCGCCAATAGCCGAGCGCCATCTTCAGCGCGACCTCGACGCTGGTCGATCCCGAGTCCGAAAAAAACACGCGGGTCAGCGCATCCGGCAGCATCGCGCGCAGCCCGGCGGCCAGCGTCTCGGCGGGCTCATGGGTGTATCCGGCAAAGATGATCTGGTCGAGCCGCCCCGCCTGTTCGGCGATCGCGGCGGCGATGCGCGGATGGTTGTGGCCGTGCGTCGTCACCCACCACGACGAGATCGCATCGACGATCCGCCGCCCGTCGGCACGCCACAGCGCCGCGCCGTCGCCGCGCACGATCTGCGGGATCGGTTCGTTCAACCCGTGCTGGGTGAATGGATGCCACACCGCGCTCACCGGAAATCCTCCACCGCGAACCCCTCGGTAAAGGCGCGCGCCAAGCTGTCGGGCGTCAGCTCGGGCAACTGCGGCAACCGCCCCAGCCGCCGCGTATTGCCCAGCCGGACGATCGTTTCCTCGCTGTCGGGCACCGCATCGCCGACGAACGCGACGCCCAGCAGCGGTACGCCGCGCGCGCGCAACGCCTCGATCGACAACAGGCTGTGGTTGATCGTGCCAAGCGCGGTGCGCGCGACCAGCACCACCGGCCGCTGCCAGCGTGCGAACAGGTCGGCAAAGGTCGTGGCGCCGGCGATCGGCACCAGCACGCCGCCGGCCCCCTCCACCACCAGCGGCCCGTCGACCACCGGCAACGTCAGCCGGTCGAGGTCGATCGTCACCCCGTCGATCGCCGCTGCGCGGTGTGGGGAGCAGGGGGTGGCCAGCGCATAGGCTTCAGGCAGGATACGGTCGGATGCGATCCCCGCCAGCCGCGCGACCCGCTGCCGATCGGTCCCGTCGTCGGTGCCCGCCTGCACCGGCTTCCAATAGTGCGCCCCGAGCGCGGCGGTCAGCGCGGCGGCGAACACCGTCTTGCCGATATCGGTATCGGTCCCGGTCACCACGATCGCGGTCATGCAAGTCGCTCCAGAACCCCGGCCAGCGCATCGATATCGGCCTCGTCGATGTTCAGCGTCAACGATATCCGCAACCGCGCGCTCCCCGCCGGCACGGTCGGCGGACGGATACCACGCAGGTCGAACCCGGCGGCCTGCACCGCCGCTGCCAGCGCCATCGCCCGCCCGTCGTCGCCGACGATCAACGGCAGGATCTGCGTTCCCGTCACGCTCGCGCCGAGTGGTCCCAGCCGCTTGCCTGCATGGCCGACCAACGCCGCCAGCCGCTTACGCCGCGCCGGCTCGTTCGCCAGCACGCCCAGCCCGGCGCGCACCGCCGTCGCCATGACCGGCGACGGCGCGGTCGAAAAGATGAAGCCGCGCGCCCGGTTGATCAGGAAATCGATGACGACCGCCGGCCCGCACACCAGCGCGCCTTCGCTGCCCAACGCCTTGCCACAAGTACGCAAGGTCACGACGTTCGCCTGTCCCTCCAGCGCGGCGGCCAGCCCGCGCCCATCCGGTCCGAACACGCCGGTCGCATGCGCCTCGTCGATCAGCAGCATCGCATCGTGCCGCGCCGCGACCTCCGCCAGCGCATCCAAGGGCGCGATGTCGCCGTCCATGCTGTAGAGGCTTTCGACCGCGATCCACGGGCTGCCCGTGCCGCCCTGCCGCCGCCAGTTGCGGATCGCATCGTCGATCGCGTGCGGATCGTTATGCCCCGCCGCCACCGCCGGGGCACGCGCCAGCCGCATCCCCTCATGCGCGCTGGCATGGATCAGCGTGTCGTGGACGATCAGGTCGCCCCGCTGCGGCAACGTCGCCAGCAGCGCCGCGTTGGCGGCGAAACCACTGGAGAACCACAGCGCATGCTCGCTGCCGAAGAACGCGGCGGCCTCGGCCTCCAGCGCTTCATGCTCGGCATGGTTGCCACGCAGCAGCCGCGACCCGCCCGACCCGACCGGCACCCCCCGCGCGATCGCGTCCGTGACCGCCTCGCGCAGCACCGTCGACCCGGCCAAGCCCAAATAATCGTTCGACGCGAAATCGCGCCCGGCGATCGGCATCAGTGCGCGCCGCCGGTCGATCGCCGACAGCCGCGCCAGATCGGCGGCGATCGGGCGCAGCGCCGGGGGCAGGGGGCTCGCATGCTGTCGGGCGTCGGTCATCGGGCGAGGCCCATATCGCCCGCTCCCGCGTGGCGCAAATCGGGTGCCCGCGCGTTACGCCGCCGATGGCGCGGACCGCCGATAGGGACTAGGCTCGATACATGGCAGATACCGCACCCGAATCCGAAGCATCCCGGCCGCCGGTCGACCGGACGGGGGCGAGCGGTACGGCGGCGACGCCACCGTCCGATCCGGTCGACGCGGTGGTCGATGCCCCGACCGAGGAGCTGCGTCGCGACCGGCTGCTCGCCGCGTTGACGCTGATCGCGGGGGTCGGGCTGGTGCTGGCGCTGCCCTTCGCGTTGCAGGCAGGCGCGCGCTTCTTCCTGCCGCTGACCGCCGCGATCGTCATCGCCATCGCGCTGGTGCCGCTGCTCGAATGGCAGGAACGGCACCGCGTGCCCGCACCGCTCGCCGCGCTGTTCTGCGTGTTGCTGTTCCTGCTGGTCGCCAATGGCGCGCTGGCGTCGATCGTCGTGCCGGCATGGGGCTGGGCGCAAATCCTGCCCGACCGGATCGACCGCGTTCAGGAAAATGTCGCGCCGCTGATCGATTTCTATGCCAGCCTCGAAAAATTCGTGAACGGCCTGATCGCCAACGTCGCGACCGCCCCCGCCAAACAGAGCGCGGCCAGCGTCGCCCCGCCGCAGTCGCTGCTCGATCTCGTCACGACCTCGGCACCGTCGGCGCTGCTGGAAATGTTCTTCGCGATCCTCGTAATCTATTTCTTCCTGGCGGGCTGGACCGATCTGCGCCGCGCGGCGATCACCGGTCGCAGCAGCTTCGGCGGGGCGATGGCGACCGCGCGGGTGATCCAGAACGTCGTCGACGACACCTCGGCCTATCTCGGCACGATCACGCTCATCAACCTGATGCTCGGCGTCATCGTCGCGCTGGCGCTGTGGTATATCGGTATGCCGACGCCGCTGATGTGGGGCGGGATCGTCGCGCTGCTCAACTATGTGCCGTATCTGGGCCCCATCTTCGCCGCGCTGCTGCTCGCGCTGGGCGGGTTGATGACCTTCACCGATATCTGGTGGGCGCTGCTGCCCGCGGCGATCATGGTCGGCGCGCATCTGGTGGAGGCAAACGTCATCACCCCGCTGGTCGTCGGCCACCGCCTGACGATCAATCCGTTGATGATCCTCATCACACTCAGCTTCTGGGGCTGGGTCTGGGGCACGCCCGGCGCGTTGCTGGCGGTGCCGCTGCTCATCATCATCCAGACGGTGCTGAAGGGCGCGGGCAAGCCCGATATCGCCGGCTTCCTGTTCGAACATGGCACACTGGTGCAAGACATACCGCCGTCGGGGCGAAATGCCGCCACGGCGAACAGCGCCGTTGACAGCCCCGGCGCGGCTCCGTAAAGGCCGCCTCCTCGCTAGAGAGCGGGTGTAGCTCAGTTGGTTAGAGCGCCGGCCTGTCACGCCGGAGGTCGCGGGTTCGAGCCCCGTCACTCGCGCCATGGCGCATCACATGGATGCGCCGGATCGCGACCCTTCAATAGCCCCGTTCGCGCGCGACGACGCCCAGCATCGGTTCGCCCGCGCGGTGCCGCCGGATGTTCGCCAGCACCGCTTTCCCCGACCCTTCGTTGTCCGTCGCCGCCGCGACATGCGGTGTCACTACGACGCGGGGATGGTGCCAGAGCGGATCGGCGGCCGGCAACGGTTCGACCGGCGTCACGTCGAGGACCGCGCGCGACAGCCGTCCGGCATCCAGCGCCGCGACCAGCGCCGCCGCATCGAGATGCCCGCCACGTCCCGCACTGACGATCGCCGCGCCCGACGGCATGCGTTCGAACAGCGTACGTCCCAGAAACCCGCGCGTCTCGGGCGTCAGCGGCAACAGGTTGACCAGAATGTCCGCCTGCGCCGCAAAGTCCCCCAGGCCGTCATCGCCGTGGAAACAGGTCACGCCGGGCAGCGAACGTGGCGACCGGCTCCAGCCCGACAGCGCGAACCCGAACGGTTCCAGCGCATCGAGCGCCGCCGATCCCATCTGCCCCAGCCCGGCGATCCCGACGCGCCGTTCCCCCGCCGGCACCTGCGGCAACTGCCGCCACACGCCGGCACGCTGTTGCTCGGCATAGGCGTACAGGTCGCGGTGCAGCGCCAGCACCGTCATCGCGACATACTCCGCCATCGCTGCGGCTAGGTTCGGTTCGACCAGCCGCACCACCGTCACCTGCGCCGGCACCTGCGACAGGTCGAGCTGGTCCACGCCCGCGCCGATCGAGAACAGCACCTCGAGGTTCGGCAGCGTCTCGATCAGTCCCGGCGCCAGCGTCCACGCCGCCAGATAGCGAATGTCTGCTGGATCGCCGATCGCCGGCGCCAGCCGCACGTCGAGGTCGGGCATCGCCCCGGCGAATATCGCCGCCCAAGCCTCGCCGCGCGCCGGCTGCGCAGTATAGAGCAATGCCATCGGTCGCCTCCATCGAATGAACCTAGGGTCGTGCCGCACCGCCGTCTGCCCGGTCAAGCACCGCACGGTTGCTAAGGATATGTTATCACGTATACATCGCCGCAATGCATCTGGAAGCGAAGCGCCCGACGACCCGCCTGCAATCGATCGATGCCCTGCGCGGGCTGGTGATGGTCGTGATGCTGCTCGACCATGTCCGCGAGACGTTCTTCACCCATTTGCAGGTTGGTGATCCGGTCGACGCCACCACGGTGATGCCCGCGTTGTTCTTCACCCGGCTGCTCAGCTCGATCTGCGCACCGGTGTTCGTCGCGCTGACCGGGCTGTCGGCATGGCTGTACGGCCAGAAACATTCGCGCGCCGAAATGTCCGACTTCCTGCTTCGGCGCGGCGCATTCCTGCTGATCTTCGAAATTACCTTCGTCTCGTTCGCGTGGAGCGCGAAGTTCCCGCCGCAGACGCTGTGGCTGCAGGTCATCTGGGCGATCGGCGCCAGCATGGTCGTCCTCGCCGGTGCGGTGCATTGTTCGCGAAAGGTGATCGTCGCGCTGGGGCTGGCCGTTGTCTGCGGCCATAATCTGCTCGACGGCATCGTGCTGGCGCCGGGCGACGCGTTCTTCGTGCCGTGGGCGCTGCTGCACCAGCGCGCCGCGTTCGAATTTCTCGGCATTACCTGGAAGACGACCTATCCGGTATTGCCATGGATCGGCCTGATCCTGCTGGGCTATGGCATCGGTCCGTGGTTCGCGAACGCCACCGCCCCGGCCGTGCGGCTGCGGCGGCTGCGGCGGCTGGTGCTGCTGGGGCTCGGCCTGATCGCAGGGTTCGTCGTGCTGCGAACGTTGAATATCTATGGCGACCGGCCATGGTTCGATGCCGGCACGCCGCTGCGCACTGCGATCAGTTTCCTCGCGCTCACCAAATATCCGCCATCGCTGCTGTACCTGCTGCCGACGGTCGGCCTCGGTGCGCTGCTGCTGGCGGCGTTCGAGCGGTGGCAGGCGTCGCGCTTGATTCCGGCGCTGGCGATCTTCGGCGCGGCACCGATGTTCTTCTATCTGCTGCACCTGTACCTGTTGCGCGCGCTGTACCTGATCGCACTCGGGCTGTGGGGTCCGAACCGGGGGACGGTGTACGGGTTCGACCATCTCGCCGGCATCTGGGCGCTCTATGCCGTGCTGCTGGCCGCGCTCTACCTGCCGACCCGCCGGTTCGCGCAGTTCAAGCAGCGCCGCAACGATATCGGCTGGCTAAAATATCTCTGAAGCCTAGCGCGCCCCGACCACCCGCGCGGCCAGCGCCGCGATCCACGCGATGCCGGGGCCGATGATCGCATCGTTGAAGTCGTAGCGCGGGTGGTGCAGCGCGGGGTTCTCGCCCCCCTCGCGCGCCTGCCCGAGCCAGACATAGGCACCCGGACAGGCCTGTAGCATGAACGAAAAGTCCTCGGCCGTCATCGCCGGATCGGGCGCCTCGCCGTGCGCCAGTCCGGCGGCGGCCGCCGCCTCCAGCGCGATCGACGCCGACCGCGCGTCGTTGATCGTCGGCGGGTAGGTGCGGATATAGTCGACCTCGATCCGCGTATCGCTGGCGATACCGATCCCCGCCGCGACCGACCGGATCGCCGCCTCGATCCGCGCCTGCACCGCCACATCGAAGGTGCGGACCGTGCCGACCAGCGTCACCTCCGCGGGGAGGACGTTGTGCGTATCGCCGCCGTTGACCTGCGTCACCGACAGCACCGCGGGGTCGGTCGGTGCGATCCGCCGCGCGACGATGGTGTTGAGCTGCGTGACCAGCTGCGCTGCTGCGAGCACCGCATCGGGCGTCCCTTGCGGCATGGCGGCATGCCCACCCTTGCCAAGAACCCTGATGACGAACTTGTCCGCCGCCGCCATGATCGGCCCGGCGCGCGTGCGGATCTCGCCCGCCGGCAGGTCGGGCCAGTTGTGCAGCGCGAACACGCTGTCGCACGGGAAGCGTTCGAACAACCCGTCCTCGATCATCGCCCGCGCGCCCGCCTGTCCCTCCTCGGCCGGCTGGAAAAGGAAATGGATCGTGCCGTCGAACGGCGGCAGGCTGGCCAGATGCCGCGCCGCGCCGATCAGGATCGCGGTATGTCCGTCATGGCCACAACCATGGAACACGCCCGGACGGGTGCTGGCATAGGGCGGCGCGCCTTGTTCCTGAAACGGCAGCGCATCCATGTCGGCGCGTAGGCCCAGTGTCGCACCCGGCCGCCCATGGGTCAGCGTCCCCACCACCCCGGTCCCGCCGATCCCGGTCGTGACGGTGAGCCCCGCGGCACGCAACTGTTCGGCGACGATTCCGGCGGTGCGATGTTCGGCAAAGGCCAGTTCGGGATGGGCGTGGAGATCGTGCCGGATCGCGGTCACGGCATCGACGATCTCGGCGAAACGCTGGTACATGGCTGCCCTCGCGAAAGCGTCAGCTTGCCGCCGCTGCCACATCCCGGTCAACCCCGGCGGCTCGCGCGATCGTATAGCGAAATTCGCGACACCCCCTGCCGTCTTCGCCAGGAAGATCGTAACGGACGGGAATGCGGATGGCACGGGGCAGGGCGGTGATTGGGGCGATAGCGGCATGCGGCATTGCCGCACCCGCCGTCGCACAGGTTGCCGCACCCAGCGTCGAGCGCGCGCCCGGCAATGTCGAACTGCCCGAGGTGGAGGCGCGCGATCCGCTGGTCCTGCAACTCGCCTATACCGGCGATATCCTGTCGTCGGTCGCGGGCGGGCGGCGGCGCGGTACGCGCTGGATCAACAATGTCAGCGCGATCGCCACCGCCGATCTCGACGCGCTGGGCGTCGTCCCGCGTACCACGGTGCTGGTCCACGGTTTCTACAATAACGGCGCCAGCTTCAGCGGCGACGTGGTGGGCGATGGCCAGATCGCGTCGAGCATCGAAACCGGCGTGCCGCTGTTCCATCTGCTGGAGGGCTGGGTCGAGCATCGCGGCACCGACGACCGCTGGTCGGTGAAGGTCGGGCTGTACGACGTGAACAGCGAATTCGACGCGGTTCAGACGTCGCTGCTGTTCGTCAACAGCGGCTTCGGCATGGGCAGCGAACTGGGCGGATCGGGGCGGGCCGGGCCGTCGACCTTTCCCAGCACCAGCCTGTCGGTCCGCGGGCAGGTGAAGGTCGGCAACCGGCTGACGCTGCGCGCGGCGGCGGCGGATGGCGTGCCGAACGATCCCGCCCATCCGCGCCGCATCTGGATCGGCATCGGCGGCGGCGACGGCGCGCTGCTGATCGGGGAGGCGGATGCCGAACTGGGCCGTGTCCGCCTGCTCGCCGGCGGCTGGACCTATACCGCGCGCAGCGACGACCGCTTCGACGTGGCGACCCACGCGCCGGTCGTCCGTCAGGTGCATAGCCGCGGCGCCTATCTGCGGGGCGAGGCACAGCTGGCGGGCGACCGGGCGCGGGGAATGCGCGGCTTCTTCCGGCTGGGGGTGGCGAGCGACCGTGCCAATCTGATCGCCGGCTTTTCCTCCGTCGGGCTCGTCTGGCGCGGGCTGATCGGTGCGCGGCCCGCCGACGATAGCGGGATCGCCATCGCCTATGCCGGGGCGGGCAGCGCCGCACGCGCGATCGTGCGCGCGACGATCGGAACGCCGCCGAGGGGGGAGGCCTTGATCGAACTCAACCACCGCCTCGCGATCGCCGACGGGATCGGCGTCCAGCCGCACGTACAGTATATCGTCGCACCGGGGCTGAACCCGACGGTCGACAACGCGCTGGTGCTCGGCCTGCGCCTGACCGCGACCATCGCCGAATGACCTTTTTGCCGGTGCTTGCCAAGAACACGCTTTACACCGCCGATCGGCTATCCTACAGGCCGCCTCCTCGCTAGAGAGCGGGTGTAGCTCAGTTGGTTAGAGCGCCGGCCTGTCACGCCGGAGGTCGCGGGTTCGAGCCCCGTCACTCGCGCCATCCTTCACGGATCGGCGCTACCGCCAGCGGCCCGTTTCCATCCACGACAGCATGCGCCGCATTGGCAGTACCCATAGCCATGCGATGCCGGCGATCAGGTAGAATGCCAGCTGCAGCACCCAGTGCCAGCCGCCGACTACCGGCGACAGCATCGCGACCGCCACCGCCCACAATGTCAGCATGACGAGGATCGCCAGCACGCCCACCGGTTTGCGCCAGGTCGGTTCGTTCACTTGGGGCCTCCCGGCAAGAATGTATCGGCTTCGGTGACGATCATGTGCAGCGGCACGTCCCATGGGTCGCGAGGCAGGTCGTCCACCTGCTGCACCGACCACGCGATACCGATTCGCAGCGCGTCCGGCCAGAGCGCAAACGCCCGGTCGTAATGGCCCGCCCCCTGGCCCAGCCGGTTGCAGCGCGAATCGAACCCGACCAGCGGCGTGAGAATGATGTCGGGTACGACGCCGCCGTCCGCCGCCACGGGCTGGCGCAGGCCGTAGGGGCCCTCGATCATCGCCTCCGGTGGCGCGACATGGAAGGTGATGGGCAATGCCAGGTCGACCACGACCGGCCATGCCAGCTGCCCGCCTGCGGCCAGCACCGCCGCATCGAACAGCGCAGGATCGGCTTCCCCGCCGACCGGCACATAGCTGGCGACGATGACGCCAGGGCGCAGCGCTTCGATCAACAGCGGGGATGGGGCAGGCAGCGGCGGACAGGTAGCGGCAAAGCCACGCCGGCGCGCCCGCAATGCGCGGCGCAAGCTCGTCTTGTCGATCATATCCGTCCGAAGGTGTGGCGGAACCACCATGGGCCGTTTGCCGCGTTATCCACTGACGCACGGTACGTCAGGTGGGGATCATGTACGTCAGACCAGGATCTGCGCAGGGACAACCCCCATGGATGAAGAAATAGCCTCAGGGATTATGCATGGCTCGCACCGGGCAGTCCCGCCGACTCCTATCTAGGCGTCCGGGCCCGGCGCCTCAAGGGCCGATGCGACCGCTTCCAGTCGTTCGGCGATCCGCTCCAGTACTGCCGGGGCGGGATCGGCCGGCGCATCGCTCGGCCCTTCGCTCAACTGGTCGGCCAATATCAGCGCGATATACAGCAGCGTTCGCTCCGACGACCCGCCCGACGCCCGCTGCGCGGCCGCGGCATGGCGTTCCAGCACCGCCCCCAGCGCCCTCAGCTTGGGTTCCTCGCCGTCGCGGCATGCTACCTGGTGGCTGCGCCCGGCGATGTTGAGCGTGATCTGTCCCATCAGTCGGCATCCGCTTCACGCGCGATCACCGCGTCCAGCGCGCCGATCGCATCGCCGATCCGCGCCTTGAGCGCGGCATGCCGCGTGGCGATCGCCTGATTCGCATCGACCTTCACCTGTGCGGCGCGTTCGATCCGCGACAACGCCTGTTCGATACGCGCAACCGCGGCTGCATGGGGGTCGTCGTTCATCCGAAGAAACTATCGCTGCTATACATGTTAAACAAGCCTCGGGTTTGGCGGTTGACTGATACGCGTGACGGTTCCAAAGGCTCGCGCAACCCTAGTAGCGCCCAACAGGAGTGCGCGTGACCATATCCCAGCTCGAACTCGCCAACGCCATCCGCGTTTTGTCGATGGACGCGGTGGAGGCCGCCAATTCGGGGCACCCCGGCATGCCGATGGGCATGGCGGACGTCGCGACGGTCCTGTGGTCCAAATTCCTGAAATTCGATCCCGCCGACCCGAATTGGGCCGATCGCGACCGCTTCATCCTGTCGGCGGGGCATGGATCGATGCTGATCTATTCGCTCCTTCATCTGACCGGCTATGCCCGTCCGACGATCGACGACATCGCCGCCTTCCGCAAGCTCGGCAGCCCGTGCGCCGGCCATCCGGAGAATTTCGAGCTGCCCGGCATCGAATGCACCACCGGTCCGCTGGGGCAGGGCCTCGCCATGGCGGTCGGCATGGCGACGGCCGAGCGGCACCTGAACACCGTGTTCGGCGACGGACTGGTCGATCACCGCACCTGGGTCATCGCCGGCGACGGCTGCCTGATGGAAGGCATCAACCACGAGGCGATCGGCCTTGCCGGTCACCTCAAGCTCGGCCGCCTGAACGTCCTGTGGGACGACAACCGCATCACCATCGACGGATCGACCGACCTGTCGACCAGCGAGGACGTCGCCGCGCGCTACGCCGCGACCGGCTGGCACGTCGTTGCGTGCGACGGCCATGACTTTGCCGATATCGAACGCGCACTCACCGAAGCTGCCGCCGATCCGCGTCCGTCGCTGGTCCGCTGCCGCACCGTCATCGGCAAGGGCGCGCCGAACAAGGGTGGCAGCCACAAGGTTCACGGTTCGCCGCTGGGGGCGGAGGAAATCCTCGCCACCCGCGCCGCGCTGCTTTGGGAACACGAAGCATTCCATCTGCCGGAGGCCCTGACGGAGGCGTGGAAGGCCGTCGGCGCACGCGGCGCGTCGGTCCATGCCGACTGGAACGCCCGCCTGTCGGCCCATGCCGACCGTGCCGAATTCGAACGCCGCATGGCGAACAAACTGCCCGACGGCTGGTCGCTCAAGGACCATGTCGACGACCTGCTCGCCGATCCGAAGAAGGTCGCGACCCGTGTCGCCTCTTCGCTCGCGCTGGAAGCGATCAACGCCTCGCTGCCCGAAACGATCGGCGGCTCGGCCGATCTGACCCCCTCGAACAATACCCAGACCAAGGCGCTCCAGCCGCTGACGGCGGACGATTATTCGGGCCGCTACATCCATTACGGCATCCGCGAATTCGGCATGTCGGCGGCGATGAACGGCATGGCGCTGCATGGCGGCGTGCTGGCCTATGGCGGCACCTTCCTCGTCTTCGCGGACTATGCCCGTCCGGCGATCCGGCTGTCGGCGCTGCAGAATGCCGGCGTGGTCTATGTCATGACCCACGACTCGATCGGTCTGGGCGAGGATGGTCCGACCCACCAGCCGATCGAGCATGTGATGAGCCTGCGCATCATCCCCGGCCTCGACGTCTATCGCCCCGCCGATGCGGTCGAGACCGCGGAATGCTGGGAACTGGCGGTACAGCGCCGCGACGGTCCGTCGCTGCTCGCGCTGTCGCGGCAGAACCTGCCGCAGGTCCGTGACAGCGCTACCGAGAACCGCTCGGCACGCGGTGCCTATCGTCTCAAGGATGCCGAGGGCGACCGCCGCGTCATCCTGATCGCGAGTGGTTCGGAAGTCGAGATCGCGCTCGGCGTCGCCGCCAGCCTTGAAACGCATGGCATCGGTGCCGACGTCGTGTCGATGCCATGCTGGTCGCGCTTCGATGCGCAGGACGCCGCGTACCGCGAGGACGTGCTGCCGCATGCCCGCCCCGACGAGATCCTGCGTGTGTCGATTGAGGCGGGGACGACGATCGGCTGGGAACGCTACACGATGGTCGACGGCCTGCGCTTCGGCATCGACCGGTTCGGGGCGTCGGCCCCGGCGGACAAGCTCTACGAATATTTCGGACTGACCGCCGATGCCATCACCGCGAAGGTGCTGGCACGGCTTGGCAACTGAGGAGACGCGGATATGACGAAAGTAGCGATCAACGGGTTCGGACGCATCGGCCGTCTGGTGGCGCGCGCGATCCTCGAACGCCCCGACAGCGGGCTCGAGCTGGTCACGATCAACGACCTCGCCGATGCCAAGTCGAACGCTTGGCTGTTCAGCCGCGATTCGGTCCATGGCAAATATCCGGGTGAGGTTGCCGCCGAGGGAGATGATCTGGTCATCGACGGCAAGCGCATCCGCGTCACCGCCGAGCGTGATCCCGCCAACCTGCCGCACAAGGAACTGGGCGTGGAGCTGGTCCTCGAATGCACCGGCTTCTTTACCGACCGCGACGCGTGCCAGAAGCATATCGACGCCGGTGCGAAGCGCGTGCTGATCTCGGCGCCGGGCAAGAATGTCGACCTGACCGTTGTCTACGGCGTCAACCACGACAAGCTGGAGGCCGGCCACACGATTGTGTCGAACGCGTCGTGCACCACCAACTGCCTAGCGCCCGTCGCCAAGGTACTGAACGATTCGATCGGCATCGAACGCGGTCTGATGACCACGATCCACGCCTATACCAACGATCAGAAGATCCTCGACCAGATCCACCCAGATCTGCGCCGCGCGCGTGCCGCCGCGATGTCGATGATCCCGACCACCACCGGTGCCGCCCGTGCGGTCGGGGAAGTGCTGCCCGAACTGAAGGGCCGTCTCGACGGTTCGGCGGTCCGCGTGCCCGTGCCGGACGGCAGCCTCGTCGACCTGACCTTCACGCCGAAGCGCGACACGACGAAGGACGAGGTCAACGCGATCCTGAAGGCGGCGTCGGAATCGGGCCCGCTCAAGGGCGTGCTGGTGTTCTCGGACGAACCGCTGGTGTCGATCGATATCGTCCACACCCCCGCCTCGTCGACCGTCGACAGCCTCGAAACCGCCGTGCTCGACGGCAAGCTGGTCCGCGTCGTGTCGTGGTACGACAACGAATGGGGCTTCTCGAACCGCATGGTCGACACCGCGACTGCGATGGCGAAGCTGGGCTGACCCGATGGCGGGCGGTATCCTGAAGGGCATCGCCCGCCACGCCTTTTCGCGCGGGCCGATCGAACTGGTGCAGACGGTGCGCGTCACCGTCGAAACCGGGTTGGACGGCGACTTCCGCGGCGCGCTGAAACCCGGCCGCAACAAGCGGCAGGTGTCGCTGATGGAAGTCGGCGACTGGGCGCAGGCGATGACGCTGATCGGCCACGAACTGCCTTGGTGGGAGCGCCGCGCGAACCTGCTGGTCGAGGATTTCGACCTGCCGCAGACGCTGGGCGTGCGCGTCCGCGTCGGCGAGGTTCTCCTTGAAATTACCAAGGAATGCGATCCGTGCAGCCGCATGGAGACGATCGCCGAAGGCTTGCGCGCGGCTCTCACCCCCGACTGGCGCGGCGGCGCGCTGGCGCAGGTGATCGAGGGCGGCCGGATCAGCGTCGGCGACACGATACGAATTGAAACCACTACCCCCGTTGGTGCTGAGTAGGGACTGCGCTTGTCGAAGTTCCGTATCGAAGCATCGGTCCTTCGATATGGCAGTTCGACGTTGCTCAATGGCTACTCAGGACGAACGGGTGGCCATCAGGGGAACTGACATGAGCCGTAATTTCAAAACGCTCGACGACATGGGCGACCTCACCGGCAAGCGCGTGCTGGTCCGCGAGGACCTGAACGTGCCGATGGCCGATGGCGCCGTCACCGACGACACCCGCCTGCGCGCGACGATCGGCACCGTCACCGAACTGGCGGATCGCGGCGCGATCGTGCTGATCCTCGCCCATTTCGGCCGTCCCAAGGGGCAGCCGAACCCCACCATGTCGCTGGCCCCGGTCACCAGGCCGCTGTCCGACGTGCTCGGTCGCGAAGTCCGCTTCGTCGACTGGACCGGCGCTGCCGAGGCGGTCCGCATGATGCAGCCGGGCGATATCGCCGTGCTGGAGAATACCCGCTTCTTCGCCGGTGAAGAGAAGAACGATCCGCAACTCGTTGATACCATGGCCGCGCTTGCCGACTATTACGTCAACGACGCCTTCTCCGCCGCGCACCGCGCGCATGCCTCGACCGAAGGCCTTGCGCACAAGCTGCCCGCGTTCGCCGGGCGGCAGATGGAGGCCGAACTCGACGCGCTCGACAAGGCGCTGGGCAACCCGCAGCACCCGGTCGCGGCCGTCGTCGGCGGGGCCAAGGTGTCGTCGAAGCTCGACGTGCTGAAGCATCTGGTCGGACAGGTCGACCACCTGATCATCGGTGGCGGCATGGCCAACACCTTCCTCGCCGCGCGCGGGGTGAATGTCGGCAAGTCGCTGTGCGAACACGAGCTGACCGGCACTGCCGACGAAATCTTCGAAGCCGCCGAGAAGGCGAACTGCACCATCCACCTGCCGTACGACGTGGTGGTGGCCAAGGAATTCAAACCGAACCCGGCGACCCGTACCGTCAACGTCCACGAAGTCGCCGCCGACGAAATGATCCTCGACGTCGGCCCCGCCGCGACCGAGGCATTGGGCGATGTGCTCAAGAACTGCCGGACGCTGGTGTGGAACGGACCGATGGGCGCCTTCGAAACCCCGCCGTTCGACGTCGCGACCGTATCGCTCGCCAAGACGGCGGCGGCGCTGACCGCCGACGGATCGCTGGTGTCGGTCGCGGGCGGCGGCGATACCGTCGCCGCGCTCAATCAGGCCGGCGTCGCCGACCAGTTCAGCTTCGTCTCGACCGCCGGCGGTGCCTTCCTCGAATGGATGGAAGGCAAGGAACTGCCCGGCGTCGCCGCGCTGATCCGCTAAGTCTGCCACCCGATCCACCGTACCCCCGCGCAGGCGGGGGGCCAGAGCGCCGAACGCTACGCCGCGTTGCTTGGCCCCTGGACCCCCGCCTGCGCGGGGGTACGTCGTTTTTGCCCGTTCAAACCCCACAACCCGCTTGATCCCACCGCCAACCCCGACTACCCGTTCAACACGTTAAACGAAGGGCAGGGCGTTGCTAGGGGTACGACTCGACACCGAACTGGAAGAGCGGCTCGCCAATGTCGCCCGGTCGCAGGGACGATCGAAGAGCGATATCGCCCGCGATGCCGTGCGCCGCTATGTCGAACTCCATGACGAGGCGTTTCGCGCCGAAGCCCGCCGCCAGTCCGAACGCGCCGCGGCGCGCGACGACGGCGCCGACTGGGCGTTCTTCGACCGGGTGGAAGCGGAGGACGGCCGGTGGAGATAAAGCGCGGCATGATCGTGCTGGTCGAAGGGCCCGAAGCACTGGCGGTCAAGCGTCGCCCGTTCCTCGTCGTCCAGTCCGACCTGTTCAACGAGGCGCACGCCTCGGTCACGCTGGTCCCGATGACCAGCCTGACCGGTGGCGAGACGCTGTTCCGCGTGCCCTTCGCGCCGTCCGACACGACCGGCATCTCGGTCGAAAGCGAGGCGCAGGTCGACAAGATCAAGACGCTCCGCCGCAGCCGTATCGTCCGCGTGCTGGGGCAGGCGACGGCAACATCGATGGAGCAGGTGGATCAGGCGCTGCGGCGCTGGCTCGCACTCTGACATTTCACGAACCCAAGGGGATCGACATGAACACCGCTGACATGACTGCGAAGATTGCCGACGGACAGGGTTTCATCGCCGCGCTCGACCAGAGCGGCGGTTCGACGCCCAAGGCGTTGAACGGCTATGGCGTCGAGGACGGCGCATGGACCACCGACGACGAAATGTTCGGCCTGATCCACGATATGCGCGCCCGCATCATCCTGTCGGACGCGTTCACCGGTGACAAGGTGATCGGCGCGATCCTGTTCGAACGCACCATGGACGGGCAGGCGGGCGGCAAGCCCGTGCCGCAGGCGCTGGCGGACAAGGGCGTCGTGCCGTTCCTGAAGATCGACAAGGGCCTCGAGAACGAAGCCGACGGCGTCCAGCTGATGAAGCCGAACCCCGATCTCGACACGCTGCTCGCCCGCGCCGCGAAGCTCGGTATCTTCGGGACCAAGGAACGCTCGGTCGTCAACCTCGCCAACCGCGTCGGCATCGCCGCGATCGTGCGCCAGCAGTTCGAGATCGCCGATCAGGTGCTCTCGCACGGCCTGATGCCGATCATCGAACCCGAAGTGAACATCAAGAGCGCCGAGCGGGCGCAGGCCGACGCGATCCTGCTCGACGAAACGCTCAAGGCGCTTGATGGCATGACCGGCGACGACAAGGTTATGCTGAAACTCTCGCTCCCGGCCGAGCCCGGCCTGTTCCAGCCGCTGGTCGACCATCCGCGCGTGCTGCGCGTGGTGGCGCTGTCGGGCGGTTTCAGCCGGACCGAGGCGTGCGCCGAACTGGCGAAGAACCCGGGCATCATCGCCAGCTTCAGCCGGGCGCTGCTGTCCGACCTGCGTCAGCAGATGACCGACGCCGAATTCGACCGGGCCCTGGGCAAGGCGATCGACGAAATCCATTGCGCCTCGACCGAAAAGACGTTCGTCGCGGCGTAATGCCTGCGACGCCGGTCCACGCGCTTCTCGGCAGCGTTTTGCTGCTGGGATCGGCGTGGGCCGGCCCGGCATTGGCCTGTTCGGTGTCACCGAAATATCGACCGCCGACTACGCTGGACCTCGCGGCACGAGCCGACGCGATCGTCATAGCCGAGGTGGACGGCGAACGCCGTTCACCCACGCCGGAATGGGGCGGCGATGTGTTGGCGACCACCCGCATGATCCTGCATGGTGCGATAGCGCCCCGCCGGATAGCCATTCCCGAATCGATCATAACGCAAGATCGCACGATCCTTTTCCGCAGCGCGCCACGCGAACTGCGTGAACCGAACGAGGGCGCCCTGATTGGCGGCTGCGTCCGCTATACCTTCGCGCGCGGGATGAAGCTGGTGCTGTTTCTGTCGCGTGACCAGCGTGGCAAGTGGATGTTGGTCCGAGGACCCTTTGCGCGCGACGCGGAAGATGTCAGCGGCCTGAACGCCCTTTGGGTGAAGGCCGTCCGGGAATATACCACTATTGCGAAACTGCCTGAGCGGCGGCGGTCGGTTGCGATGCGTCAGCGGATACGGGCGCTGCGTGCGACTGGTACGACAGATGAAGTCGTTATCGCTGCGGACATGCAGGCCGAATTGAAGGTCAGGCGCTGATGGCGCCGGGCAAAAGACTCCAGCGATAGATCGGACGCCACCGGTTTCAGCGCTTTCGCTGTCCTACAGAGCACAAGCTATGGCAAAAGGACGTCGGGCGCTCCAGCGTCCGGTGCTCTTTGTCATTGTCGCGCATCGCTCACCCCATCACCCCGGGTTGACCGGGATTCCGCCTCTTCTTTAGTGGCAAGCGAACGGGACGACTTAATATTAATAGTCACTCGCAAATGTGTGCACGAAACGCGCGCGAGTGTGAACTTAGTGAACTTTGACCCGCCCATGCCCTTCCACCCGCCGCCACACTGGGGCAGGGAAGCAGCATGACCCTTGACGAAGATCCGCTCGGCCCGCTGTCCCCCGATTTCGCGAAGCAGTTCGTGCGCGACGTGCGGCGTCCGCCGTGCCAGCTCTACCTCATATCGCCGCTCGACGTGACCGGGACCTTCCCCGATCGCCTCGCCCGCGCGCTGGGTGCCGGCCCGGTCGCCGCCTTCCAGTTCCGGGTGAAGGATATCGACCAGCATGCCGCCGCCCGCCTCGCCGAGCCGCTCCAGCGCATCTGCGCCGACCATGACGTCGCCTTCCTCGTCAACGACAGCATCAGCCTCGCCAAGCGCTTGGGTGCCGACGGCGTCCATCTGGGCCAGGAAGACGGCGATGCCCGCGAAGCCCGCGACGTGCTGGGCCCCAATGTCCAGATCGGCGTGACCGCGCATGACAGTCGCCACCTGGCGATGGAGGCGGGGGAGGCGGGCGCCGACTATGTCGCGTTCGGCGCCTTCTATCCGACCACGACCAAGGAAGTGCGCCACGTCCCCGAACCGGTCATCCTGTCATGGTGGTCGGCGCTGTTCGAACTGCCCAGTGTCGCGATCGGCGGGATCACCCCTGTAAACGCCGCCCCGCTGATCGCCGCCGGCGCCGACTTCATCGCCGTCTCGGGTGCCGTATGGAACGGCGACGAGGCCGCCGCGATCGAGGCATTTGACGCGGTGCTCAAGGGGTAGGAAACGTCTGCCCCGCCCGGTCGTTATCCTTCCTCAACGATGTTTGGGGATTGGCGTATGAAGCGACTGGCATGGGCAGCACTCGTGGTGAGCGGCGTCGCGGTGGCACAGGCGCCCGCGCCGCAACCCGCGCCGGCGATCGATCAGACCGTCCTGCATGCGCAGGTGCTGCTGGACCGGCACGGCTTCACCGTCGGCGTGATCGACGGCAAGGACAGCGCCTTGTTCAAGCGGGCGCTGCGCGGGTTCCAGACCGCGCGCGACCTGCCGGTCACCGGTACGCTCGACCCTGCGACGAAGCGCGCGCTGAACCCGGCGATGCGTCCGGCGACGGTCACGCTGACCCTGTCCGAACGTGCCTTGGCCGGCCCGTACACAAACCCGATTCCGAAGGAATATGCCGATCAGGCGAAGCTGACGACGCTCGGCTACCGCTCGCCGCTCGAAAAGCTGGCCGAGATGTTCCACACCACCCCCGCCACGCTGGTCGCGCTCAACAGCCGCGAAACAATGCTGCGCCCCGGCACCCGCGTCGTCTTCCCCAACGTCCTGCCCACCTCGCGCAGCTATGCCGACAGCTGGTCGGGCGACTATCGCCAGACGCTCGCCAATCTCAACGTCGACGCCAACCAGCCACAGGCCGACCGCGTCGTCGTCGACAAGTCCGAAGGCTGGCTGCGCGCCTATGCCGGCGACAAGATCCTCGCCCAGTTCCCCGCCACCATGGGTTCGTCGCACGACCCGCTGCCGATCGGCGAATGGAAGATCCAGGGCGTCGCGGCCAATCCCGACTGGCAGTACAACCCCGCGATCCTGCGCCACGCCGACAAGTCGGACAGCAAGGAGATCGTACCGCCCGGTCCCAACAACCCGGTCGGCGTGGTGTGGGTCGATCTGTCGAAGGAGCATTACGGCATCCACGGCACGCCCGAGCCGGAGAATATCGGCAAGACCGAGAGCAATGGCTGTATCCGCCTGACCAACTGGGACGCGGCGCGGCTGTCGCTGATGGTCAAGCCCGGCACGCCCGCGATCTTCCAGCCCTAAAGGCTGCGGCGATGAACCGGATCGGCTGGGCGTTCCTCGCCCTGTTCGTGCTGGGGGCGGGGCTCATCGCGCTGCTGGTCGATTTCGGCGATCCCCGTAGTCCTCGTCCGGACCGCCTAGCTACGGCGCCTCAGGCACCTGCCGATCCGCTACCGCCCGGCATGCTGACCCTGCCGGTGCGCGGCGTCGGCTGGTCGAGCATCCGGGACAGTTTCGGCGAGGAGCGGGCCGGGGGCGAACGGCGCCATACCGGCGTCGACATCATGGCCCCGGCCGGCGTCCCGGTGGTCGCCGCGGCGCCGGGTACGGTCGAAAAGCTGTTCTACAGCAACGGGGGCGGGGGCGTGACCGCCTATGTCCGCTCGCCCGACCGGCGGCTGTCCTATTACTACGCCCATCTCGCCGCCTATGCCCCGACACTGCACGAGGGCGGGCAGGTCCGCGCGGGCGACCCGATCGGGGCGGTCGGCGACACCGGCAACGCCGGGGCGGGCAATTTCCACCTCCATTTCGGCATCGAGCGGCTGAACCCCGACGAGCCATGGTATAGGGGTCGGGCGATCAACCCCTATCCGCTGCTTGCCCGCGGACGGGCGGAGCGGTAAGGGCGCAGCTTCGCTCTTTCCAACAGGTATGGTTCGTCATGAAGATCAGCGGCGTCGACATTCGCCCCGGCAACATCATCGAATATGAAGGCGGCATCTGGCGCGCGGTGAAGATCCAGCACACGCAGCCGGGCAAGGGCGGCGCCTATATGCAGGTCGAGATGAAGAACCTGCGCGACGGCCGCAAGAACAACGTCCGCTTCCGCTCCGCCGAAACGGTCGAGCGCATCCGGCTGGATACCAAGGACTTCCAGTTCCTGTATCCCGAAGGCGACACGCTCGTGTTCATGGACAAGATCACCTACGACCAGGTGACGCTGGCCCGCGACCTGCTGGGCGACGCTGCCGCATTTTTGCAGGACGGCATGGATGTCGTCATGGAAATGTATGACGACGAAGCGATCAGCGTCCAGCTGCCCGATACGATCGAAGCGACGATCGTCGAAGCCGATGCGGTGGTGAAGGGGCAGACGGCGTCGTCGTCCTACAAGCCGGCCGTGCTCGACAACGGCGTCCGCGTCATGGTCCCGCCGCATATCGCTGCTGGTACGCGGATCGTTGTGGACGTGTATGAGCAGACTTATGTGAGGCGCGCGGATTGAGGCGCAGCGGTCGGAGCAAATAGCGTGCGCTATTTGCCCTGACCGCAAGCCCGGCCGGCGCGCGAAAGCGCGGCCGACGACGCGGGCTTCGCCCGCGGCGCTGCCAAGTAAACCAACAGGAACCAAAGAAATGTCCGCCCAGTCCGGCCTCATCACCGTCCTCGAACGCGCCGTGCGCAAGACCGGCCCGCGCCTGCGCCGCGACTTCGGCGAGGTCCAGCATCTCCAGGTCAGCCGCAAGGGGCCGGCGGACTTCGTGTCGCTGGCCGACAAGCGCGCCGAGGAAACGCTGGTCGAGGAACTGCGGAAAGCGCGTCCCGACTGGGGCATGTTGCTGGAGGAAGGCGGCGAGATCGCCGGCGATCCGTCCAAGCCGCGCTGGATCGTCGATCCACTCGACGGCACCACCAACTTCCTGCACGGCATCCCGCATTTCTCGATCTCGGTCGCGGTCGAGGAGCCGTTCGGCGCGGGCGGCAAGCCCGAGATCACCTGCGCGATGGTCTACAACCCGATCACCGACGAAGGCTTCTGGGCCGAAAAGGGCCGGGGTGCGTGGTTGCAGGGGCAGCGGCTGCGCGTGTCGTCGCGCCGCGATCTGTCCGAAGCACTGATCGCGACCGGCATTCCGTTCCTGGGCCATGGCAACTTTGCCGAATGGACCCGCATCTTCGGCGCGGTCGCGCCCGAAGTCGCCGGCATCCGCCGCTTCGGTTCGGCCGCGCTCGACCTCGCCTATGTCGCCGCCGGTCGCTTCGACGGCTTCTGGGAATCGGGGCTGAAGAAATGGGACATCGCCGCCGGCATATTGCTGGTCAAGGAGGCGGGCGGCTTCGTCACCGACTATCGCGGTGCTGACCGCGCCTATGAAAAGGGCGAGGTGCTGGCGAGCAACGAACAGATGCAGACCCGCCTGCACAAGCTGGTCGCGGGCGCGCTGCGCTGATCCGGCTGGGCGGCGGTCGTGCGCCGCCACCCGTTACGCTCAGAAGTCGATCGCCTTCTGATATTCGCCCAGCAGCGATTCCCATGTCGCCAGGTTCGCCTTGAACAGCGCGCTCGATATGCCGCCATGGTCTAGGTCGACGTCCATCTCGATTCGCGGGTCCTTCTCGTCGTCGAGATAGCCGCGCGCGAAGCGGTGGGTGCTGTTCCACTTGTTGATCGTGTCGAGCGTCACGCCCTTCTTCACGAACCCGGCATAGAATTGCACCGTCTGGCATGCCTTGTTGGCGGTGCAGTTGTAGAAATAGACCGAGAAGTCGACGCCTGCCGCACCGCTCTTGATCAGCGGGTCGCCGCCATTGTCTTTCTCCAGCACCGCCCGATACCCTGCCTCGCGTAGCGCCGTGACCACCGTTTCCGGTTTGGTCGCGTCGACGGTCTGTGCAGCCGCCGGCATGGCCATCACGGCAATGCCCGGCAGGACGGCAAGTTTGGCCCAGTTCCGCATTGGTTTCCCCCTCGTCTTCCACCGTACCGTTGCCCCACGGTCCGACCGTTGCGGCATGTAGCGCGGAAGGTGAAGGAATTGCGAGTGATTCTCATCCTGTTCCGCCCTTGATGCCCCAACGCCATCGGCCTAAAGCCGGCTCCATTCATACCGCAACCGCGAGAGACCCACCTTGGTCGACCTGTCGCAATATCTGCCGATCCTGATGTTCCTGGGCGTTGCTCTGGTACTGTCGACGGCCTTCGTCGTGCTGCCGATGGTGGCATCGCGTTTCACCGGTGCTCATAAGCCGACGCCGGAAAAGCTGACCGAGTACGAATGCGGCTTTCCCGCGTTCGAGGATTCGCGCAGCCAATATGACGTGCGCTTCTATCTTGTGGCGATCCTGTTCATCATCTTCGATCTCGAGGCCGCGTTCCTATATCCTTGGGCAGTCTCGGTGTTCGACCTCGGCTGGACCGCGTGGGTGTCGATGATGATCTTCATCGGCGAACTGGCGCTGGGCCTCGTATATGCTTGGAAGATGGGAGCTCTCGAATGGGAGTAGAACTCACGACGCCGCCGCACGGCTTCGGCGCGGGTAACGCCGCCGGCGTGCCGGTGCAGGCGCCTGATCAGGGTTTCTTCAACGACCTGAACGGCGAACTTACCGACAAGGGCTTTCTGGTCACCACGACGGAAGATCTGTTCCAATGGGCGCGGACCGGTTCGCTGTGGTGGATGACGTTCGGCCTCGCCTGCTGCGCGGTCGAGATGATTCACGTCAACATGCCGCGCTATGACATGGAGCGCTTCGGCGCCGCCCCGCGCGCGAGCCCACGTCAGTCGGACGTGATGATTGTCGCCGGCACGCTGTGCAACAAGATGGCCCCGGCGCTGCGCCGCGTCTACGACCAGATGTCGGAACCGAAATACGTCATCTCGATGGGCAGCTGCGCCAATGGCGGCGGCTATTACCATTATAGCTACAGCGTCGTGCGCGGTTGCGACCGCGTGGTGCCGGTCGATATCTATGTCCCCGGTTGCCCGCCGACCGCCGAAGCTCTGCTCTATGGCGTGATGCAGTTGCAGCGGAAGATCCGTCGTTCGGGGAGCATCGAACGGTGAGGGCCCCTGCACCCCGTCACGCGCCCAATGACGGCGTGATCGACGCGGCGACCGCCGCGCTCGGCGACATGTTGCTTCACGCGCAGGATCTGGTGAGCGAGATTTCGCTCACCGTCGATCGCGACCGGCTAGTCATCGCGATGGAAACGCTGCGCGACACGCCGGGCCTGAAGTACGAGATGCTGGCCGAGATCGCCGGCGTCGACTATCCGGAGCGCCCCGAGCGCTTCGACGTCGTCTATCACCTGCTGTCGATGACCCGGAACCACCGCATCCGCGTGCGCGTGACGACCGATGAAGACGCGCCGGTGCCGTCGGTAACGGGCATCTGGTACAATGCCGGCTGGCTCGAGCGCGAAGTGTACGATATGTACGGCGTGCTGTTCACCGGCAATGCCGATCTGCGCCGTATCCTGACCGACTATGGTTTCCGCGGCCATCCGCTGCGCAAGGACTTCCCGCTGACCGGCTATGTCGAGATGCGCTATTCGGAAGAGGCCAAGCGCGTGGTTTATGAGCCGGTGAAGCTGGCGCAGGATTTCCGCACGTTCGACTTCATGAGCCCGTGGGAAGGCGCCGAGTACGTCCTGCCAGGCGATGAGAAGGCCGCCGCACCCAAGCCTGCCGTCGGAACGGCGCCGGGCGCGCCGACGCCCGTCACCGCCGATCAGGTCAAGCGCGCCGACGACAATGTGAAGGCTGCCGAGCCGCAGGTCGACAAGCCCAAGACGACTGAGAGCACCGCGCAGTCTGGCGCGGGCAAGCCGCATCCGGGCAACCAGCCCGAATCGAAGCCGGTCGATCCCGACGTGCCGTCGCCCGACGCGGGCAAGCCGTCGGTGGAGGACAAGTAATGGCCGATTACGACCACCAGCTCGACGCCGCCAACCCGACGCCCGGCGATGTCGAGATCCAGAACTATACGATCAACTTCGGCCCGCAGCATCCCGCGGCGCACGGTGTGTTGCGGCTCGTCACCGAACTGGACGGCGAGATCATCGAGCGGATCGACCCGCATGTCGGCCTGCTCCATCGCGGCACCGAAAAGCTGATCGAGTACAAGACCTATCAGCAGGCGCTCCCGTACATGGACCGCCTCGACTATTGCTCGCCGCTGTGCATGGAGCACAGCTATGTGCTGGCGGTTGAAAAGCTGCTCGACATCGAAGTGCCGCTGCGCGCGCAATATCTGCGCGTGTTCTTTGCGGAGCTGACCCGCATCTGCAATCACATGCTGAACCTCGGCTCGCACGTGATGGACGTCGGTGCGATGACGCCGAACCTGTGGATGTTCGAGATCCGCGAAGACTGCCTAGGCTTTTTCGAGCGCATGTCGGGTGCGCGGATGCACCATAATTACCTGCGTCCCGGCGGCGTCCATCAGGACGTGCCGCTGAAGCTGCTGACCGATATCGCGGAATGGCTCGACACGCGCCTGCCGCGCCTGTTCGGCGACGCGATCAGCCTGGTTGCGGAGAACCGCATCTTCAAGCAGCGCAACGTCGACATCGCGATTGTCAGCCGCGAGGACGCAGTGCGCTGGGGCTTCTCGGGTCCGATGATCCGCGGCGCGGGCATTCCGTGGGATATCCGCAAGGCGCAGCCCTATGACGCCTATGACCGGGTCGAGTTCGACGTGCCGGTCGGCACGCGCGGCGACTGCTACGACCGGTTCATGGTCCGCGTCGAGGAAGTCTGGCAGTCGGCCCGCATCATGAAGCAGTGCCTGGCGCAAATGCCTGAAGGCCCGATCGCGTCGTCGGACCGCAAGGTCGTGCCGCCGAAGCGGGCCGAGATGAAGCAGTCGATGGAAGCGCTGATCCATCACTTCAAGCTGTACACCGAAGGCTTCCACGTGCCCGCCGGCGAAGTCTATGTCGCGACCGAAAGCCCCAAGGGCGAATTCGGCATCTACATGGTGTCGGACGGCAGCAACAAGCCGTACCGGGTGAAGATCCGCCCGACGGCATTCAGCCATCTTCAGGCGATGGACTTCATGGCGAAGGGGCACATGCTCGCCGACATCACCGCCATTCTGGGGGCGATGGATATCGTGTTCGGGGAGTGCGACCGTTGAGCCGGCTCGATACCGTGACGGCGATGATGGAGCGTTACAATGCGCGCGATGCGGCGGGGTATGCTGCATTCTTCGCCGACGATGGCTGCGAGGCGCAGTATCGCGGCGACGTGGTGCGCGACGGGCGTGCTGGCGTGGAGAGCGGCATGGCGGCGGTCTTCGCCGAATTTCCGCAGAACCATGCCGAAGTCCTGCAATCGTTCGAACTGGGCGAGCGCGTCGTACTGCACGAACGCGTCCGCCGCTCGGCCGATGCCGAGCCGTTCGAAGTGATGACCGTCTATTCGTTCAGCGGCGACAAGGTCGGCCGCGTGGAGTTTATTCGCTGATGGCCGACGCCCCCAACATCCCCGACGAAGCCGAGGTTCGCGCACGCTGGGGCAATTTCACCTGGAACGCCGCGAACGCCGACAAGGCGCGCGAGATCGTCGCGCGCTATCCCGAAGGCCGGCAGCAGTCGTGCACCATCCCGTTCCTCGACCTGGCGCAGCGTCAGGTCGGTGCGGAAACGCAGACGCAGGGCTGGTTGCCGGTGCCGGTGATCGAGTTCATCGCGCGCGAACTGGGCATGGCCTATATGCGGGTGTACGAGGTCGCGACCTTCTACACGATGTTCAACCTCGCCCCGGTGGGCCGCTATCATGTGCAGGTCTGCGGTACGACGCCGTGCATGCTGCGCGGGTCGGACGACGTGTTCGCGGCGTGCAAGAACCGTGGCCTGATGAAGGGCAAGACGACACCTGACGGCCTGTTCACGCTGACCGAGGTCGAGTGCATGGGCAATTGCGCCTCGGCACCGATGGTCCAGATCAACGACGATAATTACGAAGATCTGGACTATGATCGCATGACCGTGATCCTCGAGGCGCTGGGCAAGGGCGAGACGCCGAAGCCCGGCACGCAGGAGCCGGGTCGTCACACAGTCGAGCCGGTCGGCGAACCGACCAATCTGGCGGCGATGATGACCGAGAACCACGACTATCGGCCCGAATGGGGCAACGCCCAAGGTTCGGTCGCATGAGGGCGCTTGGCAGCCTGTTGATCGCGGTGCTGGTCGGCATTGTGGTGTTGTGGATCGCGCTGGAACTGTTCGTCGGCGCGCTTAAGCTGGTTGGCGTAGCCATCGGCATAGCGGCGATGGTTGCCGTGTATTTCATCGCCGAAAAGGCGATCGGGAAGGGACGCTAAGGATGCTGGCCGACAAGGATCGCATCTTCACCAACGTGTACGGGTTCCAGCCGTGGAACCTCGACGCCGCCGTGATGCGCGGCGACTGGGACAATACCAGGGCGCTGTTGCAGCTGGGTCCCGACACGATCATCGACCGGATCAAGGCGTCGGGCCTGCGCGGGCGCGGTGGGGCAGGGTTCCCGACCGGCACCAAATGGTCGTTCATGCCGAAGGCGCCGAAGCCCGACCGGCCGAACTTCCTGGTCATCAACGCCGACGAATCCGAACCCGGTTCGTGCAAGGACCGCGAGATCATCCGCCACGATCCGCACAAGCTGATCGAAGGCGCGCTGATCGCGGGCTTCGCGATGCGCGCGCGGGCGGCGTACATCTATATCCGTGGCGAATATATCCGCGAGGCGGAAACCCTGTTCGCAGCGATTGCCGAAGCCTATGCCAAGGGGCTGCTGGGCAGGAATGCCTGCGGGTCGGGCTATGACTTCGACGTGTTCGCGCACCGTGGTGCCGGCGCCTATATCTGCGGCGAAGAGACCGCGATGCTCGAAAGCCTTGAGGGTAAGAAGGGTCAGCCCCGCCTGAAGCCGCCATTCCCGGCCGGTGCCGGCCTCTATGGCTGCCCGACGACGGTCAACAACGTCGAATCGATCGCGGTCGTGCCGACGATCCTGCGGCGCAGTCCGGAATGGTTCGCAAGCTTCGGCAACGAGAACAACAAGGGCACCAAGCTCTTCCAGATTAGCGGCCATGTGAACCGTCCCTGCGTGGTCGAGGAAGCGATGAGCATCCCGTTCCGCGAGCTGATCGAAAAGCATTGCGGTGGCATTCGCGGTGGCTGGGACAATTTACTGTGCGTCATCCCCGGCGGATCGTCGGTGCCGCTGGTGAAGGCCGAGCATATCATCGATGCGCCGATGGATTTCGACGGGCTGAAGGCGGTCGGATCAGGTCTCGGCACGGCCGCCGTCATCGTGATGGACAAGTCGACCGACGTCGTCCGCGCGATCAGCCGTCTCAGCTATTTCTACAAGCATGAGAGCTGCGGCCAGTGCACGCCGTGCCGCGAAGGCACCGGCTGGATGTGGCGGGTGATGGAACGGCTGCGCACCGGCGATGCCGACCTGTCGGAAATCGACACGCTGCAGCAGGTGACGAAGCAGGTCGAAGGCCATACCATCTGCGCGCTGGGCGACGCGGCGGCATGGCCGATTCAAGGCCTCATCAAGAACTTCCGGCCCGAACTCGAGCGGCGGATCAATGAAAAGCGTGGCGATAGTTCGCTGTCGTTGCAGGAAGCGGCCGAATGAAGCTTGCGCTGATCATGGCGGCTCTGGTGGTACCGGTGGCGTCTCCCGCGCTGGCCCAGCGACAGGTGGAAATGGACACCGGATCGTCGATTGCGGTACCGCGTCGTGCGCGTATTTCGGACGCGCCCGGGCTTTCCGACCAGGTACGCGCACGAAAGGCGCTGGCGGACTTTGCGCGTTGTACGGTCGATCGCAAGGCGCAGCAGATGTCAGGGATCCTCGCACAGCCTGCCGACAAGCTGAGCGATACGCAGTTTTCCAAGGTCGCCGACGACGAATGTCTGATGTCCGGCCAAATGCGCATGAAGCCGATAATGATGCGCGGCGCGATCTTCGTCGAACTCTATCGGCGGCGCGACCAGGCCGAACGGCGTGGTTCGGCCTGGTCTCTGCCGACGGTCACGTTCGACGTTCGCGCGCCAGTTGATCCTGCCAACACCGAATTTGCGCTACAGGCAGGGCTGTTGTCCTTTGCGAGCTGCGTTGTCGGGCGTGACCCGAGCGCGGCCAAGGCGGTCGTGCTGGGACCGACGGCGAGCAAGGAACAGGATGCCGCATTTGCCGCGCTGGCACCGCATTTGGGGAAATGCTTGCCGAGCGGACAGAATATCAAGTTGGGTAAGCCCATTTTGGAAGGTGCCTTGGGCGAAGTTCTCTATCGCGGAACCGTCCCTGTCGCGTCTCCCGTGTCGCAGGAAACCAGGTAATGCCGAAGGTGAAAGTCGATGGGATCGAGGTCGAGGTGCCGCAGGGTGCCACCGTCCTCCAGGCATGCGAAGCCGCGGGCAAGGAAATCCCGCGCTTCTGCTATCACGAGCGGCTGTCGATCGCCGGCAATTGCCGGATGTGTCTGGTCGAGGTGAAGCCGGGGCCGCCCAAGCCGCAGGCGTCGTGCGCGCTGCCCGCCGCCGACAATCAGGAAATCCGCACCGACAGCGCGATGGTGAAGGCCGCGCGCGAAGGCGTGATGGAATTCCTGCTGATCAACCACCCGCTCGACTGCCCGATCTGCGATCAGGGGGGCGAGTGCGACCTGCAGGACCAGTCGGTCGCCTATGGTCGCGGCCAGTCGCGCTATGACGAGAACAAGCGCGCGGTCACTGAAAAGTACATGGGCCCGATCGTCAAGACGGTCATGACCCGCTGCATCCAGTGCACGCGCTGCATCCGTTTCGCGGAAGAAGTCGCGGGCGTGGAGGAAATCGGCGCGATCTATCGCGGCGAGAATATGCAGATCACGTCGTACCTCGAACAGGCGGTGACCAGCGAATTGTCGGGCAACGTCGTCGACCTGTGCCCGGTCGGTGCGCTGACGTCGAAGCCCTATGCGTTCGAAGCGCGTCCGTGGGAGCTTAAGAAGACGCTCGCCATCGACGTGATGGACGCCGTCGGCACCAACATCCGGCTCGACAGCCGGGGCCGGCAGGTGCTGCGCTGCGTGCCGCGCATCAACGAAGACGTGAACGAGGAATGGGCGCACGACAAGACGCGCCACGCTGTCGACGGTCTGGTCCGTCGTCGCCTCGACAAGCCGTTCGTCCGCAAAGACGGCAAGCTGGTCGCGGCGGAATGGGACGAAGCGTTCGCAGCGATTGCGGCGGTAAGCGCGGGTTCGTCGGTCGCGGCGATCGCCGGGGACCTGCTCGATTGCGAGACGATGTTCGCGGCCAAGGCGCTGGTGAATGCGCTCGGTTCGTCACTGCTCGAAGGGCGGCAGACGGGCATGGCCTATGACGTCACCAGCCTCGGCACGGTCGCGTTCAACACGACCATCGCCGGGATCGAGGACGCCGATGCGATCCTGCTGGTCGGCAGCGACCTGCGCCACGAAGCGCCACTGATCAACACCCGCGTCCGCAAAGCGATCAAGAAGGGCGCGCGGGTCTTCGCCATCGGGCCGGAAACCGACCTGACCTACAAGGTCGAATGGCTGGGCGACGATCTGGGCCTGCTGAACGGTTTGCCCGATCGTGCCGCCGAAGCGCTCGACGCGGCCAAGCGTCCCGCGGTGATCGTCGGCCCCGGCGCGTTGAAGGTTGGCCATGGCGCGGCGCTGAAGCTGGCGCAGGACGGCAATCTGATTCGCACGCTGGAAGACGGTTCGTCGTGGAACGGCTTCAACGTGGTTCACACCGCCGCCGCCCGGATGGGTGCGCTGATGCTGGGCTATGCGCAGGCGGGCGGCATTGCCGATATCGTTGCGGCGAACCCGAAGCTGGTGTTCTTCCTTGGCGCGGACGAGGTCGATTTCAGCCAGTTCGCGGGCGCGACCAAGGTGTATGTCGGCCATCACGGCGACAAGGGCGCGGCGGTGGCGGACATCGTTCTGCCGGGCGCCAGCTACGCAGAAAAGGCCGGGACCTACGTCAACCTCGAAGGGCGCGTGCAGCGCGGCGACCGCGCGGTATTCCCGCCTGGCGACGCGCGCGAGGATTGGACGATCTTCCGTGCGCTCGGCGAAGTGTTGGGTGTCACGTTGCCGTTCGACGATTTCGCCGGCGTCCGCCGTGCGATGACGGCGGCGGTGCCGGCGCTGGGGCAGGAGGGGCTGGTACGTTACGACTGGAACCCGCCCGCGCTCGACGCTAAGGGCGAGGGCAAGGTGACCTATCCGGTCGCCGACTTCTACCTGACCAACGCGATCTGCCGGGCCAGCCCGACGATGCAGCGCTGTTCGGCCGAACTTGTCCATGGCCAGGATTTCGCGGAGGCCGCCGAGTGACCTCGTTCTTCGAAACTACCGTCGGTCTGCCGTACGGCGTGGCGTGGACCGTCGCGACGCTGATCGGCATTCTGGTCATCGCGCTGCCGCTGATGCTGGCGGTCGCGATGATCATCTATGCCGATCGCAAGATCTGGGCGGCGATGGCGCTGCGCCGCGGGCCGAACGTCGTCGGTCCGCTGGGCCTGCTGCAATCGTTCGCCGACGGTCTGAAGGTGTTCCTGCAGGAAACGATCGTGCCGTCCTCGGCCAATCGCGGCCTGTTCCTGCTCGCGCCAATCATCACCTTCACCGTCGCGCTGATCGTCTGGGCGGTGATCCCGTTCGACGTCGGTGTGGTGGTCGCGGATATCAATGTCGGCCTGCTCTACATTCTCGCGGCGTCGTCGCTGGGCGTGTATGGCGTGATCATCTCGGGCTGGGCGTCCAACTCGAAATATCCCTTCTATTCGGCGCTGCGTGCGGCCGCGCAGATGGTCAGCTACGAAGTCGCGATCGGGTTCGTGCTGATTTCGGTCGTGCTGTGGGCGGGGTCGTTCAACCTGACGACGATCGTGCTGGAACAGCGCGCGCATATCTTCGGCTTCATCAATGGTTTCGGTTTCAATCCGCTGCTGTTCCCGATGGCGGTGGTGTTCCTGATCTCGTCGCTCGCCGAAACCGCACGCGCGCCGTTCGATCTGACCGAGGCGGAATCGGAACTGGTCGCGGGCTATCAGACCGAATATTCGTCGATGGCCTTTGCGCTGTTCTGGCTGGGCGAATATGCCAACGTCATCCTGATGTGCGCGCTCAATGCGTTGCTGTTCTGGGGTGGCTGGCTGCCGCCGGTCGACTGGGCGCCGCTGTACTTCGTGCCGGGGATCATCTGGTTCCTCGCCAAGACGTTCTTCTTCTTCTTCGTATTCAGCTGGATCAAGGCGACAGTGCCCCGGTACCGCTATGACCAGCTGATGCGGCTGGGCTGGAAGATTTTCCTGCCGCTGTCGCTGACCTTCGTTTTCCTCATCTCGGGCTGGCTCATGCTCCAGCGCGTGGGAGTGCCTGCATGAGTATCGCCCAGACCATCCGATCGTTCACCCTGTGGGAGTTCGTGAAGGCCCATGCGCTGACGCTGCGGTACTTCTTCAAGGCCAAGGCGACGATCAACTACCCGTATGAGAAGAACCCGCTGAGCCCGCGCTTCCGCGGCGAACATGCGCTGCGCCGTTATCCCAATGGGGAAGAACGCTGCATCGCGTGCAAGCTGTGCGAGGCGGTGTGTCCGGCGCTGGCAATCACGATCGAGGCCGAACCGCGCGAGGACGGCAGTCGCCGCACCACGCGCTACGACATCGACATGACCAAGTGCATCTATTGCGGGCTGTGCCAGGAAGCATGCCCGGTCGATGCCATCGTCGAAGGGCCGAACTTCGAGTTTGCGACCGAGACGCGCGAAGAGCTGATCTATCACAAGGACAAGCTGCTCGCGAACGGTGACCGCTGGGAACGCGCCATCGCCGCGAACCTTGCGAGCGACGCGCCCTACCGGTAATGGCGCGCATGTTCCGTACCGGTGGGGGCCAAGCGCCCCGCTTCGCCGGCCAATCGATTAGCGTATCGTCCCGCACCCAGCGGGGCGGGCAGGGGGAAGAGCAGCGCTCGTGATCCAGACACTCGCCTTCTATCTGTTCGCCACGATCGTGGTGGCATCGGCCGCGCTGACGATCACGTCGCGCAATCCGGTCCATTCGGTGCTGTGGCTGATCCTCGCCTTCTTCAACGCCGCCGGCCTGATGGTGTTGGCCGGTGCCGAGTTCATCGCGATGCTGCTCGTCATTGTCTATGTCGGCGCGGTCGCGGTGCTGTTCCTGTTCGTGGTCATGATGCTCGACATCGACTTCACCGAACTGCGCGCCGGGTTCGTCCGCTATCTGCCGGCGGGCCTTGCGCTGGCGGTGCTGCTGGCGGTCGAGTTGATCGTCGGTGCTTATGCGTGGACCGCCGCCCGGATCGATCTGGCCAAGCGGATCGCGCCGACCGACGTCACGGTGCCGAACATCGAGGCGATCGGGCGGCTGCTCTATTCGCGCTATCTCTACGTCTTCGAAGGCGTCGGCCTCGTCCTGCTGGTCGCGATGATCGGTGCGATCGTGCTGACCCAGCGCAAGCGCGCGGATGCCAAGGCGCAGAACATCAACCGCCAGATCAACCGCCGCGCCAAGGATGCGATCCGTAACGTCAATCAGCCCATCGGGCAGGGGGTCGAGCTGTGATCGGTCTTACCCATTATCTGGTCGTCGCGGCGATCCTGTTCACGCTGGGCGTGCTGGGCATCTTCCTCAACCGGAAGAACCTGATCGTCATCCTGATGTCGATCGAGCTCATCCTGCTGGCGGTGAACATCAACTTCGTCGCCTTCTCGGCGCAGCTGGGCGACCTGGTCGGTCAGATCTTCGCGATGTTCGTACTGGCGGTCGCTGCCGGTGAGAGCGCGATCGGGTTGGCCATCATGGTCATCTATTTCCGTGGTCGCGGTTCCATCGCGGTCGACGACGTCAACCGGATGAAGGGATGATGCCGGTGGCTTTTCGGGTTTCGGGGGTGGTTTCGTGAGCCCCATCCATATCGTCGTGTTCCTGCCGCTGCTGGCGTCGATCGTCGCAGGGCTGTCGAACCGCGCGTTCGGCATCGCGGTGCCGAAGGTCATCACGACCGCCGGCCTGCTGGTCGCTGCCGGGTTGTCTTGGTCGATCTTCATCCCGTTCCTGAGTGGCACGGCACAGGCCAATGTCGCGCCGGTGTCGACGTGGATCGTGTCGGGCGGCATGGACATCGCGTGGGAACTGCGCGTCGACGCACTGACCGCGGTCATGCTGGTCGTCATCACCAGCGTCTCGGCGCTCGTCCACCTCTATAGCTGGGGCTATATGAGCGAGGACCCCGACCAGCCGCGCTTCTTCAGCTATCTGTCGCTGTTCACCTTCGCGATGCTGATGCTCGTGACCGCGAACAATCTGGTGCAGATGTTCTTCGGTTGGGAAGGCGTCGGTCTGGCGTCGTACCTGCTGATCGGTTTCTGGTTCAAGAAGCCCTCGGCCAATGCCGCCGCGATCAAGGCGTTCGTCGTCAACCGCGTCGGCGACCTTGGCTTCATGCTCGGCATCTTCGGTACCTATCTGGTGTTCGGAACGATCTCGATCCCGGCGATCCTCGAAGCCGCGCCGTCGATGGCCGGTTCGACGATCGGCTTCCTGTGGTTCCGCGCCGACACGATGACCGTATTGTGCCTGCTGTTGTTCGTCGGTGCGATGGGCAAATCGGCGCAGCTCGGTCTCCACACCTGGTTGCCCGACGCGATGGAAGGCCCGACCCCGGTGTCGGCGCTGATCCACGCCGCGACGATGGTCACCGCCGGCGTGTTCATGGTGTGTCGCCTGTCGCCGATGTTTGAAACCTCGCCGACCGCGCTGGCGGTGGTGACCGGCGTCGGCGCCGCGACCTGCCTGTTTGCCGCGACGATCGGCCTCGTGCAAACTGACATCAAACGCGTCATCGCCTATTCGACTTGTTCGCAGCTCGGATATATGTTCTTTGCGGCGGGGGTCGGCGCTTACGGCGCGGCGATGTTCCACCTGTTCACCCACGCCTTCTTTAAGGCGCTGCTGTTCCTCGGTGCCGGTTCGGTCATCCATGCGATGCACCATGAGCAGGACATGCGCTTCTATGGCGGCCTGCGGAAGCATATCCCGCTGACCTTCTGGGCGATGATGGCCGGTACGCTGGCGATCACCGGGGTCGGCATCTATGGCGTCGGCGGCTTTGCCGGCTATCATTCGAAGGATGCGATCCTCGAAGCCGCCTGGGCATCGGGTCCGAACGGTTATGGCGCCTTCTATGTCGGCACCTTTGCCGCGCTGCTGACCAGCTTCTATTCGTGGCGGTTGATGTTCCTGACCTTCTTCGGCACGCCGCGCTGGGCCGGGTCGGAGCATATCCAGCATGCGGTGCACGACGCCCATGGTCTTCACGGCCATGACGAGCATGCGCACGACGGTCACGCGCACCACGACGCGCATCCGGCAGCCGAAGATGCGGGCCATGCCCCGTCGACGCACGATGCGCATGCCAGCGACGTGGTCGAAGGGACGGCGGGCTATCATCCGCACGAAAGCCCACTGCCGATGCTGATCCCGCTGGTCGTCCTGACGATCGGCGCGGTTGCGGCCGGTTATGTCTTCCACCACTGGTTCATCGAACCGGAAGCGGGTGCAACGTTCTGGAAGGGCAGCCTGTTCTTCAACGAACATCTGATGCACGCGATGCACGAGGTGCCGTTGCTGGTGAAGCTGGCCGCGACGATCGTGATGCTGATCGGTCTGGCGAGCGCCTTCTACGTCTATATCGCACGGCCGGGCACGGCGGCGGGCATTGCGGAAACCTTCCGCGTCTTGCACCGCTTCCTGCTCAAGAAGTGGTATTTCGACGAGCTGTATCACCTGCTCTTCGTCCGTCCGGCGTTCGCGCTCGGCCGCTTTTTCTGGAAGCGTGGGGATGAACAGACGATCAACCGCTTCGGCCCCGACGGGTCGGCGGCGCTAGTCGGCTTTTCCAGCCGCCTCGCGGTCAAGATGCAGACCGGCTATCTCTACACCTATGCCTTCGTCATGCTGATCGGCCTGACGGCGGCGGTTACCTGGGCGATCGCGTCGTGATGCGCGGTTTCAAGCAAATGGTTCGGGGGAATAACTCGTGAACGGCTTCCCGATCCTGTCGGTGATGCTGCTGGTGCCGGCGGCCGCAGCGGTGCTGTGCCTGTTCGTATCGGCGAATGGTGCGCGCTGGACGGCCCTCGCCGCCACGCTAGTCAACCTCGCGCTGGGCGTGCTGCTCTGGGCTAATTTCGAGGTGGGCGGTGCGCAGTGGCAGTTCGTCGAGGCGCCCGCGCTCGGTGACTTCGGCGTGTTCCGCTATGCACTGGGTATCGACGGCTTCGCGCTGATGCTGATCATGCTCAGCGTCTTCCTGATGCCGATCTGCATCGGCGCGTCGTGGAAGTCGGTGACCAACCGCGTACCCGAATATATGGCGCTGTTCCTCAGCGTCGAAGTGCTGATGATCGGTACCTTCGCGGCGCAGGACCTGTTGCTGTTCTACGTATTCTTCGAAGCCGGCCTGATCCCGATGTACCTGATCATCGGCATCTGGGGCGGGGCGAACCGCATCTACGCGTCGTACAAATTCTTTCTCTACACGCTGCTCGGCTCGCTGCTCATGCTGATCGCGATGATCTACATGATCCAGACGGCGGGCACGTCGGACATTCCGACGCTGATGGCGTATGATTTCCCGGCGCATGTCCAGACGTGGCTGTGGCTGGCGTTCTTCGCTTCGTTCGCGGTGAAGATGCCGATGTGGCCGGTCCACACCTGGTTGCCCGACGCGCACGTGCAGGCGCCGACCGCCGGGTCGGTCATCCTGGCGGGCGTGCTGCTGAAGCTCGGCGGCTACGGCTTCCTGCGCTTCTCGATCCCGATGTTTCCGGAGGCTTCGGGCCAGCTGACGTGGCTGATCCTCACCCTGTCGGCGGTGGCGGTCGTCTATACCTCGCTCGTCGCGCTGGTGCAGTCGGACATGAAGAAGCTGATAGCCTATTCGTCGGTCGCGCACATGGCGATCGTCACGATCGGCCTGTTCGCCTTCAACCAGCAGGGCATCGAAGGTGCGATGATCGTGATGCTCAGCCACGGGCTGGTGTCGGGTGCGCTCTTCCTGTGCGTCGGCATCATCTACGACCGGCTGCATACGCGTGAGATTGCGCGCTATGGCGGTCTGGCGATCAATATGCCGCGCTATGCCGTGTTCTTCCTGCTGTTCACCATGGCGTCGATCGGCCTGCCGGGCACGTCGGGTTTTGTGGGTGAGTTCCTGAGCCTTGCGGGCACGTATCGGGTGTCGACCTGGGCGGCGCTGATCTGCACGACCGGCATCATCCTCGGCGCCGCCTATTCGCTGTACCTCTATCGCCGAATCGCGCTGGGCGACCTCGTCCATGACGATGTCAAGGCGATGCCCGACGTGTCGGGGCGTGAACTTGCGCTGTTGGCACCGATCGCGGCGGTGGTGCTGTGGATGGGTGTCTATCCGGAGAGCTTCCTCGCGCCGATGCGCGGCGACGTCGCGTTGCTGGTCGCGCGGATCGAGCGGGCGGCACCGGTATCGGATTCACGGCCGACCCCGGGTAATCCGGCGGCGGCAGCGGCGAAAGCCGCGGAACATGGGACGGGCGCAGCAGCGGCGCACGGGGAATCGCACTGATGAGCTACGCCGAACAACTTTCGATGACCCTGCCCGAGCTGGTGCTCGCGGTAGGGGCGATCGTCCTGATGCTGGTATCGGCATGGGGCAAGCAGGCGGCGACGCGCGGGGTCAGCATCGCGGCAGTGTTCGTGCTGGCAGGCGCCGCGGTAGCGCTGGTCGGTAACGGATCGTCGGGCGGAACCGCCTTCGACGGCATGTACCGCGCCGATGCGTTCGCGGCTTTTGCCAAGGTGCTGATCTATCTCGCCTCGGCCGTAGCGATCATCATCGCGCCGCGCTTCTTCGAACGCACCAGCGGTGACGACCTCAAGCCCGAATATCCGGTGCTGATCCTGTTGTCGGCATGCGGCATGGGCATGATGGTGTCGGCATCCGACCTGCTGCTGCTCTATGTGGGCCTCGAGCTGCAGAGCCTTGCCGCATATGTCCTCGCCAGCTTCATGCGGCGCGATACGCGTTCGGCCGAAGCGGGTCTGAAGTATTTCGTGCTGGGCGCACTGGCCTCGGGCATCCTGCTCTATGGCATCAGCCTGGTGTATGGCTTTGCCGGGACCACCTTGTTCAACGACATCGCTATCGCTTATGCCGGTCCGCGCAACATGGGTCTGCTGTTCGGGCTGGTGTTCGTGTTCGCCGGCCTCGCCTTCAAGTTGGCGGCGGTGCCGTTCCACATGTGGACGCCCGACGTGTACGAAGGCGCGCCGACACCGGTGACGGCGTTCTTCGCATCGGCACCCAAGGTCGCGGCCATGGCGATGGCGCTGCGCGTCGCGGTCGAGGCGATGGGTCCGGCGGTCCTCGAATGGCGCCAGATCGTGATCTTCGCAGCACTGGCGTCGATCGTGCTCGGCGCGGTCGGGGCGATCGGGCAGCGCAACATCAAGCGGCTGCTCGCCTATTCGTCGATCAACAATGTAGGCTTCGCGCTGGTGGGCCTTGCCGCCGGGTCGGCGCAGGGTGTCGCGGGCGTGCTGTTCTACCTCGCCGTCTATATCGTCATGACGCTGGGATCGTTCCTGATCGTGCTGCAGATGCGCGGCGAAGACGGGCAGCCGGTCGAGGACGTCGCGAGCCTGTCGGGTCTGTCGCGCAGCCGCCCGGCGCTGGCGCTGGCGCTGGCGATCTTCATGTTCTCGCTCGCCGGCATCCCGCCGTTGCTCGGCTTCTGGGCCAAGTACGCGGTGTTCGAGGCGGCGGTGCAGGCGGGGCTGTTGCCGCTGGCGGTGATCGGCATCGCGGCGTCGACGATCGGTGCCTATTATTACCTGCGCGTCGTCAAGACGATGTACTTCGACGAGCCCGCCGCGCCGTTCGGCCGTGAACCGGCATTGGTCGAAGGCGGCCTGACGCTGGCCGCGGCGATCGTGATCTCACCGGTCAGCCTGTTCCTGATCGCGCCGCTGTCGGCATGGTCGCTGACCGCCGCACGGGCGCTGTTCTGACGGTTCGCGTCGTTGGCGAGACCGGGTCGACCAATGCCGACCTGCTCGCCGCTGCCGAAGCCGGCGCCGAGGAGGGGCTGTGGCTGCGCACCGAGCGGCAGGTTGCCGGTCGGGGCAGGCTGGGCCGCAGCTGGTCGGACGGCACGGGCAACCTGTTCGCGAGCACGATCGTCCGGTTACAGCCGGGCGATCCCGCCGCACCGACGCTGACCCTGATCGCGGCGGTCGCTCTGGCGGAGGCGGTTGCGGGTTTCGTGCCCGGCCGCGTCGCGATCAAATGGCCGAATGACCTGCTGATCGACGGCGCCAAGCTGTCGGGTATCCTGCTGGAACGTGGTAGCGACAATGCCGTGGTAATCGGGTTCGGCGTCAATCTGGCCTCGCATCCCGATCTTGCCGACCGGCCGACCACCAGTTTGCGGGCGCAAGGGGTGGAGGTGGTGCCGGCGGCAATGCTCGAAGCGCTGCATACGCGCTTTGCGGCATGGCTGCGGGTGTGGCGGCATCACGATCTGGTAGCGATCCGGACGGCATGGGAAGCGCTGGCGCATCCCCTCGGGACCGCCCTGCGGGTTCGTCTGCCCGATGGCAGCGAGCGCGAAGGGGCGTTCGATGGGCTCGGCCCTGACGGTGCATTGCGGTTGAAGGTGCGCGAGGGGCAGGTGTTGCTGGTCCATGCCGGTGACGTCTTTGCCTGACCACGTGACCCGGCGGACCGGCAGAGGCTACAGGGGACGCTTGTCGTTGCTGCCCATAGCCTCTAGCGAGACACGAGACGTGCCGTTCGGGCACGGCAAGGAAGGTCGATGCTGCTAGCGATCGATGCCGGCAATACCAATATCGTGTTCGCGCTGGTCGATGGCGAGGCGATCGTCGCGCGCTGGCGCATCGCGACCGATCCGCGCCGCACGGCCGACGAATATGCGGTGTGGCTGAGCCAGCTGCTCGCGCTTGACGGGCGCGATCGTTCGGTCGTGACCGCGGTGATGATCGGGACGGTCGTGCCGCGCGCTCTCCACAATCTCGAGGTGCTGGCGATCAAATATTTCGGCGTCGACGCGCTGGTGGCGGGGCGCGGTACGGCCGGGTTCGGCATCGCGCTCGATGTCGAGGAACCGCATACGGTGGGCGCCGATCGTGCGCTGAACGCGATCGCCGCGCATGCGGCGCACGCCGGTGACCTGATCGTCGTCGATTTCGGCACGGCGGCGACGTTCGATGTGGTCGACTATACCGGGGCGTATAAGGGCGGTATCATCGCGCCGGGCATCAATCTGTCGCTTGATGCGCTGGTGACGGCGGCGGCCAAACTGCCGCGGATAGCGATCGAGGCACCGGCGTCGACCAGCGTCATCGGCCGCAACACGGCGGACCAGATGCATATCGGCATTTATTGGGGCTATATCGCGATGATCGAGGGGCTGGTCGCGCGGATGAAGGCGGAGATCGGCCGCCCCGTCCATGTGATCGCCACTGGCGGGCTCGCGATCCTTTTCGAGAAACACACGCAGGTGTTCGATTCGATCGAACAGGACCTGACCATCACGGGACTGGCGATGCTGTGGCGCCGCACCCATATCACTACAGCAACGTAACGAAGCAAACCGAACCCGCGAATGGGCGCGGGCATTGAAAGAGATTGAGTGACACCAAAGAAAGAACTGCTCTTCGTCGCGCTCGGCGGATCGGGCGAGATCGGCATGAACGTCAACCTGTACGGCACCGCCGGCAAATGGCTGATGGTCGATTGCGGCGTGACCTTTGCCGACCCGGCCTATCCCGGCATCGACGTGATGTTGCCCGACGTGCAATTCATCGAGGAACGCGGCGACCAGCTGCTGGGCATCGTGATCACGCACGGGCATGAAGACCATATCGGCGCGCTGCCCTATCTGGCTGCCGATCTGGGCGTGCCGATCTATGCGACGCCGTTCACCGCCGGGCTGATCCGCGGCAAGCTGGACGAGGAAGGCATTGCCGACCGCGTGAAGCTGAAGATCGTGCAGCTGGGCGGCGACATCACCGTCGGGCCGTTCGGCGTGAAGTTCGTGCCGATGGCGCACTCGATCCCAGAATCGACCTCGCTCGTCATCTCGACGCCGCACGGCAAGGTGTTCCATTCGGGCGACTGGAAGCTCGACCCGCAGCCGATGGTCGCGACCCCGGCAACGCCGGCGGAACTGACCGCGATCGGTGACGAGGGCATCCTCGCGCTCGTGTGCGATTCGACCAACGTCTTCAACACCGAGGCGTCGGGGTCCGAAGCCGATGTCCGCAAGGGGCTGTTCGAGCAGATTGCGTCGGCCGAGGGGCGGCGGGTGATGGTCACCAGCTTCGCATCGAACGCGGCGCGGCTGCACACGCTGGGCGAGGTCGCACGCGACACCAACCGCAAGGTGTGCGTCGCGGGCCGCTCGCTCGACCGCATCCTGAAGGTCGCCAAGGCGACCGGCTATCTCAAGGAATTTCCGCAGACGGTGGATTTCGACACCGCGATGCGCCTGCCGCGCGATCAGGTGCTGATCATCGCGACCGGCGGGCAGGGGGAGGCCCGTGCCGCGCTGGCCCGCATCGCCAATCGCGAACATCAGTTGAGCCTCGAATCAGGCGACCGTGTGATCTTCTCGTCGAAGCAGATTCCCGGCAACGAAGTCGCGATTGGTCGTATTCAGAACCAGCTGGCGGCGGCGGGGATCGAGATGGTCACTGATCGGCAGGCGCATGTTCACGTGTCCGGTCACCCGGGACGGCCGGAACTGGCCAAGCTTTATGGCTGGCTGCGGCCCAAGGTGCTGATGCCGGTGCATGGCGAGATGCGCCACCTGATGGAGCATGCCCGCTTCGCGCTGTCGCAGGGGATCAAGCAGACGCTGGTCCAGACTAATGGCGACATCGTGCGCCTGGCGCCGGGCAACCCGGTCAAGGTCGGCAATGCTGTCGTCGGTCGCCTTGCGCTCGACGGTGATGTGATCCTGCCGGCGGACGGCACGACGATCAACGAACGACGCAAGCTGGCCGCCTATGGCCATATGTCGGTGGCGGTCGCGATCGACCGGCGCGGGCAGTTGATCGGCGAACCGCAGATCCGGGTGCAGGGCGTGCCCGTGGAAGAGGATCGCGAGCCGTTCCTTGAAGAAGCGGTCGACGCTGCGGCCGAAGCGGTGACGTCCAAGGGGCGTGAACGCGGCAAGCTGCCCGAGGCGATCCGGCTTGCCGTGCGGCGTGTCGCGACGCGCTGGACCGGCAAGAAGCCGGTCGTCGACGTCCTCATCATCCCGGCCTGACGACCGTTATGGCGTGGCAATCGGCACTAGCGATCTACCTGCTGTTCTGGGTGTTCGCGATGTTCCTGGTATTGCCGTTCGGGGTTCGCACGACGCAGGAAGCGGGCGAACCCCGGGTGCCCGGACAGGCTGACAGCGCGCCGTCCGGGTTCAGTTTCAGGCGGATGGCGTGGCGCACGACCATCGTCGCTACGGTGCTGTTCACGCTGTTCTACCTGAACTTCGTGTTCGGATGGGTGACGGCGGATATGCTGGATTTTTATCGCTGAGGGTTTGGGCTAGGCTGCCTTCGCGTACCGCCTGAGTTTTCCAGACCTAGCCAACTATTCGTTTGCTTAGAGCGCAGGTTCGAGCTTGTCGAGAACCGTAGTCCAGAAGGGGCCGCCCCAACTTCGGTGTTTTCGACGGGCGCTTCTCGACTTCGCTCGAAGCTGCTCGAACCGAGCGGGTTGGGTTGGTTCGGGTTAGGAGAAGCAGAAGCGCTGTAAAATCGCGCTCGTCAGCTTCGCAACCGCTCGATCGCCTGCGCCAGCACGACGTACAGCTTGCCCATGTCCGACGACAACAGCGTTACACCCATCGGCGATCCGTCGCGCAGGCCCAGTATCTGGCGCAGCATCGCTTCGAAATCGTGGATATAGCGGTTGACCTGATCGCGGAATCCTTCGTCCTCGTCGTAGAGGATCGCGATCTCGCGTGCCTGCGCGCTGTCGATCAGCCGCACGGCGCGGCGGGTGAAGACGCCGCGGTCGCCCTTCAGATACGCGGCCCATGCGGTGTCGGACACGTCGGTCGACAGCGAGCGGGCAATGTCGATCGCCGCCGAATTCATCGCCTCGATCAACAGCGAGACGCGGCGCGAGAATTGGTCGCTGTCGGCGGCCTCGCGCTCGGCGCGCGCGGCGGCGATGCGGTCGTCAAGCTGCTTGCTGGTGTCGGCGATGTCGAGCATCTGCCGCGACAGCCGCTCCGACGCCTCGATGGCCGAGGCCACGGCGTGGTTGGCGATGGTCGACAGTTCGGCGACTTGCGCGGTCACCGCCTGATCGACGGCATTCGCCAGCGCTCGTGCGCCCTGCGTCTCAAGGTCGCGCGCGGCGTCGGGCAAGACCTTCGACAGGGTATCGCGCGCCTGCTGACTGGCGGCTTCGGCGGTGTCGCGGATGCGCAGCATCGCTTCGGACAGGCGCGGTGCGGCATCTTCGGCGAAGCGGACGGTCGTCGCGATGGTATCGTCGACGACGGTGCGGACCCCTTCGATCCGTTCGGCGCCGCGGTCGAGCGTGTCGAGCAGCGATTGCTGCACGGTCGACAGCGTATCGCGCTGCATTTCGACCACGCCGGCAATCGCCTCGATCGCGTCATGCGTGCTTTCGGCGGCGGTGACGAGCGCCAGCAGTTCAGGCTTCGATCCGGCGACGACCGCGCGGCTGTCGGCGATGCGGGCGTCCAAGCGGTCGAGCGCACCGGGCAGGGTTTCGTCCATTTCGCGTGCGGCCGAGTCGAGCGCGGTCAGCACTTCCTCGGCGGTCGCGATGACGCGGCGGGCGGTGTCGTCGCCGTTGGCGAGCGCTTCGGCCAGCGCATCGGCGACCTGCGTCAGCGCGCCGACCGATCCGGCCACCGCCTGCGCGCGTTCGACCCCGGTGGTGCGCAGCCGGTCGAACCGGTCGTCGACGCCCGACAAGCCGTCGTTGAGCAGGGTTAACAGCGCCTCACTGTCGCGGCGGCGATCGTCCAGCTGGCTGGCGAGGGTGCGGATCGCGGTATCGATCTGTGCGACGCGGGCGGCGAGCAGTTCGGCACCTTCGCGACCGGCGCGTTCGATCGCCGAGCCATTGGCTTCGATCATCGCGATCGTCGCGTCGCCCTGTGCCGTGATCGCCTTGCGCGATTCGTCGATCGCGGCGGCGGCACGCTCCAGCACGGCGTCGATCGCGCCCGACATGGTGCCGATCACGCTTTCGAGGCGGACGCCCGCGCTCTCGCTGGTCGCCTCCATCCGGTGCATGTGCGCGGCCAGTCGCTGTGCCGCACCGCCGGCCAGTTCGTCCGCCTCGCGCGAGCGTTGCGCGACGACGGCGAGCTGGGCGTCGAGCGCGGCGACGCGTTCGCTGGCGGTCAGGCCGGTGGTGTCGAGCAGCGCCGCCATCTCCGCCGTTTCGGCATGCGCGCGGGGCAGGGTGGCCAGCACCGTCGACAGCCGTCGTTCGGTGGTCGCGCTCATCCGGTCTAGCGTCGCGGTGGTTTCCCCGATGGCATCAATCTGACGCCGCATATCGGTCGAGATTCCGCGTAACCGATCGGTCGCGGCGTCGCCGAGCATCATCAGCGATGCGCTCTGCTCGACGACCTCCGCGCGCGAATCGGCCAACGTCCGGCGGACCGATTCAAGCACCTGTTCGAGCGCCAACGCCTCGCTACGCATCGACTGGGCAGTCGCGGCGAACCGACGCGCCTCGCTCCGGCTGTTCCGGCGCAGCAGCAGCCACGCGATGCCGAACAGCATCGGCGGCACGCACAGCGCGGCGATGAACGACGCCATGCCGACCGGGCCGAGCGCGGGCAGCGACGGCGCGCTCCACGCCAGCATCCCGCCGATCCATGCCGTAGTGGCGATCCCGGCCAGCGTCGGCGCGATCCAGTTGCGGCGGATCGGTTCGGGTTCGACGACCGCCTCGGCCAGCCAATGCTGCTCGTCATGCATATAGCTGTCGGCCGCGATCTGGTCGTCGGCCTCGTGGCGGTGCTGATGCAGCCCGGTGATCGAACCCCCGTTCATGGCCGGGGTCTATCACGATCGGATGGCCAGCGACAGCGCCGTAACGAAGCGTTAACTCCGTTCGCGCTAACCGGGTGGCATGGCTTATGATCCCGGTGCGATCGATGCGACGCTGGCGGCCGCGGTAGGCGACGAACCGCAGCTGATCGCCGAGTTGCGCGGAGCGTTCGTCGACAGCGCCCGGCGGGTGCTGGCGGTCATGGAAGCGGCCGAGGGCGAGCAGTGGAGCGCCGCTGCCTTCCGGCTCAAAGGGCTGGCGGCCAGCTTTGGCGCGGTGCGACTGATGGCACTGGCGGCGGAGGCGGCAGCATCACCGATCGGCGACCAGGTAACGCTGCGCAAACTGCACCGCGCGGTCGACCGCTTCTAGCTTATCGCCGACGCGACAGTTCGCGCATCGCATCGTCCAATCCAGCTAGCGTCAGCGGATACATCCGGTCGGCGAACAGGTCGCGGACCAGCCGGGTCGAGTGGGTCCAGTCCCAATGCGGTTGCGGGACCGGGTTGATCCATGCCGCCGACCGCCAGTGTGCGGTCATCCGTTGCAGCCACACCGCGCCGGCCTCCGCGTTGTTATGTTCGACCGATCCGCCGGGCTGCACCAATTCATACGGGCTCATCGCCGCGTCGCCGACCATGACCAGCCGGTAGTCGGCGCCATAGGTACGCAACAGGTCGGTCGTCGCGATCCGTTCGGCGAAGCGGCGGCGGTTGTCGCGCCAGACGCCTTCGTACACGCAGTTGTGGAAGTAGAAGAATTCGAGCTGGCGGAACTCGGCAGTCGCGGCGGAGAACAACTCCTCCACCTGTTCGATGAACGGGTCCATCGATCCGCCGACGTCGAGGAACAGCAGCAGCTTCACCGCATTACGCCGTTCGGGCCGCATCGCGACGTCGAGCCAGCCGCGTCGCGCGGTGCCGGCGATCGTCGCGTCGAGGTCAATCTCCTCCGCCAGCCCTTCGCGCGCGAACCGGCGCAGGCGGCGCAGCGCGACCTTCAGGTTGCGCGTGCCGAGTTCGCGGCCATTATCGAGGTTGCGGAACTCGCGCGCCTCCCAGACCTTGACCGCGCGTTTGTGGCGGCTCTCTCCACCGATGCGAATGCCTTCCGGGTTATAGCCGCCATGGCCGAACGGGCTGGTGCCGCCGGTGCCGATCCATTTCGACCCGCCGTGATGCGCCTCGTCCTGTTCGGTCAATCGTTCGCGCAGCAGGTCCATCAACTGGTCCCAGTCGCCGATCGGGGCGATCTTCGCCATGTCCTCGGGCGAGAGATAGCGTTCGGCGACGGCGCGCAGCCAGTCGGCGGGCAGGTGTCGCGGATCGACTCCGGTCGCATGGGCGATACCGCTGAAGACTTCGCTAAATGCGCGATCGAAGCGGTCGACCATCGCCTCGTCCTTCACGAAGGTCGCGCGGGCGAGGTGATAGAAGGCGTCGAGCGACGGTTCGATGACGCCGCGATCGATCGCTTCGACCAGCATCAGGTGTTCGCGGATGCTGACCGGCAATCCGACCCGGCGCAGGGTTTCGACGAACGACTGGAACATGGCGGCCGGTCTAGCGCAGCGCGGCGTACAGGCGCCAGTGCGTTCCCGACAGCCCGGCCGGGTCGCCCCGCGCGATCTCGCGATAGCGGCGACCGCACAGGATCAGCGGGGCGGGGAAGGGGGCGTCGCCGTCGCGCTCGACGAAGTGAAAGCAGGCCGGCGGGCAGGGGTTGTCGGCGAGCGTCAGGGCGTAATGCTGCGAACGGGCGGCGGCGGTCAGTATCGCGGTTGAGCGCGAATGATCGACCGAGACACTCGCGCCCTGTGGTGCGACGCGGGCGAGGGTGGCGACGACGCGACCGGGGTCGCCGCGCAGGTTGGTGATTACTTGGGCATCGCGCAGCGCGGTCGAGGCGCTGAAGGCGACGACAATCACGACAGCGAGCGATCGCCAGCCTAGTCCGCGGGCCCATGCGTTGGGCAGCGCGATCGCTGCGCAGAGCAGCACGGGCGGGACGGCAACCGCATAATAGCGCGCGCCGCCGCTATTAGGGAGCGCGAGCAGGCCGATGGTCAGCGGCAACAACAGGGCGGTCAGCAGCGCAAGCGTCCACAACCGGTCGCGCGCCACCCGCGCCAGCAATGCGATTGGTAGCAGGAGCAGCGGCACGCCGAGGCTCCAGCCCCAGAGCTGGTCGAGCGCCTGCCCCCATTTGTCCCAGTCGTGCGGCTCACGATTGCCGAACTGAAAGCCGGTGGGACTGTTCGCCGCCGCACTCCATGCGAGCGCGACGAGCAGCAGCACGACGGCCGCCGCCGGTGCGAACACCCGCAACGTTGCCGCGACGCCGCGCCCCGGCCCCAGCGCACGCGTCCGGTCGAGCAGCACCCACAGGCCGAGCGCAACGAGGCCGAACACCATCGTCGCCTGTGCGAGACAGCCCAGCAGCGCCGCAAGTGCCAGCGCGGTCGCCGGTGACGCCGTCTCCTCCGTCAGCCAGCGATCAATCGACGCGATCGCGACGACGAACGCGAACAGCATCGGCGCATAGCCCCGCGCCTCCGTACCGTAGATCAGCAGGAAGGGGGAAAGGGTAAAGGCCAGTGCGGCAACGATCGCCGCCGTCGGCCTGCGCCGGGCTGCAATCGCTGCGGCAACCGGGATCGTCGCGGTACCGCTGACGATCGATAGCGTCCGCTGGAGCATCGGGGACGCGTCGGCGCCGACCCATTGCAGCCACAGCGTGTTGAGGTGATGGTTGTTGTCGTGGTTGATGCGGAACAGCACCCCCCCCGGGGTGGCGCTGTCGTACGCGAAGATCGCCGACCACGCCTCGTCCAGCCACAACCCGCCCCGCGCGGCGAGGCAGCGCAGCAGCAATCCCACCAGTGTGATGATCGCAACGATCGCCCATGGCGTATCGCGTGTCCCTGTCCCCATCACGCCGGTCTAGCCGAGGGGATCGCCGGCGGCCAAGCGTCTAGCGGGCGTAGGCGTCGATCAGCGACCCGACATAGTCCGGCGCATCACTGCTAAGTTCCGCCGCCGGGCGGGGGCCGTAGATGAAGCCGTGGGTCGGATATTCCGAGCTGCCCAGCCCCTGCGAGTCGCGATACCAGACCTTGACCCGCGTCCAGTCGCCCTTGCGCGACACGTCGAACACCGTCACGTCCTGTTCGACCCCGCCGCGGACGCCGTTGATCCGCGACCAGTTGGCGTGCGTCACCATCGCCACGCGCGGCTCGACGACACGGCTGATGACGAGGACATGGCCGAGCGGCAGGCGCGATGTCTTTTCGAAGGTCAGCACCGCACCGACCCGCGGCGTTTGTCCCCGCGGATAGCGTCCGTCGGCCTGATCCCACCAGGTCCAGGCGTCGCCATAGATTTCGACCCCGGACGCGGCGCGCGCGAAGGGGACGCACTGCCCGACATAATCGAGCAGCGAACGTGCCCCGAGCGGGAAGCTTGCGGCACCGGCAAAGACGAGGAGCAACAGGCCCCGGATAAGCGAACCGAACATGCGCCCGATTGTGCTACGCGTTCCTCGCCAATCGGTTGGCGATTACGGTTAACGAACGGTTTCCGCCACATCCTGCCGCCCGGATGCAACGGCTGGTCGCGCGTCAGCTCTGCCGGCGGTGCAGGAAGGCGAGCCGTTCGAACAGCATGACATCGGCCTCGTTCTTCAGGAGCGCACCGTGCAGCGGCGGAATCGCCTTTGCCGGGTCGTGCGACGCCAGCACGTCGAGCGGCATGGCGTCGTGCAGCAGCAGCTTCAGCCAGTCGATCAGTTCGCTGGTCGACGGCTTCTTCTTCAGCCCCGGCGTGTCGCGTACCGCGAAGAACAGGTCGAGCGCGCGGTTCACCAGCAGCTTTTGTATCCCCGGAAAATGCACGTCGAGGATCGCCTGCATCGTCGCGCGATCGGGGAAACGGATATAGTGGAAGAAGCAACGGCGCAGGAACGCGTCGGGCAGTTCCTTTTCGTTGTTCGACGTGATCACCACGATCGGTCGTTCGCGCGCAGCCACCCGTTCACCCGTTTCGTAGACGTCGAACGCCATGCGATCGAGTTCGTGGAGCAGATCGTTGGGAAATTCGATATCGGCCTTGTCGATCTCGTCGATCAGCAGGACGGGCAACACCGGGCTGACGAACGCCTCCCACAATTTGCCGCGGCGAATATAGTTGGCAATGTCGTGGACGCGCGGATCGCCGAGTTGCCCGTCGCGCAGCCGCGCCACGGCGTCATATTCGTATAGCCCCTGTTGCGCGCGCGTGGTCGACTTGACGTTCCATTCGATCAGCGGCGCACCGACGGCTCGCGCGATCTCCTGCGCCAGCACCGTCTTGCCGGTGCCGGGCTCCCCCTTCACCAGCAACGGGCGGCGCAGCGTCACCGCCGCATTGACCGCGACCTTCAGGTCGTCGGTCGCGACATATCCCTCGGTTCCTTCGAAGCGCATCGGCTGTCCTGTCATAGGCAGGACGATAGGCGGGGACGCGCGCGGGCGCTAGCGCGGTTCCCGACCAACTTGAACCACCGTCATCGCCCTGCGGGCGACCACTGCCGCGGCGGGGCGCTCTCGATCCGGGACGGCGTTGCTCGTCTGTCACGATGCTCTAGGATCGCTCCCTCCTCTCGCCTTGCCCCGAACCGAAATCACCTCCGTGCCGGTGATCCAACCTGGTCGCAAACCGCGCTAGCCGCGGCTTTCGGCGCGCGCGACCAGCAGGTCCCACAACCCGCGATGCTGCGCCAGCAACTGCTGCAGGCCAAAGGTCATGGCGCGTTCGATCGGGCCGTCGCCGGTCACCGTATCGATCAGCCGCATCGTCTGCGCCGGCGAGGGGAGATGGTTCGGCAGTGTGTCCAGTCCGAGCCGGATCGCGGCGGCATCGAGCGGGCGGCGGATCACCGGCCAGTCGAGCGTGACGCCGATCGCTGCGCCGAGCGCACAGCCGGGACGCACCGATCTCGCCAGCAGGTCGATCGCGTGGCGCTGGGCGGCCAGCGCCGCTTCGGCCGCCGCCTGTCTTGGCGTGCCGGGCGGGGGACCGGCGGCGGCCGATACACGGATCAGATAGGCGCGCTCATCGGCAAAGGCCGCAGCTGCCTGTTCGAACCATTCGGCCGCGGCCGGGTGTTGATCGGCGCGGACAGCATAGTCGACTACGCCCGGATGGCGGCCGTGGAGCGAGCACAACTGGTGCAGCGCGTCGGCGACATCGCGCAACAGGGCGTCGGCGCGTGCCAGCCGGACCGGCGCGACATGCCCGGCGCTGCCGTCGGCCAGAACGATCCGCGAAAGCCGTTCCGCCGCATCGCAACCGTCCCTGTTCGCAATCGCCACTATCAACCGCCGGCTCCCTGATCGTGCACGGGCGCCGCCCGTTCGATCATCGGTATGACGGCAATAGATAACCCAAGCGCGTAGGAACACGGTTGCCGCGAATTTAACCGCGATGACCAAGCAGTTACGCGGTTCGATATTGTCCCGAAACGAACCGCCCCGGCGCTTTGGTAAGGGCCGGGGCGGGGTCGATTACTGGTCGAGGAAGGAGCGCATCTTGCGGCTGCGGCTGGGATGCTTGAGCTTTCTCAGCGCCTTCGCCTCGATCTGGCGGATGCGTTCGCGGGTCACGCTGAACTGCTGGCCGACTTCTTCGAGCGTATGGTCGGTATTCATGCCGATACCGAAGCGCATGCGCAGCACGCGCTCCTCGCGCGGGGTCAGCGATGCGAGAACCCGGGCGACCGTTTCCTTCAAATTCGCCTGGATCGCGGCATCGACCGGAATGATCGCGTTCTTGTCCTCGATGAAGTCGCCCAGATGCGAATCCTCCTCGTCACCGATCGGCGTTTCGAGGGAGATCGGTTCCTTGGCGATCTTCATCACCTTGCGAACCTTTTCGAGCGGCATCGACAGCCGTTCGGCCATTTCCTCCGGTGTCGGTTCGCGGCCCTGTTCGTGCAGGAACTGGCGGCTGGTGCGGACCAGCTTGTTGATCGTCTCGATCATATGGACCGGGATACGGATCGTCCGCGCCTGATCGGCGATCGAGCGGGTGATCGCCTGCCGGATCCACCACGTCGCATAAGTGCTGAACTTGTAGCCCCGGCGATATTCGAACTTGTCGACCGCCTTCATAAGCCCGATATTCCCCTCTTGAATAAGGTCGAGGAATTGCAGCCCGCGATTGGTGTATTTCTTGGCGATCGATATCACGAGGCGCAGGTTCGCCTCGACCATTTCCTTCTTGGCGATCCGTGCCTCGCGCTCGCCCTTCTGCACCATGTTGACGATGCGGCGGAATTCGCCGAGCGCCATGCCGGTCTGCTGCGCGATCTCGGCGATCTCGCTGCGGATGCGGTCGACGGCGGCGCCTTCGTTCTCGACGAAGGCCTTCCATTTCTTGTCGATCGTCGCGACCGACGACAGCCACTGCTCGTCCAGTTCGTGGTCGACATAGCTGTCGAGAAACGCCTTGCGCGGCACCTTGTGGCGCTCGGCCAGCCGCAGCATCTGCCCGCCCAGCGCGGTCAGGCGGCGGTTATAGGCATAGAGCTGATCGACGAGATATTCGATCTTTGCCTGATGAAACTGGACGCTCTCGACCTCGGCGGTCAGTTCTTCGCGCAGCTTCTGGTACTTGCGCTCCTCGGCCGTGCTCAGCCCGTCGCCGGTCGCCATCGCGTCAAGCCGCTGCGACTGCATCTTCGAGAATTTCTTGAAGATGGCAGTGATGTTGGCGAACTTCTCCAAAGCCTGCGGCTTCAGCTGTTCTTCCATCTGCGCGAGGCTGAGGGTGTTGTCCTCGTCGTCGTCGTCGCTCGGGCGCGGGGTGCGGCGTTCGCCGCCTTCCTCGTCCTCGTCGACCGACGCTTCCTCGGGCTCTTCCTCTTCCTTGAACGCCGGGCCGGCGGTCTTGGCGGAAATCTCGCCATTATCGTCGCCGTCCTCGTCGTCGGACAGCGATTCGGGCGCCGGGTCCTTCGACAGCATCGCGTCGAGATCGAGAATCTCGCGCAGCTGCATCGTGCCTTCGTTGAGCGCGGTCGACCAGCCGATAATCGCGTTGAACGTGATCGGCGATTCGCACAGGCCGAAGATCATCGTGTCGCGACCGGCCTCGATCCGCTTGGCGATGGCGATCTCGCCCTCACGGCTGAGCAGTTCGACCGCGCCCATCTCGCGCAGGTACATTCGCACCGGATCGTCGGTGCGGTCGACCGTTTCCTTCTTCTTGACCGGCTCGAACGCCGCGGCGGCATCGTCCTGGTCGGTCGACGCTTCGTCGTCGCTGTCCTCGTCCTGCTTCGCGCGCTCGTCGCCTTCGCCGTCCTCGCCCGCGTCCTCGTTTTCGACGACGTTGACGCCCATGTCGTTCAGCGCCGACATTATGTCTTCGATCTGCTCCGAGGTCATCTGATCCTGCGGCAGCATCTCGTTCAACTGGTCGACGGTGATGTAGCCGCGCTTCTTCGCACGGGCGACCAGCTTCTTGATCGACCCTTCGTTCAGGTCGATCAGCGGCGCGTCGCCGGTATCGATCGTGTCGTCGCCGCCACCATTCGCCTTGGCCATCAATAACCCTCAGAAATTTACGCAGCGCGTGTGTTTGCGCCATTTTACCCGTCGTCTTTGTCCGAGCCCACGGGTTTTGCAAGCCAAGAGCGTGCAATCATCGGGGCGACAGCTAGATTCAGGGCAATTCTATGGCGGCGATATGGGTAGCGGGCGGACGGGGATCAAGCCGCCTCGTCCAGTTCCTCCATCCAGTCGCGGATGCGTGCCTGCACTGCCGCATGGTCGGACCGTGCCTGCTGATATTCGGCGAAGGTGCGCTCGGTCGTGTCCTGTCGGCACCGCTCGGCCGCAGCATTTTCCGCACGGCGGCAGGCCTGTTCGTCGACCAAAATCTGGATGACGTGTAGCAGGTCGGTTTCGGCGACGGTCGGGTCCGTGTCGCGTAGCCAGAAACTGAAGGCGAGGTCGATCTGCTTGTCGCGCCGTGCCAATTCCGCCAGTTGCCGGTCGCTGGCGATCGTATCGCCAAGCAGGCTTTCGGTCAGATCGTTGCGATAGATCGCAAGATCGATCAAATTATCGCGCCAACGACGCAACAGCCCATTTACGATCGGTACCTGGGCTACGAGTTCACAGTGCCGTTTCAGCACATCTACGTGCTGCATCAATCCCATCAATATCGCGCGCTGAAACGCGAAAACCAGATCGACCTTTTTGATGTCCACCGCCGCCGCCATGTCGTTGGCGACGATGCGCAGGCGGCGGTCTTTCGCACCGAACAGGGCGAAGAACTGGTCTTTGAACGTCCGGAAATACTCGCGGCGAATGCCTTCGTGGCCGATCGTGCCGGCAAGGCGTGCCAGTTCGTGTTCGAATGCTGCCCGCTCGTCGGGGCCAGCGCCGGGGGGCAGCGTGGCTAGTTCGAGCCGCCACAGGAAATCGGACAATGATTCGCGCCGCGCAAGCAAATCCTCGAACGCCTGCGGTCCTTCGGCACGGACCAGATCGTCGGGGTCCATGCCGTCGGGAATGGTGACAATCGCGATGCTCTTGCCCGGCTGTAGCAGTGGCAGCGCGCGTTCGGCGGCGCGGCGCGCGGCCTTGATCCCCGCCGCATCGCCGTCGAAGCACAGGATCGGCACGTCCGCCATCCGCCACAGCCGTTCGAGCTGGTGCTCGGTAAGGGCAGTGCCGAGCGGCGCCACGACCTCATCGAACCCGGCCTGTGCCAGAGCGATGACGTCCATATAGCCTTCGACCGCGATCACTCGCTTGGCCTTGCGCGCCGCGGTCTGTGCCCGGTCGATATTGTAGAGCGTGCGCCCCTTGTCGAAGAGCGGGGTTTCGGGCGAGTTGAGATATTTAGGCTCGCCGTCGCCGAGAATACGCCCGCCGAACGCGATCGTCCGCCCGCGCGCATCGCGGATCGGGATCATCAGGCGGCCGCGGAACCGGTCATAGGGTTCCTTGCCCTCGACAGAGATCAGCATGCCCGATTCGACCAGCATCGGATCGCCGTACGACGCCAGCGCCGCCTTCATCCGGCCGCGTGCGTCGGGGGCATAGCCCATGCCGAACGCGCGTGCCGTTTCGGGCTTGATCCCGCGCTTGGCCAGCGCGTCGCGGGCGATGCCGCCTTCGTCGCTCAGCCGGTCTACGAACCAGCTCTGCGCGTCGGCCATCAGTTCGTGCAGGCCCTTGGCGCGCTCCGCCTGCTTGGCCGAGCGCGCGTCCTGCGCGGGCATTTCCATGCCGGCGGCGGCGGCCAGTTCCTTTACCGCGTCGATGAAGGGCAGGCCGCGCTGGTCGGTCATCCAGCGGATCGCATCGCCATGCGCGCCACAGCCGAAGCAGTGGTAGAAACCCTTGTCGTCATTGACCCAGAAGCTCGGCGTCTTCTCGGTATGGAACGGGCAGCACGCCTTGTGCTCGTTACCCGAGCGCTGGAGCTTCACCGACTTGCCGACCAGCGCCGACAAGGTCGTGCGCGCCCGAAGTTCATCCAGAAATTGGGGCGAAAGAGTCATACGCGCACATAGCCCAAACCGCTCGGTTCGAGCAACGTCTAAAGGGTGACCGCTATAGGCTGGTCAGCTTAATGCGGCCTTCACCGCGGCGCTAGCCTTGCTCATGTCGAGTTCGCTGCCGTGGCGCGATTTCAGTTCGGCCATCACGCGGCCCATGTCCTTCATGCCCGCCGCATTCAGCTCGGTCTTGATCGCCTCGATCGCCGCGGCGGTCTGCGCTTCGTCCATCTGTGTGGGAAGGAAACGTTCGATGACGGTCACCTCGCGCGCTTCGGCGGCGGCGAGTTCGGGGCGGTTGCCCTTTTCGTACATCTCGATCGATTCGCGGCGCTGCTTGACCATTTTTTGCAAGACCTCGACCACCAGCGCATCGTCGCTGTCGGGGGCCTTGCCGGTGCGGGCCTCGATATCGCGGTTCTTGATCGACGACTGGATCAGGCGGATCGTGGCGGTGCTTTCCTTGTCCCCGCCCTTCATGGCGGTGACCAGCGCGTCCTTGATGGTGTCGCGAATCATGGCGGTTCCAATGTCGTTTATTCGGGTAAGCGATCACCCCTAGCCGCAATCGATCGGCGATCACAGGATTGACGGGGGGCGGGGTTGGGATTAGCCGCCACCGCTTAGCGACATCATCAGACCAACCCAGGAGTGCCCGCCTATCATGGCCGACGCCAAGCCTTTCGCCATGCCCGACGGAGCTACGGGTGTCCTCGTCCTCGCCAATGGCGACGTGCTGTGGGGGCGTGGTTTTGGCGCGGAAGGCGCAGCGGTGGGCGAGGTGTGCTTCCACACCGCGATGACCGGCTATCAGGAAATCATGACCGATCCGTCCTTCGCCGGGCAGATCATCACCTTCACCTTCCCCCACATCGGCAATGTCGGCACCAACGTCGATGACGTCGAGGCGAACGACCCGCACGCGCTGGGCATGATCGTCCGTGAGGACGTGACCGCACCGTCGAACTTCCGGTCGAACGAGCATCTGGACGCATGGATGGCGCGGCACAACCGGATCGGGCTGGCCGGGATCGATACGCGGGCGCTGACCCGTCGCATCCGGCAGGGCGGGGCGCCGAACGGGGTGATCGCGCATTCGGCTACGGGTGAGTTCGACATCCCGGCGCTGCTGGCACAGGCGCAGGCATGGCCGGGGCTGGAGGGCATGGACCTTGCCAAGTCGGTGTCGTGCGAAACGCATTATGGCTGGGCCGGCGGGGCGTGGCATCTGGGCAAGGGGTATGACGACAGCCTGACCGCCGAAGGTGGCGAAGGTGTCGCACAAAGCCCATCGCGCCCGCACGTCGTTGCGATCGATTTTGGCAGCAAACGCAATATCTTCCGCAATCTTGTTCATGCGGGTGCTGAAGTAACCGTGCTACCGGCCACCGCGACCTATGACGAGGTCATGGCGGCCAACCCCGACGGCATCTTCCTGTCGAACGGTCCGGGTGATCCGGCCGCGACCGGCGAGTATGCGGTGCCGGTGATCCGGCAGTTGCTGGAGACCGGCAAGCCGCTGTTCGGCATCTGCCTGGGCCACCAGTTGCTGGGCCTTGCGCTGGGTGCGACCACCAGCAAGATGCATCAGGGGCATCGTGGCGCGAACCATCCGGTCAAGCGGTTGTCCGATGGCGCGGTCGAGATCACCAGCATGAACCATGGCTTTGCGGTCGAGCGCGACAGCCTGCCGGCGAACGTCCGCGAGACGCATGTGTCGCTGTTCGATGGATCGAACGCGGGACTGGAAGTTGACGGCGGCCGCGCGTTCAGCGTGCAGTATCATCCCGAGGCGTCGCCCGGGCCGCAGGACAGTTTCTATCTGTTCGAGCGGTTCGTGGGCATGATGAAGGCGCCCGCATGACGTGGGAGTATCTTGCAGCCGAGCTGGAGGATGGCTTTGTCGAGCTGCGTCAGCAATTTGGCGAAGGTCATCGTCAGTCCCTGCAAGGTGCGCTGACCTATCTCGGATCGCAGGGCTGGGAACTGGCCACCTCGATCAGCGGCAAGGCGACGTTCGGCGCCAGCCCGCCCGTAACTCTCATTTTCAAGCGCCCGAAGGGCTGAGCGGACCATCATGCCAAAACGCACCGACATTTCGTCCATCCTCGTCATCGGCGCGGGGCCGATCGTTATCGGTCAGGCTTGCGAGTTCGATTATTCGGGCGTGCAGGCGATCAAGGCGTTGAAGGAGGAGGGCTATCGCATCGTCCTCGTCAACTCCAACCCCGCCACGATCATGACCGATCCCGACCTGGCCGACGCGACCTATGTCGAGCCGATCACCCCGGCGATCGTCGCGAAGATCATCGAGAAGGAGCGCCCCGACGCCGTCCTGCCGACGATGGGCGGGCAGACCGCGCTGAACACCGCGCTGGCGCTGGCCAATGACGGAACGCTGGAGAAGTTCGGCGTGACGATGATCGGTGCCGATGCCGAGGCGATCGACAAGGCCGAGGATCGTCAGAAGTTCAAGGTCGCGATGGACAAGATCGGCCTCGAATCCGCGCGCAGCCATATCGCGCATACCGAAGCGGAGGCGCTGGCGGGCCTCGAGCATGTCGGGTTGCCGGCGATCATCCGCCCGTCGTTCACGCTGGGCGGCACCGGTGGCGGCGTCGCCTATAACCGCGACGAGTTCCTCAAGATCGTCCGCGAAGGGCTCGACGCCTCGCCGACTACCGAGGTGCTGATCGAGGAATCGCTGCTCGGTTGGAAGGAATATGAGATGGAGGTGGTCCGCGACCGTGCGGACAATGCCATCATCGTGTGTTCGATCGAGAATATCGATCCGATGGGCGTCCATACCGGGGACTCGATCACCGTCGCCCCGGCGCTGACGCTGACCGACAAGGAATACCAGATCATGCGCAATGCATCGATCGCGGTCCTGCGGGAAATCGGTGTCGAAACAGGGGGTTCGAACGTACAGTTCGCGGTCAACCCGAAGGACGGTCGCCTGATCGTCATCGAGATGAACCCGCGTGTGTCGCGGTCGTCGGCGCTGGCGTCGAAGGCGACCGGCTTCCCGATCGCGAAGGTCGCCGCCAAGCTGGCGGTCGGCTACACGCTAGACGAGATCGACAACGATATTACGGGCGCGACGCCGGCGTCGTTCGAACCGACGATCGATTACGTCGTCACCAAGATTCCGCGCTTCGCCTTCGAAAAGTTCAAGGGGTCGCAAGCGGTGCTGTCGACCGCGATGAAGTCGGTCGGCGAAGTGATGGCGATCGGCCGCAACATCCATGAATCGCTGCAAAAGGCGCTGCGGGGACTGGAAACCGGGCTGGCCGGGTTCAACAACGTCGAGCGGCTGGCTGGCGCGCCGCGCGCGGAGATCGAGGCGGCGCTGGCCGTGGCGACGCCCGACCGGCTGCTGGTCGCGGCGCAGGCGCTGCGCGAAGGCTTCACCGTCGCCGAAGTGCACGCCATCGCCAAATATGATCCGTGGTTCCTCGAACGCATGGCGGAAATCGTCGCGGCGGAAACCGAAGTTTGCACCAACGGCCTGCCGCAGGACGCGGCGGGTATGCGGCGTCTGAAGGCGATGGGCTTTTCGGACAAGCGGCTGGCGTGGCTGGCGCTGCAATCGGCCAATCTGCGCGGCATGGAGCGCGGCATCGCGCGCGGATCGGGGCTGATCCACGAGGTCGTCAAGATGATGACCGGTGGCGTGACCGAGGACGAAGTGCGCCAACATCGGCACAAGCTGGGCGTGCGACCGGTGTTCAAGCGGATCGACACCTGCGCCGCCGAGTTCGAAGCGAAGACGCCGTATATGTATTCGACCTATGAGGCGCCGACCTTTGGCGAGCCCGAGGACGAGAGCGCGCCGTCGGAGCGCAGGAAGATCGTGATCCTGGGCGGTGGTCCGAACCGGATCGGGCAGGGGATCGAGTTCGATTATTGCTGCTGCCATGCCTGCTTCGCGCTGAGCGACGCCGGGTATGAGACCATCATGGTCAACTGCAACCCGGAGACGGTCAGCACCGATTACGACACGTCGGACCGGCTGTATTTCGAACCGCTGACCGCCGAGGACGTGCTGGAAATCCTGCATGTCGAGGCGTCGAAGGGCGAGCTGGTCGGGGTGATCGTGCAGTTCGGCGGGCAGACGCCGCTGAACCTCGCCCGCGCACTGGAGGCCGCCGGTATCCCGATCCTGGGCACCACGCCCGATTCGATCGACCTTGCCGAGGATCGTGAGCGGTTCGCCGATCTAGTCAATTCGCTCGGCTTGTTGCAGCCGGCCAATGGCCTCGCGCGCAGCCGGGACGAGGCGGCGGTGATCGCCGAGCGGATCGGCTATCCGGTGCTGATGCGGCCGAGCTATGTGCTGGGCGGACGGGCGATGGAGATCGTCGATTCGATCCAGCAGCTCGACGACTATATCCAGACCGCGGTGCAGGTGTCGGGTGATTCGCCCGTGCTGATCGACCAGTATCTGCGCGACGCGATCGAGGTCGATGTCGATGCAATTGCGGACGGCGATGACGTCGTTGTCGCGGGTGTGTTGCAGCATATCGAGGAAGCAGGCGTCCATTCGGGCGACAGCGCCTGTTCGATGCCGCCGCATTCGCTGTCCGCCGAGACGATCGCCGAGATCGAGCGGCAGACGGTGGCGTTGGCCAAGGCGTTGAACGTCAAGGGCCTGATGAACATCCAGTTCGCGGTCAAGGACGGCAAGGTCTATCTGATCGAGGTCAATCCACGGGCCAGCCGTACGGTGCCGTTCGTCGCCAAGGCGATCGGGACGCCGGTCGCCAAGATCGCGGCGCGGGTGATGGCGGGCGAGAAGCTCAGCGGCCTGCCGGTGATCGATCGCAACATTACCCATGTCGCGGTCAAGGAAGCGGTCTTTCCATGGGGGCGTTTCCCCGGAGTCGATCCGGTCCTGTCGCCGGAAATGAAGTCGACCGGCGAAGTCATGGGAATCGATAGCGATTTCGCCACCGCCTTTGCCAAGGCGCAGATGGGTGCCAGCATCGTCCTGCCCAAGAGCGGCACGGTGTTCGTATCGGTCAAGCATGGCGACAAGCCGGTGATCCTGCCGGGCGTCCAGCTGCTGGTCGACATGGGCTTCCGCATCGTCGCGACCAGTGGCACCGCCGATTACCTCGCCGAAAACGGCGTGCCCGTCGAACGCGTGAACAAGGTGGCGCAGGGTCGGCCGCATATCGTCGACAAGATTTTCGACGGCGATATCGCGATGATCTTCAACACGACCGAAGGGTGGCAGTCGCTGAAGGATTCGGAATCGATCCGCGCATCGGCGCAGTCGCAGAAGGTGCCGTATTTTACCACGGCTCCGGCAAGTGTTGCAGTCGCACAGGCCATTCAGGCGCTGGCGGCCCGGTCCCTTGAAGTGCGGCCGTTGCAGTCTTATTATTCGCAATCGCACAACTGATCCCCATCAGCATAATGTTGCGCGCGGACGGGCCGGTGGTCCGTCCGTTCGGAGGGGGCACTGACAAAAGGGACGCGCGGCGCGATGGCGACGGTCGAAAAGATGCCGATGTTGCAGGAGGGCTATGACCGCCTGACGGTACACCTCAAGCAGCTGAAGGTCGAACGACCGCAGATCATCGATGCGATCGAGGAAGCGCGCGCGCACGGCGACCTGTCGGAAAACGCCGAATATCATGCGGCGAAGGAACGACAGGGCCAGATCGAGGCGTCGATCGCCGATATCGAGGACAAGCTGTCGCGTGCGCAGGTCATCGACCCGAAGGACCTGTCGGGCGACAAGGTCGTGTTCGGCGCGACCGTGACGCTGCTCGACGAGGACGACAAGGCGGTGACCTACCAGATCGTCGGCCAGACCGAGGCGGATGCGAAGTCCGGCCGTATTTCGTACAATTCGCCGATGGGCCGTGCGCTGATCGGTCGCAAGATCGACGACGATGTCGAAGTGACGGTGCCGTCGGGCGACCGTTATTATCAGATCTCGAAGATCGAGTTCATCTAAACCCCCATGTTCGAGCGGCGTCCGTCCCCCGCGATCCTTGCGATCGGCGGATTGATCGCGGTCGTCAGCGCGTTCCTGATCCTGACGGGCCGGGTCGACTGGGCGGCGGCGGTCGGCGGGTTCTGGCCGTTGCGGGTCGGCGGCGATCCTTCGGCGGTGTCGGATAATCTGCCGTTGGTACCGGTGGTGCTGACGCCGCTGAGCGCTGCGTTCATTCACGACGGCTGGCTGCATCTGGGGTTCAACCTGTTGTCGTTGCTGATCGTCGGCACGCCGACCCAGCGGGCGGTGGGCCTGCGCGGGGTGATCGTGCTGCTGGTAGTGGGGGCCTATGCCGCCGCGGCGGCGCAATGGGCGCTCGGGCCGTCGTCGATATCGGTGATGGTCGGGGCGAGCGGCGCAATCTCTGCGCTGATCGGGGCCTATGCGCTGCTGTTCGGTGGCGCCAAGGCCAAGCCGATCGGGCCGATCCCCGCGCATGTGGTCCATGCGATCTGGCTGGGCGTGTTCTGGACCGCGCTGAACCTGTTCATCGGGTGGTCGAGCGCGGGCAGCGGGATGCCGATTGCCGGCGCGGCGCATGTCGGCGGGTTCGTTGCGGGGATGGTGCTGTTGCGGCCACTGTTGCGGTGGCGCTGGGGTGGGCGGCCGTTGGCTGAGTAAGGTGTTCGGCGGATACCCCGCTTACTCCCACATTCTCCCCGTTTCCTGCGCATTACCCCCCGTTTGCTTCGAGCTTGTCGAGAACCGAAGTCGAGAAGGGGCCGCCTCAAATGGGACCGATGGACGGTGTTGGTCTATAACGGGGGCGATCAAGCCGGTCCCGCAGACCAGCCCCGCTGTTGCGGCTCCCAAGTAGAAGGCTTGCTTCACGCGAAGGCGCGATGACGCGAAGAAGATAGTGATTCGCGCGGAGGCGCGGAGACGCGGAGGGGGTGCGTTCGGGGAGAGTGCGCCCGAACCGGAGAAATCTCGCACGTTGCAGCGACGGATGAGGCGGCTGGCGCGGTTGTTCCTGTCGCAAGCACAACCGTGCCGCGTCTCCGGGTTCTCGACGGACGCTTCTCGACAAGCTCGAAGCGGCTCGAACCGAACGGAAGCGTCTATCGCGCCTTACGCCGCGGGCAGTTCCGGTTCGAGCAGGCGGTGCAGGTGGACCACGACATATTTCATCTCGGCATCGTCGACGGTCCGCTGCGCGGCGGCGCGCCATGCCTTTTCAGCGCTGGCATAGTCGCCGAACACGCCGACGACGTCGATCGCCTTCAGGTCGGCGAAGTCGAGCGTGCGCGGATCGGTGACGCGGCCGCCGAAGACGAGGTGGAGTTTGCTCATGATCGCTCCCGCAGTGCAAAAAAAGATACGCCCCGCCGCATAGCGGACGGAGCGTACCCTTCAACCCATAAACTGGCGTGATATCAGTCGATCAGCCCTTGATCGCGCTCTTGCCGCTGTCGGTGGCGGCCTGCACGACGTTGCTGAACACCGTGCGCAGCTGCTCCTTGGCGCCGTCCTTGCTGGGCAGTGCGGCGGTCAGCTGTTCCTTGCCGACGTCGCGCGCGGTGGCGGCAGCGGCGGTTGCGGCGGCCGACAGCTTCTTGCCGAGCGGCGCGAGCGTCCGGGTTTCCTGCGCGGTGCGCGGCAGCAGCGCGCCGACGACGGCACCGAGGGCGAGGCCACCGGCCAGCACCGCGAGCGGGCTGGTTTCGATGGTGTCCGAGGCGCGCTTGGCGGCATCGTGCGCGGCATCCGAGGCCCGCTTGGCAGCGTCGTGCGCCGCATCGCTGGTGGCATGGGCGGCGGTCGACGCCTTGTCCTTGATCGTGTCGATCGTACCGGTGGTCGCCGTCGGGGCGGTCTTGAGTTCGCTCATGATGCTACATCCTTGTTCGGGGCGGTCGGGGGCAGAGGCGGTGGGGGCGGGGCGCCCCGGTGGAACAGCCGGGCGATCCGCTTGCGGGCAAGCAGGGCGACGAGGCCGGTCGCGATGCCGGCAGCGACGCCGGGCCGCTCGCGGACAAGGGCGACGCCATCCTCCGCCTTGTCGCGCAGGTCGTCGGCGACGCCCGACGCGATGGTGGCGGGCGACAGGCGGTGCTTCGCCTCGGCGATACTGGCCTTCAGCCGGGCGCGCTTGACCAGCACGTCGGCTTGCGCGGCGGCGAGGGTGGGCGGGATCATCACTTGTCTCCCAACGGGGCGAAGACCCGCTTGAACCCGCTCGCCGCCATCTTGCCGAGGATCCCGGCCAGCACGAGTGCGACGACGACGACCAGCAACGTGGCCCAACCCGGACCCATTACCGGCCGCAGCGACAGGATCGCGCCGACCAGCAGCGCGACGACCGCCGACAGCGCGATCACCACCGCACCGGCCGCGAGACCGGCGGCGATGCCGGCCTGTGACCCACGCGTGCCGGCCACCGTCTTCCACAACGTCACCTCGGCCTGTGCGTAGGCCTTGGCATCGTCGACGACGCGGGTGACGACCGTTCCCAGCCCCTCATCCCCCATGGTCGGGGTCAGCCCTTGGTCGACGGGGTGGTGTCGGCGTCGACGCCGGCCTTGACCACGCGGGCCAGCACGAAGCCGAGCGCGGCGGCGGTGCCGATGGCGATCGCCGGGCTCTTGCGCACGAATTCGCGCGCATCGGCCAGCAGGTCCTCGACCTCCTTGCCGCGCAGGCCGTCCGAGAAGCCGGAGATCGCCTGTGCCGCCGAACGGGCGTACTGGCCGTACTGCTCGCCGAGCTTCTCGTCGACGGTGCCGGCGGCATCGTCCATCAGCTTCGAGAACTCGTCGAGCGCGCTGGTCGCGCGCGTCTTGCCTTCGTCGACCAGGCCGCGGGCCTTTTCGGTCGCCTTGGCAGACAGCTTCGACGCTTCGTCCTTCAGCGTCTGCTTGGTGCCGGCGGCGGTGTCGCTCGCACTGTCAGTGGTCGTGCCGGTTACGGGCGCGAGATCGGTGTCGAGCACGATACTGGTGTCGTTGGTCGTCGGCGAGGTGCCGGGCCGATTGAAGTCGGTCATAACGAATCCTTTCTTCGTTTCGGTAGGAAAACCATGCGGCACCGGCCGGGTTCCGTGCCGAGCGCAAGGATTTGCGAGGCGCGGGCCGAATGGATAGAGGGGCCGCGACCGAGCCGTTCCCACGGCCATAGAAGGAGTCGTTACGTGACCGCAATCATCCAGGTGCATGGCCGCCAGATTCTCGACAGCCGCGGCAACCCGACCGTCGAGGTCGATGTGTTGCTCGAGGACGGCAGCTTTGGCCGTGCCGCGGTCCCGTCGGGCGCGTCGACCGGCGCGCACGAGGCGGTCGAAAAGCGCGACGGCGACAAGGGCGTCTATCTGGGCAAGGGCGTGCTGGCCGCGGTCGAGGCGGTGAACGGCGATATCGCCGAAGCGGTGCTGGGCATGGATGCCGAGGACCAGAGCGACATCGACGAAGCGATGATCCAGCTCGACGGGACCGAGAACAAGGGGCGGCTGGGCGCGAACGCGATCCTCGGCGTCAGCCTTGCGGTCGCCAAGGCGGCGGCGGATGCGCGCGGGCTGCCGCTGTATCGTTATGTCGGCGGGGTGTCGGCGCATCTGCTGCCGGTGCCGATGATGAACATCATCAACGGCGGCGAACATGCCGACAACCCGATCGATTTCCAGGAATTCATGGTGATGCCGGTCGGCGCCGACAGCATCGCCGATGCGGTCCGGTGCGGTTCGGAAATCTTCCACACGCTGAAGAAGGGCCTGTCGGAAAAGGGCCTGTCGACCTCGGTCGGCGACGAAGGCGGCTTCGCGCCGGCGCTCACCAGCACGATCGACGCGCTCGACTTCATCATGCAGAGCATCGAGCGCGCCGGGTACAAGCCGGGCGACGACGTCATGCTGGCGCTCGACTGCGCCGCGACCGAGTTCTTCAAGGGCGGCCGGTACGAGATGGTCGGCGAGGGCAAGTCGCTCAGCCCGCATGAAATGGCCGACTACCTCGCCGATCTCGCCGCGCGCTATCCGATCCTGTCGATCGAGGACGGCATGGGCGAGGACGATTTCGAGGGTTGGAAGGCGCTGACCGACAAGATCGGCGACAAGGTCCAGCTGGTCGGCGACGATCTGTTCGTGACCAACCCGAAGCGGCTGGCGATGGGGCTGGAACAGGGCCTCGCCAACTCGCTGCTGGTGAAGGTCAACCAGATCGGCACGCTGACCGAAACGCTGGAAGCGGTGAACCTCGCGCAGCGCAACCGCTATACCGCGGTCATGTCGCACCGTTCGGGCGAAACCGAGGATTCGACGATCGCCGACCTCGCGGTCGCCACCAACTGCGGCCAGATCAAGACCGGGTCGCTCGCGCGCTCGGACCGGCTTGCCAAGTACAACCAGCTGATCCGTATCGAGGAAGAGCTGGCCGGCGCGGCGCGCTATGCGGGACGTTCAATTTTGCGTTGATCGACGCATAGTGATTATCGAAGGGGGCGTCGGTGCGAACCGGCGCCCTTTTTGTCGACTGCAGAAGGCGGGGGCGGGCGAGGAAAAAGGGGGAGCGCGCAAGTTTGCCCGGCTTTGCACGATTTCCGTTTCCCCGTTGCAGGATCGTAATTTCGGTAAACGGCAATCGGGAACAGATTTTTGGGAAAAGCGAACCGCGCAGGCAACCGTCAGCGCGGTCGGCGCGGTCGGATTCCCGTCATTCGTTCGTTTGCGAGAAACACGGCGCGATCGTATTTTCGAAGCGAGGAGGTACGTCGCTGCCATGAAGCTGGACGATCTGGGAACACGCATCTGTATCATGGGGCCGTCGAACAGCGGTAAGTCCACATTGGCGGAGGCGATCGGGCGAGCGAAAGGGTTGGAGGTCGTTCACCTCGACCAGCTACACCATCTTCCGCACACCGACTGGGTTCCACGACCGCCAGAGGAGTTTACGGCGCTTCACGACAAGGCGATTACTGGCGACCGCTGGGTGATTGAAGGCAACTATTCCCGGCTGCTCCCGCAACGGCTGGAACGAGCGACCGGTTTCATTCTTCTCGATGTTCCAACGACAACCAGCCTGTATAGGTATGTTCGACGCTGCTGGTTCGAGCGCGATCGACGCGGCGCCCTGGAGGGCGGTCGCGATAGCGTGAAATGGGATATGATCCGGCACATCGTCGTCGCCACCAGAGCCAACCGCGCCCGTTACCGCGACATGATCGACGGCATCAGCCTGCCCAAGACCCGGATCGCTACGACCGGGGCGTTGGCGGCCTTCTACCGCGCCAACGGGTTAAGGCACTAAGCCGCACATTCCCGTTTCACCATCGTTTTCGGGAATGTTCTTCGTTCCTCCCGCGGCACCGCCTAAAACAACCGCCCGCCATCCGGCACTCGCTGATCCGGCGCGAACAGCACCACGGCACCGCCTTCATCCGGAAAGCCGAGCGTCAGCACTTCGGACACGAACTTGCCGATTTGGCGTGGCGGGAAGTTGACCACCGCGGCCACCTGTCGCCCGACCAGCACGGCGCAGTCATAATGTTCGGTGATCTGTGCGCTGGAGCGTTTGACGCCGATGACGGGGCCGAAATCGATCGTCAGCTTGATCGCGGGCTTGCGGGCCTCCGGATAGGGTTCGGCCGACACGATCGTGCCGACGCGGATGTCGACCTGCAAAAAGGTGGCGAAGTCGGTCGGCGCGGTCAGCTGCGTCGGGTCGTGTAGAAGGTGCATATCGGCTCCCGCTGATATCGAGACGGCTTGCGTGGGACCGGGCGATCCCCGACATACGCGGACATGCCGCGTTCCTCTCCCCTGCGCCAGATGCTGACCCGTGCCGGATGGCCTGCACTGGTCATCCTCGTGATGGGCTTCTTCGCCTATCATGCCGTGCTCGGGCCGAACGGGGTGCTGGCGTATCGCGACTATCAGCGCAAGCTGACGGTACGGAAGGCGCAATATGCGTGCCTGGAAAAGGTGCGCGCCGATCTGCGCAACCGGGTCGAACTGCTCGATCCGCGCCACGCCGACCCCGACATGGTCGACGAACTGGTCCGGCGGAAGCTGAACGTCGCGCATCCGGACGAATTCATCGTACCGATCGGCGGCGAGGCGGCGGCACGATCGCGCTGCGGAATCCGGCTTGACGACTGATTCCGGTACGTAAGGCGTCCCCCTTCGGTTGCGCGGGGGGATAAATCGCGCCATAGGCGGCGCTCCTAACCCATCCTTTCAGGAACGAGGCATCCGAACCGTGGCAAAAGCACCGGCGCAAGGCCGCACCAGCGAACCCGTCATTCCCAATCGCGAACGGCCGGGGGAGCCAAAGCGGTACGAAGCGTCGAAAGAGGAACTGCTTTCCTTCTACAGGGAAATGCTGCTGATCCGCCGTTTCGAAGAGAAGGCGGGGCAGTTGTACGGCCTCGGCCTGATCGGTGGCTTCTGCCATTTGTATATCGGTCAGGAAGCGGTCGCCGTGGGCCTGCAGTCGGCGCTTGAATCCGGCAAGGATTCGGTGATCACCGGCTATCGCGACCATGGCCACATGCTCGCCTACGGCATCGATCCCAAGGTCATCATGGCCGAGCTGACCGGGCGCGAGGCTGGCATCAGCCGCGGCAAGGGCGGGTCGATGCACATGTTCTCGACCGAGCATAAGTTCTACGGCGGCCACGGCATCGTCGGGGCGCAGGTGTCGCTGGGCGCGGGTCTCGCGTTCGGGCACAAATACGCGAACGATGGCGGCGTCTGCATGGCCTATTTCGGCGATGGCGCCGCGAACCAGGGCCAGGTGTACGAATCGTTCAACATGGCCGAGCTGTGGAAGCTCCCGATCATCTTCGTGATCGAGAACAACCAGTATGCCATGGGCACCAGCGTCAATCGCGCTTCGGCCGAGGACCAGCTGTACAAGCGCGGCGAGAGCTTCCGCATTCCGGGCATCCAGGTCGACGGCATGGACGTGCTGGCGTGCCGCGGTGCCGCCGAGGAAGCGCTGGCATGGGTCCGCGCGGGCAAGGGTCCGATCATCCTCGAGATGAAGACCTATCGCTATCGTGGCCATTCGATGTCCGACCCGGCCAAGTATCGCAGCCGCGACGAAGTGCAGGCGATGCGCGACAATTCGGACCCGATCGAGGGGCTGAAGCGCGAGCTGAACGCCGCCGGCGTGCAGGAAGACGAGCTGAAGGCGATCGAGGCCGAAATCCGCAAGGTGGTGAACGCCGCCGCCGACTTCGCCGAAAGCGCGCCGGAACCGGACGCTAAGGAACTGTACACCGACGTGCTGGTGGAGACCTACTAAGATGCCGATCGAACTGAAGATGCCGGCGTTGTCGCCCACGATGGAAGAAGGCACGCTGGCCAAGTGGCTCGTCAAGGAAGGCGACACGGTCAAGTCGGGCGACATCATGGCCGAGATCGAGACCGACAAGGCGACGATGGAATTCGAAGCCGTCGACGAAGGCACGATCGCGCAGATCGTCGTCGCCGAGGGTACCGATAACGTGAAGGTCGGCGCGGTCATCGCGATCCTGGCGGCCGAGGGCGAGGATGTCGACGCCGCGAAGTCGGCGCAGCCGACCGAAGCGCGTGCCGGCGATGCCGCCGCCGCGAGCCCCAAGGCCGACGAAAAGAACGACGACAAGGCGCCGCCGACGCCCGAAGGTACGTCGCAGCAGCACGCCGAAACCGGCGCGCGCCAGCTGTTCGACGCAGCCGACCAGGAAGGCGAAACCAGCCCGGAAATCCCGGAAGGGACCGAGATGGTCAAGACCACGGTCCGCGACGCGCTGCGCGATGCGATGGCCGAGGAAATGCGCGCCGACGACCGCGTGTTCGTGATGGGCGAGGAAGTCGCCGAATATCAGGGCGCGTACAAGGTCACGCAGGGCCTGCTCGCCGAATTCGGCGACCGTCGCGTCATCGACACGCCGATCACCGAATACGGCTTTGCCGGCATCGGCACCGGCGCGGCGATGGGTGGCCTGCGCCCGGTCATCGAATTCATGACGTTCAACTTCGCCATGCAGGCGATCGACCACATCATCAATTCGGCGGCCAAGACCAACTATATGTCCGGTGGCCAGATGCGCTGCCCGATCGTGTTCCGTGGTCCCAACGGCGCGGCCAGCCGTGTCGGTGCGCAGCACTCGCAGAACTATGGTCCATGGTACGCTTCGGTCCCCGGCCTGATCGTGATCGCGCCCTATGACGCGGCCGATGCGAAGGGGCTGCTGAAGGCGGCGATCCGCTCGACCGATCCGGTCGTCTTCCTCGAAAACGAACTGATGTATGGCCGCTCGTTCGACGTGCCGAAGCTCGACGATTTCGTGCTGCCGATCGGCAAGGCGCGGATCATGAAGCCGGGCAAGGACGTGACGATCGTCAGCTATTCGATCGGCGTCGGCCTCGCGCTCGAAGCCGCCGAGAAGCTTAGCGGGGAGGGCATCGATGCCGAAGTGATCGACCTGCGCACGCTGCGCCCGCTCGACACCAAAACGGTGCTGAAGTCGCTGAAGAAGACCAACCGGCTGGTCGTGGTCGAGGAAGGTTGGCCGACCTGCTCGATCGCGTCGGAAATCGCCGCGGTGGTGATGGAGCAGGGCTTCGACGACCTCGACGCCCCGGTGTTGCGCGTCACCAACGAAGACGTACCGCTGCCCTATGCCGCGAACCTCGAAAAGCTGGCACTGATCACCAGCGACAAGGTGGTCGAGGCGGTGAAGAAGGTGACGTACAAGTAAGCGCTTCGCTTCGGCAAGGACGCAAGACGAACGGGGCCGGCAACGCGCGATGCGATGCCGGCCCCGTCTGCGTTTGCAAGGGAGTGCGATCAGGTGGTGTAGCGGTCGCAGGTCATGCGCTCTTCTGCGGCAGGCGCGAGATTGGTGATGCCCGAGTGGAATTCGCGATTGTCGCGCACGATGAAGGACGCGACCTGTTTGAGCTTGCGTGTCCCGATGAAGTAGCTGCTGATCAGCGGGGTATAGTCGTAATTGATTTCGACGAAGATCACCCCCGAATTGGCCGGTGATTTGACCGTCATGCCGTCGCCCATGCCGCGGAACGGCGTTCCGGCAGTCCCGCCGGCACCCTCCACGCCGTAGGTGGAATCATAGCCGGCGCCGCGTTTCAGCCCGGCGCAGCGTTGCCAGTGAATCCATTGCTCGCCGTCCTTCATCTCCAGGCTGGAAATCGTAACGCGGCCATTGGTCGTCAGCTGCAGCCCGCGGGTCTGGAGCCGCAGCCCCTCGATGATCTCGTTGATGTCGACTTCGCGCAATTGCTGCGTTGCCAAGTTGGTATCGACGCCGACGCGCGAGGCGTTGTCGGCGAGGGTCAGCGCGGCCTGGCTCAGCTGCAGCTGGCGAACGCCGAAGTTGCAGAGTTCGACCGCATACATGCCAATCGGCACGACGATCGGCAGCGTCAGCGCGAATTCGAGCATCGCGACGCCGCGGCGGTCGGCGCGTAGCCGCCGTAAGGCGCGAGCAAGGGTCAGCTGCATATCGTCTCCGGGCTGTTCGCGGACTGCGCGCCATAGGGCTGGTTCTTGAGCAGGGTTTGCGCAGTGATGGTCTGTTCGGCGGACAGGCCCATGAGCCCATGCAGCGGGAACAGCCGTGGATAGGTCATCGACATGGTGTAGAGCGTGATGTCGTTCGCCCCGCCCTGACCGTCCCTGCCGGGATTGGCATCCCAGTGGCGATTGCCGTTAACGTCGGAATAGCATTCGCCGATATCATATTGGTTATTATGGTTGCTGTCGTCGAATGGCTCGGCGCGGATGTTGCCGAAGGTTTGATAGAATTTCCGGCTGCTTTCCCAACGGACGTTGCGCGCGATCACCCGAACTTGCGCAACGACCGCGCTGTCGATCGCCGCGGTCGATGTGCCCGATGCGTTGCCCTCTAGCGTCGCGCGCCGTCCGGCGGACTGCACAGCGCCGTTCAGAATGGATTGGGCGTAGGACCGATAGCAAAGGTCGAACAGCCCCATCAGCAGCAAAAGCATGACCGGCGCGATGAGGGTGAATTCGATCACCGTCACCCCGCGCCGATCGGTGGCCAGCCGGGCGATCATCGCGCAACCCGCAGCTTGGCGATCTGTGCGGCGATGTTGCTGAACGTCTGGTTGAGCTGCGCGGCGTTGTTCGCCTGGAACGAGCGGCCATCGCTCGCGCAGTTCGAAAGCATAGCGTCGAGCGTCGTTCCGAACGCGATGACCCATACGGTGATGTTCTTGCGCTTGGCGACGGTGCAGAGCGCGGACAGGCGGTTCGCAACGATCGTGTTCTGATCGGCGTCGGTCGGCATTCCGTTAGTACGGCGCTGATCGATCGCGGACAGGCCATAGGCGTCGTAGGATACGATCTTTGTATCGGTGGTGCCGTCCGTCATGAAGATCAGGTGGCGTGAAATGTCGCCGCCATTGGCCGCGACGGCGTTTTCGGATGCGAACAGGCCGGTCGGCGACAACAACCGCGTGCCCCACAGGAACCCGATATCGTGATGGGTGAAGCCCCCGGGGGTCAGGCTGTTCACATAGGCAGTGATCTGACTTTCGGTCTGGGCAGTCAACTTGACCGCTGGCGACGGGCATGGCGCATTATAACCACTGTTCAGGTCGCCGACGTTCGTCAATCCCTGATTATTCGTACGCACCGTCGCCGTCGTCCAGTTGGTCATGCTGTTGCGGGCATATATCACCTTTGGAAGCCACGGCTTCCACCTGGTCTCGGGATCGGAAGTTGGAACCATATCGACGTCGAGGTCGTAGGCGTTGGACGGTATCGTCGAATAACTCGATTGTTTGACGGTCTGCCGTTCTTCGATACAGGCGTTGGCGGCGTTCCATGTTATATCGCGATTGGCAAAGTTATTGGCGATCGGCAACGTGATGGTGCCGCCGGCCATCGTTGCGCCGTTACCCTTCAGCGGCGCGACGTTGAACGGCACCCGTTCGTATTTCCACCAGTAGTTCGTACTGGTCGTAGTTGTGGAATTACCCTTGTTCTTGTTCACCGTACGCGTTTCGGTGCGACGCTGGGTATATTGATTGTACCAGGTTTCGGTGATGACGCAGGCACCGTTGGTGACCTTGGCAGAATAGTTGCTGCCATTGATGACCTGCGTGAGCGTTCGGGTCGCGTCACCGGTCGGATTGGTCCAATCCGTGTAGGTAGGATCCGTTTTGGTCGTGTTACCCGGAGCGATGCAATTTTCAGGCGATCCGGCGGAAGTACGCGAGCCTGACGAACCGCTGAGCTTGGCCCAGCCGCCATATGTGTAGACATAATCGGCATTGTCGGTGGTCGTACTGGTATTCGTGGTTGTGCCATCCGCGATCCGCGACTGGTATCTCCATTCGTCGACCATCCATTCGGGTTTCAGCAGCATGCCGACGTTGACGTTGCTGGAATAGGGCACGAAACCGTAGCGTACCTGCGTTCCGGACTTCTTCGCGGCTTCGACCGTCCTATAGAAATCGATGACCGACGCCCGAAGTGCGGTAATCTTGTTCTGGGTATCGCCCGGATTTGTATCGGTCATCGATCCGGTCGTATCGAGCACGAACATCACGTCGAGGTTCGGTATCTCCAGCTTGGCTTCGCAGGCCACGCTCAACGTGACGGGAGCCATGCCCATCAGCTTGGTCAGCGTCATCGGCACGACGACCGACGCAGTGCCGGCGACCTGATTTTCCGTCGTTTTCACGGGTGTGAACGTCGGGGTTTGTGAGCCGAGCATGCCGGTTTTGAAGTTGTTGCCGAAGAACGCCTGCGCCTGTTGATAGGCATTGGTGTTGAAATCGGTGCCGTCCATCGTCTTGCGGCCCGCCAATACGCCGGCGTCGCACGCCTGTTGCAGGCGGACCTTCACATAATAGACGCGCGCGGTGTCGACTGCCGATCCGGCCATGCCGACCAACGGGATCAGCGCGATCGCCATCATCGCCAGCGTATTGCCGCGGCGGTCGCGGGCCAGGCGGCCGAGAATGCCCCCCGACTGTCGTTCCGCCATTGTGCCAGTCGATCCGTTCATTCCCGCCGTCCCCGCCCGCGCAGGTATCCCGCGCAAATCACACGCTTTCATGCCGCAACAGGGTTGACGGATGTTTAAGAGGCAGGCTCATCCGCCGGATGCAGAATGATTCGGAACGCGCGCTGGCGCTGGCCTATGCTCCCGATGACGGGCGGCGTGCCGCGCTGTCGGCGCTGCTGGCGCTCGATGCCGCGCTGGGGGAGGTCGTGCGATCGACCACCCAGCCGGCACTGGGGCAGATACGGCTGGCATGGTGGCGCGAGCAGCTGATCAAGCTCGATACCCAGCCGCCGCCGGCGATGCCCGAACTGGTCGCGCTGGCCGAAACGCTGTTGCCGCGGGGCGTCGGCGGGGCGGAAATGGCCGAACTGGTCGACGGCTGGGATGTGTTGATCGAGGAAGAGACGCTGGCCGACGCGGCGCTCGAACGGTTTGCGGCGGCGCGGGGTGGTCGGCTGTTCGCGCTGGCAACGCAGGTGCTGTCTGGCAATGCAGTGCGGGCGGAGCGGCAGGGGCGCGGATGGGCGCTGGCCGATCTGTCGCAACGGCTGGACGACGCGGCGGCGCGGGACAGGGCGGTGGCGCTGGCGCGCGCGGCGCTGGCCGGACCATTGGCGGGCATGGCGAAGCCGCTGGGGCTGATGGCGTTATCGGCGCGGCTCGACCTGCACGATGTACCGGCCGGTGGCCCGAAGCGGGCGGCGCGGCTGTTGTGGTTCGGGCTTGCCGGGCGCTGAGCCATAGGCTGTAACGTCGGCCCGGACGGCATGGGGGACGGGCGATGTGGCGATTCTTGGCGGGCGTGGGGTCGGCGCTGGCGCTGGTGGCGGCGGGGCTGTTCCTGTTCCGCAGCGACGCCGCGACCGAGAAGCTGCCCCCGCCGCCCGCCGCCGTCAACGCGCCGGAACAGGTGGCCGAAGCCGATCCGGGCGATCCCCCGGCGGCGACCGCCCGCACCCGCGAACAGAAGCGGTTCGACCGGTATGACAAGGACCGCGACGGACGCATCACCCGCGACGAATATCTGGCGTCGCGGCGCAAGGCCTATGCGAAGCTCGACACCAATGGCGACGGTCGGCTGAGCTTCGACGAATGGGCGGCGAGGACCAGTGGCAAGTTCGCGACCGCGGACAAAGGCCGGGACGGCGCGCTCGACGCCGCGGAGTTCGCGACGACCGCGGTCAAGCGTCGCCCGAGCAAGCGCGTCGAATGTCCGCCCGCCGCGGCACCTGCCGACGAAGGTTGACGTTCACGTCAACGTAAACTAGCATCGTCGTCATGGTAGCTTCCCTGACCGACAGCGCCGATTCGACCGAAGGCGATCGTTTCTCGATCACCGACCTGTGCAACGACTATGGCGTCACCGCGCGGGCGTTGCGCTTCTACGAGGATGAAGGGCTGATCTCGCCCGAACGCCGGGGGCTCGCGCGCATCTATTCGCAGCGCGACCGCGTGCGGCTGGCGTGGATTCTGCGCGGCAAGCGGGTGGGGTTCAGCCTCGCCGACATCCGCGAGATGATCGACCTGTACGATATCGGTGACGGGCGCGTCGTGCAGCGGCAGGTGACGCTGCAGAAGTGCCGCGACCGTATCGCCTTCCTCGAAAACCAGCGCCGCGACATCGACGCGGCGATCGCCGAACTCGGCGACTTCGTGACCACGATCGAAGCACTGCCCCAACCTATCGCCCCATCAGAGGGCACGTCCCCGGAGAAGGATTGACCCGATGCCCAGCTATACCCCGCCGGTTCGCGATACCCGTTTCATCCTCGACCATGTGCTGAATATCAGCGACCATGCCGCGCTGCCCGGCTTTGCCAACGCCACGCCCGACACGGTCGAAGCCGTGCTGGAGGAGGGCGGCCGCTTCGTCGCCGAGGTGCTGTTCCCACTGAACGCGTCGGGTGATCAGCAGGGCTGCACCCGCCACGCCGATGGCAGCGTGACGACCCCGGACGGGTTCAAGGAGGCGTATCGCCAGTTCGTCGAATCGGGCTGGGGCACGTTGTCGGCGCCGGAAGCGTTCGGCGGGCAGGCGATGCCGCACGTCGTCGCGACGGCGTTCGAGGAATATCTGATCTCCGCCAACATGGCGTTCGCGATGTATCCGGGCCTCACCCACGGCGCGATCGCCGCGCTGTTGGTGAAGGGCAGCCCCGAGCAGCAGCAGATGTACGTGCCCAAGATGGTGTCGGGCGAATGGGGCGGCACCATGAACCTGACCGAGCCGCAATGCGGCACCGATCTGGGCCTGATCAAGACGCGCGCGGTGCCGAACGACGACGGTTCGTGGGCGATTACCGGCACGAAGATTTTCATTTCGTCGGGCGAGCATGACCTGACCGACAACATCATCCACCTCGTCCTTGCCAAGACGCCGGGCGCGCCGGAAAGCTCGAAGGGGATTTCGCTGTTCGTCGTGCCGAAGTTCCTGGTGAACGAGGACGGATCGCTGGGCGCGCGCAATCCGGTGACCTGCGGCTCGATCGAGCACAAGATGGGCATCCACGCCAATTCGACCTGCGTCATGAACTATGACGGAGCGAAGGGTTGGCTGGTCGGCGACGAGATGAAGGGGCTGGCGGCGATGTTCATCATGATGAACGCCGCGCGCCTCGGCGTCGGGCTGCAGGGGCTGGGCGTGGCCGAGACCGCATATCAGAATGCGGTGATCTATGCCGGCGACCGGCGGCAGGGGCGGGCGCTGACCGGGCCGGCACAGCCGGACGAAAAGGCCGATACGCTGTTCGTCCATCCCGACGTCCGCCGGATGCTGATGGAGGGCAAGGCGCTGACCGAAGGGCTGCGCGCGCTGTGCCTGTGGGGGGCGTTGCAGGTCGACCTGGCGCACATGTCCGAAGATGCGGCGGCGCGCGAACTGGCCGACGATCTGGTCGGGCTGCTGACGCCGGTCATCAAGGGCTATGGCACCGACAAGGGCTATGACGTCGCGACCAATGCGCAGCAGGTCTATGGTGGCCATGGCTATATCGCCGAATGGGGCATGGAGCAGTATGTCCGCGATGCCCGGATCGCGATGATCTACGAAGGCACCAATGGCGTGCAGGCGATGGACCTGGTCGGGCGCAAACTGGCGCAGAATGGCGGCCGGGCGATCCAGCATTTCTTCCGCATCGTCGGGGAGGAAATCGCGGTTGCCAAGGGTGCCGACGCGACCCGCGACTTCGCCGAGCGGCTGGAGCGGGGCCTCAAGGACCTGCAGGCGGCGACGATGTGGTTCATGGGCAATGGCATGCAGAACCCGAACCATGTCGGCGCCGGCGCGCATTCGTACATGCACATCATGGGCATCGTCGCGACCGGCCTGATGTGGCTGCGCATGCTGACCGCGGCGGAAGCGCTGGCGGCGTCGGGCGAGGGCGATCCGAAGTTCGTCGAGGGCAAGCGGGTGACCGCGCGCTTCTATGCCGAGCGGGTGATCCCGGAGACGGGTGCCCTGCGGCGCAAGATCGAGGGTGGCGCGGATGCGGTCATGGCGCTCGACCCGGCGTTGTTCGCGCGGGGGTGAGCGCACTCGGCATCATTTCGTCGAGGGGCGCTACGCCAGTTCACCCGTCACCCCGGGCTTGACCCGGGGTCCCGCTTCCTACTTCGACCGGCAGAAGAAACCGGACCCCGGATCAAGTCCGGGGTGACGATGTGAGAAGGTTGTGGTCGCCAACGACCGTTTTGGTCGTGGGGCTGTTGGTCCGGCATTCCACCAAACGCGTCACCCCAGCGCCGGCTGGGGTCTTTCTCGGTCAGACGTTGCGGTGTCCACGAGAGAGACCCCAGCCTGCGCTGGGGTTGACGTTGTTCTGCAAGCGATCGAAGTGTCTTACTTCTCGCGCTTCTTGCGATGCGTTTCGAGGTCGAGCACCGCCGAGTCCGCACCCTCGGGCAGCAGGCCCAGCCGCCGGGCGACTTCCTGATACGCCTCGACTTCGCCACCCAGATCGCGGCGGAAGCGATCCTTGTCGAGCTTTTCGTTGGTGGTCATGTCCCACAGGCGACAGCCGTCCGGGCTGATTTCGTCCGCCAGGATGATCCGGCTGAAATCGTTATCCCAGATGCGGCCGAATTCGAGCTTGAAGTCGACCAGCCGGATGTTGATCGCGGCGAACATGCCCGACAGGAAATCGTTCACGCGGATCGCCATGTCGGCCATCTCGTGCAGTTCGTCCTGCCCGGCCCAGCCGAAGCACAGGATGTGTTCGTCCGACACCATCGGATCACCGAGCGCATCGTCCTTGTAATAATATTCGATGATCGTGCGTGGGAGCTGCTGCCCCTCTTCGATCCCCAGCCGCTTGCTGATCGACCCGGCGGCGACGTTGCGCACGACGACCTCGATCGGCACGATCTCGACCTGGCGGATCAGCTGTTCGCGCATGTTCAGGCGGCGGATGAAGTGAGTCGGCACGCCGATATTGCCGAGTAGCGTGAAGACATGCTCGGAAATCCGGTTGTTCAGCACGCCCTTGCCGTTGATCGTACCCTTTTTCTGGGCGTTGAAGGCGGTGGCATCGTCCTTGAAATACTGGATCAGCGTACCCGGTTCCGGACCCTCGTAGAGGATCTTTGCCTTGCCTTCGTAGATCTGGCGGCGGCGAGCCATGCGATTCCCTTCGACGAAACGGGCCAGCCGCGGATGCGCCCGGGGCCGGTGGAGAAAGCCGCCGCATAGCCGAAGGGGCGTCCCCGCGCAATCAGGTGGCGGGGGCGACCGGTCCCGGCAACAGCCGCCGCGCCCGACGCCAGAACCATAGTCCCAAGAGGACGAGCAGCAAGGGCGGCAGCGCAAGCCCGAGCAGCGCCAGCGCGGTCCCGATCGTCCAGCGTGCCGAGGCGATCGACAGGTCGGCGGCGCGGGTGAAGGGCGATGCAGGATCGAAGCCGCGGATCGCCTGCCCCGAGCGATATTCGAACACGACCGGAGTCGCGGCGAGGGCGGCGCGCTGTTCGGCAATGGCCGCGGCGGCATCGCGTTCCGATCCGGTGGCGGAGGCGCGCTGCCGTTCGAGCTCGGCGCGGGCCTCGCGGCTGGTCGCGCCGCTGCGCGCGTCGATCGCCGCACGGTCGGCGGCGGCGGCATCGCGCGCCTGAGCCAGCTGGTCGATCTTCGTACCCGCATCCTCGCCGGTGATTTCGGAATCGAGCAGCGTGCCCTCCGCCGCCTCGACGCCGCGGATGCCGTCGCGTCCGAAGGTGCGTGCGAGTTCGGGCGCGAGCGAAAAGCCCAGCATCGCGGAAATATCGTTATCCTCGCTGCGGGTATAGCGCATGCCCGTGATCCGGCAGCGCGCGATGCCCAGCCGTTCGCAGGCGGCGGCATGTGCCTCCTGCACCGACACGATCCGCGCGGCAGGTAGCTGGAAGCCGTAACGATAGCTAAATGCGACGCCGGGAGCGGCGGTGACGTCGACGCCGGGCGCGGCCTCCCCGCTCTGATCGGACGGCGACTGGCTGCAGCCGGCAAGCAGCAGCACCGCCAGAACAGGAACACGGTTACGCATGCGGCACCTCTGCCTTAATTGAGGCTGAAATGTGGCGTAAATGGGGCAGATGGCAAGGGTGCCTGATCAAGGACCCGACAGGGCGCTCCGGACAAGGCCGATCGCCTTGCTCCATGCCGGCGTCCCGGGGGCGATCAGTTCGACATGTCCCGTATCGCCGACCTCGTGCAGCGCGACCCGGTCGCCGGCGGTGCGGGCGGCGGCGGCATAGGCGGGCGCCATGCGGGCGGGCACGATCCTGTCCTCGCGGCCGCTGAGCAGGTCGGCCGGCACGCCGATCGGCAACAGGCACGGTACGGAGGTGTCGGCGAAGCGATCCGGCCGGTCGCCGACGAGCTGCGCGATGACGTCGGTGCCACAGCCATTGTCCGGGCTCGCCTCGACCGCGGCGAGGTCGGGGAGGCCGCCGAGGCTGACGACGTGCGCGATCGGCAGGGGATCGGGCGTCGCCAGCGGGCTTGTGGCGGGCAGGCGTGGCCGCGCCGCCAGCCAGAGCGCCAGATGCCCGCCCGCGGAGTGACCGAGCGCGACGATTCGCGACGGGTCGAGGCCATGGTCGTCGGCATGGGAGCGCAGCAGGTCGGCAGCAGCGGCGGCGTCGCGAAACGTACCGGGATAGCCGCCGCCGCTACGGTCGACGCCGCGATAGTCGATGTTCCACACCGCGAACCCGGCGTCGCGCAGGTCGGCGCAGGCCCAGTCCATCAGCCGGCGATCGGCGATGGAACTCTGCCAGCAGCCGCCATGCACCATCAGCACCGTCGGCCAACGACCGGGGGGTGTCCCGGCTGGAAGCCACAGGTCGACCACCTGCAACTGGTTCGAACCATAGCGAAATTGCCGGTCCGGTTCGGGGCGGGGGCGGTCGGTCAGGTCCGGCCATGTCATGGGAACCCAGGGCGAACGCGGCAGGCCGGAAGCGATCATGTGGGCATCTTTGCAACAGCGTGATCCAAACGACAATTCGGACAATGATATCGTATAATAAAATTTGTGCGATATTGCTTGGCGGGTTAGGGATGATGCGAGGAGGCAAGGCTACCGATTGGTGGCCCAAGGGGGTATGACGTGGGACGCATTCGTACGATCGAACGGGACAAGTTGCTGGATGCCGCCGAAACGGTGACGATGGACAAGGGGCCGGCAGGGCTGACCATCGCCGCGGTGGCCGAACAGATGGGCATCACCAACGGCGGCGTGCAGTACAGCTTTCGCAGCAAGGAATCGCTGATCGCCGCGATGTTCGAACGATGGCAGCAGGATTATGCGGCACACATGATCGATCTCGGCGCGAAGCCGGACGACGAATCTTCGCGGGTGCGGGCGCATATCGCCTATGCGGCGGATTATGACGACCGTTCGCGGCGTCGCGCGCCCAGCCTGATGGTGTCGCTGCTCAATTCGCCGCAGCACATGCTCCAGATCCGCAAATGGTATCGCAACCGGGTCGATGCCATCGACGTCTCTACGTCGGAAGGGCGCTGGCTGCGCCTTGCCTTCGTCGCGATGGAGGGCGCGTTCCTGATGCGGCTGTTCGGCCTGATCGAGATGGACGACGCCGAATGGCAGTCGATCGTCGCCGACGTCATGGCGCTGAGCGACGGCAAGCTGCCATGCGAGGCGGGGCGCGGGCTACAGGCGGCCTGATCCCGGTTCGTTCCAATTCGCCTCTCGCGGGGTGCGGCATCCCCTGCTATCGCATCGGCGATGGCAAGTGATCTGACCGACCCCGCGACGCCGATCGGCGTGTTCGATGCACCGTTCGACAGCGCGCTGTCCGAACGATACCTCGTCTACGCGCTGTCGACGATCACCGCGCGGTCGCTGCCCGATGTTCGCGACGGCCTAAAGCCTGTTCACAGGCGTCTTCTCTGGGCGATGCGGCTGCTGAAGCTCGACCCGGCATCGGGGTACAAGAAATGCGCGCGCGTCGTCGGCGACGTCATCGGTAAATATCATCCGCATGGCGATCAGTCGGTCTATGACGCGATGGTCCGGTTGGCGCAGGATTTCGCGCTGCGGTATCCGCTGGTCGACGGGCAGGGCAATTTCGGCAACATCGACGGGGATAACGCCGCGGCGTACCGCTATACCGAGGCGCGGCTGACGCAGGTCGCGATCGACCTGATGGCGGGTCTCGACGAGGACGCGACCGATTTCCGCCCGACCTATAATGGCGAGGAGCAGGAGCCGGAGCTGTTCCCCGGCATGTTCCCGAACCTGCTGGCCAATGGCGCCAGCGGCATCGCGGTCGGCATGGCGACCAGCGTGCCGCCGCACAACGCCGCCGAACTGTTCGACGCCGCGATCGTGCTGGTCGATCAGCCCGAAGCGGACGATGCCGCGGTGCTGGCGCATGTCCGTGGCCCCGATTTTCCCACCGGCGGCATCGTCGTCGATCCCCCCGCCGCGATCCGCGAAGCCTATGCCACCGGCCGTGGCGGCTTCCGCGTGCGGGCCAAGCACGAGATCGAGCGCGAGAAGGGCGGCGGCTGGCAGATCGTCGTGACGCAGATTCCCTACGGGGTGCAGAAGGGCAAGCTGATCGAACAGATCGCTACGCTGATCAACGACAAGAAGCTGCCGATCCTGACCGACGTGCGCGACGAATCGGATGCGGAAATCCGTATCGTCCTCGAACCACGCAGCCGCACGGTCGACACCGGGGTATTGATGGACGGGCTGTTCCGCCTGACCGACCTAGAGACGCGGGTGCCGCTGAACCTCAACGTGCTCGACAAGGACCGCACGCCGCGGGTCATGTCGCTGCGCGAGGCGTTGAAGGCATGGGTCGACCACCAGTTCGTCGTGCTGCGTCGGCGGAGCGAGCATCGCCTCGCCAAGATCGCCGACCGCATCGAGCTGCTCGACGGCTATCTCGCGGCGTATCTCAACCTCGACCGGGTGATCGCGATCATCCGCACCGAGGACGAGCCCAAGCCGGTGCTGATCGCCGAGTTCGCCCTGACCGACCGGCAGGCCGAAGCGATCCTCAACATGCGGCTGCGCAGTTTGCGCAAGCTGGAGGAAATGGAAATCCGCGGCGAGCGGTCGAAGCTGGAAAAGGAGCAGGCGGAACTCACGCTGCTGCTGTCGAGCGAGGCGCGGCAGCGGACGCGGATGAAGCGCGACCTGATCAAGATGCGCGATCGCTATGGCAGCGAGACCGTACTCGGCAAGCGGCGGACGACGATCGAGGAAGCGGCGCCGGCGCGGGAGATTCCGGCGGAGGCGATGATCGAACGCGAGCCGCTGACCGTCATCCTGTCGCAACGCGGCTGGGTACGGGCACTGCGCGGCCATGTCGATCTCGCCTCGGCCGATACCGCGCGGTTCAAGGAGGGGGACGGTCCCGCCTTCGCCTTTCACGCCCATACCACCGACAAGCTGTTGCTGGCGACCGATGGCGGACGTTTCTATACGCTGGGCGCCGACAAGCTGCCCGGCGGGCGTGGCTTTGGCGAGCCGGTGCGGGCGATGATCGACCTCGACGGGGATGCTCGAATCGTCGGCCTGTCGCGTGCGGCGGCATCGGACCGGCTGCTGCTGGCGGCGACCGATGGGCGCGGTTTCGCGGTGCGGGTGGCCGATGTGCTGGCCGAAACGCGCAAGGGTAAGCAGGTGATGGCGCCGCGTCCGGGATCGAAGCTGAAGGTTGTCCGCCCGATCGCACCGGAAGACGATTACGTCGCGTCGATCGGCGACAACCGCAAGCTGGTGCTGTTCCCGCTGACCGAACTGGCCGAAATGGCACGCGGGCAGGGAGTGCAGCTACAGCGGTTCCGCGATGGCGGCCTGTCCGATGCGCGGACGCTGCGCTTTGCCGATGGACTGCACTGGACGATGGGCGGCGAAACCGGGCGGATGCGGACGGAAAGCGACCTGTCGCCGTGGCGCGCGGCACGCGGTGCCGCCGGACGGATGCCGCCCAACGGTTTCCCGCGCGACAATCGTTTCTGATAGCGATCTCAAATCCGCGTATCCGATTTCAGAAGCTCTTAACCTCCATGCGCCATACCGACCGCAATGGCTTTCGGTCGGCAGATATTTTCGGCGTTCAGGACGCAGCCCGTTTCCGGTGACCTGCCGGTGCGTGGCCGTGCGTCCGCCGATATCGTGCCGCTGGCCGTCGACCCGCGCGAACCGGTCCTCGACCTGTTGCCGGTGCCGACCGCGGTCGTATCGCTGAGCGATGGCGCGATCGCGTTCGAAGCGACCAACCTGGCGTTCCGCGCCGCGGGCTTCAGCACCCCACAGGGGCGGAGTGCGCTGCTCGACGAGTTGGCGGAGCAGGTAACCGCCTTTCTGCAATCGCGCGATATCCGGCGGCGCATGGCGCTGCGCCTCGGTGATGCGGTGGACAGCCGCCATTACGATGTGACGCTCGCCCGGCGCCCCGAATCGGCGCAGACGCCGCGCTGTATCATGTCGCTGGTCGACCAGACCCCCGAACAGCGCACCGAAACCAGCCTGCGTCGCGAAATGAGCACCGATTCGCTGACCGGCCTGCCCAATCGCACGGGCTTTGCCGATCTGGTCGAGGACATGATCGCGGCGGTCGAGCGCGCGCGCTATGCGGTGCTGGTGGTCAATCTCGACCGGTTCAGCCGCGTCAACGCTTGCATGGGATCGCTGTCGGGCGACGAATTGCTGATCTCGGTCGCGCGCCGGTTGAAGGGGGTGCTGCGCGGCTGCGACCTGCTGGCCCGCACCGGCGGCGACGAATTCGCGGTGCTGCTGGGGCTGCGCGAAGGCCCCGCCGACGCGTTGCAGGTCGCCGGGCGACTGCAACAGGCGCTGGTCCAGCCGTTCCAGTTGTCCGATTTCAGCATCCGCATCGAATGTTCGATCGGCATCGCGCTGGGCGAAGACGCCGATGATGAGGCGGAGGACATGATCCGCCACGCGCAGTTCGCGGTGAAGCGGGCCAAGCGCACCGGTCAGACCGAAGTCTATCGCCCGCACCTGTTCGATATCGTGCGCAACCAGTTCTCGATCGAGACCCGCCTGCGCCACGCGCTGGAGGAGGGGCAGTTGCGCCTCGCCTTCCAGCCGATCTGCGATCTGTCGAACGGGCGGATCAACAGTTTCGAGGCGCTCGCACGGTGGCGGACGCCCGAGGGCGACGAGATTTCACCGACCGCGTTCATTCCCGTCGCCGAGGAATCCGGGCTGATCGTGCCGCTGGGCTGCTGGGCGATGGACGAGGCGGCCCGGACGCTGGCGGAATGGGACCGGCGCCTGGGCGGGGACAGCGGCGCGCGCATGGCCGTCAACCTGTCGGCGGTGCAGCTCCAGCGCGACAATGTCGAGGCGATGTTCGCCGATGTCCTGGCCCGCCATGGGCTGCGCGGCGACCGCTTCACGATCGAACTGACCGAAAGCGCGTTCGTGGTCGACCCCGACCGGACGTTGCACACCATGCTGGCGCTGAAGGACCTGGGTGCCAGCATCGCGATGGACGATTTCGGCACCGGCTATTCGAACCTCGCCTATCTTCAGAAGCTGCCGATCGACAAGCTTAAGATCGACCGCAGCTTCATCACCGGCATGCTGGCCGATCGCGACAAGGTGGCGATCGTCCGCGCGATCCTGAGCCTCGCACAGGCGCTGGGAATGCGGACGACGGCGGAAGGGATCGAGACGCAGGAGCTGGAGCATACGCTGGTCGCACTCGGCTGCGCGTTCGGGCAGGGCTATTTCTATTCGCGGCCGGTCGATGCTGAGGCGGCGTATCAGTTGCTGCTCGACCGCAACGCCTGAGCCACCACGTCGTCGGCGATCGCGGCGGTGCGCGTCGCGTCGGGGAAGCCTTCCGCGATCCACCGCTCCTCGACCTGCCGGAGCGCCCGCGCGACATCGGGACCGCGTGCGAGGCCGCGTTCGACCAGCGCCCCGCCCGACAGCGGTAGCGTGGGGCGCTGCCATGCCGCGACCCGCGCCGCCGCCGGGTGGTCGCCCGCCAGCAGCAACCGGTCGACCGCCCCCTCGACGCCCAGCCGATAGCCGAGCGCCAGCGGACTACCCGCATCATGGCCGAGCGCGGTCGCGATCCGCTTGCGCTGCGCATTCGACAGTTTCAGCCGCGCGGTGACGCCTTCGGCATTGCCGGCGTCGAGCAGCGCCGCCAGCCGGCGGATCGGGTCGGGCGCGATGCCCCCCGCCGCTTCCGCCGCGACCAGTGCCGCCAGCCGCTCGACCGCCGCCGGGTCGATCTCCGGCAGGACCGGCGACCAGATCGCATGCCCGGTCATCAGCCGCAGTACGGCCACCGCATCGCGCGCCATTAGCAGCTTGAGCAATTCATCGGCGATCCGCTCGCGCGACAAGGCCATCAGGTCGTTGGCGCGCGCGATACAGGCGTCGAGCCCCGCGGCATCGGGCGTATCGCCGAACCGCGCGAGGAAGCGGAAGAAGCGCAGGATGCGCAGATGGTCCTCGGCGATGCGGCGCAGCGGGTCGCCGATGAACCGAACCCGCCCGGCGCGCAGATCGGCGACGCCGCCGAAATAATCGTGCAGCCGATGGGTCGCCATGTCGGCGTAGAGCGCGTTCATCGTGAAGTCGCGGCGCGCGGCATCGGCCTGCCAGTCGTCGGTGAACGCGACCTCGGCATGGCGTCCGTCGGTGGTGACGTCGCGGCGCAGCGTCGTGACCTCGACCACCGTGCCCCTGGCCACCGCGGTGATCGTGCCGTGGGCGATGCCGGTCGGCACCGCCTTGATCCCCGCCGCCTGCAGCCGGCGGACGACCTCCTGCGGCGGATGGATCGTCGCGACGTCGATGTCCGACACCGGCAGCCCCAGCAGCGTATCGCGCACCGCGCCACCGACAAAGCGCGCGGCGCCCTCGTCGGCGCCCAGCGCGGCGGCGATGCGGTCGAGCCCCGGTCGCGTCATCCACGCGGCGGGCGGCAGGGTATCGGGTTCGGTCACGGCCATGTCAGTCTTTGCGCAAGGTTCACGATCATCGCCGCCGTCGCACCCCAGATGCGCCGTTCGGCGAAGAGCAGTTCGTAATAATGGCGCTCATGCCCCTCGAACCACCGGCTGCCCCGACCATGATTGGCGGCGTCGAGCAGGAAGGCGAGCGGCACTTCGAAGATCGCATCGACCTCCAGCGGGGCGGCGATCAGCGGCAGGTCGGGCGGCACCACCGCCAGCACCGGCGTCACCTCGAACCCGGTGACGGTATGATAGCGATCGAGCGTCGCGACGACCTCGGCACGCTCCGGCGGCAGGGCAATTTCCTCCCACGCCTCGCGCAGCGCCGCGCCGGTCGCGCCGTCATCGGTCGGATCGATGCTACCGCCGGGGAACGCAACCTGTCCGGCATGAGTGCGCAGGTCGCCGGTCCGCTGCGTCAGCAGCACGCCCGGTTCGGTCCGATCGGTCACCGCGATCAGCACCGCCGCCTGTCGCCAGCCCGTATCGGGCATCGGCGCCTCGCCGTTCAGGTCGCCGATCAGCAGCGGACCCGCCGGCGCCCCCAGCCGCTCGCGCAGCCGCTGCGCCAGCGTCATGCCGGGGCGAAGGGGAAGAACGCGCCGTCGCTCCATAACCCTTGCGCGCCGTCCGGTCCGGCGACCAGCCGCTCGGCCAGTTCGTAGAAGACCGCCCGCGCGATCAGCGCGTCCATGCCGCCGCGCACGCGCAGATAGGGGCGCGGGGCATCGGGCGTCCCCTCGATCCGGATCGGATGTTCGGCATCGGCGACGATCAACTCGTCGGTGTTCAGCCGGAATGCGATTCGGCTTTGTTCGCCCTCGCCCGACAGCTTCGCCTCGACCGCGACGAACGGCGCGTCGTCGACCGCGATCGACAGCTTTTCGACCGGCGTCACCAGCACGTGCGACCCGTCGGGCTCGCGGCGCAGGATGGTCGAAAACAGCCGCACCATTTCCGCCCGGGTGATCGGGGCGTCCTGATGGAACCAGCTGCCATCGGCGGCGATCCGCATCTCGCTGTCGCCGCAATGCGTCGGGTTCCAGCGCTCGACCGGCGGCAGCTTCGCCTCGGCGGCAAGGCGCGCGACCTCGGCAAGCGACATCGATGCGAAATCATTGGGGGGCTGCATGGACATGGGATGCCGTTAGCTCGGACGCGCCGCCGCCGACAAGGGGTTCAGGCCGCCAACGCGACGCGCGGCGCCAATATGCCCGACGCGATCGGCACCGGTCCCTTGGCCAGGATGCGGTACGCTTCGTAGGGGCCGGGCATGCGCCACCCGCCGGTCCGCTCCGCGGTGAAGCCGAACCGGGTATAATAGTCGGGATCGCCGACCAGCATCAGAAAGGCATCCCCCGCCGCCGCGATCGATTTCGCCATCAACCTGGCGCCGATCCCCATGCCCTGCCGGTCGGGCGCGACCGCGACCGGGCCGACCATCACCAGCGGCAGTGCGTTGCCATCGTCGCCATCGAGCTGCACCGGCCAGCACTGGATACAGCCGATCAGCCGGCCATCCTCGACCATCGCGAAGCTCAGCGCATCGATCGGCACCAGCCCGGCACGCACCCGGTACGCGGTGCGTCGATGCCGATCGACCCCGAACGCCGCGTCGAGCAGCGCTTCGACGTCGCTTTGGGCAATTCGGGCAAGCGGCAACAGGTCGGGCAAGGCCAAGTCCATTCGGTGTGCGGTTCTGGCGCCTGTACCGCGCAGGCTCCGGGGTACAAGCACGAAGATGCGGACGCTTACGTGTCCGCCGCCATCTGCTATCGCGCCGACATTCCCTTATTGTGACAGGTGCCGTTTGCGCGATTCGCTCCAACTGGAAGTCCATGACGTCGAAGTACATGTCCTGACGGGCATCTATTCCGAGGAAACTCATCTGCCGCAACCGTTGCGCATTTCGATGACGGTCGACCTCGACTGCCCCGAACGCTTTACGCCCGATACGCCGCTATCGGCCTCGAAAAGCTATATGGACCTGAAGGAGGCGGCGACGACCTCGCTGCCGCAGGGCGTGCATTTCACGCTGATCGAGGGGGTTGCCGACCATATCGTCGACACGCTGTTCCTGTCCGATCCGCGGGTGCAGCGGGTCCAGATCCGCATCGTGAAGCTCGCCATCGCCGAAGCCGGCGAATCGATCGGCGTCACGATGGTTCGGCATCGGCGGTGAGCCGCCCGCTGGCATTGGTCACCGGCAGCTTCCGGCGGCTGGGCGGACGAATCGCGGTCCGGCTGGCGGAGGCGGGGCATGACGTGGCGCTGCACGCGACGCGGGACGGCGAACCCGATGGCGCGATCGTCGCGGCGATCGTCGCCGCCGGTGCGCGGCATGCATGTTTCGCCGCCGACCTGAGCGACGGCGCGGCGACGGCGGCGCTGATCCCGGCGGTTGCGGCGCAGTTCGGCCGGCGGGTCGACCTGCTGGTCAACAACGCATCCTGCTTTCGCACGGACGACGATGCGCTGCCGTCTCCCGAGTCGCTCGTAGCGCATTTCACGGTGAACGCCGCCGCGCCGTTCGTGCTCGCGACCGCGCTGGCCGGGCAGGGGGGGCAGGCGGTGGTCAATATCCTCGACCAGCGGATCGCCCATCCGCACCGCGATCAGCTCGCCTATACCCTGTCGAAACAGGCGCTGGCCGAAGCGACGCGGACGCTGGCGCTGGCGCTGGCACCGGCGGTGCGGGTCAATGGCGTCGCGCCGGGATTGACGCTCGCGACCGGCGACTATCTGCCGGGGCAGCTCGACCGGCTGGCGGCGATGATGCCGCTCGAACGGTTGCCGACCGCCGATCAGGTGGCCGATGCCGTGCTGTTCCTCGCCAGTGCGGCGGCGTCGACCGGGCAGGTGGTGTTCGTCGACGGCGGTGCGGGACTGGTGCGGTACGAACGCGATTTCGTCCATCTGGCGCGCTAGTCGCGGTGCCTTCGTCTTTCCGGCTAGATGCGAACTGACCGCAGTCGGATCGCGGGATGACGTCCGCCTAGTCCGTCCGAAACCGCAGTGTCGGCCTCAGCCGGCGCGTCCATCCTCGCACTGGCCCAGCGATTCACGCACGAACGCATAGTCCTCGCGCGCGATCGCGGCGTTGGGCTCCTCCTGCGACTGCAGGCTCGGCTCGGGCAGCGTATCGGGAAGGCCGCACGCCAGCCGGTACCATGCCAGCGTATCGGGCTTCGGCGCGCCGCCCGCTTCGTCGATGATATCGCCCAGCGACAGCGCCCAGCGCCGCTCTTCGCCCGGTCGGCGCAGGATCAGCAGCGACACCGGATTGCCGGTCGCGGTCTTCAGGAAAATCTGCGTTTCGCCTTCGCCCGGCAGCGTGCCGGGGACGTGGAAGGCATTGCCGATGCCGGTGATCGTCGGCGGCGCATCGGGGGCGATGACTTCACGCACCACATCGCGCACCCGCTGGTCCAGCGTCGGGCTCCACGCAAATTGCGCGTCGGGCGTGACCAACTGTACCTGATCGGGACGCCCGGCGACGGCGCGGGCAAAGGCGATGACGCGCTGCCGCTTGAGATTGGGTGCGCGGCCGCGCGGGTCGAACGGCACGTCAACCAGATAGCCGATCCGCGCGGGCAGGGGGCCGCCCGCTCGAATCAACGCACCGACATCGGCGGTGACGTAGAAGCGGACATGCCCCGGCGCGAGCCCGGTCGCCTCGGCCGGCGCGATGCGCGCGACCGAGCGAATCGTGATGTCCAGTACGATATCGCTCTCCAGCGCCAGTCGGGCCAGCCGGGCATAGGCGACGCCCGAATCGGCGGTAGCGGTAACAGGCGACGGGGCGTTTTGTCGGGCGATGACGGGCGAGCAAGCCATCAAACTGAACGTCATGGCCAGGGCGGCGGTCGGATTGCGCTTCATGCAACCGCTCTTACCCCCCGGAAAACCGTGGTTACAGACTTATTTCGGTAATGGCGCGATTGTACGATTGTTTCGTCCGACAAAGCGTTTGCGTCGTTTAAAAGGCCGCGATAGACAATCGCGTCCGGAATGCCGCGTAGCCCCGGACACGACGGTCGTTGCGTGCCGGTTTCCGCCGGACGGACCGACCCAATGTACCGGGCTAGAGGAGTTTGGTTGCTGAATGGCTTACGCTGACCAAAAAGCAGGTAGTGGCCGGATCGTCGCGCTGATCATCGTGGGGATTCTCCACGTCGTGATCGGTTATGCGTTCATTTCCGGCCTTGCCTACAAATATGTGAAGAAGGTGACTGAGGATACCGAGACGTTCGACGTCGAGGAACCGCCACCCCCGCCGGAGGAAATTCCTCCTCCCCCGCCGCCGCCCGAACAGCCGCAGCCGCAGTCGCCGCCGCCGGTCGTGACGCCGCCGCCGATCGTTCGTACGCAGGCGCCGCCGCCGGTGGTGATCCAGTCGGTGACGACGCCGCCGCCGACGTACAATCCGGTGCCGATCGCCGCTCCGCCTGCGCCGCCCGCGCCTGCCGCTCCACCTGCGCCACCCGCGCCGGTGATCAGCAAGGCCGCCGGTATCAAGGGCAATCCGGGTTCGTGGGTGACCGACGCCGACTATCCGGCGAGCGCGCTCAACGCCGAGGAAGAAGGCGTCAGCGGTCTGACGTTCGAAGTGAACGCTGCCGGCAGGATCGAAAACTGCCGCGTGTCGTCCAGTTCGGGTTCGTCGACGCTCGATCGTACCGCCTGCCGTCTGGTGACGTCGCGCGGCCGTTATACCCCCGCGCTCGATGCCGCAGGCAGACCGACGTTCGGTGGTACCAAGACGCTGCGCTTCACCTGGAAGCTGCCGGCCGACCGGTAATTCCGGCGTCCTCCGCGCCACGTACGGCGCGGGGCGGCCCGGGGCATTATTCTTCAAGAACATATCAGCTCTAAGGAAACTATCCGATGCTCACCCCCATTCTTGCTGCCGGCGCCCCTGCCGGAGCTCCGAACTTCGGCTTCTGGGAAGCGCTTCAGCAGGGCGGCGCGATCGCGTTCGGCACGCTGGGCATCCTGGTGATCATGTCGGTCGGCTCGTTCTACATCCTCTTCACCAAGCTGTTCGAACAGCAGAAGATCATGAACCAGGCGAAGCGCGTCCGCGCCACCTTCTGGCAGTCGAACTCGCTGCGCGAAGGCGCCGCCAAGCTCGACAAGAACTCGGCCTATCGCCAGATCGTCGACGACGGCCTCGCCGCGCAGGAACAGCATGGCAAGCTGACCGATCCGGTCGAAGCGCATGACTGGCTGCACGGCTCGCTGGCCCGTTCGGAAGCGTCGATCAACTCGAAGCTCAACGGCGGCCTCGCCTTCCTCGCGACCGTCGGCGCGACCTCGCCGTTCGTCGGTCTGTTCGGTACCGTGGTCGGTATCTACCGCGCGCTGGTGAAGATCGGTGCCGCCGGTCAGGCCGCCATCGGTGACGTCGCCGGTCCGGTCGGTGAAGCGCTCATCATGACCGCCATCGGCCTGGTCGTCGCGGTTCCGGCCGTGCTCGCCTACAACTGGCTACAGCGCCGCAACAAGTCGATCTCGGAAGACCTGTCGGCCTTCTCGAACGACGTGCTCGGCTACCTCGCCTCGAACGGTGCGGTTCGTCCGACCGTCGCGGCTCGCGGCCCGGCGCCGGTTGCCAAGCCGGCAGTCGGCAGCACCACCGCCGGCCAGGCCGGTGGCGTGCCGACCGCACCGCGCGTCTGATCGCACGGCGCTGATGCCGCCGGGGCCTGACGGTCCCGGCGGTTCGATTGAGTAGAAGTGGATAGGATAGCCTCATGGCGATGAGTGTTGGCGGCGGCGGCGATGAAGCCCCCCTCTCGGACATCAATACCACGCCGCTCGTGGACGTCATGCTCGTGCTGCTGATCATCTTCCTGATCGCGGTTCCGGTCGTGGTCCAGCAGGTGAGCGGCCTCAAGGTCCCGAAGGTCGTATTCGAACCGACGACGACCAAGCCCGAAAACGTCTCGTTGTCGGTGCAGGGCCTTGGCGGCGAATGCGCCGTGTACTGGGGTTTGACCCGGGTGAATGCGGACGAACTGCGCACCCGCGCGGTCAAGAAGCTGGAAGACGAAGTGGCCCGTCAGGGTGGCATCGGTAACCCGAACCTCGAACTGCCCGAAGTGCACATCCGTGGCGACGTGAACACGCCGTACCGTTGCATCGGTGGTACCATCTACACGATGCAGTCGGCCGGGTTCACCAAGGTCGGGTTCATTTCCGAACCGGACCCCAATACCACGCCGCGCGCGCGTCAATAGGAGTAGCCTGACATGGCAATGAGTAGCGGCGGTCGCAGCGACGACGAACCGATGATGGATATGAACACGACGCCGTTGATCGACGTGCTGCTCGTGCTCCTGATCATGTTTATCATCACCATCCCGATCCAGAGCCACGCGGTGAAGGTCGACCTGCCACAGCCGGACAACCGGCCGCAGCAGAATATCGACCCGCAAAAGAACAAGATCTCGATCAATGCGCAGGGCCAGACCTTCTGGAACGGTGCGCCGGTCGACGAGGTCACGCTGACCCAGTATCTTGATCAGACCGTGGCGATGAGCCCGCAGCCCGAACTCCACTTCCAGCCCGACGCGACGGCGCGGTACGAAGTGGTCGACGGCGTGCTGGCGATCATCAAGCGCGCGAACGTCACGAAGCTCGGCTTCGTCGGCAACGAACAGTATCGCGCCGACTTCTGATCGTTCGGACCTAGCCCGGCCTCGGCCGGGGATACCCAAGGGGTGGCTTCGGCCGCCCCTTTTTTTCTGCCTGCAGAGCGGAGCGCTTGTGCAACGGTCTTAAAAGTGAAACATTGATGTCATCACGATGTAACAAATAGGAGATGATGTCATGCGAATCGGAACTTTGACACTGCTTGGCTCGGCGCTGGCGGTGATGGGGATCGCCACCAGCGCGAACGCCCAGGATGCGCAATATGCCTATGCCGCGATCACCGCGGGCAACCTCACCTCGGCCGAACGCAGCCTCGAGCGCGAAACGCGCGCAGGCAATCGCGAGCCGGAAGTGCTGCTCAACCTTGCCGCCGTTTATGCGATGACGCAGCGCCCCGATGCGGCGCGTGCGCTCTATGCCAAGGTTCTGGCGGCGGACGATGCCTCGCTGGTGCTGCCGTCGGCTCGCGTTGCCAGCGCGCATGACGTTGCGCGCCGCGGCTTGCGGATGCTGGATCGCCCCGCGACTCTGCAGCTGACCTCGCGCTAGGCGTAGGGAGCATGGCCCGGTGGCGCCAATGGCGTCGCCGGGTCGCTGCGTTTCTGCACACTGGGTTCTCCCGCACGATCGCGGCAGATCGTGTCGCGAAACCGATACCGGTTATGTCTCCCCGCTTGTCAGCGCTGCCGTTCGCCCATGATCGAGCGCTTAAATATCGGTATTGGCTCAATCCACGATTCCTCGCTCGTCATCCACGTCGGTCCTCCGCAGACGTGAAGCGGCGCAGGCGGACCGCATCGCGAGATCGGATCAATATTCGGTTGCTTGGCGAATTATATCCCTACCCGGATTTGCTTCTGGGAGTCCCTTCAACTGTGGTCGAGAAGAAGCGGGACCCCGGATCAAGTCCAGAGTGACCGAAGTGGTGCCCCGCCTGATCGAGGCTTTAAGGTTGTCGGGAAGGCCAAACGTCAATCGGTTTCAAACCGGCTCCACGTCTAAGGACACCGCGTCAGGGGCAAGACGGTGGACTAAACAGCATCGACGCGTCGTTGCTAGCTCTCACGCGTGGATGGATTGGCGGAATTCCCGCCTGCTGGTGATCGCAGCACCGGATACCCCGCTGCGGGCCTTCTGCAACTGTCGGCATCGAACCATTGCGGATGCAGCGCTGCCTTCGCCGACACATCATCTTTGACTTTGATGCGTCGGCGGCGGCTTGGTAAACTTTATCATTGTAAGAAGTGCGACAGGGCTTCGGGTACGCATGGCATTCTTCGTGCCGGCCTTCGTTACCCGGAACATCATTTGACCTTGCCCGTGTCTGGTTCGGCAGAGACTGTATCAGAGCAATTTCGGGGTGATGAAGACCAGCGCACATGCTCCGTAGAACACATCCGCTCGGGGAATTTCGTCCGAGCAACGGCGCCGCCCGCCCGTAACAGAACGCGCGCGAGCGACCGGTTCGCCTTGGCGCGAACCGATCGCTTCGGGATAAACAGCCTACCGAACCGTCAGCGTCGCTGTCTTCAGTTGGGTCGAGCTGTTCCCTGCACTGATCGTGAAGGTGCCGGGTTCGACGACCCGTTGCATGTCAACGTTCCAGAAGGCGAGGTCGGCGGGTTTCAGGTCGAACGTCACCGTCCGCCGCTCGCCGGGCTTCAAAGTCACGCGCTGGAAATGCTTCAGTTCGAGGACAGGTCGCGTCACGCTGGCTTCGTCGTCATGGACATAGAGCTGCACGACCTCGTCGCCCGCCCGGCGACCGGTATTGGCGACATCGACCGACACCCGGACGCTTTCGTCGCGACCGATCGTCGCCTTGGCAAGCCGCGGCGCGCCGACGGTGAAGCTGGTATAGGACAGGCCATAGCCGAACGGATAGAGCGGCGCGGTGCTGTCGAACAGGTAACCGCGGCGCGAGGTCGGCTTGTGGTTGTAGAAGATCGGCAGCTGGCCTTCGCTGCGCGGGACCGAGACGGGCAGCTTGCCGCCCGGATTGGCGCGGCCGAGCACGATATCGGCGACGGCGTTGCCGGTTTCCTGACCCAGATACCAACCCTCGACGATCGCCGGCGCGGTCGCGTCGAGATAGGTCGCGGCAAGCGGGCCGCCGTTCAGCAGCACGACCACCACCGGCTTGCCGGTCGCGAACAGGCGGCGGGCGAGTTCGTTCTGCTCGCCGATCAGGTCGAGCTTCTGTCGGTCGCCGAGATGGGCATCGGCCCACGCCTCGCGGCTCAGCTGTTCGTTCTGGCCCAGCACCAGCAGGATCGTGTCGGCTTGCGCGGCCTTGCGCACGGCTTCCTCGATCAGCGGGGCGTTTTCCGCCGGCGGGACCAGTTCGACCTTGTCCGCGGCCCATTGGCGGCTGCGGGTCAGGCGCACGCCCTCGGCATAATCGACCGAGAAGCGGCCTTGCGCCGCCTGCTGCATGCCCTCCAGCACGCTGACGACGTGGCGGGGCACGTCGGAATAGCCGCCGATCGGGGTGTCGCGGGCATGGGTGCCGACGACCAGCATCTTGCCGACCCTTGCCGGATCGAGCGGCAGCAAATTGTTCTGGTTCTTAAGCAGCACGACCGAACGGATGGCGGCTTCGCGCGCCAGCGCGATCGCGTCGGGCGTCGCGGTCTTAGCCTCTGCGGTACGGGCGTCGGCATAGGGGTTTTCGAACAACCCCATCTGGAATTTCATGGTCAGGATGCGGCGCACCGCATTGTCGACCTGTTCCTGCGGGACCTGACCCGACTTCACCATCTGCGCGAGCGTCGACCAACCCTCGGCATCGGGCAGTTCCATGTCGACGCCGGCATCCAGCGCGCGGCGGCCGGCGGCGGCCATGTCGGTGCCGTAGAGATGATGGCGGGTGTTGAGTTCCTTGATCGCGAAATAGTCGCTGACCACCGAGCCCTTATAGCCCCATTCGCGACGCAGCACATCGTCGAGCAGCCATTTGTTGGCGTGGCTGGGGATGCCGTCTATCTCGTTATACGACGCCATCACCGCCTGCACCGGCAGTTCCTTCACCGCGCGTTCGAACGGCGGGAAGAAATTTTCGCGCAGGGTGCGTTCGGAGATGTTGGCCGGGCCGACATTGGTGCCGTTTTCGGGCTGGCCGTGGCCGGTCATGTGCTTGAGCGTGACCATCACCTTGTTCGGCGCGAGCGGCAGAGTCGTGCCTTGGAACCCGCGGATCGCGGCGAGGCCCATTTCGCCGACCAGCACCGGGTCCTCGCCATAGGTTTCCTCGATCCGGCCCCAGCGCGGATCGCGCGCGACGTCGACGACGGGGGCCAGCGCAAGGTTGGCGCCGCGCGCCCGCATCTCGCGCGCCGCCACGCCGAACACGCGCTCGACCAGCGCCGGGTCCCAGCTCGACGCGAGCGCGATCGACTGGGGAAAGCTGGTGGCGCCGCGCGCGACATAGCCGTGCAGCGCTTCCTCATGCATGATCATCGGGATGCCGAGCCGGGTGTTCTCGACCGCCCAGCGCTGCGCCGCATTGATATAGTCGGCGGTTTCCTGCGCGGTGCGGTTGACCGCATCGGCGGCGACGCCGGCCGCGTTGTTGCTGGCCGTGACGCCGCGCTTGTCCGACGGACGGGTGATCTGCCCCAGGCCGTTGGGGAAGGCGCGCGACGCCTTGGCCGCCGAGAAATTGCCTTGCGCGTCCTGAATATCGCCCTTCTTTTCCCAGATGCCGATCATCTGCGCGACCTTTTCCTCCAGCGTCATCCGCCGCAGCAGGTCCTCGACGCGCGCCGCAACCGGCTGCGACGCGTCCTTGTACAGCATGCGTTCGGTGGCGGCGGGGCGGGTCGGCCGGGTTTGCGCGATGACGGTGCCGGTCGCGGCGGTCGCCAGCAGGCAGGCGAGCGCAAGGCGAACGGGCTTGGACGCTAGGGTCACGATCTCTCTCCCAGGACAGTCGGCGTCCGGCAGTGCCGTCACCGTTATTGGTAGCGCTATCAGCTATCCGCCCGATACCGCTGCGTCAACCGACTCGCGATTTGCAATCATGACGGGCGGCTCATAATCAGCATCGGGAAGGAGCCGTCACGATCCATGGAAAAGCCTAGTCGCCGCAGCGGTGGTAACGTCACCATACAGGACGTCGCACGCACCGCGGGGGTATCGGCGATGACGGTGTCACGCGTGGTGAACGGCGGCGCCAACGTCCGACAATCGACGCGCGAGTCGGTATTGGCGGCGATCGAGCAGCTCAACTATTCGCCGAACAGCGCGGCGCGCAGCCTGGCGGCGGGAGAGGCGGCGCAGATCGGGCTGCTCTATGCCAACCCGTCGATGGCGTATCTGTCGAACTTCCTGATCGGTGCGCTGGAAGGCGCGCGCAAGGTGGGATGCCACCTGGTCCTCGAACCGTGCGAAGGCGACGGGCCGGACGAACAGGCCGAGGCCGCGCGGCGCTTCGCATCGACGCCGGTGCAGGGCGTGATCCTGCCGCCGCCGCTGTCCGATGCGCAGGCGGTGCAGGCCGAACTGGATGCTGCGGGAACGCCATCGGTCGCAGTGGCGGTGGGGGGGGCGCAGGCGGGCCGGGCGTCGGTGCGAATCGACGATTTCGCGGCGGCGCGGGCGATGACCGACCACCTGATCGCGTTGGGCCATCGTCGCATCGGCTTCGTGCGTGGCAACCCCAATAACGGTGCCAGCGGCGAACGGTGGCGTGGGTTCGTCGCTGCGATCGAGGCCGCCGGCCTCGCCGTCGCCGACATGCCGGTCGAACAGGGGCTGTTCACCTATCGATCGGGCATCGATGCGGCGGAACGGCTGATCGATCGCAACGACCGCCCGACTGCGATCTTCGCCAGCAACGACGACATGGCGGCAGCCGCGATCAGCGTCGCGCATCGTCGCGGGCTGCATGTGCCGGAGGATGTCAGCATCGTGGGGTTCGACGACACGTCGCTCGCGACGACGACCTGGCCGGAGATCACCACGATCCGCCAGCCGATCGCGGCGATGGCGGAGACGGCGGTCGAAATGCTGCTGGCACAGATCCGCGATCGTCGGGCGGGGCTGGCCGATGACGATGGCGACGACCGCGTACTGGACCATGAACTGGTCGTCCGCGAATCGTCGGGGCCGGCACCTCGCTAAGAACATTCGCCCGCCCGGATCGCCGGTTGAGCACCCGGCGGAATGCGCTTATGCGAAAACGCATCGCACCAATGTCGGCGGCGCTTGCATTTGTCTGAAGAATTCGCCACCGTTACCGCTAACACGCCGTTGTGACGGTAGTGAGCTTGGGAGTGGATGGGGATGGTAGAGGCGAGCGGGGAGCGCGTGAACATCGCGCTTGTCATCGCCATCGTCGCAGTGGCGACGATCGGCGGTTTGCTGTTCGGATATGACAGCGGTGCGGTCAACGGAACGCAGGAAGGGCTGAAAAGCGCCTTTGGGCTCAGCGAAGCCGGGCTGGGCTTTACGGTCGGTTCGCTGCTGATCGGCTGTTTCGTCGGCGCGTTCCTTGCCGGCAAGCTGGCCGATGCGATGGGCCGTCGCAAGGTCATGATGCTCGCCGCGGTGCTGTTCCTGGTCGGTGCGCTGATCCAGGGGTTCAGCCATGTCCAGATGCTGTTCGTCATCGCCCGCTTCATGGGCGGCATGGCGGTCGGTGCTGCATCGGTGCTGTCGCCCGCCTATATCTCCGAAGTCGCCCCCGCCAATATTCGCGGGCGGATGACGACCATCCAGCAGATCATGATCATCAGCGGCCTGACCGCCGCGTTCGTCGTGAACTATTATCTCGCCAATGCGGCCGGTGCCTCTACCTCGATCTGGTGGGGCGGCTATGAGGCATGGCGCTGGATGTACTGGATGCAGGCGATTCCGGCGGCCGTGTTCCTCGTCGCATTGCTCTTCATCCCGGAAAGTCCCCGCTATCTGGTGCAAAAGGGGCGTCTGGACGAAGCTCGCATCGTGCTGACCCGGCTGTTCGGTCCGGCCGCCGCCGCGACCAAGGTTCGCGATATCGAAGCGTCGTTCAGCAAGGATCACAAGCCGGCGCTGCGCGACATCATGGACCCGGTGAAGGGCGGCATTCGCCCGATCGTGTGGGCGGGCCTGTTGCTGGCGGTGTTCCAGCAGCTCGTCGGCATCAACGTGATCTTCTATTACGGCGCGACGCTGTGGCAGCTGGCGGGCTTTACCGAAGACCAGTCGCTGCAGATCAACATCGTCTCGGGCCTCGTCTCGATCGCGGCGTGCTTCATCACCATCGGTCTGGTCGACAAGATCGGGCGCAAGCCGCTGCTGCTGATTGGTTCGGCGGGCATGGCGGTGACGCTGTGGGCACTGGTCTATTGCTTCCATAACGGCACGCTCGATGCCGCCGGCAAGCTGCAGCTGTCGGCCGAACTCGGCACCGTCGCGCTGGTTGCGGCGAACCTGTACGTCGTGTTCTTCAACGTCAGCTGGGGCCCGATCATGTGGGTCATGCTGGGCGAGATGTTCCCCAACCAGATGCGGGGGTCCGCGCTGGCGGTGTGCGGCTTCGCGCAATGGTTCGCCAACTATCTGATCGCACAGAGCTTTCCGGTCATGGCGGCGGGCTTGGGCCTGACCATCACCTACAGCTTCTATGGCGCGTTCGCGGTCATCAGTTTCTTCCTCGTCCAGAAGTTCATTCACGAGACGAAGGGCAAGGAACTGGAAGACATGCAGGGCTGATCCGGCCCGGCCCCGTCCGCGCTACCGGGCGGGGCATTTTCCTATCGGCAGAGTATCGACAATGACCCGCACCCCCGTCCGCCCGTTTCGATCGCGCGAATGGTTCGCCGCGCCAGGCCGGCTCGACATGGCCGCGCTCTATCTCGAACGGTTCATGAACTACGGCATCACGCCGAAGGAACTGACCAGCGGGCGGCCGATCATCGGCATCGCCCAGTCGGGATCGGACCTGACGCCGTGCAACCGCATCCACCTCGAAACGGTTAAGCGGGTGAAGGCGGGGATCGAGGCGGCCGGCGGCATTCCGATGGAATTTCCGACGCATCCGATCTTCGAGAATTGCCGGCGCCCGACCGCGGCGATCGACCGCAACCTCGCCTATCTCGGACTGGTCGAAATCCTCAACGGCTATCCGATCGACGCGGTGGTGCTGACCACCGGGTGTGACAAGACCACGCCGTCGGGGTTGATGGCGGCGTCGACCGTCGACATTCCGGCGATCGTCCTGTCGGGCGGGCCGATGCTGGATGGCTGGCACGACGGCGATCTGGTCGGGTCGGGCACGGTCATCTGGCGGTCGCGACGCAAGATGGCGGCGGGCGAGATGACCGAGGAGGAGTTTCTGGAGGCGGCGACCGCGTCGGCGCCGTCGGCCGGGCATTGCAACACGATGGGCACGGCGTCGACCATGAACGCGATCGCCGAGGGGCTCGGCATGTCGCTGCCCGGTTGCGCGGCGATCCCCGCGCCGTATCGCGAACGCGGGCAGATCGCGTACGAGACGGGCAAGCGCATCGTCGAGATGGCTTTTGAGGATTTGCGGCCGTCGAAGATCCTGACGCGCCAGTCGTTCCTGAATGCCATCGCGCTGATCACCGCGATCGGCGGTTCGTCGAACGCGCATCCACACCTGCACGCCATGGCACGCCATGCCGATATCGAACTCCGCCCGTCCGACTGGATGGAGTTCGGCTACGACCTGCCGCTGCTGGTCGATGTGCAGCCGGCCGGGCGGTTCCTCGGTGAGCGCTTCCACCGCGCGGGCGGGGTGCCGGCTGTGGTCAGCGAACTGATCGCGGCGGGCAAGATCGATGGCAGCGTCGCAACCGTCACTGGCAAGACGCTGGGCGAGAATGTTGCGCACCGCGTCGCGACCGATCGCGAGGTCATCCGGCCCTATGATCAGCCGCTCAAGGAACAGGCCGGCTTCCTGGTGCTGTCGGGCAATTTATTCGACGTAGCGATCATGAAGACCAGCGTGATCGGCCCCGATTTCCGCGAACGCTATCTGTCGCAGCCGGGCAATGAAGGCTGTTTCGAAGGCCGCGCGATCGTGTTCGACGGGTCAGACGATTATCACCACCGCATCGACGATCCGGCGCTGGATATCGACGAGAACTGCATCCTCGTCATTCGCGGGGCGGGTGTGATCGGCTGGCCCGGATCGGCCGAGGTGACCAATATGCAGCCACCCGCAGCGTTGCTTCAGCGCGGTATTCAGAGCCTGCCGACGATCGGCGACGGGCGGCAGTCGGGGACGTCGGACAGCCCGTCGATCCTCAACGCCTCGCCCGAAAGCGCGGTGGGCGGGGGCCTTGCGTGGCTGCGCACCGGCGACACGATCCGCATCGATCTGAACCATGGCCGCTGCGACATGCTCGTGAGCGACGAAGAGATCGCGCGGCGCAAGGGCGAGGGTGTTCCGCCGGTTCCGGCCAGCCAGACGCCGTGGGAAGAAATCTACCGCGAGAAGGTCGGCCAGCTGGGTGACGGTGGCGTCCTCGACCTCGCGCTCAAATATCGCCGGACGTCGGAAACGACGCCGCGCCACAATCACTGAGGAAACGGACATGAAGAGCGAACATGCCGCGCGGATGCTGCCGGTCGATCACGACCAGGCGTTGCTGGTCGGGCGGATGCAACTGGTCGACGGCCCGACGCCGGTGGTGGTGAAGGGTGGCAAGGTCATCGACGTATCGGCCCATGCCGCGACCGTCGCCGACCTGCTGGAACGCGGCGACATCGCCTCACTCGATGGTCCGGTGGTGTGCGACACCGCGGCGCTGGCCGATCCGGCCGGAGAGCATCCGCCGATCCTGTCGCCGATCGACCTGCAATGCGTGAAGGCGGCAGGCGTGACCTTTGCCGTGTCGGCGCTGGAACGCGTGATCGAGGAACGCGCGCGGGGCGATGCCGATGCGGCGCAGGGCATTCGCGGCGATCTGGAAGCGCGCATCGGCGGTGGCATCCGTTCGGTGAAGCCGGGTTCGAAGGAAGCGGCCGAACTGAAGGCCGCGCTGATCGAAGCGGGCATGTGGTCGCAATACCTCGAAGTCGCGATCGGCCCCGATGCGGAGGTGTTCACCAAGGCGCCGGTGCTCTCGACCGTTGGTTGGGGTGCCGAGGTTGGTATCCGTTCGGATTCGTCGTGGAACAACCCGGAACCGGAAATCGTGATCGTCGCGACCAGCAACGGCAAGGCGGTCGGCGCGACGCTCGGCAACGACGTCAACCTGCGCGATTTCGAAGGGCGCTCGGCGCTGCTGCTCGGCAAGGCCAAGGACAACAACGCCTCGACCGGGATCGGTCCGTTCATCCGTCTGTTCGACGGCGACTTCACGATGGACACGGTCCGCGACGCGGTGGTCGACCTGCGCATCGACGGGCCGGAAGGCTATGTCCTGACCGGGACCAGCACGATGCGTGAGATCAGCCGCGATCCGGAAGACCTGGTGCGGCAGGCACTGTCGGAGCATCAATATCCCGACGGTTTCGTCCTGTTCCTGGGCACGCTGTTCGCGCCGGTGCAGGACCGCGACGAACCGGGTCGGGGCTTTACCCATAAGCCCGGCGACGTCGTGCGCATCTCCTGCCCCGCGCTTGGCGAACTCGCCAACACCGTCACCACGTCGAAGGCCGCCGACCCATGGGCGTTCGGCATTCGCGACCTGATGCGCAACCTTGCGCGCCGCGGCCTGCTCGCCGCCTGATCCTCTTTGCTGGAAACGCCCATGTCGCCTGACGATTTCGCCTACCCGATCGCGCCCGAGGCGCGCGCATGCTATCCATCACTCGCCGGCAAGCGCGTGCTCATCACCGGCGGCGGATCGGGGATCGGCGCGGGTGTGGTCGAAGGGTTCGTGCGGCAGGGCGCGCACGTCACCTTCTTCGATATCGCCGAAGACGATTCGCGGCAGCTCGTGGAGGAGTTGGCGGGCGTCGGGCCGACGCCGGTGTTCCAGCGCGTCGACCTGACCGATATCCCGGCGTTGCAGGCGGCGATCGCCGAGGCTGGTGAGTTCGACGTGTTGGTAAACAACGCCGCCAGCGACGATCGCCATTCGATCGAACAGGTCGACCAGGCCTATTGGGACAACCGCATGGGCGTGAACCTGCGCCACCTGTTCTTCGCCGCGCAGGCGGTGATCCCGGGGATGAAGGCACGGGGGCATGGCGTGATCGTCAATATGGGGTCGATTAGCTGGCACCTCGCGCTGGAGGAGCTGACGCTGTACCAGACCGCCAAGGCGGCGATCGAGGGGCTGACCCGCAGCTTCGCGCGCGAACTGGGCGGCGACGGCATCCGATCGGTCTGTGTCATTCCGGGCAATGTCCGCACCCCGCGCCAGCTGAAATGGTACACGCCCGAGGGGGAGGCGGAGATCGTCAAGGCACAGTGCCTGAACGGGCGACTGGTCGCGGGCGATATCGCGGCGATGATCCTGTTCCTTGCCTCCGACGACGCGCGGCTGATAACCGGGCACAGCTTTTTCGTGGATGCAGGGTGGCGGTGACATGACCAAGGTACAGCGAACCGACCCCGTCAGCGTCTGGGACCTCTCTGCGCCGCTCCTCGAAGGGCCGGTATGGGTCGATCGCGACCGGGCCTTGTGGTTCGTCTGTATCAAGACGCCGCGTATCCATCGCTTCGACCCGGCAAGCGGCGAGCGGCGCAGCTGGGCCGCCCCCGGGCAGTGCGGCTTCGTGCTACCTTCGGCGGACGGCAAGTTCATTGCCGGGTTGCAGGCCGGGCTGCACCGGTTCGATTCCGTCACCGGCGCGTTCGAGCTGCTGGTCGATCCCGAACCCAATCTGCCGGGCAATCGCCTGAACGACGCGACGGTCGATCCGGCCGGACGGCTGTGGTTCGGCACGATGGACGATAGCGAGCGTTCGGCGACGGGTACCATCTATCGCCTTGCAGCGGATGGCAGCGTGGTCGCTTCGGCGCCGCCGGTGGCGATAACCAACGGCCCGGCGGTCAGCCCCGACGGCAAGACCCTCTACCACGTCGATACGCTGGGCGGTTATATCCACGCCTGTACGGTAGGCGAGAACGGATCGCTGACCGACCGGCGTCTGTTCGCCACCATCCCCAATGCGGAAGGGCATCCCGACGGCCCCACGGTCGATGCCGAGGGTTGCGTATGGGTCGGGCTGTACGGCGGCTGGGGCATCCGCCGCTATTCGCCCAAGGGCGAATTGCTGGAGACGATCCGCATGCCGGTCGACGCGATCACCAAGATCGCGTTCGGTGGTCCCGATCGCCGCACGGTCTTTGCGACGACCGCGAACAAGCATCACGACGCGGACCAGGCGGCGGCGCAGCCGCTGGCGGGCAACCTGTTCCAGTTCGAGGTCGATGTGCCTGGAGTGGCGGGGACGGAGATTTCGGTCGGGATCTAGCGCCTCACCCGCCTGCATAGATAACGTCACCCCAGCGAAGGCTGGGGTCTCGTGCGGCTCCTGTCCCGTGCTGCCACCGGGAGATCCCAGCCTGCGCTGGGATGACGCCCGGTCGAGCGGAGCGTTGCTCAACTCGACTTGCGAACCACCAGTTCGGGCGGCAGCAACGCGGGTTCGGTATCCCGCCGGTTGATCCGCCGGATCAGCATGTCGACCAGAAGCTCCCCGGCCCGTGCGTAATCCTGCCGAATCGTCGTAAGCGGTGGTTGCGCCAGTGAAGCGGCGGGAATGTCGTCGAAGCCGACCAGCGCCACGTCGCCCGGCACGCTACGCCCGGATTCGACCAGAGCCCGGACAGCGCCCAGCGCGATCATGTCCGACGCGGCAAAGATCGCGTCGAACGCAATACCGCGCGCGATCAGCCGGCGGGCGGCGTCATACCCCGATGCCTCGCTCGACAGCGCATCAACCTGCAGTCCCGGATCGATCGGCATGTCGGCCATGCGCAACGCCTGCGCCAACCCCCGGTAACGGTCGCGCGATTCGGGATAATGGTTCGACGCGTCGCCGAGGAACGCTATGCCGCGCCGGCCTCGTTCGATCAGATGCTGCCCCGCGTCGCGCCCGCCGGCGATATTGTCGCAGCCGATGACCGTGCCGGGATGCGCCGGATCGGCCGATCCCCAGCGGACGAAATGCGTTCCCTGCGCCACGAGCTGGTCGAGCCGGCGCGAATAGTCGTCGAAATCACCATAGCCGAGCAGGATCAGCCCGTCGGCCTTGCGGCTGTCCTCGTAATCGACGTGCCAGTCGGCGGACAGTTGCTGGAACGACGTGAGCAGATCGTATCCGCGCGCGCCGCAGGTGTGGAGGATCGACCCCAGCATCGACAGGAAGAACGGGTTGATCCGCGATCCGTCGGGCGCCGGGTCCTCGAAGAACAGCAGCGCCAGCGTGGAGGTGCTGCCCCGGCGCAGCGCCGACGCGTTCTTGTCGACCTTGTAGTTCAGCTGGCGTGCGATCGCCTCGATCCGCAGGCGCGTGGCGGCGCTGACCGTCCGGTCGCCGCGCAGCGCCCGGCTGACGGTCGGTTGCGACACGCCGGCCAGCGCCGCGATGTCGAACGAAGTCGGCTTGTCGCCCGACGCCATGAACCTGTCCCTTTGTCGCCCGGCCTGGGCGTCTGGCACCGGTGTAGCGGCGCGGCACCGGCACCGGCAAGCATCGTCTGAATACGTATGCTGTCCGCTTCTCAACGCGCTGCAATGGTTTCAATAGGAGGGTACGGACGAACCGGGCGAAAGAGCCGGGGAATCAACCATCGTTGGGGAGGATTGGGACATGCGGTATCCATCGCAAGCGGCGACGTGCGCCAAATTGGCGCGCGGGGCGAGTATCACGGCATTGATCGTCGCAGGGGCGCTCGCCGGCACCGGCACGGCATTTGCACAGACCGCCCCGGCAGCGCAGACCGACGCGACCGATCCGACCGCGCCGCAGTCCGGCGAGGAAGAAGTCGACATCGTCGTCACCGGCTTCCGTGCCAGCCTCGAAAACGCCGTCGCCGAAAAGAAGAACCGCGATCAGGTCGTCGAATCGATTTCGGCCGAAGATATCGGCAAGCTGCCCGACGCGTCGATCGCCGAATCGATCGCCCGCCTGCCGGGCCTGACGTCGCAGCGCGTGTCGGGCCGGTCGAACTCGATCTCGATCCGCGGTTTCGCACCCGATTTCTCGACGACGCTGCTCAACGGTCGCGAACAGACCTCGACCGGCGATAACCGCGCCGTCGAATATGACCAGTATCCGGCCGAAATCATGAGCCAGGTGCTGGTATACAAGACCGGTCAGGCGAACCTCGTCGGGCAGGGGCTGTCGGGTACCGTCGACCTGCGGACCGTCCGTCCGCTGGAATATGGTCGCCAGGCGATCTCGATCGGCGGTCGCGGTACCTATGCCGATCTCGGCAAGCTGAACGCCGGATCGCGTGACAAGGGCTATCGCGTCAGCGGCACCTATATCGATCAGTACGCCGACGACACCATCGGCATCGCGCTGTCGGGCAACTATCTGGACGAGCCGTACCAGATTCAGGAGTTCAACGCCTGGGGCTATGCCGGTTTCAACGGGCAGGGCGTGATCGGCGGGTCGAAGTCGTACGTCACCTCGACGCGCCTCAAGCGCCTCGGCCTGTCGGGCACGTTGCAGTATCGGCCGGTCCCGAACCTGACCGTCACGGTCGACGGCTTCTATTCGGACTTCAACGACGACCAGATCAAGCGCGGCATCGAACTGCCGCTGGGCTATGGTCAGGATTTCAACAGCGCCGCCAATCCCAATGGCGTGAAGCTGACCAACACCACCGCCAATAGCGACGGGTTTGTCACGTCGGGCACGTTCGGCAATGTCGAAGGCGTGGTCCGCAACGACGCGTTCGAGCGCAAGGCGAAGCTGTATTCGTTCGGCTACAACATGGCATGGCGCGGCGATGACGGCTGGAACGCCACGCTCGACGCCAGCTATTCGAAGACCGATCGCGAGGAGATCATCCTCGAAAGCTATGCCGGCACCGGCTACGGCCAGAATGTCGGCGCGAAGGATACGATCTCCTTCACCAGCGGCGCGACCGGCACGCGCTTTAGCCCGACGTTGAACTACTCCGACCCGAACCTGATCCTGCTGACCGATCCGCTGGGGTGGGGCGGTACCAACCTGCAGGCCGGCTATTTCAACGACCGCATCGTCAAGGACCGGATCGCGCAGTATCGCTTCGAGGTCGAAAAGGAGCTCGACGGCTTCTTCGGCGCGGTAAAGTTCGGCCTGAACTATACCGATCGCGACAAGTCGCTGACCCCGGACGAGGCGCTGCTGGCGCTGAGCGGCGGCTTGCGCCAGCTGCGCATCCCCGATCAGTATGTGAAGGAGCCGACCAGCCTCAGCTATCTGGGTCTGGGGCCGATGCTCAGCTACGATCCGCGCGACCTGCTGGCGGGCGGCGTATATTCGCTAATCGCCAACACCAGCCCCGACGTGCCGGCCAAGGCGTTCCGCATCGAAGAAGACCTGATGACGATGTATGTCCAGGCGGACATCAATCAGGACATCGGCGGATCGGTGCTGACCGGCAATGTCGGCGTACAGGCGGTGGCGACCGAGCAGAAGTCGTCGGGCCTGATCGCGGCCAATGGCGCGCTGTCGCCGGTGACGCGCGGTGCCGACTATTGGGACCTGATGCCCAGTCTCAACCTGTCGCTGCGCATGCCGGGCGACTGGGTGATCCGTGCGGGTGCCGCGCGGCAGGTGCAGCGACCACGGCTCGACGACATGCGCGTCGCGCTGGGCTATGGCTATAATCCGAACGAACGCCTGATCACCGGCGGCGGCGGCAATCCGTCGCTGCGCCCGATCCGGTCGAACTCGTACGATCTGACGCTGGAAAAATATTTCGGGCGGTCGGGCTACATCGCGGCACAGGGTTTCTACAAGGATCTGAAGTCGTACGTGTATAACCAGACGCTGCCGTTCGATTACTTCGCCTTCCCGACGCCGACCGGCACGCCTGCCGGCACGCCGACGCTGGGCCGGGTCGATCGGCCGATCAACGGCGAGGGCGGCAGCATCTACGGCGTCGAACTGGCCGCCACGCTGCCGCTCAGCACCTTCGTGTCGTTCCTCGACGGGTTCGGCGTGACGGGCGGCGGATCGTGGACCAAGACGCAGATCAAGCCCGACCCGAATTCGCCGCCGGAAAACATCCCCGGCTATTCGAAGTGGGTGATCAACGGCACCGCCTATTTCGAGAAGTGGGGCTTCAGCGCCCGCGGATCGGCACGCTACCGCTCGACCTTTGTCGGCGAATTGTCGGGCTTCGGCGGCAATCGCCAGCGCCGTCGCGCGCTGGACGAGACGATCATCGATGCGCAGATCGGCTATGAGTTCCAGAAGGGCACCGCGCTCGAAGGACTGTCGCTGTTCGTGCAGGGACAGAACCTGACCGACGAACGCTTCGCGACCGTCGATCCGGCGTACGACCTCGCGGTGATCGACTATCAGAGCTATGGCCGGCGCTATCTGGCCGGGGCATCGTTCCGGTTCTGACGACCCGCTTCCGCCCGTCCCGTGGGGGACGGGTGGGGCTGACGTGACGGAGGCTGCAATGGCGATCGATCAGGAACCGGTCCGGCGGGTCGCCATCGTCGGTGGCGGATCGGCGGGCTGGATGACGGCAGCTGCGCTGGCGCGGTTCCTGCCAGAGGGGACGCATGTCACGCTGATCGAATCCGATGCGATCGGGACGGTCGGGGTGGGGGAGGCGACGATCCCGCAACTGCGGTTGTTCAACCAGCATCTGGGTATCGACGAGGACGATTTCGTCGCGCGGACCGGCGGCAGCTTCAAACTGGGTATCGAGTTCGCCGGCTGGAACGGGCCAAATAGCCGTTACCTTCACGCCTTCGGCACGATCGGCCGGTCGCTGGGGTTGGTGCCGTTCCATCATTACTGGCTGGCGGCCGGCGGGGGCGATTTTCCGCAGTCGCTCTGGTCGCACAGCGCCTGTGCGGTTGCCGCCGCGCAGAACCGGTTCGATCGCGAACCCGGCAACCCGCAGGCGCCGGCTGGCACCAACTGGGCCTATCATTTCGATGCCGCGCGCTATGCCGCCTATCTGCGCGAACGGGCCGAGGCTGGCGGCGTGGAGCGTGTCGAGGGGCGCGTCGTCGAGGTTGCGCAGGATGGTGAAACCGGATCGATCGAAGCGGTCACGCTCGACGACGGACGCCGGATCGCGGCGGATTTCTTCATCGATTGCTCCGGCTTCGCGGCGCTGCTGATCGGCCGGATGGCGGGTGACCGCTGGGACGACTGGTCGCCGCTGTTGCCGTGCGACCGCGCGCTGGCAGTGCCGTGCGCCGCTACGCAGCCGATCACGCCCTATACCCGTGCCACCGCCCGGTCGGCCGGATGGCAGTGGCGCATTCCGTTGCAGGGGCGGACCGGCAACGGGCTGGTCTATTCGAGCGCGCACCTGTCGGATGACGAAGCCACGGCGACGCTGCTCGGCAATCTCGACGGGGCGACGCTGGCCGATCCGAAGCCGCTGCGCTTCACTACCGGTCGCCGCCATGCGCCGTGGATCGGGAATTGCGTAGCGCTGGGACTGGCGGCGGGGTTTCTCGAACCGCTGGAATCGACCTCGATCCACCTCGTCCAGTCGGGCATCGCGCGGTTGCTGTCGTTCTGGCCGGCGGCGACACCGCGGCATGCCGATAGCGCCGAGTTCAACCGCCAGTCGGCGCGCGAATGGCTGGCGGTGCGCGACTTCCTGATCGCGCATTATGCGCTCAACGACCGCGACGAGCCGTTCTGGCAGGAGCGGCGCGCGATGCCGCTGCCCGACAGCTTGCGCGAACGCATCGCCCTGTTCGAACAGTCAGGCCGCATCGTCCGAGACGAGCATGAACTGTTCGCCGAGGTCGCGTGGCTGCAGCTGTTCGTCGGGCAGGGGGTGGTGGCGACCGGCTATCACCCGTTGGCAAAGGCGTTGCCCGCCGATCGCTGCGCGCAGTTTCTCGACATGTCCACGCAACATGTCGCCGCCACGGTCGCGCGGATGCCGACCCATGACCAGTTCCTGCGCGCCCATTGCCCGGCGCCCGATGCAAAGGTTGCCGCGTGATCCGATCCCTGCTCCTCGCCCTGACGCTGGGCGCCAGCGCGCTTCCCGCCGCCGCCCAAGATTTCCGCGCCCGCGCGCCCGAGGACGAGGTGATCTATTTCGTCCTGCCCGACCGGTTCGAAAATGGCGACCGGTCGAACGACCGTGGCAGCATGACCGGCGACCGCATGGTCCATGGGTTCGACCCGACGTCGAAGGGCTTCTATCACGGCGGTGACCTGAAAGGGCTGACCGCGCGGCTGCCCTATATCCAGTCGCTTGGCGCCACCGCGATCTGGGTCGGACCGATCTTCAAGAACAAGGCCGTTCAGGGTGCGCCGGGCAACGAATCCGCGGGCTATCACGGCTATTGGGTGACCGACTTTACCCAGGTCGACCCGCATCTCGGCACCAATGCCGAGTTCAAGGCGCTGGTCGATGCGGCGCATGCCCGCGGCATGAAGGTCTATATGGATATCATCGCCAACCACACCGCCGACGTGATCCAGTATCGCGAATGTGTGGGCAAGAGCGGGTGCGTCTATCGCAGCCGCGCCGACTATCCCTATGCAGCCAAGGGCAAGAACAAGGGGTTCGCCGGCGACGCCGTGCAGACGCCCGGAAATTTCGCAAAGCTGACCGATCCGTCCTTCGCCTACACGCCGTTCGTGCCGGCGGCCGAACGGACGGTGAAGGTGCCGACGTGGCTCAACGACCCGATCTACTACCACAATCGCGGCAACACGACCTTCACCAACGAAAGCTCGCAAATGGGCGATTTCGTCGGGCTGGACGACCTGATGACCGAAAATCCGCGCGTCGTCGCGGGGATGATCGACATCTTCGGCGGATGGATCGACCGGTTCGGCATCGACGGCTATCGCATCGACACCGCGCGGCATGTGAACCCGGAATTCTGGGCAGCGTTCGTGCCGGCGATGCAGGCGCGGGCGAAGGCGCGGGGTATCCCCAACTTCCACATCTTCGGCGAAGTCGCCCTGTCGTCGCTCGACGCCGGTGGCCTCGCCGCCTGGACTAAAGCCGCCAAGTTCCCCGCGGTGCTCGACTTCTCGTTCTGTGAGGCGGTCGTGCAGGCCGTCACGGGCAAGAAGGGCACCGACGCATTCGAAACGGTGTTCGACGGCGACGTGCTGTACGCCGGTGGCGAGGCGATGGCGCGGCAGTTGCCGACCTTCACCGGCAACCACGACAATGGCCGCTTCGCCTTCTACCTGCGTCAGGCGCTGCCGCAGGCGAACGATGCCGAAATCCTGTCGCGCGTGATGCTGTCGAACGCGATGCTGCTCACGCTGCGTGGCGTGCCGACCATCTATTCGGGCGACGAACAGGGGTTTGCCGGCGACGGCAACGATCAGGACGCGCGCGAGGACATGTTCGCGTCGCAGGTCGCGTCGTATAACGACAACAAGCTGGTCGGCACGTCGGCGACCACCGCGACCGCGAACTTCACGCCCGGCCATCCGCTCTACCGCCAGATCGCCCAGCTGGCGAAGCTGCGCACCGGCACCCCCGCACTGACCCGCGGTCGGCAGGTGCTGCGCGCGCGCGAAGAGACGCCGGGGCTGCTCGCCATCTCGCGCTTCGATCCGGCGACCAACGCCGAAGTCCTGCTGCTCTTCAACACCTCGACCGCGCCGATTACCCGCAACGTGCAGGTCGAAACCGCCTCGACCCGCTTCCGGGCGCTGGCCGGACGTTGCGGTCGCGTAACCGCGCCGGGCGCGATCCGCGTCGACCTTCCTGCCCTTGGCTATGCGGTGTGCGCCGCGGAGACCCGATAATGACGACCCCCGTTCCCGCCCGCCCATGGTGGCATGGCGCGACCATCTACCAGATTTATCCGCGCAGCTTCGCCGACAGCAATGGCGATGGCATCGGTGATCTGCCGGGCATTACCGCGCATCTGGACCATGTCGCAGCACTCGGCGTCGATGCGATCTGGCTGTCGCCGTTCTTCACGTCGCCGATGAAGGATTTCGGCTATGACGTTGCGAACTATTGCGATGTCGACCCGATCTTCGGCACGCTCGCCGATTTCGACGCGCTGATCGCCCGTGCCCATGCGCTCGACCTGAAGATCATCATCGATCAGGTCTGGTCGCACACCAGCGACGAGCATCCGTGGTTCGTCGAGAGCCGGTCGAGCCGCATGAATCCGAAGGCCGACTGGTATGTCTGGGCCGATGCCAAGCCCGACGGGTCGCCGCCGAGCAACTGGCAATCGGTCTTCGGCGGCCCGGCATGGACGTGGGACGCGCGGCGCGGGCAATATTATCTGCACAATTTCCTGAAAGAGCAGCCGCAACTGCACGGCCACAATGCGCAATTGCAGGAGGCGCTGCTGGATACCGCGCGCTTCTGGCTCGATCGCGGCGTCGACGGGTTCCGGCTGGATGCGATCAACTTCGCGATGCACGATCCCGAACTGCGCGACAATCCGCCGATGCCGAGCAACGGCAAGACGCGGACCCGACCGTTCGATTTCCAGCGCAAGCTGTATAATCAGGGGCATCCGGACATTCCGGCATTCCTCGAACGCGTCCGCGTCCTGCTCGACAGCTATGACGGCGACCGCTTCACCGTTGCCGAGATCGGCGGCGATGACGCCACGCGCGAGATGAAGCTGTTCTGTGCCGGCGATAGGCGGCTCAACACCGCCTATGGCTTCGACTTTCTCTACGCGCCCGAACTGTCCCCCCGCGTCCTGCGCGATGCGATCGAGCCATGGGACGAAGGCTCGCCGTGGCCGAGCTGGGCGTTCGAGAACCACGACGCGCCGCGCGCGGTGTCGCGCTGGCTGAGCGATAGCGCGAATGCCGGGGCGTTCGGCCGGATCAAGATGCTGCTGCTCGCCTGCCTGCGCGGCAACATCTTCCTGTATAATGGCGAGGAACTGGGCCTGCCGCAGGTCGAGATCGCGTTCGAGGATTTGCAGGACCCCGAAGCGATCGTCAACTGGCCGCTGACCCTGTCGCGTGACGGCGCACGTACGCCGATGCCGTGGGTCGCCGATGCAGAGAATCTCGGTTTCGGGGCGGGCAAGCCATGGCTTCCGGCCGGCGAAGCGCACCGGCCGCTGGCGGTGGATCGGCAGGAAGGCGACGCGGCGTCGCTGCTGCACTTTACCCGCCACGTTCTTGCGCTGCGCAACGCGCATCCAGCGCTGCGGTCGGGCAGCATGACGATCGTCGAGGCGTCGGACGCGATCCTCGCCTTCGAACGCGAGCTTGAGGGGCAGCGGATGCTCTGCGTGTTCAACCTGTCGAATGCGCCCGCCACGTTCGCGGCAAGCGACGGCTGGCGCGCCATCGAAACCATCGGCGACGTGGGGGCGGACCGGTTCGGCCCGTTCGCGGCGCAGGTCGCGATCCGCGACTGAAACACGTGCGGCTTTCCACTCCGTTCGTACCGAGTAGCGGCTGAGCGAAGTCGAAGACGCGTATCGAAGCACCCTTGTCGGTCCTTCGATACCCCCCTTCGACAAGCTCGGTGGCTGCTCAGGACAAGCGGAAGGAAGGTTTGGAGATAAGGGAACAAGTCGATGCGGATGATGAAAATGGCGCTGGCACTGGCGGGCATGACCGCGATGGCCTCGCCCGCCTTTGCCGAAGTCGTCGCGCGCGCAGCCTCGCCCGATGGCAAGCTGACGCTGGCGATCAGCCTCGATAACGAGGGACGGCCGAGCTATTCGATCGCCAAGGATGGCCGGGCGGTGCTGAACGACAGCAAGCTCGGCTTCATGTTTACCGATGCGCCCAAGATCGAGCGCGGGCTGACGCTTGCGGGCACGAAACGCGACCGGTCGGATTCGACATGGACGCAGCCGTTCGGCGAGTGGAAGACCATCCGCGACAACCACACCGAACTGACGGTGACGTTCCGCGAGGCGAAGAACCTGAAGCGCGAGATGGCGGTCACCTTCCGCCTGTTCGACGACGGCGTCGGCTTTCGCTACACCCTGCCGAAGCAGGCGAACCTGACGACGGTCAACATCGCCGACGAACTGACCCAGTTCGCCTTTGCCGAGCCCGGCACCGCATGGTGGAAGCCGGCGTTCGAATGGAATCGCGAGGAATATCTCTACAACAAGACGCCGCTCGACGCGGTCGGCACCGCGCAGACGGTGATGACGGTGAAGCTCGCCAGCGGTCGCCATGTCGCGATCCACGAAGCTGCGCTGACCGACTATTCGGCGATGAACCTCGCCCGCGCCGAGGGCACGACCTTCCGCGCGGTGCTGACCCCCGGATCGAATGGGCCGAAGGTTACGCGCGCCGCCGGCTTCTCGACGCCGTGGCGGACGATCGCCATCGCCGATGACGCTGCCGGGCTGTACGCGGCCAGCCGCATCGGGCTGAACCTCAACGAACCCAACAAGCAGGGCGATACCGCCAGTTGGATTCAGCCGGGCAAGTTCGTCGGCGTGTGGTGGAATATGATCAAGGGCGACTGGACGTGGGCGCGCGGGCCCAAGCACGGTGCCACCACCGCCAACGTTCGCCGCTACATCGACTTCGCCGCCGCCAACGGCATTCAGGGCGTGCTGGTCGAGGGGTGGAATGTCGGTTGGGACGGCGACTGGCTGGGCAACGGCAACGACATGAACTTCAGCCAGGCGACCGCGGATTTCGATGCTACCGCGCTGGCCGCCTATGCGAAGTCGAAGGGCGTGCGACTGATCGGTCACCACGAAACCGGCGGATCGGTCAATCACTATGACGCGCAACTCGACACCGCGTTCAAATGGGCGGCGGACCATGGCGAGCGCGTGGTCAAAACCGGCTATGTCACCGATGCCGGTCAGATCGAGCGCGTCGATGCCGACGGGTCGAAGCATCGCGAATGGCATGAGGGGCAGTGGATGGTGAACCATCACCAGCGCGTCCTGAACGCCGCCGCGCGCTACAAGGTATCGATCGACAGCCATGAGCCGGTCAAGGACACAGGCTTGCGCCGCACCTATCCCAACTGGCTGAGCCGCGAGGGCGGCCGGGGCATGGAGTATAACGCGTGGGAAGGCGGCAAGAACCCGCCCGAACATGAGGCCAACATGGTATTCACCCAGTTTCTGGGCGGGCCGATGGACTTCACCCCCGGCGTGCTGAGCCTGTCGGGCAGCAACGGCAGCGCGATCAAGTCGACCATCGCCAAGCAGTTGGCGCTGTATGTCGTGCTCTATTCGCCGGTGGTGATGGCTGCCGACACGCCGGAAAATTACGCGCGCTATCCGGCCGCGTTCAAGTTCATCCGCGACGTGCCGACCGACTGGTCCGACACCCGCGTGCTGAACGGCGAGGTCGGCGACTATGCGACGATCGCGCGCAAGGCGGCGGGCAGCAACGACTGGTATCTGGGCGCGGTCGGTGATGAGGAAGCGCGTAGCAGCACGGTGAAGCTCGACTTTCTCGACGCTGGCAAGCCCTATACCGCCGAAATATATCGCGACGGCCCCGGCGCCGATTACCGGACCGACGCCCGCCATTCGATCACCATCGAACAACGGCAGGTGAAGAAGGGCGACACGATGACGATCGCACTGGCACCCGGCGGTGGCGAAGCGATCCGGTTCGTGGCAGCGAAGCGTAAGTAAAAACTCCTCCCCGCTCCGCGGGAAGGGGGACCGCCGCCAACGGCGGTGGTGGAGGGGGAAGGCCCCGGGTGTCGACGGTAGCGGGTGGGGCGAGGCCCTTCCACCACCGCCTTCGGCGACGGTCCCCCTCTCCATGATATGGGGAGGATTACAATGCAGACCCGCCCGACGCTCGGCTTCGCCCAGCTCTGGAACATCTCGTTCGGTTTCTTCGGCATCCAGATCGGTTTCGCGCTCCAGAACGCGAATGCCAGCCGTATCTTCCAGTCGCTCGGCACGCCGATCGATCAGCTGGGGCTGATGTGGATCGCAGCCCCGCTGACCGGGTTGCTGGTTCAGCCGCTGATCGGCCATTATTCCGACCGGACGTGGGGGCGGCTGGGGCGTCGGCGACCCTATTTCCTGATCGGCGCGATCCTGTGCACCTGCGCGCTGTTCTTCATGCCCAATTCACCGAGCATCCTCGCTGCGGCGATCACGCTGTGGATTCTCGATGCATCGCTCAACGTGTCGATGGAGCCGTTCCGGGCTTTCGTCGGCGACATGCTGGCGCCCCGGCAGCGACCGGCGGGCTATGCATTCCAGACGTGGTTCATCGGCGCCGGCGCGGTCGTCGCCAGTATCGCGCCCTACGTCCTGGAAAACGTGTTCGGCGTAAGCAACGTGGCACCGGCGGGGCAGGTGCCCGATGCGGTGCGCTACGGCTTCTATTTCGGCGGGGTGATGTTGTTGATCGCCGTACTGTGGACGGTGCTGACCGTGCGCGAATACAGCCCGGCGGAATTGGCGGCGTTCGGCGAGGATACGGCCGAAACCGACGACGCCGCGCCGATGGTCGTGCCGGCACGCGGCCCGCTGTGGATTGCAGGCGGTGCCGTCGTCGCAGCGCTGATCGCATGGGCGGAGAGCAGCGGCGCGCTGGAAAGCGGCCGCGAGGCCTATTTCGTCGCGGCGGGGATTGCGCTGTACGGCGTCGCGCAGATGGTGTCGGCAGCGCTGGTGAGGGCAGGGCGCGGCGACAATGTGCTCAGCCACATCATCGGCGACCTCGCCACCATGCCCGACACGATGCGGCGGCTGGCGCTGGTGCAGTTCTTTACCTGGGGCGCGCTCATCATCATGTGGGTCTATACGACACCGGTGATCGCGCAGCAGGTGTGGGGGACGATCGATCCCGCGTCGGACGGATATAATCAGGCCGGCAGCTGGGTGGGGGTGCTGTTCGCGATCTATTCGGGCGTCGCGGCGTTGGCGGCGTTCGCGCTGCCGGTGCTGGCGCGGTCGATCGGCGCGGCGCGGACGCACATGCTGTGCCTTGTGATCGGGGCGGCGGCCTATATCGGCATCTATGCGACGCACGACCGGATCGGGATGATCGTGCCGATGGTCGGCATCGGCATTGTCTGGGCGTCGGTGCTGACCATGCCCTATGTCCTGCTGGCCAATGCACTGCCGCAGCGCAAGCTGGGCGTGTATATGGGCATCTTCAACTTCTTCATCGTCCTGCCGCAGTTGATCGTCGCGACGGTCATGGGTGGCGTCATCAAGACGTGGTTCCCCGCCAACCCGGCCTATACGATGCTGGTCGCCGCAGCGGTGATGGCGATGGCGGCGGTAGCGATGCTGCGGGTGCGCGAACCTATTCCAGCGTGACCTGCCGGGCGGGGCGGTCGATCCGGATCGTCGCCCCCTCCAGCCGCAATTCGAACCCCGGACAATCGGGTGCTTCCCAGTGCTTGGGCGTCATCGGTTGGCCATCGAGCGTCAGCCACGTCGCCTGATCCGGCACGGCGGGATCGTACACCGCCGGCCGCGCACGCCGCCAGCGCGCCAGTTCGGCGACATGCTCCTCCATCGCGATATCGCGCGCTGCCCAGTCGACCCAGCCGATTGCATTATCCTGCGCATAGGCGTTGTTATTGCCACGCTGGCTGCGGCCGAATTCGTCGCCTGCGGTGAGCTGGATATGTCCGCGCGTCGCGAACAGCGTCGCCAGCAGCGCGCGCAGATCGGCATCGCGCGCGGCGATGATCGCCGGGTCGTCGCTCGGCCCCTCGACGCCGTGGTTCCACGAAAGGTTCTCGCCATGGCCATCGCGATTGTCCTCGCCATTGGCATGGTTGTGGCGATCGACATGCGCGACGAGGTCGGCAAGGGGGAAGCCGTCATGTGCGGCGAGGAAGTTGACGCTGCGGGTCGGCGAGCCGAAGATGTCGCCCGATCCCATCAGCCGCGTAGCGAGCGTGCCCACACTGCCGTCACCCCGCCAGAAGCGGCGGACATCGTCGCGGTAGCGGTCGTTCCATTCGAGCCAGTCTGAAGGAAAATTCCCCAGCTGATAGCCGCCGGGTCCGATATCCCATGGCTCGGCGATCATCACCCGGTCGGCGAGGATCGGATCGGCAGCGATCGCGGCGAAGATCGGTGCATGTCGGTCGAACCCCGGCGAGCGTGCGATGACCGGAGCGAGGTCGAACCGAAAGCCATCGACGCCCAGCGATGCGAAATGCCGCAGCGATGCAAGGATAAGGTCGCGGACCCCCGCGTCGCCGGCATCGATTGTGTTGCCGGTACCGGTATCGTTGATGAGGCTGCCGTCGGGGGCATGCGCATAGCTGCGATTATCCAGCCCGCGCAGCGACAGGATCGGGCCATCGCGGTCGCTTTCGCCGCTATGGTTGAATACCAGATCGAGAATGACGCCGATTCCCGCCGCATGCAGCGCCGCGATCGTGTCGCGCAGTTCGGCGATCCCGCCGGGCGCGAGGCCGGGATCGATCGCCATCGGAACCACCGGGTTGTATCCCCACGCGTTAGTCAGGCCGAGCGGCGGCAGATGGCGTTCGTCGATCCACGCGACGATCGGCATCAGTTCTACCGCACCGACCCCGATCTTGGTCAAATGCGCGACGACCGACGGATGCGCGAGCGCCGCGATCGTGCCGCGCTGCGCCTCGGGCACGTCGGGATGGAGCATGGTGAAGCCGCGAACGTTGAGTTCGTAGATCGGGCGCGCCGGATCGATCCGTGGCGCTTCGCGCGGGACAAGCGGCGTTTTGCTGGGCACTATCGACCGAGGGACGATCGCGGCGGTATCGGCCCCACGGATCGTCAGAGACGGATCATAGATGAAGCGTCGGTCCAGCTCGACGGCATAGGGATCGACCAACAGCTTGGCGGGATCGAACCAGCGCCCGTCCTCCGGTGCCCAATCGCCCTCCGCCCGATAGCCATAGCGTTGCCCCGGCCCGACGCCCGGCACGTCGGTCGCGAACCAGTCGCCTGCACGCACCATCGCTACACGGCGTTCGTCGTCGCCGTCGAACAGACACAGCCACACCGCCGCCGCGTCCCTCGCGCGCACGGCGAAGCGGGTCCCACCGGGGATAGCGCTGGCACCCGGCGTCATGCGGCGATCAGGCTGCGATACAGTTCGGCATAGCGCGCACCGCTGCGTTTCCACGAGAAATCGGCGCGCATTCCCTGTTTCTGGATCGTCGTCCAGCAATCCGGCTGGGCATATAGTGCCATCGTTCGGCGCAGAGCGTGATGGAGCCCGTCGGGCGTCACCGCGGCGAACTGTACGCCGGTCGCGACCCCCGCTGCCACCGCCGCCTCGTTCGCATCGATCACCGTATCGGCCAAGCCCCCGGTCCGGGCGACCACCGGTACGCACCCATAAGCGAGCCCGTAGAGCTGCGTCAGCCCGCACGGTTCGAAGCGCGACGGGATCAGGATCGCGTCGCCGCCGCCCTGCAACAGGTGCGACAGCGCTTCGTCATAACCGATCCGCACCCCGACCCGCCCGGCATGGCGGGTGCGCGCGGCAACGAATGCCTGTTCGAGCGCGGCATCGCCCGATCCGAGCAACGCCAGCCGTCCGGCCATCGCGACCAGCGCGTCGAGGCCGTCGGCGAGGACGTCCATCCCCTTCTGCCAAGTCAGCCGGCTGACGACGATGAAGATCGGGCCATCGCCGGGTTCGAGGTCGAACGCGGCCTCGACCGCGCGCTTGTTGACGCGACGGCGCGACAGGGCGCGGGCGGTGTAGCGGGCGGGGAGCGAGGCGTCGGTCTCCGGCGACCAGATCGCCGGATCGATACCGTTGACGATACCGCTGACCCGGTCGCGCCGTGCTTCGATCAACCCCTCCAGCCCCATGCCGAACTCGCCGCGGCGGATTTCCTCGGCGTAGCTGGGGGAAACGGTGGTGATCGCGTCGGCGGATGCGAGGCCGGCCTTCAGCAACCCGACGCCGCCATAATATTCTACACCGTCGAGCGCGAACGCCGCTTCGGGCAGGCCCAGCCCGGGGAATACCTTCGCATCGTAGCGGCCCTGAAAGGCGATATTGTGGATCGTCAGCACGCTCGGCACGTCCGCGCCGTCATAGCGTAGATAGGCCGGCGCCATCGCACCCTGCCAGTCGTGCGCGTGGAGCAGGTCGAACGCGGGGGCGAGGTCGGCGGCAGCCCGGCCGAGTGCTGCGAAACGCCGCCAATTATCCTCCCAGTCGAGCCCGGTTGCGTCGGCATAGGGGCCGCCGTCCCGCGCGAACAATTCGGGCGCGTCGAGGACCAGCAACGGATGGCCGTCGATCGTGCCGGGAAGCAACCGCGCAGGCGTGCCGAGCAGGTCGTCCCAGCGACGGACCGGCTTCGCCTTGCCGAGATGTTTCAACACCGATGGATAGCCCGGGAGGAGCGTCGTCGTCTCTACCCCATGCGGTGCGAGCGCGGCAGGGAGCGCTCCGACGACATCGGCCAGTCCGCCGGTCTTGACCAGCGGATAGGCCTCGGAGGCGACGGAGAGGACGCGCACCTAAGTCCTCCCCGCTGCGCGGGGAGGGGGACCATGCATAGCATGGTGGAGGGGCAGTGCCCCACGCGCTGCGGTGGTGTTTGCGGCCACCCCCCTCCACCGTCCTGCGGACGGTCCCCCTCCCCGCGCAGCGGGGAGGATCTGCGCCACCATTCTCAAACCTCCAACCGGTCGATCATCGGCTGCGTGATCAGGCAAATTCCCCGCTCGGTCCGCCGGAAACGGTGGCCGTCCATCACCGGGTCCTCGCCGACGATCAGTCCGTCGGGGATGGTCACCCCCGCATCGACCACGCACCGCGTTAGCCGCGCTCCGCGGCCGATGCGGGTCATAGGGAGGATTACGGATTCGTCGATATTGCTGAAGCTGTGCGCTCGTACGCCGGTGCTGAGCAGGCTGCGATGGATGCTCGACCCGGACACGATGCAGTTACCCGACACCAGGCTCGACACCGCGCAGCCGCGACGGCCATCCATGTCATGGACGAACTTGGCCGGCGGGGTGATCTCCGAATAGGTCCAGAGCGGCCAGGTGCCGTCGTACAGGTCCAATTCGGGCACCACGTCGGTCAGGTCGATATTCGCTTCCCAATAGGCGTCGACCGTGCCGACGTCGCGCCAGTACGCCCGCGGTTCTTCGGGGCTGCGTACGCACGATGCCGAGAAGCGGTGCGCCTGCGCATGGCCGTGCTTCACCAGCCACGGGATCAGGTCCTTGCCGAAGTCGCGGCTCGAATCCTTGGTATCGGCATCGCGACGCAGTTCGTCGAACAGCAGCTTGGTGTTGAAGACATAGATGCCGAGACTGGCCAGCGCGCGGTCGGGTTGCCCCGGGATCGCCGGCGGATCGGCGGGCTTCTCGACGAAATCGATGATCCGGTCCTGCGCATCGACATGCATCACGCCAAAGCCGACCGCCTCCATCCGCGGCACTTCCATGCACGCCACCGTCACGTCGGCACCGGTGTCGACATGCTGCTGGAGCATCAACTCATAGTCCATCTTGTAGATATGGTCCCCGGCAAGGATGACCATATACTCGGGACCATAGCTCTGGATGATATCGATATTCTGGAACACCGCGTCGGCGGTGCCTTCATACCATTGGAACTCGCTGATCCGCTGGCTGGCGGGAAGAATGTCGAAGCTCTCGTTGCGTTCGGGCCGCAGGAAGTTCCAGCCGCGCTGCAAATGGCGGATCAGGCTGTGCGCCTTGTACTGCGTCGCCACACCGATGCGGCGGATGCCCGAATTGATCGCGTTCGACAGCGCGAAATCGATGATCCGGCTCTTGCCGCCGAAATAGACGGCGGGCTTGGCGCGGGTGTCGGTCATCTCGAACAACCGGCTGCCGCGTCCGCCCGCCAGAACATAGGCCATCGCGTCGCGCGCCAATGGTTGTCCCCGCCGTTCCATGCCTCTCTCCCCGTCTTATTCTTCGTATCGAAACCACAGCGTCGCGAGCGGCGGCAGGGTCAGCACAACCGCGCCATCGCTTGCCTCCACAACGCCCAGATTGCCGGTTCCGCTGCCGCCATAATCGGACGCATCGCTGTTCAGCACCTCGCACCAGCGGCCGCCCTGCGACACCGGCACGCGATACCCTTCGCGGGGGACGGGGGTGAGGTTGCTGACTACCAGCACCGGCGGTTCGCCCGGCGCATGGCGTTCCCACGCGAACACCGAGTTGACGGCATCGTCGACCACCGCCCATTGGAACCCGTCGCCCTCGCAATCGCGCGCATGCAGCGCCGGGGTCGATCGATACAGCCGGTTGCAATCGCGGATCAGCGTCGCGACCCCACGATGCGCCGGCGCGTCCATCAATTCCCAATCGAGCGCGCGTTCCTCCGACCATTCGCGGCGCTGCGCGAACTCCTGTCCCATGAACAGCAGCTTCTTGCCCGGATAGCCCCACATCAGCGCGTAATAGGCGCGCAGATTGGCGAATTTCTGCCAGTCGTCGCCCGCCATCTTGGTCAGCAGCGACCCCTTGCCATGCACGACCTCGTCATGGCTGAGCGGCAGGACGAAATTCTCGCTGAAGGCGTAGGTCAGGCCGAAGGTAATTTCGTTGTGATGATGCGAGCGATGCACCGGCTCGCGCGCCATGTAGGCGAGCGTGTCGTGCATGAAGCCCATGTTCCATTTGAACCCGAAGCCCAGGCCCCCTTCATGCGCGGGTTTCGATACGCCGGGCCATGACGTCGATTCCTCGGCAACGGTGAAGAAGCCGGGATGTTCGCGGTACACCGCACGGTTGGTGTCGCGCAGGAAGGCGACCGCCTCCCAATTCTCGCGCCCGCCCGCCTCGTTGGGAATCCATTCGCCGGCCTTGCGCGAATAATCGCGGTACAGCATCGATGCGACCGCATCGACGCGCAGCCCGTCGACATGATAGCGCTCGGCCCAGAACAGCGCGTTGTTGACGAGGAACTGCGACACCTCGCGCCGCCCGAAATTATAGATTGCGGTGTTCCAGTCGGGATGGAAGCCGAGGCGCGGGTCGTCATGTTCGTAGAGCGCGGTGCCGTCGAACCGCGCCAGCCCATGCGCGTCGGTCGGGAAATGTGCCGGCACCCAGTCGAGCAGCACGCCGACCCCCGCCTTGTGCGCGCCATCGACGAACCGCGCGAAGCCGGCCGGATCGCCGAACCGGGCCGACGGTGCGTAAAGCCCGGTGGTCTGATATCCCCAGGACGGGTCGTAGGGATGCTCGCTGATCGGCAGGAATTCGATATGGGTGAAGCCCATATCGACGACATAGGGGATCAGCCGGTCGGCAAGGCGATCCCATGGCAGGAACCAGCCATCGTCGTCGCGCTGCCAGCTGCCGGCATGGACCTCGTAGATCGAAATCGGCACGCGCCGCGGATCGACCGATGCCCAATGATCGCGATGCGCCGCGTCGCGCCAGTCATGATCGAGCGGCGCGGCGGTGCACGATGCGGTGGCGGGGCGCAACTCGCTTTCGAAGGCGAAGGGATCGGCCTTGTGCGGCAGGCGCTGGCCATCGGCGCCGATGATCGCGAATTTGTACGCCTGTCCGGGGCCGACATCGGGCAGGAAGATTTCCCATACGCCGACATCGCCGCGCCGTCGCATCGGGTGGCGCTTCGCATCCCACATGTTCCAGTCGCCGACGACGCTGACGACCTGCGCATTGGGCGCCCACACCGCGAAGTGCATCCCCTCGGCACCCTCGTGCCGGATCGGATGCGCGCCCAGCTTGTCGTGCAGGCGCAGGTGCGTTCCCTCGGCCAGGAGGAAGTCGTCGGTGGGGCCGAGAACCGGGCCGAACGAATAGGGGTCCTTGACCCACCATTCGCCGCCCCCGCCACGCGCATAATACCAGAGCGGCTGGGGCGGGGCGTCGATCGTTCCCTCGACGATGCCGTCGCCGACCGGACGCAGTTCGCCGAGCACCTTGCCCGACAGGTCGTGGGCCAGCACCTTCTGCGCGCCGGGCAACCATGCGCGTACGAACGTGCCGTCGGGGCCGGCATGGGGGCCGAGCAGGGAAAAGGGATCGGCGTGACGCCCACCCAACAGGGCGTTGATGGCGTCGTCGCCGGGGCTCACATCACCTTCCAGATGTCGCGGGCATATTCGCCGATCGTGCGGTCGGACGAGAACCAGCCGACCCCGCCGACGTTGCGGATCGCGCTGGCATTCCATCCGGCACGGTCGCTCCAGCGGGTATCGACCTGTCGCTGTGCCTGCGCATAGCTGTCGAAATCGGCACAGCACAGGAACCAGTCGCTGGTTTCCAGCCCGTCGATCAACCCGGCATAGCGGCCGGGCTCGTCATGGCTGAATACCCCGCCCTTGATGGCGGACAGCGCCTGTTGCAGCTCGGGCGATGCGGCGATCGCTGCCCGCGGGTCGTATCCGTTGGCGCGCTTCTCGGCGACCTCGTCGGCGGTCAGGCCGAAGATGACGATATCGTCGGCGCCGACATGGTCGCGGATTTCGACGTTCGCGCCATCGAGCGTGCCGATGGTCAGCGCGCCGTTCAGCGCCAGCTTCATGTTGCCGGTGCCCGATGCCTCCATGCCGGCGGTGCTGATCTGTTCGGACAGGTCGGCGGCGGGCATGATGAGTTCGGCGAGCGAGACATTGTAGTTCGGCACGAACGCCACGCGCAGCAGCCCACGCACCGCCGGGTCGGCATTGACCCGCCGCGCCACGTCGTTGGCCAGTTTGATGATAAGCTTGGCGTTGTGATAGCTCGACGCCGCCTTCCCCGCGAACAGTTTTACGCGGGGAGTCCAGTCGCGGTCGGGATGGCTGCGAATCTGGTCGTACAGCGCGACCGTTTCGAGGATGTTGAGCAGCTGGCGCTTATATTCGTGGATGCGCTTCACCTGCACGTCGAACATCGCATCGGGATCGAGCCGGACGCCCATTAGCTCCCGCAGATGCTGCGACAGGCGGACCTTGTTGGCGCGCTTCACCTGCTCGAACCTCTCGCGGAACGCGGCGTCGGCCGCGAAGGGTTTCAGGTCCGCCAGCTTCGTCGCATCGTCGAGGAAGCCGTCGCCGATCGCCTCGCGGATCAGCGACGTCAGCCCCGGATTGCTTTCGAACAGCCAGCGGCGCGGGGTGATGCCGTTGGTCTTGTTGTTGATCCGGTCGGGATAGAGCCGGTGCAGGTCGGCGAACACCGTCTGCTTCATCAGGTCGGTATGCAGCGCGGCGACGCCGTTGACGCTGTGGCTGCCGGTGAAGGCGAGGTTCGCCATCCGCACCCGCCGCTCACCGCCTTCGTCGATCAGGCTGATCGCGGCGATGGCGCGGTCGTCCTGTCCCTGGGTCCGCGCCTCGCGCAGCACCTTCGCGTTGATCGCATAGACGATCTGCATGTGGCGCGGCAGCAGGCGTTCGAACAACGGCAGCGGCCAACTTTCCAGCGCCTCGGGCAGCAGCGTGTGGTTGGTATAGCCGAACGTCGCCTTGGTGATCGTCCACGCGCCGTCGAAGTCGAGCGCATGGTCGTCGATCAGGATGCGCATCAGTTCGGCGACCGACACCGCCGGATGGGTGTCGTTGAGCTGGATCGCGGCCTTGTCGGCCAGGGTGCGGATGTCGCCGAAATACTGGACGTGGCGGCGGACGATGTCCTGGATCGAGGCGGAGGAGAAGAAATATTCCTGCCGCAGCCGCAGTTCCTGTCCCGCCGGGGTCGAGTCCGCCGGGTACAGCACGCGGACCAGCGTATCGGCGCGGACCGACGCCGCCAGCGCGCCTTCATGGTCGCCGGCGTTGAACCGGTCGAGCCGGATCGGATCGCGTGCGCGGGCAGTCCACAGCCGCAGCGTATTCACCCGCGCGCCGCGCCAGCCGATGACCGGCGTGTCGACCGCAATCGCCTCGACGCTCTCGCCCGGCATCCAGTGGATGTCGCCATTCTCGTCGCCGACGACTTCGCCGCCGAAGCCGATGCGGTACGCGCTCTCGCGGCGTTCGAACTCCCACGGATTGCCGTGCCGCAACCAGTTTTCGGGCAGTTCGACCTGCCACCCGTTGTCTATCCGCTGCCGGAACATACCATTCACATACCGGATGCCATAGCCGTAGGCCGGCAGGTCGAGGCTGGCGAGGCTCTCCATGAAGCATGCGGCCAACCGGCCGAGGCCGCCGTTGCCGAGCGCGGCATCAGGCTCCTCGCCCTCCAGATCGGCGAGATCGACGCCCAGCGACGACAGGGCCTCGCGTACTTCATCGGTGCGCGACAGGTTCGCGATCGCATCGCGCAGCAGCCGGCCGATCAGGAATTCGAGGCTGAGATAATAGACCCGCTTGGCCCCGGCGGCATGTGCTTCCTTGCTCGACGCCATCCAACGTTCGATGATGTCGTTGCGCACCGTCAGGATCGTCGCCGCCAGCCAGTCGTGCGGCAGCGCGGCTTGACGGTCCTTGCCGATACGATGGATCAGCGTGTCGAGGATGGCGTCGGCGAGCGGCGGCGTGGGGGTGGCGACGGGAAGGGCAGGCTGGGTCACGCAGGTTCCTAGATGCGGGTCGCGACCGACAGTATCGATTGTCGAACGCTTGTCACGCGCAATACGTATGCGTGAACCGCGTCGTTCCGGTGACATAGTGAAAGTCGTGCGCGTGGTACCGCTAGAGCCCGTGCCGCCTTGCCCAATCGAAGAACAGCCCGGTCCATGGCGCCGGCTTGCCGTCCAGTGTGACGCCGAAGCCGTGGCCGCCGATCTCGGGCAGATACGCCTCGGCCGGTACCTTCGCCCGGCGTAGTGCCGCGAGCAGGGCGAGGCCGTTGTCGACGCTCACCACCCGGTCGTCGATCGCGTGGGCGATGAAGGTCGGCGGGCTGGCGGGCACGATACGGGCATCGGTGCGATAGCGCAGGGCGACGTCCGGCGCCGGGCTGGCGCCCAGCAACTGGTCCTGCGATCCCTTGTGCGTGCCCGGAACGCCCATCAGCGCGACCGGATAGAGCAGGGCGGCGGCGCGCACACCAAGTGGCTGGGCATCGGCGGCATCGACCGCGCGATAGGTCTCGTCCCGGCGATAGGCGAGCATCGCCGCGAGGTGCCCGCCGGCGGAAAAACCCATGACGCCGATCCGGCCGGTGGCGACGCCGTTTGCCTTCGCCTCCGCCTTGATCAGGCGCAGCGCGCGCTGGGCGTCCTGTAACGGCGCATCGGGACCGGCGGCCCACGGGTCGCCGGGCAGGCGGTATTTCAGCAGATAGGCGTGATAGCCGCGGTCGGCGAAGAACTGCAGCAGCGCCCGCCCGCCATTGCCGATCGCGACGCGCAGATAGCCGCCGCCGGGGATCAGCAGGATCGCTGCGCCATTGGGCTTGGCCGGCGCGATATGCGCCAGCGTGGGAGTGCGGACGTGGAGGAAGGCGGTGTCGTCCTTCGGTCCGGTCGGCGAACGCGGGATTTCCTGTTCGGGAACGGTGACCTTCCCGCCGCCGGGTGCCGCGCCCGGCCAGATCGAGCGGAAGGCGAGGGGGGTGGCGCCCGGCTGGGCGAAGGCGGGTAGGGTGGTCGCGATGCCGAGCACGACGCTCGCGCCGAGCAGGGTGCGGCGGGCGATCTGGTCTAGCGACATGCCGTGCTTCCCAGCGGCGTCGCCCGCGTCAGGTCGGGCCGCACCTTCGCCACCTTTGCCGCGACCGGCAGGCCGGTGCGCGCCAGATCGGCGGCGATCAGTTCCGCCACGCCGCGCGCGCCGAGTTCGCTGAAATGGGTGTCGTCGGTGATGCCGTTCTTGAACCCCGGCCAGCGGCCCGCCGGATAGTGGAGGAACAGCGCCTTCGAAGGTTCGACCCCCTTGCCATCGACCCAGCTTCGCGACGATGCTTCGAGGTCGATAAGCTGCGTGCCCGTCGTCGCGGCGATATCGCGTACCACCTCCGACCATGCCGCGAAATCGGCCTTGGTCTTGCCGTTCGGCCCGAACGACCGCCGCGTGACCGGGGTGATCAGGATCGGCGTCGCACCGTGCCCCTTCGTCTCCCACACCATCCTGAGCAGATTGTCGCGGTAGAGGGTGGCAGCGGGGGCATAGCGTTCGGGCTTGTTCTGGCTGGCGTCGTTATGGCCGAACTGGATCAGCACGACGTCGCCGGGTTTAATATCGGCCATGATCTTGTCCCACCGCCCCTCGGCGATGAAGCTCTTGGTCGATCGTCCGCCCATCGCGCGGTTTTCGACCTTTACGTCGCCGGTCAGGCCGCAGGGCAGCATCTGACCCCAGCCGGTCTGCGGATAGCGGTCCTGCTTGTAGGTCTGCGCGGTGGAATCGCCGGCGATGAAGATGGTTTCGGCCGCCGCCGGCGTCGCCGCCAGCAGGGCAAGGAGCGTCGCAACCTTCCTCACTGCAGGTTCACGAACATGCCGCCATCGACCAGCAGCGCCGCGCCGGTGACATAGGCCGCCATGTCGGAAGCGAGGAACACGATCGGCCCGACCATGTCCTCAGGCTGGCCCAGCCGGCCGAGCGGCACGCGGCTTTCCATGTATTTGCGCTTTCCTTCGTCGGCGAGGTCGTCCTTGTTGATTTCGGTCAGGATCGTGCCCGGCAGCACCGAATTGCAGCGGATGCCATGCCGCCCCAGCGCGATCGCGGTCGACTGCATCAGCGAATGCACCCCCGCCTTGGTCGGGGTATAATGCGTCTGCATCTCGCCGCCGACCAGCGCCGAGATCGACGACACCGCGACGATCGCGCCGCCATCGCCCTGCTCAACCATCTGCCGCGCCGCCGCCTGGCACATATAATAGGCGCCGTGTAGGTTGACGCGCAGCGTTCGCTCCAGCGTTTCCGCCGGCATGTCGAGGAAGCTGTGGAATGGGCAGATGCCGGCATTCGACACCATCACGTCGACCCGGCCGAACTCGGCCACCGCCCTTGCTACGAAATCGCTGGCGGTCGCCGCTTCGGCGACGTCGCCCTTGATCGCCAGCCCGCGCTGGCCGGTCGCCTCGATCGCGGCGATGCAGGCATCGGCGTCGGCATCGCGGCTGTGATAGTTGATGACGACGTTCGCGCCAGCTTCCGCCGCGCCGATCGCCGCCGCGCGGCCGATGCCGGTCGATGCGCCGGTTACCAATACGGTCTTGCCTTCCAATAGCTTCATCGCGTCCTCGACCCTATCGTTTGCGGCGTTTTTGCAGCGCCTGTGTTTCGGGGGACCAGCCCAGATCGCGGCTGATCCGTTCGGCGGTGCTGCGGACGTCGACGCTGAGCGTCGTCATCCGGGCGTCGTCCATATATTGCGCGGCGCTCGACACGCTGATCGCGCCGACGATCCGGCCCGACGCATCGCGCACCGGCGCGGCGACACAGCGGATCAAATCCTCATTCTCTTCGAGATCGTACGCATGACCGTTCGCGACATAGCCGCGCATACGCTCCATCCACGTATCGAAGTCGGGACGGCGGGTGCCCGGCGGATGCTCCGCCTCGAAAATCTCGACCCAATGTTCCTCGGGATCGTCGAGCAGCAGCGCCTTGCCGAGGCCGGTCGACGACAGCGGTTGGCGATCGCCGATCCGGCTGGAGATATCGACCCGCCGCCGCCCCGGAATCTTGTCGAGATACAGCGCCAGATTGCTGTCGAGGCGACCGAAATGGACGGTATCCTCGGTCTGCGCCGCCAGTTCCTCGATCCGCGGGCGCGCGATCTGGACGATGTCGGCCTGCCCTTGCGCTAGGAAGCCAAGCTGCAACAGCTTGGGCCCCAGCAGATAGCCCTCGCGCGGCAGGAAGGTCAGGAAACCCCGATCGATCAATGCATTGGCCAGCCGGTGGGTGGTCGACCGCGTCAGCCCCATGCGCTGCGACAATTCGGCCAGCTTCACCGGGCCGTCGATCACCTGGTCGAGCAGATCGAGCCCGCGGACGAGGGTCTGGCTGCCCTGCACCTTGGCCGTAGCCTTGGCCTCTGGTTCGGTGCCTTCCGGTGATTCTTCGTTTGACGGTATCTGTCTCATCTAGTAGCATCCTATCCCATAAAGTGAGAAAGTAAACCAGTCGGAGCGGATGTTCGCGGGTTTTCCCCGCACGGGGGTTCCAACCAGTTTCAAACCCTGTGCCGCGTGGTCCATACCACATGATGGAACGCGGCCATGGGGATTTCGGACGACAGTCGGCGGCGGACACTGGTCCGGCCGCCTAAAGGTAAGGTGGTGGCAATGAAGGCGGCGCTTCCCAGGATCAAACATGTCCGCGCGTTCACCGTGCGCGGCGGCGGGGCGGATTATCACGACCAGCAGGGCTATCACTGGATCGACGATCACATCGCGACGCCGATGAGCCGCTATCCCGAATATCGCCAGTCGCGGCAGAGCTTCGGCATCAACGTGCTCGGCACGCTGATCGTCGAGATCGAGGCGGAGGACGGCACGATCGGCTTCGCGGTCACGACGGGCGGCGAACCGGCGTGCTTCATCGTCGAAAAGCACCTTGCCCGCTTCCTCGAAGGCCGGTCGCCGACCGAATATGAGAAGATCTGGGACCAGATGTATTTCTCGACCCAATATTATGGGCGCAAGGGATTGGTGGTGAACGCCATTTCCGGCGTTGACCTCGCGCTGTGGGACCTGCTCGGCAAGCTGCGCGACGAACCGGTGTATCAGATGCTGGGCGGCGCGGTGCGCGACGAACTGCAATTCTACGCGACCGGCGCGCGGCCCGACCTAGCCAAGGAGATGGGCTTCATCGGTGGCAAGATGCCGCTGCACCACGGCCCGGCCGAGGGTGTCGAGGGCCTCAGGAAGAACATCGCCGAACTCGCCGAGATGCGGTCGCGCGTCGGGCCGGACTTCTGGCTGATGTGGGATTGCTGGATGGCATTGGACGTCGATTATGCGACGCGTCTTGCCCATGCCGCGCACGAACACGGCCTGAAATGGATCGAGGAGGCGGTCAGCCCCGATGATTATTGGGGCTATGCCGAACTGAAGCGCAATGCCCCCAAGGGGATGCTGGTCACCACCGGGGAGCATGAAGCGACCCGCTGGGGCTTCCGTATGTTGCTGGAGATGGATTGTTGCGACATCATCCAGCCCGATGTCGGCTGGTGCGGCGGCGTCACCGAATTGCTCAAGATTTCGGCGCTGGCCGATGCGCGCGGCAAGTTGGTCGTGCCGCACGGGTCGTCGGTCTACAGCTATCACTTCGTGGTCACCCGCCACAATTCGCCCTTCGCCGAATATCTGATGATGGCGCCGGAGGCCGATCATGTGCAGCCGATGTTCCATCCGCAGTTGATCGGCGAACCGATTCCGGAGAACGGCCGGATACGGACCAGCAAACTCGACGCGCCCGGCTTCGGGGTCGAGCTGAACCGCGACCTGACCATGCACCGCCCCTTCGAACACTGAGAGAAACCGCATGAAATTCTGCCGCTACGGAACCCAGGGCAATGAAAAGCCCGGCATCGTCGATGCGAACGGCCAGATCCGCGACCTGTCGGGCGTGGTCGACGACATCACCGTTGACAGCATCGCCGGATTGAACGTCGATGTGGACAGCCTGCCCGCCGTTCAGGGCGAACAGCGCTACGGCGTGCCGGTCAAGGGTATCGGCAAGATCGTCGCGATCGGGCTGAACTATGCCGACCACGCCGCCGAATCGAACCTGCCGGTCCCGGCCGAACCGATGATGTTCATGAAGGCGCTGTCGTCGCTGACCGGCCCCAATGACGAGGTGATGATCCCGAAGGATTCGACCCATACCGATTGGGAAGTCGAACTGGCCGTCGTGATCGGCAAGACCGCGCGCTACGTGTCGAAGGAGGACGCGCTTTCGCATGTCGCGGGCTTTGCGATCGCCAACGACGTGTCCGAACGCTTCAACCAGAAGCAGCGCGGCAGCCAGTGGTCGAAGGGCAAGGGCCATGACAGCTTCTGCCCGGTCGGTCCTTGGCTGGTCACGCCGGACGAGGTGGGCGACCATCAGGACCTCGACATGTTCCTCGACGTAAACGGCGAGCGGATGCAGACCGGCAATACGAAGACCATGATCTTCGACGTCGCCGAACTCATCTCCTATGTCAGCGAATATATCACGCTGTATCCGGGCGACCTGATGATCACCGGGACTCCGCCGGGCGTCGGTGAGGGCAAGAAGCCGAACGCCATCTACCTGAAGGCGGGCGACACCATGAAGCTGGGCATCGCCGGGCTGGGTGAGCAGAACCAGCAGGTCGTTGCATGGCGCAACCTGGGCGACGCGGTGCTCGGATGACCACCTATTCGGGGCGGTTCGCCGGACGGAACGCGATCATCACCGGCGGCGCGTCGGGGCTGGGCCTCGCCGTCGCCGAGCGGATCGTCGCAGAAGGCGGGCAGGTATCGGTGTGGGACATGAACCCCGCGCTGGAGGACAACTGCCAGCGTGAGGGGCTGCACGGCGTCCGCCTCGACGTATCCGACGCAGCGGCGGTCGCGGCCGCTGCCGAGGATAGCGTGAAGGCGTTGGGCAAGGTCGACGTCCTGATCTGTTCGGCCGGCATCACCGGGGCGACCGTGCCGGTGCACGAGTTTCCGATCGACAGTTGGCTGCAGGTCGTGAACGTCAACCTGAACGGGCTGTTCTATTGCAACCGCGCAGTTGTCCCGCATCTTCTGGCGAACGGGTACGGCCGGATCGTCAACGTCGCCTCGGTCGCGGGCAAGGAAGGCAATCCCAACGCCAGCGCCTATTCGGCGACCAAGGCGGGGGTGATCGGCTTCACCAAGTCGCTGGCCAAGGAACTGGCCGGCAAGGGGGTGATCGCCAACGCGCTGACCCCCGCGACGTTCGAAAGCCCGATCCTCGCGCAATTGCCGCAGAGCCAGGTCGATTACATGCGTTCGAAGATCCCGATGGGGCGGCTGGGCGAAGTCGACGAAAGCGCGGCAATGGTGTGCTTCATGGCCAGCGAGGAATGCAGCTTCACGACGGGGTCGGTGTTCGACACGTCGGGGGGGCGGACGACGTATTGAGGTTTACCCCCTCCCAAAACCCGTTTGCTTCGAGCGCAGGTTCGAGCTTGTCGAGAACCGTAGTCGAGAAGGGGTGCCTCAAACAGGGTGTTCTCGACAGACGCTTCTCGACAGGCTCGAAGCTTCTCGAACCGAACGGGTAGGGGGTACGGGCGGCAGGACGCATGGGACGTAATTACGATGACCAAACTCCCCTTCATCGACGCCCATGTCCATCTGTGGGACCTCGACCATATCCGCTACCCGTGGCTGACGCCGCCCTTTGCCAATGACGGCCCAAACGGCTCGGTCGAGCCGATCGCTACCACCTATCTCCTCGACGACTATCGCGCCGACGCCGGTGAATGGGACGTCCGCGGTATCGTGCATATCGATGCCGGTGCCGCCCCCGAAGCCGCGCTCGACGAAACGCGCTGGCTACAGGCGATGGCCGACCGCGACGGCATGCCGAACGCGATCGTCGCCTTCGCCGACCTGTCCGATCCGCAGGTCGATACGCTGCTTGGCCGCCATGCCGCGCACCCGAACGTCCGCGGCATCCGCCACATCGTCAACTGGCACGCCGACCCCCGCCGGACTTATACCCCGCGCGACGTGACGCGGGACGAGGCATGGGGCAGGGGGTATGCCCGCCTGGCCGCATATGGTCTGGGCTTCGACCTGCAGGCCTATCCCGGCCAGTTCCCCGGCCTTACCCGCCTGATCGAACGTCATCCGGGAACGCCGGTGATGATCGACCATATGGGCATGTGCGTTCCGGGTGAGGAAGGCGAATGGCGCGAAGGCCTCGCCGCGCTCGCGAGGCTGCCCCATGTCGCGATCAAGCTGTCGGGGATCGGCTTCACCCACCGGCCCTGGGAGCTCGAACAGGCGCGAGAACTGGTGCTGACCGCAATCGACCTGTTCGGCACCGACCGGGCGATGGTCGCCAGCGACTTTCCGACCGACCGGCTGTTCGGCAGCTTCGCCGCGACGCTCAGCGCGTATGATGCGATCACCGCGGATTTTACCGATGCCGAACGCCGCGCGATGTTCGCCGGGAATGCCAACCGGCTTTATCGGTTGGGCCTGACGCTCTAAGGTCCGGGATCACCCTCACCCTTCCGGCGCTGTGCGCCTCCGTCCCTCTCCCAGCGGGAGAGGGAAAAAGAAGCCGGAGTGAGGGCGACCTACTCCCTGCTCGCCGCCGCCACCGGGTTGTTGCCCCATAGCCGGTCGTAGCGCCAGCCCGACAAATCCTCGACTACGGCCTTGTTGTGCGGTTCGGGCGGGGCGGGATCGCAGGCGCGCAGCCGTTCGATCTCGGCCATCAGGATCGCATGGGTGGTCGGGTCGAGCCGGAAGCGCAGCGACACCAGGATGCCCGCCGTCAGCACGCCCAGCGTCCCGATCCCCATCAATGCGGCGATCGTGTTCACCGCCTGCGCCGTCTGCGTCGTGGCGCCCGAGACGAAGCCGCCCGCCTGGATGATCAGGCCCACGCCAGCCACCGCCGCTGCCTGCGTCGCCTTGCGCACGAAGGTCATGACCCCGGCAAAGCTCCCCTCGCGCCGCTGCCCGGTCACGATCTCGTCGACATCGGCCATGTAGTTATAGGTCGCCCACGGGATGTAATTCAGCGCACCGCGCCCCAGCCCAGCCAGCGCGATGGCGAGGTAGATCAGCGGACTGGTCGCGGTCACGCCGCCGCTCCACAGCGACAGCAGCACGACCACGCCGAGTCCGAACAGCACCGCCGCCACGCGGTAGGCGAAGGCCGGCGACGCGCGCAGCGCCACGTTGATCGCGACGACCACCGCGACGAACTGCACGATATACATCGTCCCGAGCAGCCCCGACGCCATCGCGGTCGTGCCGGCCAGCGCGAAGATCACGAAGAAGGTGAAGGCGGCGTTGAAGATATCCTGGCTGATATAGCCGCCCAGATACATGCCGAGATGCAGCCGGAACGCACGGATGCGCATCGTCGAGAACAGGTTGCGGTACAGGGCGCGAAATGCCGATCCGACGCCGGCACCGTTCCGCCCCGCCACCATCGCCGGCAACGGGCGCTCCCAGCTGAAGCGATACAGGAACGCCGCGGTCGCCATGAACAGCGCGGCAAAGATCAGCCCCATGTAGAAGAAGGTCGATGCGCTGTCGCGGCCGAGATAGTTGATGAGCCACAGCGGCAGGAACCCGGCAAGGATCGCTGCGGTCTGTCCGAACAGGATGCGGAAGCCGGCGAACTTCGCCTTCGATTTGTAATCCGACGACATTTCGGCGGCGAGCGTCTCGTACGGGATGATGACCATCGCGTAGACCAGCTCGAATCCGACATAGCTGACGAGATAATACCAGAACGACATGCCCGGCAGCCACATCAGCGCGAAGCTGGGAAGCAGCGGGATCGCCGCGAGGATGAAGAACCGCCGCCGCCCGAACCGCCGGCCAAGCGCGGTATGGCCGAAATGATCGGACATGTAGCCGATCAACGGCGATGCGACCGCGTCGAGGATACGCGCGACCGCGAAGATCATCGCCGCCTGTCCGGCGGTCAGCCCGCAGAACTGGGTGTAGAAGATCAGCACCCATCCGGAGATGACCGCCATCGACCCCGCGCCCAGCACGTCGTTCGAACCATAAGCGAGATAGTTGATCAGCCGGACGGGACGTTTGGCTGGCGGGGCGGATGTCACGCTTGCGCTCTCCTTTCGCACCGTCCGGGCTTGTCCGTGCCGGGCTGTCATGCTCAATATGTGGTTCGATATCATACTATGTGGAACACCCACAAGCGTCGAGGACGATTGCAATGCGGATACCGACCCTTTTGACGGCGATGGCGGTGCTAATCGGCAGCGCACCGTCGCTGGCGCGTCCGACGGTGGAATGGGTCGACAAACTGACCGGCCACCGCGTGGTCCGCATCAGCACGCAGGCCGACAGCACAAGCCTGTATTTCCACCAGAACAGCTATACGCCGCAGGGCGATCGCATGGTTGTCAGCGTCCCCGGCGGCATCGCCACCGTCGACCTGAAGAGCTGGGAGCTGAAACCGCTGGTGTCGGGGAAGGGGATCACGCTGCTGTTCACCGGACGCCGCACCCGCACCGCCTATTACGCGACGCAGCTGCGCAACGACGGCAGCGGGCCGTCGTCGGTCTTCGCGGTCGACATCGACAGCGGACGCAGCCGCAAGGTCGCCGACGTGCCGGGCGGGTCGATCGGATCGATCAACGCCGACGAGACGCTGCTGCTGGGACAGGTGGCGCTGGGCGAGGGGGCGCTCCGCCCCGACGGCACGCGGCAGGACCAGCGCCACACGCCCGGCCGCGTCGTCGGACCGGGCGAGGCCGATTACCGCGCGACCCGCGCCGACGGCACCCCCTACAGCTTTGCCGAGGCGAAGGAGCGCCGGCTGAACGAACGGCTGGAGGCGGGGATACCGATGGAGATCTTCACCATCGACCTGCGCACCGGGCAGCGCCGCGTCGTCACCGCCTCGACCGACTGGCTGAACCATATCCAGTTCTCACCCACCGATCCGCAGCAAATCCTCTATTGCCACGAGGGGCCGTGGCACAAGGTCGACCGCATCTGGGCGATCCGCACCGACGGTACGGGCAAGCGCCTGCTCCACACCCGCACGATGAACATGGAGATCGCGGGGCACGAGTTCTTCTCGATGGACGGCAAGACCGTCTGGTACGATCTGCAGACCCCGCGCGGCGAGGTGTTCTGGTTGGCCGGCGTCGACCTCGCGACCGGGCGGCGGCACTGGTACAAGGTCGATCGCAACCAATGGTCGGTCCACTACAACCAGCTGCGCGACGGCCGCCGCTTCTCCGGCGACGGCGGCGACAACGAAATGGTCGCGCACGCCCCGGACGGCAAATATCTCTACCTCTTCACGCCGCAGGCGATTCCCGACGTCGCCGATATCCATGCGGCGAATGCCGACCGGCTGATCGTGCCGGGGACGCTGAAGGTCGAGAAACTGGTCGACATGCGCCGTCACGACTATCGCCTCGAACCCAACATGACCTTTACCCCCGACGGCAAATGGGCGGTATTCCGCGGCAATTTCGAGGGCGCGACGCACATCTATGCGGTCGAACTGGCCAAGACCGCGGGATGACGTAGAGGTGCGGGGGTACGCGTGGCAAGCAATGCGCCTCGCGCTCCTGCATTGCATTCGGCTTTATAGGATGTCGATCAACCCTGACCTGGCAACGACCCCGTCTGTCGCAACGCCTCGCCCAGCGCGAGGGCGGCGGCGGTGGCGAGGTTCATCGAGCGGACCTCGGCCATGATTGGCAGCTTCAACGCTACATCGCATACAGCAGCGACGTCGGTCGGCACGCCGGCGCTCTCCTTGCCGAACAGCAATATGTCGTCGGCGGCAAAGGCAAAGTCATAGGCCGATTGCGTGGCCTTGGTCGTGAACAGGATCGTGCGCGCGGTGCCGGTGGTGGCCCGGAACGCGGCGAAATCGGCGTGGCGCGTCACCGCAACATGATCGATATAGTCCATCGCCGTCCGCCGCACGCGACGATCGTCCCACGCAAATCCCAGCGGCTCGATCAGGTCGACCGCAACGCCCAGACAGGCGCCCAGCCGCAGGACGGCCCCGACATTGCCGGCGATTTCCGGTTCGTAAAGCGCGATACGCATCGCGTGTGCTTGGCGCGTCGCGAACGGCGGCGCAAGCGGAACGCGGGCTCTTCGCTGTGAATGATCCTGTCGGGACAGGCGATATCGACCCGGCGGATGGTGTCCTTCCTGCAGGCGGCGAGCGGCGATCGTAGCGCGCGGCAACGGCTGTCGAAAATCCCTTGAACTGAACACGTTGCCATTCGTTGTCGCGTCTACGCGATCGTGCAGGGATGGGCTTTCCACGCGCAGGACGGGGGCAATGGGATGAGAAGTATTGGTATCGACGGTTGCGGTAAGCGCGCTTGAGTAGCGGCGCGATCGCGATTTGCATCCCGGCGCGCGACGAAGCGAAGCGGCTGCCCCAATTGTTCGATGCACTGGAACGGCTTACCGTCCCGGCGCAAACGGCCGTCTTCGTCAGCCTGTTGCTCGACGGGTGCGAGGATGCGAGCGCGGCGCTGGCCGCGATCTATCGTGCGCGATCGCGGCACCGGGTGGTCGTGACCTCGGTCGATCGCGAACCGTCGAACGCCGGTCGCGCCCGCGACCGCGCGATGCGGCACGGGATCGATGCTGCGGGACAGGGCGCGATCCTGCTGAGCACCGACGCGGACAGCGTGCCGGCACAGGACTGGATCATGGCGATGGTCGCCGGGCTGGAGCGTGCCGATCTGGTGACGGGCGATGTGGTGCGGGCCGGGCATGGCCGGGCGCCCGAACAGGATCGGATCGAGGCGTATTACGCACGGTTGTTTGCCCTGCGGCGGCAGGTCGACCCGGTGCCGTGGGAGGCGGTGCGGCCCCATCATCATGCCAGCGGGGCGAATATGGGGCTGCGCGCGGCGAGTTATCGGGCGCTCGGCGGCTTCCTGGCGGTGGAGCGTGGCGAGGATGCGCGGCTGGTCGACGATGCCGCACGCGCCGGGTTACGGGTGCGACGCGATGCGGCGAGCATCGTGCACACGTCCGACCGGCGGGTCGGGCGCGCGCGGGGCGGGCTGGCGACCGTGCTGCACGAGATCGACCGGCGCGGGCTCGACGGGGTCGGCGTCGCGCATCCCGCCGACCAATTGTGGCAATATCGGATGCAGGGGCTGGCGCGGGCGAGTTTCGCGGTCGAGGCGTTCGAGCCGCTGGCGGCGCGGCTGGGCCTGACGCTCGATCATGTCATCGGGGTGGCGCGCGACTGCCCCAATGCGGAGGCGTTTGCGATGCGGGTCGTGCCGGTACCGCCCGGCGGCATGCGCCACGTTCCGTTCCTCACTGCCGAGGCGACGCTGTGCGCGCTGACCGCGAGCGTTGGAAAGGCGGCGTGAGCGTGATGCGGGATCGGCTGGCAGCGCTCAGCGAACAACTGGACGGGGTGGCGGACCCGCAGGATGCGGTGGCAATGCTCCGCCTGTTGCGGACGCTGTACGCGGTCGGGCGCGATGACCTGCCGCTGGGGAGGCTGTTCGAGGGGCATGTCGACGCGATGCAGATCGTATCGCGCTATGGCAGCGCGGCGCAGCGCGAACGCCTACGCGGCGCGGTGCTGGGCGTGTGGAATGCGGACCTGCCCGGCGATCCGCTGCGGCTGGAGGGCGAGCGGCTGGCGGGGGGCAAGAGCTTCGCGTCGGGCGCGGGCATCCTCAGCCATGCGCTGGTCAGCGTCGATGTGGCGGGCGGGCGGCAGTTGCTGCTGCTCGATCTGGCGCGCACCCCGCCCGCGATCGATCGTTCGTTCTGGCGCGTGGTCGGCATGCAGCGGTCGGATACGCATCAGGTGCGCTGGGCGGGCGAAGCGATCGCGCCCGGCGACCATGTCGGACAGCCCGGCGACTATATCCGCGAGCCGTGGTTCAGCGGCGGGGCGTTGCGCTTCACGGCGGTGCAGGCAGGCGGGATCGCCGGACTGGTCGATGCGACGCGCGATCATCTGGTCGCGACGGCCCGCGCCGACGATCCGCATCAGGCGGGGCGGCTTGCGCGGCTGTACACGCTGGGCATGGCGGCGGCCGATGCGGTGCGACGCGCCGCCGATGGATGGTTCGGTGACGAGTCGGCGCGACTGCCGTTGGTCGCCGCCGCTCGCGCGGCGGTCTATGCCGCGGGGGGCGAGGCGGTGCTGGTCGCGCAGGAGGCGGTCGGGGTCTCGGCGATGTTCGTCGACCATCCGCTCGCTGCGAAGATCACCGACCTGTCGGTCTATCTGCGCCAGCCGGGCCCCGATGCGCAGCGGATGCAGGTCGGCGCAGCGGTGGCAGCCGGCACGCTCACGGTGACGCTGTGATCCGTGCGCTGCTGGTGATCGCGCCGCATCCCGACGACGAGACGATCGGCGCGCACACGCTGATGATGCGGTTGCGGCGGCGCGGCGTCACGGTGCGGGTGATGATCGTCAGCGACGGGGCGGGATCGCATCGGGGCAGCGCGCGCTGGCCGACGCGACGACTGGTGCGCGAGCGGCAGCGCGAGAGCCGGCGGGTGTTGCGCAGGATCGGGATCGGGGCGGGGGATGTGCGCTTCCTCGGCCTGTCCGATGGCGCGCTGTACGAACATGCCGGAGCGGTGCATCGCGCGGTCGCGCGAGCGGTCCGGGGCTTGCCGCGCCCGGCGATGGTGCTGACCCCGTCGTTGCTGGACGACCATCCCGACCACCGCGTCGTCGCGGCGGCGGCGGCGCGGCGGCAGGCGGGCGTGCGGTGGCGGACCTATCCGGTCTGGCCGGCGGGACAGCGTCTGCCCGGCGCGCGACCGATCCAGCTGAGCGGGCAGGAGCGGCTGATGAAACGGCATGCGATCCGCAGCTATCGTACCCAGACCGGGCGGATCACCGACGACCCTGCGGGCTTCGCGCTGACCGCGCGGCAGATCGCGGCGTTCAGCCGTCCGCAGGAAGTCTTTGCCGAGGCGCGGCGATGAAGCCGATCGACCTTGCCGGGTTCGAGGCGACCTTTGCCGCCGATCCCGATCCGTGGCGCACCTTCCACGACCGTGACGAAGCCGCCAAGCGGCAGGCGATCCTGACCGGCATCGGGCCGGGGCCGTGGGGGCGGGTGCTGGAACTGGCGGCGGGCAACGGATCGAACAGCGTGGCGATGGCGGGGCGCGCGCTGCGGCTCGACGCGACCGAGGCGACCGCGAACGGCACGCGGCTGGTGCAGGGCGCGCTGGCGGACCGGCCACGGGCGCGGGCGATCCGGCTGGCGGTACCGGGCCGGTTGCCGCGGGCGCGCTACGACGTCGTGGTCGTGGCGGAACTGCTCTATTATCTGTCGCCGCGTGCCATGCGGCAGGTCGCGCGGGACGTGGCAGCGGCGCTGCGGCCGGGCGGGGTGCTGGTGCTGGCGCATCACCGCATCGATTTCCACGACTTCGCCCAGCACGCCGAACCGCTCCACGGCAAGTTTCTGGGCGAGAGCGGCGCCCAGTGGCGGTGCCGCACGGTTCGGCGGAACCGGCGCTGGCGGGTGGATACGTGTCGCCGGATGTGACGCCGGGCCGAAACGGACCGTCGCCCCTGCAGCCATTGCCGCCGGCCCCCGGCTGCGGCAGGTTGGCGAAAACCAATGCGGAGCCCCGGATGATGAAGCGCCTGTTCCTGTCGACCCTGTTGCTGTCGGTATCCGCGGTCGCCGCGTCGGCGCAGACGGCCACGCCGACCTTCGACGTCAAACGCATCTCGCGCGATATCCAGACGCTGTCGAGTGATGCGTTCGAAGGGCGCGGGCCGGCGACGGCGGGCGAGGAAAAGAGCATCGCCTATATCGCCGAGCAGATGAAGGCGGCGGGACTGCAGCCCGCGGGCGACAAGGGCAGCTGGTATCAGAACGTACCGTTGCTGAAGGCCGATATCGTCGGCACCCCGACGCTGTCGCTCAAGACCGGGGGCAAGACGCAGGCGCTGACGCAGGGGAACGAGATTGCGGTCCGCGCGGCGCTCAACGGGCAGAAGTCGGTCGCGATCGCGGATGCGCCGCTGGTCTTCGTCGGCTACGGCGTGCGCGCGCCCGAGCGGCAATGGGACGATTTCAAGGGCGTCGACCTGCGCGGCAAGATCATGGTCGTGCTGATCAACGACCCCGATTTCGAAGGCGGCGAGGGGAAGTTCGGCGGCAAGGCGATGACCTATTACGGCCGCTGGACGTACAAGTACGAGGAAGCGGCGCGGCAGGGCGCGGCGGGCATCCTGATCGTGCACGAAAGCGCGCCGGCGTCCTATGGCTGGGCCACGGTCAAGAATTCGAACACCAACACGATGTTCGACATCGTGCGCGGCGACCCGACCGCGTCGCACCCGGCGATGGAGGGCTGGATCCAGCGCGATCTGGCCGTGCAGCTGTTCAAGCGGTCGGGGCTGGATTTCGAACAGGCGAAGGCGGCGGCGCGGCGGGCCGATTTCCGGCCGATGCCGCTCAAATCGACACTCGACGCGCGCTATGCGGTGAACAGCCAGGTGATCACCTCGTACAACGTCGCCGGGGTGCTGCCGGGCACGCGCCATCCCGACGAAACGGTGATCTATTCGGCGCATTGGGACCATCTGGGCATCGGGCAGCCCGATGCGAAGGGCGACCGTATCTATAACGGCGCGCTCGACAATGCGTCGGGAGTGGCGGCGTTGCTCGAACTGGCGCGGGCCTATGGCGCGGGTCCCAAGCCCGACCGGTCGGTGCTGTTCCTTGCGGTGACGGCGGAGGAAAAGGGGCTGCTGGGCTCCGAATATTACGCCGCCAATCCGCTCCGGCCGCTCGCGACCACCGCCGGGGTCATCAACATGGACGGGCCGTTCGCCGCCGCCAGGACGCGCGATTTCAGCATTTCGGGCAATGCCAAGCTCGACCTGCTGACGATGCTGACCGAGGCGGCGGGCACGCAGGGCCGCCGCTATACCCCCGATCCGAAGCCCGAAGCGGGAAGCTTCTACCGTTCCGACCACTTCCCCTTCGCCAAGCGCGGCGTGCCGGCGGTGTCCTATGACGCCGGGCAAGACCTGGTCGTCGGCGGCACGGCGCGCGGCAAGCAGCTGGCCGACGCCTATACCCGCGACAAATATCACCAGCCCGCCGACGAGTACGATCCGAAATGGGATACCGGCAGCGTGGCGAGCGACCTGGGCATCCTGTACGCGGTCGGGCGGCGGCTGGCCGACCAGCCGGTCTGGCCGAACTGGTCGTCGGACAGCGAGTTCCGTGCGGCGCGCGACGTGACTGCATCCGAGCGCAAACCGCGGTGAGGGCGAAGCGGCGGCGATCCGATCGGTTCTTGACGACGGATCGTCGCTGCTGACAGGACGCAGGCGTGACGACCGCCAAAACCCCCGCCGCGACCAAGCGCGCCTCGCGCAAGGCCGAACAGCGCGCCGAGATGATCGAACAGATTCTCGACGTCGCCGAGGAACTGTTCTCGAAACACGGGCTGTACGGCGTGACGCTGGCCGATGTCGCAGCACGGATCGGCGTGCACCGGACGCTGCTGAGCTATTATTTCCGCGACAAGAAGGAGCTGTTCGATCAGGTCTTCGCCCGTCGCGCGGTGGTGACCAGCGAGACGCGGATGCGCGCGCTGGAGGAATATGAACGCGCCGCGGGCGATGCGCCGACCGTCGAAGGGGTGTTGCAGGCGTTCCTCGACACCGATCTCGACCTGTATATTCAGGGCGGGGAGGGGTGGCGCAACTATGCGGCATTGGGCGCACAGGTCGCGAATACCCCCGAATGGGGTGCCGAGATGATGGACGATTATTTCGATCCGGTCGTGTTGCGGCTGGTCGATATTCTCCAGCGGGCGATGCCCGAATGCAGCCGGACCGACATTTTCTGGGGCTATCACTTCGTCACCGGGTCGTTGATGCTGACGCTGGCGCGGACGGGGCGGATCGACAAATTGTCGGGCGGGCTGTGCCGGTCGGAGGACTTCGTCGCGGTGAAGCAGCGGATGGCGCGGTTCATGGCCGCCGGGTTCCGGTCGATCTGCGCAGGGGGTGCCGCGGATTCTTCCCCCGTGTCGTCGTCACTCCGGACCTGATCCGGGGTCCCGCTTTCCATGGCGGTCGGAAGAAGAAGCGGGACTTGGGATCAAGTCCGGTGACGTTGAGGTTTCGATCCTCGCCACCACCTGTCCCTAACTGAAAATAATACTAACGCTCGCGATAGTGAGTGTTGACATCGCCCCGGAACCTGCAATGATCCGGGGATCGAGGACCGGCGCGAACAGCCGGCTTCGCTCAGGAGAGTGAGCATGCGGGTTTCCTATTCTGCGTCGGTGTGCGCCGGCGCGCTGGCGGTGATGTCGGTATCGTCGGCCTTTGCACAGGACGTCGCGACTCCGCCGGCCGAGCGGACGTCGGACCAGTCGGGGCAGGAGCCGCACCGCGACCGTGGGGCGACCGAGAGCCCGACCGACGAGATCGTCGTCACCGCGACCCGCCGTGAAGAACGCATCCAAGACGTGCCGATCAGCGTCACGGCGTTCCAGCAGGGCGAGATGACCCGCGAAGGGATCGTCGGCTTCGAAGGTATCGCACGCGAGACGCCGGGTGTGGTGCTCAATCGCCCGACCCAGAATTTCAACAACTTCACCGTGCGCGGCATCGCCACCAACGGTTATGGCGCGAACCTGCAGAGCACGGTCGCGGTCTATATCGACGAACTGCCGGTCTCGACGATCGGCAATACGACGGTGGTCGATCCGAACCTGTTCGACGTCGAGCGCGTCGAATTCCTGCGCGGGCCACAGGGAACGCTGTTCGGATCGGGTTCGCTGTCGGGCGCGATGCGCATCCTGACCAAGAGCCCGAACCTCCGGAATTTCGATACCGCGGCGGTCGTCGACCTCGGACTGACCGGCAAGGACAGCTTTCGCCAGCGCTACAATGCGATGGTCAACGTGCCGATCGTCGAGGACAAGCTCGCGCTGCGCGCGGTCGGCTTCTATCGCGACGAGGAAGGCTATCTCGACAATGTCGGGACCGGCGTGAAGAATTCGAACACGCTGATCGACTATGGCGGGCGCGTGATCCTGCTGGGACGGCCGACCGACCGGCTGTCGGTGCGGCTGCTCGCGTCGTACGAGAATAGCGATCCCAAGGATTCGTCGCTGACCAGCCCGTCGCTGGGGCGTGAAAAGCGCGTGTCGGACCAGCCCGACCGCTTTACCGGCGTGCAGACCATCCTGAACGCGACGATCGACTACGACTTCGATTTCGCGCGGCTGACCAGTTCGAGCACCTATTCGGATTTCGACCAGAAATTCTATGCCGATCTGGCCAACACCTTCGGCGGGGCGATCGCGTTCGGGCTCGATGCGAATGCCTATGACAAGGTGTTCGTGCAGGAAACGCGCCTTGCCTCGACGTTCGAGGGGCCGTTGCAGTTCGTCGTCGGCGGCTTCTATCTCGACCGTCGGCGCGACGTCGATTTCTTCTACCGCTCGTCGTTGCCGTTCCTGCAGGCGCGGGGGATCACCGGGCTGCCCGATCAATATTATCAGAAGCAGTATACCCATCAGTTCAACCGCGAACTGGCGGGGTTCGGCGAGGTGACGTATCGCTTCTCGCCTCAATTCTGGCTGACCGGCGGCCTGCGCTATGGCCGGATCACGGCGCAGGGCTTTACCGAGGCGGGGGGCTACAACAGCGACTATTTCGTCGCGGCGCTGACCGGGCGGCGCGGACCGTTGACGCTGACGCCGTATCAGGCGGCGGAAGGGCGCGAGGCGCGCGGGTCGAAGCCGTCGTACAAGCTGAGCGCGAGCTTCAAGCCGGTCGACCACATCACGACCTATGCGACCTTCGCGACCGGCTATCGCGGACCGGTCATCAACGCCTTTGCCGGACGGGTCAGCACGATCAACCCGGCCGACGTAGTGATCCCCGACGGGGCGTCGTCGGACGACCTGAAAAGTTATGAAGTTGGCGCGAAGGGGCGGTGGCTCGACGGACGGGTGACGATCAACGCCGCCGCCTATGTCATCGACTGGAGCAACATCCAGGTGCAGGCCAATCGCATCTCGGATGCGGTGCAGTTTGCCACCAATGTTGGCGCGGCGCGCAGCAAGGGGTTCGAGGTCGAGATGGCGGTTGTTCCGACCACCGGCCTGGTGCTGGGGCTGAACGCCGCCTATAACGATGCCAAGATCACCGAACTGACCGCCGCAGAGGCCGCGATTTCGGGTGCGGTGATCGGCCACCGGCTGTCGGCGCCGCGGTTGCAGGGATCGTCGTCGATCACCTATGGCTTCGATCTGAAGCCCGACTGGAACGCCAACTTCGCGGTGAATGCGCAATATGTCGGGTCGTTCAACAGCTCGTTCCCCAACGTGCCGGGCAATCCGCGCGCGCGCCTGCCGACCTTTGGCGAAACCGATGAATATGTGAACCTGAACGCCAGCGTCGGGTTGCGCCATGGCGACTGGTTCGGGCAGTTGTACGTCGAGAACCTGACCGACGATCATTCGGTGACGTACATCCACCCCGAAGCGTTCTTTGCTAGCCGGTTCGGCACGCTGCGCCCGCGCACGATCGGTATCCGTCTGGCGAAGGGCATCTAAGCGATGGCGACGATCGCGCCAGCGGCCGGTGCCGCCCCGCCCACGAGCCGCCGCGCGTGGTTCGTCCTTGCCATATTGTGCTTCGTCTATGTGCTGAACTTCCTCGACCGGCAGTTGCTGGCGATCCTGGCGAAGCCGATCCGCGACGAGCTGGGGCTGACCCATGGCCAGATCGGGCTGATCAGCGGACTGTATTTCGCGCTGTTCTACTGCGTGCTGTCGATCCCGGTCGCGTGGTTCGCCGATCGCAGCAACCGGGTGCGGGTCGTCGCGTTTGCCTGCGCGCTGTGGAGTGCGGCGACCGCCGCCTGCGGGCTGGCGGGCAACTACGGCCAGCTGGCGGGCGCGCGGATGCTGGTCGGGGTGGGCGAGGCGGGCGGCGTGCCGCCATCCTACGCGATCATCTCCGACTATTTCCGCCCCGGCACGCGCGGCACGGCGCTGGGTCTCTACAATCTGGGGCCGCCGATCGGCAACGCGCTGGGCGTGGCGTTCGGTGCGTCGATCGCCGCTGCCTATAGCTGGCGCGACGCGTTCATGGTGCTGGGCATCGTCGGCGTCGCCACCGCGGTCATCGTATTCCTGACGGTGCGCGAGCCCAAGCGCGGCGGGCTGGACGTAGCCACTATCACGGTCGTCGAGCGCGCGCCGTTCTGGCCGACCTTCCGCATGTTCTTCACGCGCCGCGTGCTGCTGCTGACCGCGCTCGCCACCGGCGCCAACCAGTTCATCACCTATGCCGCGGCCAATTTCACCACCCTGTTCCTGATGGAGGAAAAGGGGATGACGTTGAACGAGGTCGCGATCTGGTACGCGCTGCTGGTGCTGGTATCGATGGGCGGCGGCATCTTCATCGCCGGGCGGATGGTCGACCGCTTCGTGCCGCGCGACCGGCGGGCCTATGCCTATATCCCTGCGTTCGCGCTGATCGTCGCCGCGCCGTTCTTTGCCGGCTTCATTGCCGCGCCGGGCTGGCCGCTGGCGATGCTGTTGCTCATCCTGCCGATGGGGCTGAACTATTTCTACCTCTCGCCCGCCGTTGCGCTGGTGCAGGAATCGGTGGCGCCGGCGCAGCGGGTGATGGCCGGTGCGCTGCTGCTGCTGGTGATGAACCTGATCGGACTGGGGCTGGGCCCGACCTATCTGGGTGCTGCGAGCGACTGGTTCGGGACTGCGGGCTATGCCCGGCCGCTGCAGATGGCGTTCTACACGCTGCTGCCCTTCTACGCCGTCGCCGTGCTGCTGTTCTTCGCGCTCGGCCGGGCGATCGCCAAGGAAACCGGAGACGTGCAATGATCCGTGCTTGGATATTCGGCGCGGCACTGGCCGTGCTGGCCGGCCATGGGCAGGCGATCGCCGCCCCCGGTCCGGTCGCGACGCTGCCGGTCGGCAAGGTCGAGGGCGTACGCCTCGGCGAGACCGATGTGTTTCGTGGTATCCCCTTCGCCCAGGCGCCGGTCGGCGACCTGCGCTGGAGGCCGCCGGTGCCTGCCACCGACTGGCGCGACGTGCGCAAGGCGACCGAGTTCGCCGATGCCTGCGTCCAGCCGGCGCCGCGTATGGGCAGCATCTATGCCGACCCGCCGCGCCGGATGAGCGAGGACTGCCTCGCGCTCAATGTCTGGCGCCCGCGCAAGCCCGGCACCTATCCGGTGTTCGTATGGGTCCATGGCGGATCGTTGATCGCGGGGTACGGCCATGAATCGATGTTCGACGGGCGGAAACTCGCCGAACAGGGGCTGGTGGTCGTGTCGATCAACTACCGCCTCGGCGTGCTCGGCTATCTCGCCCATCCGGCGCTGAGCGCAGAGAACGATCAGCGCATTTCGGGCAATTACGGACTGATGGATCAGGTCGCGGCGCTGCGCTGGGTCCAGCGCAACATCGCCGGGTTCGGGGGCGATCCTGCCAAGGTGACGCTGGCCGGGGAATCGGCGGGTGCGCTCAGCACGATGTACCTGATGGCATCGCCGCAGGCGCGCGGGCTGTTCCACAAGGCGATCGCCCAGAGCGCCTATATGATCTCGACGCCTGAGTTGCGGACGACCACCAACGGTACGCCCTCGGCGGAGGCAGAGGGTACGCGCGTTGCCGCCGCTGCCGGAGCGATCGACCTCGCTGCCTTGCGCGCGATGCCGGCGGCGACGCTGGTGCAGAAGGCGGCTGCAGCCGGCTATATCCCGTGGGGCAGCGTCGATGGCGTGTGGCTGCGCCGGCAACTGGTCGATACGTTCGATCGGGGCGAGCAGGCGCGGGTGCCGATCCTGACCGGGTTCAACGCCGGTGAAATCCGGTCGCTGCGCTTCCTGTTGCCGCCGGCGCCTGCCGACGCGCAAGCTTATGTCGCGACGATCCGGGCGCGCTATGGCGACCTCGCCCCAACCTTCCTGAAGCTGTACCCGGCCGAGACGATGGCGGAGTCGATGCTCGCGACGACGCGCGATGCGATGTATGGCTGGACGTCGACCCGGCTCGCGCTGCGCCAGACGGCGGTCGGGCAGAACGCCTATCTCTATTATTTCGACCATGGCTATCCGGCGGCGGACGATAACGGGCTGCACGCCTTCCATGCCGCCGAAATCCCCTATGTCTTCGGCACCGCGCGACAGATGCCGCCCTATTGGCCGGCGGTTCCCGATACCCCGCGCGAGCGCGCGCTGTCGGCGGCGATGATCGGGTACTGGACGTCGTTCGCGAAGACCGGGGTGCCGCGTGCCGATCGCGCGCCGGCATGGGCACCCTATGGTGACGGCGCAAATTACATGGCGTTTGCCGGCGAGCCGCGTCCCGGCGCCTATCTGCTCCCCAACATGTATGCGCTGCACGAGGCGGCGACGTGTCGGCGGCGGGCGGCGGGCGATCAGCCGTGGAACTGGAATGTCGGCGTCGCTTCGCCGGTGCTGGCCAAGGCGGGGGGCTGCCAGTGACCCACGCCCCGACACCCGGCGCGATGCAGGATTTCGCGCTGACGCTGGACCGGTTCCTGACCCATGCCGGGAAATGGCATCCGACCGCCGGGGTGGTCACCGCCGCGCCCGACGGCACGACGCAGCGGATCGGCTATGCTGATCTGGAAATGCGGGCGCGGGCGATTTCGGCGGCGCTGGTCGCGCAAGGGATCGGCGTCGGCGATCATGTCGCGACGCTGGCGTGGAACAGCCAGGCGCATGTCGAGACATGGTATGCGATCATGGGGATCGGGGCGGCGTGCCATACGCTCAACCCGCGGCTGACGGCGGCGCAGCTGGCCGACATGCTGGGGCAGTCGCAGGCACGGATCGTGGTGGCGAGTGCCGACCTGATCCCGTTGGCGCAGGACGTGCTGGCGTTGCTTGATGTGCCGCCGATGCTGCTGTCGATCGACGGGGCGGCGGCGGTCGACACGCTCGACACGTTGGTCGAACCGGACGTGGCGGCGGCATGGGGCGGGTTCGATGAGCGCACGCCGTCGGGGCTGTGTTTCACGTCGGGCACGACCGGGCGGCCCAAGGGCGTGACGTACACTCACCGCGCCTGCTTCCTGCACACGCTGCGCAGTTTGCAGGCCGATGTGATGGCGATTACCGCCACCGACCGGGTGCTGGCGGCGGTGCCGATGTTCCATGCCAATGCGTGGGGACTGCCCTTTGCGGTGCCGGCGGTCGGCGCGACATTGGTACTGCCGGGACGCGCGACCGACGGGGCGAACCTTGCCCGGTTGATCGCTGTCGAAGGCGTGACGATCGCGGTCGGCGTGCCGACGGTGTGGCTGGGGCTGGTCGAGCATCTCGATCAGACCGGTGACGACGTGCCGAGCCTGAAGCGCGTCATCGTCGGCGGGGCGCCGATGCCGCCCGCGTTGATGGAACGGCTGGAGCGGCGGCTGGGCGTCACGGTGCAGACCAGCTGGGGCATGACCGAGCTGTCGCCTGCCGGCACCTTCGCCCCGCCCGGAATGGCGGAGCGCGAGGCGTCGTCCTCCGGGCGGCCAGCCATCGGCATCGACCTGTTGCTGACCGATGCCGATGGCATAGCGCTTCCCGAACAGCGCGAGGTCGAGGGGCATTTGCGGGTCCGCGGTGCGGCGGTGGTCGAACGCTATTTCGGGCAGGTCGAACCGGCAACCGATGCGACGGGATGGTTCGCGACCGGCGATCTGGCGCGGATCGGTCGCGATGGCGACCTGACCATCACCGGCCGGGCCAAGGACCTGATCAAATCGGGCGGCGAATGGATCAATCCGGCGGAGATCGAAGGCGTGGTCGGTGCGCTGCCGCAGGTGTCGATGGCGGCGGTGATCGGGCGCAGCGACGTCAGATGGGGCGAGCGGCCGATCCTGGTCGTCGAGCTGCGCGACGGGGAGGACATTCGCGACGACGCGCTGCTGGGCGCGCTGCGCGGGCGGGTGGCGCCGTGGTGGATTCCCGATGCGGTGGTGCGCCTGCCGGCGATGCCGCTGGCCGCCACCGGCAAGATCGACAAGCTGCGGCTGCGTGCCGAGCATGGCCAATGACTTTCAACAAGGATGAGATGATGCAACTTCAGGATCGTGTCGCGATCGTCACCGGATCGGGCGGCGGGCTGGGCCGGACGCACGCGCTGTTCCTCGCCCGCCACGGCGCGCGGATCGTGGTCAACGACGTCTCGGCGGAACAGGCGCAAACGGTCGTGCGCGAGATCGAGGCGGCGGGTGGCGAAGCGATGGCGTTGCCCGCGTCGGTCACCGACGAAGCGGCGATCGAGGCCGGGGTGGCGGCGGTACTGGCGCGGTGGGGACGGATCGACATCCTCGTCAACAATGCCGGCATCCTGCGCGACAAGAGCTTTGCCAAGATGACGATCGACGATTTCCGCAAGGTGGTCGACGTCCACCTGATCGGTGCGGCGATCTGTTCGAAGGCGGTGTGGGAGCCGATGCGCGAGCGGCACTATGGGCGGATCGTGATGACCACGTCGTCGTCCGGACTCTACGGCAATTTCGGGCAGGCCAATTACGGCGCGGCCAAGATGGCGCTGGTCGGCCTCATGCAGACGCTGGCGATCGAGGGCGCGAAATACGGCATCCGCGTCAACGCGCTGGCCCCGACCGCCGCGACGGCGATGACGCATGGTGTGCTGCCCGATGAAAGCCTGTCGCGGCTCGACCCGGCGCTGGTCAGCAACGGCCTGCTGGCATTGACCGGCGAACAGGCGCCGACGCGGGCGATCCTGTGCGCCGGCGCCGGGCATTTCGCGACCGCCAACGTCACGCTGACCAATGGTACCTATATTGGTCACGACGAAGGCGCGGGCGACCGGGTGATCGAGCGTTGGGCCGATATCGATGACCGCGAGGGCGAGGCGGTGCCCGCCTATGGCTTCTTCCAGGCAGAACGCGAGGTCGCCAGCGCGCAGCGTGCCGCCGCTGCCTGAGCCAGCCGGTCGCGTCTGCCCGTACGCAGCGTACGGGTGGGGAACCGAGTAAAAACCCGGGTGGTTCCATAGGCTTGCGTGTTTGCAAGGGGTTGGAACCACTTGATCGCCACACCGCCAGCTGTCGTTGCCACCGTGTCCGTCGAACCGGCACGCGCCGCGCTGCTGGGTGCGATCGATGCCGGGGCGTTGGGGTTCACCCTGTGCGAGATCGGCAACGGCGTGCGGATGATCACCCCGCCCGTTGCCGGGGTTGCCGCCTTCCTCGTGCTTGGCGGTACGCTCAAGCTGCATTCCGATAGCGGCGATGCCCGCGCGCGGTCGGGCCAGCTGGTGTTGGTACCGGCGGGTTGGGCCACACAGCTATCGCCTGCCGGTACGGCACGACACGACCGGGTCGTCGATGGTGCGGCCATCGCGGCGCGGCGCCAGGGCTGGCTGGTCGCCGATGCCCGGCACGACGGCGAAGCGGCGGTAACCGTCGCCGCGGGCCGGGTCGGCGGTACGACGCAGGCGACGCTCAGCGCTCCAATGGTCCTGACGCTTGCGACCGATCGTTGCGCGCGTCAGGCGCTGGCCCTGCTGCGCAACGAAGTCGCCGATCCGCTGGCCGGCAGCATGGCACTGGCCGAAGCGATGCTGAGCGCGTGCATCGTCTATGCCGTGCGCGCGGCAAGCAGCGGCAACCTGTTGGCGAGTGCCGACGCCACCGCACCGCTGGCGCGCGCGGTCGCCCGGGTCGTGGCGAGCCCCGGCGCGGACCATAGCGTGGATTCGCTGGCGCAGGCGGCGGGCATGAGCCGGTCGACCTTTTCCCGCCACTTTACCGCGACCTATGGCACAGGGCCGATGGACTTCGTGCTCGGCCAGCGGCTGGGCGAGGCGGCGACGTTGCTCCGGTCGACCAGCCTGCCGGTAAAGGCCGTCGCGGCGAGCGTCGGGTTCGTCAGCCGATCCTATTTTTCGCGGGCGTTCCGCGCCAAATTCGGCGTCGATCCCACCGCCTATCGCGTGATCCCGTAAGATCCGGTCCCTGAATGACCCAGAACGGTGCCCGATCGCGCCGCCATGGTGCCCCGACGTCCCGATTGCCGCGTTAGAATGCAATAGATTTAGATTACATTGCAACGCAACAATCAACGGTAAATCAACGATCGTTTCGATGGCGTATTAGCGAAAACATCGTCCTACATGGTTGCGATGAGGCAAAAGTGTACCGGAACGGCGCAAGGTCGGCGATGGTTATACTTCTACGATCGCAAAGATCGTGACGATCTTCGCGATCGAAACCATAGGAGCGTATCATGGCTGGACTGACCAACATCTTCGGCGGCAACGACGAATCGAGCACCAGCAACAGCGCAGCCGACTCGTCGGATGTCGTGGGTGATCTGAACACGACGCTGGGCCTCGACGCCAGTTCGTCGCAGTCGAGCTACAACGAGGACGAGGATGGCAACGTCTCTGCACAGCAGAATGACAACAGCCTCGGGCTCGACACGTCGACCGATGGTCTGCTCAGCTCGGTGACCGACTCGTTCAGCTCGAACGACCAGACGACCGAGTAATTCCTTTCCGAACGGGGGCGGACATTATTGTCCGCCCCTTTTCCTTTGCCTGGACGGGAATCATGATCGCCGATCTGCTGCTTCGCCCCGATAATCGACTGCTGGGCGGTGCCACCGGCGATTTCAGCTTGTTCGGCGGACAGCCGACCCCCGGCGTGACCTTTGCCCGCGAGCAGGCGGTGAACGGCCATGTCAGCATCGCCGCCCCTGCCGGAAATGGCACCGCGCAGGCGGCGCCCGCAACCGCTGCTGCTGCGACCTTCTCGCCGGCCGGTTCGATCGACGAAATTCCTGCCGCGCGCAACGACGACGGAGGCGCCCTTTTGAGCGCTGCCACGTCCTCGTTCCCCGCCGCGGCGACCCCCGACAGTTCCGCCCCCACGCTGGACGACCTCGTTCCCACAGCGGTGTCGAGCGGCGGACTAGTCATGGCCGGCCTCGCCGCGCTGGGTCTCGCCCATTCTATTCCCACGCCGTCGGCCGCGACGATCGACGCGGCGCCCAACCCGATGGCGCCAGCCGGCGGCGGCTTCGATGCGCCGACGCTGGATCAGCTGGTACCACAGATCGGTACGCTGACCGCAACGGTTGCGCCGATCGCGGGCGTGGTGAGCGATCTTGCCGATGCCGCGATGCCGGTGACGGACGATGTGGTCGATCCACTCGTTACTGGTGTCGCCGACGCCGTGGACGCGGTCGATCCCGTCCTCGCGCCGGTAACCGACAGCGTCACCCCGGTAGTTGCAGACGTTGCGGACACCGTTGCGCCGGTGACCGGGGGTGTTGCCGCGATTGCCGCGCCCGCAGTCTCAACCATCGCTGGCGTCGCCGCACCGGTCGGAACGGCGCTGGGCGCGACGGTGGAGACTGCGGCGCCGGTGGTGGCTGCGGTAACCCCGGCAGTCGATCCCGTCGTCGATGCTGTGGCGCCGGTAGTGAACGCCGCTGCACCTGCGGTCGCTGCCGTAACCGAAACGGTCAGCCCCGTTACGGCGGCTGCGGCGCCCGCCGCTGCCCCGATCGTCGATGCTGTCCAGCCTGCGGGCCTTGTGGCGCAACCGGCGGCGGAGGCAGTTACTGCCGTTGCCGGCGAAGCGCTGGGCGGCAGTGATCCGGAGGGTGGGGTCCAGACCCTTGTCGGTATGGTAGCGAATGCCGATGCGTTCGACGTGATCGCGCCGGGCACCGCTTCTCCGGAAGAACCGTCGTCCAGCGTGATCGACGATCTGATCGGCGACGTCAGCGAGGTCGCCCCGCTGCTGGGCGATCACGACGGTGCAAGCCACGATGACGGTCCGGACCTGTTCGGTGGCCATGGTTTAGGATGAACGCATGAGCATCACGACCCCCGCCGATGTTCGTCAGGCGCAGGACGCCGCCACCGTCGCGCAGGCGGAAGTCGTCGCGCTCGACAGCGCGGCGCGTGCCGCCGAACTGACGCGCGGCGACGAGTTCGCCTCGGCGCTCAGGCAGTGCAAGCGGCTGATCTGGACCGCGGCGATCTTCAGCGGCGGGGTCAACATCCTGTTCCTCGCCTCGCCGCTCTATCTGGTCGAAGTTTACAACCGGGTGATCCCGAGCGGGAGCATTCCGACGCTGGTCAGCCTGTCGATCGGATTGCTGATCGCTCTGTCGACGATGGTGGTGTTCGATGCGGTGCGCGCACGCCTGCTGATCCGGGCGGCGGCGCGGCTCGACCGCGTGCTGGCGCACCGCGTGTTCGAGGCGATCATCGATCTGGCGCCACGTACCGGCGCCAATGCCCGCAACGCGCAGATGCTGCGCGACCTCGACCAGTTCCGCACCGCATTGGCGGGGCAGGGCGCGCAGTTCTTTTTCGACGTGCCGTGGATGCCGCTGTTCCTGATCGTACTGTTCATTATCCACCCATTGCTGGGCGGGGTAGCGCTGGGCGGGGCGGTGCTGCTGCTGGTACTGGCATGGGTCAACAACCGTGCGACGCGAGAAAGCGCGCGGGTGGCGCAGGAGGCGGCCGGACGCAGCTATCAGTTCACTGACAGCATCGCGCGCCATGCCGGCCCGGTCCGGGCGATGGGCATGGAGGACGCGCTGGCGGTGCATTGGCATATCGACCGCGCGACGATGATGCGGCGACAGGCGGAGGGCAGCGACAAGAATGCCGACATGGCGTCGGTGTTCAAGTTCGTCCGCCTGATCCTGCAAAGCGCGATGATCGGCATCGGCGGATATCTGGTGATCCAGAACCAGCTGCTCGCCGCCAGCATCTTCGCTGCGAACCTGTTGCTCGGTCGTGCGCTCGCGCCGCTGGAGCTGGCGGTCACCGGCTGGCGCACGATCGCACAGGCGGTGGTGGCCGGACGCAACGTGCAGAAGATGCTGAAACTGGCACCGCCGCCCGACCTGAAGGTCGACGTGCCGGATGATCATGTCGGGATCGAGGTACAGGGTGCAAGCTATACCCCACCGGGCGCGAAGAAGCCGGCGCTGAGCGATATCGACGTCACGATCCGTCCGGGTGAGGCGATCGGCATCGTCGGGCCGAGCGGTGCGGGCAAGAGCTGCCTCGCGCGGATGCTGGTGGCGATCACCAGCCCGCAACAGGGCCGCGTGGTGATCGGTGGGGTCGAGGGGCGGCATTGGACGTCCGAAAGCCTGTCGCGGCTGGTCGGCTATCTGCCGCAGACGGTCGGGCTGTTCCCCGGCACGATCCGTGAGAATATCGCGCGGTTCACGCAGGCGAGCGATGAGGATGTCATTACCGCCGCCCGCCGGGCGAATGTCCACGACATGATCATGGCGTTCCCGGACGGTTATGACACGCGCGTGTCGGAGGGCGGCGCCGGCTTGTCGGGCGGGCAGCGGCAGAGAATCGGGCTGGCGCGGGCGATGTTCGGATCGCCCCGGCTGCTGGTGCTGGATGAGCCCAACGCGCACCTCGACCAGGATGGCGAGGAGGCGCTGGCCGCCGCGCTCAAGACGCTGAAGAGCGAGGGCTGCACGATCATCCTCGTCGCGCATCGATTGAACCCCATCGCCCATGTCGACCGGGTGCTGGTGCTGTCGAACGGCGAGTTGCAGCTCGATGGCCCCCGCGCCCGCGTGTTCCGTAAGGTGCGGACCGAGCTGGTCCGCTCGATCGCGCGCGAACCGGTAGGAGCCTGATCCATGAAGCTCGATTTCACCGGTCCGGAATCGCTGGGCGGCGCGGAAGGGGGTGGCGGGGCCGCGCCGACGCTGCCGCGGCGGACGATCGAGCGGCGCATGCGCCAGCTCGACATCGAACCGCTCGACAAATCGGACCGGGTGATCCGCGTCGGGCTGATCGTCGGGTTCCTGTGCATCCTGCTGTTCGCAAGCTTCGCGCTGGTCGCGCCGGTGTCCAGCGCGGCGATCGCGCCGGGCGAGGTCAGCGTGGCGGGCGACAAGGTCGCGATCCAGCCGGTCGGCGGCGGCATCGTGACGCAGGTTCTGGTACGCGAAGGGCAACAAGTTGCGGCAGGCCAGCCGCTGATCCGCCTGAACGGCGTACGCTCGGGCGCGCAATTGCGGCAGGCGCAGTCGCGGGCCGATGCGCTGCTGGCGCAGGAAGCGCGGTTGGTCGCCGAACAGGCGGGGCGGGCGCTGACCTTTCCCGCCGCGCTGACTAGCCGGAGCGACGATCCGGTAGTAGCGGAGGCGATGGCAGCGGAGCGGCGGCTGTTCGCGCGGCGGCAGGCGGTGTTCGCCGCCGATCGTGCTACCAGCGCCGAATCGCTGGCGGCGGCGCGGGCGCAACATGCCGCGGCGGGTCGGCAGCTGGCGCTGATCACCGACGAACTGCGCGATTACCGCGAACTCTATGCCAAGGGCTTTGCGCGCAAGACGACGATCCGGTCGCTGGAGCGCAACCAGGCGCAGTTGATGGCCGATCGTGCCGCCGGGCTGGCATCGGTCAACCAGGCCGCGATCGCGCGCAGCCGCATCGTCGATACGCAGACGATGGAGCTGTCGTCGCAGCTGAACGGCGTCCGCCAACAGCTGGCGCAGGTGATGCCGCAGCTCGATACCACCCGCTATGCCGCCGATCAGGACGTCCTGCGCGCACCGGCGGCCGGGCGGGTGTCGGGGCTGACGGCGATCGGTCCAGGCATGGTGCTGTCGGGCGGGCGCACCGTCATGGAGATCGTGCCGTCGGGACGGATGCTGCTGATCGATGCGCAGGTGTCGCCGGCCGATATCGACGACGTGAAGGTGGGGCAGATCGCCACCATCCGCTTCTCGACGGTCAACCCGCATGGGCGCACGACGTTCGACGGACAGGTGGTGACTCTGTCGCCGGGCCGGATCACCGGGCCCAACGGGCAGGGCTATTACCGGGCGCAGATCAGACTGGTCGATCCGGCGGCGTTGCGCGCGGCGAACGTGACGTTGCAGCCGGGCATCCCCGCCAGTGTGAACATCCGTACGCAGGAGCGCACGATCTTCGACTATATCTTCGCGCCGCTCAGCGACGCCATCAGCCGCAGTTTCCGTCAGGAATAGGAGGATTTCGTTATGCCAGGCATGTTGTCCGGGATTTTCGACGCTGGGTCGCAGGGCGATCCGACGACAGGTGGCAGCGAGATCAGCGACGCCGATGGCGGCGCGCTGGCCGCCGGACTGTCCGTCGATCAGGGCGTTGCGCTCGAACTCGACCTGTCGAACGAAATGGGGGGCAGCTATCAGGGGCTGGACGGGTCGGAGACGACATGGTCGCGCGAGGACTCGTTAGGCCTCGACGTCGATACCAGCGTGCTATTGTCGGGCGATGCCGGGATCGAAGGATAGCAGGCCGTCACGCGAGGTGCGGATAGCCTGCCCTTGCCGCTGCTTCATCCTGCGCCATGATGCGGTCGGCCAAGGCAGGTGAGGGTGGCACCATGCCCATCAGGCCCAGTGCCGGTGGCTCGTGGGGCAGGCTTTGGTCCAGTGCGATGCGCAGCAGCGATACGATGTCTGGGGGCGTACCGGCTGCGGTGACGAACGCCGGGGTTATGGCTGGCGCGGTCTTGTCGAGAATACGCAGCCTTTCGGTCAGTTCAGGCTCGAAGCGTGCCAGCGCCGCGAAGGTGACCTCGTCGATCGCAGCCACATCGGCACGCCCGGTCGCTACTGCCCGCGCGCTGGCGGCATGCGCCCCGGTTGCGACCACTTCGCCAAAGAAGCAACCGTCTTGGGCCAGCGAAGCGATACGGTCGCGGAGCAGCGCCATGCCGGTATTCGACCCGCCATCGTTGATGGCGGCCCGCCGCCCGCGCAGATCCGCCAGCCGGACCGCCGGATCATCGCGGCGGACGACGATCCAGCTGCGATGCTCGCCGGGTCGATCGGTGCCGGCATAGACCGGGTGGCCGAGTAGTTGGAGATCGCGGTGCGCCAATGCCCAGGGGCGGGTGCAGATCATGCCGAGCAGCAGTCCGGGATGCGCCCAGACGCGGTGGATGTCGGTATCGCGCGATCGCTGCTCCGGCACGTCCGCAAGCCCGGATGCGCGCAAATGATCGCGGATCGCGCTCCACAGCGCGTCGTTGGCGGCGTGCTGTCCGGGGTGATCGTACATGCCCAGCCACGCGATGCTATCCATCGGCAAGGTCGGGATGGCGCACCACGTCGTGCGGGCGGAAGGCGAAGCGGCGCAGGACGTCGCGGTAGCCGGCATAGCGCGGCTCGATCCGCTGCGCCCGGCTCCGCTCCAGCGCAGGCAGGCGATACCACGGCGTCGCGGGGGAGGCGTGGTGCGCGGCGTGGAGGTTGTTGTTGAGGAACAACAGCGCGAGCGGCCCGCGCGAGGTGATGGTCGCGGCGCGTGACGTACCGGCCGCATCCGCCCGGTGCTCGGCAAATCCGCGCAACAGCGACGCCGCCTGTCCCGGCAGCACGAAGCACAGGACATAGGTAACGATCGGCAGGCCGACGGCGTGCAGCCATGCCAGCACCAGCGCGACCCCGAGCAGATGCACCCCCCATTCCCGTGCGAAACGGGACGGATCGCGGAACGCTCGCCCTGCCTCGCCAGCGATGAACAGTGCGATCGCGGCTACCGGACCGATCAGCATCTGCCCGACGAGCGTCGCCCGCAGTTTCGCGATGCCCGTGGCGAGCCCACCGCCCATCACATAACGCGATTCGGGATCGTGGAGGGGGTGGGTCGGATGGGGCGAGCGGTGGTGCGCCATATGGGTCCGGCGGTAGACGCCATAGGGTAACCAGAGCGACAGCGGCACCCCGCCGATCAGGTCGTTCACCCGGTGCCAGCGCGTGGGGTGTCCGTGGATCGTTTCATGCTGCAGCGATCCGTGCCAACCGAGGAACCAGCCGCCGAGCAGCACCAGCAACGGTACCGGCAACAGCGCCGCATAGGCCGTAACCGCGATCCAGCCGCCATAGACGGCGATCGCCAGCGATAGGGTCGGCCATTCCACTGCACGCATCTTCGTGACCATAATCATACCATAGAGATGGGAATATGGTGTGGCAACGGTCGATCGGGTGTTACGTGCTACTGCTCGGTGGACTTAACGACTGTCGATCGGGCTCCGGGACAAGAGCAACGTCAGCGTTTCCCCCCCGCAAGCGGAACCCTGGAGTAATGGCAGGGAGAAGTATGTGGTTCTGGACCCCCGCCTGCGCGGGGGTACGATCCGGTGGCAGGAACGGCGTTTCGTCCTTCCGGGACGCGTCCACGCGTTTGGCGTCATGGAGCGTCAGCCTTGACCGGCTTGCGTCAGGCGGCGAGCCCGTCGTCAGGGACGTAGGCAAGGCCGGCACGGGCCTCCAGCGCGGCACGGTCGCGCATCACGATCCGCCCGCGCGAGCAACGGACCATATGCTCGCCCTCGAGGATGTGCAGACAGTCGGTGACGGTTGCGCGGCGCAGGTTCAGCGTTGCGGCGATAGATGCATGGGTCACCGACATCGCGTCGCCTGCGATCCGGTCGTCGATCATCAGCAGCAGACGGGCGATGCGCCGTTCGGGCACGTCGCGCAGTGCCGAGGCGAGCGTACGCGCCATCTGCATCGAAAAGCGCTGGGCAAAGGTCAGGATCGCCTTCAGCAGCGCAGGGTCCTGATCCGCCGCCTCGACCACCGCGATGGCCGGAATGACGATCGCGGTGCCAGGCTGGATATGCGCACGGGCGGTGAACGGAGTCGGCTGATCGCTGAACAAGCGCGACCATCCGACGACGCCGTCGCGTCCGATCATGCCGACGTCTTGCGACGATCCGCCGGTCGACAGCGACAGCATCGCCGGTGCGCCTTCGGGAAAGACCAGCCGGTCGATCGGCTCGCCGCTGCGCGTCAGGATTTCGCCGGGTTGCAATTCGATACGGGTAGCGAACCGGGACAGCAGACGCCGTACCTCCGGGCGCAGTGCGCCGATCAGCATGTTGTCGGTCGTGGGCAGGCTAGTACCCATGTCGGCCGAACTGTCTATCATTACTGCGAACGCCATTTGGTTATCTTTTGCCTGCAAGAACTGCGGCAATCCAGTCGTCCGACGCATCTTGTACGGAACCGTACGCGTGCCCATGGCGCCGCATCGTTTAACATCGATCAACCGTTAGGTCGTGACAACGATCCAGGGAGACGGTGACATGACCGACCAACTATTGGTGACGGAGGCGTTCGAAGCACGCGCAAAACGGCGGGACGACCGGCGCGATTTCTTCAAGATGTTGAGCGGTGCGGCCGTGGTCGGTGGCGCGGCGATCTTCGCCACGCAGTCGAACGATGCCCTGGCACAGAGCGCGCCGAGCGATGCCGACGTGCTGAACTTCGCGCTGAACCTCGAATATCTCGAGGCCCAATTCTACTATTTCGCGGCATTCGGTTCGGGGCTTCCGAATTCGATCCTGACCGGTGCCGGCACGCAAGGTGCGGTCACCGGCGGACGGCAGGTCACCTTCACCGATCCGCTGGTCGGGCAATATGCCCGTGAAATCGCGGCGGACGAACGTGCGCACGTCGAATTCCTGCGTACGGCGCTGGGCAGCTCGGCCGTCGCGCAGCCTGCGATCGACATCAGTGCATCGGCCAATGGCGCCTTTTCCTCCGCCGCCCGCGCGGCCGGACTGATCGGCGCCGGGGCATCGTTCGATCCCTATGCCAGCGACGAGAATTTTCTGCTCGGCGCCTATATCTTCGAAGACGTCGGCGTCACCGCTTATAAGGGTGCAGCGCCGCTGCTCGCCAGCAAGACCTTCCTCGAAGCGGCCGCCGGCATCCTCGCGGTCGAGGCCTATCATGCCGCGATCGTCCGCACGACGCTGTATGCCAAGGGGATCGCAACCCCGTCGGCCCGACTGGTCGAAGCCAGCGACGCGATCTCGAACGCGCGCGACAGCCTCGACGGTACGCTCGACCTTGATCAGGGGCTGACCCCGTTGTCGAGCAACCCGAGCGCGAGCAACATCGCTCCGCTCGACAATAACGGTATCGCGTTCAGCCGGTCGGCGGGGCAGGTGCTCAACATCGTCTATCTCACCAGCGCCCAGGCCAGCGGCGGGGGCTTCTTCCCCAATGGTGTCAACGGCACCATCCGCGCCAGCGCCGCCAATTGAGCTCAGGGAGAGACATCATGACGAACGATCCTATTTTGCAGGTGCTCGAAGCCTGCGGCGAACGCCGCAACGCGCGGCGCGACTTCATCCGGTTCGCCGGCGGCGCGGCGATCGCCACGGCGGGTGCCACGGTACTGTCCGCCTGTAGCGACAGCGGCGGCGGCTTCATCAACGGTACGCCGTCCCCCACGCCTACTCCCACGCCGACGGCGACCTCGGCGCTGACCGATGCCGACGTGCTGAACTTCGCGCTGAACCTTGAATATCTCGAAGCGCAATTCTACGCCTTCGCCGCCAATGGCACCGGCCTGCCCAACAGCAGCCTGTCGGGCACAGGCACGCAAGGGGCGGTCACCGGCGGGCGGCAGGTGACGTTCACCGATCCGCTGGTCGCGCGCTATGCCCGCGAAATCGCGGCGGACGAGCTGGCACACGTCAACTTCCTGCGCACGGCGCTGGGGTCGGCGGCGGTAGCGCAGCCGGCGATCGACATCGGCACCACCGCGACCAGTGCCTTCTCGAACGCGGCGCGTGCCGCCGGGCTGATCGGGGCCGGGGCGTCGTTCGACGTCTATGCCAATGACGAGAACTTCCTGTTGGGCGCGTTCATCTTCGAAGACGTCGGCGTCACGGCGTACAAGGGCGCGGTCGGCTTCATCAGCAACAAGACCTTCCTCGAAGCGGCGGCCGGCATTCACGCCGCCGAAGCCTATCACGCCGGACTGGTGCGGACCGTGCTGTACCGCAAGGGCGTCGCCACGCCTGCGCTGATCGATGCGACCGAGGCGATTTCGAACGCCCGCGACAGCCTCGACGGCAGCACCGATCTTGACCAGGGTATCCGGGCGACCGGCAGCGGCACCGCCGCGGTGTCGAACATCGTTCCCACCGACGGCAGCGGCATCGCGTTCAGCCGGACGCCGGGGCAGGTGCTCAACATCGTCTACCTCGACCGTACCGCCAAGACCGCCGGGGGTTTCTTCCCCAATGGCGTCAACGGCACGATCCGGTCGAGCGCGGCGAACTGATCGGGCGGGCGGCGTTCCGGTGTTGTGCCGGGGCGCCGTTCTCCTCTCCTATGCGGCCTCCCGGACTGGGTCCGGGGGGCGTTTTGCTGAAGTCGAGAAGAACCGGAACCCCGGATCAAGTCCGGGGTGACGGAGGGGCGGTTACGCCGCGGGCGAGCCGACCAGTCGGACATAGGCTTCCTCGGCCGGTCCATAGGTCATCGCCGCCATTTCCAGCAGCTTTTCGCGGTCCCGTACGATCACCCGGCCACGCAGCGCGCGGATCGCCAGCGTTTCCTCCAGCTTGTGCAGCGCGTCGGTGATGCTGCTGCGCCGCACCGCCAGCATCAGGCGAAATTCCTCGTGCGTCATCGAGATTTCGTCGCCGCGCACCCGGTCGTGATAGAGGAGAATCCAGCGCGCCAGCCGTCGCTCGACCGGATGCGATAGCGCCGAGACGACCGTGCGACCCATTTGGATCAGAAACACCTGCACGAAACGCAGCAGCGCGGCCTGCAACGATTCGCTCTGGTCGAGAGCCGCCATCAGCCGGTCGACGGGGATGCGCAGCGCGGTGCCGGGTTCGGCGCGCAGCACCACGTCGTGCGGCGACCGGTCGTCCCCCAGCAACACCGGCCAGCCGACATAGCCATCGGACCCGAGCAGTCCGACGGCGTGCAGCCGTTCGCCGTCGATCACCTCCAGCACCGCGGCGATCCCGCCTTCGAGGAAATAGACATGCTCGATCGGCCCGCCCGCGGTCAGCAGCGTATCCCCGACCTCCAGCGACACGCGTTCGAGCGCGGGGGCGAGCAGCGCGAGGTCGCCGGGTTCGAGCGTGGCGAGCAGGCGATTGCCGTCGCCGATGGGGGAGGTCGGCATCGCGCCGTCAGTCTGGTGGGGTACGACCGTCATAGGCAGCATGTTCCATGGCTTGCGTTGCAAGGCAAACTCGAACCGGCGGCGAAAGCTCCGAAGGTGGGACGGGACGGCGCGTCGGTTTTCGGATGTGCGATGCCGATTGCCGTTTGCCCGGACCTTGCATAGACAGGGCGCGACCGTGCCCAGCCTTCACGCCCTTGCCAATCCCCGGCGCTTCCTGTCGATCGCCCGACCGCTCACCCCGCTACTGGTGTGGGGCGGGCTGGCGCTGTTCGCGTTCGGATGCTGGGCCGGGCTGACGCAGACGCCGGCCGATTATCTGCAGGGCGACAGCGTCCGCATCCTCTATGTCCATGTCCCCGCCGCGTGGCTGGGCATGGGCGGGTGGTCGAGCCTCGCGATCGCCAGCATCGTCTTTCTGGTGTGGCGCCATCCGCTGGCGGCAGTCGCCGCGCGGGCGATCGCGTTGCCGGGTGCGCTGTTCACTGCGCTGTGCCTTGCCACCGGATCGATCTGGGGCCGGCCGACCTGGGGGACGTGGTGGCAGTGGGACGGGCGGCTGACATCGATGCTGCTGCTGTTCTTCGTCTATCTCGCCTATCTGGCGCTCGCACGCGCCGATGCCGATCGCGACGGCGACGGGCGTATCCCGGCGCTGTTCGGGATTGCCGGCACCGCGCTGTTGCCGGTCATCCGCTATTCGGTGCTGTGGTGGCGCACGCTGCATCAGGGGCCGAGCATCACGCTGACCAAGTCAACGATCGATCCGGCGATCCTGTGGCCGCTGTTCTTTACCGCCGGCGGCGCGAGCCTGTTGTTCGGCGGCATCGTGCTGATGCGGATGCGGGCCGATCTGGCGCGGATCAAGGCGGAGGCGCGGATGCGTCGGCGGGCGGCGGTATGAACCATTGGGCCTTCATCGCCGCGGCATATGCCGTGACCCTGGGCGGGATCGCGGCGATCACGACCGCGTCGTGGGTGGCGATGCGCCGCGCGGAGCGGGGATGAGTCCGAAACGGCAACGCATGGCGCTGGCGCTGCTGGCGGTCGTCGCGATCGTCGGCGCGGTGTTGCTGGCGATGTCCGCGCTGGGCGACGAGGCGGCGTTCTTCTATGCCCCCGCCGACGCCGCCAGCGCACCGCTCGACAAGCCGGTGCGCCTCGGAGGGATGGTCGCGCCGGGATCGGTGGCGCGCGACGCCGATGGCGTGACGATCCGGTTCACCGTGACCGATGGCAAGGCTAGCGTGCCGGTCCGATTTGCAGGAATCGTCCCCGACCTGTTCCGTGAAAATTCGGGCGTGGTGGCCGAAGGGCGCTTCGTCGCGGGCGGGGGGTTCGTAGCCGACAACCTGCTCGCCAAGCATGACGAGCGCTATATGCCGCCGCAGGTCGCGGGGAAAATGCACAAGAGCGAGAGCATCGCCAAATGATCGCCGAAGTGGGTCTGGCGGCGCTGTGGCTGGCAGCGGCGATGGCGCTGTTGCAGCTGGCGATGGCGGCGATCGCGCTGTCGTCACGTGCGCCTGAGCCGCCGCAGATCGTCCGCGACCTGCTGTCCGCCGTTCGCCCGGTCGCGGTGGCGCAGGCGGTGCTGGCGGCTGGATCGTTCGCGGCGCTGATCGCCCTGTTCGCGCGGACCGACCTGTCGGTGCTGCTGGTTGCCGAGAACAGCCATTCGGCCAAGCCGATGTTGTACAAGGTCGCCGCCACATGGGGCAATCACGAAGGGTCGATGCTGCTATGGGTCACCGTCCTCGCGCTGGCGGGCGGTGGCATCGCACTGTTCGAACGGATGTTGGCGGTGCGGACCCATGCCGCGACGCTGGCGGCACAGGGCGCGATCGCGGCGGGCTTCTATGCGTTCCTGCTGTTCGCTTCCAATCCTTTTGCGCGCCTGTCGCCTTCCCCAAGCGAAGGGCTGGGGCTCAATCCGCTGTTGCAGGACCCCGGCCTCGCCTTCCATCCGCCGACGCTCTACCTCGGCTATGTCGGACTGTCGGTCGCGTTTTCGTTCGCAGTGGGGGCGCTGGTCACCCGCGATGTCGGGCGCGATTTCGCACGCGCGATGCGGCCATGGGTGCTGGGCGCTTGGGTGTTCCTGACGATCGGCATCACTGCGGGGAGCTATTGGGCTTATTACGAGCTCGGCTGGGGCGGCTGGTGGTTCTGGGACCCGGTCGAGAACGCTTCGCTGATGCCGTGGCTGGCGGCGACCGCTTTGCTCCATTCGGTGACGGTGCTGGCGACGCGTGACGGGTTGCGGGCGTGGACGGTGATGCTGTCGGTCGTCGCCTTTTCGATGTCGATGGTCGGCACCTTCCTCGTCCGCTCGGGCATATTGACCAGCGTCCACGCCTTTGCCGTCGATCCGACGCGGGGCGGGTTCATCCTCGCGCTGTTGATCCTGTATATCGGCGGGGCACTGGCGCTGTTCGCCTTCCGCGTGGGCACGGTGCGACAAGGCGCGCTGTTCGAGCCGGTGAGCCGCGAGGGCGGGCTGGTGCTCAACAACCTGCTGCTGTCGGTGATCCTCGGCATCGTGCTGATCGGGACGCTCTATCCGCTGCTGGCGGAGGCGTTCGGGGTACAATTGTCGGTCGGGCCGCCGTTCTTCAATCGTGCCGCCGGGCCAATCGCGCTGGTGCTGGTAGGGGCGATGGCGGTCGGGCCGTTGCTGCGCTGGCGGCGGGACGATGGCGTGGCGGTGCTGCGGCGTGTCGCGGTGCCGGGCGGCGTGGCACTGGCCGTATTGGTCGCCGCGCGGCTGGGGACCGATGGCGGGTGGTTGCCGGTGCTGGGGCTGGCCTTCGCCGCCGGACTGGCGATCGCCAGCGTGTTGCCGCTGGTCGGGCGCAAGCCGTGGCGGACGCCGCTGGCCATCTATGGCATGGTCGTCGCGCATCTCGGCATCGCCGTCAGTCTGGCCGGCATGGCAAGCGAGAGTGCGTTCACCGCCGAGCGGCTGGTCGCGGCGGCACCCGGTGAGAGTCACACCGTCGGCCCGTTCGCGGTCCGCTTTGACGGGATCAAGCCGGTCGTCGGCGACAATTGGTCGGCGGTGCAGGGCAAGCTGACCGTTACGCGGGGCACCGGGCGGCCGTTCGTGCTGCGCCCCGAACAGCGTTTCTTCGCCAACCCGCCGACCGAGACCAGCGAGGCGGCGCTCGCCACCTTCTGGGATGGGCAGCTCTATGCCGTGCTGGGCCGCGACGATGTCGGCGGTCGTCGGCAGCTGCGGCTGTGGTGGAAGCCGTTCGTGTCGCTGATCTGGGCCGGCGGCGGGCTGATCGCGATCGGCGGGCTGCTGGCGCTGGTCGGGCGGGTGCGGCGCAGGCGGCGGCAGGTGGCGGCATGAACCGCCGGCTGCTCTGGATGCCGCTGGTGGCGTTCGTGGTCGTCGCCGCGCTGTTCGCGTGGATGTTGCCGCGGGAACCCGACCGGCAGGTACGCTCGCGGCTGGTCGGCAAGCCCTTGCCCGACTTCACGCTGGCGCCGATCGCGACGGGCAAGCCCGGTCTGTCGACCGCAGCGTTCCGGACGGGCACACCGCGGCTGCTCAACGTCTTTGGCAGCTGGTGCGTGCCGTGCGCGGCCGAGGCGCCGCAACTGGCGAAGCTGGCCGCTGCGGGCGCGCCGATCGATGCGATTGCGATTCGCGATACCAAGGCCGATGTCGCGCAGTTCCTAACCCGCAATGGCGATCCCTTTGCGGCGGTCGGTGACGATCGCAACAGTTCGGTGCAGCTGTCGCTGGGGTCGTCGGGCGTTCCCGAAACCTTCGTGATCGACGGGCAGGGGAAGATCGCGCACCAGCATATCGGTGCGATCCGCGACGAGGATGTGCCGATGCTGCTCGCCAAGCTGGACGCGGCGAAATGAGGGGGCTGCTGACCCTGTCGCTGCTGTTCGCCGGTCCGGCGCTGGCGCAGTCGCGTGTGCCCCCGCCGCCGCTGGCCGACACGCAACTGGCCGATGCCGGGCAGGAACGGACCGCGAAGGCGTTGATGGAAACGCTGCGCTGTCTGGTCTGTCAGGGGCAGTCGATCGCCGACAGCGATGCCGACATGGCCGCCGACATGCGCGCGCTGGTGCGGCAGCGGATCGCGGCGGGCGAGGCGCCCGACCGGGTGCGCGACTGGTTGATCGAACGCTATGGCGATTATGTCAGCTATGACCCGCCGCTGTCGGCAGCGACCGGACCGCTGTGGATCGCGCCGATCCTGCTGCTGGCGATCGGCGCCCTGCTGGCGGCGCGTAGCTTGAAGCGGAGGCGGCGATGAACGGGTGGTTCCTGCTCACGCTGCTGTTGGTGGCGACGTTCGCGCTGATCGTTCTCGGCCGCGTGTCCCGGCCTTTATGGGGCGTTGTCGGCGCCGCGTTGATGCTCGGTGCGGCGGGCTATGCGTGGCAGGGACGACCGGGCCTGCCCGGCGATCCGCGCGGCGCGGTGCGGGTGACCCAGCCCGAGGATTTGGCCGCCGACGATCTGCGCGATGCGATCTGGGGACGGTTCACCTACGACTATGCCTATGCCGTCGCGGCCGACGGGCTGGCGCGGGCCGGGGCGACGCAGGCGGCGGTGAACGCGGTGCTGGGTGGGCTGCACGGTGCGCCGAATAGCGGGCGGCTGTGGACGCGATTGGGTACTGCGATTTTGGCGCATGATGGCGGACAGGTGTTGTCGCCGGCCGCCAAGGTCGCCTTTGCGCGGGGGATGGCGACTGCGCCGGATCATCCGGGGCCGTATTTCTATTACGGGATGGCGTTGATCCAGATCGGTGATTTGCCGGGCGCGAAGCGGGCGTGGGTCGCCGCACTGGCGCGGACGCCGAAACAGGCGAGCTACCGGCAGGATCTGGCGATGCGGCTGGTGTTGCTCGACCGGCTGATGGCGATGCGGCCGGAGGCGGGGAAGTAGGGGCGGTCGGTTAGCGTCGCACGGGGGCGACGCCGCCTCTTGCCGCAACGCCTTCCAAATGGTCATCGCGGACCTGAGCGGGACTTTTGCGAAAGTCTGGAACGGAACCCCATTCACGTCGTACCCCGGGGTCCAGTTAACAAGGCTCCTCGGTATATTTGCGACGTTCCCCAACTGTACCCCGGCTTCCGCCGGGGTACAGTCAAGGGTTTTCGCTGGTCTCGCACGAGGCGAGGTACCGCTTCCTCACTGCGGCCTAGAAGAAGCGGGACCCCGGTTCAGGCCCAGGGCGACGGTGAGCGAGGGTGCTCCGCGCTCACCGGCCGTCAGTTCCCCGCGCCGCGTCCGGTCTTCGCCTGCAACGCATCGATCTGCTTCGACGCATCGCCCTTGGTCAGCGTGTCGTCGAACGGCTCCCCGGCTTCCTCGCTCAGTGTCTTGAGGTACGACGCCTGCGCACCGGTCATCGCCTCGTCACCGGTCGTCCAGTCGTCGGGGTCCTTCTCGGCATTCGAAAAGGGTTCGGTCTTGGGATTGGCATGGTCGGTCATGGCAAAAAATCCTTTCGCCGGACCAACCATGCTGTTCCCAATTCGTTCCGTCGATCAGCGTCCGGCGGACGGGCCGCCCATGTCGCGGAAGCTGTCGGGTACGTCCTTGCGGGGATGCCCCGATGGCGTCGGCAGCGGTTCGATCACCGGCGATTCGGGCGTGTCGAACCCGCCCTCCCACTTGGCGATGACGCTGGCGGCGATCGCATTGCCGACGACGTTGGTCGCAGTGCGACCCATATCGAGGAAATGGTCGATCGCGAGGATCAGCAGCAACCCTGCCTCCGGGATGTTGAACATGCCCAAAGTCGCCGCGATCACCACCAGGCTGGCGCGCGGCACGCCGGCAATGCCCTTCGACGTGACCATCAGCACCAGCAGCATCAGGAACATCTGTCCCCAGCTGAGGTCGATGCCGTACGCCTGCGCGATGAAGATCGACGCGAACGTCATGTACATCATCGACCCGTCGAGGTTGAACGAATAGCCGAGCGGCAACACGAAGCTGGCGATGCGCGGCGGTACCCCGAACCGGTCGAGTGCCTCCAGCGTGCGCGGATAGGCCGCTTCCGACGACGCGGTCGAAAAACCCAGCAGGATCGGATCGCGCAGATAGCGCAGCAGCATCTTCACCCGCGGCCCGATGATGACGAAGGCGATGCCGATCAGCACCGTCCACAGCGTGGCGAGGCCCAGATAGAAGCTGCCCATGAAATAGGCGAGGTCGCCGATGATCCCCGGACCACGTTCGGCCAGCGTCGCCGTCACCGCCGCGAACACCGCGAACGGGGCGAAGCGCATGACATAGTCGGTGACCTGCAGCATCACCGCCACCAGCCCCTCGAGCGCGCGAACGATCGGTGCGCCCTTCTCGCCCACCGCGGTCAGCGCGACGCCGATGAACAGCGAGAAGATGACGATCTGCAAAATCTCGTTCGTCGCCATCGCTTCGATGCCCGAAGCGGGGAAGATGTGACCGACGAACTTCACGAAATCGAACGCCGGCTTGGCAACGCCGGTATCGGCGGTGACCGGCGGGACGGGCAGGCTGAGGCCGACACCGGGCTGCAACAGATTGACCAGCAACAGCCCAAGCATCAGCGAGATGAAGCTCGCCATCACGAACCAGCCGAACGAGCGCAGGCCGACCCGGCCCAGCGACGAACTGTCGCCCATATGCGCGATCCCGACGACCAGTGTCGAGAACACCAGCGGGGCGATGATCATCTTGATCAGCCGCAGGAACACGGTCGTCACGGCGGACAGATAATAAGCGATGCTCTTCAGCGTCGCCGTCCCGCTGCCGCCGCCATCGTCGAGGCCTGCGTTCAGCGCCCAGCCGAGCACGAGCCCTGCTGCCAGCGCGATAAGGATGAAAGTCGTAAGCCGCTTGGCCATGCGTCGTCCCTGTTCGTTTGCGCGCAAAGGGAGGGGAATGTTTCGTCCGGGTCAACCCCCGTGCGCGTCGTCGCTTGGCAAGCGTGAAAACGCTGCGTATCGAGCATGGCCATGACCTCGACCAATGACGTCCGCCGCTCGTTCCTCGACTTTTTCGAGAAGGCCGGCCATGCCCGCGTGCCCTCGGCACCGCTCGTTCCGCAGAACGATCCGACGCTGATGTTCGTCAATGCGGGCATGGTGCCGTTCAAGAACGTGTTCACCGGGCTGGAGACGCGGCCGTACGTGACCGCCACGTCGTCGCAGAAGTGCGTGCGCGCCGGGGGCAAGCACAACGACCTCGACAATGTCGGTTATACCGCGCGGCATCACACTTTCTTCGAAATGCTCGGCAATTTCTCGTTCGGCGATTATTTCAAGGAACAGGCGATCCTGAATGCCTGGACCCTGCTGACCCGCGACTGGGGGCTGCCGGCGGACAAGCTGACCGCGACCGTCTATCACACCGACGACGAAGCGTTCGACCTGTGGAAGAAGATCGCCGGGCTGCCCGATCACAAGATCATCCGCATCCCGACCAAGGACAATTTCTGGGCGATGGGCGACAGCGGCCCGTGCGGACCCTGCTCGGAAATCTTTTACGATCATGGCGACGATATCCCCGGTGGTCCTCCCGGTTCGCCGGATGAGGACGGCGATCGCTTCGTCGAAATCTGGAACCTCGTGTTCATGCAGTTCGAGCAGGACGCCAACGAGATCGTCGGCGAACTGCCCAAGAAGTCGATTGACACCGGCATGGGGCTGGAGCGGATCGCGGCGGTGATGCAGGGCGTGTCGGACAATTACGACACCGACACCTTCAAGGCGCTGATCGCCGCGTCGTGCGAATTGACCGGCACCCGCGCCGACGGGGCGACTCAGGCCAGCCACCGCGTCATCGCCGATCACCTGCGCGCGTCGGGCTTCCTCGTCGCCGACGGCGTGCTGCCCGCCAATGAAGGGCGTGGCTATGTGCTCCGCCGCATCATGCGCCGCGCGATGCGCCACGCGCATCTGCTGGGGGCGAAGGACCCGTTGATGCACCGGCTGGTCGGCTCGCTCGTGTCCGAAATGGGCGCGGCCTATCCCGAACTGGTGCGGGCGCAGCCGCTGATCGAAGCGACGCTCAGCCAAGAAGAAACCCAGTTCCGCCGCACCCTCGACAAGGGGTTGAAGCTCCTCGACGAAGCCACCGCCGGTTTCGAAGCCGGGGCGACGCTGGCCGGCGAGACGGCGTTCAAGCTCTACGACACCTATGGTTTCCCCTATGACCTGACCGACGACGCGTTGCGGGCGCAGGGCTATGCGGTCGATCGCGCCGGTTTCGACGCGGCGATGGCCGAACAGAAGCGTGCGGCCCGTGCGGCGTGGAAGGGTTCAGGCGCGAAAGCTTCGGACGATGTGTGGTTCGACGTCCTCGAAACCGCCGGCCCGACCGAGTTCATCGGTTATTCGGTCGAAGCGGGCGAGGGTGAGGTCGTCGCGATCGTCAAGGACGGCGCGCGTGTCGACAGCGCAGGCGCGGGCGACGAAGTGCTGGTGCTGACCAACCAGACGCCCTTCTATGCCGAAAGCGGCGGTCAGGTCGGCGATGCCGGCACGATGACGACCGAAGCGGGATTGAAGGCAACCGTTACCGACACCGCCAAGCAGCTCGGCAAGCTCCACGCCCATGTCGTCACGATCGACGCCGGCACGGTGAAGCTCGGTGACAGCGTCGCGCTGACGATCGATACCGCCCGCCGTGCGCAAATTCGCGCCAATCACTCGGCGACGCATCTGCTGCACGAGGCGCTGCGCGAACGGCTCGGCACCCATGTCGCGCAGAAGGGATCGATGGTTGCGCCCGAGCGGCTGCGCTTCGACTTTTCGCAGCCTTCGCCGATCGCGGCCGATGCGCTGGCGATGGTCGAGGCCGACGTCAACGCGCAGGTCCGCGGCAATGGCGGCGTCACCACCCGGCTGATGACCCCCGACGACGCGATCGCGATGGGCGCGATGGCGCTGTTCGGCGAGAAGTACGGCGATGAGGTTCGCGTCGTATCGATGGGACAGGATGCGGAAGGCACCTATTCGATCGAGCTGTGTGGCGGCACCCACGTCAATGCGCTGGGCGAGATCGGCCTGTTCAAGATCGTGTCCGAAGGCGCGGTGTCGTCGGGCGTCCGCCGTGTCGAGGCGCTGACGGGCGAAGCCGCGCGCCAGTGGCTCGGCAATCGCGACGCGAAGCTGCGCGAAGCCGCCGCCGCGTTGAAGGCGACGCCTGACGAAGTGCCCGCGCGCGTGGCGCAGCTGGTCGAGGATCGCCGCCGGCTGGAGCGCGAACTGGCCGAGGCCAAGAAGGCGTTGGCAATGGGCGGCGGCGCCGGTGCGGCACCCGCCGGTCCCGAACAGGTCGGCGACATCGCGTTTCTCGGTCAGGTGATCGACGGACTGGAGGCCAAGGCTCTGCGTGGCACGATCGACGAAGCCCGCACCCGCGTGCCGTCGGGCGTGGTCGCGCTGGTCGCGGTCAACGACGGTCGGGCCTCGGTCGCGGTCGGCGTGTCGAGCGATCTGGTCGGCCGGGTCAGCGCGGTCGATCTGGTCAAGGCGGCGGTTGCGGCGCTGGGCGGGCAGGGCGGCGGTGGTCGTCCCGACATGGCGCAGGGCGGCGGCCCGGATGGGTCGAAGGGTGACGCGGCGATCGCTGCGATCAAGGCGTTGTTGGCTAACTAACGCTGACCCCAAGTAAAACCGTACCCCGGCCTTCGCCGGGGTACGTCGTTTGTAGGGTTTCGCTCGCTCGCAAGACGTATCCCCGCGCAGGCTGGGATCCAGAGCCAAGCAGTGCACCGCCCGTGCCCTGGACCCCCGCCTTCGCAGGGGTAGGCTATCGGTCGGCAACGACCCTCAAATATACGTCCGCAAAAACTCCGCGAGCGCACACACCGCCAAGCTCTGCCCGTACGGCATCGAGGTCAGCGCGATATCCTTGTAGAATTGCTGCGTATCGCCCATCGCGGTCCCGAAGCTCACCTGCTTCAACTCGCCGGCCTCATCGATATTGGCCAGCACGCCGCGCACCGCCTTGATCCCGACCGCTTCGTAATGCCGCGGCAGATAGCCCTTTCGCACTGCCTTCAGAATGCCGTACGCGAACCCGGCCGCCGCCGACGCTTCCAGATAGCTGGTCGGATCGACGATCAGCGTATGCCACAACCCGCTCTCGTCCTGCGTCTCGGCCAGCGTCTTCACCTGCGCCGCCAGCGTGTTGATCAGGAACATCCGGAACGCGTCGCCGACCGGCAGATCAAGAATCTCGATGATCTCGGGGATCGCGATCGTGACCCAGCAATTGCCCCGCGCCCACAGTGCCTCGGCGAAATTATGCCGCCCGTTGAAATCCCATCCGTGGAACCACAGGCCCGTCTTCTTGTCGAACAGATACTTGATATGGACGAGGAATTGGCGCTTCGCCTCCTCGACATAATGCGGACGGTTCAGCAGCAGCCCGATCTTGGCCAGCGGCAACACGCTCATCATCAGCGTATCGTCCCACATCTCGCCCGGATTCTCGTCATTGTAGACGATGTGCTGGAACCCGCCCTCTTCGGTCTTGGGCAGGCCATCGGGCGCCATCAGCCATTCCGCCCACGTATCCAGATACGGGATGTAGCGCGGGTCCGGCTCATGCTCGTAAAGGTACGCCAGCGTGATGAACGGCGCGACGGTGTTGATGTTCTTGGTTGGCGTACCTTCGGCGAAGCGGTCCTCGAACCATTGCTTGATGATCGCCAGCGCCGCCTTGTCGCCGGTCTGTTCGTAATAGCGCCACATGCCGAACAGGCCGACGCCATGCGTCCATTCCCACCCGGCCCAGCCCTTGGTGTCGATGATCCGCCCGTCATCGAGGTGGAGCAGGAACTCGCCCGTCTCGTCCTTGATGTTCACCAGATTGTCCATCAGCAGCGCGATGGCATCGGTCACCTCTTGGCGGGGAATGTCGTGGGTCAGCGCGGCCATGATTGCTCCGGTAGGATGGGTTTGTTTCGGTAAAGATCTGGATGTGTGTGCGGGGGTGCGGAACGGGCGGCGGGATCACTTCGCCAGCACCGCCGGCGCATCTACCATCCGCACCGGCACCCCGCCGCGCACGTTGCGCAACGTCACCAGCCGGACGGCCTCCAGCGCATTGCCGGGCATGCCATCGCTGGTCACCGCCAGCGACAGGACGTTGCGGCCGCGATGGTTGAGGATGCCCTCAGGGATCACGAAGGTCCGCTGCGGCCCGACATGGGCGATGAACTGTCCCATGTGCCAGCCATTGACGAACACGAGCACCCGGTAATCGACCGGCGAGCGCGGGACGGCGGTATCGCCGAACGACACGCCGATCGTCGCATCCTGCCCCTTCGGCACGTTCAGGTCGAAGCTGGTCCGGTACCAGCTGGTGCCGGCAGGCGCAGTCGTCGCCGGCAAGGAAATCTTCGCCCAGTGCGCATCGTCGAACCCGGGCAGGTGCCAGCCCATCCGCTCGCCATATTGTCCGCCATTATTGGGAACGCCACGGACCGGATCGACGATATCCTCGCCACCCTGCCGTCCCTGGATTTTCCACGCAACGGGGATCGCGAACGACTGCCCGGCCTGCTTCTCGACGGACGCCGATACCAGTCCGCGCGCTTCCTTGTGGAAATCGTCGGCGTCCAGATCCCAGTTATGGCCGTTGTTGCGCAACATCACCGACAGCACATGCTCGCCCGGCGCCCGCGCGGCGTCGGGCAGCGCGATCGTTGCTGCCCCTGTCGTGATCGGTCGCGGCAGCCCGCCGGGCAGTTCGTCCTGCCCGATCAGCTTTCCGTCGAGGAACACCTGCACCATCCCCGACCCGCCGGCGCCGTAATAGAGCCGCAGCCGCTGCGCATCCGGCGTGCCGGTGAAGCGCCCGCGATACCACACGTCGCCTTCGTGAAAGCCGTACGCGTCCATCAGCATGTTGGGTTGCCCATCGGGGCGGGCGGTGATGCTCGCATAGGCGCGGTTGTCGATCGCCTGCCACTTGCTGTCGTCGAACGCGGCCTCCGCCTCGGGCGTCCCCGGCGCCATCCGCCAGTCGGCCAGCACCGGCAGGGCGACCGCCGCCGGCCCCGCCAGCGCTGTGCGCGCGACGATGCTGCCCGCGCTGCCGGTCGCGATCGCGACGCGTTGCCCGTTCCACGTCACCGACCGGACCCGCTTCGGTGCCCAGATTTCCAGCGGCGTCGCCTCCCTGATATCGCCGGTCAGCGCCAGCGTCGCGCCACCCTTGGCCGAGCGCACCAGCGCCGGCCCGCGCACCAGCACGTCGCCCGATTTCCAGAATTTCGCGACCTCGGCCTCGTCGCCGATCAGCAGCGTCAGCGGTGGCCGTCCGCCGCCCGACACCTGCACCCGCGCCAATGCCCCATGGGTATAATCGAGGCGCAGATCGCCCTTCGCCGCATCGAACGCCGACCGCACGTCGCCGGCGATGACGCGCACCGTCGGCGCGCTCGCATAGCGCAGCACCGTCGTGCCGCTCTCCTGCGCCCGTCCGTACAGCAGCAGCACGTCGCCGCCGTCGATCTTCACATGCGACTGCAACTCCGATGTCGCATAGACCAGCCGCTGCCCACCGAGGTTCACGCCCGCGATCAACCACTTCGCATCGAACCCGTTCAGCCGCATTTCGGGGAACGCATAGCGCCCGTCGGGCAGGTCGGCGGTGATGGTGAAACGGTCGTCGGTCGCCTTGTTCGACGGATTATGCGTCACGAGCAGGAAGCGCGCATCGGTCTCAGGCGACTTGTTGTGATAGACTTGGATGTTCGGCGAGGAGACCGTGACCGGCCCCGCCGGCACCATCCCTGCCAGATCGGGCACTGCTGCGATCATGCCAGCCAGAGCTTTCAGCTCCTCGGCCTTCTCGCGCACTTCGCGCGTCTCGCTGAACGCCGCGCCGTAATCATAGCTGGTGAACACCACCGGTGCCGGCAACCAGCCCCAGCTGGTGCCGCCGAACCCCATATAGAAGCTCTGGATGGCGATACCGTTGGCGAGGTTGGTGCCATAGAACACCCGCTGGAACCGCTTGCCGCGCTGGCGCGCATTGCATTCGTAGCCCCCGTTCGATCCCCAATAATCGAACCAGCCGCCGCCGAACTCTGCCGCGAAACCGGGGGTGTTCGGGCTGGCCGATGCGCCGCCCTTCGCCCCGCCGGAGCCATAGAAGCCCCAGTCGGGCGCGGCCGACCCGCGCGTCAACTTGCCACCGACGGTGCAGGTACCGCCGGGATAGCCGTCGAATGCATATAAGTCGGGCGATCCCTCGACCGTCTTCGCCACGTTCGACCCGCGCGGGACCCAATATCCGTTGCGTCCTTGATCGTTGTGGAACAGCGGCACGGTGATTCCGTCCGCCCGCGCCTTGGCATAGAGATGGTCCATGTACCGCCCCTGCGCCGGGGTGGTCAGCGCCAGCTCGTTCTCGATCTGGTGCAGGATCACCGTACCCTTGCCGCTATTGATCTGGTGACGCGCGATGATCGGGTTGATCTGGCTCAGCCACTCATCCGCGGCGGCGAGATAGTCAGGGTCGTCGGTCCGCGCCCGCGCCCGCTGGTTCTGCAACCACCCGGGAAAGCCGCCGCGCGTCAGCTCCGCATTCACATACGGCCCGGCGCGGGTGATGACGTACAGCCCTTCCTCCGCCGCCATGTCGAGCAGCCGGTCGATGTCGCGAATGCCCTTGAAGTCGTACACCCCGCGCTTGGGGCTGTGGAACCCCCAGTCGAAATAGAAGGCGACGGTATTGAACCCGCTGGCCTTCATCTTCTGCAACACGTCGCGCCACAAATCGGGGCTGGGCAGGCGGAACGCATGAACCTCGGCCGACCAGATGGTCAGCCGCTTGCCATCGATCATCAGCGAGCGCGCGTCATAGGACACGCGGCCGAACTGCCTTGCCGGCGCGTTCAGATTAGCGGTCGGCTTGGCGGTCTGGGCAAGCGCCGGCGTCGCGGCCAGCGCGGTCGCGGCGAGGAGCAAGCTACGCAGCATGCCGGTCATGCCATGTGGAACATGGGCGTGAGCGACCATTCGAGCGGCCGGTTATCCGCCTGCGTCTCCATCAGCGGCGCCATCGATTCCCACCAGCGCTGCATGACCGGATGACCGGGCAGCGCATCGCGCTGATTCACCTGGGCCAGTTCCAGCGTCGCGAACAGCGCACCAGTCTCTTCGTCGAGGAAGATCCAATAGTCGGAAATCCCCGCCCCGCGCAGCAGCGCCGACAGTTCGGGCCAGATCGCGTCGTGGCGCGCGCGATACTCGGCGGCCATGCCCGGCTTCAACTGCATCCGAAACGCGTGGCGCGCCATCGATCCCTCCCATGTCGTCCATCATGTGGACGTCGTATTCAAATAATAGAACGACGCGACGATCGCGTCAACGCGGAGACGGCATTCAATTCCCGTCCGGCCGCACCGCGCTGCGCAGGCTGCTGGGCAAGATCGCTACGGCGGCGGGCGGCGGCGGGTGGGCAGGATCGAACGGTGCTGCGGTCACCGCCGGTGCCAGTTCGGGAATTGCCCGCATGCCCTGCGCGACCGCGCGCGCCAGCAGCCACGCCCCATAATTATTGTGGTGTGTGCGGTCCTTGCCACCGTCGTTGAACGCCTGCGGACTGACGGTCGGGCCAAGTGCTTCGTACAGCGTGACGCTGGCGCCGTTGAGGTCGATCAGCGGCACCGCTTCCTCCGCCGCCACCGCGCGGACGGCGGGGGGATAGTCGCCGAGCGTGCGCTCGATCCGCCCGTTCGCGTCGAAATTGCGTCGCTCCGGACTGGTCACCAGCACCGGCCGGGCACCGCGCCGCCGTGCCTCGGCAATGTAGGTCTTGAGATAGCTGCGATAGGTGGTCGCGGCGTCGACATAGGTCTGCGCCCATTGTCGTTTCTGGTCGTTATGGCCGAACTGGATGAACAGCCAGTCGCCCGGCCGCAGCGTCGACAGCACCTTGTCGAGGCGCAGGCCAGTCAGGAACGACTTCAGCGTCTCCCCCGATTCGGCATGGTTGGCGACCGCGACGTCATCGCCGAGCATCGCCGGCAGCATCTGCCCCCAACTGGCGGCGGGTTCCGATGGCTGATCGGTGACGGTCGAATCGCCGACCAGATACAGCGTCGGCACCTGCGCGGGTTCGATGCGGATCGAGGTGACCGCAGCGTCGCCGAGCAGTTCCAGCGTCAGTCGGTCGTCCCAGGTCGCGCTGGCGAGCTCGGCAGGCTTCAGCCGTACCGCCGTGCCGCCCGGCGCACCCGCTGGCGGCGGCGCGAGCGCGGGTGTCCGTGTGTTTACGACGAAGCTGCGCGTCATCCGCTGCCCGGCGCGGGTCGCGACCCGATCGAGCATCAGCCGGCGTGCCTCCGCCTTGATCGTCGTCGATGCCGGCCGCTTGCCGCCCAACGTCACCGTCACGCGCCAATTGCCTTCGGGCAGCGCGACCGAGAAACGGCGCCCGCCACCCGGTTCATAGCCATAGTCGCCCCGATAAGAGCGATCGCTCGCCACCGGCGTCTCGCTCGCGGCCGGTGGGGCATCGTCGAGCCGATAGGTCGTCGGGGCGGTCGGCCCGGCGAGCAGCAGCGCGATCGCCGCGATCACTTCGGCACGACCAGCGCGTGTGGCGGCTGGTTGTAGGCCGTGTTCTGCCACGCGACCCCCAGCCGATAGACCGGATCGTGCATCAAAGTGACCCGCCGGATGGTGGTGGGGAAGGGGGTGGCATAGATGCGCAGTTCGCTGCTGTCGTCGCTGCGCAGGATCAGTTCCTCGCGCCAGTCGCCGAGGATATCGGCCGATAGCGCGGGCGTCGCCTTGGTCCCGTTGTTCGACGTGGCGCCTTCGGCGACCAGCAGCGGCGTCTCGGTACCGGTGCGCCAGTCCCATTTGGTGATGCGGTTGCGATCGAGCAGTTCGCGTAAAGGGTCGCCGTCCCACCAGATAGCGAAATTGGCGACCTTCGGCTTGGGGCCGGGAATGACCTTGCCCTGCGCCGAATAGAGGTACGGCGTGCTGGAGTTCCAGTTCTCGTCACCGGGATAGCGCGGGTCGATATCGGCCGACAGGCCGCGCCCGGTGTCCTTGGTCGCGGGGGTGGTCCACAGGATCTTGCCGGTGCGCGCGTCGAGCATCGCCGACCCGATCCCGCCATTGCGCGGCACTTCCTCATGCACGCCGAACTTTTCCAGCCCGGGCCGCGTCGGGTCGAGGTCGCCCAGATGCATCGTGTCGCCATGGCCGAGGCCCGCACTCCACAACCCCGTGCCGTCGTCGTCGATCGCCATCGATCCATAGACGATCTCGTCACGGCCATCGCCATCGACATCGGCGACCGAGAGGTTGTGGTTGCCCTGTCCGCCGAACTTCGCGTTGCCGGGTGCGGCGCTGTCGAACAGCCAGCGCTGCGTCAGCCTGCCGTCGCGCCAGTCCCAAGCGGCGATGGTCGAGCGCGCATAATAGCCGCGCCCGAACACGCCGCTCGGCCGCTTCCCGTCGAGATAGGCGACCCCGGCAAGGAACCGGTCCGAACGGTTGCCATAGCCATCGCCCCACAGCGCCGCCAACCCTTCGGGCGTATCGCTGCCGCGGGGCGGGGCATAGGGGGCGGTGGCCAGTGCGCGTCCGGTCGCGCCTTCGAACACGGTGATATATTCCGGGCCGCTGAGGATGCGTCCCTGTACCCGCGCGACCTTGCGCCCGTCGGGCAGGGTGGCGGCCCCGGTGCGGTCAGCCTGCGGCAGTTCGCCGCCCTTCGCCCGCCAGTCGGCTTGTGGATCGCCCAGCACGCGGCCGGTGCCGTCGATGGTGCCGTCGGCGGTCTTGACCATGATCTCCGCCTTGCCGTCGCCGTCGAAGTCATAGACCATGAACTGGCTGTAGTGGGCGCCCGAACGGATGTTGCGGCCAAGGTCGATCCGCCACAGCCGCTTGCCATCCAGCGTATAGGCGTCGAGCAGCGTTTCCCCGCTATAGCCGCCGAACGCATTGTCCTTCGAAATGGTCGGGTCCCATTTCAGGATGATCTCGTACCGGCCGTCGCCGTCGAGGTCGCCGACGCTCGCATCGTTGGCGGTGTAGGAATAGCGCTCGCCCGCCGGCGTCACCCGGTCGGCAGGGCGGTCGAGCGGGATCGGCAGATAGCCCCTGGCCCAGGTCGTTGCCTCGCTCAGGGCTTCGCGTCCGCCGATCGTTTCGAGGCGGTAGCGCGCGGTGCTGGTGCCGCTGCGATCGTGGAAGCTCGATGCGCCGCTAACCCGTTTCGCGACGACCTGTCCGTCGCGCAGCAGGCGAAAGGCAGTGCCGCGCCGGTCGTCGGCCAGCAGCCGCCAGCTGACGTGATTGCCACCGCCTGCCGCCGGCACGGCGACCAGCCCGCGGTCGAGTCGTTCGTATTGACGGGTCGGTTTAGGCGCCGCGCCGACCGCGATCGCTGCCATCCCGATCGCCAGTGCCGCCCTGTAGCTTCGCCGCATCGTCTGTCCAATCACTGTATAATGTTCCAACATGTGAACACATATATCATATTGCGAAGATTCTGCTTTGCAACGGCGTCGTTCGGTATTACGCCGTGTAACGAGCATCACGACATTTTGCGGCTACGGGGAACAACCACGCGCCGTGCAGGGACTTTTAAGGAGGGGATTGCATGACGCCGTTCGTCGACATTCGCGGATCGGGGCTGCGCAGCGCGGTATCGGGGCTGGCGCTGATCGTGGCATTGGGTAGCGCGCCGGCCATGGCGCAGGTCGTCGCGTCGGGCGGTGAAGCGTCGCAATCCCCCACCGACCCGCTGGCGGACGAGGTCGGCGACATCCTCGTCACCGGCACCCGCGCCTCGCTGCAATCCGCCAACGCCCGTAAGAAGAACGCCGACACCGTCGTCGATTCGATCGTGGCGGAGGATATCGCCAGCTTCCCCGACAAGAACGTCGGCGAGGCGCTGGCCCGCGTCACCGGCGTGCAGCTGCAGCGCGACTTCGGCGAAGGTAGCAAGGTGTCGATCCGCGGCGTCGAGCCCGACCTCAACCGCGTCGAGATCAACGGCGTCAGCCAGCAATCGCCGGGGGGCGAGCGCAGCGGCGACTTCCGCGAACTGGCGGTCGAACTGGTCAAGTCGGTCGACGTGTACAAGGGCTATACCGTCGACCTGACCGAAGGCGGCATCGGTGGCACCGTGCGCGTCGAAACGCGCCGTCCGCTCGAACTCAAACAACCGCTGTTCAGCATCAAGGGCGAGGCGCAGCGCCTCAACCTCACCGAAAAGTGGCGTCCACGCTTCAACCTGACGGCGGGGCGTTCCGACCTGCTCGACGGGCGACTGGGTGTGCTGTTCAACGTCACGCACAGCGTGGTCGATACGCGCGGCGATTCGGTCGCGAACACCAACTGGCAGCGCTATTTCGATTTCGACCGGTCGAGCGAAAAGACCATTCCCAACGCCGCCTACGCGAATTTCGGCACCTATGAGAGCTGCGCGGGCACGACCGGCGCCACCGCCGCGCTGGCGACGGCCAACCGGCTGGCGTGTGAGGAACAGTTCTTCGACTGGTCGCCGGGTTCGGTCCGCTATCGCAACCAGGAACGCACCGATGCGCGGACCTCGGTCGACTTCCAGGCACAATATCGCTTCGCGGACAATTTCTCCGTCTGGGGCCAGGTGCAGTTGAACTACCGTAACCAGAACCTGCGCGACACCAACTACGCCATCAACATGGGCGGCGGTCTGAGCAGTGCCGGCGTCGTCACCAGCACGGCCGATCTCACCCGCTACAACCTGGATGCCGCATTGGCGACCAATGCCGCCGGGGGCGCGTCGCGGGCGCGGCCGACCCAGTCGTTCGTCACGACCGACGGGCATATCCTGACGAGCTGGACGACCGCGCTGAACGCGGCAACGCCGGCTGGCAGCAACATCGTCGCCAATTCGGGCGGCGCCAGCAACATCGTCGGCGTGCAGCGCCGCGACTTCAGCTATGACGAGAACACCCGTTACTACCAGACCGGGTTCCAGTGGGAACTCGACCGGATGAAGATGGTGTTCCTCGCCTCGCGCTCGGAAGGCAACCGGGTCAACGAAACCAACCTCGTGGGCATCAGCACCGGCGTGTCGGGGATCACCGTCGACCGTCGCAATGCCGACGGCCTGCCGATCATCACCTTCCCCAGCGCGTTCGATCCGGCGAACATCAATGCCTATGGCGACAATACGCGGCGCGGCGCCAATGGACAGCTGTTGGTCCAGAGCGGCCCCAGCGTCCAATATCGTCCCAGCCAGAACGATTCTGCCGAAGACCAGCTGAAGCTGGACGTCGACTACGATCTCGACTGGGGTTTCCTGAAGAGCATCAAGTTCGGCGGACAGTATCGCAGCGCGGACCTGGTCGCCTATAACGCAGGTGGCGCGCGCCTGTTGTCGCCGGCGGTCACCGCCGTTCCGGCGGCGGGTATCGTCGCGCGACCGGCGGTGTTCCAGTATAACAACAACGTGTCGCTCACCACGGTGATCGGTTCCCCTCCGGCGACGGGGCCCGTGGCTGGTGTCACCTACTTCACGCCGGCGCAGTATCAGGAATTCCTGCGCGTCAATGGCGGGATTACCGGTGGTGCGCCGCTGTTCGGCGGTATCCCTGCGGTCGATGGCGCGCCGACGCGGCTGGCCCAGCCGCTGTTCGATTTCGCCAACCTGTCGCGCTATTACGACCTGTCCGGCTTCAACCAGAGCCGGGTGCGCTTCGCCGACGGCCTGCCGCAGATTCCGGGGTACATCATCAACGAAAAGATCGTTGCCGGCTACCTGAAGGCGAATTTCGGTTCCGAGATCTTCGGCATGAACCTGACCGGCAACGCCGGCATGCGCTACACCTATACCCGCGACGATTCGACGAGCAGCAATACGCGCCGTGAAAGCCGTGTGCGTCCCGGCACCGGTGTTCCCGGCATTCCGGCGGTGATCGAGATCGCGACCGTCGGGGTACAGGAAGTTACCCTGTCCAACGACTATCACGACTGGTTGCCGGCGGTGAACCTGTCGCTGGAAGTGCAGCCGAACCTGTTCGTCCGCGCGACCTATGCCAAGAACCTCGCCCGGCCGAAGCCGAGCGACCTGTCGCCCACCGTCAATTGCGTGATCGACATCGCCGATACCATCGCCGGCGAAGATACCTGCACGGCCGGCAACCCCGATCTGAAGCCGTACCGCGCCGATCAGTACGACCTGAACGCCGCATGGTATCCGAACGCCGACACGGTCGTCAGCATCGGTTACTATTACAAGGACATCAAAAGCTTCGTCCTGCCGGCATCGGTCCGCGCCGGTGTCGACCTGTTCGGTGACGGCGTGCTCTATACGGTGCGTCAGCCGACCAACAGCTTCGGAGCGAAGCTGGACGGGTTCGAGGTCAGTGCGTCGACCGCATTCTCCTTCCTGCCGGCGCCGTTCGATGGCTTTGGCGTGAACGGCAACTTCACCTACAGCCGCGCGCTCAACAGCTCGCTGACCAACGTTGCCACCGGTCAGCCGCTGGATGCGTTCCCCGGCCTGTCGAAGTATACGTACAATGGCAGCGTGTTCTACGACAAGGACTGGCTGAACGCGCGGGTCAGCTACAACAAGCGCAGCGACTATCTGATCAACGCGGCGGATGCGACGAACAGCAACAACCCGATCTTCCGCCGCGGTGAAACCTATGTCGATGCGCGGGTGCAGTTCCGCATTTCGCCACAATATAGCCTGTTCTTCGAGGCGCTGAACCTGACCAACGAACTGTCGCGTGCGTATATCGACGATGCCCGCGTCGTCGAGTTCACCGACAATGGCCGCCGCATCTTCATCGGCGCGCAGTTCAAGCTGTGATCCGGCGCACCGGCCGCCTTGCCCCGGCGGGCGGCTGGTGCCTGTTGTTGCTCGCGGGATGCGTGCCGGTCGATCGGCCGGCGCGTGTCGATTGGGTGACCGAGGCCGCTGATCCGCTGGCGACCGTCGCGTTCCTGCCCGGGGGCGTCATCGATATCGACACGCCCGCCGGCCTGACGCTGTGGCATCCGCAACGGATCGACGGGCCGGTGCGGATTGCGTTCGATGCGATGGCCGTGTCGGCGGGCGGGCCGAACGACCGGGTGAGCGACCTCAACGCCTTCTGGATGGCGACCGATCCGGCGGGCGGCACGGTGGTGGGCCGGCGTAGCGGCCGGTTCGAGGACTATGACACGCTGACCACCTATTATGTCGGGATCGGCGGCAACCGGAACACGACCACCCGGATGCGCCGCTATACCGGGCGGGCAGGGGATCGCCCGCTGTTGCCGGACCATGACCGCAGCGCGGCGGCCGACATGCTCGTGCCCAATCGCTGGACGCACATCGTGCTGATCGCCGACGGCCGGCGCATCGCCGTCGAGCGTGACGGGCAAAGGATGTTCAACCTACACGACCCGCAACCCTATCGCCGCGGATGGTTCGCGATCCGCACGACCCAAAGCCATTTGCGTATCCGGGGCGTCACGATCTCGCGCCCCTGATCGATCCGGAGAATGTACGATGCGGATGAGCCGCCGGACCCTGATGGGCGCAACGATACTGGCGGCGGGTGCGGCGCGACTGCCGGGAGCGTTGGCTGCGCCGGCCGGGCCGGTGTCGCGACCGGGCGCACGCTGGGTCGAGGGGACGGCGCCGGCGATCCATCAGGGGCAGACGTTCGGTATCGCGTGGCCGCGCGGGCAGGTGTCGCCGCGCCGGTCGCTGGCGGTGCTCGATGGCGACGGGCGGGCGATTGCGGCACAGAGCTGGACCACCGCCACCTGGCCCGATGGCAGCGTCAAATGGAGCGCGCATGCGCTGCCCGCCGATGTGCAGCCCGGTGCCGGCGTGACGGTAGCGCCGGGACGACCGGTGGCGCCCGACCGGGCAGTCTCGATCGAGGAACGGGGCGACGCGATCGTCGTCAGGATCGGCGATCGCCGGTGGGAGATCGCGCGGAGCGGCGAGACGCTGGTGCGCCGGGCATGGCATGGCGACCGCGTCGTGCTGCGCGACGCGGCACTGGTCGCCGAGGTGCGGCGCGGCGATCCCGAAGGGCCGCGGACGCCACTCACCGGACGGATCGAGCGGGTCGAGGTCGAACAGCGCGGACCGGTCCGCGCAGTCGTCCGGCTGGAGGGGCATCATGTCGCGTCCGGCCTGTCGATCCTGCCGTTCGTCGTCCGACTCTATGCCTATGCCGGGGCCGAAGGGCTGCGGATCGTCCACAGCTTCGTCCATGACGTCGATCCCGCCGCGCTGTTCGTGTCGGGGGTCGGGTTGACCACGGCGGTGCCGATGGCGGTGCCGCTCCACGACCGCCATGTCCGCATCGCGCTGGACGACGATGCGATGTTCGTCGAGGCTGTGCGGCCGCTGACCGGGTTGCGCCGCGATCCGGGCGAGACGACGCGGCGCGCGCAGATTTCCGGGCAGGCGACGCCGCCGCCCGCCGCCATGGCGCGGCCGGTCGGCGACCTGCTGGAGCGGATACCGGCATGGGGCGAGCTGTCGCTGGCGCAGTTTTCGGCGCAGGGCTTCACGCTGCGCAAGCGGACCGGGCCCGGCCATGGCTGGATCGACGCGGGCGAGGGGCGTCGTGCACCGGGCTTCGCTTATGTCGGGTCGCCGATGGGCGGCGCGGCGATCGGTGGACGCTGGTTTTGGGAGCGCCATCCCGGCGAGATCGCGATTGCCGGGGCGGACGGCGATGCGGCGAAGCTCACCCTGTGGCTATGGTCGCCGCGCGCGGCGGCGATGGACCTGCGCCCCTATCGCGGCGTGATGGGGATGGAGGGGTATGACGCCCAGAACGAGGGGCTGGCCGTCACCTATGAGGATTACGAGCCCGGCTGGGACAGTGCGACCGGGATCGCGCGCACCAGCGAGCTGATGTTGTGGTCGTTCCCGGCGACGCCCGACACGGCGCGGTTGCAGGCGCTGGCGAAGGCGGTGGTCGACGCACCGCAACTGGTCGCCGATCCGGTGGGACTGCACGCGGCAGGGGTGTTCGGTCACTGGACGCTGCCCGACCGTTCGACGCCGAACCGTATCGCCATCGAGGATCAACTGAGCCGGCTGGTCGATTTCTATGCCGGCGAGGTCGAGCGGCGTCATTGGTACGGCTTCTGGAACCATGGCGACGTCATGCACAGCTACGATGCCGACCGGCACCAGTGGCGCTACGACATCGGCGGGTTTGCGTGGGCGAACAGCGAATTGTCGCCCGATTTGTGGCTGTGGATGCAGGCGCTGCGCACCGGTGGCGGGCAGGCGTACCGGCTGGCCGAGGCGATGACCCGCCATACCGGCGAGGTCGATGTGTATCATGTCGGCCGCTTCCGCGGCATGGGCACCCGCCACGGCGTGCAGCACTGGAGCGACAGTTCGAAGCAGCCGCGCGTGAGCAACGCCGCCTATCGCCGCATCTTCTACTATCTGACCGCCGACGAACGCGTCGGCGACCTGATGCGCGACCTGCTGACGTCGGACCAGACGCTCAAGACGGTCGAGATCGGCCGCAAGGTACCCGGCGGCGATCGCCCGGTGCTGCCGGCCGGCACGATCGAGATGTCGTTCGGGACGGTGTGGTGTTCGCTGGCCGCGGCATGGCTGACCGAATGGGAGCGGACCGGGGACAAGCGCTGGCGCGACCGGCTGATCGCCGGGATGGACAGCATCGGCCGGTTGCAGAACGGCTGGGTCGCGGGCAGCGCGCCGTATGACCTTGCCAGCGGCCGTTTTCTGGGGCCGGGAGACAAGGTGTCGATCTCGCACCTCAATTCGGTGTTCGGTGCGGTGGAGATCAATACCGAACTGCTCCAGCTGCTCGACGTGCCGCGCTACCGTTCGGCGTGGCTCGATTACTGCCGCTATTACAATGCGCCGAAGGCCGCGTTCGAGGCGCGTTTCGGTCCGCGCAAGGGATCGGAGAATCTGGGCGAGGCGCATTCGCGGCTGACCGCGTTTGCCGCATGGGCGAAGAAGGATGCCGCCCTCGCAACGCGGGGGGCGAGCGAGTTCTTTGCCGGCCGTGCGGGCCTCGGCGTCGCAACCACCGACCCGCGCCGGTGGCTGCCGGGCGGGGTGGTCGAATGGCCGGGGATCAGCACGAACGCCGCGTCGCAATGGGGGTTGGCCGCGATCGAGAATCTGGCGCTGATTCGTCAGGCGATCGACGCCGGCGCCATCCGGCCGCGGCGGGGCGGGGGCGCTGAATAAACGTTGCTAGCGGTATATGGCGCTACGCATCCGGTCACCGGGCGTCGCAGGACCGATCGACGTTCAACCGAAACATCGGTGCGATTGCTCCTGCGCTGTACAGAGTGGGGAGGGCCGCGATATCTATCGGTAGCGTACCGATGGTCGCGTGCGACTATAGCCGCTTGCGGCTGCGGCCTTCGCCGGGCGACCGTTCACATCAGAGAGATCAGCCCCCAGCTCGCACCCGTCAACACCCACACCGTTTGGTTCGAGCAGCTTCGAGCTTGTCGATAAGCGTCCGTCGAGAACGCCCTGCTTGGGGCAACCCCTTCTCGACTTCGGTTCTCGACAGGCTCGAACCTGCGCTCGAAGCAAACGGGAGGGGGGGAGCGGGACGGAAGAGCGAACATTGTCCTTTCTCCAGTCGACGCCCGGCAAAAGCCCGTCGTTCATCCCCCATCCATCCCACCTGCCGCACAGCGGATGATTGCACGGCCATATTGCGCGTGCTAACGGCGCGGCCTTGAACCACTGGGACGCGGTCGACATGACCAAACTCGTTGCCACTTCGGCGCGGTTCTCGCGCCCGTGATATTTTCCCGAGAGGCTTCGTCGGAAGCCACCGATCTCCCCGCCGAGGGAACGGGCCATCACGGCCCGCGCCAGTCGCTCGCCAAGCTGTCGCTGGGTGCGCTCGGCATCGTCTACGGCGATATCGGCACCTCGCCGCTCTACGCGATGAAGGAGACGTTCGTCGGCCATCACCGGCTGCCGGTCGACCAGCTGAACATCTTCGGCGTCGTCAGCCTCGTCTTCTGGTCGCTGATGCTGATCGTGACGTTGAAATACGTCTTCATCATCATGCGTGCCGATAACAACGGCGAGGGTGGCAGCCTCGCGCTGCTGGCGCTGATCCAGCGCAAGAGCGGCGGCGGGCGCTGGACCTCCAGCCTCGTCATCCTCGGCGTGCTGGCGACGGCGCTGTTCTTCGGCGACTGCATGATCACGCCCGCGGTGTCGGTGCTGTCGGCGGTCGAGGGGCTGGCGACGGTCAATGCCGGCTTCGATCCGTTCGTGATACCGATCGCGGTGGTCATCATGATCGGGCTGTTCTGGTTGCAGGCGGTCGGCACGGCCAGCGTCGGGCGGCTGTTCGGGCCGATCATGATCGCCTATTTCGCGACGCTGGTGTTCCTCGGCGTCATCAACATCCTCGAACGGCCGGATATTTTCCAGGCGCTGAACCCGATCTGGGCAGTGCGGTTCTTCGCGCAGGACGGGATCATGGCGTTCCTTGCGCTGGGGTCGGTCGTGCTGGCGGTGACCGGGGCTGAGGCGCTGTACGCCGATATGGGCCATTTCGGCCGCCGCCCGATCTCGGTCGCGTGGCTGTACGTCGTGTTCCCCGCGCTGATGCTGAACTATCTGGGGCAGGGCGCGCTGCTGCTGCAGAACCCCGATGCGGCATCCAACCCGTTCTTCTTCATGGCGTCCGAGGATTTCCGCCTGCCGCTGGTCATCCTTGCCACGCTGGCGACGATCATCGCCAGCCAGGCGGTGATCACCGGTGCCTTCTCGGTCGTGCAGCAGGCGGTGCAGCTGGGCCTGATGCCGCGGTTGCGCATCGAACATACCAGCGCCGATGCGGCCGGGCAGATTTACATCCCGGTGGTCAACTGGGCGCTGCTGGTCATGGTGCTGCTGCTGATCTTCGGGTTCCAGGAATCGTCGAACCTTGCCGCCGCCTACGGCATCGCGGTGACGGGCACGATGTTCATCAGCACCTGCATGATCGCGGTGCTGATCAAGCGCGTGTGGAACTGGCCGGTCGCGGCGGTCGTGGCGTTCATGGCGATGTTCCTGTGCATCGACGGCGCCTATTTCGCGTCGAACCTGACCAAGGTGCCCGATGGCGGGTGGTTCCCGCTGCTAGTCGGGATCGTCGTCTTCGTGCTGCTCACGACCTGGGCCAAGGGGCGCAAGCTGATGATCGAGCGGATGCGGGAGGCCGCCATGCCGATCAAGGTGTTCATCCAGTCGGCGGCCAGCAGCGCGACCCGCGTGCCGGGCACCGCGGTGTTCATGACCTCGACCCCCGAAGGCGTGCCGCACGCGCTGCTCCATAACCTGAAGCACAACAAGGTGCTGCACGAGCGGGTCATCCTGCTGACGGTCAAGATCGCCGACACGCCCTATGTCGATCCCGAAGTTCGCACGAAGAACGAGGATCTGGGACAGGGATTCCACCGCATGATCCTGAAGTTCGGGTTCATGCAGGACCCCGACGTGCCCGGTGCGCTGAAGGCGGTCGGATGCTGCGGCGGCGATTTCCGGATGATGGACACCAGCTTCTTCCTCGCGCGGCAGACGCTGTTGCCGTCGTCGCGGCCGGGGATGATGATCTGGCGCGAAAAGGTGTTCGCGTGGATGCTGCAGAATTCGGAAAGCGCGATGGAGTTCTTCCGCCTGCCGACCAACCGCGTGGTCGAGCTGGGTAGCCAGGTCGAAATCTGACGATGTCCGACGGTCCCGCCCCGATCATCGTGACCGCGTTGTTCGGGCATGAGGATCAGGCGTGGTTCGACCGGCAGCGTCGCGCCTATTTTCCGCCGGAGCGCAACGTGCTGGCGGCGCATTGCACGATGTTCCACCATCTGGCCCCGGAGCTGGGCGCGGAACTCAAGCAGCGGCTGAGCGCACTGACCCGCGGCGTACCGGCGCCGTTCGCGCGGGTCGGCGGGCTGATGAACCTCGGCCGCGGCGTCGCCTATCGCATCGAATCGCCCGATCTCGAATCGATCCGTGCCGAACTGGCCGATGCTTTTGCCACCATGCTGGTGCCGCAGGACCGCGCCGGATGGCGGCCGCACGTCACCATCCAGAACAAGGTGGAGCCAGCGGAAGCAAAGGCGTTGCTGGCCGAATTGTCCCCCGGTTTCGAGCCCCGCCCGCTCAAAGTCGCCGGTCTGGCAAGCTGGTGGTATCGCGGCGGACCATGGGAAGCACTTTCCCGGCATATGTTCGCTTGACCACAACGATTCGCGTTCGTATAGGGCCGCCCTCCCCAACGGGGATGCGGCGGGGCGAAGTAGCTCAGTTGGTTAGAGCACGGGAATCATAATCCTGGGGTCGGGGGTTCAAATCCCTCCTTCGCTACCACCCGCCGCGGTCCGAAGCCGTTGAAATTCACGCAAAATCCTCAAGTGGTGGCAACGGTGCCCTATGCGCGTCGTGCTGGCTGCCCCGTGCATGTGAAGGTCGCGAGGTTGCGGTTTGCGAACGGTTGAACGCGCGCTGTCGCGGATTTCGGCCATGGGCGGTTGTTGGCGTGTCCCCCCGAGCATCGTTTCCGCCTCCCGTTCCCCTGTCCAAAACCGGATACATTAGTCTTTAAGCGCCTGTAAAATACGGTTTTCCTTTAAGATTTGCCGTCAAGCAGATCGTGGCGATCGCTGCGTCATCCTGATCCGAACCCGGGCCCCAGCTCCGGGGAGTACAGGAGGACGTATGCAATTTCCCCAGCCCAACGCGCGTTTCGGTACCGTCAGTCCGTTGCTCCGGATGCTGCTCGGTTCGACTATGTTGATCGGCACGGTTGGCGTGCAACAGGCGGCGGCGCAAACCCGCGTCGTCAGCGCCTGCGCCGGCGTCCAGTTGCCCCGATCGGTCGTGACGGACATCGTCGCGCCCGTCGTCACCGGCATCACCGGCCCGATCGAGGGGACCGTCAACGGTATCCTCGGCCTGCCGCTGCTCGGCGGGGTGTTGCCGCCGCTCAATACCAACGTGACCGGCCTGTTGAACCAGGCGGCATCGGGTGCGCCGATCACGCTGCAGGTGCTGGACACCAGTGGCAACGTCATCGGCCCGAACGATCAGTGCCAGATGACGGCAAATGCGATCAGCCTCGACAATCCCGGCGGCATCTCGATCGGCGGCAACCGGATTTCGGGGCTGGGCACGAACGGCACGCCGTCCTTCGCTTCCGATCTCAACGCGATCGCATTCGGCAATAATGCCCGTGCCGAGGCCGGTGCGACCGGCAGCATCGCGTTCGGCACCAATGCGCAGGTGACGGCGGCGAACAGCGTGGCGCTGGGCGCCGGCTCGATCGCCGGGCGCGGCGCGCTGGCTGGCTACACCGCCGTCGGCCTGACCGGTGCGCAGAATTCGGCCGGCGAAGTCTCGGTCGGCACCGCCGGCGGTTTGCGGCAGATCACCAACGTCGCCGCCGGATCGGCCGCGACCGATGCAGCGACGGTCGGACAGGTGACCGGCGTGGCCGATCGCGTCACGGCGCTGGCGGGCAGCACGATCGCGTATGACGATGCCACCCGCACCCGTGCGACGCTGGGCGGCGCAGGGGGTACGGTGCTGGCCAATGTCGGTGCGGGTGCCGTGACGGCGACTTCGACCGAAGCGGTAAACGGATCGCAGCTGTTCGCCACCAACACGCGCGTCGATACGAACACGACCGCGATCGGCGGACTGGACACGCGCGTGACGGCCAATACCCAGGACATCGCGACGCTGCAGGGCGCGACTGCGAACGCCGTCCGCTACGATGTCGACGCGGGCGGGGTGCGGACCGGTGGCGTAACGCTGGCCAGCGTTACGCCGGGTACGGCGGTTACGCTGGGCAACGTTGCGGCGGGTGCGCTGGCGGCGACGTCGACCGAAGCGGTCAACGGATCGCAACTGTTCGCCACCAACACGCGCGTCGATGCGAATACGACCGCGATCGGCGGGCTGGACACGCGGGTCACCAGCAACAGTCAGGATATCGCGACGTTGCAGGGGGCCAGCGCGACGGCGGTCCGTTACGACGTCGATGCCGCCGGGGTCCGCACCGGCGGCGTCACGCTGGTCGGTACCACCCCGGGCGCGGCGGTGACGCTGGGCAATGTCGCGGCCGGTGCGGTAAGCGCGACCTCGACCGATGCGGTCAACGGGTCGCAGCTGTTCGCGACCGATCAGCGGCTCGATGCCACCGTGACCGCACTCAGTGCGCTCGATACGCGGGTAACGGCCAATACGTCCGGGCTGGCGGCGCTGGGTGCCAGCGCGGTGCAGTATGACAATGTCGCGCGCGATCGGCTGACGCTGGGCGGTGCCGCGGGTACCGTCGTCGCCAATGTCGCGGCGGGCAGCGTGTCCGCCACGTCGACCGACGCGGTGAACGGATCGCAGCTGTTCGCGGTCAACGCACAGGTCGTGGCGAACACCAATGCCATCGCGCAGATCGGCAACGGATCGGCGGGGCCGGTCCGCTATTCGACGGCGGGGACGCCGACGACGCCTAATGGTGGCACGGTGACCGACGACCTGACGCTGGTCGGGGCCAGCGGTGGCGCGGTCGCGCTGCACAACGTCGCGGGCGGTGCGGTCGGTGCCGGGTCGACCGACGCGGTGAACGGCGATCAGCTGAACACCACCAACCAGGCAGTAGCCGCAGTGGCGGGGCGGACGACCACGCTGGAAGGGACGGTCGCCAGTCATACGACGCAGATCGCCAGCAACACGACCGCGATCGCCGACCTTCAGGCGAATGCGACCGGCACCGGGACGGCGGTGACCAACCTGACGACCCGTGTCGACGCCAATTCGACGGCGATCACCAATCTGCAGACGCAGGTCGGCAACCAGCCCCTTAAATATGCCGACGCATCGGCGCCGACCACGCCCAATGGCGGCACGCTGACCGACGATGCGACGCTGGTCGGGGCGAGCGGTGGCGCGGTCGGGCTGCGCAACGTCCGCGCCGGCAATATCGCGATCGGTTCGACCGATGCGGTCAATGGCGGGCAGCTGGCCGAGACGAACGTGCAGGTCGCGGCCAACAGCGCGGCGATCACCAATCTGAGCAACACGCTGACCGGCAGCACGGTCAGCGCGATCCAGTACAGCAATCCGGGGTCGCCGACGGTGTCGAACGGCGGTACGCTGACCAACGACGTGACGCTGATCGGCGCCAACCCGGCAGCGCCCGTCGGCCTGCACAATGTCGCGGCGGGCAACGTCGCGGCGGGATCGACCGATGCGGTCAACGGCGGACAGCTGTTCGCGGTGGCGACCCAGTCGTCCAACAGCCTGCAATATGACCGCGACGCCACCGGCGCCCGCACCAACCAGGTGACGCTGGCCGGGGGCAATGCCGCAGCGCCCGTCACCCTCGCCAATGTCGCCGCCGGCACGGTTGCGGCCGGATCGACGCAGGCGGTGAATGGCGGACAGCTCAACGCCGTCAACCAGACCGCGCAGGCGGCGCTGACGCTGGGCACCAATTCGGTCCAGTATGACGGCTCGGGTAACGTAACGCTGGGCAATGGTGGCGGCACACCGGTCGCGCTGCGCAACGTCGCGGCGGGGACGGCGGCGACCGATGCGGTCAATCTCGGCCAGTTGCAGGCCGGGTTGCAAGGCGTCGCCAACCAGACGACCAACTATATCGACAGCCGGATGGCGCAGGTCGGGTTCGACCTGGGCGTGCTGCGCCGCGACCTGAGCGCCGGATCGTCGGCGGCGATGGCCGTCGCGGCACTGCCACAGGCGATGGAACCCGGTGCGACGATGGTCGCCATCGGCGGCGGCACCTATCGCGGCCAGTCGGCCATCGCGTTCGGCGCATCGCGGGCGTTCAACGATGGACGCGCGGTGGTGAAGGTCGGCGGGACCTATGACAGCCAGGGCTATGGCGGTGCCAATGCCGGGGTCGGGTTCCAGTTCTAACCGTGACGCCGGGGCGCCCGCGCCCCGGCGTATCTTTGCAGAAAGCGATACCATGCATTTCTGGTTCGGCCGTTTCCGCGCGGCGACCCTGTCCAGGCCCGCGTCGGCCACCAACGCCCGCGACTATCACGCGCTGCGCTACGCCCAGGAGATGGCGATGGTACGCGACGCCCGATCGGCGGAGGCGGCACAGGCACACACGATCCTCGCCGAAGCGCATCGGCAGGCAATGGCCGGTGACCCTCCGGTCGGAGCGTGAGCTATTCACGATGATCTTCATCCAGCGTTCAGATTCTATCGAACCTCCGGGGCGTTCGTTCGTTGATGGTTAACAAGAAAACATGAGAGGATAGCCGCCATGTCGACCGTCACCCCCGTCCGCCCGATGCCCACCGGTGTCGACGCCGATGGCCCGAACAGCATGGCGGGGCTGATATTCGGCTTGCTGCTCGCCCTCCCGCTCTGGGCAGCGATCCTCGCCCTCATCCTATAACGCGCGACCGGCGGGATGGCTTGCGCCATGCCGCCGGTTCCCCATGTTGCGTTCGACCCCGCGACCGGCATAGACGGACCGATCGCATCGAACGGAACCTGTACCATGTCTGTAACGCACCATACCCGTATGCTCGTCCTCGGCTCCGGCCCTGCGGGCCTGTCCGCCGCGATCTATGGCGCGCGCGCCGGGATGGAGCCGATCGTGGTGCAGGGCATCCAGCCCGGCGGTCAGTTGATGACCACCACCGATGTCGAAAACTACCCCGGCTTCCGCGACGTCGTGCAGGGCCCGTGGCTGATGGGTGAGATGCAGGCGCAGGCCGAACATGTCGGCACGCGCATGATGTGGGACACCATCGTCGATATCGACGTGAGCCGCCGTCCGTTCCGCCTGACCGGCGACAGCGGCGATGTGTATGAGGGCGAGGTGCTGGTCATCGCCACCGGTGCGCAGGCGCGCTGGCTGGGGCTCGACAGCGAGGAGCTGTTAAAGGGCAAGGGCGTGTCGGCCTGTGCCACCTGCGACGGGTTCTTCTATCGCGGCAAGAAGGTGGCGGTGATCGGCGGCGGCAATACCGCGGTCGAGGAAGCACTGTACCTGACCAACCATAGCGACGACGTGACGATCATCCATCGCCGCGACAGCTTCCGCGCCGAACGCATCCTGCAACAGCGGCTGTTCGCCAGCCACAAGATCAACGTGCTGTGGAACAAGCAGGTCGAGCGCTTCGTCGGCGGCGGCGAACCGCACGGACTGGTCGGTATCGAGCTGAAGGATACGGTGACCGGCGAGCTGTCGACGCTCGACGTCGATGGCGGGTTCGTCGCGATCGGCCATCATCCGGCGACCGAGCTGTTCCGCGGGCATATCGCGCTCGACGACGACGGTTATATCGCGGTCGAGACCGGATCGACGCGTACCAGCGTCCCTGGCGTGTTCGCGTGCGGCGACGTGATGGACAAGATCTATCGCCAGGCGGTCACCGCCGCCGGCACCGGCTGCATGGCGGCGCTGGATGCCGAACGCTTCCTGCAGGCGGCCGAGTTCGAGGATATGGCGCAGGCGGCGGAATAACGACCGGCCGGGCGCCGACGCGCCCGGCGGCCGGAATTATACCCCGGCGTCGGTCAGGCGGGCGAGTTGCTCGTCGGTCAGGCGCAGCTGCCACGACCCCACCAGTTCCTCCAGCTGCGCTACGCTGGTGGCACTGGCGATCGGCGCGACGACGCCCTCCTGCGTGGCGAGCCATGCCAGCGCGATCTGCGGCAGCGTCGCGCCGGTCTCTGCGGCGACCGCATCCATCGCCGCGAGCATCGGCTTGCCCTTGCCCTCCAGCAACTCCGTCATGCCGCCGCCGCGGACGCTTTTGCCGAGGTCCTCGGTCGAGCGATATTTGCCGGTCAGGAACCCTGCGGCGAGCCCAAAATAGGGCGCCACGCCGATATTGTGCTCGACGCACAGGTTCTGCAGCTCGCCCTCATATTTATGGCGGCTGACGAGGTTGTATTCGGGTTGCAGCGCGTGGAAACGCGGCAGGCCTTCCGCCGTCGCCAGATCCAGCGCCGACTTCAGCCGCATCGCGCGGAAGTTCGATGCGCCCAGCACCCGGACCTTGCCCGCGTCGATCAGCCGTCCGAACGCTGCCAGATAGTCGGCCTGCGGCGTGTCCTCGTCGTCCTGATGAGCATAATACAGGTCGATATGATCGGTGCCGAGCCGCGCGAGCGACCCCTCCGCCGCCGCCGCGATCCGGGCGGGCGCGAGCTTTTCGCCGCCATCGCCCGGCAGCATGCCGACCTTGGTCGCGATCAGCACGCGGTCGCGCTTGCCCGACTGGCGCAACCATTCGCCGAGGATGGTTTCCGATTCCCCGCCGCGATGGCCGTCGACCCATGCCGAATAGACGTCGGCGGTGTCGATCATCGTCCCGCCCAGATCGACGAACGCGTCGAGGATGCGGAAGCTCTCCGCCCGGTCGATCGTCCAGCCAAAGACGTTGCCGCCGAGGATCAGCGGTGGCGTTTCGAGGTCGGTGGCGCCGAGGCGGCGGCGGACGGGATCGGTCATGGGCGTTCCTTCGGTTCGGGCGCGATCGCGTTCGCGTCGAGGGCATTGTCGTCCAGCATCGCCGCGGCATCGTTCAGCGCGGCGGCTTCGCCCTGCGTCACGCCGCCGGGCGCCGAGCGCTCGTCGGTGCCGTTACAGGCGGCGAGAAACAGGACGGCGAGGGTGGCAAGCTGGCGCATCGATCGTCTCCCAACGAAAAAGGCCGCGTCCCGTTGCGTCGGGACGCGGCCTTTCTGTCTTAGCGCAAACGCTGCTTAGCGCTGCATGTCGCGACCGGCCTTTTCCAGTTCCTGCCCAGCTTCGCGCTGCGCATTGTCGGCGGCAGCGTCGGCCTTCGCAGCGCCGCGGTCGATGGCGGCGCCGGCACGATCGGTGGCGTTTTCGATGTGGTCACCGGCACGATCCGTAGCGTTCTCGGCCGCGCCGATTGCGCGCTCGCCGGCGGTCTGCACGTCGCTGACCGCTTCGCCCATCGTCGCGTTCACGTCTGCGGCGACGGCGTCGGCGGCCTCACCGGTTTCGTTCTGCGCCTTCTGGCTGCAGGCACCGATCGAAAATGCAGCGACGGCGAGCGGCAGCAGGATGAGCTTCTTCATGGCGGTTTCCCTTCCGTTATGATCCGCCGCCCAACGCACGGGCGGGGCGGCGGTTGCACGGCCTGCCGCATCGGGGCGGCGATCGCCGCAGGTGCGACATGATCGATTGACGTCATATAAAGATTTCTTTATATCATGCTGCATGGTTCCGGCTCTCGATATATTGCGCGCGGCGAGCGACGCCACCCGGTTGCGGGTGCTGTGCCTGTTGCGATCGATGGAGCTGTCGGTCGGCGAACTGGCGCAGGTCCTGGAACAGAGCCAGCCGCGGGTCAGTCGGCATATCAAGATTTTGTGCGACGCCGGGCTGGCGGTCCGGCGCAAGGAAGGCAGCTGGGTCTTCGTCGCGCTGGGGCAGTCGGCGCTTGTCGCCCCGTTGCTGGGGGCGCTGGATGCATGGGCGATGCCCGACGATGCGCAGCTGCGCGCCGACGGGCTGCGACTGGCCGAGGTCCGCGCCGATCGCGCGACGGCGGCGGCGGCGTGGTTCGAGGCGCATGCCGGCGAATGGGACGCAATCCGATCGCTGCATGTCGCCGAGGAACAGGTCGAGGCGGCGATGCTGGCGGCGCTGGGATCGACGCGGATCGACTTGCTGGTCGATATCGGCACCGGCACCGGGCGGATGCTGGAACTGTTCGCGCCACAGGCGACGCAGGCCATCGGCATCGACCGGTCGTCGGAAATGCTGCGACTGGCGCGCGCCAAGCTGACCGAACGCGGGCTGGACCATGCCGAGTTGCGGCAGGCGGACATTCTGTCGCTGCCGGTCGATACCGCGGTGGCCGGTGCGGCGGTGCTGCACCATGTGCTGCATTTCGTGCAGCATCCGGGCGCGGCGATCGCCGAGGCTGCGCGCGTGCTGCGGCCCGGCGGGCGGTTGCTGATCTGCGATTTCGCACCGCACGAGCGCGAGGATCTGCGGGTGCGCGACGCGCATGCGCGGCTGGGCTTTTCCGACGAGCAGATGCTGGGCTGGTTCGGGGAGGCCGGGCTGGCGCCGGTATCGATCGAGACGCTGGGCGGCGGCGAATTGACCGTGAAGCTGTGGATGGCGCGGCGCGCCTATGACGTACAAGAGGTGAAGGCGGCATGACTCCTACCATTTCCGACCTCGAAGAGGCGCGCCGCGCGCTGGATGCACCGTTGTTCGCCGATCTGGCGGGCGATTGTGCGGTCAGCTTCGAATTCTTCCCGCCCAAGACCGAGAAGATGGAAGCCGCACTGTGGGACACGGTCCGCGCGCTGGAGCCGCTGGGGCCGAAATTCGTCAGCGTCACCTATGGCGCGGGCGGATCGACGCGTGAGCGGACCCATGCCACCGTCGCGAGGATCGCGCGCGAGACGTCGATGCCTGCCGCCGCGCACCTGACCTGCGTCGAGGCAAGCCGGGCGGAGATCGATCAGGTCGCGCAGGAATATTGGGCGGCGGGCGTGCGGCACATCGTCGCGCTGCGCGGCGATCCGCCGACGATGGGGCAGAAGTTCGTCGCGCATCCCGATGGCTACGAGAATGCCGCGGCGCTGGTGGCGGGCTTGCAGAAGCTGCACCCGTTCGAGATTTCGGTCGCGGCCTATCCCGAATGTCATCCGGATTCGGCGCATCAGGCGGCCGATCTCGACAATCTGAAGCGTAAGATGGACGCCGGTGCGACGCGCGCGATCACCCAGTTCTTCTTTACGCCCGAAGCATTCTTCCGCTTCCGCGACGCCGCCGCTGCTGCGGGCATCACCGCCGATCTGGTGCCGGGCATCCTGCCGGTATCGAACGTGGCACAGGTGCGCAAGTTCGCCGGCATGTGCGGTGCGGCCATCCCGGCATGGATGGACCGGTTGTTCGAGGGGCTGGACGATCATCCCGGCGCCCGTGCGCTGGTCGCGGCGACGATCGCGGCGGAAATGTGCCGCAAGCTCTATGCCGGCGGGGTGCGCGATTTCCACTTCTACACGCTGAACCGGGCAGAGCTGTCCTACGCGATCTGCCATCTGATGGGGCTTCGGCCCAAGGCGAAGCCGGTCGCCGCGGCGGCCTGACACGAACGGTTTTGGGGAAGAACGACATGACGACCGCCCGCGAACGCCTGAACGCCGAAGCCGCCAAGCGCGTGCTGATCACCGATGGCGCGTTCGGTACCGAAATCCAGAACTGGAAATTGTCGGAGGCCGACTATGCCGGCACCCTGACGCTCGGCCATGACCAGAAGGGCAATAACGATATCCTCGCGATCACCAAGCCGGAGGTGCCGGAGACGATCACCCGCGCCTATCTGGACGCCGGGTCGGATATCGTGTCGACCAATACGTTCAGCGCGAACCTGATCAGCCAGGCGGATTATGGGGCCGAGGCGCTGGTCGCCGATATCAACATCGAAAGCGCGAAGATCGCCCGGCGCCTGGCGGACGACTATGCGACACACGACGGGCGGCCGCGGTTCGTGGCGGGAGCGATCGGGCCGACCAACAAGACGCTGTCGCTGTCGCCGGACGTCAACGATCCGGGTTATCGCGAGATCGACTTCGATTACCTGAAGGGCGTGTACCGCGAACAGATCGATGCGCTCGTCACGGGCGGCATCGATTTCGTGCTGATCGAGACAGTGTTCGACACGCTCAATGCCAAGGCAGGCGTACTGGCGGCGATCGAGGCGGGGCAGGCATTGGGCCGCGACCTGCCGATCATGCTGTCGATGACGCTGACCGACCTGTCGGGGCGCAACCTTTCGGGCCATACCGTCGAGGCGTTCTGGCACGCGATCCGTCATGCGAAGCCGGTGACGATCGGGCTGAACTGTTCGTTCGGTGCCGAACAGCTGCGGCCGCATGTGAAGACGCTGTCGGAAATCTGCGACACGCTGATCATGGTCTATCCGAATGCCGGCCTGCCCAACGAACTGGGCGCGTATGACGAGGCGCCGGCGACCACCGCTGCGCTGGTCGGCGACTGGGCCGATCATGGGCAGGTCAACGTGCTGGGCGGCTGCTGCGGATCGACGCCGGCGCATATCAAGGCGATGGCCGATCGGGTGCAGGGCGTCGCCCCCCGCAAGGTGCCGGGCGTGCCGGTGCAGACGCGGCTCGCCGGGCTGGAACCGTTCACAATGGCGGCTTGACCGCAAAAGCCCTCTCTCCTTCAGGGGGAGAGGCTTGGGAGAGGGGCAGTTCACCACCCTCTCCGATCTTCCCCTCTCCCCGACCCTCTCCCCTGAAGGGGAGAGGGAGAGAAAGCTGACATGACCAACGCCTCGACCAACTTCGTCAACATCGGCGAACGCACCAACGTGACCGGCTCCGCCCGCTTCAAGAAGCTGGTGATGGCGGGCGACTATGCCGCCGCGGTCGAGGTCGCGTTGCAACAGGTCGAGAGCGGGGCACAGGTGCTCGACGTCAACATGGACGAGGGGCTGCTCGACGCGCATCACGCAATGACGACGTTCCTGAAGCTCATTCAGGCCGAACCGGACATCGCCCGCATCCCGGTGATGGTCGACAGTTCCAAATGGGACGTGATCGAGGCGGGGCTGAAGTGCGTCAGCGGCAAGCCGATCGTGAACTCGATCAGCATGAAGGAGGGTGAGGAAGCGTTCCTCCACCACGCCCGCATCTGCATGAATTATGGCGCCGCAGTGGTCGTGATGGCGTTCGACGAAGTCGGGCAGGCCGATACGCAGGCGCGCAAGGTCGAGATCTGCTCGCGCGCCTACGACCTGCTGATGACGATCAGCTTTCCGCCCGAGGACATCATCTTCGACCCCAACATCTTCGCGGTGGCGACGGGGATCGAGGAGCATAATAACTACGGCGTCGACTTCATCGAGGCGTGCAAAGAGATCAAGGCGCGCTGTCCGCACTGCCATATCTCGGGCGGGCTATCGAACCTGTCGTTCAGTTTTCGCGGTAACGAACCGGTGCGCCGGGCGATGCACTCGATCTTCCTGTACCACGCCATTCCGGCGGGGATGGACATGGGGATCGTCAATGCCGGGCAGCTCGACGTGTATGATACGATCGATGCCGAGCTGCGCACTGCGTGCGAGGATGTGATCCTCAACCGCGATCCCGGTGCCACCGACCGGCTGATCGCGCTGGCGGAGAAATACAAGGGCACCGATGCGGTCGCCGAAAAGGCGGCGGCGGAATGGCGCTCGCTCCCGGTCGTCAAGCGGCTCGAATATGCGCTGGTCAAGGGCATCGACGCGCATGTCGTCGACGATACCGAAGAATGCCGCCAGCAATTCGCCCGGCCGATCGAGGTGATCGAAGGGCCGCTGATGGACGGGATGAACGTCGTCGGCGACTTGTTCGGATCGGGCAAGATGTTCCTGCCGCAGGTGGTCAAGTCGGCGCGGGTGATGAAGAAGGCGGTGGCGCACCTGCTGCCCTTCATCGAGGCTGCGAAGGAGCCCGGCGCCAAGGGCAAGGGCAAGATCATCATGGCGACCGTCAAGGGCGACGTCCACGATATCGGCAAGAACATCGTCGGCGTCGTGCTTCAGTGCAACGGCTTCGACGTCGTCGATCTGGGCGTGATGGTGCCGTGGACGAAGATTCTCGAGGCGGCGAACGAGAACGACGCCGACATGATCGGGCTGTCCGGACTCATCACCCCGTCGCTCGACGAGATGGTGACCGTGGCCGAGGAGATGAAGCGCGCGGGCATGACCATGCCACTGCTGATCGGCGGGGCAACCACGTCGAAGGTTCATACCGCGCTGCGCATTTCGCCGGCATATGACGGCCCGATCGTCCATGTGTTGGACGCGAGCCGGGCGGTGGGCGTGGCGACGACGTTAGTCAGCGACACCGGACGCGACGCCTATGTCGAGCAGATCGCTGCCGATTACGAGGCGGTGCGGATCGCGCGCGCTGGCAAGGGACAGAGCGACCTGGCTCCGATCGCCGAGGCGCGCGCCAATGGCTTCGTTGCCGATTTCACGCAGAAGCCGGCCGCCCCTGCCAAGCCGGGGCGGCATGTGTTCGACGACTGGGACCTTGCCGACCTGCGCGACTATATCGACTGGACGCCGTTCTTCCGCGCGTGGGAGCTGGCGGGGAATTTCCCGGCGATCCTGACCGACGAGGTCGTGGGCGAGAGCGCGTCCTCGCTGTTCGAGGATGCGCAGGCGATGCTCGACCGGGTCATCGCCGAGAAATGGCTGACGGCGCGGGGCGTCGCGGCGCTGTGGCATTGCCGGCGCGATGGCGACGACGTGATCGTCGACGTGCCCGCCGAACAGCTGGAGCCGGCGATCGAGGCGGGGCGGGTGTCGCCGCTGTCGGGGGTGCCGCACGATTTCGCGACGCCGATGCAGACGACCCACGCCACCCATGCGATCCGCATGCCGTTCCTGCGCCAGCAGGTGAAGAAGCGCGAAGGGCGGGCGAACATGTGCCTCGCCGACTTCGTCGATCCGGCGGGCGACTGGATGGGCGGGTTCGCGGTCGGCATCCACGGCATCGACCCGCATATCGCGCGGTTCAAGGCGGAGAATGACGATTATCAGGACATCCTGCTGAAGGCACTGGCCGACCGGCTGGCCGAGGCGTTCGCCGAGCGGCTGCACCACCATGTCCGGACCGAATTATGGGGCTATGCCCCCGACGAGCAGCTGACCAACGAGGCGATGATCCGGGAGCAATATCGCGGCATCCGTCCGGCGCCGGGCTATCCGGCGTGCCCCGACCACAGCCAGAAGCCGATCCTGTTCGACATGTTGGGCGCTACGCAAGCTACTGGAATCACGCTGACCGACAGCTTCGCGATGCTGCCGACGGCGGCCGTTTCCGGTTTCTATTTCGGGCATCCCGACAGCGCCTATTTCGGGGTGGCGCGGATCGGGCGGGATCAGCTGGAGGACTATGCGACGCGGCGCGGCGTCAGCCTCGAGCAGGCGGAGCGGTGGCTGCGGCCCAATCTCGACTGAGGGCGTCCAGCAGGCGGTCGCGGAGCCAGTCGGCGTCGCCGGGGCGGGCGAAGCTGTGGCTGTCGCTGTCGCGGTGGTGGAGGGTCGGAAGGTTGCGAAGGTGCCACGCATCGAGGAAGGCGATGGCGGTGTGATCGCCGGTCGCCAGCAGGATGTCGGCGGGCGCTCCAGCGGCGAGGGCGGTGGCGAAGGTCCGGGCGAGGTCGTTCTGGCCGCGGCGGGGCCGGGTCAAAGTTGCCAGACCTTGCAGCAGACGGCCGAAGTTGACGCCGCCGGTCAGCAGACGCCGCCACTCGGCCGGTGAAGACAGGCGCGCGGCATAGGTCGCGCGGATCGCGGCTGGGGGCGGCAGGTCGCCGGAAGGCTCGACGATCCAGGGGTTTGCGAGCACCAGCCGGTCGATCGCGGCCTGCCCGTGAAACAGCGCCAGCGCGGTCGCGGCGTCGCAATTGCCGAACGCCAACATCCGCGTGACGCCGGTCAGGTCGCGCAATGCCGCGGCGGCGGCGGCGATGTCGGGGCCGCTCGACCGGAAGCCGCCATTGGTGCCGGTCGAATCGCCGATGCCGCGACGGTCGAAGCGCAATACGGGATAGCCAGCTTCGGCGATCGCCGCGGCCAGCAGGGCCATGCCGCGATGCGCGCCGATGCGCAGTTCGTTGCCGCCGGACACGATCAGCAGGCCGGTGCTGCCCGGCGCCTCGTCGAGCGTCGCGGCGAGCGTTTCCCCGGCGCAAGGGATGGTCACCAGCCGACGCATGCGCGGCTCCAGGCGGCAAGGTCGTCGGCGAGCAGCGCTGCGAGGGCGGGGTCATCGCCCGGTTCGGCCCGACGCCACAGCGGGGCGGCGTCGATTCGCAGATCGGCATGGTCGGGATCGGTGCCGAGCCGAACGATGCGGGACGGGTGGTCGGCGCTGGGCGTGGCAGTGGCAAGATCAACGATCATCGTCGCGGCGATGCGGTTGCCGGCGATCTCGACGACGGGTGCGTCACGGTCGATCCCGCCCGCGATCCGGGTCAGTTCGCGGACCAGCCGGTCGCCGGACTGCGGGGCGAGGTGCCAGCGACCGGCGACGGCGGCGTCGGTGTCGAACAATGCTCCGGCGCGGATCGTGGCGGTCACGACGGGACGATCGGTGGCATCGACCAGCGCGGTGACCGCCACGCGCCAGTCGGCCAGCGTGACTGTGTCGGTCGCCAGCGGGCTTTCGCCCTGTCCGGGCAGGTCGGGGAGCATGCCGGCGACGTCGCGATCGGCGAGCGCGCGGAGCAGTCCGACGGCGAAGGTCCGCGTACGGTTCGCCTCCTCGAACGGGGGTAGCAGCAGCAGTACGACCGGACCGGTATCGGGGCCGAAGCGCCACAGCGCCTCATGCCCGCCGGGCCAGTCGTAGCGGTCGATCAAGCGGGTGCCTTGGCGTTGGCGAAGGCGACCAGCGAGCCGAAGGTTTCGAGGGTGTCGCCGTCGATATCGTCGTCCTCGATCAGGATGCCGAGGCGGTCCTCGATCTCGGTCAGGACGCCGGCCACCGCCATCGAATCAAGTTCGGGGAGTGCGCCGAACAGCGGGGTCGCATCGTCGAACGCCGCCACCCGCTCGTCGGACAGGCCCAGCACGTCGCGCAACACTGCGCGCACGGTTTCCTCGATCGACGCCGAACCGGTCTGAACCACTGATCACTCCCCTGTTGGTGGGGGACGTTTAGGGGGTGTGGGCGGTGCTGCCAAGCGGGGTGGTTTTTGGGAGAGGCGGGGGTGGTTGGCGGGCGATCCCGGTTTGACTTGCAGCGTACCCCGGCGGAGGCCGGGGTCAGTTGGGACGTCGGTCGTTTCTCCATCGCAAACGGCCCCCAACTGGGCCCCGGCCTTCGCCGGGGTACGGGGTGTTGGGGATGGGCGGGCACATCCCCACCCGGTATCCCCGCGGAGGCGGGGATCCAGGGTTGGATCGCTGGCCGGTGGTTTGCTTGGCTCTGGACCCCCGCCTTCGCGGGGGTACGTTATTGTTTATGGCCACGGCACCGGACAACTCCCGCCCTCTGCCCTGTATCTGCCGTCCGATCGGCGCTAGGAAGCGGCGATGGTGTCCTTGAACCCCGTCCCTCAACGGATCGACCGGTTGCCGGCATGCGGTGCGGCGGACGCTCCGGCGTTGGTTGATCGTGCCGGCACGTTGACCTTTGGCGAACTCGAAGCGACCGTTGCGGCGATGGCGGGTGGCCTGCGGGCGATGGGTGTCACGGGCGGCGACCGGGTGGCGACGTGGTTGCCGAAGACGCGGGCGGCGTGCCTGATGCCGCTGGCGGCGGCGCGGGTCGGGGCGGTGCATGTGCCGGTCAATCCGGCGCTCAAGCGGGCGCAGGTCGCGCATATTCTGGGCGATAGCGGCGCGAGCGTGCTGGTGACGCAGGAATCGCGTGTCGCCGCATTGGAGGCGGGGGACGTTCCGGCGGGGTGTCGCGTGGTCACCGATACGCCGGACGGTGCGCCGGTCGCCGCCATGGATGGCGATACGGATGCGCTGGCGGCGATCCTCTATACCTCCGGGTCGACCGGGCGGCCCAAGGGGGTAATGCTGTCCCATGCCAATCTGTGGCTGGGCGCGGTGTCGGTCGCGCAGTATCTGAACCTGACGCCGGCCGACCGGGTGTTGGCGGTGCTGCCGCTGAGCTTCGATTACGGGCAGAACCAGTTGTTCTCGACGTGGTTGGCAGGGGCGGCGGTGGTGCCGCTCGACTATCTGACCGCCCGCGACGTGGTGAAGGCGGTCGAGCGGTTCGATGCGACCACGCTGGCGGGCGTACCGCCGCTATGGACGCAGCTGCTGGAGGCGGAGTGGCCGGCGACGGTCGCGGCGCGGCTCAAACGGTTGACCAATTCGGGCGGGGCGCTGACGCCGCGGATGGTGCGGGGCTTGCGCGCGCGGTTCGGCGCGGCGGACCTGTACGCGATGTACGGGCTGACCGAGGCGTTTCGCTCGACGTTCCTCGATCCCGCGCTGGTCGATGCGTATCCGGATGCGATCGGATCGGCGATCCCCTTTGCCGAGGTCGCGGTGGCGCGCGCCGATGGCAGTCGGGCAGACGTCGGCGAGGCGGGCGAACTGGTCCATGCCGGGCCGCTGGTGGCGCAGGGCTATTGGCGCGATGCCGAGCGGACGGCGGCGCGGTTCCGTGCCGCCCCGGACTGGATGGCGAGCGGCGGGATGGCGGTGTGGTCGGGCGATACCGTCGCGCTGGGCGCGGACGGGCTGCTCCGCTTCGTCGGGCGCGATGACGAGATGATGAAGGTCGCGGGCAACCGGATCAGCCCGACCGAGGTCGAGGAAGCGGTGCTGGGGGGCGGCGAAGTGGCGGAGGCGGTGGCGGTCGGCCTGCCCGACGAACGGCAGGGGCAGGCGATCACCGTCGTCGCGCGGGCGGTGGCGGAGGATGCCGAGGTGCTGGTGCGCGCACGGTTGCGCCGCGAACTGCCGAGTTTCCAGCAGCCGTCGCACTATGTCTGGGTCGAGGACCTGCCGCGCAACGCCAATGGCAAGCTCGACCGGGTGGCCATTCGCGCGCTGGCGGTGCAGGGGGTCCGCGCATGAAGCCGATCGGTCCCCTCCCGCCCGCCTTTGCCGGGCAATCGCGCCTGACGATTGGCGGCGAGGATTTCGCGGACCTGCTGGCCCAGGCCGGGGATACGCCGGCGTTCCTGTACGACGGCGCGGCGATCGCGGCGCGGGTGGCGCGGTTGCGCGCGGCGCTGCCGGACGGCGTCGGGGTGCATTATGCGATCAAGGCGAACCCGCATGGCGACGTGCTCGCGGCCATCGCACCGATCGTCGACGGACTGGACGTGGCGTCGGGCGGCGAACTGGCCAAGGCGCTGACCGTCAAGCCGGCGGCGGCGATCAGCTTTGCGGGCCCGGGCAAGCGCGACGACGAACTGGAACAGGCGATCGCGGCGGGGGCGACGCTGCATGTCGAGTCCGAGGGCGAGGCCGACCGGGCGCTGGCGATCGGCGATCGGTTGGGGCTGACCCCGCGGATCGCGGTGCGGGTGAATCCCGATTTCGAACTGCGCGGGTCGGGGATGCGGATGGGCGGGCGGGCGTCGCCGTTCGGGATCGACGCGGTGCGGGTGCCGGCACTGGTGCGGCGGCTGGTGGCGGTCGGGGCCGATTGGCACGGCTTCCATATCTTTGCCGGTTCGCAGACGCTGGATACCGGCGCGATCATCGAGGCGCAGGCGGCGACGCTGGCGCTTGCCGGGCGGCTGGCGGACGAGGCGGGCGCGGTGCCGGCGTTCGTCAATCTGGGCGGCGGGTTCGGCATTCCCTATTTCGCGGGCGATACGCCGGTCGATGTCGAAGCGGTCGGCGCGGCGCTGGGTGAGGCGTTGGCGGGGCGGGCGGCGGCGCTGGCCGATACCGGGTTCGCGGTCGAGCTGGGGCGCTGGCTGGTCGGGGAGGCGGGCGTGTATTGCACGCGCGTGGTCGACGTGAAGCAGAGCGGTGGGGAGACGTTCGTGGTGGTCGATGGCGGGCTGCACCATCAGCTGGCGGCCAGCGGCAATTTCGGGACGGTGGTGCGGCGCAACTATCCGGTGGCGGTGGCCGAGCGGATGGACGGCGAGCCCGTCATCACCGCATCGGTCGTCGGGTGCCTGTGCACCCCGCTCGACCGGCTGGCCGACCGGGTGGCGCTGCCCGCGGTCGCGGTCGGCGATACGATCGCGCTGTTTCAGGCGGGCGCTTACGGCGCTACGGCGAGCCCGTCGGCGTTCCTGGGGCATCCGCCGGCACGCGAGTGGTTCATTCCGGGAAAGCGGTGAGCGCGAACGGTACGCGGTAGAGGTGTGCTGGTCGCGAAACCGGGCTATACTCAACCCTATCTTTACCCCTTAGGCGGCATAGCAGGTGAAGTCCTGCGCAGTCCCACGCGGCTGCGCGCGTTGGTTACGAGGTATTGGAATGCGTCGCAGGCATGGTTTTGGCACGGGTGTGGCGCTTTGTGCGGTGCTGGGCGGATGCGCCGGTGGCGTGACGCGTCCCGAATTGCCGCCCGCACCGTTCGTGCAGGCGAAGGAAGCACCGGGCGAGGCCTATGTCATCGGGCCGCTCGACCAGCTGAGCATCTTCGTATGGCGCAACCCCGAACTGTCGACCAAGGTGCAGGTGCGCCCCGACGGGCGGATCACCACGCCGCTGATCAACGACATGCCCGCCACCGGGAAGACGCCGGCGATGCTGGCCGACGATTTGAAGCTGGCGCTGGGCGAATATGTGAAGGACCCGCTGGTCTCGGTGATCGTCGAGAATTTCTCGGGCACGTTCAGCCAGCAGGTGCGCGTCGTCGGCGCGACCGAGAAGCCGGCGTCGATCCCGTACCGCGCCAACATGACGCTGCTCGACGCGATGATTACCGTCGGCGGGCTGAACCAGTATGCGGCGGGCAACCGCGCACGGCTGGTCCGCTACGATCGGGCGACGGGCAAGCAGTCGGAATTCGGGCTGCGCATCTCCAGCCTGCTCAAGAACGGCGATTCGTCGGCGAATGTGAAGCTGCAGCCGGGCGACGTGATCATCATCCCAGAGAGCATGTTCTGAGATGGACGGGCTGTACGACGAACTGAAGCTGATGCTGCACGCGATCTGGCAGCGGCGCTGGATCGCGCTGGCGATCGCGTGGGTCGTGTGCCTGGGCGGGTGGCTGGCGGTCAGCCAGATTCCCAACAGCTATCAATCGACCGCGCGGGTGCTGGTGCAGATGCGGCAGGTGCTGCCCGGCGCCGATGCCGCCGTCGCGCAGAACGATCAGGCGAAGAATATCGACCGCATCCGGCAGACGCTGACGTCGGCGGTGAACCTCGAAAAGGTGGTGAGGGGCACATCGCTGAACGACACCGTCGCCAACGACCGCGACGTGGCGGACCGGGTGGCGTCGCTGCAGAACGCGATCAAGCTGACCGCGCAGCAGGACAATCTGTTCGAGATTTCGGCGACGTCGGGCAATCCGAAGGTTGCACGCGAAGTCGTGCAGAAGATGATCGACATCTTCGTCGAGGACAATCTGGCCAGCGACCGCGACGCGACGGTGCAGTCGCTGCGCTTCCTCGACCAGCAGCTGGCGCAGCGGCAGAAGCAGCTGGCCGATGCCGAGGCACGGCGGCAGGCGTTTCAGGCGCAGTATATGGCGATGCTGCCCGGCACCGGGTCGCTCGACGACCGCATGTCGAATGCGCGCAGCGAACTGGCGCAGATCGATGGCGACCTCGCGGCGGCGCAGTCTAGCCTGAGCGCGGCCAATGCGCAGATGGCGGGGACTGCGGCGACGCTGCCCGGATCGGCGGGAACGGCGATGGTCGGGCCGGCGCGCGCGCGGCTGAACGCGATCGAGGGGCAGATCGCCGAGGGGCGCAGCCGCGGCTGGACCGACGCGCATCCCGATATGGTCGCGCTCAACCGGCAGCTGGCGTCCGCGCGGGCGGCAGCGCGCGGTGAGGGCGGTGGGGTGAGCGGCGGGACCGCGGCGTCGCCCAACCCGTTTTACCTGCAGCTGCGCGCGACGCAGGCCGACCGGCAGGCGCGGGTCGCCGAACTGCAGCAACGCAAGGGCCAGATCGAAGGGCAGCTGAACGGGTTGCAGGCCAAGATTTCGGCCGATCCGCAGGCGGCCGCGCAGCAGTCGCAGCTCGACCGCGATATCGCTTCGCTCAAGTCGAACTATGACGAGCTGTTCCAGGATCGCGAACAGGTGCGGCTGCGCAGCAGCGTGCAGACCGATACCGATGCGGTGAAGTTCAGCGTGATCGACCCGCCGACCCAGCCGCGCGCGCCGACCGCACCGAACCGGCCGCTGCTGCTGCTGGGCGTGCTGATCGTCGGCATCGGCGCGGGCGTCGGCGTGGCGTTTGCGCTCAGCCGGTTGAAGACGAGCTTCGCCACCGCACAGAAGCTGGAAAAGATCAGCGGGATGCCGGTATTGGGCGCGATCGGCGAAGTGGTGACCGATAATGTCCGGTCGCAACGCAAGCAGCGGTTGAAGCTGTTCGCGGGCGGGGCGGGGGCGCTGGTGGCGGCGTTCGTGCTGTTGCTGGGGCTGGAATTTGCCCAACGCGGGCTGGTGGCGTGAGTGGGGAACGCGAAGTGAACGACCAATCGCACCGGACCATGCGCGCATCGTTGCTGGAGCGCGCGGCGGATCGTTGGCAGCTGGGCCCGAAGCCCGGCATGCCGCCTGTTGCCATGCCCGACCTGCCGCCGGCACCGCCGGTTGCGCCCCCCGTCGCCGCACCGGTCGCCACCGCACCGGCGCGCAAGATGCCGCCTGCGCGCATCCGGCCGGTCGATCCGGCGCGGATCGATCGCGAGATGTTGGCTGAGGCGGGGATGCTGGTGCCGGGCGGCCCGATTACCGCGCTGGCCGAGGAATTCCGACTGGTGAAGCGCCAGTTGCTGACCGCCGCGGCGGACGTCGAAAAGCGCGACGCCGATGCGGCGCGGATGATTCTGGTGTGTTCGGCGCAGCCGGGCGATGGCAAGACCTTCTGTGCGATCAACCTAGCGCTGTCGCTGGCGGCAGAGCGCGACCTGCAAATCCTGCTGGTCGATGCCGATTTCGCCAAGCCCGACATTCTCGACCGGCTGGGCCTGCCTGCCGGACAGGGGCTGCTCGACGCGCTGGGCGATCCGGCGATCGACGTCGAAGCGCTGGTCATCCCGACCGACGTGCCGCAGCTGTCGCTGCTCCCGGCCGGCAAGCGGACCCATGCCGATACCGAATTGCTGCGCAGCGACCACGCGCACGACGTGTTGAAGCGGTTGCTGACCGCCGATCCTGACCGGATCATCCTGTTCGATTCGCCTCCGGCGCTGGCGGCATCGCCCGCCGCGGTGCTGGCGAGCCTGGTCGGGCAGACGGTGCTGGTGGTCCGCGCCGACCGCAGCAGCGAATCCGACCTGCGCGAGGCGGTGGCGCTGCTGGATGGCTGCGAGGAAATCCAGCTGCTGCTGAACGCCACGACCTATCGCGCGGAGGGTGCGCGTTTCGGTTATTACGGGCAGGACGCGGAATGAAGCACTGGCTGGCCCTTCCGGTTGCGGTCGTCGCCACGGCGACGCCGGCGCTGGCACAGCGGGTCGAGATATCGCCCTATGTCGAGGCGGGGCAGGTGCTGCTCGCCGACCTGAAGGATGGCGACGTCGTCACCTATACCCAGCTGACCGCCGGCGTCGATGCGACGGTCACGACGCAGCGGGTGCAGGTGCAGGCGAACTACCAGTATCAGCGGCTGTTCGACTGGGGCGACAATTTCGGTAGCGGCAGCATCCATTCGGGTCTGGCGCGCGCCAATGTGCAGATCACGCGCTGGCTGAACCTCGAAGGCGGCGCGATCGCGACGCGGGCGCAGGGCGATACGCGCGGCGGCGGCTTCGGCCCGCTGGTCAACGCCAGCAACGTCAATACCGCGCAGGTGTACGGCGTCTATGCCGGGCCGAGCGTCAACACCCGCGTCGGGCCGTTCGCGGTCAACGGCACCTATCAGTTCGGCTATGTGAAGGCGGAGACGCCGGGCGTCGTCGATCTGGCCCCGGGTCAGCGGCGGCTGGATTATTATGACGAGGCGACCAGCCATCTGGTGATGGGCAGCGCCGGCACGCGCGCCGGCACGCTGCTGCCGATCGGGTTCACCGTGTCGGGCGCGTGGCTGCGCGAGGATGCGGGGCAGCTCGACCAGAAGTTCGAAGGCACGTACGGCCGGGTCGATACGGTGGTGCCGATCACCCGCACTCTCGCCGCAGTCGGCGGCGTCGGGTACGAAAAGATCGAGGTGACGCAGCGTGATCCGCTGCGCGATGCACAGAACAATCCGGTGCTGGACGGGGCGGGGCGGTTCGTGACCGATCCGGCGTCGGCGCCGCGCATCGCCTATGACACCGACGGCATCATCTGGGACGCGGGCGTATTGTGGCGCCCCTCCCCGCGCACCGCGCTGGAGGCGCGGCTGGGCCGGCGGTACGGTTCGATGAGCTATACCGGCTCGCTGCAATGGCAGGCTGGGCCGACCTCGGCGGTCCAGGTCGGCGTTTATGACAGCGTCACCACCTTCGGGCGGCAGCTGACGGGATCGCTGTCGCAGCTGCCGATCAACTATATCGGCGGCGAAGACCCGTTCGGCGCGCGCTACGGCGGATGCGTGTTCGGCGGTGGCGTGACGCCCGAGGGCGCGCCGAATGCCGGCGGGTGCCTGACGCCGGTATTCCAGTCGGTGAGCGCAGCGACGTTCCGTGCGCGGGGGATCGATGCGGTCTATTCGATCACGCGTGGCCCGACGCGGCTGGGGCTGGGCGCGGGCTATGCCAGCCGGCAATTCTATATTCCGCCGGTGCCCGGTGCCGTCATCTATCGCACGCGCGACGAAAGCTATTACGTCCAGGGCTTCGGCCAATGGGCGCTCGATGGCCGGTCGTCGATTTCCGCCGACGTCTATGCCAATTATTTCGCCAGTGGGATCGAGGGCGGACTGGACGCATGGGGCGGTGGCGCGCAGGGCGGCTATTATCGCAGCTTCGGCCGCGCCTATGGCAGTCTCACCGCCGGGGTGTATGGATTCGACGTCGAACGCAGCGAATCGGACCTGATTGCGCAGGCGTTGCTGGCGGTCGGGTTCCGGTTCTGAGGGGCAGGTTGATCCTGTCGGCGTGAACGTCATCCCGGCGAAGGCTGGGATCTCCCGGTAATAGCGTGGGACAGGAGCTGCTTGAGGCCCCAGCCTTCGCTGGGGCGACGTTTCCAGTGAGCGGGTTCAACCGCGGCGGCATCGGCATATGATACCGATATCGTCACGTCGGGGTGACGAAGGGAGGGTAAGCCGTCGCTTGCAGCCCCTACCCTGCGCGGGCGGTTCGCACTAAAACCCCGATCATTATAAACGAACATTCAACCGATTGGCGGGTACAAGCCCTCCATTGGAGACGATGATGTACGACAATCATTATGGCCTGACCGGTCGCCCGTTCCAGTTGACGCCCGATCCGGCGTTCTGGTTCGACACCGCCACGCATCGCAAGGCGATGGCGTATCTCGGCTATGGGTTGAGCCAGGGCGAAGGCTTCATCGTCATCACCGGCGATCCCGGCACCGGCAAGACGACGCTGCTCGGCCATTTGATGCAGACGATCGATGCCGACCGGCTGAACGTCATCCGCATGGTGACGACCCAGGTGGAGGCGGACGACCTGTTGCGGCTGGTCGCCGCGGGGCTCGACGTCGATCATCACGGGCTGACCAAGGCGCAGCTGCTGAGCGAGATCGAACGCGGTCTGCACAATGTCGCGCGGTCGGGGCGGCGGACGCTGCTGGTGATCGACGAGGCGCAGTCGCTGCCGGTCGGGTCGATCGAAGAATTGCGGATGCTGTCGAATTTCCAGGCGGGCGGCTATGCGCTGTTGCAGATTTTCCTGCTGGGCCAGCCGGAGTTCCGCCAGCGGCTGCACGGGTCGGACCGGCTGGAACAGCTGCGCCAGCGGGTGATCGCGATGCACCACCTCGACCCGATGGGGGTGGAGGAAGTCGGGCCGTATCTGGAACACCGGCTGGGCGTGGTCGGATGGACCGGCAGCCCGAGCTTCGGCATGGATGCGGTCGAGGCGTTGCACCGCTGGTCGGGCGGTATTCCGCGCCGGTTGAACCAGCTGGCGAGCCGCGTGCTGCTGTTCGGCGCGATCGAGGGAATCGACAGCTTCGGCGCGCGGGATATCGAACAGGTCATCGACGATCTGGACGGCGATGGGCTGGGCACGACACAGATCGCGCCGCGCGTCGAAGCGGCACCGGTCGCCGAGGCGACTCCGGTGGTCGATGCCGATCCGCTGCCGATGACGCCCCCGCCGCCGCCGATGCCGCCGCGTCCGATCCACTTGTCGGTGGTCGAGCCTGATGGATGGTCGATACCGGGCGAGGTGCCGAGTGGCGCTGCTCCGGTCCGCGAGGATACCGCGGCGCTTACTGCGCGGATCGCGGCGCTGGAGGAACGGTTGGAGGAACAGGACGCGGCGCTGCGCCGGGTGCTGACGCTGCTGGTCGACTGGGTGGAGGGCGATCAGCGCCGCCCCGACCTGGCGTCGATGCGCGCCGCCGGCTGATCCAGCCATGCGTAACGCGATGTCGGTCGATGTCGAGGACTGGTTCCAGGTCGGCGCGTTCGAGAAGGTGATCGACCGGGGCGACTGGGACTCGCTCGAATGTCGGGTCGAGGCGAATACCGATGCGGTGCTCGACCTGTTCGCCGCCAGCGGGGTGACGGCGACGTTCTTTACGCTCGGCTGGGTGGCGCACCGGTTTCCGGCGTTGATGCGGCGGATCGTTGCGGGCGGGCATGAGCTGGCGAGCCATGGATGGGACCACAAGCGGGTCTTCACCTTCACGGCGCACGAGTTCCGCGCCGATCTGGCAAAGGCGAAGGCTGCGCTGGAGGATGCCGGGGGGCAGGCGGTGACGGGATATCGTGCGCCGAGCTTCTCGATCGACAAGCGTACGCCGTGGGCGCATGCCGTACTGGCGGAGGCCGGCTATGCCTATTCCTCGTCGGTCGCGCCGTTGGCGCACGACCATTATGGCTGGACCGATGCGCCGCGCGCGCTGCACCGGCCGGTGGCGGGGGCAGACCTGATCGAATGGCCGATCACGCTGGCCAAGGTGCTGGGGCGCGAAGTGTCGGCCGGAGGCGGGTTCTTCCGCCTGCTGCCCAACCGCGTGGTCGAGGATGCGGTGGTGCGCAGCAACGGCAAGGACGCGCATCCCGCGATGTTCTATTTCCATCCGTGGGAGATCGATCCCGGCCAGCCGCGGGTTAGACAAGCGCCGCTGAAGTCGAAGGTGCGGCATTATTCGCGGCTGGGGGCGATGGCGGGCAAGCTCGAGCGGCTGATGGCGAACCATGACTGGGGCCGGGCCGATGCGATCGTCGCGGAACGCGCGGGCGCGTTGTGACGCCGACCGTTCGGCAGGCCCGGTTGGAGGATGCAGGCGAGCGGGCGCGGATCGCCGCGTTCGTGGCGGCGCAGCCCGATGGGACACCGTTTCATTTGCCGGTCTGGGGCGAGGCGACGGCGGCGGGGTGCGGGCAGGGGTTTCGCATGCTGCTGGCCGAGGCAGGCGGTGAGCTGACCGGGCTGGTGCCGTTGACGCAGGTGCGCTCGCCGCTGTTCGGGGCGGCGTTGGTATCGACCGGGTTCGGGGTTGGCGGCGGTATCCTGACGTCCGATCCGGACGCCGCGCGGGTGCTGGCGGCATCGGCGGTTGAGACGGCGCGCGCGCTTGGCTGCCCGACGATCGAGATGCGCGGCGGCAGGCCGATCGAGGGCGACGGCTGGACGTGGGACGATACGCGTTATGTCGGGTTCGTCCGGGCGCTGGCGAGTGACGATGATGCCGAGTTGCTGGCGATCCCGCGCAAGCAGCGCGCCGACGTCCGCAAGGCGCTGGCCGAACCGTTCGAGATCGTGGTCGGGCGCGACAAGGCGGCGCTGGCCGAGCATTTCCATGTCTATGGTACGTCGGTGCGCAACCTCGGCACGCCGGTGTTTCCGCGGCGGCTGTTCGCGGAGGTGATCGCGCGGTTCGGTGAGGACGCCGATGTGCTGACCGTGCGGCATGGCGGGGTGGCGGTGGCGAGCGTGCTGTCGGTCTATTGGCGGGGGACCGTCTATCCCTATTGGGGCGGGGGTACCGCGGCGGCGCGGGGATTGCGTGCCAATGAGCGGATGTATTTCGAACTGATGCGCCACGCCCGGCAGCGGGGTTGCAGCGCGTTCGATTTCGGGCGGTCGAAGGTCGGGACCGGGCCGGCGGCGTACAAGAAGAATTGGGGCTTTATGGCCACGCCGCTGGGCTATCCGACCTGGACCGCCGATGGCGAGCGCCCACGCGATGCGAGTCCGCTCAACCCCAAATACCGGCTGAAGATCGCGGCGTGGCAGAAGCTGCCGGTCGCGGTCGCCAATCGGGTCGGGCCGTTCATCGCGAAGGGGCTGGGGTGAGCGAGATCCTGCTCCTCGCCCACCGCGTTCCCTATCCCCCCGATCGTGGCGACAAGGTGCGCAGCCACCATGTGATGCGGCATCTGTCGACGCTGGGGCGGGTGCATCTGGCGAGCTTTGCCGACGATCCGCGCGACCTGGGCCATGGCGACGCGCTGCGCCAATGGTGCGCGAGTGCGGCGGTGTTGCCGCGACGCAAGGGGAATGCGCGCGCAGCGATGGAAGCGCTGGCGAGCGGGCGGACGGTGTCGGAGGCGGCGTTCGACAGCCCGGCGATGCGCGCGGCGGTGGCGCGGCTGCTGGGCGAGCGGCGCTATGACGCGGTCTATGTCTATTCGGGGCAGATGGCGCAGTATCTGCCGGTCGATGCGCGGTTCGTGATGGACTTCGTCGACATGGATTCGGCGAAGTTCGCGGCCTATGCCGATGATGCACGTGGGCCGATGCGCTGGATGATGCGGCGCGAGGCGCAGTTGCTTGGCCGGTTCGAGCGCGAGATCGCCGACCGCGCGGTCGCGACGTTGCTGGTGAGCGAGGCGGAGGCGGCGCTGTTTAGGGGCGACGCCGAGGACGACGCGGTGTTCGCGATCGAAAACGGGATCGATACCCATTTCTTCGACCCGGCGATGGTCAGGCCGGTGGCCGAGGCAGGGCCGCTGATCGTCTTTACCGGGCAGATGGACTATCGGCCGAATATCGATGCGGTGCGCTGGTTCGTGGGCGAGGTGCTGCCGCTGCTGCCGGACGCGCGGTTTGCGATCGTCGGGCGAGCGCCGGCGGCGGCGGTGCGGGCGCTGGCGGGCGAGCGGGTGATCGTGACCGGCGAGGTCGCCGACGTGCGTGGCTGGATCGCCGCGGCGGCGGTGGTGGTCGCCCCGCTGCTGCTGGCGCGCGGTATCCAGAACAAGGTGCTGGAGGCGATGGCGATGGCGCGGCCGGTGGTGGCGTCGACGGCGGCGGCCGAGGGGATCGATCACGACGGCACGATCCGGGTTGCCGGCGATGCGGCGGGGTTCGCGCGTGAGATTGCCGCGGTGCTGGGTGATCCGGCAGGAGCGGCGGCGCTGGGTGCGGCGGCACGGGCGCGGACGATCGCGCGCTATGGCTGGGACGCGCGGCTGGCGCCGCTGGCCGGGCTGATGGGTCTGGCATGACCAGCATCGCGATCGAGCGGCCGGTGACGGCCGATCCGGCGTGGCGGCGGTCGTTGCTGGCGCTCGGCGGAGCTTGGGCGGCGTTGCTCGCGATCTTCCACCGCGATGTCGGCGACATGGCCGATATCTGGTGGAATTCGACCACCTATGGCCATTGCCTGTTCGTCCCGCCGATCATCGGCTGGCTGGTGTGGCAGCGGCGGCGTGAGCTGGCGCAGTTGACCCCGCAGGCGTGGTGGCCGGGGCTGGCGATCGTCGCGACCGGTGGTGCGGTGTGGCTGGTCGGGGAGGCGGCGGCGGTGGCGCTGTTCCGCCATGCCGGGCTGGTGCTGCTGCTGCAGGGGGCGGTCGTCACGCTGCTGGGCGCGCGGGTGGCGCGCGGGCTGGCATTTCCGCTGGCCTATATGGCGTTCCTCGTCCCGTTCGGCGACTTCCTCGAACCATGGTTGCAGGCGGCGACGGTGTCGCTGACCATGCCGATCCTGCACGCGCTGGGCGTACCGGCGGCGGTCGACGGGGTGCTGATCACCATCCCCAACGGCTATTTCGAAGTGGCGGAGGCGTGTTCGGGGTCGAAGTTCGTCATCGCCATGGTCGCGTACGGCGCGCTGGTCGCCAATGTCTGTTACGTCGCATGGGGTCGGCGGGCGGCGTTCATGGCACTGGCGCTGGTGGTGCCGGTGCTGGCGAACGGAGTGCGGGCGGCGGGCACGATCTATGCCGCGCATCTGACCTCGGTCGAGGCGGCGACCGGGTTCGACCATATCGTCTATGGCTGGGTCTTCTTTGCGCTGACGATGGCGGCGGTGCTGGCGATCGGGTGGCGCTGGTTCGACCGCGATCCGGATGCGCCGTGGTTCGATGTCGCGGCGGTGCAGGCGACGCCGATGCGCGGGGCAGACCGGTCGATGGCTGCGGCAGCGGTGCTGGCAGTTGCGGTCGGGTTTGCCGGATGGGGCTGGGTCATCGACCGGCGGGTGCAGGCGCTGCCGGCGCGGATCGAGCTACCCAGCGTGCCGGGGTGGCAGCGGATCGCGGTCGACGGCGAGCCTTGGGTGCCGAACTATCCGGGCGCTGACCATTTCCTGATCGGGCGCTATGGGGATGGCCGGGGACGCAGCGTCGACATGGTCGTCGCGGTCTATGGATCGCAGGGCGAGGGGCATGAGTTGGTAGGGTTCGGACAGGGTGCGATCCGCGAAAACGACCGCTGGGTGCGGATCGCCGACACCGCGCCGATCGCGGGCAGCGCCACGCTGCGCATGGCCGCGCCCGGCCCGGTCGAGCGCGAGGTCGCGACCTGGTACCGCATCGGATCGACCACCACTGGCAGCGCCGACCGGGTGAAGCTGGAGACGTTAAAAGCGAAGCTGCTGGGCGGGCCGCAGCGCGGCGTCGCGGTGTTGCTGTCGGCGCGCCGGGACGGGCATGATCCACGGCAGGCGATCGCCGATTTCGTGGCGGCGGCGGGGCCGATCGACCGGATCGCCGACCGCGCGGCGGGGATGCAGTAACATGTGCGGTATCGCCGGGCTGTTCCACCCGACCAACCCCAAGCCGATCGATTCGGCGCGGATCGTCGCCATGACCGATGTACAGGCGCATCGCGGCCCCGACGGGTCGGGGGTATGGACCGCGCTGGGCGTCGGGCTCGGCCATCGCCGGCTGTCGATCATCGACGTCGGCGGCAGCCCGCAGCCGATGGCGTTGCCGGGCGAACAGGTCGTCATCACCTTCAACGGCGAAATCTACAACTTCGCCGAACTGCGCGCCGAACTGCGGGGCAAGGGTGCGGTGTTCCGGACGCAGGGCGATACCGAGGTCTTGCTCCATGCCTGGGCCGCGTGGGGGCCGGATATGCTGGCGCGGCTGAACGGGATGTTCGCCTTCGCCATCTATGACGCCGGTCGTCAGGCGTTGTTCGTCGCGCGCGACCGGATGGGGGTGAAGCCGCTCCACTATGTCGAGCTGGCGGATGGTGCGGTGGCGTTCGCGTCGGAGCTGAAGGGCCTGCTGGCACATCCGATGGTGCGGCGGACGCCCGATGTCGCGGCGATCGAGGATTATATGGCGTTGGGCTATGTACCCGACGACGCCTGTATCGTGGCGGGCGTGAAGAAGCTGCCGGCGGGGCATTTCCTGCTGATCGAGCGCGGGCGGAGCGTGCCGCAGCCGGTGCAGTGGTGGGATATCGATTTCTCGAACCGGGCACGGGGCAGCACCCGCGATCTGCAGGCCGAACTGGTCGAGCGGATGCGCGAGGGGGTGCGGTCGCGGATGGTCGCCGACGTGCCGCTGGGCGCGTTCCTGTCGGGCGGGGTCGATTCGTCGGCGGTCGTCGCGCTGATGGCGGAGGCGAGCCGCGCGCCGGTGCAGACCTGCACCATCGGGTTCGAGGAAGCGGGCCATGACGAGCGCGGGCCGGCCGGGCTGGTGGCGAAGCGTTTCGCCACCGACCATGCGGTGCGGACGGTCGCGTCGGACGACTTCGCGCTGATCGACACGCTGGTCGCGGCGTTCGATGAACCTTTTGCCGACGCATCGGCGCTGGCGACCTATCAGGTGTGCGCGCTGGCCCGCGAGCGGGTGACGGTGGCGCTGTCAGGCGACGGCGCGGACGAGGCGCTGGCCGGATATCGGCGGTACAAATTCCATGCCGCGGAGGAGCGGGTGCGCTCGCTGTTGCCGCCGGGGCTGCGCGAGCCGGTGTTCGGGGCATTGGGCGACGTCTATCCCAAGGCCGATTGGGCGCCGCGGCCGTTCCGCGCCAAGACGACGCTGCTGGCGTTGGCGCAGGATGGCGACGAGGCTTATGCACGAGCGGTCGGGGTGACGACGCCGGCGGTGCGTCAGGGGCTGTACGGAGCGGCAATGGCGCGGCAGCTGGGCGGGTATCGCGGCGAGGAACGCTATGTCGCCACCATGCGCGCTGCGCCGGCACGCGACGGGCTGGACCGCGCACAATATGCCGATTTCCGGCACTGGTTGCCGGGCGATATCCTGACCAAGGTCGACCGGACCAGCATGGCGGTGGCGCTGGAGGCGCGCGAGCCGTTGCTCGACCACCGGCTGATCGAGTTCTGCGCGACGCTGCCGGCCAAGCTGCGGCTGCGGGGCGGCGAGGGCAAGTGGCTGATGAAAAAGGCGCTGGAGCCGTGGCTGCCGCGCGAAATCCTGTATCGGCCGAAAATGGGGTTCGTGACGCCGGTCAGCGCGTGGTTCCGTGGGGCCTTGGCCGACGAGGCGGCGGCGCTGGCGCGGTCGCCGGTGCTGGCGACGTGGTTCGACCCGCATGCCGTCGAGCGGCTGGCGGCCGAGCACCGCGCCGGTCGGGCGGAGCATGGTCGGACGCTGTGGCAGCTGGTGATGCTGGAGCGCAGCGCCCGGCGGCTGTTCGGCTGAGGCCAAAGTTCACTAAGTTCACACTCGTGGGCTGTTCGTGCGCTTGGTGTCCTCCTCTTTCCGTTGGTCGTCACCCCAGCGAAGGCTGGGGTCTCTCCCGGTTGATGTGCTGCGCTATTACCGGGAGACCCCAGCCTTCGCTGGGGTGACGTATTGGGTAGGAGGCGTGTAGGACAGCGCTACTTGCGCTGGCCGATCCAGCGGATGAACAGGTCGGTCCATGCGCGTTGCGGGCTGTCGATCGGGGCGTGGAGCGCACCATAGCCATGGCCACCCTGTTCGAACAGATGCGCCTCGACCGGCACCTTGGCGCGGCGGCAGGCGGCGAGCATGTCGAGCGACTGGTCGACCGGGCAAACGGGATCGTCGACCGAATGGGCGAGGAAGACCGGCGGGGTCTGCGCCGTCACGCGGGCGGGGATATCGTAGCGCCGATAGACGGTCATCGGGCCATCGGGCTGGCCGGCGCCGCCGCGGTTTATCGCGCCGATATTGGTGACCGGGTAGACGAGGCCGGTGAACGCGGGGCGTGCCGATTGCCGGTCGGCGGCGTCGATCGGCGGATAGACACGGTCGTCATGGGCGACGGTCAGCGAGCCAGCGAGGTGCCCGCCCGCCGAAAAGCCACAGGCGCCGAGCTTTGCCGGATCGATGCCGTAGCGCGCGGCGTTGGCGCGAATGAGCCGCATCGCGCGTTGGGCATCCTGTAGCGGCACGTCCTGCTGGTCGGTCCAGCCTTCGCCGGGCAGGCGATAGGCGAGCGCGAAGACGGTGATGCCGGCGGGGTTCAGCGCCTTGGCGACGTCGATCCCCTCATTCTCGATCGAGACGAAGCCATAGCCGCCGCCGGGGATCGAGAGGACGGCGGTGCCGTTGGGCCTGGCCGGGCGGAAGACGCCGACGACCGGATCGGACACGCCACGCAGCCAGAGTTCGCGCATGCCGGGCCGGCCGTTCATCGACGGGGCATAGGTCGGCAGCTTCGCCTGCGCACCGGGCGCTTTGCCGGGCCAGAGGCGGAAATGTTCGCGCGGCGGCCACGGGGTAAGGGTTTCGGGGCCGGACGGCGCGGGGGCCTGTGCTGCGGTGGCCTTGGCCATCGGTAATGCCATGGCCGCGCCCAATATAGTCCGCCGGTCGATCATATGGTCCGCTCCCCGTTCGTTATGGCGCGGAGCGTAACGGCGGCAAGCGTCGGGAGGAAGGTAGGAATTTGCGGCCTGCCCCCTTCACTCGCCACGACCGTCACCCCAGCGCAGGCTGGGGTCTCCCCGTGGAACCCGCGGCATCCGCCACAGCGAGACCCCAGCCTGCGCTGGGGTGACGTGTATGCCGGAGATGGTTTGGCGAATGTGGCGATGGCGTTGGCGCCCCATGCAGAAACGGCGGAGGATCGCTCCCCCGCCGCTTCCGTTTCGTCGCTGTCCGAAGGATCAGTCGAACATCTTGCCGAAGGCGCGCTTGGTGCGGTTCTTCCACGCGCCGCGGTGATAGGCGTCCGACGCCAGCAGCGGCATGACCGAACCGGCTTCGGCAAAGACCATCTGTTCGAGCGCGGTGTCGACCTTCCCCCAGCTGGCCGCTTCCTTCAGCGTCGAGGACGAGCAGGCGCCGTCGCGGACGTCGGCGACGGTAATCTGCACCGCGTACTTGTGCATCTCGACATCGTCGTGACCGAGGATTTCGGCGCAGACGACGGTGTCCTGGATGAAGTTCTTCGGCACGCCGCCGCCGATCATCAGCAGGCCGGTGGTGCCCGCCTTGATCTTGATGTCGGTCAGTTCGCGGAAGTCGGCGATGGCGTCGAGCACCATGTACGGCTTGCCTTCCTTCGCGCGGTCGACCTGGTGCTTGACCAGACCGAAGCCGGCCGAGCTGTCGACGAACGCCGGGCAGAAGATCGGCACGTCATGCTCGTAGGCGAGCTTGACGAGGCTGTTTTCCTTCTTGCCGTGCTCCGACAGGTACTTGCCCATCTCGCGGATGAAGGCGCGCGACGAATAGGCCTTCGGCTCGAGCGAATTGGCGATCTCACCGATGGTGTGGTCGCAATCCTGCAGCTGCTCTTCGTCGATGTAGGTGTCGTAGATGCGGTCGATGTAGAGCGAGCGCAGCGTATTGTCGTCGGGGATTTCCAGCGCCTGATAATGCTTGTGGCCCAGCCCTTCGAAGAAATCCATGTCGACGATCGAAGCGCCGGTCGCGACGACGCCGTCGATCATGTTCGAGCGCAGCAGTTCGGCATAGAGGTCCATGCAGCCGCCGGCCGAGGTCGACCCGGCGATCACGAGGAAGATCGAGCAGTCCTTGTCCTCCAGCATCTGGTTGTAGATGCGGGTGGCGCGCGCGAGGTCGCGGCTGGTGAAGCTCATCTTGCCCATGGCGTCGATGATCGGGCGGGCGTCGAACTTGGTGATGTCGACATGCTCGACGGTGGTCGAAAGCAGTTCGGCCTTCCGCAGGTCATTTGGGCGGGTATCGTTGATCGTCGTGTCGGTCATGATGGTCCCATCATCATCGATAAGCCGTCGTCGTTATGGGGACGCGGAAACCCGGTTTGGCCTCCTGCCCGAAAAGCCGGGAGGAGCCGATGGCGGTCGCATAGCGGCAAAACCATGCAAAGCCCACCCCCGGCCCCTCCCGTCAGATACGGGAAGGGGGGAGGTGGCTGGTTAGAATGAAGTGGTTACAGCTTGACGACGTTGTTCGAAACGAACGCCGGCAGCGGTTCGAGTTCGATGTACATCGACTCCATCGGCTCGTCGTCGGTCACGACGGTCTCGCCGTTGCCGAAGCCGTTGAACGCGGTACGCATGGCCGAGCCATAGGCGCCGAGCATCCCGATCTCGAAATAATCGCCGCTGCGGGTATCGGCCGGAAGCGGGAACGGGCCCTTCATCTGGTCGATATCGTCGCAGGTCGGACCCCAGAAGCTGAAGTCCATATCGCGCGCGTCCGATTCCGGCTGCCGCAGCAGCTGCACCGGATATTTCCAGCCGATATGCGCCGCATCGAACAGCGAGCCATAGGCACCGTCGTTGATGAACAGCTCGGCCCCGCGGCGATGTTCGACGCGGACGACGACCGAGGCATATTCGGCGCACAGCGAGCGGCCGGGTTCGGCCCACAGCTCGGCCGAATAGCTGATCGGCAGGCTTTCGAACGCGCGGTGGATCGTTTCGAAGAAACGCTCCAGCGGCGGCGGGGTCATACCCGGATAGCGCGACGGGAAGCCGCCGCCGACATCGATCACGTCGACCGTGACGCCCGCTTCGACGATGGCGGCGCGGACGCGCTCCATCGCGTTGGCATAGGCGTCGGGCGACATGGTCTGGCTGCCGACATGGAAGCAGATGCCCAGCGCATCGGCGACCTGGCGGGTCGCCATCAGCAGTTCCTTGGCCTCCGCCTGGCCTACGCCAAACTTCGAGCCGAGCGAGAGCTTCGCATATTCGGACGACACGCGCATCCGCACGCACAGCGTCATGTCGGTCGCGCCCTTGGTCGCGCGTTCGATCTTGTGCAGTTCGTCCATGCTGTCGAGCGAGAAGGTCCGCACGCCATGCTCGAAATAGGCTTCGGCAATCGCTTCCGGCGCCTTGATCGGGTGCATGAAGTGGCAGATCGCTTCCGGCAGCGTCGCTTTCACCAGGCGCACTTCGCCAATCGACGCGGTGTCGTAATGTTCGATGCCGTTATCCCACAGGACGCGGAGCAGGTCGGGCGACGGATTCGCCTTTACCGCATACATCGAGCGTCCCGGAAACTTCTCGACGAAGAATCGGGCGGCGCGCGCTGCGGCGTGCGGGCGAACGAGCGTGACCGGTTCGACCGGTCGGCGCTCTGCAATGTCGATCCCGCGCTCGAAGGAGGAGCTACGGGCGATAAAGGGGGCAGCTAGCCCCAGCGCGCTATAGTGCTTGGCCAATTCAAGGGACCTCCAATTGCCTTTCGGCATACGGTGACAAAAGCTGCCTTGCGGTTGGAAGTCCCATGGGGCAGCGGAGGCGCGATCTATGACCCCGAACCCTTGATGTAAAGTGGTTCTGCGGCGGAAAGCACAATTTATGACCATTATGCGACAACCGACCCGAGCCGGCGTGCGCGATGCCGCCGCAAAGATGGCCGATATCCTGCCGGCATCGCCGCTGATGATCCATGAAATCAACGGGTTAGAGGTCGCTTTCAAGATGGAGTCGCTGCAGCCCATCGGCGCGTTCAAGCTGCGCGGCGCGTGGCACCGTTTGACCGCGTTATGCGACGAATCGCGGGCGCGCGGGGTCGTCGCCTTTTCGTCGGGCAACCATGCGCAGGGAGTCGCGTGGGCGGCGAAGCGGCTGGGAATCGCCGCGACGATCGTGATGCCGTCCGACGCACCCGCCGCCAAGCTGTCGGCGACGATGGCGCTGGGGGCAGAGGTCGTCCGCTACGATCGCGCGACCGAGAGCCGGGAGAAGATCGCGGCGCATCTGGCGCATGCGCGCGGCGCGACGCTGGTGCCGAGCTTCGACGATGCGTGGGTGATCGAGGGCCAGGGGTCGGCGGGGATCGAGGCGGCGGCGCAGATGGCGGCGGCTGGCCTCCCCGCGCCGGTCAAGGCGATCGTGCCATGCGGTGGCGGCGGGTTGGCGGCGGGGATCGCGCTGGCGCTGCCCGAGGCGGAGGTGGTGACGGTCGAGCCCGAGGGCTGGGACGATATGCGCCGCAGCCTGGAGGCAGGGTGGATCGAGCCGGTGGGCGAGGGCGCGCCGCCGACCGCGTGCGATGCGCTGCAGACGATGCGAGTGGCCGAGCGGACCTTCGACGTGCTGTCGCGGCGCGGGGCGACCGGCGTGGCAGTCAGCGAGGCGGAAATCGCCGAGGCGCAGCGCTGGGCGATGCGGCACCTGCGCGCGGTGGTGGAGCCCGGCGGTGCGGTGGCGCTGGCGGCGGTGCTGGCGAAGCGTGTGACGGTCGTGCCAGGGACGCTGTTGCTGGTGTCGGGCGGCAACGTCGATCCCGCCGCTTATGCCAAGGCGCTGGCGTCGTGACGCAGGGACCGGCAGGGACGCTGCTCGCGATCCTGATGGTCGTCGCGATCCTGCTGATCGTGTTCGGCATCCGCATGATCGCGCGCGGCGAACGGCGCAACGGCAGCCTGATGCTGGTGTGCGCCGTCGTCATGATCGGCAATGTCGCGATCTGGACGGTGTGATCAGTCGCCGTTGCGCGAGGACGTCATTGAGGTGCCCGCATTCGCCCGCTGGCGCAGCGCCTCGGCGGTGACGTCGGCGGCGGCGGCATCGACCTGCGACCATTCGGTCTGGGTGCGGCAGGTGCGCATCGTCATGATCGATCCGGTCGCGGAGTCGCGGCGGCAGATCTTCTTTTCGGGCTTGGGCTTTTCGGGGGCCGGGGCGGCTTGCGGAGCGGCTGCCTGAAGGGCGGCGGTGAAGAGCAGGGTCGTCAGCATCATGAGTTCGTCCGATCGGATGAGATGGACGCCATCCTATGCCTGTCATTCAATATGGCAAGCAGGATAAATTGGGGGAAAGCGACGCGGCGAAGCCACGTCGTCGGTCGGCGCCGATGGCGCCGCCGGCCAGGCTCGCCGCCGGGCGCGGATTAGCGGGGCTAATCCGCTGCGCCGAGCCTTACTTAATCGGCGAGTTCGGATCGAGGCGCATGTCCAGATACTTGTCCACGCTGCCCATCAATTCGGGCATTTCGTTCTGGAAGAAGTGGTTGGCGCCGGGAATCGTGTCGTGATGGATCGTGATGTGGCGCTGGGTGCGCAGCTTGTCGACCAGCTTCTGCGTCGCGGCCGGCGTCACGACCTCGTCCGCATCCCCCTGGATGATGATGCCCGACGACGGGCAGGGCGCGAGGAAGGTGAAGTCGTACATGTTGGCCGGCGGCGCGATCGAGATGAAGCCGCGGATTTCCGGGCGGCGCATCAGCAGCTGCATGCCGATCCACGCGCCGAAGCTGACGCCCGCGATCCACGTCGTCTGTGCTTCGGGGTGGAAGCTCTGCACCCAGTCGAGCGCCGAGGCGGCGTCCGACAGTTCGCCGACGCCGTTGTCGAACGTGCCCTGGCTCTTGCCCACGCCACGGAAGTTGAAGCGCAGCGTGGCAAAGCCGCGGCGCTGGAACGTCTTGTAGAGTTCCTGCACGATGCGGTTGTTCATCGTGCCGCCCGACGAGGGATGCGGATGCAGGATCATCGCGACCGGTGCGCGGGGGCGCGGCGCGGGGGCGAAACGCCCCTCCAACCGACCTTCGGGACCGGGGAAGATGACTTCGGGCATGGGACGTCCTGTCGAATACGGGGCGCGACGATGGCGCGGAAAGAGTTCGCGGCTATATAGGCAGCGCGGGCTTCCGCGCAATCCGAAGGCTATGTTTTGACCGCTCGCACCTATCTCGACCATGCCGCGACCACGCCGATGCGCCCCGAAGCCGTGGCGGCGGTGATGGAAGGGATGGCGCGCTGGGCCAATCCGTCGAGCCCGCATGCCGAGGGGCGGGCGGCGCGGCGGGCGCTGGAGGATGCGCGCGGCCGGATCGCCACGGCGCTGGGGTGGGATGGCGAGGTGATCCTGACCAGCGGGGCGAGCGAGGCGTTGGCGATCGCGTTGCGAGGCGCCGGACGGTACGAGACGATTGCGACCACGGTCGAACATGACGCAGTGTTCCGCGCGGCGGAGGGCGATAACCGGATTTCGGTCGGAGCCGACGGGCTGGTCGACACCGATGACGGCACATCGCTGCTGGCAGCGTTTGATCCGAGGGAAGCGACCGAACGGTTCGCGATCCAGTCGGCGAACAGCGAAACCGGCGTGGTGCAGCCGCTGGAGACGATCGATGCGCGGCGGCGTGAGGACTGGATCGGACGGCCCATCACCTTGCTGGCGGATTGTTCGCAGAGCGCGGGCAAGCTGCCGCTTCCGCCTGCCGACCTGATCGTGGTGTCGGCGCACAAGCTGGGCGGTCCGCCGGGGATTGGCGCGCTGCTGGTGCGCGACCTCTCGCTGCTGGTGCCGGCGGGTGGGCAGGAACAGGGATATCGCGGGGGGACCGAGAACCTGCCGGGCGCGCTGGGCTTCGCCGCCGCGTTGGAGGCGCCGCGCGACTGGTTCGAACGAACCGGAGCGCTGCGGGACCGGCTCGACGCGGCGGTTCGGGCAGGCGGGGGCGAAGTGGTCGCCGACGCGTCGCCCCGCATCGCGACCATTGCCGCCTATCGCATGCCGGGACGGTCGGCGGCGGCGCAGTTGATGCGGCTCGATTCCGCGGGCTTCGCAGTGTCGGCGGGAAGTGCCTGTTCGTCGGGAACGCTCAAGTCCAGCCACGTCCTGACCGCGATGGGCATGGACGCCAAGGCGGCAAGCGAGGTGATCCGGGTCAGCTTCGGATGGAGCACGACGGCGGAAGAGGTCGACGCCTTTGCCGCGGCGTGGAGCGCGATGGCGTGACGTATCTCGACTATCAGGCGACGACGCCGCTGGCGCCGGAAGCATTCGCGGCGATGGTGCCGTGGCTGCGCGACCAGCATGCCAACCCGCATTCGCCGCATCGCGAGGGCCGGCGGGCGAAGGCGGCGGTCGAGGTGGCGCGGGGGCAGGTGTTAGCCGCGCTGGGAGCGAAGGGCGGCCGGCTGTTCTTCACCAGCGGCGCGACCGAGGCGGCGAACTGGGCGATCGCCGGGACGTTCGAACGGGTGCGGGCGTCGCGGCCGAAGGTGGTGACGATCGCGACCGAACATGCCTGTGTGCTCGACACGGTGCAGGCGCTGGCGCGGCGCGGAGCGGAGGTCGTGGTGCTGCCGGTCGGGGCGGACGGGCTGGTCGATCGTGTGGCGGCGGAGGCAGCGATCGACGAACGGACGGCGATCGTCGCCGCGATGCTGGTCAATAACGAGATCGGCGTGATGCAGCCGATCGCGTGGCTGAGCGCACTTGCGCGGGCGGCGGGTGCGGTGATGTTCTGCGACGCGGTGCAGGGATTCGGGCGGGTCGCTTTGCCGCTGGAGGCCTGCGACATGATCGGGGTGTCGGCGCACAAGGTCTATGGCCCCAAGGGCATCGGCGCGCTGTGGGTACGCGACCGGGTCGAGCCGGACGCGATCCTGCATGGCGGCGGGCAGGAGGGCGGGCTGCGCTCGGGGACGCTTAGTCCGGCGTTATGCGCGGGGTTCGGCACGGCTGCGGCGTTGCTGGCGCGGGACGATCGGGCAAAGGTCGACGCCTTGTGGCGCGCGGCATGGAACGTGCTGGGCGACGATTGGGTGCTGAACGGACCGTCGGACCCGCGCTGGCGCGGCAACCTCAACGTACGCCTGCCGGGGCTAGACGTTGCGCGGTTGATGAGCGAGTGCCGCGACATCGCCTTTTCGGCGGGCTCCGCCTGTTCGAGCGGGTCGGGGCGCAGCAGCCATGTGCTGCGCGCGATCGGGCTGGACGAACGCGCGGCGCGCTCGTCGATCCGGATCGGGTTCGGGCGCTATACGACACAGGAGGAACTGGTGACGGCCATGCAGGTGATCGACCGCGCGGCGCGGGGGCAGTGGTGATCGTCCGCTTCGTCCGCGCCGATGGCAGCGTCGAGGAAGCGCGCGGGGCGGCGGGCGACCGGCTGCTCGATCTGGCGCAGGCCTACGACCTTCCGCTGGAGGGGACGTGCGGCGGACAGATGGCATGTTCGACCTGCCATGTCATCGTCGATCCGGCCGATGCACCGCGCCTGTCCCCGCCGAGCGAGGACGAGGAGGACATGCTCGATTTCGCCGAAGGGGCGGTCGCGACCAGTCGGTTGGCGTGTCAGATCGTGCTGGACGATTCGCTCGATGGGCTGACGGTGCGGGTCCCGGCCGCGGCGCGCGACGCACGGCGGTAACGCTCGACCAGCAGGACGAGGATCGCGCCGCCGGCATAGGCGACGAAGTCTTGCGGATCGAAGCCGCTGCCGAGGATGATCCGCGCCCAGCGGTTGCCGCCGAGGCCGATATGGTCGAGCAGGTGAAAATATTGGCTGAACTCGATGACGACGGCGACCCCGAACGCCACCAGTGCCGCCGGGACGACCCGCAACGTCGTGACCGCGCGCAACCCGGCATAGACCAGCATTACCGCCAGCGCATCGCCGACATAGGGCCGGACGATCGCGTCGCGTACGAACAGCGCGATGAGCAGCTCGATCGCAAGCAGCGCGACCGTCAGTAGCGCATAGCCGATATGGAACCGCATGGCGTCCTCCCTCGCGCTTTTGCATGGCGTGCGACGGACCGTCTTGCAACCGCTTGCTCCGGCATGGCCCCGCAGCTTAAAGACCCGCGATGACCGTGAACGTCGATATGGGGACGGACCCGGCGGGCAAGACCGTTCCCCTGGATTTAGAAGAATTGTTGGCGACCCGATTGCTGGTGCAGGGCAATTCGGGATCGGGAAAATCGCACCTGCTGCGCCGGTTGCTCGAACGCAGCGCCGGCCATGTCCAGCAGGTCGTGATCGATCCCGAGGGGGATTTCGTGACGCTGGCCGGCGCCTACGGCCATGTCGTGATCGAGGCCGCCGACCATAGCGAGCGCGAGGTCGCCAAGTTCGCCACGCGCGCGCGGGAACATCGCGCGTCGGTGGTGCTGAGCCTCGAAGGGCTGGAAGCGGAGGGGCAGATGAAATGCGCCGCCGCGTTCCTCAACGCGCTGTTCGATGCGCCGCGCGAACATTGGTATCCGGCGCTGGTGGTGGTCGACGAGGCGCAGTTGTTCGCACCGGCGGGCGGTGGCGAGGTGGTCGAGGAAGTGCGGCGCGCGTCATTGTCGGCAATGACGAACCTGATGTGCCGCGGGCGCAAGCGCGGGCTGGCCGGGGTGATCGCGACGCAGCGGCTGGCGAAGCTCGCCAAGAACGTCGCGGCCGAGGCGTCGAACTTCCTGATGGGGCGGACCTTCCTCGACATCGACATGGCGCGCGCGGCCGATCTGCTGGGCATGGAGCGGCGGCAGGCGGAGGCGATCCGCGATTTGCAGCGCGGGCATTTCCTCGCGCTGGGACCGGCGGTCTCACGGCGGCCCCTGTCGATCAAAATCGGGCCGGTGCAGACGTCGGCCCGCAGCGGCAGTCCGAAGCTGACCCCGCTGCCGACCGCGCCGGTCGCCGATATCAAGGACCTGTTGCTGGCACCGGTCGAGGCGATGTTGCCGCTGGGGCCGCCGATCCGCCACGTCGCGCCGCCCGAGGCGGTGGAAGCCGCGATCGCGACGCCGCCGCGGCCGAACGTTGCCCCGGATCTGCCCGAACGATCGATCGACGAAACCGATACGATCGTGGCGGAGGTGCTGCGGGCACTGGTCGAGGATGAGGGCGAGCAGCAACGGCCGGCGGCGGTGCTGTATCAGGATTTCGACGTGCGCTGCCGGATGGTCGGGCTGCCGCGGCCGCCGCTGGATTTGGCGGCATTCACCCGGCGGCTGGCGTGCGCGCGGGCGGGCATCTACGACGCACCGGACGCGGAATGGGCGCAGGCGCTGGCGATCGCCGACGTGCTGCCCGACGATATGCTCGGCGCGTTCATGCTGATCGCGCGGGCCGCGCGTGAGGGTAAGCCGTGCCCTAGCGACCATGCGATCGCGCGGACCTATGGCACCAGCTCGCTCGGACGGGTGAAGCGGATGCTCGCCTATATCGAGGGGCGCGAGTTGCTGGTGTGCCGCACCGATCTGGCGGGGAAACGGTCGATCGCGTTGCCGCATCTGGGGTGGACGACGGAAGCGGCCGAGGCGGCGTAAAGTCCTCCCCGCTGTGCGGGGAGGGGGACCGGCCGAAGGCTGGTGGAGGGGCGTTTCCGCGAGCGGTGTACTGGCGGCCTTGCCCCTCCACCACCGCTTCGCGGCAGTCCCCCCTACGGAGTGGGGAGGATTTAGGGGCGAGCGTACCGGTCTTTCAGCAACCGCCACGTCGTGCGCAGGCCGTATGCCTCGCCGCCCTTCGCCCGGCCGGGCTTGGCCGCCGCGCGCCATGCGAAGGTGTCGAGATGCGCCCAGACCGTGCCCGGCGTCACGAAGCGGCGGAGGAACAGCGCGGCGGTCACCGCGCCGGCCATGCCGCCCTCCGGCGCGTTGACCATGTCGGCGATGTCGGACTTGAGCATCTCGTCATACCCGTCCCACAGCGGCATGCGCCACAGCGGGTCGCCCTCCGCCATCCCGGCGGCGAGCAGATCGGCGGCGAGCGTTTCGTCATTCGCGAAGGTCGCCGGCAGGTCAGGGCCGAGTGCCACCCGCGCCGCGCCGGTCAGCGTCGCGAAATCGATCAGCAGCTCGGGTGTTTCCTCGCAGGCGCGAGTGAGCGTATCGCCGAGGATCAAGCGCCCCTCCGCATCGGTATTGGTGTTCTCGACCGTCAGGCCCTTGCGGCTGTTCAACACGTCGCCGGGACGGAAGCTGTCGCCCGACACGCTGTTCTCGACTGCGGGGATGAGCAGGTGCAGCCGGACCGGCAGGTGGGTTTCCATCACCAGTCCGGCGAGCGCCAGCGCATGCGCCGCCCCGCCCATGTCCTTCTTCATCAGCCGCATGCCGGCCGATGGCTTGATATCGAGCCCGCCGCTGTCGAAGCACACGCCCTTGCCGACGAGCGTCACCTTCGGGTGCGCCGGGTTGCCCCAGACCAGTTCGATCAGGCGCGGTTCGCGGCCCTTGGCGGCGGCCTTTCCGACCGCATGGATCATCGGATAGCCGGTTTCGAGCTCGCTGCCCGATGTGACGGTAACTGTGGCGCCATGCGCGTCGCCCAGCGTGCGGACTTCGGCGGCGAGTTCGGCGGGGCCGAGATCGGCGGCGGCGGTGTTGACGAGGTCACGGACGCGGGCGGTCGCGGCGGCCTGACGCAAGGCTTCGTCGATCTGCGCCGGATCGCGCGAGAGGAGGATACGGGGAGCGTCGTCTTCCGCCTTGCGATAGCGGGTGAAGCGGTACTGGGCGGTCGCCCAGCCAAGTTTGGCGGCGCCGGGGGTGCCGGTCGCGAGGCGGTAGCTGCCGGGCGGCAGTTGTGCCGGGAGGTGGGCGAGGCACCATGGGGTGAGGTTCGCGGTTTCGGCGACGACGGTGACGACCGACCAGTCGTCGGGTTGCTCGGCCGGAAGGGTGGCGGTCTTGCCGGGCTTGGGCGTCAGATGCTGCGCGGTCGCGGCGGCGCGGAGGCGCGGGGGTTGCTGCGCAAGCCACGCGTCGAAGCCGGCCGGGTTGATCAGGTGAATGGTGCGGGCGGCCTGTCCGCGGTCGGCGGTGATCGTTGGGGTCATGTACGAGATGTACGAGCGCGCCTTGGCCAAGCGCAACCCAATCCTCCCCATTTCATGGGGAGGGGGACCAGCCGCAGGCTGGTGGAGGGGAAGGCCGCAGGCGGTTCGCTCGTGGCGTTGCCCCTCCACCATCCGCTGCGCGGGCGGTCCCCCTCCCCGCGAAGCGGGGAGGATTTTAGAGCGGTACCCCGTACAGGTCGTGCTCGTCGGCGTCCTCGACTTCGACCTTGACGATATCGCCCTGCGCCAGATGGCCGGCGTCGCGCAGGAAGACCTCGCCGTCGATACCGGGCGCGTCGGCCATGCTGCGGCCGGTGGCGCCGCCTTCGTCGCCGACCTCGTCGATGATGACGTCGATCGTGCGACCGATCTTGGCGGCGAGCTTCGCGGCCGAGATCGCAGCGGTCTTTTCCATGATCCGGGCGTAGCGCTCTTCCTTGACCGCCTCCGGCACCGGATCGGGCAGCGCGTTGGCGGCGGCGCCTTCGACAGGCTCGAACCGGAACGCGCCGACGCGGTCGAGCTGTGCCTCGTCGAGCCAGTCGAGCAGATACTGGAAGTCCGCCTCGGTCTCCCCCGGGAAGCCGACGACGAACGACGAGCGGATCGCGATGTCGGGACAGATCTCGCGCCAGCCGCGCAGCCGTTCGAGCACCTTGGCGTCGTTGGCCGGGCGCTTCATCGCCTTGAGGACGTTGGGCGAGGCATGCTGGAACGGGATGTCGAGATAGGGCAGCACCAGCCCGTCCGCCATCAGCGGGATGACGCTGTCGACGTGGGGATAGGGATAGACATAATGCAGCCGCACCCACGGCGCGATCTGTCCCAGTTCGCGCGCGAGGTCGGTCATGTGCGGCACGACCTCGCGACCCTTCCATGCGCGGGGTTCGCGGCGGATGTCGATGCCATAGGCCGAGGTGTCCTGGCTGATGACCAGCAGCTCCTTCGTCCCCGCTGCGACCAGCTTTTCCGCCTCGCGCAGGATCGCGTCGGGGCGGCGGCTGATCAGGTCGCCGCGGATCGACGGGATGATGCAGAAGGAGCAGCGGTGGTTGCAACCCTCCGAAATCTTCAAATAGCTGTAATGGCGCGGCGTCAGCTTCAGCCCGCTTTCGGGCACGAGATCGACGAACGGCGAGGGGATCGGCGGGGCCGCTTCATGCACCGCTTCGACGACCTGTTCATACTGGTGCGCGCCGGTGACGGCCAGCACCTGCGGGAAGCGGGCGCGGATCGTGTCCGCTTCCTGCCCCATGCAGCCGGTCACGATGACGCGGCCGTTCTCGGCGATTGCCTCGCCGATCGCTTCGAGCGACTCTTCCTTGGCGGAATCGAGGAAGCCGCAGGTGTTGACCAGCACGACGTCCGCCCCGGCATAGTCGGGCGACATCTGATAGCCGTCGCTGCGCAGCTTCGTCAGGATGCGTTCGCTGTCGACCAGGTTCTTGGGACAGCCGAGCGAAACCATCCCGACACGGGGGGGCGAAGGAAGACGAGTTGCCATGATCGCCCGGTCACATAGCGATTTGCACGAAAAATGATAGGGGCGGCGGAACCTATTGCCGGAACAGGAAGAACGCACCGCCGGCGATCAGGGTGAAGCCGATCATGTGGTTCACCGTGATCTTCTGCCCGAGATACGCGACCGAGAAGATCGCGAACACGGTGAGGGTGATGACCTCCTGCATGCCCTTCAACTGCGCCGCCGAATAGACCTGCGACCCGATCCGGTTGGCGGGGACGGCGAGGCAATATTCGAAGAAGGCGATGCCCCAGCTGATCAGGATCACGAAGAACAGGGGCGCTCCCTTGTGCTTCAGATGGCCGTACCACGCGAAGGTCATGAAGATGTTGGAGGCGATCAGCATCAGGATCGGCCACAGGCGGGCGGCATCGGGCATTATCGGGTCACCACTTCGACGATCGTGTCGCCGGGTTGCAGGTTGCGGGCTTCGGGGCTGTCGAACCGGATCTTTCCGCCCTGTCGATAGATACGCAGGCCAAGGCCGGTGGTGATCGCCGACAGCGGCTGTCCGACTTCGTGGGCCGCGACCGGCCGTTCGGACAGCGCGACCGCGCCGTCGATCGAGGCGAGGTCGAGCATATAGTCGGCGATATGCGGGCCGCGGCACGACCCGGCAAGCAACAGCCCGGCAAAGCTGACCGGGTTGATGACCGTCGTGGCACCTGCGGCACGGGCGGGAAATTCGTTATCCTCCGCCTTCACGATCACGCTGATCGTCAGGTCGGGGGCGAGATGGCGGGCGGTCAGCGTCACCAGGATCGACGTATCGTCGCGGCCGGTTGCGACGATCAGTGCGCGGGCCCGGGCGACACAGACGTCGGTGAGCGTCGCGTCGCGGGTGGCATCGGCCTGCAACACGATGCAGCCCAGCTTCTGCGCCGCCTCGACATGCGGTTGCGACGGGTCGATCACGACGATGCGGCGCGGTTCCTCGCCCCGTGCGATCAGCTCGTCGACCGCTTCGGACCCGGTCTTGCCGAAGCCCGCCACGACGATGTGCCCGGTCAGTTTGTCCTGCAACAGCGCCATGCGCCAACGCTCCCAGCTTCGCCTGAGCACGAATTGATAGGTCGTCCCGATGAACAGCAGCACGACGAACACGCGGATCGGCGTAACGATCAGGGCGTCGAAAAGTCGCGCGCGTTCGGTGACCGGCGCGATGTCGCCATACCCGGTCGTCGTGATCGAGATCATGGTGAAATAGATGACGTCGGCGAAGCTGACCTTGCCGTCGTAATTGTCGCGCAGGCCGTCGCGGTCGAACCAGTGGACCGCGACCGCGATGCCGACCAGCGTCAGTACCGCGGCGACGCGCCACAGAATCGACGCCCAGACCGGCAGCGGCGACGATTGCCGCAGGATCGCGCGCCGGTCCGGCGGCCTCATCGGCGCGGCAATCGGGTCAGCGGGTCGATGGGGCTGCGGCCTGACCGCATTTCGAAATGGACCATCGGCCGGTCGGCAAAGCCCGATTCGCCCGACAGCGCGATCTTCTGCCCCTTCTTCACCGCCTGCCCACGCTGGACCAGCAACTGGCTGGCATGGCCATAGACGGAGGTGATGCCGCCGCCGTGGCGGACGATGACCACGCCGCCGAGGCCCGGCACGCCGGTGCCGACATAGGCGATGGTGCCGTCCGCCGCGGCCCCGATCGGCGTCCCCTCCGGCACGGCGATCTTGATCCCGTCGTTGCGCTCGCCACTGGCGCCCGCGCCGAAGCGCTTGAACACCCGCCCCTCGACCGGCCAGTTGAACGCACCGGGCGACATGGTCGGCGCGGCGATCGCGGCACTGGGCGGCAGGACGCGGCGCGGCGAGGTGACGGCGACCGCGGGGCGTTCGTTCGGCTTGATCGCCGGTTCGCCGCCGGTGAGGATGTCGTCGATGTCGAGCCGGAACGCCGCCGCCCGCTCCGCCGCCGATCGCGGCAGTGCGTCGCCGGGGATCAGGATACGCTGTCCGGTGCGCAGGATATAAGGTTCGCTCAAGCCATTGGCCGACACGATCCGCGACCAGTCGACGCCGTACGCACGCGCGATGGCGATGCCCGTCTCGCCCTCCCGCACGCCGTGATAACGGCCACCGGGGATGGTCAGCCGTTGCCCGGTGCGGATGGTGAACGGCGCAGGCAGGAGGTTGGCGCGCGCGATCGCCTCCGATCCGGCACCGGTCGCATTGGCGATGCCGCGCAGCGTGTCGCCGGGGCGGACGGTATAGACGCTTTCGGTCACGGTCCGCGCATTGGCGACCGCGCGGCGCGCTTCCCACGCCGGCGGAGCGGAGGGGAGGGCGGTGACCCCGTCACCCTGCGGCTTGGTCGCAGGCGGCGTGTCGGGGGCGAGGACCGGCGGGGCTTGCGGCGCGGACGGGGCGGGGTCGTAACCGGGGGACGACGGGATGCAGCCGCTGGCCGCGCCCATGACGATCAGCGCCGCCACGCTCCGTGTTGCGAAACCCATCGCTGCCCCCTTGCATCCCATCCCCGAACACGACCTTAACCATCCTGGTCGTATCCGGAAAGCCGTCAGCCGGCGGGCGTCAGCACGTCCTGCCCGACATAGCGGCGCAGCACGTCGGGCACGACGACCGATCCGTCGGCCTGCTGGTAATTCTCCAGCACCGCGACCAGCGTGCGGCCGACGGCCAGTCCCGAGCCGTTCAGGGTATGGACGAAACGGGTCGCCTTCTCCCCCTCCGGCCGGTAGCGGGCGTTCATCCGGCGCGCCTGGAAATCGGTGCAGGTCGAGCAGCTCGAAATCTCGCGATAACGCTGTTGTCCCGGCAACCAGACTTCGAGGTCGTAGGTCCGCGCTGCCGAAAAGCCCATGTCGCCGGTGCACAGCTTCATCCGGCGGAACGGCAGGACGAGGCGGTTGAGGATATCCTCGGCCGCCTGCGTCATGCGTTCATGCTCGGCATCCGATTGGTCGGGGGTGGTGATCGACACCATCTCCGCCTTTTCGAACTGGTGTTGGCGGATGAAGCCGCGCGTGTCGCGTCCCGCAGCCCCTGCTTCCGACCGGAAGCACATGGTCAGCGCGGTGAAGCGCAGCGGCAGTTCGCGCTCGGCAAGGATTTCGCCTGCGACGATGTTGGTCAGCGAGACTTCGGCGGTCGGGATTAGCCAATGCTCATCGGTGGTCCGGAACAGGTCTTCGGCGAATTTGGGCAGCTGTCCCGTGCCGTACAGCGCCTCGCTGCGCACCAGCACCGGCGGCACGACCTCTTCATAGCCATGGATGCCGGTCAGCGTGTCGAGCATGAACTGGCCGAGCGCGCGGTGCAGCTTGGCCGCCGCGCCCCGCACCAGCGTGAAGCGCGCGCCCGACAGCTTGACCCCGGTTTCGAAGTCGAGTCCGATCGCCGGCCCGATCGCGTCATGCTCGCGCGGCTCGAAGCCGAACGCGGTCGGATCGCCGACCGTCTTTTCGACGACGTTGTCGTCCTCGTCCGCGCCCTGCGGCACGTCGGCCAGCGGCAGGTTAGGGACGACGGACAGCGCGCCGGTCAGCGCGTTGGCGAGCGACGCCTCTTCCAGTTCGGCCGCGAGCATCCGGTCCTTCAGCGTGGCGACTTCGGCCATCAGCGTCATGGCGGTATCCTCGTCGCGCTTCGCCTTGGCCGCGCCGATCGCCTTCGATGCCTCGTTGCGGCGGGCCTGTGCGGTCTGGATCTCGGTCTGGAGCGCGCGGCGGCGTTCGTCGAGGTCGGCGATCGCGGCGGCGCGGGGTTCCACGCCGCGGCGGGCGAGAGCGGCGTCGAAGGCGGCGGGATCGTCGCGGATCAGGCGGATATCGTGCATCGCCGGGCTATGGCGAGCCCGTTCAAGCCATGCAAGCCGCAACCGCCCCGCCCGCCGGTGCGTTGGATCGCCCACACAGCCACAAGGAGAGTAAGATGCGGATACCCCATGACGCCTGCGTGCTGGTGGCCGATGGTCGCAAGATGCTGTTCTTTCGCAACGAGGGCGATGTGAACACGCCCAATCTCGTCGTCGAGGACCAGAAGCTGCAGGCGAACCCGGCGGACCGGCACCAGAAGACCGATGCGGCGGGGCAGGCTTCGTCGACCACCGGCGGCACGATGGGCGAAGTCGATTTCCATCAGCAGGCCGAGGACCGGTTCGCGGCGGAAGCGGCCGACCTGCTGCGCAAGCGCGCGCTGGCCAACGAGTTCGAATCGCTGATCGTCGTCGCCCCGCCCAAGACGCTGGGGGAGATGCGCAAACATTATCACAAGGCGGTCAGCGACAAGCTGGCGGGCGAGCTGGACAAGGATCTGACCGGCCATCCGGTCGATCAGATAGAGAAACTGATCTCGGCTGCCTGACCGCCAACGGGCCGCGCGGTTGTCCGCGCGGCCCGATAGGGATGGATTTTGACGGTGGTACAGGCGTCTTCGATCGATCACTCACGATCGATCGCAAGGCGACGTTACGCTTCCGCCGTCGCCTTGCGCGAGAAGCGCTTGCGCAGCACCAGTGCCGCGGCCGCGCCGCCGAACAGCAGCAGCATCGGCGGTGCCGGGACCGGCGTCGGCGGACCGGGCGGGTCGGGCGGCGGATAACCGTTCGACGACGAGGCCGAGGTGGACGACGCCGAAGAGGTCGACGCGCTGGTCGAGGCCGACGACGCCGACGAGGTGCTGGTCGACACGTTCCCGCTCGACGACGTCGATGTCGACGTCGAGACATTGCCGCTCGACGAGGTCGAAGTGGAGACGTTGCCGCTGGACGAGGTCGACACGTTGCCGCTCGACGAACTGGAAACGTTGCCGCTGCTGCCGCCCGAGGCCGACGAGGTGCTGCTGGTGCTCGACACGCCGCCGGTGCTGGTCGACGATCCGCCGGCCGAGGTCGAGGTCGAACCGCTGGTGCTGGAGGTCGACGAGACGACGATGCCGCTCGACCCGCCCGAACCGCTGCCGCCACCGAAGAAGCCGCCGGCGAAGAAGCCACCGCCGATGCCGCCGCCACCGGTACCACCGACCAGTACCGGGCCGGGGCCGAAGCCGCCGCCCGACATGACCGGCATGTCCGCACCGGCAAAGGCGGGGGGCAGGGGCACCGGTGCCGCCTGGCTGGCGACGGTTACGACGGTCGGTGCGCAGACGGTCTTGGTTCGGGTGACGATGCGTTTCACGACACGGCGCGGCGCTGGGCGGGCGGCCACGCGTTTGGTGATGACCCGCTTGGTGATCGCGCGCTTCGTGATCTCACGGTTCTGCGACGATTCGGCGACGTGCACGGCACCCCCGCCGATCACCGCACCGCCGCAGGCACATGCGCACAATTTCGCCAATGCCATCTTCACCGACATGCAGCACCACTCTTCCCAAAAGAACCCTGTCCACCCGGCCGGATACCGCGTTCGGGTTCGTTATGCTGCACCAAGGCGAAAGAAACCGTAAAGTTCAAACCATGGCGCACCAATATTCGGGTCATATTGGTGAAATATGCATCACGCCAGCGGGTTGGCACGGTTAACGTACCGTAAAGGGACGAAATCGGATACTGCGCAAACGCTGTTAAACCGACTCCTGCAATAGGCATTTCGTCCTTTGTTCTGCGGCGCTTGTGAAGCAGCTGCCTGCCCGATATAGGCGCGCGGACAAAAGAGAGGGCGACCCCCTGCCAAAGCGGCGCCGGGACGTTCCGAGGTGGAGATTGGGGATGGCCACGGTTTTGAGCGACATGACACAACCTCTCGACATGCCACCGCCGCCGGCGAACGACGATGGCACCGGATATCGTCCGCATGCGGACGAGCCGTTCATGAACCCGCGGCAGCAGGCCTATTTCCGTGCCAAGCTGTTGGCGTGGAAGGATGCCATTCACCGCGAGGCGCAGGATACCCTGTCGCACCTGCAGAACGAATCGCTGCGCGAGGCCGACCTGACCGATCGCGCGTCGAGCGAGACCGACTTTTCGATCGAGCTGCGCACCCGTGATCGCCAGCGCAAGCTGATCGCCAAGATCGAGGCGGCGTTGCGCCGGATCGACGATGGCGAATATGGCTATTGCGAAGTGACCGGTGAGCCGATCGCGCTGGGCCGCCTCGAAGCGCGGCCGATCGCGACGATGACAGTCGAGGCGCAAAGCCGCCACGAACGGCAGGAAAAGGTGTCGCGCGAGGACTAAGCGTCCGGGGCGAACGTTGCGCGCGGGGCCGCTCGACCCCGCGCGGTGGCGTTACAGGGCGGTCATTTCCTGTTTCACCATCAGCTTGCGCTTCTTGAGCGACGACAGCAGCGACTGGTCGGGCGAGGGGCGCTGCGTTTCGGCCGCGATCTGGCGGTCGAGCGTGGCATGTTTCGCTTCGAGGGCGTTGAGGTGGGCAGACTGCATCGTTGCATCCTCCTGCTTGGCTGTTGGGGGAATGAGTAAAACACAGCAGTCCCGGATTGTCGCCATGGCTGACGGGTTTTTCGACGCGACGTGCGAAAATCGCCGACGGACCGTTGCCAGCGCCCGGCGCCCAAGCGAAAGTGCCGGTCCATGGACGAATCGGATCTCGAACACCGGCTGGGGCTGCTCAGGATCGAGCATCGCGACCTCGACGACGCCATCACGGCGCTGGCATCGGCCGGCCAGGCCGACCAGCTGCAACTCGCCCGGTTGAAGCGCCGCAAGCTGCGGCTGCGCGACGAGATCGCGGTGGTCGAGGACCAGCTGATCCCCGATATCATCGCCTAATCGTCGCGTTCAGGGACGAATCGGCCGGTTCGGCCGCTGATCGCCCCCTTTCGTGATCATCGACGCCATGGCAACACCCGCCCCATGGATGTACGCGCCACCGCCTCGGACGCCCGCCGCCGGCTGATCGATTCGCTGTATGTCGAAGCGATGCTGCTGGCTGACGAGGCGCGCGCCTATTTCAACGATGACAGCCAAGGCGACCGCGCCGCGCTCGACCCGATGACGCGGGTGGTGCTGTCGTGCGAATCGCTCAAGATCACGACGCGGCTGATGCATGTCATCGCGTGGCTGCTGACGCAGAAGGCGGTCGATGCCGGGGAAATCGCGGCCGAGCTGGCCGACGATCCGCTGCGCGCGCTGGCGACTGCGCCGGTGACCGAGGACGATGTGCTGGCGACGATGCCGGCGGGAACAAGTGCACTGATCCGTGGCAGTATCGACCTGTACCGCCGCGCCGAGCGGATCGAGCGATCGCGCAGCGACCCGCCCGCCGCGAGTCCCGCGCGGGCGATGTTCGAACGCCTCGCGATGCAGCTTTAGTTGGGCCGGTTCGAGCCGATCGACACTCAGTCAGGACGTTCACGATACCGTCACCCCGGATCAAGTCCGGGATAACGGAGAGGGCAGCGGTTCCGATCTGAAAGGACGGCTATCGCGTGCCGAGCGTCGGTTTTTGAGCTAACTTAACAGCCGGGTGCGGGCGGCCTGATACTCGCGCGCCATCCGCGCGATAAGGTCCGCCGCGGGCAGCACGGCGTCGACCGCGCCGATCCCTTGCCCCGCGCCCCAGATGTCCTTCCACGCCTTTGCCCCCGAACCGAAGTTCATCGCCGAGGCATCGCTGTCGGGCAGGTGATCGGGATCGAGCCCAGCGGCGACGATCGACGCGCGCAGGTAATTGCCGTGCACCCCGGTGAACAGGTTGCTGTAGACGATGTCGTCGGCACGCCCGTCGACCACCGCCTGCTTGTACCCCGCGACCGCGTTCGCCTCTGCCGTCGCGATGAACGGCGATCCGACATAGGCGAGGTCGGCGCCCGCGGCCTGTGCCGCCAGCACTGCGCCGCCATTGGCGATCGCGCCGGACAGCGCGAGCGGGCCGTCGAACCACTGGCGCACTTCCTGTACGAAGGCGAAGGGGTTGAGCCGTCCGGCATGGCCGCCGGCACCGGTGCACACGAGGATCAGGCCGTCGGCGCCCTTTTCCACCGCCTTGTGCGCGAAGCGGTCGTCGATGACGTCGTGCAGCGCGATGCCGCCCCAGCCATGGACCGCGGTGTTCAGGTCCTCGCGCGCGCCGAGCGAGGTGATGATGATTGGCACCTTCCACTTGGCACAGGTGGCAAGGTCGGCTTCCAGCCGGTCGTTCGAGCGGTGCACGATCTGGTTGACGGCGAAGGGGGCGGCCGGGCGATCGGGATGCGCGCGGTCGTGCGCCGCCAGTTCCTCGGTAATGCGATGCAGCCATTCGTCGAGCTGCGCCTGCGGCCGCGCGTTCAGCGCCGGGAACGATCCGACGATCCCGGCCTTGCACTGAGCGATGACCAGATCGGGGCCGGAGATGATGAACAGCGGCGATCCGATGACCGGAAGTGCCAGCGTGTCGAACAGGGAAGGAAGCGCCATATGAGTTTCATAGCGCAACCGTAATGGCTGTCCAGCGAGGATTGGCGGCGGCTCAGGCCGACAGATGCTGCGCCAGGATCGACCCGCCGATCGCGATCAACACCAGCCCGCCCAGGATGCCGGCATAGCGCCCGAGATACGGGCCGATATGCTTGCCCAGCATCACGCCGATCGTTGCCATCAGCGTGGTGGTGCCGCCGATGACGAGGCACGCGACCCAGATGTTGACGTCCATCAGCGCCAGCGTCACGCCGACCGCCGCCGCATCGATGCTGGTCGCGATCGCCGTGGCGGCGAGGCGAAGGTAGCCGGGCTTCGCACCGTCCGTTTCGGCTGCGGCATCGCTATCGCCGAGCACCGCCTCGCGCAGCATATAGCCGCCGACCGCCAGCAACAGGCCGAACGCGACCCAATGGTCGTAGCTGGCGATCCAGTCGTTGAGCACGAAGCCCAGCAGCCAGCCGAGCGCGGGCGTCACCGCTTCGAAAAAGCCGAAGACCATGCCGACCTTGATCGCGTCGGACAGGCGGTGGCGGCGCTCCGTCGCGCCCTTGCCGAGCGCGGCGGCAAAGGCGTCGACGGACAGGCTGGCGCCGAGCGCGCCGAGGGTCAGGATACCGGGCATGGAAACGATACTCGGGGCCAGGAACCGAACGATGGACATACCCGTGGCCACGACGCGCGGTATGCCATCGTTGGTCTCGCCGGGCAGGATCGGTCCTGCTGCCATCGCCATGCACCGGACGGTGCAATCATGTTGACGATGGCCCCGCACTACTGCGGGTAGCTACTCCCCAAGAATGAGGGCGCAATATGTGGTAGGTTGGCGGCTGTGAAGCCGGAAAATGCGATCAATTCGGTCCGATTGATCGACCGTGCATCAGCCGGTCGCGACCTGATACAGCAGCACCGAATTCAGCACGATCACCGCCGCACAGATCGTCCATGCGGCCAGCGCCAGCACCGGGCGGTTGGCGAAGCTGCCCATCTTCGCACGGTCGCCGGTAAAGCGGACCAGCGGATAGACGGCGAAGGGCAGCTGAAGGCTCAGCACGACCTGACTGCCGATCAACAGCTGTGCCGTGCCGCTCTCGCCATAGATGCTGGCGACGACGACCGCAGGGATGATCGCCAGCAATCGCGTGATGATCCGCCGTAGCCACGCGGGCAGGCGGATGTTGAGAAACCCCTCCATCACGATCTGCCCGGCGAGGGTGCCGGTGATTGTGGAGTTCTGCCCCGACGCCAGCAGCGCGACCGCGAACAGGATGCTGGCGGCACCGGCGCCCAGCATCGGCGTCAGCAGCTGATACGCCTCCTGGATCTCCGCGACGTCGGTGCGCCCGGCGGTGTGGAACGTCGCGGCGGCGAGGATCAGGATCGATCCGTTGATGAACAGCGCCAGCATCAGCGCGATCGAACTGTCGATCGTCGCCAGCTTGACCGCCTCGCGCCGGCCCTCCGTCGTACGCTCGAAGCTGCGCGTCTGCACGATCGAGGAATGGAGGTAGAGATTGTGCGGCATCACCGTCGCGCCCAAGATGCCGATCGCGATATAGAGCATTGCCGGGTTCGTGACGATCTCCGTCCGCGGAATCAGCCCGTCGGCGATCGCGGCGAGCGAGGGTTGCGCGAGGAACAGCTCGACCGAGAAACAGCCGGCGATCACGATCAGCAGCGCGACGATGAACGCTTCGAGCTTGCGGAAGCCATATTGCTGGAGCAGCAGGATCAGCATCACATCGACCGCGGTGATGCATACGCCCCAAACCAGCGGGATGCCGAACAGCAGTTGCAGCGCGATCGCCGTGCCGATCACCTCGGCCAGGTCGCAGGCGATGATCGCCAGTTCACACAACACCCACAGCACCCAGCGGACGGGCTTGGGATAATATTCGCGGCACGCCTGTGCGAGGTCGAGTCCGGTGACGATGCCCAGCTTGGCCGACAGCGATTGCAGCACCATCGCCATGATGTTCGACAGCAGGATGACCGACAACAGCGTATAGCCGAACGCCGACCCGCCGGCGATGTCGGTCGCCCAGTTGCCCGGGTCCATATAGCCGACCGCGACCAGATAGCCGGGTCCGGCGAACGCCCCCAGCTTGCGCCAGAACTGTCCCGCACCGGCCGGGACCGGCACGGTACGGAATGATCCCGGCAGGCTGGGCCGCCGTTCGGGAACATCGGCGGCGCTCGGCGGAGGGGCCATGTTACGCGGCGGTGCTGGTCTTCAGCGGTCCGTTCACCCCGGCCGGGAAGAACCCGCCGGCGGTGACCGATGCGCGGGTCAGGTAATGTACGTTCAGCACCTGCGCGGGCGCGCGGGTGAAGGTCAGCCCGCTGCCGTCGGTCGGCACGATGTTCGACGCGTTGTTCACCGGCTTCACGCCCTGATCGATATCGGCCACGCCGTCCAGCGCGTCGCGTGCGTTCGACAGCGCTTCGGTCGCATCGAGGATCGCCGGGGTCGCAATGCCCTTGCGATACAGGACCGATCGGATCAGCCCGGCATGATAGGCCTTGGCCGCCTGCATGCCCGACAGTGCGTCGAGGAACGTGGCGCCGGTCAGCGACGCGGCGATCCCGCGATAGGCGGTGACGGCGACGTCGGCAAACACGAACGCGCCCAGCATCACCCGCTCGTCGCTCTCATAGACGTCGTAGGTCGCCGAGGCGGCGGTGATGAGCTGTGCGGCGCGCGCCAGATTCGAAAAGGCGCTGGTCGCGGTCACGCCGAGGTCGATGGCGGGCTGTGCGATGACGCCCGAACCGATCACCCCGCGCAGGAGCGCGACATGGGCGCGGGTATCGGCGGCGAGCTCGCGCGCATATTGTCCGACGATCGCGTCGGCGAAGACGCGGGCGCGCCCGCCGGTCGCGGCACCGGCGGTCCCGGTTCCGGCCAGCAGGTCGGCCGACAGCCCGGCACCGGTGGTGACGAAGCTGAAATACTGCGCCTCCAGATAGGCGAGGTTCAGCGCGAAGTTCAGGATGTCCGCGTCGGTAACCGGCGAAGGCGTCGGGGTCGGCGTGGCCGAACCGGAGGCGGTCGGCGTCGGCGTGGGAGTCGGCGCGGCGTTGCCGTTGTTGCCACCACACGCGGCGAGCAGCGAGGCACCGGCCACGGCGGCGGACACGCTGCCGGCGGTGCGCAGGAAATCGCGACGGTCGCTGCGACGGTGGTCGTCGCCGTCGAGCACGGTCAGGATCGAATCGTTGGTCATCTGTATCGCTCCCGAAAGGCTCAGTTCGCCGCGCTGGTCTTGATGTTGCCGTTGACGCCCGACGGGAAGAACCCGCCCGAGGTAACGGCATTGCGGTTCAGAAAGGCGATGTTGAGCACCTGTCCGGTGGTCCGGCCGTAGGGGAGGCCGGTGGTGGCATCGAACGGCATGATGTTCGACCGGTCGCCGATTGCGCGGACGCCCTGATCGATGTCGGTGGGGCCGTCCAGCGTGTCGCGGGCGTTTGAGATCGCTTCGGTCGCATCGATCAGCGTCGGGGTCGACACGCCGCGCGTGTAGAGCGCCTCGCGGATCATCGCCGCGTGATAGGCTTCGGTCGCCAGGATGCCGGCTGCCGCCTGACGGATCAGCGCGTTGGCGATTCCGCCCAGCGCGCCGCGATAGGCGGTGACGCCGACATCCTCGAACAGGAAGGCGGCGAGCAGGAAATTGTCGTCGTTCGCGTATGGATCGAACGTCGCGCCCTGTCCGATCAGCCCGGCGGCACGCGCCGCGTTCGAAAACGCGCTGGTCGCCGTCGCGCTGATGTCGAGTGCCGGCATGGCGATCGCGGTCGAGCCGAGCGCGTTGCGCAGGAATTCGACGTGCGCCACCTCGTCCTGCGCAATTTCGCGGGCATAGTTGGCGACGACCGGATCGGTCAGGTTAGCCTTGCGCCCGCCGGTAACGGCACCCGGCGTCGTGCCGCTGGGGCCGGTCAGCAAGGTGCTGGCGAGGCCGGCGCCGTTGGCGGCGAAGGCATAGAATTGCGCTTCGAGATATTCCAGGTTCAGTGCGAAGTTCAGCACGTCGATATCGGTGAACCCGCTGGAGTTCGTCGGGGTCGGCGTGGGGGTCGGCGTCGCCGTGGCGGTGCCGGTGGGCGTCGGGGTGGGCGACGACGAATCATTGCCGCCGCACGACGTCAACGCCAGTCCGCTGCCGACCGCGGCAACCGCGCCGAAGGCCCGGAAGAAATCGCGGCGTTCCTCGCGCCGACGTGCCCGCGCATCGAGGGCTGCAACCATCTGTGTCTCGTCGGTCATCTACCGGTTCCCTTAAACCCTGGCGGCCCCGCTCCGCGGTGAACGAAGCGACCCGGACCTGTCGTGCAATATCCGGTCGTGGCCAACCGACATAGCGTTGAAGCGTGCTGTATTGTCTGTCGTGCCCGGGCGCTACCCCCTAGCTTCCGGTACCGGCGCGATGGATTCGCGAATGATCAGACGATGTTCGTGGGCGATCGTCGCCGGAACCGGCGTACCGGACAGCTGGTCGAGCAGCAGCGACGTCGCGCTGACCGCCATGTCGAACACCGGCTGGCGCATGGTGGTGATGCGCGGCCAGGTAATGCGTGCGATTTCCGAATCGTCGAACCCGACGATCGAAAGCTCGCCCGGCACGTCGATGCCCGCCTCACGCGCCGCCATCAGCGCGCCGACCGCCATGTCGTCGTTCTGCGCGAGGATCGCGGTGGGCAGATCGGGGCCCGACAGCAGTCGCCGCGCGGCGGCAAACCCCGAATCGAAGGTGAAGAGTCCGTCGACCACCAGCGCGGGGTCGATCGTCGCCCCGGCGGCGGCAAAGGCGTCGGCATAGCCCTGCATCCGGGCCGCGCTGGCGGCGTGGGTCGGATCGCCCTTGATGATGCCGATGCGACGGTGCCCCTGCGCCAGCACGGCGGCGGCGACCTCTGCGGCGGCGGAGACGTCGTCGACCACGACCCCCGGCACGATATCGTCGAACCGCGTCGGCGAAATGCGGGCGAAGGGCATGCCGATGCCGACCAGTTCGTCGAGGATGCGGCGGCTGTCGGACGCCGGCGGCGCCAGCACCACCCCGTCGATCGCTGCGGAGCGCAGCAGCCCGACGACCTCATCGGCGTGCTCGGTCACCGATCGCACCGGCAGCACCACCAATCGGTAGCGTTCGCCCCGCAACCGGTCGAGCACGCCCATCTGCAGGTCGACGCCATAGCTGGGCGACGGATTTTCATACACCAGCCCGATCAGATAGGATCGTTGCCGCGCCAGCCCCTGCGCCATGATATTGGGGTGGTAATCGAGCGTGCGGACCGCTTCGCGTACGCGGTCGCGCACCGCATCGGTCACATGCGGTTCGCCGTTCAGCACGCGCGATACGGTCTTGGTCGACACGGCGGCATGACGGGCGACGTCGACGATGGTGATGCGCCGCGACGGGCGCGATCGTGGGGACTTCATGGCGGCATCTCCTCCACGCCGCCGCGTCCGTGTCAACCACACCTTAGGTCCAACATGACGCACACGTCATCTTCCGCCCATCGCCCAGAAGGGCGGTGTCGGGCAGCATGGCAGGCTGGAGGTGGCGATGGGCCGGACGGACAGTGCAGATCGATCGCCGGTGCGGGGCTTCGCATTAACCGCCTTGATCGCCTGCGCGATTGCCGTGGCCGGATGGAGCACGCTGGATATCGGCGACAGGAACGTCACGACCGGCGGCGCAACGCTGGCGGCGAATGCGGCACCGGCGGGACTGGTTGTGACCAGCCTCCAGACGGGGGGCCCCGCCGCGACCGCCGGGTTGCAGGTCGGCGACGTCATCGACCGGGTCGACGGGCATCGTGCGCTGTCTCCCGACGTGCTGACGGAGGCGGAGGCCGACGATGTCGCGATCCTGCACGTCGCGGCAAGGGGTGACGCGACCGCCCGGACGCTGTTATTGCGACGAACGGAGGTGGGCCAACGTGAAGATCCTGATCGTCGAGGACGATGACGACACCGCCGGCTATGTCGGCAAGGGGCTGGGCGAGGCAGGGTTCGTCGTCGATCGTGCCGCCAATGGCCGCGACGGCCTGTTCCACGCCATCGATGGCGGGTACGACTGTATCGTCATGGACCGGATGATGCCGCAGATGGACGGCATGGCCACGGTCGCCGCGATGCGCGCCGCCGGTGTCACCACCCCGGTCCTGATCCTGTCCGCCATGGGATCGCCCGACGATCGGGTCGCAGGATTGACGCAGGGTGCCGACGATTACCTGACCAAGCCGTTCGTATTCGCCGAACTGCTCGCCCGCGTCCGCTTGCTGACCCGGCGGCAGGCGGCGGGCGGACCGGCGGCCGAAACGAAGCTGGCGTGCGACGATCTGGAAATGGACCTGCTGGCGCGGCGGGTGCGGCGGGGTACGCGCACCATCGACCTGCAACCGCGCGAATTTCGCCTGCTCGAGTATCTCCTGCGTCACGCCGGACAGGTGGTGACGCGCACCATGCTGCTCGAAGGCGTATGGGATTATCATTTCGATCCCGGCAGCAACGTGACCGACGTGCATATCAGCCGCCTGCGCCGCAAGATCGACGATGGCGAGGATCGCAAGCTGCTGCATACGGTGCGCGGTTCGGGCTACAAGCTGGGGAGCGAATCCTGAAGCGCTGGCACCGTTCGGCGACGTTGCGGTTCGCCGCGCTGGTCTTTGCGCTGCAGTTGACCGGTGCCGCGGCGACGTTGCTGGCGGTACGGACGATCACCGAGACGCGGCTGACCGACAACGCCACCGATCAGGCCGCCCGACTGCGTGCGGCGCTGCTGGAGGCATGGGCGGCGGGCGGCATCGATGCGATGGCGCGCGCCGCCGACCTCAGGACCGAACATGGCGACCGCCCGCAATCGGTGGCGCTGGTGATGCGCCGCGATGGGACCGTGCTGGCGGGCAACGTCGCGGCGTGGCCGCCCAATGTCGTTGCCGGCCCGCCGACGACGATCGAAATCTTTCGCGTGCGTCGCGATGTGCCCGAAGCGATGCGCGTGATCGGCACGACCTTGCCCGACGGCACGCGGCTTCTGACCGGCCATGTCATCGAGGGCGAGCTGGCGTTCGTCGGCGCGATGGAGGGGGCGATGGTCGCGGCGATGGTCGTCGCGCTGCTGCTGGCTGGGCTGGCGGGCTGGGTCGCCGCGCGGATGATCGCCGAACGGCTGGGACGCACCGCGCAGACGGTGGCGGCGGTGACTGCGGGCGACCTCGACCGGCGCGTCGCGCTCGACGGTGGTAGCGATGCGTTCGAGAAGCTCGGGCAATCGGTCAACGCGATGCTCGACCGGATCGCGATGCTAGTCGGCGAATTGAAGCTGGCGACAGATGGTCTTGCGCACGACCTGCGCTCGCCGCTCACCCGGTTGCGAGCGACGCTGGAGCGGGCGTTGGCCGCGGCGGACAGCGAGGAAGGGCGCGTCGCCGTGCTGCGGGCGATGGACGAGGGCGATCGCCTGTTGGCGATGCTCGACATGGCGCTGCGCATCACCCGTGCCGAGGCGGGCATCGGGCGCGAGGCGTTCGTCGAGGTCGAGCTGTCGGCGTTGCTCGCCGACGTCGCCGAACTGTTCGAACCGCTGGCCGAGGATCGCGGACTGACGATCGTCGTCGATGCACCGACCCCGGTAACCGTCCCGGCGCACCGGGAGATGATCGGACAGGCGGTGGCAAATCTGATCGATAACGCGTTGAAATACGGGAAGGGAACGGTCCGTGTGTCGCTTAAAGACGGTAGTCAGGTCGCGATCGGCGTCAGCGACGACGGCCCCGGCATCCCGGCCGATCGCCGGGCCGACGCGCTGCAACGCTTCGGCCGGCTCGACGCCGCGCGGACGCAGAGCGGCGCGGGGCTGGGCCTGTCGCTGGTCGCGGCGGTCGCGCATCTCCATGGTGGGACGCTGGAGCTGGACGACAACGCACCCGGCCTGATCGCGCGGATGACGATCGCGCGGTAGCGCCGCCTTGGCGCTGGCCCCGCGCTGCCGTACAGGGGCACATGGCAAAGGCAGATCGTCTCGCCCGGCTCGACGACCTTCGACTGGAGCAGGAAAGCGAATATCGGACCGCGCTGATCGAGGCGCTGCGGCGTACCGCTGCCGGCAAATGGGGGCTGTTCGATCATCAGGCGGACCGCAAGACCCGCGCCGCGATCGCGCCGGTGATCGATCATCTGGAGGAGATCGCCGACGCGATCGATGCCGCCCGCGATCAGCTCGGCCTGCCGCCGTTCGACCTGCGGCAGGAGTTCCTGCGCTCGCGCGGGCCGGTCGGGCCGCAGGCGGTCGGCGAACCGCGTCAGGCGCAGGCGTGGCTGGATCGCCTGGCTGCGGAAGGGTAGGGGCGGCCGCTCGACCGCCTCGCCGCCGGTCAGGTCGTCGCCACCCGCCCGGTCCGCTCCAGCTTCCCCCAGCCGACGACGAACCCGCCGATCGCCGACGCGATCGCACGCAGCACCACCCAATACATGATCTGACGGTAGACCAGCCGCTGCGCCACCAGCAGATGCGCCGGATAGGGCGCCTTGTTCCCATCGAGCCGGTACGCGACCCAGCCGCACGCCACGTCGATGGCGGTGAAGCACAGCCAGTATAGCCCCATCTGCCCGACATCGCCGCTGGTCTGCGCCCAGCCATGCTGCGTCACCCGCACCGCCGTCCCGACGATCGACAGCAACAGCGCGAGGTCGATCAGCGGAGAGATCGCCGCGAAGAAGATCTGGAACAGCCACGCCTGCGGCAGTCCGATCCGCGCCAGACCGGCAGGCTTGCCGGTGCGCAGCACGCGGCGATGCTTCCACAGGCATTGCAGCGTCCCGAACGCCCAGCGATAGCGCTGCTTGGCGAGTGCCTTGAAACTCTCCGGCGCTTCGGTCCATGCGACCGCGTTCGGGTCGTAGGTGACGCGCCATCCGGCGCGCTGGATGGCGATGGTCAAATCCTGATCCTCGGCCAGCGTATCTTCGGGATAGCCGCCGACGGCGTCCAATGCCGCGCGCCGCCACGCCCCGACTGCGCCCGGCACCACCGTCATCGCGTCGAACCCGGCGAGTGCGCGGCGTTCGAGGTTCTGCGCGGTGATATATTCGACCGCCTGCCACCGCGTGACGAGGTTCACCCGGTTGCCGACCCGTGCATCGCCCGCCACCGCGCCCAGCGCCGGATCGGCGAACCACCGCGCCAGCCGCGCGATCGTCGTCGGTTCGAACTGGGTATCGGCGTCGAGCGCGATGATGACCTCGCCGTCCGCCTGCAACAGTGCGCGGTTGAGCGCCGCCGCCTTGCCGCCATTGGCCAGCGTCAGCAGCGTGACGCGCGGGTCGTCGGCGAAGCGTTCGTGCACGACCGCGCTGGTCGCATCCTTCGATCCGTCGTCGGCCACGATCACCTGCAACCCCGGATAGTCGCTCGCCAGCACCCGCGCGACCGAATCGGCGATCACCCGTTCCTCGTTATACGCCGGGATGATGACCGAAACGCTGGGGTGGTCGTCCGGCGGCGTCGGCCGTTCGCGGCGCGACTGGAACCATGCCAGCGCCGCCAGCAGCACCGCGCGCGCCATGCCGAGGCCGATCGCGAGGTAGAACAGCCACGCAAGCCCGACCGAAATGATCGCGAGGACGATGAAGATCGCGACATCGGTGCGCACCGCGACCAGATCGCGGCCGGTCACCGCCGGCATGGCGACCGCGCGCGGCACGCCGACCAGCTGCGATGCGGTGACGAAGTGATAGCCCTTGGCGCGCAGGATCGCGATCACGCGCGGCAGCGCCTCGACCGTCTGCTGGCGGTTGCCGCCACCGTCGTGCAGCAAGACGATATTGCGTGAACTATCGGCGCTAACATCCTCGATCTGCTGGACGATCTGGTTCACGATCGCGTCGGTGCCGGGCCGTTGCCAGTCGTTGGGATCGACGTGCAGCCCGACGACGGTGTAGCCCAGATCCTGCGCCAGCAGCGCGGGTGCGATTTCGTCCATCGTCGTCGGTTCGGCATCCCCGAAATAGGGGGCGCGGAACAGCGTGGTCGACCGCCCGGTATACGCCTCGATCAACCGCTGCGTCGCGTTCAGCTCCAGCTTGGTCGTCCGCTCGCCGGTGGTGGCGAGGTTGGGGTGGGTATAGCTGTGGTTGCCGATCTCGTCCCCGTCGCGCACCATCCGCTGCAACAGCCCGGGATGTTCCAGCGCATTCTCACCCACGACGAAGAAGGTGCCGGGAACCTTGGCCTTTTCCAGTACGTCGAGGATCGGCGGCGTCCATGTCGCATCGGGACCGTCGTCGAACGTCAGCGCGATCGCCTTGGGATCGGCGGCGCCAGCGCGCTGCACGACATAGGGGGTGGGAAGCGCGTCATAGCGTTCGTCGGCGATCATGCCATTGGTATCGAATTGCAGCGCCCGCTTGCCGTCGGTCGGCCGGCTGGTGATGCGCAGCACTTCGCCCGACCCCTCGACATCGACGTTGACCGCGCTTTGCAGCCGGTTGATCCGCGGCACGCGGTCGGCGGTGCGGAACGCGGCCAGGTCGTTCCAGATGCCGGCATCCTCGCTGCCCAGCCGCCACAGCGCGACGTCGTCGAGGCCGAGGCGGCGGAGCGCGGCCAACTGGTTCCAGCTGGTCGCCGCATCGAGCATCCACACGTGATGCCGGCTGCCGCGTTCGTCGTCATAGGTGAAGCCGGCATTGCCGCTGGCCCGGTCGAACCCGATTTGCGCCGCCGAGTCATGCGCGGCCAGCCACGCCTCCTCGACCGACAGCGCGTCGGCGCCCCCGTCGTGCCAGTCATAGGCATAGCTGCCCAGCGCCACGACCAGCTTGTCACGGCCGACCTGCTGCATCGCCTGCTCGACCTGGCGGACGAACCACGGCTGCGACGCGATCGGGCCGGGCGAACCGCTTTCCCAATGCTCGTCATAGGCCATCAGGATCACCCGATCAGTCGCGCGGGCGACGTCGGACAGCCGCCAGTCGGGATCGCCCGCCGGCGCGGTCACCGCCAGCACCGCGCCCTTGGGCAGCGCCGCGTGCAGCTGCGCCAGAAACGCCGGATAGCGCGCGGCGGCGGCGGTCGGCAGGCTTTCGTAATCCATCACGAGCCCGCCGGCATGGTGCGCCTGCACATAGCCTGCCAGCTGCGCCACGACCGCAGCGCGCGCTTGCGGATCGGCCAGCATTCGTGCGGCGCCTGCACCGTCCCAGTCCTGATCGGTCAAGTTCTGCACCATCGGCAACAACTTCGGCGCATGTCGCGTCCCCGCCAGCAACTGGTTGAGGCGTGGGTCGTCGACGGTGTGCATCTGCTGGCCGACGACCGTGACATAGGCCGGCACGACCCAGTCGAGCGCGCCCATGTGCCGCTGCAATGCCGACAGGCCACCGGCGGTATCGGGGACGTAGAAACCGATCGTCAGCGGCGATCCGGGCGACGGCGCGGTGGTGCGCGGTAACCAGCGGCCGTGCTTCGCCAGCCCGTCGCCGCGCGGCGCGAACGTCTCGCCATGGCGCCGGGCGAACGGCAGCGGCATCCCGAGCGTGCGCGGGGTCAGCACCAGCGTCGTCGCGAAGGCGATCGCCGCCAGCACGACGGCGACGATCAGCAACGCGACCCCCCGGCGTGCCCAGACGCCGCGACGGCCGGTGGGATCGAAGAAGATGGGCTTGCTCACGGGGTGGCGACCTTCGGCTGAAACGGCCGCACGACGCGACCCTGCATTCGGCGCTTAGGCAAAACGGCCGGGCAGGGCGGTGAGCGCCGGATGAACTTTTGGTCACTTGGGGCGGGGCGGTGATGCGGGATTACCACAGCCCCGCCTTTCGGGTCTTATTGAGGATCGATACCTCGCGGGTCGATTGACACGGGTCGGCTTCGACATAGGATACGGTAATCGCGGCGTTCACGGCCGGATTTTGGGACAGGGGGATTACATGTTGAATGGCCGCTCGCGGGGATTCCGCCGACTGGTGCGTTGTGCGTTGCTGACATCGGTGATGCCGTTCGCTGCGCAGGCGCAGGATCGCCCGGTGGAATCGATCGACGCACCGCACGCAGGGCCCGTCTCGGTCGCTCCGATCAGCGCCGCCCCCCTCAGCGTCGCGCCGGTCGGCATCGCCTCCGGCGGCGTGATGCCCGGCGGTTCGTCGGTCCATGAGCCGCAGGTCGTCATCAACCCGCCCGGCACCGCGACGACCGCTCGCGACCCGAACGACATCACCGGCGTTGGCCAGATGTTCATCAACCGTGGCGGCGGTAGCCTGAGCCTGTGCACCGGCACGCTGGTCAACCCGCGCATGGTCATCACGGCCGCGCACTGCATGAACACCAGCCCGGCCAGCGCCTATGGCACCGAAACCGGCAACACGCAGACGGCGTTCGGTTTCAAGGCCGACAATCTGCAGGGCGTTCGCGACTGGCTGTTCGGCAATGCGACGACCGGCGTCACCGCCTTCCGGTCGACCCCAGCCAATGCCATGTTCAACGTCAATCAGGTGTCGTACCTGACCGATTCACTGAAGCCTGAGAACCGCGGCTTCCTGCAGGCCGACGTCGCCATCGCGACGCTGGACACCCCGGCGGTCGGCATCCCCGCCTGGGCCCTGCTGTTCTCGGCACTGCCGGCCCCGTCGTCGATCAACAACGCCAGCGGCACCGGCTATCACGTCGTCATTACCGGCTATGGTCGCAACGGTACCGGGCTGAACGGCGATACCGGCGGTATCGATTATCGTCGTCGCGTCGCCGAGAATTATCTCGGCGCGCTGACCTCGCTCAGCGATGTCGACATGTTCCTCTATGGCGACACCGACCGGACGCTGAACCAGAACCTGTACATGACTGACCTCGACGATCCCCGCCGGGGCACGTCGTCGGCCAGCCGGTTCGACTTCAACCTGTTCAAGGACAATGCGCTCCCCAACGAAGGCATCACCGCCGGCGGCGATTCGGGCGGTCCGCTGATTCTCGACAAGACCTACAGCAAGCCGGTGGTCCTCGGCGTCCTGTCGGGCGGGACCCGCTATTACAATGCGCAGCCGTCGTCGTCCTATGGCACGACGTCCTTCTATCAGCCGCTCTATCTCTATTGGGATTATATCGTCGCCTCGAACCCCTATCGCTATGTCAGCGCGAAGGCGGGCGATGCGAAGTGGAGCGACGCGACACATTGGCAGACCGAACTCGACCCCAGCTATCAGGTCATCCAGAACGGCAAGCTGGTGAACGGCGTGCCGACCACCGCGGGCCAGGGTGAGGCCGGATCGGGCGGCGATTTCGGGCAGCTGTGCTTCGAAACCGCGAGCAGCTCGATCTGCAAGGACCTTGCGACCGGCATCTATTTCGAGAATGGCGTCGCTGTGGCGCGCGATCCGGTCGACACCGGTCCCGCCGCGGTCGCACGCGCGGCGGCGACGCTCGCCAACGGGCTGCCGGGCGCGAGCAACTTCGTGCCCAACAACACCGATCCGGTGAAGGCATCAGGCATCGTCGGGCGCTATTTCGACGTGACGCTGGGCGCGGCGGGCACGACCACGCTCGACACCACCGCGACCATCGACCGCCTGTCGATCGCCAACAGCGCGGCGCGGCTGAACGTCACCAGCGCGGGGTCGCTGACCAGCCTGATCGAAATCAACCAGCTGACCGGCCAGACGATCGTCGACGGGCGCGTACGCGCAGGCGGCGACTACTTCCTGCTGGGCGGGCTGCTGAGCGGGTCGGGCCGGGTCGATTCGCGCTTCCTGACCAGCGTCAGCGGCACGATCGCGCCGGGCACGATCGGCACCGTCGGCACGCTGACCATCGGCGGCAACCTGATCCTCGCATCGGGTACGCAACTGGCGATCGATATCGGCACCGGCGGCGTGTCCGATCGGATCGCGGTCGTCCGTAACGGAACCACCGATGGTTTGGCCAGCATTGGTGGCTCCGTTCTGTTCAACCCGGTGGCGGGCAGCACCATCCGCTTCAACGACAGCTACACAATCCTAACCGCCGCCGGCGAAATCCGCGGCCGCTTCGCGGCGCCGGGGGCGCTCAGCGCCATCCTGCGCCCGGTGTTGAGCTATTCGGCGAACAGCGTGACGGCCCGGATCGAGGCTGGCAGCTATGCCAATGTCGTGGCCAATACGCCGGTTCAGCGTGCCTATGCCCAGCTGCTCGACCAAAACCGCGGCAACTATTCCGCCGTGTCGGAAGCCTATGGCATCCTCGACCTGCAGACGCAGGCCGGGATTCAGGGATCGCTGGAAGGGCTGGCACCGCGCAGCGAAACGACGAAGCGTGCGATCGGTACGGTGGCGATGGACAATGTCGCCCGCTTCTACCGCGAACGCCTCGCTGCGATCGATCCGGCGCAGCCGCTCGGTGGCACGCTGGCGATCTTGGGCAGTCCGAACGACGTCGTGATGGGCGCCGTCATGGCGCCGTCGATGGGTGTCGCACCACAGGCCGATGGCGCAGTCACCTCGATCCGCGAAGGCGTGTTGCCCGACGATGCCAGCGCGTTCCTTGCGGGCGGCTATATCCGTGGCAGCGCGCCGTCGATGCCGGGCGCGATGCCGATGGGTGGTCGCGACGAGTTCGACGGCTTCTACATCGCCGGCGGCATCGAAAAGGCGCTGTCGGACAGCGCGGTGCTGGGCTTCGGCCTGTCGTACAGCGACGTCGACGGCCAGCAGCGCTTTGGTCAGACTGCCAAGGGCGAGCTGATCCAGGGCACGCTGTACGGCAAGGCGCAGGCGGCGATGGGCGCCACGATCGACGCGCAGTTCGGCGCGGGCGTCTATCAGGCGCGTACGACCCGCAACGTGACGCTGGGCACCACCCCGTTCACGCTGCGCGCCCGCGACAATGCGCTGGCGCTGTCGGCAGAGGTTGGCGCGGGCTATCTGTTCGGCACCGATCAGCTGCATATCGGTCCGCGCGTCGCGGTCCGCGCCAGCCAGATCGGCTTCACGCCGACCGTCGAAACCGGTGGCGGTCCGGCGCTGCGCTACGACGCCGACAACTTCACCAGCCTGCAGGGTCGCGCCGGTGCGGTGCTCGACGGAGCGTTCGGCGGCTTCCGCCCGTTCGCCTCGGCCTATTATGTCCGTGAGTTCGAGGATCGGGCGGCCTTCTTCACCGCCAACTTCGCGAATGGCGTGGGGCCGAGCGTCGCCTTCGCACTGCCCAGCCGCGATCGCGACTGGGGCGAGGTCGGTGGCGGCTTCGCGTTCGGCAGCGAGAAGGTCGAATTCTCGGTCGCAGCTGACACGACGATCGAACGCGACATCCGCAACCAGTCGTATCGCGGATCGGTGAAGGTGCGCTTCTGACCGGAACAAGGCCGATGCGTTCGCGCGCATCGGCCCGTCTGATGGTAATGTAGGAAGGCGGCGGCCCCGACGGGGCGCCGCCTTTTTTGAAAGGGGCGAGGGTCGATCCGGTCGGACTGAACCGCAATGTATTCGAACGAGGGTGGCGTTTGTGGCGGTCGCAGATGGCCTAGCGATTTAACCGTGTTTGGGCGACTGCGGGCCTCGTTGCGAGGCGCTTCGCGCGCGTCGTCGGCGTCCCCACCCGTACCCCGGCTCGTCATAGCCCTTAAGAGGCCCGCCAACCGCGACTTCCCGGCGAGAAGGAAAGGGCGCAGGAGGACCCGATCGAGGCTTCCGAGCGGCATGTTTCATCGGCGGGAGCAAACGCCTGACGAACGCCTCACACGGGAAGCGGCTACGTCAGCTCGGTGATGTCACGAAAAGCATGGTGGACGCACTTGGGCTCGAACCAAGGACCCGCTGATTAAGAGTCAGCTGCTCTACCAACTGAGCTATGCGTCCATGCGCTGGACAGGTGGTGGACGCACTTGGGCTCGAACCAAGGACCCGCTGATTAAGAGTCAGCTGCTCTACCAACTGAGCTATGCGTCCGTCGCCTGGGCGATGGGGCGGGCCGGGCTGGCCGATCCGCCGTTGGAGCGGGGCCTTTAGCGAACCTTTGCCCCCAAGCAAACCCTATTTTTCGGACATCCGCAAAATACCGTCAGAACCGCACGCGATCGCGGTTCTCGCGGTCGATCGCCATCAGGATACCGATGCACCCCAGCACCGTCATCTGCGCCGATCCGCCATAGCTGACCAACGGCAACGGGATGCCGACGACCGGCGCCAAACCCATGACCATGGCAAGGTTGATCGCGACATAGAAGAAGATCGTGGTGGCCAGCCCGCCGGCCACCAGCTTCGAGAAGCGGTTCTCCGCCCGTACGCCGACCCCGACGCCCCAGCGCACCAACAGGATGAACGCGGTGATCAGCAGCACGCCGCCGATCAGTCCCCATTCCTCCGCCATGGTCGCGAACACGAAGTCGGTATGGCCTTCGGGCAGATAGTCGAGATGGCTCTGCGTACCGTTCAGGAACCCCTTGCCGAAGATGCCGCCCGAGCCGATGGCGATCTTCGACTGGCTGATGTGATAGCCGGTGCCGAGCGGATCGCTTTCGGGGTTCATGAAGATCAACACGCGGTTGCGCTGATATTCGTGCAGCAGGAAGTTGAACGCGAGCGGCGCGGCGATGGCCAGGCCGAGCGCCCCGCCGAGGAACAGGCGGATCGGCAGGCCGGCGAGGAACATGACCGTCAGGCCGCCCGCCGTGATCATCAGCGCGGTCCCGAGGTCGGGCTGGAGCATCACCAGCACCACCGGCACGCCCAGCATGGCCGCCGCCGGCCAGACCGCGCCGAAGCGCCGTATCTCACCCGCCGGCAACAGGTCGTAGAAACGCGCGAGCGCCAGCACGATCGCCGGTTTCATGAATTCGGATGGCTGGACGCGGATGAAGCCGAGATCGAGCCAGCGTTGCGACCCGCCACGCACGGCGCCAGCCAGTTCGACCAGCACCAGCATGATGGTGATGACGGCATAGGCGGGGAGGGCAACCCCCTGCCAGAAGCTCATGCGAACGCGTGAAATACCGATGGCGGCCAGCAGGAAGACGGCGAAGGCGATGCCCTGTCGCGACGCCCACGGCTGGACACTTCCCCCGGCGGCGGAAAACAGCACGACCAGCCCGAACCCGCCGATCGCGAGCAGCAGGAACAACACCCGCCATGGCAGCTTGGCGAGCGGGGCGGGGACGAAACCCAGCCCGTGCGACGTGGTCTGGTTGATGCGCTTCATTCGGTCCGGTCGGTGACGTTGGATTGGGCGACTGCAGGGTCGGGCTGGCTCTGGTTCGCGGCGGAGTCGACGACGTTGTTCGTCGCGCTTTCGACATCGGCCGGGGTCGCGGGCACGGACGCGACGGGGGCGGCCTGTTCCGCCTGAAAGGTGTTCCACTGCGCGGCCATGCGCGTCTGGACGTCACCACCCCATTCGCGCTCGAGCGGCTCCAGCCGGGCCATCGCCTTGTCGCGGTCGAACAGCCACGACAGGATGTCGCTGGCGATCGGGGCGGCGGTATAGATATGGCCGGAATGTTCGAGGACGACCGACACGGCGTAGCGCGGCGCGGCGGCCGGGGCATAGCCGATGAACAGCGAGTGGTCGCGCATCCGGAACGGGATGGCACCATCGCCCAGCACGCCGGTGCGGCGCTCGGCCATCGTGATACGTCGGACCTGCGCGGTGCCGGTCTTTCCGGCGAGTTCGATGCCGGGCAATCCCTGGAACCGCGAACGCCCGCCGGTGCCGCCGCCATTGACCACCGCCCAAGTCGCCTTGTGCACCGTCGCCAGCATTTCGGGATCGATGCCCATCGACGGGGCGGGCGTGTGTGGCGTGTCGAGCAGAAGGCGCGGTACGACTTCGCGCCCCTGCGCCAGCCGCGCCGCCATGACCGCCAGTTGCAACGGATTAGTCAGGACATAACCCTGCCCGATCGATGCGTTGACCGAATCGGCAACGGTCCATTTCTGTTTGTATTTGCGTAGCTTCCACGCGCTGTCTGGCACAGTCCCGTAACGTTGCGACTGGAAGGGCAGCTCGAATTTCTGCCCCAGCCCCATCTGCCGGACGGTGGTCGCGAAGGTATCGTATCCGAGTTCGCGCGCCATGGTGTAGAAATAGATGTCGCAGCTCTGCGCGACCGCGCCGACCATGTCGAGCGGACCATGGCCACCGCGCTTGTGGCAGTGGAAGCGTCCGGTGCCGACCTGCAGCACGCCGGAGCAATTGACGCGGCGGTGCGGATCGATCCCGGCGCGCAGAATCGCCAGCGCATGCATTGGCTTGACCGTCGATCCCGGCGGGTACAGCCCTTGCAGCGTCTTGTTCATCAGTGGGATGTGGTCGTCGCCCGAAAGCATCTTCCATTCCAGCCGGCCGATTCCGTCGGAAAAGCTGTTGGGATCGTAGGCCGGCATCGACACCATTGCCAGCACGTCGCCGGTGACGGCATCCATCACCACCGCCGATCCCGAATTGGGGCCGAAGCGGCGCGCGGCATATTCCTGCAGGCCGAGGTCGATCGTCAGGCGGACGTTGCGCCCTTGCTTGTCCGGCCGGGTTTCGAGTTCACGGACGATCTGCCCCCGCGCCGTCACCTCGACCCGCTTGGCGCCAGCGGTTCCGCGTAACTGGGATTCCAGCGTCTTTTCGAGGCCATCCTTGCCGAGCTTGAAACCGGGAGTGACCATCAACGGATCACGGGTTTCCTTGAACTGTTCGGCAGTGGCGGCACCGACGTAGCCGGTCAGGTGCGCCACGGCGGCGCCGGCGGGGTAGCTGCGCGAAAAGCCGCGGGTCGGCTGGACGCCCGGCAGTTCGGGCAGGCGGACGCTGACCGCGGCGAAGCGTTCCCAGTCGAGATTTTCGGCGACCTGTACCGGGGTGAAATTGCCCGCGCGCTTCAGGTCGGTCTGGATGCGCGCCATGTCCTCGGGTGTCAGCGCCAGCAACTGACGCAGTTCGCCTAGCACGCGGTCGCGATCCTCCAGCCGGTCGGGGATCAGGTCGACGCGGAAATCGGTGCGGTTGTTGGCGATCGGTGCGCCGTGCCGGTCGATGATCCACCCCCGCCGCGGCGGGATCATGGTCAGGTTGACGCGATTGCTTTCGGCGAGAAGGTTATAGCGTTCGTTCTCGGCGACCGACAGCCACGCCATCCGCCCGGCCAGCACGACGCCGACCGCTACCTGCGCGCCGCCAAGTACCATCGCCCGTCGGGAGAAGCTGAACGCCTGTGCGGCTTCGGTGACGATCCTGCTCATTCATCCTCGCGGCCCGCAAGCGCAGTACATAGCCGCGTTGCCGCCGGAAACAACGCCACCGACACGATTGTCTGGAACAAAAGCACGGTATCGACGTGCGCGGACAGGCTGGTGGCAAAGGCCCGCCCGGCGAAGAGGCAAACGGCGATCGCGCCACCCGCCAACAGCCAATCCTGCCAGAAGTCGCGTGCGAAGAGACGGGTATCGACCAGATCGAGCATCAACGAACAAAGCTGCCACAACAGCACCGCGCTGCCCAGCGGCTGACCGCTGACCAGGTCGTCGAACAGGCCGAGCGGTGCCGCCGCCCAGACGGGCAGCGCCCCGGGCCGTAGCAATCGCCATGCGAGGAACATGAGCAGCCCGAACGGCGGCAGGAACGGCACGGTCGCGACGACCGGCAACAGCGTTACCAGCGATCCGGCGAGGATGCTTAAGACCACCTTGCGCGTCAGAACGCGTTCGGCCCGGTCGTCGTCAGGCCCGAGCAGTTTCATTCGGTGGCGGGCTTGGGCGTCGGCGTCGGCGAGGGGCTCGGGCGCGGCACCGGTGCCGGCAGGAAGGCGCGTTCGACCATTGCAAAGTCGAGCCCGTCGGGGTCGGCGAACACCCGTGCCGGGGCGACGTCGCGCTGACTGCGCGAGACCCGTGCGACCGGCACACCGGGCGGATAGATGCCGCCCGTGCCCGAGGTGACGAACACGTCGCCGGCGAGTAGCGGTGCGTTGACGACGCCGGCCGTGCGAACCTCGACCATGCCATTGCCCTGACCCGCGATGATCGCCGACAGCCCGTCACGGGTGCGGCGCACCGGCACGATGCTTTCGGGGTCGAGGATCAGCAGCACGCTGGCGGTATTGGGACTGGTTTCGACCACGCGGCCGATCAGGCCGTTGGGGCCGCGCACCGGTTGGCCGCGGCGAACGCCCTGTGACGATCCGGCATTCAGCGTGGCGAAGCGGCGGGTGCTGCTGGCCGAACTGTTGACCAGCCGTGCGGCGACCACCGGTGCGGCGGAACGATCGCGCAGGGTGAGCAAGGTGCGCAGCCGCGCATTTTCGCGGTTCAGCAGCCGTGCCTGCATCAGATAGCGGCGCGTCGCTTCTTCCCGCGCGCGCAGCCGGCGATTTTCGTCGACCGCGCCGAAATAGTCGCCGATCCCGCGCGGCACCGACGCGACCCCGTCCCATGCCCAGTCGAGCCCGGCCGATACGGGCGTGGTCGCTTCGCGCGTCGCACCGCGCAACGCCGCAAAGGCGCGCGGGTCGATGATCGAGATGAGCAGCAGGATCGCACCGACGAGCGCACCGCTCGCCGCCAGTACGTAACCGGCGAACACGGTATATTGCGCCCGTCGCGAAAAGCCCGGGCGGTGGTTGCGTGGCGGCGCCATGCCCCCGGACCCCTATGTCAGACGGCGAGCAGGACGCCCTTGTAGATCGGATCCTCGAGCGCGCGACCGGTGCCCAGCGCAACGCAGGTCAGCGGGTCTTCGGCAACCGTCACCGGCAGGCCGGTCTCGTCACGCAGCACCTCGTCGATACCCTGCAACAGCGCGCCGCCGCCGGTCAGCACGATGCCCTGGTCGACGATATCGGCCGCAAGTTCCGGCGCGGTGTTTTCGAGCGCGATACGCACGCCCTCGACGATCGCCGCGACCGGTTCGGACAGCGCCTCGGCGATCTGGCCCTGGTTGATCTGAATTTCCTTCGGGACCCCGTTCACGAGGTCGCGGCCCTTGACGTAGATCAGCGTGCCGATGCCGTCGGCAGGCGGCTTGGCGGTGCCGACTTCCTGCTTGATCCGCTCGGCAGTGGCTTCGCCGATCAGCAGGTTATGGTTGCGGCGGACATAGCTGACGATCGCTTCGTCCATCTTGTCGCCGCCGACGCGGACCGAGGTGGAATAGGCGAGGCCACGCAGCGACAGCACCGCGACCTCGGTCGTGCCGCCGCCGATATCGACGACCATCGACCCGATCGGTTCGGTGACGGGCATGTCGGCGCCGATCGCGGCAGCCATAGGTTCCTCGATCAGCCACACCTGCGATGCGCCCGCGTTCGATGCGGCGTCGCGGATCGCCCGGCGTTCGACGCTGGTCGACCCCGACGGAACGCAGATCACGATCTGCGGCCACCGGATGAAGCGGCGCTGACCATGCACCTTCTGGATGAAGTGCTTGATCATCTGTTCGGCGACGTCGAGATCGGCGATGACCCCGTCGCGCATCGGGCGAATCGCCTCGATCGAACCGGGGGTCTTGCCCATCATCAGCTTGGCGTCGTCGCCGACCGCCTTCACCCGCTTCACGCCGTTCAGCGTCTCGACCGCCACCACCGACGGTTCGTTCAACACGACGCCACGACCCCGCAGATACACCACCGTATTGGCGGTGCCGAGGTCGATCGCCATATCATGCGACATGAACTTGAAGAAACGCGAGAAGGCCATCGATACTTCCGTCCTTGTCCGCGTGTCCCGACGCGGCGGTTCGCAGCTTGTACCTCGACCCGTCCGGTCGGCTATCCGATCGGTTGCCAGAAGGCGGAAGCGGGTCGCGGGATGGCGCCGCTTGGGCTAGAGCGACCCCCATGTCAATACGCCGTCTCCCCGAGCATCTCGTCAACCGCATTGCTGCGGGCGAAGTGGTGGAACGCCCCGCTTCCGCGCTGAAAGAACTGGTCGAGAACGCGATCGACGCCGGCGCCACCCGTATCCTCGTCCGTCTCGCCGGCGGGGGCATCGATTTGATCGAGGTTAGCGACGACGGCTGTGGCATGGGACCGGCCGACATGGCGCTGGCGCTGGAACGCCACGCCACTTCGAAGCTGCCCGACGACCGGATCGAAGCGGTCACGACGTTGGGTTTTCGCGGTGAAGCGTTGCCCTCGATCGCGAGCGTCGCGCGGCTGTCGATCGAAAGCCGCCCGGCGGGGGCGGAGGGCTGGCTGCGCAGCGTCGACAATGGCGAGGTCGTCGAGGTTCGACCCGCCGCGGTGCCGCCGGGGACGCGCATCCGGGTCGAGGGGCTGTTCGCGCGCGTGCCGGCGCGGCGAAAATTTCTGCGCTCGGCCCGATCGGAATTTGCTGCCTGTGTCGATCAGGTGCGGCGGCTCGCCATGGCGCGCTCCGATATCGCCTTCACGCTCGAACATGACGGGCGGCGGGTGCTGGGCGTGCAGGCGGGCGAATCGCGCCCCGAACGCGTCGCGGCACTGACCGACCGGGCGCTCGCCGCCAATTCGGTTGGGCTCGACTGGGCGCGCGAGGGGATGCGGCTGGGCGGCGTTGCGGGCCTGCCGACCTTTCATCGCGGGATCGCCGATCATCAATATCTGTTCGTAAATGGTAGGCCGGTAAAGGACCGGCTGCTGTCTGGCGCAGTGCGCGGCGCTTACGCCGAGATGCTGGCGCGCGATCGCCATGCGGTGGTGGCGCTGTTCCTCGACGTCGATCCCGACCTGATCGACGTGAACGTCCACCCGGCCAAGACCGAAGTGCGCTTCCGCGATCCGGCGGCGGCGCGCGGGCTGATCGTCGGCGGGCTGCGGCGGGCACTGGACGAGGCCGGCTTCCGCGCGGTCCAGCGGCCGGCCGAAGATGCGATGGCGGCGTGGACGACCGAGCCGGTCGCGCAGCAGCAGATGTCGCTCCCGCCGCTGGCCGAAGCGACCGCGTCATCGGGCTTCGCGTTTCACGATCGCCGTCCGACCTTCTTCGCCCCACCGCCGCAGGCCCGCGCCGAAGTCGCCGCCGAACCACCGCCTGCCTCGACGCAATTCCCGCTAGGTGCGGCGCGGGGACAGGTGGCACGGACCTACATCGTCGCCGAGGCGGAGGACGGGCTGGTTCTGGTCGACCAGCATGCCGCGCACGAACGGCTGGTGCTGGAACGAATGCGCGCGGCGATGGCCAGAGGCGGCGTCGCGCGACAGGCGCTGCTGATCCCCGAAGTCGTCGAGCTGGACGAGGTCGCCTGCGACGCGCTGGAGGACAAGGCCGACGAACTGGGCGAGTTCGGGCTGGAGCTGGAGCGGTTCGGTCCGCGTGCGATGCTGATACGCGCTACGCCGGCCGTGCTGGGGCAGGGCGACGTCATCGGTCTGGTGACCGATCTGGCCGACGAAATCCGCGCGCATGATGCGGCGCTGTCGTTGAAAGAGCGGATCGATCATGTCGCCGCGACGATGGCCTGTCATGGATCGGTTCGCGCCGGCCGGGTGTTGTCGGTGGTCGAGATGAACGCCCTGCTGCGCGAAATGGAGGTCACCCCCCATTCGGGCCAGTGCAATCATGGCCGCCCGACCTGGATCAAGCTTGCACATGGCGACATCGAGAAGCTGTTCGGCCGGAAATAGGAAGTAACCGTCATGAAGTTTACCCAAGCCGCCGGCGCGAACCCGACCGATGCGATGCGCGTCCTGGGGCACCCCACCGACCGGATCGAGGGCCCGTTGAAGGTCAGCGGTCGCGCAACCTATGCGGCGGAGTTCGCCGTGCCGGGCATGGTCCATGGCTTCGTGGTCGGTACCACCATCGCGACCGGACGGATCATGGCGATCGATGCGAGCGATGCGCTGGCGGCGCCCGGCGTGCTGGCGGTCGTCACCCATGAGAATGCCGGCACGATCGGCATCGGCGACGATCACAAGGTGCCGATGCTGGCCGGTCCGAAGGTCGATCAGCTGGGGCAGGCGGCGGCGCTGGTCGTCGCGGACAGCTTCGAGGCGGCGCGTGCTGCGGCGCGGCTGGTGCGGATCGACTATGCCGGGGACGAGGGCGCGTTCGAGCTGGCGCAGGCTGCGCGTGCGGGTGCCGACAAACCGTTCCGGTCGAACGGCCATGGCGATTTCGACGCGGCCTTTGCCGACGCGCCGGTGCAGGTCGACGCGACCTACACCACCCCCGATCATGCGCATGCGATGATGGAGCCCTATGCCTCGATCGCGTCGTGGGATGGGGATCGCCTGACCCTGCAGACCGCGAATCAGATGGTCGACTGGGCCGCGCGCGACATGGCCAAGATCCTCGACATGCCCAAGGACAAGGTGCGGATCGTAGCGCATCATATCGGCGGCGGGTTCGGGGGCAAGCTATGGGTCCGTGCCGATGCGGTGCTGTCCGCGATCGCCGCGCGGCAGGTTGGGCGGCCGGTAAAGGTCGTCCTTACGCGCCCGCAAATGTTCAACAACACCACGCACCGGTCGTCGACGATCCAGCGGTTGCGGCTGGGCGCGGATCGCGAAGGGCGGTTGCAGGCGATCGCGCATGACAGCTGGTCGGGTGATCTGCCCGGCGGCGGTCCGGAGGGAGCCGGTGCGCAGACGCGGCAGTTGTACGCTGCCCCCAACCGGCAGGTCGTCGAATGGCTTGCCGAACTAAACCTGCCCGAATCCAGCGCGATGCGCGCACCGGGCGAAGCGGTCGGCATGATGGCGATCGAAGCGGCGATGGACGAACTCGCCGAAACGCTGACGATCGATCCGGTCGACCTGCGCATCCTGAACGATACGCAAGTCGATCCGGAAAAGCCCGAACGCCGCTTTTCGCATCGCGACCTGATCGGCTGCCTGCGCGAGGGTGCCGAGCGGTTCGGCTGGAGCGCGCGCAGCACGACGCCGGGGCAGCGGCGCGACGGCCGCTGGCTGGTCGGCATGGGAATGGCGGCGGCGTATCGCGGCAACATGGTGTTGAAGTCGGCGGCGCGGGTCGGGATCGCGGGCGATGGGCGCGTGACCGTCACGACCGACATGACCGATATCGGTACCGGCAGCTATACGATCCTCGCGCAGACCGCCGCCGAGATACTCGGCGTCGAGTTGGACCAGGTCACGGTTCGACTGGGTGAATCGGATTTCCCCATATCGGCCGGATCGGGCGGGCAATTCGGTGCGAACAGTTCCACCGCCGGGGTCTACGCAGCCTGTGTGACCTTATGCGAAAAAGTTGCAGAAGCTGTCGGGTTCGAGCCCACAAACGCGCGGTTTGCCGATGGTCGGGTGTGGTCGGGCAACAAGTCGGTCGCGCTGGGCGAGGCTGCGGGTGGCGCAGGGATCGAGGTCGAGGATCGGATCGAGTTCGGCGATCTGACGAAAAAATTCGTGCAGGCGACGTTCGGCGCGCATTTCGTCGAGGTGGGCGTCGACGCCGATACCGGCGAGGTCCGCGTACGGCGGATGCTGGGCGTGTTCGCGGCGGGGCGCATTCTGAACCCCAAGGCGGCGCGCAGTCAGATACTCGGCGCGATGACGATGGCGGTCGGCGCGGCGCTGACCGAGGAACTGGTGGTCGATCCGCGCTTCGGCGGGTTCATCAACCACGACCTCGCCGAATATCACGTCCCGACCCATGCCGACATTCCGCATCAGGAGGTCGTGTTCCTCGACGAGGAAGACCCGTTGTCGTCGCCGATGAAGGCGAAGGGGGTGGGCGAGCTCGGCATTTGCGGCGTCGGCGCCGCGGTGGCGAACGCGGTGTATAATGCATGCGGGGTTCGGGTTCGGGAGTACCCGATCACCCTCGACAAGGTATTGGCGGGGTTGGGGTAACGAACGGGTGCGGTTTCACACCCGCCGATGACGTCACCCCAGCGCAGGCTGGGGTCTCACACGATTCCTGCTGCGCGCTATCAGCGGGAGACCCCAGCCTGCGCTGGGGTGACGCATGGTTGGGAGAGGGGAGGGGCCCGCTCCCATACCCTGTTACGCCGCGACCAGGCGCCGTTCCGCCATCTCGTCGTTCAGCATCTCGGCCAGCAGGAATGCCAGTTCAAGGCTCTGCCCGGCGTTGAGCCGTGGGTCGCAGTGGGTATGGTAGCGATCGGCCAGCGCCTGTTCGGTGACTGCGATCGCGCCGCCGGTGCATTCGGTGACGTTCTGCCCGGTCATTTCGGCATGGATGCCGCCGGCATGGCTACCCTCGGCCCGGTGGACCGCGAAGAAACCGCGTACTTCGGCCAGGATACGGTCGAACGGCCGCGTCTTGTAGCCGGTCGTCGCCTTGATCGTGTTGCCGTGCATCGGGTCGCACGACCAGATGACCGGATGCCCTTCGCGCTGCACGGCGCGGATCAGCTTGGGCAGGCCCGCCTCGATCTTGTCATGGCCATAGCGGGTGATGAGCGTCATCCGCCCTGCCACCCGGTTCGGGTTGAGCGTGTCGAGCATCCGCAGCAGCGCGTCGGGCTCGAGGCTCGGGCCGCATTTGATACCGATCGGGTTGCCGATGCCGCGCAGGAATTCGACATGCGCCGATCCATCGAAACGGGTGCGGTCGCCGATCCACAGGAAGTGCGCCGACGTATCGTACCAGTCGCCGGTCAGCGAATCCTGCCGGGTCAGCGCCTGTTCGTACGGCAGCAGCAGCGCTTCGTGGCTGGTGTAGAAGCTGGTCGCCTTCAGCTGCGGCACGCTGTCGGCGTCGATGCCGCAGGCGGCCATGAAGTCGAGCGCCTCGCCGATACGGTCGGCGACGTCGGCATATTTCTTGGCCCAGGGCGAACGGCCCATGAAGTCGTGGGTCCAGCGATGGACCTGATGCAGGTTCGCATAGCCGCCGGTGGCAAACGCGCGCAGCAGGTTGAGCGTCGCCGCCGCCTGCGAATAGGCGCGGATCATGCGCTGCGGATCGGGCACGCGGCCTTCGGCGGTGAAGGCGATGTCGTTGATGTTGTCGCCGCGATAGCTGGGCAGTTCGACGCCGTCGATCACCTCGGTGTCGGCCGAGCGCGGCTTGGCGAACTGGCCGGCCATGCGGCCGAGCTTTACCGTCGGCAGCTTCGACGCGAAGGTCAGCACCACCGCCATTTGCAGGATGACGCGGAAGGTGTCGCGGATATAGTTCGGATGGAATTCGGCGAAGCTTTCGGCGCAGTCGCCGCCCTGCAGCAGGAACGCCTTACCCTCCGCCACCTGCGCCAGTTCGGCGGTCAGGTTGCGCGCTTCGCCGGCAAAGACGAGCGGCGGATAGTTGGCCAGCTGCGTGGTCGCGGCGTCGAGCGCCTGCGCGTCAGGATAGGTCGGGAGCTGGCGCGCTTCGGCGGATTTCCAGCTGTCGGGAGCCCAAGTGGCAGCCATCACAAGTTCCATAGAAGTCGGTTCGGGCAATTCCCATGCGCGAAACCCGCCGTTCGCGCAATGAAGGAAAGGTTCATCGCCCCGATCGACCGCTTCGATCAGCCATAACGCTGATGGAATTCGTCGTTGTCCATGACGAGATAGCGGATGAAATCGACCAGTGACCAGATGCTGGTCACGAAGATGCCGACCAGCGTGCAGGTCAGGACCAGCATGGCCATGCCCGACCCGACCCGGCCGAGGTAGAAACGGTGCACGCCGAAGATTCCGAGGAAGAAGGCGAGCAAGGCTGCCGCGACCTTGTCCTTGCGCGGGCGCGGACGTACCGGATCGGCGGCGGGGCGGGGGGCAACGGTACCGGGCACGTGGTAGATGCGCAGCGCCCGGCCGTTCGATACCTCGAAATCGACCTGCGCGCCGACGGTGGGGCCGATCCGGTCGGACCAGTCATCGGGTTCGAACCAGTAACGTTGCCCGTCGTCGCCGGCGATCCGCCCCTCGCGGCCGTTCCGATCGACGCCCAGCACCTGTCCCCGCATATCGTCCCCCGATGATTCGTGCGGTCGATATGGCGGGGAAGCGGGGGGTGTAGCAAGGGGTTAGGTCACTGCATCTCGTCGACCCGGCGAAGGCCGGGGCCTCGTGCGGCGAGGAGCGGCGCTCCGTAACCGGGAGATCCCAGCCTTCGCTGGGATGACGTTCGTGATAGTGATTAGGGCAGATAGAACCGTTCGTCCTGAGTAGCCGCCGAGCTTGGCGAAGCGGCGTATTGAAGGACTGCTTGGGAAATGCTTCGATACGGGCCTTCGAAAAGCTCAGTCCCTACTCAGCATGAACGGTTCGGATGAGGGGCATCACGCTCTAGCCCAGCGTCGGTCGCCAGTCCCAGCCGAGCGGGTCGCCGTCCATAACCTCTACTCCCGCCGCGGTCAGTTCTTCGCGGATCGCATCGCTGGCGGCGAAATCCTTCGCGGCGCGTGCTTCCTTGCGGTCCGCCAGCCGTATCTCGATCGTTGCCGCATCGATCGAGGCGTTAGCCGGACGCACGCGCAGGTCGGCCCGCTCGATCGTCGCCAGCCCCAGCCCCAGCACCGCGTCGAAATCGGCCAGCGCCGCCAGACGATCGGCCGGGGTCAACTTCTTGTCGGCCAGCAGTTCGTCGAGCACGGGCAGCGCGCGCGGCGTGTTGAGGTCGTCGGACACGGCGAGGTCGAGCCGTTCGCGATACGCCGCCGCCTTGCCCGCATCGCCTTCGCCGGTCGCGCGGGCACGCAGGCCGACGACGGTCATCGCCAGCCGCTTCAACCGCGTCAGCGCCGCGATCAAATTCTCCGCCGAAAACTCCAGTTCGGACCGATACTGCGCCGACAGGCACATCAGCCGATAGGCGAGCGGATGGACGCCACCGTCGATCAGCGTCTGGAGCGTGGTAAACACCCCCTTCGACTTCGACATCTTGCCCGATCGTTCGACGAGGAAGTTGTTGTGCATCCAGAAGGCGGCGCCGCTGTCGGCGCAACCGCAATAGGCCTGGTTCTGTGCGATCTCGTTCGGATGGTGGATTTCGCGGTGGTCGATGCCGCCGGTGTGGATGTCGAACGGGCTGCCGAGATATTTGATGCTCATCACCGAGCATTCGAGATGCCAGCCGGGCGCGCCCTTGCCCCACGGCGAATCCCATTCCATCTGGCGGCTCTCGCCCGGCGGCGTCTTGCGCCAGATGGCGAAGTCCTGCGGATGCCGCTTGCCGGCGACCGGATCGATGCGGCCTTCACCAGCATCGTCCTGTCCGCCGGCCAGTGCGCCGTACTGGGGGACGGTCGTGCTGTCGAAATAGAGCCCGCTGTCGAGTTCGTAGCAGTGCCCGGGCGCGATCTTTTCGGCGAAGGCGATCATCTCGGCGATGTGATCGGTGGCGACCGACCATCGCGTGGGATCGTCGATGTTCAGGTCGCGCAGATTGCCCTTGAACGCCTGCGTGTAGTGCGCGGCGATGTCCCAGATCGACTGCGCGTTCGCCTTTGCCGCAGCTTCCATCTTGTCGTCGCCGGCATCGGCGTCGGACGTCAGGTGGCCGACATCGGTGATGTTGATGACATGGGTGAGCGGATAGCCCTTCCACCGCAGCACCCGGCTGAGCGTGTCGGTGAACACATAGGCGCGCAGGTTGCCGATATGGGCGTAATTGTAGACGGTCGGCCCGCACGAGTAGACGCGGACCCCCTTGGCAGGATCGATCGGTTCGAAACGCTGAAGGCTGCGGGTCAGCGAATTGTGGAGCGTGAGCGGGGCGAAGTACATGGACCGAGCGTGTAGCGCGATGCGACCCGTCTGCAAATCCGGGCCGTTGACCGGCAAAAGTCCGGTTCGGCGTGGAACAGCTTGACTGGCGGGCGGTTGGGGATGGATCGGACAATAAGCATCGTTCGATCAATAGCTTATCATGGATCAATCAGCCGGGTCGACGATCCGGCGGACGGGAGAGCATGGCCATGGCCGAACCCGAATTGCCCGGCGACATCGTGCGCGACGATGCGCCCGCGTTCACCTCGAAAGACCGGGACGAGCGCGGTGGCGCGGCGCCGAACGGCGAATCTTCGGTGTCGGGCGTCGCGGTGACGATCAACCGTCCGGCGTCCGAACTCTATGCCTATTGGCGCGACTTCGGAAACCTCGCGACCTTCATGCTGAACGTGGAGGCGATCGAGGTCAAAGATCACGACCGCTCGCACTGGACCGTTGCCGGACCCAATGGCAGCTACGAATGGGACGCGATCGTTACCGAGGACGTGCCGGACACGCGAATCGGCTGGCGCGCCGAACATGGTGACGTGCCGAACAGCGGCTGGGTGTCGTTCACCGAGGCTGCGCCCGGACGCGGTACGGTGGTGACGGCGATGATCGCCTATTCGCCGCCCGCCGGCATCGTTGGCAAGCTGGTCGCCAAGGTGACGCAGAAGGAACCGGCGATCCAGGCCCGGCGCGATCTGCGCCGCTTCAAGCAGCTGATGGAAACCGGCGAGATCGCGACGACCACGCCGCCCAACCGCGAACCGAAATCGTAAAACGAGAGGAATTGCCGGATGCGCGCACTCACCTGGCACGGCAAGCACGACGTCCGCGTCGACACCGTCCCTGATCCTGAGATCATCAACCCGCGCGACGCGATCATCAAGATCACGTCAACCGCGATCTGCGGGTCCGACCTGCATCTGTACGACGGCTATATCCCGACGATGCAGGCGGGTGACATCCTCGGCCATGAATTTATGGGCGAGGTGGTTGAGACCGGTCCCAAGTCGACCCTCAAGAAGGGGCAGCGCGTCGTCGTTCCCTTCGTGATCGCCTGTGGCAGCTGCTATCATTGTTCGAAGCAGCAATATTCGGGGTGCGACAACGGCAACCCGGCCGACAATCAGGATATCGCGCAGGAATTGTGGGGGCAGGTCGCGCCCGGCCTGTTCGGCTACAGCCACATGACCGGCGGCTATCCGGGGGGGCAGGCAGAATATGTCCGCGTGCCGTTCAGCGACGTCGGTCCGATCGTGATCCCCGACGGGGTCGACGACGACAAGGTGCTGTTCCTGTCGGACATCCTGCCCACCGGATGGATGGCGGCGGAGAATGCCGATATCGAGGATGGCGACATCGTGGCGGTATGGGGCTGCGGTCCGGTCGGGCTGTTCGCGATCCAGTCGGCGCTGCTGATGGGGGCGCACCGGGTCATCGCGATCGATCATTTTCCGCATCGGTTGAGCCTTGCCAAGGGATTGGGGGCGGAAGTCCTCAATTTCGAGGAAACCGACATTTACGACGCGCTGATGACGATGACGGGCGGGATCGGCCCGGACGCGGTGATCGACAGCGTCGGGTTGGAGAGCCACGGGCTGTTCGTCGACAATATCGTCGACCAGATCAAGGCGTCGACCTTCCTCGGCACCGATCGGCCGCACGCGCTGCGGCAGGCGATCGTCGCGTGTCGCAAAGGCGGTCGGGTGTCGGTGCCCGGCGTCTATGGCGGGATGATCGACAAGTTCCCGTTCGGCGCGCTGATGGAAAAGGGACTGACGCTGAAAACCGGGCAGACCCATGTCCAGCGCTACCTGCCGGCGCTGCTCACCGCGATCATGGAGGACAAGATCGATACGACCTTCATGATCTCCGACCGGATGGCGCTGGAGGATGCGCAGAAGGGCTACAAGAAATTCCACGACGAGCAGAATGTCTGCACCAAGGTGGTGCTGAAGCCCGACTGGGCGAAGGGAGCGTGAGCGTGGCGAACAAACTGGCGGTCATCACCGGCGCTTCGACCGGTATCGGCTATGAACTGGCCAAGATTGCAGCGGGGGAAGGGTACGACCTGATCGTCGCCGCCGACGAACCGCAGATCGACGCCGCGGCCGGTACGGTCGGCGCGACGGCGGTCGAGGCGGACTTGTCGACCTTCGAGGGCAATGACCGGTTGCTGGCGGAGGTCGGCGGGCGGGCGATCGACCTGCTGATCGCCAATGCCGGGCGGGGTCTCGGCCATGCGTTCATCGAACAGGACGTGGCGGCATGGCGGCGGGTGATCGACACCAACGTCACCGGCACGACCTACCTGTTGCAGAAGGTCGCGCGCGATATGGCAGCGCGCGGGGAAGGGCGGATCCTCATCACCGGATCGATCGCCGGGCTGATTCCGGGCAGCTATCAGGCAGTCTACAACGCGACCAAGGCCTATCTCGACAGCTTCGCCTATGCTTTGCGCGAGGAGCTGAAGGACAGCGGCGTAACCATCACCGTGCTGATGCCTGGGCCGACCGACACCCTGTTCTTCGAACGCGCCGGGATGCTCGACACGCCGGTCGGCAAGGACGATTCAAAGGAAGACCCCGCCAAGACCGCCCGCAACGGCTGGGACGCGGTGATGGCCGGATCGGCGCATGTCGTGTCGGGTGCCAAGAATAAGGTGCAGGCGGCACTGAGCCACATCACGCCCGACAGCGTGCTGGCGGCGCAGCATACGAAGATGGCGAAGCCCGACGAATAGCCGCGTCGCTTAGAACCATGCGCGGATGCCGGCGACCAGTTCGACGCCGCCGGCATCCGCGCCACGCGCGCGGGCGAAGCGGCGGGTGTCGCCGAACCGCCGCTCCCACGCGACCCCGACATAGGGTGCGAACTCGCGGGCGATCTCGTAGCGCAGGCGCAGGCCCAGTTCGGCACTCGTGAGACCCGATCCGAGCCCGGTGTCGCGAACGTCCTGTGCCGACAGGTTCAGCTCGGCGCGGGGCTGCGCGATCAGGCGCTGGGTGATGCGCTGGTCGTAATAGCCCTCGACCCTTCCGGTTAGTTCGCCGCGGGTCGACAGAAAGCCGTGCGCCTCGACCTCGAACCAATAGGGGGCGAGGCCTTCGACGCCGACCACTGCATAGCTCCGCTTCGGGGTCGGACGGCTGTCGTGGCGGACACCAGCTTGCAGGTTGAAATAGGGACCGACCGCGTGAGAATAGAGCGCCTGCACCTCGGCGGATTCGAACCGGTCCTTGCCCTCGCCCTCGCTCTTGACGACCAGACGGTGGAGATCGCCGCCGAACCAGCCTTCGCCTTCCCAACGATAGCCGCCGTCCCTCCATTCGAGGCGATCGAGCAGGACTTGCGCGAACCGCTGTCCGCCGCCTTCGTCCGCCATCATCACCTTGCGCGAGTTTGCCATGGCGTCGGCGCCCCAGATGCCATCGGCGGCGTGCGGCATCGGCACCGGCGGGGCAGGCGCGTCGCCGGGGGGCAGGTCGGTGCCAGACACGGCCGGATCGGCGGGCGGCGGGGGCGGGGTGCCGTGATCCGTCTTGCTATGGTCCATTTGGCCGTGGCCGGCATGGTCCTGCGCCCATGCCGGCGTGGCCGTGCCGATGGCGAGGAGCAGGGCGAGCCGCGCGGTCATGCCGCGCCTCCCGCCGGGCGGACGGTCACGACCCGCATCATGCCCGCCAGCATGTGGTAGAGCATGTGGCAATGGAACGCCCAGTCACCCGGCGCATCGGCGGTCAGGTCGACGCTGACCATCCCGCCGGGCTGGACGATCACAGTATGCTTGCGCGGGGCATGGTCGCCCTGTCCGGTGACCAGTTCGAAGAAATGGCCGTGCAGGTGGATCGGATGCGCCATCATCGTGTCGTTGATCAGGTTGATCCGTACCCGTTCCCCCAGCACGAAGGCGAAGGGTTCGTGGGTGTCGACCATCCGCTTCCCGTCGAACCCCCACATGAACCGTTCCATGTTGCCGGTCAGGTGAACGTCGATCTGCCGTCCGGCCGCGCGAACGTCCGGATTGCGTTCCAGCGCGCGCAGCTGACGATAGGTCAGGACGCGGTGGCCGACATTCTCCAGCCCCTGTCCCGGATAGCCGGTGCGGTCGGCGGGCATGGGGGAGATGGTCTGGACGCCGGGGGTCTTCGCCATCTGGGGCGCGGCGGCGAAGTCGCGCATCTTCATCGCGCCATGGTCCATCCCGTCATGTTCCATGGTTTCATGATCCATCGCGGCGTGATCGGGCGCGTCGTCGGTGGCGAGCCGGCGCGACGCGTTTTGTTCGGCGGTCGGATCGGGCGCGCGGGGCGGGGCGTGGTCCATCGTGCCCATGCCCATGTCGGTCATCGTCGCCAGCGGTCGCGGGCGCAGCGGCGGTACCGGCGCGACCATGCCGGCACGCGGGCTGAGCGTCGCGCGGGCCATGCCCGACCGGTCGACGCTTTCGCCGACCAGCGTATAGGCCCGGTCCTGCGGGATGACGATCGCGTCGTAGGTCTCCGCGACCCCGATCTGGAATTCGTCGACGGTAACCGGCGCGACGTTCAGCCCGTCGGCCTGGACGATGGTCAACGGCAGGTTCGGTATCCGGACGTTGAATGTCGTCATCGCCGACGCATTGACGATCCGCAGCCGCACCCGCTCGCCCGCCCGGAATGTGCCCGTCCAGTTGTCGGCGGGGCCATGGCCGTTGACCAGATAGGTGTAGGTCGCGCCGGTCGCATCCGCGATATCGGCCGGGTCCATCCGCATCGCACCCCAATGTTTGCGGTTCTCCGCCGGCTGGTCGCGCCCGGCGAGTAGTCCGGCGAGCGTCTGCCGCTGGAAATTGTAATAGCCCGGCTGCACCTTCAGCCGGCGGAAGATCGCCTCCGGGCTCGCGCGGCTGTGATCCGACAGGACGATGACATGTTCGCGGTCATAGGCGACCGGGTCGGGCGCGGCGGGATCGATCACGATTGGCCCGTACAGCCCGGTCTGTTCCTGCCCACCCGAATGGCTGTGATACCAATAGGTACCGTTCTGCCGCACCGGGAAGTCATAGAGGAAGCTCTGCCCTGGCGCGATGCCGGGAAAGGAAACGCCGGGTACGCCGTCATACTGAAACGGGACCAGCAGCCCGTGCCAATGGAGCGAGGTGTCGACGTCGAGGTCATTGGTCACGCGGATGCGCGCGCGCCGCCCTTCGCGCAGGCGGATCAGCGGCGCGGGCGACATACCGTTGATCCCGATCGCGCGGGTCGGCCGCCCGTCTACCGTACGGTTCAGCCGGGCGATACGCAGTTCGATCAGGTCGCCCGAGACGACCGGCATCGCATCGGGCGTGTTCGCGCCAAGCGGCGTCCACGCGCCGAGCACCAGTCCGCCGCTGCTCAGCGCCGCGCCGCGCAACAGCCCGCGGCGGTCGATCGTCATCATGTCGCAAAACCCTGTCGAAAGCCTGTCTCGCAACGTGATACGCGGCGGATCAGCCGTCCCCTCATGCCGCGAGCAATTCGCTCAATTTCGCCCGCGCGCGGCGGATGCGGGTTTCGATCGCCTTCGTGCTGAGGCCAAGCAGTGCGGCGGCATCGGCATGGCGCATCTCTTCGACGGTACACAGCAGCAGCGGTTCGCGCAGCGAAGCGGGCAGGCGGGCGATGGCAAGACGAACCCGTGCCAGTTCCTGCCGATCCGACGCGGATTGCGCAGGGTCGGGATCGCCGATGGCCATCGTGTCGGCAAGTTCTTCGACCGGGCGTGCGCCGAAGAAGAAATGCCGCAGCGCTCGGCGACGCGCGCGGTCGCGGCACTTGTTGAGTGCGATCGCCGCCAGCCAGCTCGCCATCGGCCGCGCCGGATCGTAACGGGGCAGCGCGCGATACGCCGACAGGAAGGTTTCCTGCACGATATCAAGCGCCTCGTCGGGTTCGGCGATGCTGTTCAGCGCCAGGCGATAGACGCGCCCCTTGTGCCGCTGCATCAGCACCGCGAAGGCAGCCTCGCTGCCGGTCCGCGCCTGTGCCGCAAGATCGCCGTCGCTCGTACTGGCATCGATCGCCGTCACTGGGTCGGCTGGGTTAGCGCGCGGGCGACCGCCCGGTCGAATGCGGGCAGCTGGTCGGGCCGCAGCAGCCGTCGCATCGCGAAGACATGCGCCAGCGTTTCCTTCTGCAACGCGCCCATCGTGCGGTGGCTGGCGTCGACGGCGGCGGCGACGCGCGGCCCCTCGCCATGTTCGGCGGCGATCGCGGCGGACAATCGGGCGTTGTCGGCGCGCATCCGGGCCTGCAATCCGCTGCGACGCGCGGCGAAGCCGGCTTCCAGCGCGTCCAGCTGTCGGCGTTGATCGTCGGTCAGCGTCATCCGGTCGTGCAGCAATGCGTGGAGTTCGTTGCCATGTCCTCCCGACCCCCGATCCCCGATCGCCCGCCCGGCCAGCACGCCCGCCACCGCCGCGATAAAGGCGACGAGCGCGACGAGGATCGTCCAGCAACGGCGGCTCATCGCTCGCCCAACAAGGTCGAGGGCGCGAGCGCGAGGTCGTCGGCGAACGCCGGCGGTGCGGGGCGGGGCAGCGGATCGGCGGCGATCAGCCCCATCGTCGCCGCGCCGAACGCGGCGACCCCTGCCAGCCGCAGCCCGGTGCCGCGAGCCGCCCGGTCGCAGCGCAGGCGGTCGAACACACCGCCCTCGATCCCATGCAGGCCGGGATGATCGGATGTGTGCGACAACCGTTGCAACGATCGGTCGAGATGCTGGGTCATGCGGATGCTTCCCTATGGTCGACATGGGATACGCGCCGGGCCGGCTTTCCCCTCATCCTGATTGCACGCGCTACGGACAAGGGCGCTGGCGCGGTACCCTGCGGCACGATACCCATGGCACGGTTATCTTTCGAAAAGGTCGTCTCATGTCCATGACGCTCGCCGCCCTGTTCCTGCTGCAAGCCGCCGCCGCGCCCTGCACGACCGTCGCGCCCCCGCCGCCGGAATTGCGCGGATGGGCGCAGCCGCGCGCTGTCGATGCCAGTGCCGAAGCGGTGCTCACCCCCGGTGTGGCGGTTCGCGCGAAGCTGGTGCCGCAAGCGACGCTGCGCTTCGCGGTGAAGCCCGAAAAGCCGGGCGACGCGGCCAGCCATGGCGGCATCTTCCGCTTCGTCACGACCCAGCCCGGTCGGTATCGCGTGGCGCTGGGCAGCGGGGCGTGGATCGATCTGGTCGACGGTGGCCGGTCGGTGGCATCGGTCGGCCATGGTCATGGGCCGGCCTGTAGCGGTATCCGCAAGATGGTCGATTTCGACCTGCCCGCCGGCACGCATATCGTCCAGATCGCGGGAAGCCGCGAGCCAACTCTGACGATGATGGTAGCCCGCCTGGCCCGCTGATCGGGTGGGCGAATCAACCGTCCGTTGGAGGCGCGACCGGGAATCGAACCCGGGTGCAAGGATTTGCAGTCCTCTGCGTCACCACTCCGCCATCGCGCCTCGATACGGTGGGAGGCGGGCATTTGCGGGGCGCGCGGCCCGGTGTCAACTGTCGCCGCACAAATTATACCGGCCGGCTCCTTGGCGGCGGCGGTTCGTCGCGATAGACAGCGGCTTGCGCGTGATGTGTGTTGCGCGGGTAAAACAGTTGTGCGACAGGATTGCACCATGACCGATTCGATGCAGACCCGATCCGATTTCGAAGCGATGCGCCACGCGATGGTCGTCAGCCAGCTGCGCACCAGCGCAGTCAGCGACCCGCGTGTCGTGACCGCCATGGGCGACGTTCCGCGCGAGGGCTTCGTGCCGCCCGCGCAGGCCAACGTCGCCTACCGCGACGCGCCGCTGCCGCTCGCCGGGGGGCGAGCGATCAATGCGCCGTTGATTACCGGGCGCCTGCTGACCGCCGCCGAAATCCAGCCGACCGACCGCGTTCTGCTGGTCGGTGCGGCGATGGGCTATGCCGCCGCCGTCCTCGCCCGGCTGGCCGGATCGGTTGTTGCGCTGGAGGAAGACCCCACGCTGATCGCCGCCGCGCGCGATGCGATCGCGGACACCAAGGTGACGTTCGTCGAAGGGCCGCTCAATGCCGGTTCGCCCGACGGTGCGCCCTATGACGTGATCGTCATCGACGGTGCGGTCGAATCGGTCCCCGATGCGATCGTGGAGCAGCTGGCACCGGGCGGCCGGCTGACCACCGGGCTGGTCGATCGCGGCGTCACCCGGCTGGCGCTGGGCCGCCGTACCGAAGGCGGGTTCGGGCTGATCGATTTCGCCGATCTCGACTGCATCGTACTGCCGGGCTTCGCACGTCCCAAGACATTTCAGTTCGCAAGGTAAGGGCATATGCGGGGGGGGAAGTTCATCGGTGGGGTCGCGGCGCTGGCGCTGCTGGCCGGGCCTGCAAGTGCGGAAACGCTGCGTGAGGCGCTGGCACGCGCCTATGCGACCAATCCGCAGCTGACTGGCGCACGCGCCAACCAGCGTGCGACCGACGAAGGCGTGCCGCTGGCGCGTTCGCAGGGATTGCCGCAGGTCACGACGCAAAGCTCGGTGATCGAAAACGTCATCAATCCGGCAAGCCGTGGTTTCACCCAGGCACCGCGTCAGGGCAGCGTCCAGGTGCAGGTATCGCAGTCGTTGTTCGCGGGCGGGGCGGTACGCAACAACGTCCGCGCTGCCGATGCGCGGGTCGATGCCGGTCGTGCCAATCTGCGCAGCACCGAAGCGAACGTCTTCACGCTGGTCGTCGCCGCCTATAACGACGTGATCCGCGACGAAGCGATCGTGCGGCTGAACCAGCAGAACCTGCGCGTGCTGGAGGTCAATCTGCAGGCGTCGAAGGACCGGTTCCAGGTCGGCGACCTGACCCGGACCGACGTCGCCCAGTCGGAGGCACGGCTGGCCTCGGCACAGGCGCAGCTGCGCAATGCGGAGGCCTCACTGATCCGCAGCCGCGAGAATTACGTGGCGACGACCGGTGCGCCCGCCGCGACGCTCGACACGCCGCCGGCGCTGCCGAACCTGCCGGTCGATCCGAACGCCGCGGTCGGCGTAGCGGTGGCCAACAATCCTTCTCTGATCGCCGCGCGCCGCACCAGCGATGCCGCCGGCTTCGACGTCCGCGTCGCGCGTGCCGGCCGGTTGCCTACGATTAACGCAGTTGGCGGCGGTAGCTATACCAGCTTCCTCGGATCGGCGCAGTCGGTGCAGGGCGTCGTGCTGCAACAGGATGGCGGGCAGGCGCAGGTCGGCGTGCAGATGAGCCTGCCGCTCTGGCAGAGCGGGCGCCCCAGCGCGCAGATCCGCCGGGCGCAGGCGCTGGAAGGCGCGGCGATCGAACAGGTCACGCAGGTCGAACGCGGCGTCGTGTCCGACGCCCGGTCGGCATTCGCCGCGTGGCAATCGGCGCTGCGTGTGATCCAGTCGTCGGAGGTGCAGGTCGCCGCCAACCGCCTGTCGCTGGAGGGCGTCCGCGCCGAGAACAGTGTCGGCACGCGGACGATCCTCGACATCCTCAACGCCGAACAGGAACTGCTCAATTCGCAGGTGCAGCTGGTGACGGCACGGCGCGACGCCTATGTCGCGGGCTTCGCGCTGCTGGCGGCGATGGGTCGCGCGGAGGCGCGCGATCTGGGGCTCGATGGCGGGGCGCTGTACGATCCCACGGTCAACTACAACCGCGTGCGCAACGTGGTGTGGGACTGGAAGGACGATCCCGCACCGGTGCCGATCGCGCCCAGCACGGTGAACAGCCCGGCACAGACCCCGGTCGTGACCCGCGAACTCGATCCGTCGCTGCAACGCAGCCCCAATCCCTATACCCCGACCCAGGGGCTCGACGCGCCCAATCGACAGGGTGGCGCGCCGCGAACGACGCAAGGCGTTGACACGCCGCGCGCCAACCCCGACAGCTAAGCGTTCAGAGGCGACAGGCATGAGGGTTGCGATGGGGGATATCAGCAACGAAACGTCGATGGAGGACATATTGTCCTCGATCAAGCGGATCATCGCCGAAGAGGGCGAGGGATCGGCCCAGGCGTTGCGCGGACGCAAGTCGATTCGCACGGCGCAGGTCCGCGACCTCGACGACCGAGACGAGGTGCTGGAGTTGAACCAGACCGTCGCCGCTCCTCCTCCGCCGCCCCGCGTCGAGGCGCCGCGCGTCGAAACGCAGCGTGCGGAAGCGCCGCGCGCCCGTGCGCCCGAACCGCAGGAAGAACCCGCACCGGCCGCCCCGATGCCGGGCGCCGCCGTCGATGCGTCGATCGTGTCGGACCGCGCGGCCGAGGCCAGCCGTGGTGCGCTCGATCAGCTGTCGCGGATGCTGGTGAAGCCGGAAACGCCCGGCAGCGATTCGCTCGAAGGACTGGTGCGCGAAATGCTTCGCCCGATGCTGCGCGAATGGCTCGACGCCAAGCTGCCCGGTATCGTCGAGGCGATGGTGTCGCGCGAGATCGCCCGGATCAGCGGACGCGAATAACCCGCTCTCTTGCAACGCCGCCGCATCCGCGCCATGCGGCGGTGCATGAGCGAACTGCCCAAGACCTTCGACCCCGCCGCCATCGAGGCGCGCTGGTATGCCCATTGGGAACAGGAAGGCCTGTTCCGGCCCGAGCGTGCCGATGCGACGCCGTGGACGATTGTCAATCCGCCGCCCAACGTCACCGGCAACCTCCACATCGGCCACGCGCTCGACAACACGCTGCAGGACATCCTCGTCCGCCATGCGCGGCTGCAGGGCAAGGACGCACGGTGGGTCGTCGGCACCGACCATGCCGGCATCGCGACGCAGATGGTCGTCGAGCGCCAGATGGCGCAACGGCAGCAGAAGCGCACCGATTTCTCGCGCGACGATTTCGTCGCGAAGGTCTGGGAATGGAAGGCCGAGAGCGGCGGGCAGATCACCGGCCAGCTCCGCCGGCTGGGCTGTTCGATGGACTGGGCCAATGAACGCTTTACCATGGACGAGGGCTTTTCCGCCGCCGTCCTGAAGGTGTTCGTGCAGTTGCATCGCGAAGGGCTGCTCTACCGCGACAAGCGGCTGGTGAACTGGGACCCCGGTCTCGGCACCGCGATCAGCGATCTCGAGGTCGAGACGCGGGAGGTGCGCGGCAGCTTCTGGCGCTTGCGCTACCCGCTCGCCGACGGATCGGGTTCGATCGAGGTGGCGACCACGCGGCCCGAAACGATGCTGGCCGACATGGCGGTCGCGGTGCATCCCGACGACGCGCGCTACACCGCGCTTATCGGTCAGCAGGTGCGCTTGCCGATTACGGGACGTCTGATCCCGATCGTGGCCGACGAACATGCCGACCCCGCACTGGGATCGGGTGCGGTGAAGATCACGCCCGGCCACGACTTCAACGACTTCGAGGTCGGCCGCCGCGCCGGGATCGAGGCGCGCGACATGCTCAACATGCTCGATGCCAGGGCGCACATCGTGCAGACCGCCGACGGGCTGATCCCCGCCGCCTTTCTCGGCCTGTCGAGCGCCGATGCCCGCAAGGCGGTCGTCGCGCTGCTGAAGGACGAAGCCGTCTTGATCCCGCATGTCGACAAGGACGGCACCGAGCACGACGCCGAACCGCGCACGATCCAGACGCCGTTCGGCGACCGTTCGGGCGTGGTGATCGAGCCGTGGCTGACCGACCAATGGTATGTCGATGCCAAGACGCTGGCGCAGCCCGCGATCGAGGCGGTCCGGTCGGGCGCGGTCAAGATCGTGCCGAAGTCGTGGGAAAAGACCTATTTCAACTGGATGGAGAACATCCAGCCATGGTGCGTGTCGCGCCAGCTGTGGTGGGGGCATCGCATCCCCGCGTGGTTCGCGGACGACGGCCGGGTGTTCGTTGCCGAAACCTATGAAGAGGCGCAGGCCGAAGCGGGCGCGGGCGTTGCGCTGAAGCAGGACGAGGACGTCCTCGATACGTGGTTCTCCTCGGCGCTGTGGCCGTTCGCGACGCTGGGCTGGCCGGAGAACACCGACCCGACGCTCGGTGGACGTTACAGCAACGACGTGCTGATCTCGGGCTTCGACATCCTGTTCTTCTGGGACGCGCGGATGTTGATGCAGGGCATCCACTTCATGAAGGAGGTGCCGTTCAAGACGCTGTACCTCCACGGCCTCGTCCGCGCCGCCGATGGCGCGAAGATGTCGAAGTCGAAGGGCAATACCGTCGATCCGCTCGGGCTGATCGATGCCTATGGTGCCGATGCGCTGCGCTTCTTCATGGCGGCGATGGAAAGCCAGGGCCGCGACATCAAGATGGATGAGAAGCGAGTCGAGGGGTATCGCAACTTCGCGACCAAGCTGTGGAACGCGACCCGTTTCGCACAGGCCAACGGCATCGGCGCGTCGGCGACGCTGGAACCGCCCAAGGCCGAGCTGGCCGTCAATCGCTGGATCATCGCCGAGACGATCGAGACGGTGCAGGCGCTCGACCTCGCGCTGGCCGACCTGCGCTTCGACGGTGCCGCCAATACGATCTACCAGTTTACGTGGAGCCGGTTCTGCGACTGGTATCTCGAACTGATCAAGCCGGTGTTGCAGGGCGGGGCCAAGGGTGGCGAGGAAACGCGCGCGGTCGCGGGCTGGGTCCTCGACCAGATTTTGGTGATGCTACACCCTTTCATGCCGTTCATCACCGAGGAACTGTGGCATGCACTTGGTGAGCGATCGAACGACCTGATCGTTGCGCGCTGGCCGATGGCGGATGCGCGGGCGATCGATCCGGCGGCGCGGGCGGAGGTCGACTGGCTGATCCGTCTGGTCACCGAAATCCGCGCGGCGCGAACCGAGTTGAACGTGCCGCCGGGCGCGCGGTTGCCGCTGCATGTCCGCGATGCGTCGGGCGAGACGGTCGAGCGGCTGGCACGACAGGGCGCGGTGCTGGCCCGGCTGGCGCGGGTCGATGCGGTTGCGGGCGATGCGCCGGCGGGCGGGGCGTTGCAGATCGTGGTGGACGAAGCGACCTTCGTTCTGCCGCTGGGCGATGTTATCGACCTCGATGCCGAACGCGCGCGTCTGACCAAGGCGATCGCGGCGACCGAGAAGGAGCGCGATGCGTTGGCCGGACGGTTGGGCAATGCGAGCTTCGTCGAACGGGCGAAGCCCGAAGCGGTCGAGAAGGCGCGGGCGGACCATGCCGACAAGATGGCCGAGGCGGCGCGGTTGCATGCGGCGCTGGGGCGGTTGGGGTAAGGCGCACCCGTCATTCCGGCGCAGGCCGGAATCCATGGATGGGGTGACGTTGGCGTGCCTGCCGCGAGCACCCGACACAATGGATTCCGGCCTTCGCCGGAATGACGGGGTTTGATTGGATCGCCCCCCTCCGTCATTCCCGCGAAGGCGGGAATCCATACGCGCGGCGGTTCGGCTCCATCACTGACGTCAGCGTATATGGGTCCCCGCCTTCGCGGGGACGACGATAGAGGCAATCACCCCTCCACCGGCGCCATCACCTCGATGATCCCCGCCGCGATCTTCGCCATCACCGGCGTCTTCGCCAGCACCTCGCCATCGATCGAGATCGGCAGCGGCGGGTTCGTTTCGATCCGTAGCGACTGGCCGTGGAACGTCACCGTATCGACCCGGCGTGAATCGAGGCGGAAGAACCCTGCGGCCCAGTTGCGCACCAGGCTGCGCTTGCCCTTGCCGCAGACGACCTGAACGATGATCTCGCCGCTGTCGAGCCGCGCTTCCTCCACCAGCTCGGTGCCGCCATGGAAGCGGCCGTTGGAGATGCGGACCTCGGTCGCCATCATCCGCTTGGCGGTCGTGCCCTGTCCGACGATCAGTTCGAAGGGGTGGAATTTCGCGAATTGCAGCGATGCCCAGGCAAGATAGCCGACCCGCCCGAACAGTTTCTTGACGCCGTGCGGCACCGTCTTGGCGATCTGCGGCGACAGGCCGATCGCAGCGCAGTTCGCGAAATAATCGCCATCGATCATGCCGAGGTCGATCCGCCGTGGCCGGCCGGTCTTCAGCACCTCAACCGCCTCGGCGATGTCGAGCGGGATGCCGAGCGTACGGCAGAAGCTGTTGGCAGTGCCGAAAGGCAACACGCCGAGGATCACGTCATGGCCGAGCAGGTGGTCGACCAGGCTGCTGATCGTGCCGTCGCCGCCGCCGAGGATCACGAGGTCGGGCTTGGCCGCCAGCGCGCGCTCGAGGGTCGGGACCAGCTCTTCCGGGTCCTCTACCGCATGGGCGTCGACCTCGAAAGCGGCACCCTTGAGCGCGCGGCACGCCTCCGCGAACTGCGCCTGCCCACTGCGCGACCGGGCATTGACGATCATGGCGGCGGTGCGGATGCGGTTCATGCGGTCGGTAACGTTCCGTAACGAAAATGGACCCACGCGAGTTTGGGTTGATCGCTTGCCGGGCTTGGCCCACAAGTCGCGCCATGTCCGCTGCTTATCCTGCGCTCCGCCTGCGTCGCACCCGTGCCACCGGCTGGAGCCGCCGGCTCCACGCCGAAACGATCCTGACCCCCGCCGATCTGATCTGGCCGCTGTTCGTGACCGAGGGCGACAACGAAGCGGTCGCGACGCTGCCGGGCGTCTCGCGCTGGAACCTCGCCGGGATCGTCGCGCGCGCGCGCGAAGCCCGCGATCTGGGCATCCCGGTGCTGGCGCTGTTCCCGAATACGCCGCCCGGTCTGCGCAGCGACGACGGGGCGGAGGCATTCAATCCCGACAATCTGATGTGCCGGGCGATCCGCGCGATCAAGGACGCGGTGCCCGATATCGGCGTGCTGACCGACGTCGCGCTCGACCCCTATACCGCGCACGGCCATGACGGGATCATCGACGCGACGGGTTATGTGTTGAACGACGTCACGTCCGAAGCCTTGGTGCGACAGGCGATCGTCCAGGCGGAGGCGGGGAGCGATATCGTCGCGCCGTCCGACATGATGGACGGCCGGGTCGCCGCGATCCGCGACGCGCTGGAAACCGGGGGGCACCACAACGTCCAGATCATGGCTTATGCCGCCAAATATGCGAGCGCCTTCTACGGCCCGTTCCGCGACGCGGTCGGATCGCGCGGGCTGCTGAAGGGCGACAAGAAGACCTATCAGATGGACCCGGCCAACAGCGAGGAAGCGCTGCGCGAGGTCGCGCTCGACATCGCCGAGGGCGCCGACAGCGTGATGGTGAAGCCGGGCATGCCCTATCTCGACATCATCACGCGGGTGAAGGCGGCGTTCGAGGTGCCGGTCTTCGCCTATCAGGTCTCCGGCGAATATGCGCTGATCGAGGCGGGCGTGGCGGCGGGCGTCGCCGATCGCGACGCGATGGTGCTGGAAACACTGCTGGCGTTCAAGCGCGCAGGCTGTTCGGGCGTGCTGACCTATCACGCGGCGCATGCGGCACGGCTGCTCGGCGCATGATCGATACCGAGCGACTGGTCCTGCGCCCGTATGAGGTGCGCGATCGCGCGGCCATCCTGTCACATGTCGCCGACGCGGCGGTCATGCAATTCCTCAACCCGCTGCCGACCGATGCCGATGTCGACACGGCGATCGAACGGCAGAACGGCTATCAACGCGATCTCGGCTATTGTTTCTGGAGCGTCGAGGCGCGCGCCGATGGTGCGTTCGTCGGGGTGTGCGGGTTGAAGCCCGGCGCGCTCGGCACCCCGCTCGAAGGGGCGGTGGAGATCGGCTGGCGCTTCGGTCGCGACCATTGGGGCCGGGGGTTCGCGCGCGAGGCGGCGGCGGCGTCGCTCGCATGGGGTTTCGACCATCTGCCGGTCGACCGGATCGGTGCGATCACCGTCATGGCCAATACCCGCAGCTGGGGGCTGATGGAGCGGATCGGCATGGTGCGCGACCGCGACGCCGATTTTGATCATCCGATCGTGCCCGACGGCAGCCCGCTGAAACGGCACATCACCTATTGGAAATCGCGCCCGTGACATCACCCGATCGTACCGCGGGCTGGCCGATCCGCTGGATTTTCGTCACCACGATCCTCGCAGGGTCGTTCCTGCTGTTCCTCGTCCAGCCGATGGTCGCGCGCATGGCGTTGCCGCAGCTGGGCGGTGCGCCGGCGGTGTGGAATTCGGCGATGCTGGTGTATCAGGCGCTGCTGCTCGGCGGCTATGCCTATGCCCATCTGCTGGGCAAGCTGATGCCCAAGGCGCAGGCAGCGGTGCATATCCTGCTGCTGCTGTGCGCGGCGGTGTGGCTGCCGATCGGGGTCAACAGCACCCCAACGCCAGCGGGGGTCGAGCCGGCGCTGTGGACGCCGTGGCTGCTCGCCGCCTCGATCGGTCCGTTGTTTTTCGCGATATCGGCACAGGCGCCGCTGTTGCAGCGCTGGTTCGCGTTCATCTGTCCGGGGCGCGATCCCTACGCGCTCTATGCCGCGTCGAACGTCGGCAGCTTCGCCGGGCTGCTGGCCTATCCGCTGCTGGTCGAACCGTTGCTGCCGCTGAAGGGGCAGAGCTGGGGCTGGAGCATCGGCTATGCGCTGGTGTTCGTGCTGGTGATCGGGTGCGGGTGGTTGCTGCCGCACCGGCGCGAACAGGCGGTGGCGCTGGACAAGGGCGAGGCGCCGGGGCGGTGGCGCGTGCTGCACTGGATCGTGCTGGCGCTGGTGCCCTCGGGGTTGATGCTCGCCACCTCGACCTTCCTTACGACCGATATCGTCGCGGTGCCGCTGCTGTGGGTGTTGCCGCTCGGGCTCTATCTGCTGAGCTTCACCGTCGCGTTCGCCGACCGGCGCGGGCTGGCCAATGCGGTCACCACCTATGCGCCGATCACGATCCTGGTGTTCGGCGGCATGATGATCGGCGGCCATCACGATCATCCGTTGCTGAGCGCGCTCGCGGCGCTGATGCTGCTGTTCGCGTTGTCGGTGACGCTGCACGCGCGGATGTATGCGCTGCGCCCCGAACCGGCGCGGCTGACCGGCTTCTACCTCGCCATGTCGGTCGGCGGTGCGCTGGGCGGCGTGTTCGCCGGGCTGATCGCGCCGGTGCTGTTCGACTGGACCTATGAATATCCCCTCCTGATCCTCGCCGCCGGTATTCTGGCGCCGCTGCCCTATCTGCTTCCCGCCACGCAGCGGCTGTGGCAGCGGGGCGGGGCGAAACTGCGGATCGCCGCGCTGCTCGCGGTGGCCGGGCTGGTCGCCCTCGGTCTGTTCAATCCGGGCGAGTTGCTCGGCGCCAATCCCGAACCGGTTGCGTTCTTCGGTATCATCGTCGTCGGCCTGATCGCCATCGGGTCGCGCGTGCCGTTCGTCTTCGCACTGGCCGGCGCGCTGTTCCTGTTCGGCGGCTACCGCGCACTGACGCTGTCGCTCGAACCCGGAGCCCGCACGCGGAGCTATTTCGGCGTCTACACGATCATGCGCGGCAAGGATGTCAACGAGCTGCAGCACGGCACGACGCTGCACGGAATCCAATTGACCGGTACGCCCGAGCGTGAGCGCACGCCGACGACTTATTACGTACCGCAGTCGGGGGTGGGGGAAGCACTGCGCGCCGCACCCACCATCTACGGTCCGGGCGCACGGATCGGCATCGTCGGCCTCGGCACCGGTACGCTCGCCTGTTACGCGCGGCCGGGCCAGCATTGGCGCTTCTACGAGATCGATCCGGTCGTGGTGCGGATCGCGCGGGATTCGGGCGCCTTCACCTTCCTCAAACGCTGCGCCCCCGATGCGCAGATCGTGATGGGGGACGCGCGCCTGAGTCTATCGGAAGAGCCCGCCGGGAGCCTCGACCTGCTGGCGCTCGATGCCTTTTCATCGGACGCGGTGCCAATGCACCTGATGACGCGCGAGGCGTTCGACACCTATGGCCGGGTGCTCGGCCGGCGCGGGCTGCTGCTGGTGCATGTGTCGAACCGCTATCTCGACCTGTCGCCGGTGGTCGCGCGGACGGCGAGCGGATGGATGGCGGCGCAGCTGCCCTATCAGCCGGCGTCGTCGCTGGGGCCGGAGACCGGATCGCTTTGGATCGCCCTGACCCGCGATCCCGAGGTCCTTGCCACCCTGCTCGCCGACAGCACGGCGTGGGAGCCGTTGCCGATCACCGACACCGAACCGTGGACCGACGATTATGCGTCGATCCTGCCGGTGCTGCGCGCGCTGAAATAATCAGCGCAACGTCGCGTTGAGCGTCGCGATGGCGGTCCGCTGCGCCGCCGCCGCGGCGTTCGCCTGCGCTACCGCGGTGTCGAGCGCGGGGTAGGGCGGCGCACCCGCCGCCGCGCGGTCGATCGCCAGCCGTTCCAGATCGCCAAGCGGCGCGTCGATGGCAGTCCGCGCGACGTCCAGTTCCGCCAGCGCCACCTGCGCGCCGAGCCAACGCTCGCTGCCCTCGCCGGTACCCTTGGCGGCCTGTACCGTCGGACGGGCCCGTGCGACGGCCGTATCGAACGCGCGCGTGGCACCGGCGACGTCGCGGCTCAGCCCGGCAACCTTCGCATCCAGCCCCGCATCCGGTGTAGCAACCGGCACCGGCCCGACCGGCTCGGCCAGGCTGATCTTCTCGATCGGGCGCGGCAGCAGCGAGGGATAGTCCCCCGCCGGCGCGGCACAGGCCGACAACAGGGCGGCGAACAGGACGGGGGTGGGGGACGTGCGGGTCATGGCTTCTCGATACGCATCCAAAAAAATTCGCACAACGGGCTTGCCAGCTTCCGCTTCCCCCTCTAGCACGCGGCCTCCACAGCGCGCCCGTAGCTCAGCTGGATAGAGCATCAGACTACGAATCTGAGGGTCGGACGTTCGAATCGTTCCGGGCGCGCCAGTGGAAATAAGGTCGAAAGACCGGTACGCGCCCGTAGCTCAGCTGGATAGAGCATCAGACTACGAATCTGAGGGTCGGACGTTCGAATCGTTCCGGGCGCGCCATTACCGCACATCGCCGTGATTGCCGCCGGGGGCGCCTCGCGACGCCCCCTTGTCCTGCGTCTATCGCTTGGCTTGTTGCCACGCATAGGGTCCGACGATCGTGCCGGTGAAGCCACCCGCCATCCGCGTGCTGAGGAAGCGGATATCGACATCCTTGGCCAAGATGCGTTGCACCCCGCCGACGCTATAATCCGCGACCATCGTCCCCCGGTCGGCACGCAGCGTCAGCGTGACCGGCGCCGTACCGGTGAGCGGCGTGCTGGCGACCAGCTGCTCGGTGCCCTTTGCTCGGGTGTAGAGCGCGATGACCGGTTTTCCCGCCAGCCGCGTGATGCCGAAGAACAGATAGCTCCCGTCGCTTTGCATGGCGACCAATCCGGCACGGTCGCCATCGCGCTGCGGCGCGAAGCGGACAGTCGTGCCGATCGTCGCGATGTGATGCTGCTGACGCCGTCCGACGAAACCGGGCACGCCGCTCTGATCGCCGATCGGTGCCGCGCCGTCGATCAGCAATTCGCCACCCGATACCCGGTACACCGGCGTCTTCGGTGTCCGCAACCCGACCCACTGCATCGCGAGCGTCGAACCGTCGAATTCGTCGACATAGCCGAAGTCGCCGCTGGTCGGTAGCCTGGGCGCGCTCTGGCGCGGCAGCTTCGGCCGTGTCGCCACGAACGGCACCCGCGTGCGGTGCGGCAGGATGGTTGGCCAACCGTCCTTCCACGTCACCGGCAACAGGAACGTCTCGCGCCCGATATTATAATAGTCGTCGCCATACGGCCGCACCGCGAGGAAGGTCGCCCACCAGTCGCCGCTCTGCGTCTGCACCAGCTTGGCATGGCCCGCCGCCGACACCGGATCGCTGCGGTCGTCGGCCAGGTCGCGCTGGGTCAGGATCGGATTGCCCGACCATGGCACGAACGGCCCGCGCAGCAGCTTCGACCGGAACGCGACCTGCGAATGGTTGACGCTGGTCCCGCCCTCCGCTGCGGTTAGGTAATACCAGCCGTCCTTGCGGAAGATATGCGGCCCTTCGATCCACACCGGCTTCTGGCGGATGTCGACGCCGCCGTTGATCAGCTGCGTCGATTCCCCGACCATCTTGCCCGCGCGCCAGTCATATTCCTGGACCCAGATCGCGCGGTGTCCGTCATAGCGGGCGGGTTCGTTCGGCGCGCGGTTGTTGACGATATAGGCCCGGTCGCCCTCCCAATAGATCGACGGATCGATCCCTTCGAACGGCAGCCAGATCGGGTCCGACCATGGCCCCTTGGGGTCCTTGGCCGTGATCACGAAGTTGCCGCGGCATTCGACGCAGGTGTTGACGATGTAGAAGGTGCCGGCATGGTAGGAGATATCGGGCGCGAACACCGCCTCCGACACGCGCCGTCCGGTGAAGTCGAGTTGTTCGGGCCGGTCGATCGCGTTGGCGATCTGCGTCCAGTTCACCAGATCCTTCGAATGAAAGATCGGCAGCCCCGGATAATGGGCGAAGGACGACAGCACGAGATAATAGTCGTCGCCGACGCGGGTGACCGACGGGTCGGGATAATAGCCCAACAGGATCGGGTTGCGATACTGGTCGGGACCGGACGTCGCGCGCTCGACGCTGCGCCCTTCGTAGGTGAAGCGGCTGAACCGTGCAGGCTCGGCAGAGGCGGCTCCTGCGCTGGCGGTCAGGGCAAGGCCGGTCATCAGGATACGCAGCATCGATCGATCTTTCGTTCGCGGAAAGTACATCAGGCGTTGCCGCCGTCGAGGCGCAGCAGCGCCGCACCATGGGGCGGGACATCGGCCGCGACCCGGTCGGTCACCGTGCCGATATCGCGCCGCGCCCACAGGTCGCGCACCCGCACCGATCCGCGCAGCGTCAACCAGCGCAAATCGACGCCCGGCCGCGACGGTTTGTCGCCGGGGTTGAACAGCGCCAGATAGGTCGCGCCCTGCGAACCGCGCGCGGTCCAGGCGCGCATCCCGTCCTGTATGTGCAGGGGACGATTGGCCGAACTCGCCTGGTTGACGGCGATCACCTCCGGATTGGTCAGCAGCGCCAGCGTGGCGGCATCGAGGTGCCGCAGGTCGCCACCCATGATCAGCGGCGACCGCGCGATCGACCACAGCGTCATCAGCGTGCGCTGTTCGGCCGGCGTGAACTTCGTATCGCGCTGCCCCAGCGCCAGCCGGCCGAGCGGCAGCATATCGGCATCGGGCCAGCCGCCCGGTCCGGCGAAGCGCTGCCAATTCTCCAACCGCACGAACTGCGCGTCGAGCAACGGCCATTCGTCCCAGAAATCGTCGCTGATCCGCCACATCTGCGCATGCGCGCGGACATGGTCGGCGCTCGACAACGGCGTCTCGCCGGGCGACAGGCTCAGCAGGATCGGTCGGCCCGAACGCGCGATCGCCTTGCTCGCCGCCTCGATCTCCGGTGCGTGCGCGTCATAGGGGCGGCTCATATCGTCCATCTTGACCAGATCGACGCCCCAGTCGGCATATTGCGCGAACACGCTGTCGTAATAGGCCTGCGCCGCGGGGTGCCGCATGTCGACGCCGTACATGTCGCTGTTCCACGAACAGATGCTGGTGCGATCGGCAATATCCTGCGCCCGGTAGCGCGTGCCGAGGATGGGCAGGTTACGCCTCACCGCCTCGCGGGGGATGCCCCGCATGAGGTGGATGCCGAACTTCAGCCCCATCGCATGGACCCGGTCGGCGATAGCGCGAAAGCCGCGTCCGTCGGCGGCGGACGGGAAGCGCTTCGGATCGGGCTGTAACCGGCCATGACCGTCCAGCACCGGCACCGCATCGGCGCGATAGGCGTAACCGGTCGCGCCGGGTTCGTACCACTGGATGTCGATGGTGAAGATCGAATAGCCCGCCGGCAGCAGCTTCTCGCGCATGATCCGCGCGGTTTCCAGCGCCTGCGCCTCGGTGATGGTCGTCGCGAAGCTGTTCCAGCTATTCCATCCCATCGGCGGGGTTTCGGCCAGTCGTGGTCTGGCGCGGGGGGCTGCGCCGGCCCGGGTGGCGGCAAGCGCGGGCAGGGCGCCGGCGGACCCGATCAGGTGGCGCCGCGAAATCCCATCGGTCATTTGCGATCCTCCGCCGCTGCCGCCGCACTATTCAGCGTGAAGCTGTCGATATCGAGATACCCGGCGCCAGGCGTCGGATTGTAGCAGGACAGCGCCATCTGCTGCCCCTGGAACGTCCCCGTGCGCCATGCGAAGGCGAGGGGGAAGGTGCCCCCGACCGCCTGCCAGCGCCGCCCGTCGCCGCTGTACGACAATCGTCCGCGATCGGTGGTGAAGTCGAGATCGAGCGCCATCCACAGCGTGTCGCCACGGACCGGCACCCCCCGTACCCGCCGGTCGACCTTCGGCCCGCTTTCGGTGCTCTCGATGACGTCCATCGACAGCGCCGGTGCGCCGCGATCGTCGCGCGTCACCGCCAGCGTCGCGCTATATTGCCCGAACGTCCCGAAGCCGCACCGGTCACCCTTGGCGACATGGGAAATGTCCAGCTTCACCTCCGCCCGGCTGCGCGGCCCCTGCGCCTTTTGCGTCAGCGTGTTGCGCGCGCGCCAGAGGTCCGCCGACTGCGTCGGGCGGAGCCGCAAAAACCCCGGCCGTTCGCGCAGCGACCAGCGGCGGTCATCGGGCGCATGGTTCCATTGCCACTGCAACCCCATCGTCGGCCGGGCGAAGTCGTCCGACGTCGCCGGCTCGGCAAAGGCAAAGCCCCCCACCGGCTTGGCGGCGCGATCCGGCACGCGGTCGGGGGCATCGGGCGTTCCCCATACCGGCCAGTCGTTGCGCCAGAAGACGGGGCTGAGGTTCGTCATCCGTCCGATCGACCCGGCGTCGATCATGACGAAGCCGACCCAGGTGCCGTCCGCCGTATCGACCAGCGCGCCCTGATGCCCGCCGCTGCGATCGTCGATCTGCGGCCGCGTCTCCCATGGACCCGTCAGGCTGCGCGAGCGCGATACCGTCAGTCCCAACCGCCGCGGGATCGCGTTGAAGAGGTAGTAATAGTCGCCGCGCCGGACGATCTTCGACCCTTCGGCACCGCGGATATAGTGAATCTGGCGGTCGGCGATCACCCGGCGATACTCGCGGTCGAGCGTCAGCAGCCGGATCGTACCGTCCGACCCGATCGACGTCGCGATATGCCCGGTTCCACCGGCTTCGATGAAGAAGCCCGGATCGAATGCCGCCCGGTCCAGTTCGTTCATCGTCCACGGTCCGCGCGGATCGCGGCTGCGATAGATGCGGCTATTCTGCCCGACCGGCGTCACCACCACATAGAACATGCCGTCGTGATGGCGCAGGCTGGCGGCGAAAAAGCCGCGCCGGTATACGTCCTTGCCCTCGGTCAATCGATATTCGAGCCGGTCGTCGAGCTTGGACACGACGTGGCTGAGGATCGTCCAGTTCACCAGATCCTTCGAATGCAGCACCGTCAGGCCCGGCGCATTGGCAAAGGTCGTGGTGACGAAATAATAATCGCCGCCGACACGGATGATATCGGGATCGGGATAGTCGGCGAACAGCACCGGATTGCGGTAGCTGCCGTCGCCCTGATCGGCGCGCCATACCTGTGCCGGCGCGCCCGCCGCGCCCAGCAGCGCCAGCCCGCCTATCGCCGCGCGTATCGTGCCAGCCCCCATCGCTCATCCCCGTGCGACATCTGGCGGCCGCTATTAGTCAGGCTATTGACCCCGGCCGGTAGCGTCAACGGCTTTCGATCGGACTGGCCGCTGCGCGTGCATGCCTCCGGTCGGTATAGCGCGGGTGTACCAGTATTTGACGCATCGAACCCCGCTGCCTAGCATCGCAGGCCATCGTCGGGCATGATCGATCATGTCCTATTACCACTACATTATTCGACCGCTACCGGCGTCACGGCAATCGCCCGCACCGGTGGCAAGAGAGGAAGCCGCGTGAGCACCAACGACGGGCAGGACGATGTCGCCGAAACCGATCTCCCGGTGGAGTTGGCGCTGGGCGATGGCGGCGGCGGGACGCGCAAGGGGTCGGGGCGGCGCCTGCGCGGTGCGGTGGCGCATTATCTAGGCACCGCGATCGTATCCGGGCGGATCGCGCCGGGCGAATTGCTGACCGGCGAGGTCGCCAATGCCGAGGCGCTCGACGTATCGCGCAGCGCCTATCGCGAGGCGGTGCAGGTGTTGACCGCAAAGGGGCTGGTCGAAAGCCGGCCGAAGATCGGTACCCGCGTGCTGCCGCGGCGGCGCTGGAACTTCCTCGACCCGATGGTCCTCGCCTGGGCGTTCGAGGGCGAGCCGAACCTGCAATTCATCCGCGGCCTGTTCGAACTGCGCGCGGTGATCGAGCCGGCCGTCGCCCGCCTTGCCGCCGAACGCCGCGACAAGGACGATATCAAGGCGCTGAAACAGGCATTGGCCGGCATGCGTCGCCATACCCTCGCCACCGAAGCCGGCCGCGCCGCCGACCGCGATTTCCACGATGCGCTGATCTACGCCACCCGCAACGAGACGTTCATCGCGCTCAGCGCCAGCATCGGCGCGGCGGTCAACTGGACCACGCAGTTCAAGCAGCGTCAGCGCGCTTTGCCGCGCGACCCGGTGCCCGATCACGCCCGCGTGTTCGACGCCGTCGTCGCGGGCGATCCGCGCGCGGCGGAGGAGGCGATGACCGCGCTGGTGTCGCTGGCGCTGGAGGATACCCGCACCGCGATGTGAGGGGGAGCGCTTGTTCGTTCCGGGGGACTGGCGCCCCGATCCTTGCTACGCCATGGTAGCGCTCACAGAGGGAATCGGGGGAGGGATCATGCGTTCGGTCGGGGAATGGATGTTCGGCGTCACGGCGGCATTGCTGGCGAGTGCCGCGCCGGTAGCGGCGCAGACCGCGGCGCCCGGCTTCGCCAACATCTTCGCCGACCACGCCGTCCTGCAACGCGGTCGCCCGATCACGCTGTGGGGGAATGCCGCGCCGGGCGAGACGGTGACCGTGCGGCTGGGCGAACGCAGCGCCACCGCGGTCGCCGGTCCCGACGGGAAATGGCGCGCGACCCTGCCCGCGATGCAGGCAGGGGGTCCCTACACGCTGGAGGTGGCCGGCAAGGCATCGCCGGCGCAGACGCTGTCGGACATCATGGTCGGCGACGTGTTCCTGTGCGGCGGGCAGTCGAACATGGAGTTTCAGGTCAAGCACGCTACCGGGCTTGAGGTCATTCCGTCGGCCAACGACGCCGACCTGCGTTTCACCACCATCCCCGATACCAGCCGTCCGACGCCTGCCGCCGATCTGGCGGCACGCGCGACGTGGCGACAGGTATCGCCCGAGACGGTCGGGGACGCTTCGGCGGTCTGCTATTTCATGGCGCGGTCGCTGCGAACCTCCGAAAAGGTGCCGATGGGCTTCATCGCGTCCGAATGGGGCGGCACCCGGATCGAAAGCTGGATCAGCGCACCCGCGCTCGGCACGCTGCCCGGCTTTGGCGAAGGGTTGGCAGCGGTCGCGACCTATGGCCGTGATCCCGCCGCGGCGATTACCGCCGACGGCGCGCGCCGCGAACGGGCATGGGATGCGGTCGACCCGACTGCCAAGGCGGATCGCGCGTTCCGTGCGGCGGCGTTCGACGATCAACGTTGGGCCACCGTTCCCGCCGATGACGGGCAATTGCCCGCCGCCGATCGGACCGGGATCGAAGGGGCGGTGTGGCTGCGCACCGCCGTCGACCTAACGGCCGAACAGGCCGCGGCGGGGCGCCGTATCCAGCTGGGGCCGATCGGCAGGTTCGACGAAACCTATATCAACGGTCACTACGTCGGCGGGGGCAGCGTCGACTGGGCATGGCGCAACTACGACCTGCCTGCCGGTGTGCTGCGCGCGGGCCGCAATGTCGTTGCGATCCGCGCGGTGAAGGCGAACGGGCGGATGGCGTTCACCAACGTATCGAACCGTGCGATCGGGTTGGCCGATGGCGGCGTAGTGCCGCTGGCCGGGCCGTGGCGCTACCGGATCGGGGCGCCGGTTAGGGACGACGTCCGCATCGCACCTGCCCCGTGGGAGGTGCCGAACAGCCTGACGACGCTCTACAACGGCATGATCGCACCGCTCTCGGGCTACGGCCTGAAGCTTGCTGCCTGGTATCAGGGGGAATCGAACGCGGGCGAAGCCGGCGCGTACCGTGCACTTATGACCGGACTCATGGCCGATTGGCGCCGCACCTTCGCCACGCCCGACCTGCCGTTCTTCGTTGTGCAGCTGACCGCCTTCGGCAAGGCGCAGACGGTGCCGACCGATTCGGGCTGGGCAGCGTTGCGACAGGCGCAGGCCGAAGCGGTCGCTGCCGACGCCCATGCCGGCCTTGCCGTCACGCTCGACGTTGGCGACCGGTTCGACATCCACCCGGCGCAGAAGAAGATCGTCGGCGAACGCCTCGCCCGGCTGGCCCGCGTGGTCGCCTATGGCCAGAGCGGTCCGCGCACCGGCCCTGAAGCGAGCGATGCGGTCCGGCAGGGCGCCGACATCGTCGTCCGCTTCCGCAATGTGACCGGTGGTCTGCAACGCTATGGCGGGGCAGGGGCAATCGGCTTCGAACGCTGTGCCGGCACGACGTGCAGCTTCGTCGACGGCGTGGTGCAGGGCGACACCATCGTCCTGCCTGGCGCGAACCGCCCGGAGGTGACAGCGATCCGCTACGCATGGTCCGACGCGCCGTTCGTCAACCTGTTCGACGGCGCCGACCTGCCCGCCGCGCCGTTCAACCTGTCGCTGAAGTAGCGCCACCGCTTCGTCATCCCCGCGCAGGCGGGGATCCATACACGCAGCGCAGGCGAATCCAGCCCCAGCGTCGGCGGCCATGAATTCCCGCCTGCGCGGGAATGACGAAGCGTTTCCTCTAATCGACCGGCGGGACATGCCCGCCGCCAACTGGATCAGTTCACCACGAACGTCGTGGTGGCGATGTGGTGCAGCTTGTCGACCGGGCCGGCGGCGACGCGCAACTTGCCGGTTTCGACCTGTGCGGCGGTCAGCAGATAGCGACCCTTGCCCTCGGCCGGCACAGCAATACTGCCATCGGCCGCGGCGACCAGCTCGACCGATTTGCGCGCCGGCGTGATCAGCGTCACCTTGGCGGCGGGCACCGGCTTGCCGTCATGGAGCAGCGCGAAGCGGGTGCCGTTGGCGCTCAGCGGCGCCAGCTCATACGCCATCTTCGCACCCGTGGTGCCGCGACCGGCACGGGCGTAATAGACCACGCCTTCCTTCGCACCGGCATCGCCCCACGGCTCGAACACCGAATTGTCAACGACGCGGACATCGCCCGGCGCCACCTTCGCCTCGATGAAGCCGGCGCGGCGTACCTGTTGCGCGGCGGGCTGGTCGACAATTTTCGGCGCCTGCAACCGCTTGAATTCCGGATCGCCACCCGGCGGCAGCGGCTCGGCCGGTTCGCCCAAATAGATGCGCGCCGGACCATTGCCGTCGCGTTCGACCCAGACTTCATGCGCATCGGCGATCGCCGGCAGGGCCAGCGCGATCAACAGGGCAAGGCTTCGCATCGTCATCTCCCATTCCGACGGAATCCCGTCGTTCGGGCTTCTGTATATAGTAATGAGAGTAGCTCGCAATAGCGTTGCAATCGGCGACGATGGCTCGTAGGGACCACCCATATTGAAAGCGACTCGCAAAAGGGAATGAAATGCGGCCTTCGGTACGACATACAACATTGGCTGCATTGCTTGCGACGTGCGTGCTGATCCTGCCCGCTGCGGCTGAACCAGTCACGTCGGTCGACGAAGACACCGATACCCAGCGAGAGGACGACATCATCGTCGTCGGCAAGAGCTATGGTCAGGCCGTCGGCAAGACCGTGACCCCGCTGAAAGACGTGCCGAACACCATCACCGTGATTGATCAGGAACAGTTGCAGCAACGCAATCTGTTCACGCTGGAGGATGCGTTGACGGTCACCAACGGCGTCACGGTGACCGGCATCAGCAGCGAAGACCCGTCCTTCCTCTCGCGTGGATTTACGATCAACAACTACCTGGTTGACGGCGTACCCACCTTCTCCTTCGCTTTTCCTGCGGTAGTGCCCGACCTGTTCCTTTACGACCGGGTCGAGGTGCTACGCGGCCCCGCCGGGCTGTTCAGCGGGGCTGGCAATCCCGCGGGCAGCATCAACCTCGTCCGTAAACGGCCGCTCGCCGAACGCTCGGTCAGCGCGCTCGCCGGCTATGGCAGCTATCAGAACCTGCGCGCCGAACTCGACGTATCGACCCCGCTCGACGACCATTCGGGCATGCGGCTGGGCGCGATGGTGCAGGATCAGGACCAGTTCTTCGACGTTGCGCACCGCTATCGCTTCGCCGTGTTCGGCGTGGCGGATACCAGGATCGGCGACGATACGACGCTGACCGTCGGCGGCAATTACGACCTGTTCAAACCGGCGATCCAGTCGGGCCTGCCGGGCTATATCGGCGGCACCGACGGCAGCGAGGGGCGGCTGCTCGACGTGCCGCGGTCGACCTATCTCGGTGCCGACTGGAACCGCTTCCGGTCGGAAAGCTGGTCGGGCTTCGTCGAACTGGCGCACCGCGTCAGCGACCGCTGGACGCTGCGCGCGACGGGCATGCTGACCGACGTCGATCGCATCGACATCTACAGCTATATCGGCAACCAGCCGGTCACCCCGACCAATGGCCGCACCAGTCACATAGCCTATCGCGGCGACAGCGCGATGCAGACGCGTTCGTTCGATTTCAACGGGGTAGGCAGCTTTCCTGCCTTCGGACGCGAACAGACGCTGATCCTCGGCGCCGATTATCAGGCAAGCACCTCGACCTCCGCCAATGCGCGCCGGTCGAACTACGCCACGATCGACGTGTTCGATCCGGTGTCGCCGGCCGAACCCGATCTCGATCCCCGCACACTGGCGACCGGCAAGGCGGTCGGCGGCAGTCTGACCGATGTCGAGCAATATGGCCTGTACGGCCAGATGCGGTTGAGCCCGCTCGCCGGGCTGACGCTGGTCGGTGGCGGTCGCATGACGTGGTGGGATACGACGGTCACGCTGACCTCGGCGCAACTGGTGCGCGGGGCGCCGTCGACCTACAGCTTCGACGAACGCTTCACTCCCTATGCCGGGGTGGTGTGGGACGTGACCGACGACCTGAACCTTTACGCCAGCTACGCCGACAGCTTCACGCCGCAGGCACCGGTCGGCGGACGGGTCCGTCCCGATGGTCGCAAACTCGAACCGCTGATCGGCGATCAGTATGAGGCTGGGACGAAGCTGTCGTTGATGAACAAGCGGCTGCTGCTGTCGGCGGCGGTGTATCAGATCACGCAGAACAACCGGACCTTCAACGACCCCAATCTCGATACGGTCGTCTATCAGATCGGCAAGGTCCGCGCGCGAGGCGTCGAGGCGGAGGCGAGCGGGGAAATCCTGCCCGGCTGGCGCGTCAATGGCGGCTATACCTTCACCCGGACCAAATATCTGGAGGAAGCCAATCCGGTGCTGGAAGGGTTGAGCCTGTTGCCGGTCATCCCCGAGCACATGGTCAAGCTGTTCACCAACTACGAACCCGCCGACGGCCCGCTGGCCGGGGCCAGCGTCGGTGCGGGCGTGACGTGGTTCGACGAAACGTGGAGCGGCACGCCGGCGGCCTTCAACGCCAATGGTTCGTTGCGCACGCGGTCGTCGGTCGTCCGGCAGGGGGCCTATGCCGTCGCGGACCTGCGCGCCGGCTACAAGCTGACCGACGCGCTGTCGGTCGCGGTCAACGTCAACAACGTGTTCGACCGCAACTATTACGCGCGCATCTCATCGACCGGCCGCGGCAATTATTACGGCATGCCGCGCACCGTGTTCGCCAGCATCCGGGCGACCTTCCCGTGATGGCCGTCGGCCGTGAACGCCACATCCTGTGGCGGCGGCTGGGCGACAATGCCCTGCGGCTGATCTCGGCCTTGCCGGTCGGCTATGCCGTCGCGTCGCTGTGGTCGATGGCGCTCGCCCGCATCCTGCCGGGCGACCGGGCGCAGGCGACGGTCGCCGCCGCACTGATCGCGCTCGTCTTGTGCGCGGGTGCCGCGATGTGGTCCTATGCCGCGCGCAGCGGCTGGCGGGCATTGTGGACGCTGGTCGTCGCGGGTGCGGTGGCGGGTGCGATCAGCTGGGGATCGGTCGCGATCTGGGGACGGATATGAGCAAGGGATTTCGCCAGTCGCAATCGACGCTGCATACCTGGTCCGGGCTGCTGCTCGGCTGGCTGCTGTTCGCGATCTTCGTGGCGGGCACCTCGGCCTATTGGCGCGAGGCGCTGAACCGCTGGTCGCGACCCGAGCTTGCCCGGATCGAAAGCACCGATCGCGTCGTGCGCGGCGCGGTCGATTTCCTGTCGCGCAAGGCGCCCGACGCGCAAAGCTGGTTCATCACCGTGCCGACCACCCAGAGCGCCGGTGCCGACCTGTTCTGGGTCCCGGCGGTCAAGCCCGGTGAGGAAGGCCGCGGCCGGCGCGGCCGGCGCGACACCCGCGCCTTCATCGGTAGCGACGGGCAGGAGGGGACCGCACGCGCGACACGCGGTGGCGAGTTCTTCTACCGTTTCCATTTCGATCTGCATTATGTGCCGGTTTTCTGGGCACGGTGGATCGTCAGCATCGCCGCGATGTTCATGCTGGTCGCGATCTTCACCGGGATCGTCACCCACAAGAAGATTTTCCGCGACTTTTTCACGCTCCGGCGGGGAAAGGGACAGCGGTCGTGGCTCGACGGGCATAACGCCACCGCGGTGCTGGCGCTGCCGTTCCACCTGATGATCACCTATACCGGGCTGGTCACGCTGATCGCGATGCTGATGCCATGGGCGATCGTCGCCAACTATAGCGACGAAGCCAAGCTCTACGAAGTCGTGTTCCCGCAGGCGCCGGTCGCCGAACGCACCGAACGGCCCGCGCCGCTGGCCGATCTGGTCCCTATCCTGCACGATGCCGAACGCCGGATCGGCGGGTCGATCGGCTATATCACCGTCTTCAATCCGGGCGATGCGGCGGCGCGGATCACGCTGACCCGCTCAGGCAATTCGATGCTGTCGGCGCGCACGCCCAGCATCGCCTATGACGGCGTGACCGGCCGCTTGTTGTGGCAGGCCCCGCCGGTCGGCGGCGCGGTGGAGACGCAGGGGGTGATGGTCGGCCTGCATGCCGGGCGCTTCGGTGACTATCCGATGCGCTGGCTGTATTTCCTGTGCGGCATCGCCGGGTCGCTGATGGTCGCCAGCGGCCTAGTCCTGTGGACCGTCAAGCGGCGCGAGCGGCTGCCTGATCCGGCGCGCCCGCATTTCGGTTTTCGGGTGGTCGAGCGGCTGAACGTCGGCTTCGTCGCCGGCTTCCCGCTCGCGATGACGGTCTATCTGTGGGCCAACCGCCTGCTGCCGTTCGGGCTGGAGCGGCGTGCCGATCAGGAAATCAACACGATGTTCGCCGGCTGGGCGGTGGTGTTCCTCTACGCGCTGGCACGGCGTCCGGGGCGGGCATGGGTCGAGCTGCTGGCGTTGCAGGCGGTACTGCTCGTGCTGTTGCCGCTCTACAACCTCGTCGCGCTGCCGACCGGGCTATTTGCCACGATCGCGCGGGGCGACTGGGTGCTGGCGGGTGCCGATCTGACCTTCCTCGCGCTCGGTACCGGGTTCGGGTTCGCCGCGTGGCGCGTCCATCGCTTCCGGCCGAAGGAGCGCCGCCGTGCCGCCCGCGCGCCGCAACCGGCTGCGAATTGGGCACCGGCGGAATGACGCTCGTCGCCCTCCTGTCGGCGCTCGGCGCCTTCGCACTGCTGGCGCTCGCCAGCGACCGTCACCGCGACCGTTGGCGTGGGCTGACCCTGCGCTGGCGTCGCCCGGCGGGGTGGGTGCTGGTGGCACTCACCTTCGCCGCCGGGTTCGCCGCATGGGGCCCGGTCTATGGCGCGATCGGCGCGACCGGGCTGTTGATGTTCGCCGCCGGGGTCAGCCTCCTGACGCTGAACCTCACCCGCCGTTAGAGTGCCGCTGCCCAAGGTTCGAACGCATCGCGGGCCCGCGCCGTGTACATCTTCTTGCGGTCGGCCTTTTTGGTGCGGCCGGGGATGGGGGGCATCAGCCCGAAATTGACGTTCATCGGCTGGTAGGTTTCGGCCACCGCTGCCCCGGTGATATGGTGGAGCAGCGCCCCCAGCGCCGTCTCGACGGGGGGCGGCGCCAATTCACGCCCCGCTAGTTCAGCCGCAGCGAAGCGCCCGGCCATCAGGCCTACCGCTGCGCTTTCCACATAGCCCTCACATCCAGTCATCTGCCCGGCGAAGCGCAGATGCGGTCGTGCCTTCAACCGCAGCGTCGGGTCGAGCAGTTCGGGCGATCGGATGAAGGTGTTGCGATGCAACCCACCCAGCCGGGCGAACTCGGCATTCTCCAGCCCCGGAATGGTCCGGAACAACCGTACCTGTTCGCCATGCTTCAGCTTGGTCTGGAACCCGACGATGTTCCACAGAGTCCCCGTAGCGTTATCCTGCCGCAGCTGTACGACCGCATGCGGCCACCGCCCGGTACGCGGATCGTCCAGCCCGACCGGCTTCATCGGCCCGAAGCGCAGCGTGTCGAGCCCACGGTCGGCCATCACCTCGATCGGCATGCAGCCTTCGAAATAGGGGACATTCTCCCATTCCCGGAACTCGGCCTTTTCACCCGCGATCAGCCCGGCATGAAAGGCTTCATACTGTTCGCGGTTCATCGCGCAGTTGATGTAATCCTTGCCCTCGCCCTTGTTCCAGCGGCTCTGGAACCATGCCTGGTCCATGTCGATCGAATCGAAATGGACGATGGGAGCGATCGCGTCGAAAAATGCGAGCGCCTCCGCCCCCGTAGCGCCGCCGATGTCGCCGGCCAGCTTCGGCGCGGTCAGCGGCCCGGTGGCGACGATCGTCATGCCGCTGTCGGGCAGGGCATCGACGCGTTCGCGCACGATCGTGATGTTGGGATGCGCTTCGAGCGCGGCGGTGACGCCCGCCGAAAACCCGTCACGATCGACCGCCAGCGCCGTTCCCGCCGGTACCTTGTGCGCATCGCCCTTCGCCATGATCAGCGATCCCAGCGCGCGCATCTCGGCGTGGAGCAGCCCGACCGCATTCGATTCGGCATCGTCCGAGCGGAAGCTGTTCGAACAGACCAGCTCGGCCAAGTCGTCACCCTGATGCGCCGGCGTAGTATCGCCGCCGCCGCGCATTTCGGACAGGCGCACCTTCGCGCCGCCTTGCGCCAACTGCCATGCCGCTTCGGACCCGGCGAGCCCGCCGCCGATGATGTGAACGTCGTATTGCATGCACGGCGTCTAGGCGGACGAAGGGAAACGGGCAATGAACGTCCGGATCGTACCGTCGTTTTAATAGGCGGAATGCGGGACGATCGCGATGAAGGGATGCGGGCGATGAAGATCTTCACGATCGGCTATGAGGCGGTAACCATGGCGGAATTTATCGCCGCGCTGACGCAGGCCGGTGTCCGTCGCGTCATCGACGTCCGTGCCTTGCCGCTGTCGCGACGGCCGGGTTTCTCCAAATCCCCGCTCGCCGCCGAACTGGCGGGCCATGGCATCGATTATGTGCATCTGAAGGCGCTCGGCACGCCAAAACGCGGGCGGGATGCCGCGAAGAAGGGCGACGTCGCGACGCTGCGGGCGGTGTACGACGAACAGCTCGAATTGCCCGAGGCGCAGGCGCAGGCAGCGATCATGCTCGGGCTGGCGGCGGAGATGCCGTCGGCGCTGCTATGCTTCGAACGCGAGCCGCAGCATTGTCACCGGACGTTGTTGCTGGAAGCGGTCGGGCAGGGCGCGGAGGTAGTGGAGCTCTACGCCTAAATCCTCCCCATATTATGGGGAGGATACTTACCCCGTAACCGGCCGCTTCACCCGGCCGGTATCGTCGCGATGCAACGGCCCGTACGCGATCACCGCATCCAGCGGCAGCGGCGCATAGAGGTGCGGAAACAACTGCCCCCCGCGCGATTCCTCCCATTTCACCGCATCGCCCAGCGCCTCGAGGTCGACTTCCGCCACATGCAGGTTGTCCTGCCCGGCAAAGTGCTTGTCGACCGTCTCGGTCAACTGTTCGAAGGTCGACAGATGGACATAGCCATCGGCCAGATCGACCGGCGCCCCGGCGAAGCTGCCGTCATGCTCCAGTGCCGTCATCTGCGCATTGGTCAGCACCTTGAACGCGGTGGCGGGCCTCATTCCTCGATATCCGATTCGCTGATAGTGTCGGGACCGGTGCCGTCGTCGAGCACGATATCGCCCTCGGTCGCCGGGTTCGCCGCCAGTTCCTCGGCAACGATCGCCTCTGCATCGTTCTCCGGCGTCTCGTCCTCGTCGATCTTTGCGGCCGACACGACCTGCTCGCCGAACCCGACGCGGAAAATCGTGATTCCCTGCGTATTGCGGCCCGCGACGCGGATATCGCCGACGGTGGTGCGGATCAGCTTCGCCTGATCGGTGACCAGCATCAGCTGTTCGCCATTATGCGCCGGGAAGCTCGCCACGACAGCACCGTTGCGGTCGGAGGTGACGATGTTGGTGATTCCCTGACCCCCGCGTCCGGTGCGGCGATATTCATAGGCCGAGGTGCGTTTGCCGAAGCCGTTGGCGGTGACGGTCAGGATGAACTCCTCCGCCGCCTCGAACTCCGCCATGCGTTCGGAGCTGAGCGTCATCTCGCGCTCGCCTTCCTTCCACGGCGCGGCCTTGAGATAGGCTTCGCGCTCGTCGGCGGTAGCGTCGAACCCGCCGAGGATCGACAGTGAGATGACCTCGTCGTCCTTGCCTAGCGAAATACCGCGCACGCCGGTCGACGTCCGGCTCTGGAACTCGCGCACATCGGTTGAGGCGAAGCGGATCGCCTTACCCGCCTTGGTGGCCAGCAGCACGTCGTCGGTCTCGGTCAGCAGCGCCACGCCGATCAGGCGATCGTCGCTGTCATCGTCGAACCGCATCGCGATCTTGCCCGCGGTCGGGATGTTCGCGAACGCGTCCATCGAATTGCGCCGCACGGTGCCGTTGGCGGTGGCGAACATGACGTGCAGGTCGCTCCAGCGTTCCTCGTCCTCGGGCAGCGGCAGCACGGTCGAGATCGTCTCTCCGGCGGCCAGCGGCAGCAGGTTCACCATCGGCCGCCCGCGCGTCGCCGGGCCGCCTTCGGGCAGGCGCCACACCTTCATGCGGTACACCTTGCCGGCGGTCGAGAAGAACAGCACCGGGGTATGGGTGCTGGTCACGAACAGGTTCGTGATCGCATCCTCGTCCTTGGTCGCCATGCCGGCGCGGCCCTTGCCGCCACGCTTCTGCGCGCGAAACGCGTCCAAGGGCGTGCGCTTGATATAGCCCTGCACCGTGACGGTAACGACCATGTCTTCGCGCTCGATCAAATCCTCGTCATCGATGCCGTCGGCGGCGCCGGCGATCTCGGTACGCCGGGGCGTCGCGAATTCGGCGCGGACGTCGACCAGTTCCTGCCGCATGACGGCATAGAGCTTCGCACGGTTGGCAAGGATGTCGAGCAGATAGCCGATCGAATTGGCCAGCGTCTGCAATTCCCCGCCGATCTCGTCGCGGCCGAGTGCGGTCAGGCGATGCAGCCGCAGGTCGAGGATCGCGCGGACCTGCAGGTCGGACAGGCGATAATAGTCACCGGTCGTGTCGGATTCGACCGCTTCGACTAGCTTCAGATACGGCGCGATCTCCGCCACCGGCCATTCGCGCTCCAGCAACTTGGCGCGGGCGGCGGCGGGGCTTTCCGACCCGCGGATCATCCGCACCACCTCGTCGAGGTTGGTGACGGCGATGACGAGGCCCAGCAACAGGTGCGCCCGCTCGCGCGCCTTGGCCAGTTCGTACTTCGACCGGCGGGTGATGACCTCTTCGCGGAAGCCGACGAATGCGTCGATGATCTGACTGAGGTTGAGCAGTTCGGGCCGCCCGCCGCGGATCGCCAGCATGTTCGCGGCAAAGCTCGACTGTGCCGGGGTGTGCCGCCACAGCTGGTTCAGCACGACATCGGGCGTCGCATCGCGTTTTAGGTCGATGACGATCCGCACGCCTTCGCGGTTCGATTCGTCGCGAATGTCGCTGACGCCCTCGATCCGCTTGTCCTTGGCCGCCTCGGCGATCTTTTCGACCAGCCCCGACTTGCCGACCTGGAACGGAATTTCGGTCAGCACGATCGAGCGCCGCTCGCCGCGCGCCTCGACGATGTGGCGCGATCGCAGGATGATCGATCCGCGCCCGCCGGCATAGGCGGCACGCGCCCCGGCCCGGCCCAGCATCATCGCGCCGGTCGGGAAGTCCGGCCCGGGCACGATCTCGCACAGTTCCTCGTGCGTCAGCGGCTCGCCGCCCTCGACCCGGCGGTCGATCGTGGCAAGACAGGCGTCGACGACTTCGCCCAGATTGTGCGGCGGCACGTTGGTCGCCATGCCGACCGCGATCCCGCCTGCACCATTGACCAGCAGGTTGGGGAAGCGCGCCGGCAGGACGGCGGGCTCGCGCTCCGATCCGTCGTAGTTGGGCACGAAATCGACGGTATCCTTGTCGAGATCGTCGAGCAGCGCCATCGCCGACTTGGCGAGGCGCGCTTCGGTATAACGCATCGCGGCGGGCGGATCGGGGTCCATCGACCCGAAATTGCCCTGACCATCGATCAGCGGCAGCCGCATCGACCATGGCTGCGCCATGCGCGCCAACGCGTCGTAGATCGCGGTGTCGCCATGGGGGTGATATTTACCCATCACGTCACCGACGATACGCGCCGACTTCCGATACGCCTTACCCGGCACGAAGCCGCTTTCCTGCGCCGAATACAGGATGCGGCGATGCACCGGCTTCAACCCGTCGCGCACGTCGGGCAACGCGCGCGAGACGATGACGCTCATCGCATAGTCGAGATAGCTCGACCGCATCTCGTCCACGATCGAGATGGGGGCGATGTCGGATGGGTCGGCGATCAGCGTCGCGTCTGTCAAAGTTTTACGCTTTCGGGGAATGTTTCGGTTGCGTGGCACACTAGCCGCGAAGGGTGCGAAAGCCAAGTCTCGCGACCGTCCGGGAACATGCTGCGGCGCGGCGTGTTGGCTGGGACGATGCGGGACCTGCAACGACTCCTCAACACGCTGCCACCGACGGCGATCGACCTAGCGACCGTTGCGCTGTCGGTACTGGCGGCACTGCTGCTCCACGCCGTCGCGTTCCGCGTGCTCAGGCGGTTTGCCGCGCGGACGCCGGGCTCGGTCGACGACGTCTATGTCGACCATGCGTGGCGGCCGATGCGCTGGATCCTCGTCGCGATGGCGCTGGCGAGCGTGCGTCGTCCGCTGCGGCTGCCAGAGCGGTGGGACGATCTGTGGACGCAGATGGCCGGGCTGGTCGTCCCGCTGTTGATGGGATGGTTCGCGATCGCGATGATCCGCGCATCGGTGAAGGCGATCGAGGTCGCGACCGACATCACCGTCGCCGACAATTTGCGCGCGCGCCGCCGCCGGACGCGGAGCGCGATCCTCGGCCGGATCGCGATCATCGCGATCGGCTTCATCACGATCTGCCTGATGCTGCTGTCGATCCCCAGCATCCGGTCGATCGGCGTGACGCTGATGGCGTCGGCGGGCCTTGCCGGCCTAGCGGTGGGCGCCGCCGCACAGCCTGCGCTGAAGAATATCATCGCCGGCGTGCAGATGGCGTTCACCGAACCGATCCGCATCGACGACGTCGTCATCATCGAGAACGAATGGGGCCGGATCGAGGAAATCCGCCTTACCTATGTCGTCGTCCGTTTGTGGGACGAACGGCGGCTGGTTGTGCCGGTGTCGAAATTCCTCGAATCGAGTTTCCAGAACTGGACCCGGACGACCAGCGGATTGCTGGGGTCGGCGTTCTTCTGGCTGGACCCGACGACCAACATCCCCCGCCTGCGCGAAAAGTTCGAGGAACTGGTGAAGGCCGATCCGCTCTGGGACGGGCGCGCCCATGTCCTGCAGGTGACCGATACCAAGCCCGATGCGATCGAGGTCCGCATCCTCGCCACCGCGTCCGACGCCGCCCGCGCGTTCGACCTGCGCTGTTCGCTGCGCGAAGGGATGCTGGCCTATATTCGGGATGAGATGCCCGAGGCGCTGCCGCGGCGGCGGGTCGCGGTGGATGGTGCCAACGATCGCAACGCCGCCGCAGACGTCACCCCAGTATAGGCTGGGGTCTCTTGCGCTCGGCGCGGGACAGGAGCCGCAGGAGATTCCGGCCTGCGCTGGAACGACGCCCGGGGCGAGGGGGGCTACCCCCGCCGCCCCGCCACGAACGCATCGATATTCCGCGCCAGCACCGTCATCGGCACCCCGCCGCCCTGCACGACGGCATCGTTGAACGCCTTGAAGTCGTAGTGCGGACCCAGCGCCGTCTTCGCCCGGTCGCGCAGGCGGTTGATCTCCGAATGGCCGACCTTGTAACCGCATGCCTGACCCGGCCACGAGCAATAGCGATCGACCTCGCCCGATACTTCCTCGACGCTCGATCCGTTGGTGCTGGCGAACCAGTCGATCGCCTGGCTGCGGGTCCAGCGCTTCGCATGCAGCCCGGTGTCGACCACCATCCGGCACGCGCGGAACGCGATCGACTGGAGATAGCCCAGCCGTCCGACCGGATCGCCGTCATAGGCGCCAAGCTCGTCGCCCAGCTGCTCCGAATACAGCGCCCAGCCTTCGGAAAAGGCGTTGAACTGCAATAGCGACCGGATCAGCGGCAGGCGGAAGCTGTATTCGCCTTGCCACACATGGCCCGGGATCGCCTCGTGATAGACCAAAGTCGGCAGCGAATAGCGCGTCCACAGATCGGTGGTGCGCAGGTTGATCCACATCTTGCCCGGCACCTTGCCGTCGATCGACCCGGCACCGCCATAGGCCCCCGGCGCGCCGGCTTCCTCGACCGGCGGAATGCGGCGCACCTCGACATTGCCTGGCGCCATCGTGTTGAACGCGCGGGGCATCCGGGCACGAATGTCACTCAGGCGGTTCTGGACTAGCGCCATGATCTGTGCCCGACCGGCGTCGTTGTCGGGGAAGGTGAAGCGCGGGTCCTTGCCGAGCGCCGTCATCCGCGCGCCGACGCTGCCCTTTGTATAGCCAAGCGACTTCAGGATCACGTCCATCTGCCCCTGCAACGCGGCGAGTTCTTCCTTGCCGCGGGCGTGGACCTCGTCGGGGGTCATCATCGTGGTGGTCGAGGCGCGCAGCCCCCACGCATACCACGCATCGCCGTCGGGCCGCGCCCACATACCGGCATCCGACGTCGCTTTCGCCCGGTCGGCGCGGATGGCCGCCAGCTGCCGTTCGAGCGCCGGCTTCACCTTGTCGCGCGCGATCACGGTCGCCCGCGCGGTCCAGTCGCCCGGAATATCCTTGGTCCGCCGGGTGAGCGACGTGACGATGTCCCACGACGCCGGATCGCCGGTGGTCGACTGGGTCAGCTGCTTGATGGTCTTGTCGAGCAGGAAGTCGGGCGCCACCACCCCGCCCGCCGATGCCGCACGCACCCGCTGCGTCTCGCCGTCCAGCTGCGTCGCATAGCTGTCGAGCCGCGCCAGATAGGCGTCGGCGTCCGCCTTCGTCGTGATGCTGTGATCGCTGTCGAGGAACCGCGGCACGTCGAGATACGCGCCCACATTCTGGATCACGACATAGGGCGTGTTGCGCCACCCGCCGACCGCGACGTCGCCGTACGGCAGGGCGAACCCCTCGATCGCGGTTTCGAATGCGGTCCGCGCGACGTCGATATCGGTCCGCGTCGCGGTGGAGAGCGGCTTGGTGTCGATCGCCTGCAACGTCGCGACATGCGCGCGCAGATGGTCGGCGATCGCCTGCTGTCCGGCCGCCGATCGGTCGCCCAGCCGCGACTTGAGCGCGGCCCGCGCCCCGGTATCGATACCAAGGCCGCTGGCGGACTCGGGCGAATCGACCAGCATCGCCTCGGCGATCGTCGCCAGCGTCGTTTCCGCCGCCTTGTCCGCGCCCGTCGCTGCGGTCTGGGCATGGGCGGTCAGCTTGACGGGCAGGGTCGCGGTCAGCGTCGTCGCGGCGGCACCGGCGATCCAGTCGCGGCGGGAGAGGTCCATGGCGGTTCCTTCGAAACTGTCGCGCCTGTGTCCCGCGACCGACCGCGCGCGTCAATCGTCGGCGGCGATGGTCAGCGTCGATCCGCTGACCCCGACGATCCGCCCCCGGCTGCCGACATCCAGCGGCGGCCCGCGCGCGATCCACTCGCCATCGCCCAGCCGGACGCGGCCGATGCCATCGACGATCGGTTCGACCACCACCACCCGTTCGCCGATCAGCCGCGCCGCACGGTCGTTGAGCATCGGGTCGTCGCTGTCGACCGGATAGTCCGCATACCAGCGCCGCCCGATCACCACCGTCACCACGCTCCACGCCCCGAACACCGCCAGCTCGGCCGGCAGCGTGAGGGCGGGGAACAGCAGCGCCAGCACGCCGGTGATTGCCGCCGCGATCGCGACGAAGACGAGGAATACCCCCGGCACCGCCAGCTCGGCCGCGCCCAGCACCACCGCCAGCAACAACCAGGCATAGCCGCCGTCGATCATCGCGCCGGCGGCTCGAAGGGACCGGCGGGACGCTCGCGCGCTGCCGACGGGGCCGCAACCGGCTTGCTTTCGGCAAGCGCTTCCTTGGCCAGCTGCCCGATGCCGCCTAGGGTACCGATCAGCTGCGTCGCCTCGACCGGGAACAGGATCGTCTTGGCATTGGGGCTGGTCGCGAACTTGCCGACCGCCTCGACATATTTCTGTGCGATGAAATAGTTGATCGCCTGCGTGCCGCCGGCCTCGATCGCGTCGCTGACCACCTGCGTCGCCTTCGCCTCGGCCTCGGCCGCGCGCTCGCGGGCTTCGGAGTCGCGGAACGCCGATTCGCGGCGCCCTTCAGCCTCGAGGATGCGCGCCTGCTTCTGCCCCTCGGCGCGCAGGATTTCCGACGCGCGCGTGCCTTCGGCTTCGAGGATGTTGGCGCGCTTCTCGCGCTCGGCCTTCATCTGGCGGCCCATCGCGTTGACGATGTCGGCGGGCGGGCGGATGTCCTTGATCTCCACGCGGGTGATCTTCACCCCCCACGGGTTGGTCGCGTGATCGACCACGCCCAGCAGCCGCGCATTGATCTCGTCACGCTTCGACAGCGTCTCGTCGAGGTCCATCGACCCCATCACCGTGCGCAGGTTGGTGGTCGTGATCTGCTGGAGCGCGATATACAGGTCGGACACCTCGTACGCCGCCTTGGCCGGGTCGAGCACCTGGAAGAACACCACGCCGTCGGTCGATACCATCGCATTGTCGCGGGTGATGATTTCCTGCCCCGGAATGTCGATCACCTGCTCCATCATGTTCACCTTGCGGCCGACACGGTAGAAGAAGGCGGGATAGAAATTGAACCCCGGCCGTGCCACCGCGGTGAAGCGGCCGAAATGTTCGATCGTATATTGATGCCCCTGCGTGACGATCTTCACGCTGGCGAACAGATAGAACAAGACCAGCAACACGATCGCCGCGACCACGCCCAACACCATCGACCGTCCCCTGCTTGTGTTTTGTCGACCGGACCCTAGCATGATCGGACCATGGAACCAGCGACAACCCTTGCCCCGCGCAGTCTTTTGTTCGTGCCGGCGGTCCGTCCCAGCATGGTCGCCAAGGCCGCCGGGCTCGACGCCGACCTGATCGTCCTCGACCTCGAGGACTCGGTCCGCGACGGCGACAAGGCCGCGGCGCGCGAAGCCTTGCCGGTATCGCTCGAACTGCTGCACGGCCGCGGCGCGGCGGTACGGATCAATGCACCCGACAGCCCGCATTTCGCCGACGATCTGGCGATACTCGACCGCGTCGGCGACACGCTGGTGGTCGTGCCGAAGGTAGAGGCATCCGGCGATCTCGCGGCGTTGTCCGGTCGCGCCCTGCTGCCGATGATCGAGACGCCCGCGGGCGTACTGGCCGCCGCGGCGATCGCCGCGGTGCCGGGCGTGGTCGGGCTGCTGGTCGGTACCAACGACCTCGCCGCCGCGCTGCGTTTGCCACCGGGGGCGGGGCGGGGGGCGTTGACCACCGCGCTGCACATGGTCGTGCTGGCGGCGCGCGCTGCGGGCGGCTTGGCATTGGACGGCGTGTTCAATGCGCTGAACGACGCCGATGGCCTTGCGCGCGAATGCGCCGAAGGACGGGCGATGGGGTTCGACGGCAAGTCGCTGATCCATCCCAACCAGATCGTCGTCGCCAATACCGCCTTCTCCCCCACGCCCGCCGAACTGGAAGAGGCCGCGGCGATGATCGCCGCCGCCGGGGGCGGGGCGGAACGGTTCCAGGATCGCATGATCGAGGACATGCATGTCGAAATGGCGCGCCGGCTGATCCAGCGCGCGCGTTGACGCTTGCCCGTAACGTTCGGGATCGATAGTGGGGCGCATGTCGCTCCGCCCGATCCTCGGACTCGCCGCCCTGCTGCTCAGCACGACGCCGGCCCTCGCCCAGTCGATCACCCCGAAGATGCTGCGCGACCACGTCGCGATCCTCGCCAGCGATGCCTATGAAGGGCGCGAACCCGGCACGCCCGGTGGCGACCGTGCCGAAGCCTATGTGTTGCAGGCGTTCGCCGATGCCGGGCTGAAACCCGGCGCGCCCGACGGTCGCTGGCGGCAGGAGGTGGCGATGGCCGACCACCTCGCCGCCACGCTGACCGCCGTGGTGCGGCAGGGATCGCGCAGTACGACGCTGACCGCCCAGCAGATTGCCGGTCTCGGCCTGTCGCCGACCACCGCCATCCGGCGCGCGCCGCTCGTCTTCGTCGGTCGCGGTGCGCCCGATCAGATGCAGGGTGCGAAGCTGAGGGGTGCCGTCGCGGTCGTCATTGGTGGCACCGCACCCGACGCCCCCGCAGTCCCGACCGCCGATCGCAATGCCGCGCTGCTGGCGGCGGGTGCTGTCGGTGTCCTCCTGATCGCACCCGCGCAGGCGCCATGGACCGACGTCGCGCACAGCTATTCGACCGCGACCATCGCCGGCACCCCGCGCCGGCCCGATTTCAGCGGCGTGGTGCCGGCCAGCCTTGCCGAAACGCTGTTGGGCCGTTCCGCGGCGGACCTGCGCAAGGCGGCGATCGCGCCGGACTTCCGCCCGTTTCGGGCCAAGACGACGATCGATGTCGCCGCGACCGGCACCACCCGCCGCTACACCACCGCCAACATCGTCGGCATGATCCCGGGTACGCAGCGCCCCAACGAAGCGGTGCTGCTGTCGGCGCATTGGGACCATATCGGCTTCTGCCGCCCCGAAGGCGCGCCCGATCGCATCTGCAACGGCGCGGCGGACAACGCCAGCGGCACCGCGATCCTGATCGAGATCGCCCGCGTGCTGGCCAAGGGGCCTCGCCCGGCGCGCAGCCTGTATTTCGTCGCCACCACGGCGGAGGAAAAGGGCTTGATCGGCGCCGATGCCTATGCCGCGGCGGTCGCCGAAACCCCGCTCAAGATCGTTGCGAACCTCAACATCGATACCGCCGCGATCGTCCCAACGGGAATGCCGGTGGCGATGGTCGGGCGCGGCAATTTCCCGAAGATCGACGCGATCGTCGATGCCACCGCCCGTTCGATCGGCCGCAATGTCGATACCGATACCGAAGCCAACATCATGATCCAGCGGCAGGACGGCTGGGCGTTCGGGAAGCGCGGCATTCCTGCCGTCATGGCGACCGGTTCGGTCAGCGACATGAAACGGCTGTTCGCCTATCTTGACGGCCCGTACCACAAACCGAACGACGACCTCGCGCATATCGACCTGTCGGGCGCTGCCGAGGATGCCGACCTGCATGTGGCGCTCGCCCGCGCACTTGCCGACCCGATCCGCTACCCCGCCAACTGATACGAGACGACGCTTCCCATGGATATCACCCTCGGCCTGACCTTCGACGACGTGCTGCTGGTTCCGCAGGAATCGGACGTGCTGCCCAGCCAGGCCGACCCGCGCACCCGCGTCGCCCGCAATCTGGCGCTCAACATCCCGTTCCTGTCGTCCGCCATGGACACCGTAACCGAGGCGGACATGGCGATCGTCATGGCGCAGCTGGGCGGGATCGGCGTGCTTCACCGCAACCTGACCGTCGAGGAACAGGTCGCGGCGGTCCGCGCGGTCAAGCGCTTCGAAAGCGGCATGGTCGTCAACCCGATCACCATCGCTGCCGACGCCCCGCTCAGCGCCGCGCGCGCGCTGATGCAGCGCCACCGGATCAGCGGTATCCCGGTGGTCGAAAACTCGGGCAAGCTGGTCGGCATCCTGACCAACCGCGACGTCCGCTTCGCCGAAAACCCGAACCAGCCCGTCGCCGAGCTGATGACGCACGAGAACCTCGCGACCGTCCGTATCGGGGTTTCGCAGGAAGAAGCGCGTCGCCAGCTCCATCACCGTCGGATCGAGAAGCTGCTGGTCGTCGACGACGCGTATAATTGCGTAGGCCTGATCACCGTCAAGGACATCGAAAAGGCGGTGACCTACCCGAACGCGACCAAGGACGGCGCCGGTCGCCTGTGCGTCGCCGCCGCCACCACGGTCGGTGACACGGGCTATGAACGCACCGAGGCGCTGATCGAGGCCGAATGCGACCTGATCGTCATCGATACCGCGCACGGCCATAACCGGCAGGTCGCCGAAGCGGTGAAGCGGGTGAAGGCGATCGCACCGCACGTTCAGGTCATCGCCGGCAACGTCGCGACTGGCGACGCCACCCGTGCGCTGATCGATGCCGGTGCCGACGGCATCAAGGTCGGCATCGGGCCGGGATCGATCTGCACCACCCGCGTCGTCGCCGGCGTCGGCGTGCCACAGCTGACCGCGGTAATGGATGCGGCAAAGGCGGCGGCGGGGACCGGCGTACCGGTGATCGCCGATGGCGGCATCCGCACCTCGGGCGACGTCGCCAAGGCGCTGGCCGCCGGCGCATCGGCGGTGATGATCGGATCGCTGCTGGCGGGAACCGAAGAAGCGCCGGGCGAGACCTTCCTGTATCAGGGCCGCGCGTACAAAAGCTACCGCGGCATGGGCTCGGTCGGGGCGATGGCCAAAGGTTCGGCCGACCGCTATTTCCAGCAGGATATCAAGGACCAGCTGAAGCTCGTTCCCGAAGGGATCGAAGGACAGGTCGCGTTCAAGGGCCCAGCCAAGGACGTCATCCACCAGCTGGTTGGCGGCGTGAAGGCGGCGATGGGCTATACCGGGTCGCACACCATCACCGAGCTGCAGGAGCGCGCCCGCTTCGTCCGCATCACCAATGCGGGCCTGCGCGAAAGCCATGTCCACGACGTGACGATAACCCGCGAAGCGCCGAACTACCCGACGCGCTGACCGGGCGGAGCGTTGCCACGGCCCGGCTTTTGTCGCGCCGTGGTGGCATGCCCGTGCCGATATCCCGCGGCGTGCATTCACGGACCATGGCACACCGGTATATTTGCACCGCTAGCTTGATCTACGTTATGTTGGTAGCGTCGCGCATGATGTTTCGGAAGATGTTGGCATGAACCCGGCTGCGCGTACCCAGGCTACGATCGATCTGGTCGATGCGATCCTCGACGCCGCGCGCACCGGCGGTGCGGCGGCGGATCAGATCGCCAAGCGCTTCTTCGCCGCCCGTCGCTATGCCGGGTCGAAGGACCGGCGCGCGGTCCGCACGCTGGCTTATGACGCGGTCCGCCGCTTCGGGCCGGTACCCGCGACGGCACGGTCGGCGATCGTGGCGCTGGCCGATGCCGATCCCGAACTGGCGGCGACCTTCGATGGATCGTCCTACGGCCCTGCACCGATCACCGCCGACGAGCCGCGCGCCGAACCGGGGCTGGCACCGGCATGGCTGGTCGATGCGTTCCACGCCGCCGGGCTGGACGATAGCGAACTCGCGGCGCTGCTCGACCGTGCCCCGCTCGACCTGCGCGTCAATCGCCTGCGGGCCGAACGGACCGAGGTTCTGGCCGAACTGGGCGGCGATCCCGCGCCCGATTTGCCCGACGCCATCCGCCTCCCCGCCGATACCCTGCCCGACAGCGAAATCCTGCGCGACGGCCGTGCGGAGGTGCAGGATTTCGGCAGCCAGATCGTGTCGCTCGCCACCTGTGCCGAGCCCGGCGGCTTCGCGATCGACCTGTGCGCGGGCGGCGGCGGCAAGACGCTGGCGATCGCCGCGCAGATGGCCGGGGAGGGGCGCATCCTCGCCACCGATACCGACCGTCCCCGCCTCTCGCGCCTCGCCCCCCGCGCCGCGCGCGCCGGTGTGACGATCGCCGAACCGCGCCTGCTCGATCCGGGCAAGGAAAGCGCGATGCTCGACGATGTCGCGGGGCAGGCCGACTGGGTCATGGTCGACGCGCCCTGTTCTGGCACCGGCACATGGCGCCGCAATCCAGAGGCCCGCTGGCGGCTGACGCCCGATCGGCTCGACCGGGTGGTCGCGACGCAGGCGCGGCTGCTCGACGTCGCGGCCGGTCTGACCGCGCCGACCGGTACGATCACCTATGTCGTCTGCTCGCTGCTCGACGACGAGGGGCGGGGACAGGTCGATGCGTTTCTGGCGCGCAACGCCGGTTGGCGCGCGCTGCCGCTTGCATTGCCGCGCGGGCGCGTCCACGGTCCGGGCATGCGCCTGACCCCGGCATCCGATTCAACCGACGGTTTCTTCGTCGCACGCCTCGGCCGGGGATGAGTACGCCTGTCGCCTGGTCGGAGAAGTTGATGCGGTTCACCTCGGTTTCGGTCGCGGGCGCGCTCGCGCTGATTTGCGCGTCGACCTCGCTCAGCGGCCAGCGTCCCGATAATCAGGTCGATCCGCGCTCGATGGCGCTGCTGCAACAGGGTCGCGCCGCGCAAGCGGCGGGCGACACAGCCGCTGCGACCGGCTTGATCGAAAGCGCGCTGGTCGTCGACCCGCGCAACCGTGCGGCCTATATCACCCTCGCCGATATCGCCCGCACGCAGGGCCTGCCGGGCAAGTCGATCCGCCTGTACCGCGAGGCGCTGAGCCTCGAACCGAACGATGTGGTGGCGTTGAAGGGCGAGGGCGAGGCACTGGTCCAGAAGGGCGCCGTGACTCGCGCACGCGACACGCTGGCCAAGCTGAAAACCGTCTGCGGCGCGATGTGCCCGGCCGCGAACGAGCTGGCCGCGGTCATCGCGAAAGGTCCGCCGATCACCGCCACCGCACAACAAACGCCGCCGGCGGTTCCCGGCACGCCCGCGCCGGCCACGCCGCAGTGATCTCGGTCGTCACTCCAGCGCAGGCTGGGGTAACCCGGTTGCGATACGCTCCGCCAGTCTGACACGTAGCAAAAAGAAGAATGGGTCCGCGCGGAGGCGCGGAGACGCGGAGACGCGGAGGGGTTGTGTTCCGGGCGAAAGGCCCGCGAACGGCAGACGTTCGTCCTCGGCTGACAAGTCCGATAAGGCCGCTGGCGCGGATGGCGTCGCCGCAAACGCAACCCCTCCGCGTCTCGGCGCCTCTGCGCGAACCCCTAAACTTCCTAAACCGACAACACCCGAGCCAACGCCACGAACTCGGCCACCGACACCGTCTCCGCCCGCCGCGTCATGTCGATCCCTACCGTTTCCGCCGCCTCGATCGCCCCCGGCACCGCCTTCAGGCTCTGCCGCAGCATCTTGCGCCGCTGCCCGAACGCCGCCGCCGTTAGCCGTTCCAGCACCTTCAGCGCCACGCCGTCCGGCGCATCGGTCGGCACGACATGGACCACCGCCGACATGACCTTGGGCGGCGGGGTGAAGGCGCTGCGGTGCACCGGCATCGCGATCCGCGCGGCGCTGCGCCATTGGGCGAGCACCGCCAGCCGGCCATAGGCGTCGTCATTCGCCTGCGCCACGATCCGGTCGGCGACCTCGCGCTGGAACATCAGCGTCAGGCTCTGCCACCACGGCCGCCACTCGGCCGACAGCCACCCGACGAACAGCGCAGTGCCGACATTATAGGGCAGATTGGACGCGATATGCGGCCGCCCTTCGAACAGCGACGGCGCATCGATCTCCAGCGCATCGCCCTCGATCACGCGCAGCCGCCCCGGAAACGCCGCGCCCAGTTCCTCCAGCGCCGGGATGCAGCGTCGGTCGCGCTCGATCGCGGTGACCTTCGCCCCCGCCAGCAACAGCGCCCGCGTCAGCCCGCCCGGACCGGGCCCGACCTCCAGCACCTCCTGATCGTGCAGATCGCCCGGCACCCGCGCGATCCGGTCGAGCAGTTGCTGGTCGAACAGGAAATTCTGTCCCAGCGCCTTGTTCGCCGACAGGTCGTGCCGTTTGATGACCTCGCGCAGCGGCGGCAGGTCGGTGACCGGCGCGATGCTCATGCGGTGGCGCGACGCGCGGCGGCGGCCCCGGCCATGCGGATTGCGGCGATCATCGCGCCCGGTTCGGCCATGTCCTGCCCGGCGATATCGAACGCGGTGCCATGATCGGGCGAGGTCCGCACGATCGGCAGCCCCAGCGTGATGTTGACCCCGTCGTCGAAATGCAGCGTCTTGATCGGAATCAACGCCTGATCGTGATACGCGCACAAGGCCGCATCGTAGCGCGCCCGCGCCCGCGGATGGAACATCGTGTCGGCCGCCAGTGGCCCGACGATATCGATTCCCTCGGCGCGCAACTGCTCGATCGCGGGCAGCATCACCTCGATCTCCTCGCGTCCGATCGCGCCGCCTTCGCCGGCGTGCGGGTTGATCCCGGCCAGCGCGAGGCGCGGGGCGTCGATCCCGAAATCGCGCGTCAGCCCACGCGCCGTCGCCCGCGCCCGTGCGACGATCAGGTCGGTCGTCAGCGCCATCGGCACACGCGCCAGCGGCTCGTGGATCGTGATCGGCACCACGCGCAGCGTCGGTCCGGCCAGCATCATCACCGCATTCTCGCGCGCCACGCCGCAGCGTTCGGCGACGAACTCGGTCTGGCCCGGATAGTCGAAACCGATGCGGTACAGCTCGGCCTTCGACACCGGTGCCGTCACCAGCCCCGATGCTGCATCCGATCGCGCCAGCCCGGCGGCGAGTTCGAGCGATTGCAGCGCACAGCGCGCGCCGCCGATATCGGGTTTGCCGGGTATGATCGCATCGCCATCGACCACCGACACGACCGGGAGTGCCCGGCCGAAAACGCGGGCGGCATCGCGCGGATCGTCGATCCGCTCGACCGGCCCGTTCCACACCGCCGATACCGCGCGCACATCGCCGACTGCGAAGAAGCAGGGCAACGAGGCGGCTTCGCGTCGCTCCCACGCCTTGGCGATGATTTCGGGCCCGATCCCGGCGGGATCGCCCATCGACAGGGCAAGGGGAGCGAGCGGTCGCATCGCGCCCGTCCCCTCAACGATACTCGATCACCGCATCGCGCCGCAGATCGCGCATCATGCGCTGGGCGCGCAGGTTGACGCGTTCCTGCTCCAGCCCCTGCTGGATCTGCTGCGCCGATGGGATGCCGGCGGTGCGGGGGTCTTCGCGACCACACAGCACCAGCACGCGCACGCCGTCCTTGGGCGATCCGAACGGCGGGGTAGCCTGCCCGACGTTCAGCTTCAGGATGATGTCCTGCAACGCCGGCGGCAGGCTGCGCAGCACGACCGCGTCGTTGTCGACCACTTCGGCCTTCTGCGCCTGCGCGATCTTGGTCGCGTCGCCGCAGCCGCGGATACCCTGCGTCGCTTCGGTAAAGGCGGCGACCTTCGCGCTCGCCTGCGCTTCGGACGTGCCGGCGGGGAAGGGCAGGAACAGCTGACGCAACGCCAGCTTCGCATCGCGTGGATCGGCCATCAGCACCTGCCGCTTGTCGGCAAGGTACAGGATCGAATAGCCGCCCGGCACCTCGATCGGTCCGGCGATCTGGCCGACCTGCATCTGCGTCGCGGCGCGTTGCAGCTGGTCGGGCAGCATGTTCAGCCGCACGAAGCCCAGGTCGCCGCCGACGGCGCGGGTCGATGCTTCGGAGAAGTTGCGGGCGAAATATTCGAACGGCGCGCCCTGCCGAATCTGTTCGATCATCTTCTGCATGCCGGCCTGCACCTCGGGTGCACGGTCGGGGTTTGCCGCCATGTAGATTTCGCGGAGGCTGTATTCCTCGGTGCCCTTCGACGCTTCCATGCGTGCGATCACCGCGGCGACTTCCTCTTCGCCGACGTTGACGAACGGTTCGACCTGCTTGCGCAGCAACCGGCTCCACGCCAGCTCGCCCTCGATCTGGCGACGCAGCGAGCGGTCCGACGACCCGACCGTGCGCAGATAGGCGCGCAGCTGGTCCGGCGTCTGGTTGAACCGCTGTTTGGCGAGGCGGTTGAAGCTCTGCTCCAGCTCCGCCGTGGTCACGGTGATGTCCTTGGCCTTCGCCTGCTGGATCTGCAGCGTCTCGTCGATCAGCTGGCGCACGACCTGTGCGCGCAAGACTTCGCGATCGGCATCGCTCAGCTTGAAATCGTTCAGCGCGACGATCAACGCCATGCGCTGGTCGACGTCGGTGCCGGTCAGCACCGTGTCGTTCACGATGGCGGTCGGCTTGCGGATATTGGGGTCCAGCTTGCCGAAGATCGTCGGGTTGCCCGGCAGGTTCAGGTTGGCACCCGGCACCTCCTGTGTATCGCGGACCGTCTGCGCGGCCAGCGTGGCGGCGGCGGCAACGGCGGCGAAACCGGCAATCGAACGGCCGATACGGCCGATAGTCACGATGTTCTTGGTCACTTGGTCGTCATATCCCATGCGCGCGTGATCGGGGCGGTGCCGCATCATTCGGGCAAATTCATGGCCCGCCGCGCCTGAACAGAGCCTTATCGCCCCAAATTCTTCAACGCCAGCGTTACCAGATAACTGCTGCCGTTGCGCGCGTCGCCGATACGCTGGTAATCGCGCTTCCACGTCAGGCCCAGCCGCAGGCAGTCGTCCTCATACTGGACGCCGACCCGGTGGCGGATCGGATCGAACCCGTCCGCCAGCGACAGCGAATCTTCCGATTTGTCGGTCAGGTCGACGGTGGCGGAGGCAAAGCCCGACCAGAACGGCCCGAACGCGGCACGTCCGGCGACGCGTACTTCCTCTCGGTCCTGCAAATCCTCCAGCTCGTCGATATCACGGTTGAGCCGCAGATACCCGACCTGCAGATAGGTCCGCCGGCTGCCGATCGTCGCGTCCAGCTCGTTACGGCGCAGCTTCGCCCCGTCCTTGTCCAGCCGGTAACGATGGGTGAAGGTCACGAATTCGCGGAACCGAATGTCGGTCCGGCCGACGATATCCGAAAAGCGGTCGTCCAGCCCGGTCCCGCTCGGCAGGATGCTCGCCCGCTCGCTCGCGCGATAGCTTTGGCCGACGGTCGCCAGTACCGCGACGCCGGGCAGGTCGAGCGCATAGTCAAGGCCGTAAGTGACGCGCGACGAATCCTCGAACCGGTCGTACCCGGCGAAGCGGTTGAGCGCGAACAGGTTCGAATCCTCTAGGTCGACCGCGCGCGCATCCTCGTTCGGCACCGCCAGATTGGCGATCTTGGGCGACGCTACCAGCTGCACCCGCGGGCTGATCCGCTGCGTGCCGCGCCCGATCGCGCCGACGAACGGCCAGCGGACGTCGACCGCCACCGCCGCGATCCCGCGCGGGGTAAAGCCTTCGTCGCCGCGATAGCTCAGCACCGCGGTATCGATCGTATCGCGCGTATTATAGGCATCGGCACGGGCATAGGCGGTGAAGGTCACCTCTTGCCCCAGCGGCGTGTAGCGGGTCAGGTCCCAGCGCGCGGCGGCGAAGGCGCGCTGCGTGTCCTGTCCCTCGCTGCGGCTGATCGCCAGCGTGTTCAGCTGGACCTGCGCGATACCACCGAGCAGCCCGTTGAAGCGGCGGCGGTAATCGATCTCGGGCAGCGCGATCGGCTGCATCCCCTGATCGTCGCCGACGCGCAGCGTCTGCACCGCCCAGCCACTGATCGTCAGCATCGAATCGCGATCGATCCGCTCGACCGTCACGTTGTTGCGCAGCCGGTCGTCGCGCGAAATGTCGTAGCGACGGAGGAACGTCTGGTCGGTCGTATAACGCAGTGACCCCGAAACGGCCCAGTTCGGGTTCAGCTGAAACCGCCCGACCGCATCGACATAGCCGCGGAACGACTGTTCGCTGCCCGTCGGCACGATGCCCAGCACCAGGTCGTCGCTGCGCCGGCTGACCGTGCCATATCCCTGCACCCGGTACGCGCCCTTGCTCGACAGCGACCGGTAATCGGCCTGCAGCATCGGCAGTACCGCGGTGAAGACGTGCGGCGTGATCGTCAGGTCGCGATTGGGCGCGAGGTTGAAATAATAGGGGACCGCGACTTCCAACCCGTTGACCCGGTCGAGCCGGATCGACGGCGCGAGCAGCCCCGAATCGCTGCCATCGCCGATCGAATGCGAGAAGGACGGCAGCGGGATCGTCGGCAGGCCGAAGATGGTCAGGCCCGCGCCGGTGTAGCGGATGCGCTTGCGCGTCGGGTCGTACCGCACCTTCAGCGCGGTGATCTTCCACGACGGCTCCTTCGGGCACCCCGCCGAATTGGTCACCGAACAGGGGGTATAGGCCGCGCTCTCGACCGTGACGACGCCGTTGTCCGACCGTGTGCCGCGCTTGGCCGCGATCCGCCCGCCTTCGTCCAGCACGACCAGCATGTTGTCGACCACGCCGTCCTTCAGGCTGTCGGTCAGCTCGATCCGGTCGCCATAGGCGACGTCGCCTTCGGGATTGGTGACGGCGATGTTGCCGTCGGCGACGACCTGTCCGGTCTGGCGGTTCCACGTCACCCGGTCTGCGCGCAGCCGGTTGCCGTCGCGCAGCAGCCGCACCTCGCCCGATGCGGTGACGATCTCGCCGCGGCTGTCATATTCCAGCAGGTCGGACGAAAAATCGATCTCGTCCTGGGTCGCAGGCGTCGGTAATGCGCTTTCCGGGGCCGGGGGCGGTGCGGCACGATCCTGCAGGTCCTGCGCACAGGCAGGGCCCGCGACCGCCAGCGTCAGGCCAAGGGCAAGCGACCCGAACGAACGCTTCACTAGTTTCGCTTCCCCAAACCGTTGCCGCCCGCTGCCGGACGTTCGTTCCGCGCTATTGCACCGCACGGCGGGAACCGCAATCGCCCAAAGGCCTGCTTTACCTGCCCGTCGCGAGGGGCCTAGAAGGCGCCAGCGCCGCGTGCGCCAAATCTAGAGGATGCTCATGTCGATCTCGATCCGTTTCGCCCCCGACCGGGGAACCCCAAACGCCCTCGTGCTGCCCATCGCCACTGGTGGGCTGGACCGGATCGGCGCTGCTGGGCTGGACAGCGCGGTCGCCACGCTGGTCACCGGCGCGGCGCAGGCCGGCCGCTTCGATGGCGAGGCGGGATCTATGGCGGAGATCTTCACGCCCGGCGAAGGCGATAGCGCCAACCGCGTCATCCTGCTCGGCATCGGCGACGGCGACGGCCCGGCGCTCGAAAAGGCCGGCGGGGCGCTGACCGGTCGCTTTTTGCTCTCGGGCCTGACCGACCTGACCGTCGATTTCACCGGTACCGACGTGCCGGCCGCATCGGTCGCGCGCTTTGCCGCCACCGCGGCGCAGCGGGCGTGGCGGCAGGATGGCTATCGCACCAAGCTGCCCGAAAAGTCCAAGCCGACGCTGACCGACCTGACCATCGTCGGCGCCCCCGACGGCATCGACGCGGCGTTCGTCGGCGCCGACGCGCTGACCCAGGGGCTCGATCTCACCCGTACCCTCGTCACCGATCCGCCCAACATCCTCTATCCGGTCAGCTTCGTCGAAAAGTGCCGCGAACTGGAGGCGCTGGGCGTCGAACTCACCATCCTCGACGACCGCCAGATGGCCGAACTCGGCATGGGCGCGCTGCTCGGCGTCAGCCTCGGCTCCGAAAAGGAAGCGCGGCTGCTCGCGATGCGCTGGAACGGCAAGGGGGAGGGCGATATCGACCTCGCGCTGGTCGGCAAGGGCGTGACCTTCGACACGGGCGGCATCTCGCTGAAGCCCGGACCCGGCATGGAGGACATGAAGTGGGACATGGGCGGCGCCGGTGCCGTCGCCGGCACGATGAAGGCGCTTGCGACCCGCAAGGCGAAGGCGAACGTGATCGGCGTCGTCGGGCTGGTCGAGAACATGCCCGATGGCAAGGCGATGCGGCCGGGTGATGTGGTCACGTCGATGTCGGGCCAGACGATCGAGGTGCTCAACACCGACGCCGAAGGGCGCCTCGTCCTGTGCGACGTGCTGACCTGGGTCCAGAAGACGCATAGCCCGAAGACGATCGTCGACCTCGCCACGCTGACCGGCGCGATGATCATTTCGCTGGGCAGCGAACATGGCGGCCTGTTCGCCAACGACGATTCGCTCGCCGACCAGCTGCTCGCCGCATCGCGCGACTCGGGCGACCTGCTGTGGCGCTTTCCGCTGTCGCCGGCGTATGACAAGCTGCTCGACAGCCCGATCGCCGACATGAAGAACATCGGCCCGCGCGGCGCCGGCTCGATCACCGCCGCGCAGTTCCTGAAGCGCTATATCGACGAAGGCGTCCGCTGGGCGCATCTCGACATTGCCGGCATGGTCTGGGCCGACAAGCCCGGCAACCACCACGACAAGGGCGCGACCGGCTTCGGCGTGCGCCTGCTCGACCGGTTCGTGACGGATAATTTCGAAGGCTGAAGTCATTCCCGCGCAGGCGGGAATCCATACACGCTGACGTTGCGGCTTCATCGCGATCGTCAGCGGATATGGGTTCCCGCCTGCGCGGGAACGACGGTTGGGCAAACCGATGAAAGTCGACTTCTACCACCTGACCCGCAGCCCGCTCGACCGCGTCCTGCCGCGCATCGCGCAGCGGTTGCACGACGATGGCGAGCGGTTGTTGCTGCTGTCCGACGACCCTGAGCAACGTCGACACCTCGACATGCTGCTCTGGACCTATGCCCCCGACAGCTTCCTGCCCCATGCCGAGGCGGGTTCCGGCGACGATAGCCTCCAATCCGTCCTGATCGCCCCCGAACCGACCGACACGAACGCCGCGCGCAACGTCGCGATCGTCGACGGCCGCTGGCGCGACGACGCGCTGACGTTCGACCGCGCGTTCCATTTCTTCGGCGAAGATCACATCGCCGCCGCCCGCGCCGCGTGGAAAGGGCTGGCCGACCGCGACGACGTCGAACGCCGCTATTGGCGGCAGGGCGATGGCGGCTGGGAGCAGGCAGCGTAACGCTTGCCTGTCGCGCGGTGCCCGACTAGGGGGACCCGCGACAAGCCTTCCAACCAGTAACGCAGGAGCCGCGACCGCCATGGCCGCTACCCGTACCTTTTCGATCATCAAGCCCGACGCGACCCGCCGCAACCTGACCGGCGCCGTCACCAAGATGCTGGAGGAAGCCGGCCTGCGCGTCGTCGCTTCGAAGCGCATCCAGATGACCCGCGAACAGGCCGAAGGCTTTTACGGCGTCCACCGCGAGCGTCCGTTCTTCAACGACCTCGTGTCGTTCATGATCTCGGGTCCCGTGGTCGTGCAGGTGCTGGAAGGCGAGAACGCCGTCCAGGCGAACCGCGACATCATGGGCGCCACCAACCCGGCGAACGCCGACGCGGGCACGATCCGCAAGGAACTGGCCGAATCGATCGAAGCGAACTCGGTCCACGGGTCGGATTCGGAAGAGAATGCGAAGATCGAGATCGACTTCTTCTTCAAGCCCGAAGAAATCGTCGGCTGATTTCAGCGACGGTTGAATGGGAAAGGCCCGCTTCCGACGAGGAGGCGGGCTTTTTTCTTATCTACCCTAACTTCAATACCGTTTGGTTCGAGCAGCTTCGAGCTTGTCGAGAAGAGGGTCGGGTGAACCATGCCCCGCTTGGGTATCAGGATTGTCCGGGGGACAATCCGACCCGACCCTCGTCGAGAACGCTCCGTTTGGCGCAGCCCCTTCTCGACTACGGTTCTCGACAGGCTCGAACCTGCGCTCGAAGCAAACGGGGGGTAAAGATGAGGGTGAAGGTGAAGGAGGAAAGGAAGAGGCAGGAAACGGCCTACCCCGCCAACCGCCCCAATTCCTGCCCCCACAGCGTATCCAGCCGCCGCCCGACCCCACCGCTCGCCGCCTCGCGCCGCGCCAGCGCCTTGAGCTCCAGCGACCGCCCGCCGACCAGCCGGCCATGCGTCGCGAACACCAGATCGTAGATCGCGCTCGACTGCCGCTGCTTGTCGCCTTCCCACCACGTCGCGGTGATCGCGACGGGCAATCGGCCTTCCAGCGCATCGGCGCCGCCATCGGTGATCGCCAGTACCGGCGTCCGGATCCAATCCGCCGCGATCGCCACATCGCCGACCGCCGACTTGGCCGATACCTGCAACACCGGCGGAAACGTCACCTCGATCCGCTCGATCCGCCGGTCGGGCGCGCTCAGCACCAGCCGTTCGCCATTCCCCTCCGGAGCCGCGACGATCGCCAGCGCAGCCTTGGCCTCCGCCGAGGACGCGCGTTCGGCAATGCGCTCTGCCTCGGCGCTGCGCCGCTCGGACACGTTGTTCCACAGCGTCAGCCCACCGATCACCACTCCGGCCACCGCCACGCCTTCGGCCAGCGTAATCCAGCGCCGCCGTTCGGCGCGCGCTTCCTCGGCGTTGCTCACCGCCCGCCGGCCTCCAGCAGCGCGCGCGGCGCGGCCAGTTCCCATGCGTGCGCGACCGCATCCTCCAATCCGGCGGGGTCGCCATCGGCGTCGATCACCGTCCAGCCATCGTCGCTGCGCACGGTTGCGCTGTCGCCGACGATCCGTACGAAATCATTGCCCTCGACCGTGAAGACCGTCGCCTCGCCCGCATCGCGCTCTTGCGTTGCCGGCAACACCTTCACGGCTTCACGGATCAGGTCGAGCATCTCGGTCATCGCGTCACAAACTCCGCCAGCGTTTGCGGGTAGAGGCGATGTTCCTCCACCAGCACCCGCGCCGCCAATGTGTCGGCGGTATCGTCGGGCAGGATCGGAACGCGCGCCTGCGCCAATACGCTCCCGGCGTCGAGTTCTTCGGTGACGACATGCACCGAACAGCCAGCCTCGGCATCTCCCGCCGCGATCGCCCGGGCGTGGGTGTCGAGCCCCTTGTAGGCGGGCAGCAGCGAGGGGTGGATGTTGACGATTCGGTCGCGCCATTTCGCGACGAAATCGCCCGATAGCAGCCGCATATAGCCCGCCAGCGCAATCGTCTCGACCCCCGCCGCCCGCAGCGCGCCGTCGATCGCCGCCTCATATTCGGCCTTGGAAATGCCCTTGGGCGAATAGGCGAAGGTTGCGACACCCTGTTCGGCTGCAAAGGCCAGTCCGGCGGCATCGGGCTTGTCCGACGCCACCAGCACGACCTCGTACGGACAATCCGCGTCCTGCGCCTCCGCGACCAGCGCCGCCATGTTCGACCCCCGCCCCGAAATCAGGACGCCGACCCGGTGTTTAGCCAAGATGCGTCGCACTCCAATCGGCGCGAGCGCTCCAGGTGCCAGCGCTGCCCTTGACGGTACAACCCTTCTTGCCCGCCTCAACGGTACCGATCCGCACCACTGTTTCGCCGGCCTCCGCCAACGCGGCGCCGACCCTCTCCGCATCCTCGGCGGCGACCAGCACCGCCATGCCGATCCCGCAGTTGAACGTCCGCGCCATTTCGCCGGGCTCGATATTGCCCTGCGCCTGCAGGAACGCCATCAGCCGCGACTGTTCCCACGCATCGGCATCGACCGTCGCATGGGCACCCTCGGGCAGTACGCGCGGGATATTCTCTAGCAACCCGCCGCCAGTGATATGCGCCAGCCCGCGGATACGTCCCTCGCGCAACAGCGGCAGCAGCGACTTCACGTAAATCTTCGTCGGGGCCATCAGCGCGTCGATCAACAGCACGTCCTGATCGAACAGGGCAGGGCGGTCGAGCTTCCAGCCCTTGTCGCTGGCAAGTCGCCGTACCAGCGAAAACCCGTTCGAATGCACCCCCGAAGACCCGAGGCCGAGAATAACGTCGCCGACCGCGACCTTGTCACCGGTCAGCAACTGCTCGCGCTCGACCGCACCGACGCAGAAGCCGGCAAGGTCGTAATCGCCCTCGGCATACATGCCCGGCATTTCCGCCGTCTCGCCTCCGATCAGCGCACAGCCCGCCTGCCGACACCCCTCGGCGATCGACGCGACCACCCGCTCGGCGGTGTCGGCGACCAGCTTGCCCGATGCATAGTAATCGAGGAAGAACAGCGGCTCGGCACCCTGCACGATCAGGTCGTTGGCGCACATCGCGACCAGATCGATGCCGACCCCGTCATGGGCGTCATGTTCGATCGCCAGTTTCAGCTTGGTGCCGACGCCGTCGTTCGCGGCGACCAGCAGCGGGTCCTTGAACCCGGCGGCCTTAGGATCGAACACCCCGCCGAACCCGCCCAGCTCGGCATCCGCGCCGGGGCGCCGCGTCGACTTCGCCAGCGGTCCGATGGAGCGGACCAGGGCATTGCCCGCCGCGATCGAGACGCCTGCCTGTGCGTAGGTATAGCCGCCGCCGCGGTCCGCTTCGTTGCTCATGACGCCCGGTTAGCTACATCGCGCTTGGATTTCCACGCCTGCTTCGTCAAAAGGCGCGGATGACCTTGTCCCGCCCCCGCCGCATCCTTGCCGCCGTCGCGCTTACGGCGGTCGCCGCCGGCGCGGTCGTGGCGCAACAGGGCGGCGTCGCCGCGGTCGACGGATCGGGGACGTTCGAGGTGAACGGCGTCCGCGTCGACGTCGCCGGCCCCTCCGCTGATGCCGCGCGCACCGCCGGCTGGCGCATTGCCCAGCGCAAGGGGTGGCAGATGCTGTCGCAGCGGCTGACCGGATCGGCGCGCTCGCTGCCCGACGGCACGCTCGATTCGCTGGTCAGCGGCATCGTCGTCGAAAGCGAACAGATCGGACCAAAGCGTTATATCGCCCGCCTCGGCGTCCTGTTCAATCGCGGCCGCGCGGCGTCGATCCTTGGCATCGCGGGCGTTTCCGAACGCTCGCCGGCGATGCTGGTCGTCCCGCTGATCTGGGACGGCGGCACCGGCACCGTGTTCGAACGCGCGACGCCGTGGCAGGCGGCATGGGCCCGCTTCCGCACCGGGGGCAGCGTGATGGACTATGTCCGCCCCAGTGGTACCGGCGCCGACGGCCTGCTGCTCAACGCCGGACAGGTGACGCGGCGCGGGCGCGGCTGGTGGCGCACCGTCCTCAACCAATATGGCGCGTCCGACGTGCTGATCCCGCAGGTCCGCCTGTACCGCCAATGGCCCGGCGGTCCGGTGATCGGCACCTTCACCGCCGGCTACGGCCCCGACAACCGCCTGCTCGGCAGCTTCTCGCTGCGCGTCGAACAGGGCGACGCCGTTCCCGCGCTGCTCGACGAAGGCGTCCGCCGCCTCGACGCGCTGTATCAGCAGGCGTTGCGCACCGGACAACTCCGCCCCGACACCGTCCTCGCCGCGCCGCCGCCCGGCACGCCGGCCATCCCGGTCGAGGATGAGGCGATCGACCCCGCCACGCTCGATCCGACCGCCGTGCCCACGCCCGGTCCGGTGGCCGAAAGCGTCACCCTGTCGATCCAGGCCGACACCCCGACCGCCGCCGCGGTCGAATCGACCGAAGCCGCGCTGCGCAGCGTTCCCGGCGTCCGCTCGGCAGCGACGTCCAGCCTCGCGCTGGGCGGTGTATCCGTCCTGCGCGTGACGTTCGATGGCGATGCCGCCATCTTCGCCGCCGCGCTGGAGGCGCGTGGCTGGCAGGTGCAGCAGGGCGAGGGGGCGCTACGCATCCGCCGTCGTGCCGCGACGACGACGCCCCCGGCGGCGAGTGCGCAGCCCGAATGACCTATCTGCTTCGCGGTTCGGTTCAGCTTACCCTTCCCCTCGAACTTCCGGTCGGCGCCCGGCAGGACCTGTTCCTTGTGGGGCCGTCGAACGAAGCCGCCGTCCACCATCTCGATCACTGGGCGACATGGCCGGTCAGGGCTGCACTGCTCGTCGGTCCGCGCAAATCCGGCCGCACGCTGCTCGCCCGCTCGTTCGCCGCGCGCAGCGGCGGGATGATCGCCGACGATGCCGAACGCTGGAGCGAGACCGAGCTGTTCCACGCCTGGAACCGCGCGCAGGGGGAGGAACGCCCGCTGCTGATCGTCGCCGACGCCCCGCCGCCGCTGTGGCGGATCGGCCTGCCCGACCTGCGCTCGCGCATCGGCGCGACGCCGGTGCTGCGGCTGGAGGCGCCCGACGACCTGCTGATCGAAACACTGCTGCAATATCTCTTCGACAGGAAGGAGCTTGTCGCCGCGCCCGATCTGGTGCGCTGGCTTGCCCGCCGCGTCGAACGGAGCCACCTTGCGGTGCTTCGCATCGTCGAAGCTCTGGAGGAAGATGCGATGTTGCGCTCGATGCGCCGTTTGACGATCCCGACCGCCCGTGCCGCGTTGACCGGTAACCCGTTGCTGCTGGACCGACTGCTGTGAACGATCCCGTCCCCTCCGCCCGCACCACCGTCGCCGCCGCGCCGGAGGCCCGCTATTTCAACCGCGAGCTGTCGTGGCTGGCATTCAACCGCCGCGTGTTGGACGAAGCGTGCAACCCCGACCATCCGCTGCTCGAACGCCTGCGCTTCCTGTCGATCTCGGCGACGAACATCGACGAATTCTTCATGGTCCGCGTCGCGGGGCTGAAGGGACAGCAGAACCAGGGCGTCGGCCACGAATCGGTCGACGGCCTGACGCCGTCGCAACAGCTGGCGGCGATCACCGTCGACGCCGCCGGGCTGGTCGACAGCCAGCAGCGCATCTGGCGCGATATCGCCGCCGACCTTGCCGATGCCGATGTCATCGTGCTGGGCGCCGACGCGCTGCATGGCGAGACGGAGGAATGGCTCGCCCGCTATTTCCGCGAACAGATTTTTCCGGTGCTGACGCCACAGGCGCTCGACCCGGCGCACCCGTTCCCGTTCATCCCGAACCTTGGCTCGGCGATGCTGTTCGACCTGATCCGCCGCTCGGACGATGTCGAGGTGCGCGAGGTCGTGCTGCTCCCGCCCGCCATGCCGCGCTTCGTCCGCTTGCCCGGCAAGGCCGCGCGCTACGTCGCGATCGAGACGATCCTGCGGCATTTCTCCGACCTGTTCTTCCCCGGCTATACGGTGCGCGCGTCCGCTGCGTTCCGCGTGATCCGCGACAGCGATATCGAGCTTGAGGAAGAGGCGGAGGACCTCGTCCTCTACTTCCGCACCGCGATCAAACGCCGCCGCCGTGGCCGGATCATCCGCCTCGAAATCGAATCGGGCATTTCGGACGAACTGGTCCAGCTGCTGCGCGACGAAATGGGCGGCAGCGATGCGCTCATCACCGAAACCGGCGGGTTCCTCGGCATCGGTGACCTGTCGATGCTGGTCGCCGAGGACCGCCCCGACCTGAAATTCCCGCCCTTCTCCCCCCGCTTCCCCGAACGCATCCGCGAATATGGCGGCGACTGTTTCGCGGCGATCCGCGCGAAGGACATCGTCGTTCACCACCCGTACGAAACCTTCGACGTGGTGCTCGCCTTCCTCAAGCAAGCCGCGGCCGACCCCGATGTCGTCGCGATCAAGCAGACGCTGTACCGCGCCGGCAAGCAGTCCGCCGTCGTCGCCGCACTGGTCGCGGCAGCGGAAGCGGGCAAGTCGGTGACCGCCGTCGTCGAATTGAAGGCCCGCTTCGACGAAGAGCAGAACCTGAACCTCGCCTCAGTCCTCGAACGCGCCGGCGTGCAGGTCGTGTACGGCTTCATCGAATGGAAGACCCACGCAAAAATCTCGATGGTCGTCCGGCGTGAGGAGCAGGGATACCGGACCTATTGCCACTTCGGCACCGGCAACTACCACCCGGTCACCGCGCGCATCTATACCGATCTCAGCTTCTTCACCGCCGATCCGGTGATCGGGCGCGATGCGGCGCAGGTGTTCAACTACATCACCGGCTATGTCGAACCGCAATCGCTGCAACAGCTCGCCATTTCGCCGCGCGACCTGCGCAACCGGCTGGAGGCGTTGATCGAGGGGGAAATCCAGAGTGCCCGCGCCGGTGGCGATGGTTCGATCTGGCTGAAGATGAACTCGCTGGTCGATCCCGCGCTGATCGACAAGCTCTACGAAGCCTCGGCGGCCGGCGTGCAGATCGACCTGATCGTGCGCGGCATCTGCTGCCTGCGGCCGGGCGTGCCGGGCATGTCGGACAACATCCGCGTCAAATCGGTCGTCGGCCGCTTCCTCGAACACAGCCGCATCTACTGCTTCGGCAACGGCGAAGCGCTGCCCAACGACGATGCGCTGGTTTACGTGTCGTCGGCGGACTGGATGCCGCGCAATTTCGACCGGCGCGTGGAATATCTTTTGCCGATCACGAACCCGACCGTGCACGATCAGGTGTTGGACCAGGTGATGGTCGCAAATCTCCTCGATACCGAACAAAGCTGGGACCTTGGTCCCGACGGCAGCTATCGCCGCATGGCGAAGGGCGACAAGCCGTTCAACCTCCACCGCTATTTCATGACCAACCCGTCGCTCTCCGGGCGCGGCGCGGCGATTGAGGGCGGGTCGGCCACCGTGCCGCAAAAACTGTCGTTGCGCGCATGGCGTGCGGCACGGGACGGCGCGGTTTGATCCGCCTGCCATGGCTCAGCCGGCCGGTGACCGCCGCGCATAGTGCGATCATCGACATCGGGTCGAACTCGATCCGGCTGGTCGTCTATGGCGGGCCGGACCGGATGCCGGCGACGCTGTTCAACGAAAAGGTCCTCGCCGGCCTCGGCCGCTCGCTCGCCGATACCGGTGCGATCGATGCGGAGGCGATGGGCGTCGCCGGCACCGCGTTGCGCCGCTTCGCATGGCTGGCGCAGGAGATGCAGGCCGATGTCGTCCGCACCGTCGCCACCGCCGCCGTCCGCGACGCCGCCAATGGCCACGAACTGGTGGCGCTTGCCGAATCGCTCGGCCTGTCGGTCGAAACGCTGACCGGCGAGGAGGAGGCACAGGCGGCCGGATACGGCGTCCTTTCCGCCATCCCCGACGCCGATGGAATCGTCGGCGATCTCGGCGGCGGCAGTCTCGAACTGGTCCGGGTCAAGAACGGCAAGCTCGGCGATCGCGTCTCGTTCCCGCTCGGCGTGCTGCGGATCGGCGCGATCCGTGACCGGCGTTCCGGCGAACTCGATCGCGTCGTACAGCGACTGGTGTCCGATGCCGGCTGGACCGGCCGGGGGAAGGGGCTGCCCTTCTACCTCGTCGGCGGGTCGTGGCGGACGCTGGCGCGGCTCGACATGCACCTGACCGACTATCCCCTGCCGATCGCGCACGGCTATACCATGTCGCTCGACCGCATCGCGCAGTTGCAGCGGATCATCACCGAAACCCCGCGCGCCGATCTGAAGGCGGTTCCGAACCTGTCGGGCGGGCGCGTGCCGACGCTCGACAACGCCACCGCGCTGCTCGCTGCCATGGCGCGCCAGCTCGGCAGCGCGACGACCATGATTTCGGCCTATGGCCTGCGCGAAGGGCTGCTCTACGCCGCGCTGCCCCCGGCGGTGCGCAAGCAGGACCCGCTGCTGGTCGCAGCGCATGACGAGGGCGCACGGCAGGGGCGGTTCGTCGAACATGGCGACCTGCTCCACAAATGGATCGCGCCGCTCTTCCCCGACGACGCGCCCGCCGCCGTACGGCTGCGCCATGCCGCCTGTCTGCTCGCCGATGTGGGCTGGCACGCCAACCCCGAATTTCGCGCCGAACGCGGCGTGGAGATCGCGCTCCATGGCAACTGGGTCGCGATCGATGCGACCGGCCGCGCGATCGTGGCGCAGGCGCTTCACAGCTGCCTGTGCGGCGGCGACGGCAATCCGCCCGAACCGCTGGCGAAGCTGGCTTCGCCCGCCGCGTTGCAGTTGGCACATCGCTGGGGTCTTGCGATGCGGCTCGGTCAGCGGCTCAGCGGCGGCGTCGCCACCCCGCTGCAACGCACCGACCTGCGCCGCAAGCGCGCCCAGGTCGAACTGGTCGTCCCTCCCGCCGACGCCGCGCTCTACGGCGAAGCGGTCCACAAACGCCACCGCGCGCTGGCCGCGGCGCTGGGGATGGAAGCGGCACTCGTCAGCCGCTGAGGCAGCGCTTTCCTACACGCCGACGATCTGCAAGGCTCCCGCAAGCTCTTTGACACCGTCGACCCGCAAGACGCAGCCTCACGCGTGATCCGTGCCCCACACGTCATCCCAGCGAAGGCTGGGATCTCCCCGTGATGGCCCGCAACGCCAACCCCGCGCGAACTTCCAACGCGTCGGTAACGGACAAGTCCTTGTAATTAAACGGAATCGTTCACCGCGAGGCCATAACGCCCCGCAACCTTCGCCAACTTCCGTGCCTCAGCCGCAGCGGAACCCGGTCACGATATTCTTCTCGTCGATATCGATGTTCAGCCGATCGGGCCGGAAGTCCATCGTCACCGCCGTGCCCGGCCGGATCGCCCGGACCGTTCCGACCTTGGCCCGCGCCTTGGCATCGGCCTCCAGCGCCGGAGTGAACGGCTTGCCGACGAGGTTAGCGATCGCCGCCGTGTCGCAGGCGGAGCCCAGCGCCGGGGGAGCCGTCTCGCCCCCGCCGGACGGCGGCGGCGTGGTGCAGGCGCCCAGCGCCAGCGTGGTCAGGGTGAGGGACAGGAATTTCATTCGACTACCTCCGCTCGGGTCATCTTCAGCTTTCCGCCCAGCACGGTGAACCCCAGCTGACCCTCGACCAGCGCGAGTGCATCGCACCCGAACTGCTCGAACCGCCATCCGTGCAGGATCGACAGCCCGTCGCGCTGCCCTGCGGCCAGCGCCTCCAGATCGTCCGACCGCGCCAGCAGGCGCGACGCGACCTTGATCTCGTTCGCCCGGATTTTCAGCAGCAGCTTGAGGAGGTCAGCGACCAGCGCGCCCTCCTTGCCCAGCGACGGCTTGCGATCGTCGCGTCCGGGCAGCTCGTCGCCGGTCAGCGGCGCGGCCCCCGCCAACGCCTCCATCATCCGCCCGCCGATATCGTTATGCGCCCATGCCGCCGACAGCCCGCGGACCTTGGCCAGATCGCTCTGGCGGCGCGGCGGATTGCCCGCCAGATCGGCGATCGTCTCGTCCTTCACGATCCGGCCGCGCGGCAGGTTCTTGCCCTGCGCCTCCAGCTCGCGCCACTTGCCCAGCGCCTTCAACCGTCCCAGCACCTCGGGCTTCCGGCTGTTGACGCGGATACGCTGCCACACCGTCTCGGGATCGTTGAAATAGTTCGCCGGATCGGCGATCCGCTCCATCTCCTCGTCCAGCCACAGCCCGCGCCCGGTCTTGCGCAGCTTGCCCAGCATCTTGGGGAAGATCACCGACAGGTGTGTCACGTCGGCGATGGCATAGTCGATCTGCCGGTCGTCCAGCGGCCGCCGCGACCAGTCGGTGAACCGCGCGCCCTTGTCGACCGTGATCCCTAGATAGGCATCGACGAGGTTCGAATAGCCGACCTGCTCGCCCTGACCCAGCGCCATCGCCGCCACCTGCGTATCGAACAGGGGGAAGGGGGTCTTGCCGGTCAGGTTATAGACGATCTCGATATCCTGGCCCCCCGCATGGAAGACCTTCAGCACGTCGTCATTGTCGGTCAGCAGAGTAAGCAGCGGCGTCAGGTCGATCCCCGGCGCCATCGGATCGATCGCGGCGGCTTCCTCGGTATTGGCGATCTGGATCAGGCACAGCTCGGGCCAATAGCTGTTCTCGCGCATGAACTCGGTGTCGACCGCGACGAAGTCGGATTTGGCGAGGCGGGTGCAGAGGGCAGCGAGGGTCTGGCTGTCTTCGATCAACGGATGGATGTGCATCACGCCCGCATAGCAAGGGTTCCGCGCCTTGACAAAAGGGGGTGGGGGAGGGAAGCGCGACCGCTCTAAATTCAATTCTACCTTGATAGTCCGCCGGAAGGTTTTTCAATGCACGCCTATCGCACCCATAACTGCGGCCAGCTGACCGACGCGAACGACGGCGATACCGTCCGCCTGTCGGGCTGGGTGCATCGCAAGCGCGACCATGGCGGTGTGCTGTTCATCGACCTGCGCGACCATTACGGCATCACTCAGATCGTCGCCGACAGCGATTCGCCGGCATTGGCACTGCTCGACTCGGCCCGCACCGAATCAGTGCTGACCATCGACGGCAATGTGAAGTTGCGCAGCGAGGCGACGAAGAACCCGAACCTCGCCACCGGCGCGATCGAAATCTACGCCCGTGCCGCGACGCTCCAGTCGGCGGCGCAGGAACTGCCGATGCCGGTCGCCGGTGAGGCCGAGTACCCGGAAGACATCCGCCTGCGCTATCGCTTCCTCGACCTGCGGCGCGAACGGCTGCACGCGAACATCCTGCTGCGCTCGAACGTCATCGCATCGCTGCGTCGCCGGATGATCGATCAGGGCTTCACGGAATTCCAGACCCCCATCCTGACCGCGTCGTCGCCCGAAGGCGCACGCGACTATCTGGTCCCCAGCCGCGTCCATCCCGGCAAATTCTATGCGCTGCCGCAGGCGCCGCAGATGTTCAAGCAGCTGCTGATGGTCGCCGGCTTCGACCGTTATTTCCAGATCGCCCCCTGCTTCCGCGACGAAGACGCCCGCGCCGACCGTTCGCCGGGCGAATTCTACCAGCTCGATTTTGAAATGAGCTTCGTCACGCAGGAGGACGTGTTCGCCGCGATCGAACCCGTCTTGCACGGGGTGTTCGAGGAATATGCCAACTGGCAGGGCAAGGGCCGCACCGTGTCGCCGCTGCCGTTCCAGCGCATTCCCTACCGCGAATCGATGCTGAAATACGGCAACGACAAGCCCGACCTGCGCAACCCGCTGGTCATCACCGACGTGTCGGACCTGTTCGTCGGTTCGGGCTTCGGCCGCTTCGCCTCGATCGTCGAGGCGGGTGACGTGGTCCGCGCCGTGCCGGCGCCGAAGACCGCCGACAAGAGCCGAAAATTCTTCGATGACATGAACGCCTGGGCCCAATCTGAAGGGTTTGCCGGCCTAGGCTACGCCACCCGCAAGGGCGGCGAATGGGGCGGCCCCATCGCCAAGAACCATGGCGAGGAAGGCATGGCGAAGATCGCCGAAGCGCTCGGCCTCGGCCCCGACGACGGCGTGTTCTTCGCCGCGGGCAAGGAAGCGCAAGCCGCCAAGCTCGCCGGCCTTGCGCGTACTCGCGTTGCCGAGACGCTGGGCCTGATCGACGACAAGCGCTTCGAATTCTGCTGGATCGTCGACTTCCCGATGTTCGAATATGACGAGGACGCGAAGAAGGTTGATTTTAGCCACAACCCCTTCTCAATGCCGCAGGGCGAGATGGAAGCGCTGGAGACGATGAACCCGCTCGACATCCTCGCCTACCAGTACGACATCGTCTGCAACGGCGTGGAGCTGTCGTCGGGCGCGATCCGGAACCACCGTCCGGAAATCATGTACAAGGCGTTCGAGATCGCCGGCTACACGCAGGAAGACGTCGATACGAACTTCGCGGGCATGATCAACGCGTTCAAGTTCGGCGCGCCGCCGCACGGTGGCTCGGCCCCGGGCGTCGACCGCATCGTCATGCTGCTGGCGGACGAACCGAACATTCGCGAGGTCATCACCTTCCCGATGACCCAGAAGGCCGAAGACCTGATGATGGGTGCGCCGAATTATGCGACGCCAAAGCAGCTCCGCGAACTCAACATCCGCGTGACCGCCGACGGCCCGAAGGAATAATCCTCCCCTGAACGGGGAGGGGGACCGCTCGCGTTAGCGAGGGGTGGAGGGGTTGCCCTGTTCCAATACCCTCGCGTTGGGCGGCGATCCCCCTCCACCATGCTGCGCATGGTCCTCCTCCCCGCGAGCGGGGAGGAGCTAGATATCAAGCGTTCTCGAACTTCTCGCCTTCGAGCACGCTCAGCCGCCCATCCTCGATCGCGAATACCGCACCGTGGAGCTTGAGCTTGCCGGCCTCGACCCGCTCCTTGACAAACGGGAAGGTCATCAGGTTCTGCAGCGAGACCTTCACGCCTTCCTGTTCCAGCGCCTTCTGCCCTTCCGGCCCGGTGCCGTGCTGCGCCACGACCTTCTCGCGCGCTTCGTCGAGCAGGTCGATCCAGTGCGCTACGAACCCGCCTTCACCCGGCTTGGTATTGGCCAGCGCCTGCGTCAGGCACGCATTCACGCCGCCACATGCGCCGTGGCCGAGGACGAGGACTTCCTCGACCTCCAGCTTGGTGACCGCGAATTCGAGCGCTGCCGACACGCCGTGACGGCCGCCATCATCCTCGAACGGCGGCACGAGGTTGGCGACGTTGCGCACCACGAAAATCTCGCCCGGCCGTGCGCCGAAGATCGTCGCCGGATCGACTCGGCTGTCCGAGCAGGCGATCACCATTACCTTCGGGCTCTGACCGGTCGCCAGTTCGCTCCAGCGCTCGCGCTCCTGCTGCCATTCGGTGCCACGGAAGCGGTAATAACCTTCCTTGAGGTCGCTGAAGTGCATCAAAGAATCTCCATGATAGATTATACTCTTCCCTCGCGCGCTAGGACGCATGACGCGTCCGAATGTTGCAGGCGGTTGTTCGTTTGCCCGCGCATCGCTATCTGACGCCCATGAACGAGATGACGCCGCTGCCCCGCCCGGAGCGTATTCGCAAGCCCGACTGGATTCGCGTGAAAGCGCCGACCGGTAAGGTCGTGCAGGAAACCCGCGCGCTGATGCGCTCGAAAAGCCTGACGACGGTCTGCGAGGAAGCGGCTTGTCCGAACATCGGCGAATGCTGGTCTAAGAAGCATGCGACCGTCATGATCCTCGGCGACACCTGCACCCGTGCCTGCGCCTTCTGCAACGTGAAGACCGGCATGCCGCGTGCGGTCGACCCGATGGAGCCGCAGCATGTCGCCGAAGCGGCGGCGGCAATGGGGCTGAACCACATCGTCATCACCTCGGTCGATCGCGACGACTTGCCCGACGGTGGCGCCAAGCAGTTCGTGAAGGTGATCGAGGCGATCCGCGCCGCGAACCCGACCACGACGATCGAAATCCTGACCCCCGACTTCCGCAACAAGCATGAGGCGGCGGTGGAAATGATCGTCGCGGCGCGCCCCGACGTCTACAACCACAATCTCGAAACCGTGCCGCGGCTCTATCCGACGATCCGCCCGGGTGCGCGCTATTACGCGTCGCTGCGCCTGCTGGAGAGCGTCAAGAAGCTCGACCCGTCGATCTTCACCAAGTCGGGCGTTATGCTCGGGCTGGGCGAAGAACGGCTCGAAGTCCATCAGGTGATGGACGACATGCGCTCGGCCGACATCGATTTCCTGACGATGGGCCAGTATCTGCAGCCGACGCCGCGCCACGCCAAGGTCATCGATTTCGTGACCCCCAAGGCGTTCGACAGCTATGCCGCGATCGCCCGGGCCAAGGGGTTCCTGCTGGTCGCATCGTCGCCGCTTACCCGGTCGAGCTATCACGCCGGCGATGATTTCGAACGGATGCGGGCGAACCGCGATGCCAAGCTGGGCGTTGTCCGCGCCTGATGCCGAAGCATACCGAAACCCGCCATCTGCCCTACACGCCCGAACAGATGTTCGATCTGGTCGCCGATGTCGGTCGCTATGGCGAGTTCCTGCCATGGGTCAGCGCGATCCGGGTGCGCTCGAACACCGACACCGAAATGATTGCCGACATGATCGTCGGGTTCAAGGGCCTGCGGGAGAGCTTTACGTCGAAGGTGCAGAAGGAGCGGCCGGACCATATCCGTGTCGACTATCTCGACGGGCCGCTGAAATATCTCAACAACGACTGGCGCTTTCGCGCCGACGGGCAGGGCGGCACCTATGTCGACTTCACCGTCGACTTCCAGTTCAAGAACCGCGTGTTCGAGATGCTTGCCGGCCAAGTCTTCGACCGGGCGCTCCGTAAGATGATTGGCGCGTTCGAGGACCGCGCCGCGCAGCTTTACGGCGACTCGTCGACCGGTTCGTCGGGTGCGACCTCGGGCGGCAGCAACAGTTCCAGCGCGCACAACGCCGCCTGAAGGCGGATCGCACCGCGCCCCTTGTCGCCGAACTGGCGGAGATCGGCGACGACCTTGGCCGGATCGCCGCCCTTTTCCGCGCGTGCGAACACGACGGTGCCGACCGGCTTCTTCTCGCTGCCGCCGCCCGGACCAGCGACACCGGTGATCGCGACCGCGACATCGGCCTGGGTCGCCTCCAGCGCACCCTGCGCCATACTCCACGCCGTCGCGATCGACACCGCGCCGAACGTCTCGATCACGTCGGAGCTGACCTTGACCAGTTCGACCTTGGCGTCGTTGGAATAGGTCACGAACCCCGCTTCGAACACGTCGGAGCAGCCCGGGATTTCGGTGATCGCCGCGGCGACCAGACCGCCGGTGCAGCTTTCCGCCAGCGCGATGCGGCGGCCGGCGGCGCGATTGGCCTCAACCACGCGGCGCGCGGCGTCGACCAGTTCGGGGGGCAGGATATGGTCCATCACATCAATTCCGGGCGGCCTGCCGACATAGCGGCAGCCGCATCTGGGGGTTGGGGCGGTCCGCATCAACCTGCGCGAACAGCACGATCAGGCCGGCGACGTTGCGCGGCGGCAATGGCTGAACGAGGTTGCGGCACGTTCGATCCGGGGGCAGTCGGCCGCATCGATATTGCCGACCACCATCGGTGCGATCAGCGACGCGACGATCGGCGCGGCGAAGGACGAATCGAGCAGCTGGATCGCCTGTGGTGCAGTCAGCCGCGACAGCGCCGCCTTCGCCTGCGGCCATGCGGCATCGGTTTCCGCCTCGTAGCGGGCGAGGAACGACCCACTCGTCCGCCGCAGCAACGCGGTCGGGGGCAGGGCATTGGCACAGCGCGCGCCGGCCTGCCGAATAAGTTCGGGCGCGACGAACAGCACCAGCGCCTCCGCCTCGGCCGGCGTCACGCACGCCTGCGTCGACTGCACGGGGGCGTTGGCGCAGGCAAGCACCGCCAGCAGCGGGGCGAAGCGCTTCATGCCGGCACCCGGATCGTCGCGATCGCCTGCGCCGCGATCCCTTCCTGCCGGCCGGTGAAGCCCAGTCGCTCGCTGGTCGTCGCCTTGATGCTGACCTGCCGTTCCGCGATTGACAGCAACGCGGCGATCCGGCTGCGCATCGCCGTGCGGTGCGGGCCGATCTTGGGCGCTTCGCAGATCAGCGTCAGGTCGACGAAATCGATGATCCCGCCCTCGGCCCGGACCAGCGTCGCGGCATGGGCGAGGAACTGCCCCGACTCGGCGCCGCGCCACTGCGGATCGCTGGGCGGGAAATGGGTGCCGATATCGCCCGCGCCGATCGTGCCGAGCAGCGCGTCGGTGATCGCATGCAGCGCGACGTCGGCATCGCTATGGCCCGACAGGCCGCGATCGTGCGGGATCAGCACGCCGCCCAGCCACAACTCCTCGCCCGCTTCCAACCGGTGGACGTCATAGCCGGTGGCGCTGCGCGACACGAGCGCGGGCAGGGCGCGCGCCTCGGCCGATGCAAAGTCGGCAGGATAGGTGATCTTGTCGAGCATCGGGTCCCCTTCGACCATCGCCACGTCCATCCCGATCGCGCGCACCATCTGCGCATCGTCTGTCGCCTCGGCGCTGGTACCCCAGGCATCATGCGCCTGCCGGATCGCCGCCACGTCGAATGCCTGCGGCGTCTGCACCCGCACCAACGCATCGCGCGGCACGACGTCGCCCAGCGCGGCACCACCGCGTGCCAAAGTGTCCGCTACCGGCAGCACCGGCACGGCACCCGGCGCTTGGTCGAGCGCTTCGAGCAACCGGTCGATCACCGCATCCGGCACGAACGGCCTGGCTGCATCGTGGATCAGCACCCGCACGGCATCGCCGATCGCGGCGAGGCCGGCGGCCACGCTTTCACGCCGGGTCGCTCCGCCGATCACATGTTCGACCGGACCGACTGCCGCCTGCAACGCGTCTTCCTGACCTTCACCGATCACCACCACCACCCGGTCGATCCCCGGATGGGCGGACAACGCCGCATAAGCATGCGCCATCATCGCCTGTCCGGCGATGGGCGCGAACTGCTTCGGGGTGGCGCTGCCCGATCGCGTGCCGTTACCGGCGGCGACGATCAGCGCGACTGTGGGTCCGGTCTGCATGGCCGTCCGCCTAGCCTAAGCCGCGGGCCCCCGCCAGCCTTGCCCTGCACCCCGCTTTGCGGTAGAGGCTGCCCGATTTTCAGGCACATTCCATGAACCTAGCTCCCATCCGCATCGGCGACGTCGTGATCGACAAGCCGGTTATCCTCGCGCCGATGACCGGTGTCACCGACCTGCCGTTCCGCAAGATGGTGCGGCGGCATGGATCGGGGCTGAACGTCACCGAGATGATCGCCAGCCAGGCCGCGATCCGCGAAACCCGCCAGTCGATCCAGAAGGCGATGTGGGACCCGGCCGAGGAGCCGGTGTCGATGCAGCTCGTCGGCTGCACGCCGGTGGAGATGGGGGAGGCCGCCAAACTCGCCGAGGACAAGGGCGCGGCGATCATCGACATCAACATGGGCTGCCCGGTGCGCAAGGTGACCAACGGCGATGCCGGGTCGGCGCTGATGCGCGACCTGCCGCTAGCCGCCGACCTGATCGCCGCGGTGGTTAAGGCGGTGCAGGTGCCGGTCACCGTCAAGATGCGGATGGGCTGGGACCATGCCAGCCTGAACGCCCCCGAACTGGCGCATATCGCCGAGGATCTGGGCGCGCAGATGGTCACCGTCCATGGACGTACCCGCAACCAGATGTATCGCGACCATGCCGATTGGGCGTTCGTCCGTCGGGTCAAGGACGCGGTCAAGGTGCCGGTGATCGTCAATGGCGATATCTGCTCGGTCGACGATGCCCGCACCGCGCTCGACCAGTCGGGTGCCGACGGGGTGATGATCGGTCGCGGCGCCTATGGCCGGCCGTGGCTGCTGGCGCAGGTCATGGCCGCGCTGTCCGGCGGACAGGCGCCTGCCGACCCTTCCATCGAGGAACAATATCGCCTGATCCTCGAACATTATCATATGATGCTCGACCATTATGGCGAGGAAACCGGCGTCAACATGATGCGCAAGCATATCGGCTGGTACACCAAGGGGCTGCACGGTTCGGCAGAGTTCCGCAACAAGGTGAACCAGCAGCCCGATTCTCGCACCGTGCTGGCGATGCTCGCTGATTTCTACGCACCCTGGTGCACGCGCGCGGCGGCGTGATCTCGGGCGGCGCGGCGATGCCGCCCTTTGCCGATCTGTTCGCCGGCCTGCCGGTCGCGGCGCTGGTGCTCGACGACGCCGGCTGCATCGCCAACGCAAATGGCGCCGCGGAACTGCTGCTCAACCTGTCCGACCGGGCGATGCGCGGCCTGTCGCTCGAACAGATCGTCTCGCTGCCGCCTGGTTATGCCGAGCAGCGCGATGGCCGCACCTTCGTCAGCTATGACTGCGAATTGCAGCTCAAGCGGGGCGGGCGGCTGCGCGTCGATTTTCACGAAACCCCGGCGACGCATGGTTCGGCATGGCGGATCGTCATGCTCTACGGCCTGCGCAGCGGTCATGCCATGTCGCACGCCGCCGGTGCGCGGGCGGCGATCGGCGCGGCGGCGATGCTGGGCCATGAGATCAAGAACCCGTTGTCGGGCATCCGTGGTGCGGCACAGCTGTTGTCGGGCGACTGCGACGACCGCCCGGTGCTGACCGACCTGATCATCGCCGAGGTCGACCGGATCGCCGCGCTGATCGACCGGATGCAGGATTTCACCGACGACCGTCCGCGTGAACTGGTCGCGCAGAACATCTACCCGGTCCTCGCCCATGCCGTGCAACTCGCGGCCGCCGGCTTCGCCCGCGGCATTACGATCGAGGAGCGCTTCGATCCGTCGCTGCCCCCGGTCCGGATCGATCGCGACGCCTTCGTGCAGGTGATGGTCAATCTGCTGAAGAACGCGGCGGAGGCGCTCGACGCGACCGACCGTCCGCGGATCATCCTCGGCACCGCCTATCGCCATGGCATGTCGCACGGTCTGGGCAATGGCGAACGTCGCGCGGTGCCGATCGAACTGACCGTTACCGACAACGGCCCGGGCGCGCCCGCCGATATCGCCGGCCACCTGTTCGAACCCTTCGTCTCGGGCAAGCGGGAAGGGCGGGGCTTTGGCCTGCCGATGGTCGAAAAGCTGGTCGGCGAAATGAGCGGTCTCGTCCGTTATGCCCGTGAAGGATATCCGCCGATGACCGTGTTCCGCATCCACCTGCCGCGCGCATGACCGGCCCGGCACGCATCCTGCTGGTCGACGACGACGCGGCGATCCGCACGGTCGTCGCACAGGCGCTGCGGCGCGAGGGGCATATCGTGCAGTCGGCGGCGACGCTCGGCCAGCTTCGCGCCGAATTGCGCGGCGGTCTGCCCGACGTGCTGGTCACCGACGTCGTTCTGCCCGATGGCGACGGACTTGAAATGGCGGCGAGCCTCGCCACCGAATTTCCCGATCTGCCGATCATCGTCCTGTCGGCGCGCAATACGCTGACCACCGCGGTCCGCGCGACCGAGGCGGGTGCGTTCGACTATCTGCCCAAGCCGTTCGACCTCGACACGTTGGCGCTGGCGGTTCGCGGGGCACTGGCGCGGCGGACGCGCGAGACAGATGAAGCGCCGGTCGACGCCATCGATTCATCGCTGCCGCTGATCGGTCGCTCGCCGGCGATGCAGGACGTGTACCGCGTCATCGCCCGCGTCGTCGCGACCGACCTGACCGTGTTGGTGACTGGCGAATCAGGCACCGGCAAGGAACTGGTCGCGCGCGCAATCCACGACCTCGGCCGTCGTCGCCGCGCGCCGTTCATCGCACTCAACATGGCGGCGATCCCCCGCGAACTGATCGAGGCGGAATTGTTCGGTCACGAACGCGGCGCCTTCACTGGCGCGGCGCAGCGCTCGGCGGGCAAGTTCGAACAGGCGGCCGGCGGCACGCTGTTCCTCGATGAGATCGGCGACATGCCGATGGAGGCACAGACCCGCCTGCTGCGCGTGCTGCAATCGGGCGAGTTCACCAGCGTGGGCGGCGCCCGCGTCATCCGCGCCGACGTCCGCATCGTGGCCGCGACCAACAAGACGCTGGCGGCCCAGGTCCAGTCGGGCCAGTTCCGCGAGGACCTGTTCTATCGCCTGAACGTCGTGCCGATCGCCTTGCCGGCGCTTCGCGAACGGCGCCAGGATGTCGCGCTGCTCGCCCGGCATTTCCTTGACCAGGCGGTGCGCGACGGCCTGCCGCGCAAGACGCTGACCCCCGAAGCGCTCGAACTGCTCGAAGCGCATGACTGGCCCGGCAACGTCCGCGAGCTGGAGAACCTGATGCGCCGCGTCGCGGTGCTGGGGCGCGACGCCGCGATCGAGGCGGGCGAGTTGCGTGGCGCGCTGGGCGATACCGCGTCGCGGGCGATCGCGCAGCCCGACGCCGATCTGGACGACGCGGTGCGCACGTGGCTGCGCCGCATCGCGCGCGAAGAGCCGGCAACGCTGGAGAACGGCACGCTTTACGACCGCCTTATCTCCGATGTCGAACGCCCGCTGATCGAAGCGATGCTCGATCGCCACGGTAACAACCAGCTGCGTGCGGCAAAAGCGATGGGGTTGAACCGCAATACGCTGCGCAAACGGCTCGACGACCTCGGCATCGACCCTGCGTTGCGCGCCTATCACGCGGACAAGGAACGATAATCCCATAGCGGCACCGAATTGGTGCGATTTGACGTGCGTTGCGGCGCGAATGTTGTAAAACGGCAACATGGTTGCAGCGTTGACGGAACCGAAACGCGCCACATCGATCCCGGCGCGGTGGTTCTCGGCGATCGAGGTTGCGGTATTGATCGCGGCCATCGCCGTCGGCATCGGCAGCTACCTGCTCTTCGACGGATCGCCAAGCGCCCGCGGACGGCTTCCGTCGCCGTCGCTGATGGCGGTCGTGCTGGTCGCCAATCTGATCCCGGCAATGGCACTTTTGGTGCTGATTGGCCGCCGTATCGCCAAGCGGCGCGCGGCCCGTTCCGAAATCGGCGGCACTGGCACGCTACACGTCCGCCTCGTCGCGCTGTTCTCGATCCTCGCCAGCGTGCCGATGTTGCTAGTGACCGTGGTCGCCTCGTTCTTGTTCCAGTATGGCGTTGAATTCTGGTCGTCACCGCGTGCGCGCAGCATTTTCGAGAATGCGCAGGCAGTCGCGCAGTCGTCGTACGACGAATTCCTCAAGGCGGTCGACAGCCAGAACGTAGCGGTCGCCTCCGACGTGGGGCGTATGCTGCTAATCAACCGCTATGCGATCGACAGCTTCGAATTTCGGATGCTTTACACCAACAGCGTCGTCCAGCGTTCGCTTGGCGATTCGGTCGTGTTCGAAATCCCCACCGATGGTCGCCCGCGGTCGCTCGCCTCGGTATCGATCTACGAAGGCCCGCTGCGATGGAGCATTGATCCGAAATCGATCGCGGCGCTCCGGGCCGGCAAGTCGAGCTATGTCAGTGTTCGCAACCAGCAGGTGCAGTCGGTTACCAGCGTGCCTGGCACCGCCTATTACGTCTATTCCGCTCGTGACATTGATCTCGCGTCCTACACCGAGCGCCTCGAACGAACGCGAGTGATGCTCTCCGATTACGGAGCCCTGATCGACCGGTCGCGCAGCGTCCAACTGCGGCTGAACATCGCCCTCTTCGTCGTCTCGCTCATCATCGTCGGCCTTGCCGTGTTCGTCGCGCTGGCGGTGGCCGACCGCCTCGTCCGCCCAGTCGGTGCGCTGGTCGGTGCCGCCCGGCGTATCGCCGATGGCGACCTGTCCGCCCGCGTGCCCGAACCGACCATGGCGCGGACCAAGGACGAGATTGGCACGCTCGCCAGCGCGTTCAACAGCATGACCGAGCGGCTGCAGGAACAGACCGGCGAGCTGGTCACCGCCAACGCGCAGATCGACAGCCGCCGCGCCCTGATCGAGGCCGTGATGTCGGGCGTCAGCGCCGGCGTGGTATCGGTCGGCGCCGACCGCACCGTGCGGCTGGCGAACAGCTCGGCCACCGCCTTGCTCAAGACCGGCAGCACCCCGTTGGTCGGGCGCCCGCTGGCCGATGTCGCTCCCGAACTCGATCAGCTGTTAGAGGGGGAGACGCAGGACGCGATCATCCAGCTGGCGTCGGGCGGGGAGGCGAAGACGCTGGCGGTGCGCATCACCCGCGACGACGGACAGCACATCCTGACCTTCGACGACATCACCCAGCAGCTGCTCGACCAGCGTCGCGCCGCATGGTCTGACGTCGCCCGCCGCATCGCCCATGAAATCAAGAACCCGCTGACCCCGATCCAGCTGGCCGCCGAGCGGCTGCAACGCCGCTACGGCACCAAACTGGTCGAGGATGACGGCACCTTCGCCCGCCTGACCGAGACGATCGTGCGTCAGGTCGGCGACCTGCGCCGGATGGTCGATGAATTTTCCTCGTTCGCACGGATGCCGAAACCCGTGTTCCGTCACGAATCAATCGCCGAACTGGCGCGGCAAAGCCTGTTCCTGCACGAGGTGGCGCATCCCGATATCGATTTCGTGCTCGATTCCGCCGGCCCCGCGCCGCTGGTATGCGACCGTCGCCAACTGGGACAGGCGTTGACCAACATCGTCAAGAACGCGACCGAGGCGGTAGCCGCCCGTCCCGAAGGCGCCGAGCGCGGTCGCATCGAAATCGACGTCCGCTACGACGCACAGGGGCGGATGTATATCGATACCAGCGACAACGGTATCGGCCTGCCGGTCGAACGCGACCGCATCGCCGAACCCTATATGACGACCCGCAAGGGTGGTACCGGCCTCGGCCTCGCCATCGTGCGTAAGATCGTCGAAGAACATTTCGGAACCATATCGTTCGCCGACCGTCCGGGGGGAGGAACGATCGTATCGGTCCTGTTCGACCCCTCGGTCCTTGCCGCGCTGGCAGGAACGGGCACGGCGGGCGATGACGATCTTCAGGAGGTTACGACGCGCCATCCCATGCTTACCCGTACCGGAACGCCCGCATGAAGCTCGACATTCTCGTCGTCGACGACGAAACGGATATCCGCGAACTCGTGGCCGGTGTCCTGGAAGACGAAGGCTATGAAACCCGCGGTGCCGCCGACAGCGATGCCGCCCTCGAAGCCGTCGCGCAGCGGCGACCGTCGCTGGTCCTGCTCGACGTCTGGCTGCAAGGCTCGCGTCTCGACGGGCTCGAACTGCTCGACGAACTGAAGGCCCGCGATCCGTCGCTGCCGGTGCTGGTGATCTCCGGCCATGGCAACATCGATACCGCCGTCGCCGCCATCCGGCGCGGCGCGGTCGATTTTATCGAGAAGCCGTTCGAAGCCGAACGCCTGCTGTTCCTAGTCCAGCGCGCAACGGAAACCGAACGGCTGCGGCAGGAGGTGGCCTCGCTGCGCGCTTCGGCGGGGCGCGAGGACGACCTGACCGGCAGCTCGACCGCGATCAACAGCGTCCGTGCGACGCTCAAGCGCGTCGCCGGCACCGGCAGCCGCGTGCTGATCACCGGCGGAGCAGGGGTCGGCAAGGAAGTCGCCGCGCGCCTGTTGCACGGCTGGAGCCAGCGGGCGCAGGCACCGTTCGTCATCGTCAGCGCGGCGCGCATGACCCCCGAACGCGTCGACGAAGAGCTGTTCGGTGTCGAGGAGGGGGGCAACCTCGTCCGGCCCGGCCTGCTCGAACAGGCGCATGGCGGCACGCTGTTCCTCGACGAGATCGCCGACATGCCGATCGCGACACAGGCGCGCATCCTGCGCGTGCTGACCGATCAGAGCTTTACCCGCGTCGGCGGTACCCGCGTGGTGAAGGTCGACGTCCGCGTCGTCTCCGCCACCGCGCGCGATCTCCAGCAAGAGATCATCGACGGCAATTTTCGAGAGGACCTGTATTATCGGCTGAACGTCGTGCCGGTGCAGATCCCATCGCTCGCCGAACGGCGTGAGGACATTCCGCCGCTGGTCGAGCATTTCGTCGCGCATTACGCCAACGAACGTCGCGTGCAGACGCCTGAGGTCGCACCCGATGCGATGATCGCGCTGCAAAGCTATGAATGGCCGGGCAATGTCCGCCAACTGCGCAACGTCGTCGAACGCACCGTCATCCTGGCACCCGGCAATCGCATCGCCCGGATCGACATCGACCTGCTGCCGCCCGAAGTGTTGGGCTCGGCGGGCGAGGGCGGCGGCGGTGCCACCGCCAGCGCGATCATGGGATCGCCGCTGCGCGAGGCGCGCGAATCGTTCGAACGCGAGTATCTGCGGGTGCAGATCCGGCGCTTCTCGGGCAATATTTCGCGCACCGCGACCTTCATCGGCATGGAGCGCTCCGCACTGCATCGTAAACTGAAGCTGCTTGGCATCACCGAAACCCGCGGCGACGAATAGCGCGTCGGCCATTGCGGCCGGACGACGCCGGGCTTAAATTACGGTTCCGCGCCATAGGGGCGCGGCAACCGGGTGCCGGTCAAAGACACTCATGCGGGAAATTCCCCGCCAAGAACAAGGGCAAACCATGGCCGACAAGCACGGGTCACTACAGGACCTGTTTCTCAATTCGCTCCGCCGGTCGAAGACGCCGGTCACGATGTTCCTGGTCAAGGGCGTGAAGCTCCAGGGAATCGTGACGTGGTTCGACAATTTCTCGGTGCTGCTGCGTCGCGACGGACAGTCCCAGCTCATCTACAAGCATGCCATCTCGACGATTATGCCCGCCGGTCCCGCCGACCTGTCGTCGGTGATTGAGGCGGCGGCGGAAAATACGTCGAAGAACGCGCCGCTGCAGGAAATCTTTCTGAACGCGGTACGCAAGGCGCAGGAAAACGTCACCATGTTCCTGGTGAACGGCGTGATGCTGCAGGGCCAGATCGCGGCGTTCGACCTGTTCTGCATGCTGCTCCAGCGCGAAGGCATGTCGCAGCTGGTCTACAAGCATGCGGTGTCGACCATTCAGCCGGCAAATCCGCTGAACCTTGCCGAGGAACAGGCTGCCGGAGCGGACGAGGCTTGAGCACCGGGTTCGATCGCGACGCACAGGAATTCGCGCGCGGCGCAACCGCGATCGTCGTCCTGCCCGATATGGGCGGGTCGGCGCGCGACGCCGATGCCCGACTGGAGGAAACCGCCGGCCTCGCGGTGGCGATCGGCGTAGAGGTTCGCCACCGCGTGCCGTTCCGTGTCCGCGCACCCAAGCCCGCGACGCTGATCGGCAGCGGGCAGGTCGACCAGCTGACCCAGATCGTCCGGGACGAGGATATCCAGCTCGCGGTGTTCGATGCGGCGCTGACGCCGGTGCAGCAGCGTAATCTCGAAACCGCGCTCGGGTGCAAGGTGATCGACCGGACCGGCCTGATCCTCGAGATTTTCGGGGAACGGGCGCGTACGGCCGAAGGGCGGCTGCAGGTCGAACTCGCCCATCTCGATTATCAGGCCGGTCGACTGGTGCGCAGCTGGACCCACCTCGAACGGCAGCGCGGTGGCTTCGGTTTCCTTGGCGGTCCCGGTGAAACGCAGATCGAGGCCGATCGCCGGTTGATCCGTGATCGGATGGCGCGGTTGCGGCGCGAACTGGAAAGTGTGTCGAGGACGCGGACGCTGCATCGTGACCGACGGCAACGGGCACCTTGGCCGGTGGTGGCGCTGGTCGGCTATACCAATGCCGGCAAGTCGACGCTGTTCAACCGCCTGACCGGTGCCGACGTGATGGCGGAAAACCTGCTGTTCGCGACGCTCGACCCGACGCTGCGACAGGTATCGCTGCCGGGCATCGACAAGGCGATCCTGTCCGACACGGTGGGCTTCGTCTCCGACCTGCCGACCCAGCTGGTCGCGGCGTTCAAGGCGACGCTGGAAGAGGTCGTGTCCGCCGACCTCCTGATCCATGTCCGCGACGTTGCACATCCTGATACCGCGGCACAAGCAGCGGATGTCGAGGCGGTGCTGAAGGAGATCGGCGTCGACGAAACGACTCCGCGGCTCGAGGCTTGGAACAAGCTGGACCTGCTAAGCGAAGACGATCGCATCGAAATGCTCGGCGAAGCGGCGCATCGTGACGATGTCGTGGCGCTGTCTGCGCTGAACGGGGAGGGGGTCGATCGCCTTGTCCGCATCGTCGGCGACCGATTGACGCAGGGCCATCGCCGCTATCGCATTGCGTTGGCGCCGGAAGATGGTGCGAGCGCAGCATGGTTGCATGCGCATGGCGAGGTCACCGATCACTGGATCGACGACGACCGCGCGCTGTACGATGTGCGGATGGCGCCGGCGGATTACGACAGGTTTCTGACCCGCTAACGCCTTCGGCCGTCGGTCGTACCCCCGCGAAGGCGGGGGTCCAGAGCCAAACAGAACATTGGAGCATGATAACCGGCTGTGGACGGCGGTCTTAGGTAAAACAGGCGTCAAGTCTTCCCAGAGACGGCTATAGCTTCGCCCGCTGCCAAGCGTCCTCCATTTCGTCAAGCGTTCGGTCGGCGAACGTAGGGTCAGCCGCTTCCATTGCCGCAAACCTGCGTTCGAACTTCCCGTTGGCCGCGCGCAATGCCGCTTCCGGATCGACGCCTAAATGGCGTGCCCAGTTCACGACGGAAAAGAGCAGGTCGCCGACCTCTTCGAACCGCTCCGCCTCCGTTACAGCCTGCTCTACCTCGGCCAGTTCTTCGTCGATCTTGGCGCGCGGACCGCTGGCATCCGGCCAGTCGAAGCCCACCCGGGCGGCGCGTTTCTGCAATTTCTCGGCGCGGGCCAGCGCTGGCATACTCAAGGCGACCCCCGCCAACGCACCGCTCTGCCCAGGCTTCACAAGTCGCTCGGCCGCCTTGACCTGTTCCCACAGATGATGCCCGCCATCTGCAGCCCCACCGAAGATATGCGGATGTCGTCGCTCCATCTTGTCGCTGATCGCGTCGACGACGTCGCCGAGGTCGAACAGACCCGCTTCCTCGGCAATCCGGCTATGGAAGATGACTTGGAGTAGCAGGTCGCCCAGTTCGTCCTTCAACTCGGTCATGTCGCCACGCTCGATCGCGTCCGCGACCTCATAGGCTTCTTCGATAGTGTAGGGCGCGATCGTGGCGAAGCTCTGCGCACAGTCCCACTCGCAGCCGGAAACCGGATCGCGCAGGCGTGCCATGATCGCGACGATACGGCCCACGGTATCCGTCGTCCGCACACCGCCAGAAGGTACCGGCAAACCGGCCTGACCGCGACCCTCGATATCAGCCATGCTTCATTCCGATAATAAACATTATGTAAAACTAGATTGTGGTTTTGCCGTCGAGGATCAGCGTACCCCGTTCGACCCGCCAGCCTTGCAGCCGCGACAGGAAGTTCATGCCGATCACCTCGACGTCTTCGAACGTCGGCGCGATCACTACCGGCAGGTCGCGTGTTTCCAGTCCGCCGATGCGCAGGGTTTCGACGCGTCCGCGCGCCGCCTCGACCTGACCGTTACCGGTTGTCAGGATCACCGGCGGCACGCGCCGCGGTGTGACGCCGATCGCCTTGGCCGTCGCTTCAGATATTGCGGTGGACGTCGCGCCGCTGTCGATCAACATCCGCCGCTCGATGCCATTCAACCGAACCTGTGCCCAGAAATGTCCGTCGACCGACTGCCGGATGCGGACCGTATCGCCTTCGACCATCTGCTCGGACAGTCCCATCCGGTCGCCGAAACTCGCTGCCAGTTCGCTCAACCGCGCCCGGTTGGCGAAGGCGACATAGAGGATAGCGACGATCACGCCCCAACTCAGAACCGCCCGCAACACTACCGAAGCCTTTGGCCGCCTTGCCAGCAAGGACGACAGCGGCAGGATGAGCATCAACAGCCCCATCAGGATGTAGATGCCGCGATCGTCGCTCACAGCGTCAGTTCCAACCCGTCATAGCCCGGCTCGATCCTGTCGGGCAGATCGCGACACAGCGTCGCATAATCCATCGAATGGTCCATATGGATCAGGACGGTCCGACCGGCACGACAGTTCCGCGCGAACGCGATCGCTTCCGCCAGCGACGGGTGCGTCGGATGGGGCGCGACGCGCAGCGCATCGACGATCAGGATGTCGACGCCCCGGTACAGCTCGAGCATCCCCGGCGTCACCGCGCTGAAATCGGTGGCATAGCCGATCGACCCGCCATAGGCGTCGAATCGCAGCCCGGCGGACATGATCGAGCCATGCGGCTGATCGGTACAGCGGACGGTGATCGGTCCGACCTCAAGCCGATCCGGCAGTTCCGTCCCGACGACGGTCGGTCGATACCCCGCGCGGCCGGCAAATACATAATCGAACCGAGATTGCAGGCTGGCCAGCGTGTCCGCCCGCGCAAAGCCCGCAACCGGCGCGCGTGCATTGTGGAACAACTGCCGCAGGTCGTCGATCCCGTGGCAATGGTCGGCATGGTCGTGCGTCCACAGAACGGCATCGACCGTAGCGACGTCGGCGGCCAGCAACTGCTCGCGCATGTCCGGCCCGGTATCGATCAGGACACGCGTACCCGCATGCTCGATCAACGCCGAGACGCGGGTCCGCCGGTTGCGCGGTTCGTTCGGGTCACATGCTCCCCAGTCGTTCCCGATCCGCGGCACGCCCGACGACGTGCCGGAGCCGAGAATGCGTATTTTCATGCGAGTGTCTTGGCGAACAGGCGGTGGAAATTCGCCCACGTCGCATCGGCCAACGCGTCCGGCGCCTCGCCGCGCAACTGTGCCAGGAAGCGGCAGGTATCGGCAACGAACGCCGGCTCGCCCTGCTTCCCCCGGTGCGGCACCGGGGCGAGGAACGGCGCATCGGTTTCGATCAGCAGCCGGTCCTGCGGCAAATCACGCGCCACCGCCTGCAACGCCTGCGCGCTCTTGAACGTCACGATGCCTGAGATCGAAATGTAGAAGCCCAGATCGATCGCGATCCGCGCCAGCTCGGCCGATCCGGTGAAGCAGTGCAGGACACCCGGAAAGGCCCCCTTCCCCAGCTCATCACGCAGGATCGCCGCGGTATCGTCCTCGGCATCGCGGGTATGCACGACGATCGGCAGCCCAGTCGCGCGACACGCCGCCAGATGCGCGCGAAAGCTCGCCTGCTGTGCCCCGCGATCGCTATGATCGTAATAATAATCAAGCCCGCTCTCGCCAATTCCCACCACGCGCGGATGCGCCGCGGCGGCGATCAGCCGTTCGGTATCGACATGCGGATGCTCGTCGGCCTCGTGCGGGTGGATGCCGACCGTCGCCCAGACGTCATGCTCGCGCTCGGCGGTCGCAACGACCGCGTCCCACTCGCTCTCGCGCGTCGAGATGTTCAGCATCGCCACGACGCCGCTGGCGCGTGCGCGGGTCAGGACGTCGCGCTGCTGCTCGGCGACGCCCTTGTAGTTCAGATGGCAATGGCTGTCGGCCAGTTTCATGCCGGCTCGGTCTCCGCGATGGTCAGTCGGGGGAAGATGGGGGTCGGCGGGGCGATGCGGAAGCCCGCGGCCTGTGCGTCGGCGTACCAGCGATGGTCGCCGATCGCGTCATGCCCCTTCCCCGCCTGTCCCAGCTGTCCGAGCAGCGCGGCGGCGGACGCCGGCACCACCGGTTCGATCGCGATGGCGAGGTCGCGGATCGCGCGGACCAACGTGCCCAGCACGGCATGCATCCGCTCGGGATCGGTCTTGCGCAGCGCCCAGGGGGCCTGCACGTCGATATACTGGTTGCAGGCGAAGACGCCGCGCATCCACGCCTCCAGCGCCTGACCCAGCTGCAAGTTGGCGAAGGTGTCGCAAAAGCTCATTATTGCGTCGTGGACCGTGGCCAGCAGGTCGGTGTCCGCCGGGTCGGCGCGGCCGGCGTCCGGCAGCGCGCCTTCGAGATTTTTCGCGATAAAGGAAAGGGTTCGCTGGGCCAAATTGCCGAAGCTGTTGGCGAGGTCGCTATTCGCACGGGTGACGATCGCCTCGCCCGAAAAGGTGCCGTCCTGGCCGAAGCTGATATCGCGGAGCAGAAAGTAGCGCAGCGCATCGACGCCATAGAGTTCGGCCAGTTGCATCGGATCGACCACATTGCCGGTGGACTTCGACATCTTCTCGCCGCGGTTCAGCAGGAAGCCATGGCCGAACACCGTTTTCGGCAGTGCCAACTTCGCCGACATCAAGAAGGCGGGCCAATACACCGCGTGGAACCGCACGATGTCCTTGCCGATCAGGTGCAGCGCCGCGGGCCAGTAGCGGTTGGGCGCGTCAGGATAACCGGTGCCGGTCAGATAGTTGGTCAGCGCATCGACCCAGACGTACATGACGTGGCCGGGGCTGTCGGGCACCGGCACGCCCCAGTCGAAGCTGGTGCGCGATACCGACAGGTCGGTCAGGCCGCCCTCGACGAAGCGCAGCACTTCGTTGCGGCGGCTTTCGGGCTGGATGAAGTCGGGGTTGGCGGCATAGAAATCGAGCAGCGGCTGCTGATATTTCGACAGGCGGAAGAACCAGGTTTCCTCGGCGGTCCATTCGACCGGCGTCCCCTGCGGCGACAGGCGCACCCCGTCGCGCTCCTCGAGTTCCTTTTCCTCGTAGAACGCCTCGTCGCGGACCGAATACCAGCCCTCGTAGCGGTCGAGATACAGGTCGCCCGCATCGCGCATCGCCGCCCAGATCGCCTGCGACGCGGCATAATGCTGGGGTTCGACGGTGCGGATGAAACGATCGCACGAAATGTTCAGAGTATCCGCCATATCACGGAAATATCCGGACATTTCGTCGGCCAGTGCGCGCACCTCGACCCCGCGGTCGCGCGCGGTCTTCACCATCTTCAGCCCGTGTTCGTCGGTCCCGGTCTGAAAGAACACGTCGCGCCCCGCCTGCCGCTGGAAACGGGCGATGGCGTCGGCGGCGATCATTTCATAGGCATGGCCGATATGCGGCCGGCCGTTCGGGTAATGGATCGCGGTGGTGATGTAGAAGGGTTCGGACATGGTCCGAGGCTCTAGGGTCCAAAGCGTGACAGAACAAGGCGGGTGATGCGGGGGCTGAAGTGGATGTTCCGGCGGAGCATGCCCTGATAGCAGCAGCCCTCCTCGCCGCAAACGTCGCCCCAAACGAAGGCTGGAGCCTCAAGCGGCTCTAGCTGCGTATACCAACGGGGAGATCCCAGCCTTCGCTGGGATGACGTCTAGTGCAAGGGACGCAGGTAGTTCGGGGGGTACGCAGGGTTACCAGCCAGCTAACCGCCCCCACGCCCGGGCGCCAGTCGCGCGACCAGCCCGGCCATCTCGAACACCGTCGTCTCCGCGACCAGCGACAGGGCGGGCGACATCGCCGCGAGCGCCCGCGCCTTCTCATAGGCGTCGAGCGCGTCGCGCAGCGCCGGACCCGAACGCCGCCGCGCCGTCGCGGCGATCAATGACGGCGCCCGGTCGAGGAACACCGCATAGCGCGGCTGCGCGGTCTTGCCCGCCAGCGCCTTCGCGAGGCGCGAGCGGATGCGGTTGTCGGTGTCGCCGGTGTCGGCGATCTCCGCCAGATCGCGGTCGAGCGCGGCGACCGACAGCCCGGCATAGGCCAGCGCCCGCCCCGGCGAGCCATCGGCGGCGGCGGCCAGCGCATCGACCTCACCCGGATCGATATCGGGCACCTGCCAGCGGATCACCTCCGCCACCTCCGCGTCGCTCAGCGGATCGAACCGCAGCTGGCGACAGCGCGACCGGATCGTCGGCAGCAGGCGGCCGGGCGAATGGCTGACCAGCAGGAAGATCGTGCCGACCGGCGGCTCTTCGAGGTTCTTGAGCAGCGCGTTGGCGCCGGGCCGCTCCAGATCGTCGATCGCGTCGATCACGATCACCCGCCGGGGCGACAGCGCCGGCTTGGTCGCGAACAACGGTTGCAGCGTGCGGACCTGATCGATCTTGATGCTGCGCGCGATATCCTGATCGGGCTTGTCCGGGTCCTTGGGCAGCCGCACCAGTTCGCGATAATCGGGATGCGCGCCGGCCGCGATAAGCTGGGCGACGCGGTGGTCCTCGCCGATCTCGCCGCGCATCCGGCTGCGGCCATCCAGCGCGGTGGCCAGCAGTCGCAGCGCCATCTCGCGCGCGAAACCGCCCTTCCCTACCCCTTCGGGACCGGTCAGCAGCCACGCATGGTGCAGCGACTCCCCTTCGGCGGCGGCGACGAACGCCTGCCGCGCGGCGTCGTTACCGATCGGCGTCATGGCAGCAGGTCGGCGATCGCATCGATCAGGCGCGCCGTCACCGCGGCCACGTCGCCCGACGCATCGACCCGCCGCACGCGCTCCGGCTCGGCCGTCGCGATGCGATCGAACGTCGCCGCGACCGACCGGTGAAACTCCTCCCCCCGCGCGGCGAAGCGATCGGCCGCCGCGCCGTCGCGCGCCTGTGCCCGCGCATCGCCTTCGCCACCGGGCAGCGACAGCAGCAGCGTCCGATCGGGCAACAGCCCCCGCGATCCGAACCCGTGCAGCGCGAGGATCGCGGCGTCGTCGATCCCCTGCGCCCCCTGATAGGCGCGGGTGCTGTCGATGAAGCGGTCGCACACGACCCAGCTGCCGGCGTCGACCAGCGGCCGGATCGACTTTTCGACATGATCGGCGCGGGCGGCGGCGAACAGCAATGCCTCGGCATGCGCGCTCCACCGCCGCACCTCTCCCTGCATCAGCAGTTCGCGGATCGCCTCCGCGCCCTCACTGCCGCCGGGTTCGCGCGTCAGCACGGCGTGGATGCCGCGCGTTTCCAGCGCGGCAACCAGCGCGCGGGCCTGGGTCGATTTGCCGACCCCTTCCCCGCCCTCCAGCGTCAGGAAGCGTCCGGCGCTCAAGCGAACAGCGAGGTCAGGCTTGCCCAGACGCGACCGAAGAAGCCCGCCTCGGCCACATCCTTCTCGGCGACCAGCGGCATGCGCTGTTCGCCGGTATCGGGCGATGCGATCACCAGGTCGGCGATATGCTGGCCCTTGGCGATCGGTGCCTTGATCGGGCCGGTATAGACGACCTTCGCAGTGATCGGGCTATTGGTGCCGGCCGGCATCGTCACGGTCAGTGCGCGCGGCGCGACGAGGCCGACGGTCGACGAATCGCCCAGCTGTACCTCGGCCGTCTCGACCCGCTTGCCCGCCGCCACGATCGGACGCGCGCGCCATGCGCCGAAGCCCCAGTTCATGAACTTGACCGATTCGGCGATGCGCTGGTTCGAGCTGGTCAGCCCGGCCAGCACCATGACGAGGCGACGGCCATCCTGTTCGGCCGATCCGGTGAAGCCATAGCCGGCCTCTTCGGTGTGGCCGGTCTTCAGGCCATCGGCGCCGCGCACGCGGCCCAGCAGCGGGTCGCGGTTCGCCTGCGTGATCGCGGCACCCTCGCCCAGCGTCTTGCCCCAAGTGAAATCGGTCTTCGAATAGAATTTCTTGTAGAGCTGCGGATGGTTCTGGATCGTCGCGGTCGCCAGCTTGGCGAGGTCGCGGGCGGTCACATAGGTGCGCCCTTCGTCGGGCCACCCGTTCGACGTGCCGAAATGGCTGTTGGCGAGGCCGAGTTCCTTGGCGCGCTGGTTCATCAGGTTCGTGAAGGCTTCTTCCGACCCGGCGATCTTTTCGGCCAGCACGACGCAGGCGTCGTTCCCCGACAGCACGACGATGCCGTACAGCAGGTTCTCGATGCTGACATTCTCGTTCACCGACAGGAACATGGTCGAACCCGCCTGCGGGCCGTGCCACTTCTTCCACGTTTCCGGCGAAACGGTCGCCGTGTCGCTCAGCTTCAATTCGCCCTTCTTGATGAGGTCGAACGCGACATAGGCGGTCATCATCTTCGCCATCGATGCCGGCGGCATGCGACGATCGGCGTCCTTGGCGAACAGCGTCGCGCCCGACGACAGGTCGGTCATGAACGCGACCGGTGCCGGCGTGTCGAACGGCGGCGCGGCGGCGATGCCGGGCGTGGCGATGGCGATGGCGGCGATGCTCGAAAGGGCGATCTTACGCATGGGGCACGTGGTTCCGTTCAGTCCTGGGCGATGGTCCGGGCGTCGCCGAAGCCACGACGCGCGATGGCGGCACGGGCGGTTTCGGCAGCGGCTCGGGTGGCGAATGGGCCTGCCTGCACCCGGTACAGCCTGCCCGCCGAACGCACAACGCCGTCGACCGATTTTGCGAGGGTTGCGGCGCGGGCGGCGTCGGACAGGGTGGCGACCTGCACGAACCAGCGGCCGGTGCGTTTGGGCGCGGCTTCCTTTGGCGGGGTCGGGCGTGGCCCGGGGGGCGGTGTGACGGTGGGCGTGGGACTTGGCTTGGACGTGGCCGTTGCCGTCGGCATCGCTACCGGCACGGGTGCTGCTGCCGGCACGACCGCCGGTGCAGGCGGCGCCATGCGCTTGCGCAGCGCGGCCAGCAGGAACTGCGGCGTATCGAGCCGGGTCACGACCGATCCGATGCGGATGGCGGCCTGTTCCGCGGGCGACGGCACCGCCGGCCGGATGCGGACCATCGGTGCCGTCGTTGCCCCCAGCGCCCGGCCCGCGGCGGGTGACAGCGCACCGATCGCGCTACCGCTCGCTTGCGGATAGGGCTGTACCTCTACGACGATCGTCCGCCCGCCGTCGAGGTTCGTGACCTCGGCAAAGCTCCCCGCGGGCAGTGTCCGGTGGCGCAGGATCAGCTTGGCATCCGTCCCGCCGACGATGACCGGCCCGACCTCGTCCAGTCGCTGCTCATGGATCACCGGCGGTGGCGTTTCCGCCCCCGCCTGCGCCAAAAACAACCCCAGAACCGCGCCGATCATCGCGCCACCGCATCCGCCAGCAACCCCACCGACAGCGCGTAATAGTTCGAGCAGTTATAGTCGAGAATCACCCGATAATTTCCGGTCAGCAGATACGCGGTTTCGCCCGGGCCATCGGGTTCGATCAGCGTCGCCTGGATCGTCGGATCGAGCCGGCGCCCGTCGCTGGCCGTCACGCCCAGCGCCTGCCATTCCGCGAGCGAACGCCACTGGCTATGCCGTTCGAACACGCGCGGGCAGCGGGGCGACAGCGACCGCGGCGTCAGGATCGACCGGTCGAAGCCCATCGGAACGCTTACCGCAAAGCCCCAGGGCTGGCCTTTGCGCCAGCCCGCATCGACGAAATAATTGGCGATCGACGCCAGCGTATCCGCCTCGTTCGACCAGATGTTCGCGACGCCGTCGCCATCGCCGTCGCGCGCGACGCGCAAGTAGATCGACGGCAGGAATTGCGGATAGCCGAACGCGCCCGCCCAGCTGCCCTTCAACCGTTCGCGCGGCACGCCGCGGTCGATCATCTTCAGCGTCGCGATGAACTCGGGCTCGAACAGCGACCGCCGCCGCCCTTCATAGGCGAGCGTCGCCAGGCTGCGCGGCAGGTCGAAATCGCCGGTATAGCTGCCGTAATTGGTCTCATGGCCCCAGATCGCGACCATGATCTCCTCGGGCACGCCCGTGTCGCGCTCGATCGACGCCAATCGCGAGCGCTGCGCGGTATAGGCCGTCCGTCCGCGATTGATCCGCGCGGCATCGACGTGACGCTGGCGATAGGGTGCGAAGCGCGACACGGTGGTCGTGTTCGACGCGCCGGGCTGCTGCCGGTCGAGTTCGACGACCCGGGGGTTGTAGGTCAGCGTCGGCAGGACCGCATCGATCGTCCGCTCGCTCACCCCCTGCGCCCGCGCCCGCACCGCGACGTCGCGCAGATAGGACTGAAATCCCGCCGCATCCTGTGCCGACGCCGAAGCCCCGGCCATCGAAGCCCCGGCCATCAGGGCAAGAACGACGGCAAACCCCGCCTTGGCAATACGCATCACACCGGTCTCCCGTTCTGGAACGGTATTGGCACAGGCCAGGAACGGGATGAAGCCCCTCCGGCGACAAAGGCTTGCACAACGCGACGATCTTGCCCAATGCGGCCGCCGTCGCGGAAGAGTGTCCGAGTGGTTTAAGGAACCGGTCTTGAAAACCGGCGAGCGGGCAACCGTTCCGTGGGTTCGAATCCCACCTCTTCCGCCAGACTTGATTTCGCTGACGTTCGCGATCGTTCGCAAAAGCCCCGTAAAGCACTGAAAAACGATGGTTAATTCTGGCGTTGGCATTGCCGAGTGTCCGTGACGGTTCGTCGAGATGCGCCTAAAGCCAAGTTGAAAGTGGGCATGAAACCGGTGGAATTCGAACCCCCGGGAAGGCTCATGGCGCGCGCACTGAACAAGCTGACGGTACGCGGAATCGCGGCGTTGAAGGCGCCCGGACGTCATGCAGACGGCGGTGGCCTGTATCTGCGGATCACTACGGGAGGCGCCCGGTCGTGGGTCTTCATGACTACGTCGAATGGCAAGAGGGCCGAAATCGGTATCGGTCCCGCGTCGTCGGTTAGCTTGGCCACAGCGCGCCGCATCGCCGGCGAAATGCGTGAAGCGGTAGCAGTCGGTCAGGATCCGCGTGGGATTTTGGGGACCGAAGCGCCGGTGGAGGAGCTCGCGGTGCTGACCTTCGGGACTTTTGCTGATCAATACATCTCCAGCGTCGAGGACGGCTGGCGCAACCCCGTTCATCGGCAGCAATGGCGCAACAGTCTTCGTGACCACGCGGCAGCGTTGCAGAATGTGCCCGTCACTGACGTCGGCACCGAAGATGTGTTGGCGGTATTGCAGCCGATCTGGCTGGTGAAGGCGGAAACTGCCAAGCGGGTACGCGGCCGCATTGAGAAGGTCCTCGACGCGGCAAAGGCGCGGGGTCTTCGTCCACGCGACAGCATGAACCCGGCCACCTGCCGAGGCCATCTGGCGCTGCTGTTGCCAAACCAGTCAAAGGTCGAACGCGGCCATCATGCCGCACTGCCTTGGCGTGAAGCGCCTGCGTTCTTCCAGCAGTTGAAGCAGCGTCCGGCGCTAGCAGCTCGTTGCCTGGAGTTTGTCATACTGACCGCTGCCCGCAGTGGCGAGGCGCTGGGCGCTACCTGGGGTGAGATCGACCTGGACGCAAAGCTATGGACCGTCCCAGCCGGTCGCATGAAAGCTGGTGCCGAACATGTCGTGCCGCTGTCTAATGCGGCCATGGCGGTGCTGGCCCAGGTGAAGCCGTCGTCGCTCACTGCAGCAACCCCGGTGTTTGGCATCGGCGGTGCGGCGCGGTCGAACATGGCAATGGCCATGCTGCTGCGTCGTATGAACTACGGCCATGTGACGACGCACGGCTTCCGCAGCACGTTTCGCGATTGGGCAGGTGATGCCACCAATTATCCTCGCGAGATCGTTGAGCAGGCACTCGCGCATACCATTCAAAATAAAGCAGAACGTGCCTATCGCCGTGGAACGGCAGTTGATCGACGCCGCGAGTTGATGTCAGAATGGGTTAAGTTTCTGATGCCGTAATCTTAAAAAGTGGACCGTAATTCTATCTTAGAGCTTACCCCTACGAAGCCACACTATCTCAGGGGGAGCCATATGGCGGGAGATGAAACACAGGTTGAGACGCGATGGATAAAGGCATCGGAAGCGCTCGAACTCGCCGTTGAAAAGGGTGAAGACCCCGTAACCTTTAAAGGAGCAGTTGCCGAATTCCTTCGTGACGGATTGTTGATAGCTCGAGCCGAGGCCATTTGGACGACGACTGAAGTCAGCATGCATAAAGCGTGGCGAACCGATAAGGAAGCTACGGACATTACTCGTGATCTGATCGTACCAGTCAATTACTGGCGGTATGATAAGCGCGCTGCGCACGATAGATCCCGTTGGCGATGGCCGTACAGCAAGTTCATGTACACCATCAATATTAAGCCGCTCAAACGGCGGATGATTATGGGGGTCGAGTTGTCGCTGAGCGACCTCGAACGGCTTCGGCCGTCCTTGTTTAAACCAGTTAAGAAAAATAGAGGTGGTCGTCCGCCCGAAGTGATGGCTCGCGACGCAGGATGGTTGGAAGTGGTCCGCATATCTCAGGATGGGATGCTACACTCAGACAAATTCAAGACGATATCAAGTCTTAAGGAGGAATTGTCATTCAGACTACAGCAGGGAAAAGAGAAGTCACGGCTCGGTATAAATCAGATCGATGAGATTGCCAAAATGGTCTTACCGACGCTAAAACCGCGTGATCCGAGCTAGTTTCCATAAGGTTTCCATGAACGCGCGACGGAGTTTCCGTTAGGTTTCCGAGCAGCTTTAGAAGCGCGGTTTGGTCAAGTTCCCCTTCGCCCCGCCAATCTCGGTAGGGTGAAGGAGGAAAAATGGAACGACTTGCAATCTCCGTCGCAGAGACAGTCCATGCGTCCGGCATGGGTAAGACGACTGTCTACAAGCTCATCAACGAAGGTAGCCTTGCCAGTGTGCGCGTCGGTCGTCGCCGACTGGTCATCGTCGCCAGCCTCCAGGAACTGCTGCAGTGATGGCCGGCTCAGCATGGGTGAACCAGGGTAACGCGTGGCTCATGAACGGCGCCCGGTGCCCGCAGTTTGAAGGGCTTGAAACGCTGGAAGTGGCGTTGAAGGAGGACGACCGACGCGTCGATGGGCTCCGGCAATGTGGTGCCAAACCGCTGGAGCTGTGCGAAGCTTGCGAAGATCTGGCGGAACGTATCAGCCAGCGTCGCATCGTTCCGGAAACGCCTGCATCCAAGCGCTATATGCGGATCATGCGGGCTTATATCACGGCAGAACTGCTGGAGCTATTGGGCATGGTCCCGAACGAGCGGGTCTATCTGGTGACGCTAATCCCGGTGGGGCTTGCACTCACGATCGATGAGCTGATGCACATGGATCCGCAGGTCCCGAAGCAGCAGCTGCGGGTGATCCTCGGCCGGTGTGGTGCCAACCCCGGTGTTGCCGGCTGGGCCTGCGGCTATCTGGACGGTGAGTATAATCCGGCAACTGGGCTGTTCCAGCTGCACTGGCACCTCATCGTGACCGGTGACTTGGTCAAGGTGTTTGAGCGGCTGAAGGGGCGCACTGCCTATAAGTCGGTCAAGCGGGTTGCTGACAGTCCGGATGGCGTCGCTACCCGGGTGCACATCCAGGAGGTGGACGATCCCCTCAATCCCCAGGTCATTACCTATGCATTCAAGGGTAGCTGGTACGCCCGATGGCGTGGGGAAGCAGGGGACAATGGGGACGAAGCCCGCTGCGTAGTGGGTCCCCGTACCCGCATCCCCGAACCGTACCACAGCCAATGGTTGCTTTGGATGGACAAGTGGGCGTTCGACCACATGCTCATCAACATCAACCTGCGGCTCGGCATGAGCTGCCCCCTTCTGAGTGGTCCATCGACTATGATAGTCTGGATCAAGGTGAGGGTCCCCCGGTTTCTCATCCAACCTGAAGGTGAGTTTCCGGCGTTCATTCGGTCGCTTTGGCGGCCGCGGCAGCAGCATATTCGACCGGCGTCATCCAGCCAAGCGATGTGTGAGGACGGCTC
>NZ_JAKREV010000014.1 GCF_022664465.1 Sphingomonas hankookensis | reverse complement strand
GCTTCAGCGCGAACGCAATCTGCTCGTCCGTGTACCTAGATTTTCTCATTTCCAGCTCCTTGCCCGAAGGCTTCTCAAGGCCGGAAAACTCTCGCTCAAAATGGACTAAAAAACAGGGGGGACGTCAAAATTTCGAGAACCAGCATCTCACACAACTCCGGGTGATTTTTCTGGATGATCGCGTCGAGGTCGACCTGCATATATTCGGTCACGCGCAGGTGGCGTCGCTCGCCTGCAGAAAGCTTGGGCTGGCCGTCAAGAAAGGTGACGATAGCGGCGCGTACGACCTCAGCCATCGACTTGCCTTGGTCAGAGGCAAGCTTCTCAAGGCGGGCGTAATGTTCAGACCCAAACCTTACGGTCCGAGCGGCTTTCGATAGTTTCAAACCAACCTTCTAGCAGAGAGGCTGGTGAGCGCTGCGACCAGAACTCGATAAGCGATTCCAGGCCGCTTTGTAATTGGGCCTAGGGAGGGGGCGCAGAAATCTGCACCGGTCCGCACCGTTAGAAATGGCGGAAAACCGGCCTTTTTGAAAGCGGTGCGAAGCGGTTGCAAAACGAGTGCGGAGCGGTGCGCGCCCGAAATTCCGCTAACTACCTGTTTAGCCCTGGGAAATGGCAAGCGCAGCTTGCGTAAGGTGTGCTTTGAAATCGCCTGCCATCCGTATCGTGGTCCCGGACCTCGACAAGGCCGGCGACCGAAAAATTCTCGTCGTTCAATGGTGCGAAAAACCGCTGTGCAGCGGCATACATTGAGCCTCACCTCCGTCTGCAAATCGCCCTGCGCAATGACAGCAAACGGCCGTCGCGGACTCACTGCATTTCGTCAGTCCAACGCAGCCGGCCGCGGATAGCTGACGGGCCGTTCGAACTCGATCTCGATGTCCCCGACCTCGGCGATGTCGAGCGTATCGAGAATGCGCTTTTCGGGTTTGCAAGGTCGATCCACGACACCCCGCGGCGATGCCTTGCCTGCCCTGTCCCGGGGATCGACCGTCATGCGCCCGACCGGGCGGACGACCGCCGCTTCCAGCCCCTTGTCAGAGCCTCACATGCGGCAAGGATTGCTTCGATCATTTTGCCGATGATAGGCCGGCCAGCGACGAGGGCAACTGGCACCGCAATGATCGCGCTGCCGATGCGGGGCGGGCGTGGCGATCGACCACGCCCGCCCCCGTCAATCATGCCGCAGCGCCCAGGCCGGTGCAGCGCGGCTTGCGCGCAGCGACTGGCCCAGCACGGTCAGCACCGCGACCGCCACCGCCACCACGCTCGCGCCCACGAAGAACAGCGGCGACAGCGGCACCGCATCCTCGAACCCCGCCAGCCATGTCCGCATGGCGAGGAACGCCAGCGGCCATGCGACGAGGTTGGCGAGCAGCACCGGGCGCAGGAACTGCCCGACCAGCAGCTTGACGATGTCCGACGACGACGCGCCCAGCGTCTTGCGGATGCCGATCTCGCGCGTCCGCCGCGCGGTGTTGAACGACGCCAGACCCCATAGCCCGACGCAACCGATCAGCACGGCGAGGCCTGCCCCGATCCCGAACAGCCGCGTGGCGCGGTCGTCGGCTTCGTAGAAGTCCGCCAACCGTTCGTCCGCGGTCTGCGCGGTGAAGGGCACCTGCGGCACCATCCGCTGCCACAGCCCCGCCAGCGATTTCAGCGCGGTACGCGGGTCGCCGCTGACCCGGATCGTCGTGACCGAGGTTTCGATCGTTTCGGGCCGGCGCTGATAGATATAATAGGTCGGCGGCACCGGGTTGCGCGGCGTGTCGAAGCGCAGGTCGTCGACCACGCCGATGATGGTACGCGGGCGACTGCCGCCGACCGTCTTGCCGATCGCTTCCTGCGCCGTCCGGAAGCGCAACGGGGTCAGCGCGCGGCGGTTGATGACGATGTTCATGCCGTCGGCGCTCTTGCGGTCGGTCGAATCGTCGAGCTGGTGCGCATCGTCGAACCACCGCCCGGCGAGCAGCCGCGCGCCATGCGTCTCGAAGAAGCGCGGGGATACCAGCACCCAGGTCAGCGACGGACCCGATCCGGCGACGCCGGGCAACGGTACGTTGGTATTGTTCGCTTCCCCGCTGCCGCCGATCGCCGCGTTGGCGATGGTGGCGTCCTGCACCTGCGGCAGCGCGCGGATCGCGGTCAGGATTGACGGCTTGCGGTCGGTGGGCACCGCCGGATCGACGGTCGAGGTCAGCACCAGCAGCGACTGGCGCTGGAAGCCGAGGTCGGTCGAGCGGACATGGCGGGTCTGCGCGACCAGCACCGCGGTGCCGATCATGAAGGCGATGGCGAGGCCGAACTGGCCGATCACCAGCGCCTCGCGCACCCGCGTCCCCGCGCGTCCGCCACCCGGCGAGCGGGCCGAGGCGAGCACTGCGGCGGCGGGGAAGCGCGACAGCAGGATCGCGGGATACACGCCCGCCAACACGCCGACGACCACTGCCAGCACCGCCAGCGCGGGTACGACGATACCGTACGATATGGTCAGCGACAATCCGCCCGCTGCATTGACCAGTGGCAGCCCCAGTTCGGCGAGGATCAGCCCGAACAGCGCGGCGATGGCGACGGTCAGCACCGCTTCGCTCAGGAATTGCCGCACCAGCACGCCCCGGTCCGCCCCCAGCACCTTGCGCATCGCCACCTCGCGTGCGCGCAGGCCCGCCCGGGCGGTGGCGAGGTTCACGTAATTGACCACCGCGATCAGCAGCGTCAGCACGCCCACCAGCCCCAGCGTGACGACGGTCAGCTTGGCAGTACCGCTGTCCGACCCCTGCGGTTCGAGGTGGAGGTCGGTCAGCGGCAGCAGTTGCAGATGCTGGATCTTCGACGGCCGATCGCCCGAATCGTCCAGTTCCTTGCCCCGCCGGTCGACGAACGCGGTCAGCTTGTCCTCGAACGCGCGCGCGGCGGCGGGCGTGTCGAAGCGCAGATAGGTGGCCAGCGCCATGCTGCCCCAATGATACCAGTTCTCGCTCTTGGATTCCTGCGCGATCGGCATTAGCACCGACAGCTTGAAGTCGGTATTCTTCGGCAGGTCGCGAAACACCGCGCTCACCCGGTACGACCGCACCTTGTCCATCGACACGACCAGCGTCTGGCCGATTGGGTCGCGCGTCCCGAAAAAGGCGCGCGCGGTCTTTTGATCGATCGCGACATTGCCCGGCTGCGCCAGCGCGGTCGCATGGTCGCCCGCGACCAGCGGCAGCGGGAACACGGAGAAGAAGCTGGGATCGACCTGTGCCGCATCGACCCGCGTCGCGCGCCCGTCGGCGAGGATCGTGCCCGCCCGATCACCACCGTTGATGCGCGTGCCGACCGTGCCGGGAAAATCCTCGCGCATCTGGTCGAGCAGCCCGCCCATCGTATAGGCAAAGGCGCCGTTGATCGGGCTGTCCGGCATGGTCCACACCGTCTGCACGACATAGGTCTTGTCGTGATCGGGCAGCCACGTCTCATAGCTCGTCTCGAACCGGACATAGAGGCCGAGGATCAGGAACACCGCGATCCCGACCGCCAGCCCGCCGATGTTGAGCGCGGCATGGAGCTTGTGGCGGACCAGCGAGCGATAGAGCGACAGGAGCGTGAAGCGGTTCATGGGGCCCCCGATCAGCCGCAGGTGACGCGGGCGAGGCCGCTCTTGGACGTCGAACAGTTCGGACGGCCGGTGACGGTCACCCGCGCCAGCCCGCTGGCGTCGATCGCCGCCGGGCCGTTCACCTGCGCCCGGACCGCGCCGGTGCCGCTCGCCTGCACCGACAGCGCGCCCGCCACCAGTGTCGAGGTGTCGACATGTCCAGTCCCGCTGGCGTCGATCGCCAGCGTGTCGGCACGCCCGGCGGCGACGATGCGCCCGGTGCCGCTCAGGTTGAGCGACAGCTTGGCGACCGCGACGGCCTGCACCGTCGCGGTGGCGGTGCCCGACAGATCGATCTTCGCCTGGGTCGCGCGCAGCCCGGCCAGCGTCAGGCTGCCGGTACCGCCGACCCGCGCCTCGAACACCGGGGCGTCGAGCGCGGCGATGCGGATCGATCCGGTGCCGCCGGCGTCGATCGCACGGAGTTTGGGCAGGGTGATGGCGATGGTCGCGGCGGGTTTGCGCGCGCGGCTGTCGCAGCTGCCTGGCGCACGGGCGATGGTCAGCACCTGCCCCCGCACCGCGACGGTGATCGCCGCCAGCGACCCCGCGCTCCCCTGCGCCCGGACGGCAAAGCCCGCCCCCGGCGTGACGACGATGTTGTCGCACCCGCGCGCGGCGATGCGATCGAACCCGGCGGCGACGAAGCTGCGTGCTTCCTGCGCCATGGCGGGGGTCGGGAGGGAGGTGGCGAGCAGGGCTAGCGGCAAGAGTTTCATGGGTGTGTCTCCGAAGGAGAGGGAAATCGGGAGAAGAGCAGGCCCCAGCCCCGAACCGTATTCCCGCGCAGGCGGGGATCCAGGGCGGCGGGAACCGGCGGACCTTGGGGCTCTGGACCCCCGCCTGCGCGGGGGTACGTCGTGGGTTGGGCACGCCGGCGCATCACATCGCCCGCATGGCGTTGGCGACGATCCGCCCATCCAGCATGTCGATGCGCCGCTTCGCCATGTCGGCATGCGCGGGCGAGTGAGTGACCATCACGATCGTCGCCCCCTCGGCATTCAGCCCCATCAGGATGTTCATCACCTGCTCGCCATTGGCGGTGTCGAGGTTGCCGGTCGGTTCGTCGGCGAGGATCAGTTTGGGATCGCCGACGATCGCGCGGGCGATGGCGGCGCGCTGCTGCTGCCCGCCCGACAGCTGGTGCGGGAAATGGCGGGCGCGGTGCGCGATGCCGACCTTGTCCATCGCCGCCGCCACCCGGCCCTTCCGGTCGCCGGCATCGCCGCGATAGGCGAGGCCCAGCGCCACATTCTCCTCGATCGTCAGCTCGTCGATCAGGTTGAAGCTCTGGAACACGAAGCCGAGCGTACTCCCGCGAAACTTCGCCAGATCGCTTTCGCCCATCGCCGCCAGATCGCGGTCGCCGAACAGGTATTTGCCCCCGGTCGGGCGGTCGACCGTGCCGAGCGTGTTGAGCAGGGTCGACTTGCCGCAGCCCGACGGCCCCATGATCGCGACGAACTCGCCGCTTTCGACGTGCAGGTCGATGTCGTGCAGCGCGGTCGTCTCCACCTCGTCGGAGACATAGCGGCGCTGGATATTCTCGAGACGGATCATATGCCCCCCTATCGGATGTTCAGGATGTCGCCCTTCACGGACGATGTGTTGGTGGTGACGATGCGGTCGCCGGGGTTCAGGCCCGACAGGATTTCGACCGCTTCCGGATTGCGGCGGCCTACCTTGACCGGGCGGCGCGTCGCATGGGTACCGTCGGCGTCGAGGACGAAGGCGAAGGCGCCATTGTCCGCCGCCAGCCATCCGCCGACCGGCGCGACCACCGCCTTCGATGCGGCGCCAAGGGTAATGCGGATGTCGAGCGTCTGGCCGCGATTGAGATTAGGCGGGGTGGTGTCGAACGTCAGTTCGACGCGGAACCGCCCTTCCTTCACCGCCGGCAGCACCTTCGACACGGTCAGCGTCGTGCCGTCGGCCTTGGCCTTCTGCCCGACGGCGACGCGGCCGAGATAATATTCGTCGACATCGGCCTCCAGCTTCCACGACCCCTCGCTATCGACCTGCCCCGCCGGATCGCCCGCCTTCAGCGTCTGGCCCGGTTGCAGCGTGAAGTTGGTCAGCCGCCCCGCGGCGGGCGCGCGCACCGTCAGTGCCGACAACCCGCCGCGCACCGCCGCGAGATTGCCCGACAGCCGCGCCTGCGTGTCCGCCAGGCGCTGCCCCTGCGTCGCGGTGATCCGCGCCTCGGTGCTGGTGCCGGCGCGCAGCTGGGCGAGACGGCGGGTCTGATACTCCGCCTCGGCGCGATAGCCCGCCACCCCGGCCTCGGACACGATGCCCTTGTCGAACAGCTGCTGGCGGATGGCGAGGTCGCGGCGCGCCTTGATGAGATCATATTCGGCCTGCGCCACCTGTGCCGAACGGTCGAGCCGGCTGCGCTCGATCCCGAGCCCCTCACCCGCAATGCTGCCCAGCTGGCTGGCGATCGCCGCCTCGCGCGTCAGCACCTCCAACCGCAGTTCGGGATTGGCGAGCGTCGCGAGCGGCTGTCCGGCGGCGACCATCGCCCCGTCCTGCACCAGCAGTTGCTCGACCTGCCCGCCCGACAACACCCCGACCAACGTCGTCAGCCGCGGTGCGACGGTTGCGCGCACCGGCAGGTAATCGTCGAACGCGCCGCGCGTCACCTCGCCGGTCTCGATCGCGCTCGCGGCGATGTCGGTCGATCCGGCGGCGGGCAGGAAGCGCCACAGCGCGACCGCAGCGACGATCACCGCCACGACGATCCACGTCGCACGCCGCCGCCACCATGCCCGCGCCGGACGGGCGATGCGGCGATCCATCGCCGCGCCGGCCGTCGGTTCAGGAGTGCTTGCGCCATGTGTCGCTTCGGTCATCATGGACACAGTGTCACCGATCGCGGCGGAAAATCCTAAGTGTCTGAATTAGATCAATATTCCACCGATCACCCGCTAAGTGACCGTCCGGACATGGACACCCTGTCCGGAAATGGACAGTCCGGCGCGGCGTCAAGCGGACTGTCGGTGCTGTTGATCGACGACAATGCCAGCATCGCCGAATCGATCGCGCTGGCGGTGCGCCTGAGCGGACACCGCATTGATGCCGCCAACGGTCCGGAGGAAGCGCTCTCGCGCTTGGCGGCCAAGCGCTACGACGTGATCCTGCTCGACATGAACTATGCGCCGGGCCGCACCGACGGGGCGGAGGGGCTGGCGCTGCTCGGCCGCATCCTGACCGAGGAGCCGGGGGCCGCCGTCGTGGTCATCACCGCGCATAGCGGCGTGCGGATCGCGGTGGAGGCCATGCGGGCGGGCGCGCGCGACTTCATCATGAAACCGTGGCGCAACGCCGACCTGCTGGCGCGCATCGCGTCGGCCGCCACCCCGCGCGCCCTCCCCGCCACCGTGCCCGCCGCCACCCCTGCCCCGCTCGAACCGGCGCGGCTGCTGGGCGACAGTGCGGCGATCGAGCGGTTGCGCGCGCTGGTTCGCCGGATCGGCCCGACCAGCGCCGGGGTGGTGGTAACCGGCCCCGGCGGGTCGGGACGCGGCCTGACCGCCGCCGCGCTCCACGCCGCGTCAGCCCACGCCGCACAGCCGCTGCCGACGATCGACCTGCGTGACGACATGGCATGGGCCGCGATCGACGTGCACGCGCCGGTGCTGCTGCTGCGCCATCCCGACCGGTTGAGCGACGTCGCGCAGGCGCGCCTGCTCGCCCGCCTCGGCCCCGACACCCGCTGCATCGCCATCGCCGACAGCGCCGCCGCGATCGCCCCGGCGCTGGCCCGGCGCATCGCCACGGTCGAGGTCGCGGTGCCGCCGCTGGCGGTCCGCGAGGGCGACGCGCTGCTGCTCGCCCGCCATTTCGCGCGGGTGGCGGCGGCGCGCCATGGCCGCCCGGTCCCGGGTTTCACCGCCGCAGCGGAAGTGCGCATCCTGTCCGGACCATGGGCCGACGAGGTGCGCGGACTGGCGGCAGCGGTGGAGCGCGCGGTGCTGCTCGGCGATGGCGGCTCGATCGACGCCGCGCTGCTCGCCCCTGCGTCCGTCGCGGCAGTCGCCGAACCGGCGGTACGCTTCGACCTCGAAGGCAATGAACGCGCGGTGATCGAAGCGGCGTTGCGCGAACATCATCACAATGTGTCGCATGCGGCGACCGCGCTAGGCCTCAGCCGTGGCGCACTCTACCGCCGGATGGCGCGCCATGGGTTGTAGAGTGGGAGTTCCTGTAGCGATGCCGCAACCTGCCTCTGCGGACATCCTTTCCCCCAAAGCCGTCACCCCAGCGAAGGCTGGGGTCTCCCACGGCAGGAACACCGCCCCATCACAGGAAGACCCCAGACTGCGCCGGGGTGACGTAAGGCGGGACCGGGGTGATGGTGGAGGAGAGGCGACCGCCCTTCCCACCCCAATCCGTACCCCCGCGCAGGCGGGGATCCAGAGCCCAACGGAACGACGGTCGCGGACAACCCTGGCCCCCCGCCTGCGCGGGGGTACGCGGAATGTGGCGATGGCTTCCCTCACCCCCTCCCCGTACCCCGGCGAAGGCCGGGGTCCAGTTGGAGGACGTCAGTAAGATGCGGATAGGCCTTCCCATCTGGACCCCGGCCTCCGCCGGGGTACGGGCACGCTGCGGGATGCAGCGCTCATGCTGACCCTCCGACACCGCCGCGCGCTTGCCGCGCTCGCCTCGGGCGTCACCCTCACCGCCGGCGGCGCGGCGCTGGTGGCGGCGTGGCAGGCCGGCATGTGGGGCACGCTGCTGGGCACCGTCGGCATCGTCGTCTGGACGCTGGCGCTGGGCTGCTGGATCGCGACCCGACGTGCCCCCGCCCCTGCCCCGTCACGCCCCACCCGACAGCACTGGCCGATCGCCGCGCTGCTCGATCAGGTCCCGGTCCCCCTGCTGCGGATCGAAGGCGCCGACGTCCACGCGATCAACCGCGCCGCCCGCGCGCTGTTCGTCGCCGACGACCGCATCCCCGCTCCGCCGGGCGCGCTCGCCGATCCGGCGGCGGCGCATCTGCGCCACGCCGGGCGGCGCTGGCGGATCGATGCGGTTACCTTGGGCGACGGCACCCGGCTCGCCGCGCTGATCGACATCGCGGCCGAGGAACATGCCGCGCAGGAACGCGCGCAGGACGAGATGATCGACATTCTCGGCCACGAGCTGCTCAACGGCCTGTCGCCGATCGTGTCGCTGGCCGACAGCGCAGTGCTGGCCGCCGCTCAAGGCGACGCGATGCTCGGCGACATCCTCGCCACCCTCGCCCGCCGGGTCGAGGGGCTGGAAAGCTTCACCCGCGCCTATCGCGAGCTGGCCCGCCTGCCCGATCCGGTAGTGGCCCCGGTCGCGCTCGAGGAACTGGCCGACGATCTCGCCCGGCTGTTCGCGGTCCGCTTCGGTGGGCAGGTGGCGCTGTCGGTCGAGGCGCAGGGGGTCGCCACCATCGATCGCGACCAGATGGTGCAGGCACTGTGGGCGCTGCTGCAGAACGGCGCCGAAGCTGCCCTCGCCGCCCCCGCCCCGCCGCGCGTCGCGCTGTCGATCGCCGTCACCGACCGGTTGACGATCACGGTCCAAGACACCGGCGCGGGAATTGCGGCAGCAGACCGCGCCCGCGTATTCCGGCCCTTCCATACGACCAAGCCGACCGGCTCCGGCATCGGCCTGACCCTCGCCCGTCGCATCGCACGCGGCCATGCCGGCGATCTGGTGCTGCTCGACGGCGGGGAGACTATATTACGGATGACCGTACCGACGATCTGACATGTCGACATGTCGGGGATATTTCATTCAGCGGTATGGGTGATCGCCATACGTCGTCTTTGCCAAGGCGGGTATCTCTCCATGCCAGTATCCACGACCCATCCCGTACGAGCGCGCCAGAAGCTGGATGGTTCGCGCAAAGGCGCAAAGAACGCAGAGATCACGCTCGCGGCACCAGCAGCATATTCTTCGATGGCAAAAACAGGGCCACATAACCCCACGCGATACCCCTCCGCGTCCTCCGCGCCTCCGCGCGAACAATCCTTCTTGCGGAGGCCACCTCGACGCCAAGATCGATGGGCGATCGACCAGTCGATCTGTCGACACCACCATTCCTCGATTGTCGATTATCATACATGTCGACAATTCGACGCCTCGACCACAACCACGGCGCTTCCAGCAGAGCGCATGGACTCGTCGCCCGCCACCATGACACCATGCGCCAAGCCTCGAACCGGAGCCCACCCATGCCACCGCCCGATCCCTCTTCAGGCTGGGACGCCATCGCCGATCGCTTTGCGGCCCTGCGCAGCGAGATCGGCAGCGACGTCGTCCGCCGCTGGGCAGCGCAACTGCCGCCGGGCGGATCGGTGGTCGATATCGGCTGCGGCACCGGATGGCCGGTCGCGCGCATCCTTGCCGACGCCGGCCTGGCCGTGTCGGGGATCGATCCGTCGCCGACGCTGTTGGCAGCGTTTCGCAGAACGCTGCCCGACGCGCCCGCCGCCTGCGAACCGGTCCAGACCAGCGGCTTCTTCGCGCGGACGTTCGACGGCGCAGTCGCGATCGGAGTGCTGTTCCTGCTGTCCGAGGCCGATCAACGCACCGCCATCGCGCGGATCGCCACCGTGCTGCGTCCCGGCGGTCGCCTGCTGTTCAGCGCACCGCGCACCCCGTGCCGCTGGCACGACACGCTGACCGGACGGCTATCGGTATCGCTGGGCGAGGCAGGCTATCGCGCGCTGCTCGCGGATGCTGGAATGACGCTGGTGGATATGGCGGCCGATGCAGGCGGCAACGACTATTTCGATGCGATCGTCGATCCGACATGTCGACAAGTCGAACCGTCGACCTGTCGGGTCAGTGACCGTAGCGCTTGATCCCGCGCTGGCGCAACCGGCGGCGTTTGCGGCGGTGCAACACAACCGCCAGCGATGGCGCACCAATCAGAACGACCAGGCCGATAATTGCGTAGGCAAGGAGTTCCCGTGAAAAATCCATGCCGGTTTCTTGCAATCTGTGTTCCTGCTTGTCCATCATATATGGCAGCTTTTTAGTGCAGGGGCGGTGCCCTATCGCCCTAAAATGCCGCTTTGCCGCATGACGTGTCTACACGTCGACCGGCCGATCGCTCATTCGCCGATCGGGCTCTCGCCATATTTGCGAAGGACATCGTTGAACGCTTCCGCCATCAACGCCTGCAGGCTGCGGTCCTGCCGCCGGGCCAGCATGTGCATCGCCAGCGACATGTCGGGGGTAAAGAATCCGGCGATCTGCTTGCGTCCCTGGCGGCTCGCGGGGCCCTTGGTCTCGACCGGATCGGTGGTCACGGCGGCAGGCTTGGCCGCGACGGGGGCGGGGGCAGGGGTGCGGTCGCGCAAATTGGCGAAGGACGGCTTGCGGCTCATGATGCGACCTTTTTGAAACGGGGAGCAGGCATGTCGAGCTGTCGACACGTCCACTTGTAGAGTTCGCGAACCTCCTCGGCGGCCTTGCCAGCGGGTTCGCTCTCCATGACGGTGCGCCCCTCGGCACTGGCATGGCGATAGGCGGCGCGATCGGGCAGCAGCACGGGGCAGGGCGGCGTGCCGAACCCCTCGACCAGCTCGCCCGCCTCCTGATAGATGCGCGGTGCATTGGGCGGCCCGGCGGTGAACACGACGAAGGCCGGGCGGCGCAGCAGCTGCACCAGCTTCGCCGTTGTCTGGATCGCCGACAGGTCGAACGCACTCGGCCGGCACGGGATCAGCACCAGGTCCGCCGCCTCCACCGCCGCGCGCGCCGCGCTGTCGGCATGCGGCGGGGTGTCGATCACGATCACCTCCGCGCCCTGTTCCTTTGCCGCAGCGATCTTGGCGGCGAGGCGGGGCGGGGGGCTGTCGATCACTTCGGGCGGAGCCTCCTGGCGCCACGCCGCCCATTGGCTGGCGGTCGCCTGCGGATCGGTATCGACGACCAGCGCGACCCGGCCCGCCGCCTGTGCGGCCGCGGCCAGATGCAGCGCGAGCGTCGTCTTCCCCGCGCCCCCTTTTTGCGAGATGATGGCGATAGTCGGCATGTCGGCGCTTCTATGTGTCGACATGCCGACAGGTCAAGATGTCGAGGCGACGATATGGTCCGCAAACTGCTCGTTCCTGCCCTGCTCGCCCTCCCGCTCGCCGCGGCGGCACCGGGGCCAGTAACGGGGGTGAAGTGCCGCATCGCCATGGACGGCGGACCGGTGATGGGGGGCTGGGCCGGCGCCTGCCGCGCAGGGCTGGCCGATGGGCTCGGTGCGGGGCGGGTACGCGACCGGTCGGGACCGGGCGTCTTCGCCGGACGGGCACGCGCCGGGCAGGCGACCTATGGCATCGTCGTGCTGGACGGGGGCGGCTTCACCATGGTGGCGACGACGCCCGAACCCGAGCGGCCCTATATCGACCAGGCGGCGGATACGTCCGAACATGCCTTTAGGAACAGTTTTGCCGGCGCCGCTGCCGCCGCCGAAGCGCACCGCCGCGCAGGCAATGTCGCCTCCGCCCGCTATTACCGGCAGTTGCGGGCGCGGCTGATCGCCGGGCAACCGGAATAGCGCGTCAGTGGACCGTCCCTGCGGCGCGATCGACCCCGATCAGCTTCGCATCGATGTCGAGGTGACGGACCGCCTTTTCGACCTGCTTGGTGGTGAACGGGGGGAAGGCACCGACAGGTCGGGATAGCGTGCGACCTCCCCCTCAGTAGCGACCCGCTTGCTGCTCTTGTCGGCAAGATCGACCAGCTGGAAGGCCGGGCGCGAGCGCATGATGAAGCGGGTATGCTTCGCTTTCACCTCCCCCGGCATATACTGGTCGATGGCGATCCAGCGAAGCTAGGGGTAACGCTTGCGCTGCATGAACTCCGCCCCGCCGACCGGCAGATCCTCGAGCACCAGCGGCAGATCGGCCAGATTAGCGGGTGGTTCCGGGGTTTCAGTTATGATGTCGAAGAAGCTGCACAAGGTGATCGTCGTCTTGTCCATCAGGCTGACATAGCCAAACGCATAGCCCCCTTCGTACAGGGGGACGTAGAAGATCTGCCCCACGACCGGGCGTTCCGTTCCGCGCATCCGTGACCTCCCTCTGCGCCCGTCCGGTCCGAACGGGCAGACCCGAATTAGGCGGTTGTTTTCAAGAAGGGTAGGCGCAGCCGGTCCGAGCCGCTACCACTGCGCGTAACGATCGACAGCGGAGAGACACCACGCATGGCGTATCGGATTGCCGAAGGATCGCTTGCCGCGCCGATGCCGTGGCAGGATCAGAGCATCAACGTGCTGCTGCCCCGGGACGCGAAGGTTCAGGGCACCAACCTCGTCATCGCCCGCGACCAGCTGCCGCTCGGCATGACGTTCCAGGATTATGTGATCCAGCAGCGGCAGAATTTCAAAGCGCAGCTGGCCGGGTTTGAGGCGATCGCCGACACCGCCGGCCGGATCGACGGGCATGAGGCGCATTTCCTCGAACATACCTGGCGCAGCGGTGACAAGCCGATCCATCAGGTGATGGCCATGGTGCTCCACCGCGACAATGCGGTCCTGACCTTCACCGGATCGATCCCGGGGGGGCTGGAGGCCGAAACCCGCGACGCGCTGGTCGCGGCGATCACCTCCTTCACCTTCGCCGCCGCATAACGGACGCGACCGCGTGACGGGACCCGCGACCCCCACGCCGACGCCGAGTGCCGACGAGAAGCTGCGCGACCTGCGCGATCGGACGGCGGCGTCGAGCAACGCCGGCACCGTGTCGGCCATCGCCACCACCGGCCATGTCGCCTCGGCCGGTATCGTTGCGGCCGGCGCCTATTCCGCCGGGGCTTCGGGCGGCGTGACCGCGCTGAAATGCTTTGCCGGGCGCATCGCCGCACCGATCGCGGGCGCGATGGCCGGGGCATGGCTGGCCGAGGCGGTGCATGCGGACGAAGGCGCCTTCTGGGTCGCGCAGCAGTTCGGCGCGCAGCGTATCGCCTCGCCAGGGCCGCAGGCCGCGCATATCGAACACCAGATCGCGCACGACAACACCTTCAACGGACTGCTCGCCGGGATCGCGGCCGGCATCGTCGTCGGCGCGGTGGTGGCGGTCAGCGCGGCGGCGATCATCGGTACCGCGGGCATGGCGGCACCGCTGGTCGGCGCGGCGGTCGCCTTCGGTGCCGGCGCCGCAGGCGGCTTCGTCACCACTGCCATCGCCGGCGCAGGGTCGAAGACCGCCACCCTGTCCGGCCCGATCACCAGCGGCTCGCCCAACGTCTTTTTCGAAGGCAAGAAGGCGGCGCGCGTTACCGACACCGCCGCCTGTACCAAGCATCCCGGCACGCCCCCTTCGGCGATCATCGAGGGCAGCACGACCGTCTTCATCAACAGCCTGCCCATGGCGCGGATCGGCCACAAGCTGTCGTGCGACGCCGTGATACAGGAGGGGTGCAAGACGATCTTCGGCGACAATACCACCGGCAGCTATGGCACGCCCGATGCCGCGCTGTCGGTCACCGAACAGCTGCTGCTGTCGGTGGCGGAGGTCGCCGGCATGCGTTCGGCGGTCCGGCAGGGCGGGCTGCTCGACGGGCCGCTGCGCCGGCTGTTCGGCGAACCGGTCGACGTGGTCACCGGCGACTATGCCGATGCGCGGACCGACTTCGAATATCCCGGCCTCCTGCCGCTCCGCCTCGAGCGCACCTATCCCGGAAAAATGCGGGTCGAGGGGCTGCTGGGGCCGCGGTGGATCTGCAGCTGGTCGCAGCGGCTGCTGCTCGACGCCACGGCGGGTACCGCGCTGCTCGAGGATGCCGGCGGACAGCGGCTGCTGTTCGCAATCGGGGACGACGCCCATGTCGATGCCCGCCATCTGAAAGCACCCTATTACCGGCTGACCGGGACACGTGATCGCCTGCGCCTCTATGACAGCCGCAGCCAGCAATTCCTGCTGTTCGCGCCGGCACGCGACCCCGCGATGCTGTTGCTGGCGGGGATCGAGGACCGGAACGGCAACCGCATCGATTTCGGCCGCGATGCCGCAGGGCATCTACGCTCGGTCCGCGCACCCGACGGCACGAGCTTCCGCGTCGATACCACGCCGCAGGGCTGGCTCAGCGCGCTGTGGATCGAGGGAGAGCGCGATCCGCTGGTCCGCTATCGCTATGACGCGGGCGGGCATCTGCTCGACGTGCTGGGCGCGTTCACCGGCGAGTTCCATTATCGCTATTCGCCCGAAGGCTGGCTGAACGGATGGCAAGACAGCGGCCCGACCCGGGTCGAGATCCTGTACGACGCCGCCGGACGCGTTACCGGCACACGCACCGGCGACGGCATGTTCGACGACCGGTTCCTCTATTTCCCCGAACAGCGCCTGTCGCGCTATGTCGATGCGACCGGTGCAGTCACCAGCTTCCGCTACGACGCGAACAATCTGGTGGTCGAGGAGGTCGACCCGCTCGGCGCGCGCACGATCAGCGAATGGGACGCACTGGAGCGGTTGCAATACCGCATTGATCCCGCGGGCCGCGAAACGCGCTTCGCCTATGACGGCGACGGCCGGCTGATCGCGCAGACCGACTGGGCGGGGCGCAGCGTGGCGTGGAGCTACGACCGCTGGGGCGCGCTGGTGGCGTTTGCGGGACCGGACGGCGCGGCGCAGTGGACCCGCGACGATGCCGGCAACATCATCGCCTGGACCGGCGCCGACGGGGTCAAGGTCACTGCGCGCTATGACGAACGCGGCGCGCTGGTCGAGGAAAGCGTCGCCGGTGCCGGCACCACGACCTATGACAATAACGCGGCCGGTCGCCCGATCGCCCGCCACGATCCGCCATCGGCAGGCGGTGGCGCCCGGACCAGCTGGTTTCGCTGGGACCGGATGGGGCGGCTGCTCGACCTTACCGATCCGGCCGGACGCACCAGCGCCTGGTCCTACGACCGCTCGCCCGACAATCCGCGCGGTGCGGTCAGCCGCGCCCGCACGCCCGATGGCGGCGAGACCCGCTTCGCCTATGACGGCGAAGGGCTGCTCGCCGCGCGCATCCGGGGCGACGGACAGGCGACCCGCTTCGTCCACGGCGCGTTCGACACGCTGCGCCAGACGGTCGACCCGATGGGCGCCACCACCCGCTTCGCCTATGACGGTACGGGCCGCCTGACGGCGATCACCGATGCCACCGGGCAGGAATGGCGTTTCCGTTACGATGCCGCCGGCCGGCTCGAGGCGCAGCTCGACTGGGCCGGGCGCGAGACCCGCTACGCCCGCGACGTGCTGGGCCGTGTGCTGGCCAAGCGGATGCCGGATGCGACCGAGCAGCATTTCGAATGGGACGATCGCGACCGTATCGTCCGGGTGATCGCAGGGACCGATGCGATCACCTATCGCTATGACGATGCCGACCGGATGACCGGCGCCACGACGTGGCAACTGGCGGAGGATACGCCCCGCCGGATCGCCGACGTTACGCTCCGCTATGACGGCAAGGGCCGTCTGATCGCCGAAGAGCAGAACGGCGTCGCCGTCACCTATCGCTATGACGCAGCCGGGCGCTGTATCGGCCGCACCAGCCCCAGCGGCGAAACCGCGCTGCAGTTCGACGACGCCGGGCTGCTGCGCCGCTACGAAAGCAACGGTCACGCGCTGCGCTTCGCCCATGACCCCAGCGGGCTGGAAACGCTGCGCGAGGCCGCCGCACTCGGCACCCGCACCGCGTTCCAGCTGGCCCAGACCTATGATCCGGCCGGACGCCTCGCCGAACAGCGCGCCGGGGGTGTCGCGGTCTTTGCGGGCACGCGCGAGGCACCGGACGCGGTGCTGCGCCGCTACGACTGGGATCGCACCGGACGGCTGACCGGCATCGCCGATGCGGGATCGGCGGCGGGCACCGGTGAGACGCGCTTCCACTACGACCTGCGCGATCAGGCAGTGGCGGTCGAGCGCGGCGGGGCGCGCGAAGCCTATCGCTACGACGCGCTGATGAACCTGGCCGAGGGGCTGGCGGGCGAGCATCGCTACTGGCGCGACTGCGTGGTGGAGGCGGGGGCCAACCGCTTCCGCTACGATGCGCGCGGGCGGATGGTCGAACGCATCCTGTCCGAACACGGCTTCCGCCCGCGCTGCTGGCGCTATCGCTGGGACGGGTTCGACCGGTTGGTCGGACTGGAGACGCCCGATGGCGCCCGCTGGCGCTATAGCTACGACGCGTTCGGGCGGCGGGTCGGCAAGGAACTGCTCGGCAGCGGTCGGGGCACGCGGCGGGTCGATTATGTCTGGCAGGGCATTTCGCTGGCTGAGGCATGGCACCGTGAGGATGGCGACGACGGGCAGGATCGCCTGTCGATCGAACGCTGGCATTTCGAACCTGACGGCCTGCGCCCGCTCGCCAAGGAACTGGTCCCCGCCGGCGCGGATGCGCAGCCGCTGACCGCGGACGCGGAATGGCTCCCCATCGTCGCCGACCAGCTCGGCGCGCCGCACGCCCTGTTCGACGAGGACGGCCAATGCCGCTGGCGCGCCGAGACCCAGCTATGGGGCCGCACCCGCACCGCCCGCGCCCTGCTGCGCGAACGCCGCGACGCGGGCGATGCGGAGGGCGGGGACGAAACCTCTCCCTGCGCGCTCCGCTTTCCCGGGCAATGGGAGGATGCGGAAAGCGGGCTGCACTATAACCTCAACCGCTATTACGACCCCGACACCGGCCAGTATCTCTCGCCCGACCCGATCGGGGTGGACGGCGGCCTGCGCACCCATGCCTATGTCCATGATCCGTTGCGATGGATCGACCCGGATGGCTTGGCGCGATGCACCGCCAGCACCCGCGACGTCATCACGCGCGGGCCCAATGGCGAGATCACCAGTGTAAAGGGAACGATCCATCCATCGGATATCGGGACCGGTACTAATACGAACGCCTCTTCCCGAGCCTGGGCGCGGTCGCTTGGGCAAGCTACGGATGATGCCGGACATTCGCGCGGTAGCAATTTGGGCGGCAGCGGCGGCAAGGATTATGTCTGGCCGCAAGATCCCCATTATAATCGTGGTCAATTCAGGGATTTTGAATCAAGAATTGCCAACTACGTCAAAAAAACCAACCAACCAGTGAATTTTGAACAAAATTATCAATACGCTAATGGTGGCACAAGACCTACAGCCGTAGAGTATAATATTCTTGATACAAAAGGGTCACCTATATTTTCTGGCGTATTTCCCAATTAGAAAGCAGTTTATGACAGAAGAAGAAGTTTCTTCAATGTATCGTGATTTTTCTTCAGAAATGAAGGAGTGGAACGACAAATTTTATCCCCTTATGAGGGATAATGCTGCCGCCGTGACGGATCAGGCAATAAGCGAGTTGAAGCCGATCTTCGATCGCTACGTTTGGGACGACGCCAAACGGCGGGAAGAGCGTTTGAATAAACCGTCTACCAATAATCCTTGCGATTATGATCCCAAGAACGACGTAATCGATAAAGTTGACATATCCGACAATAAAGCAACGGTCGACGTGCAAACGCAGACCGGTTTCAGAGATATGTTTCGGTACAGTTTTGCAAAGAAGAATGATTGTTGGAAGCTGTCAAAAAGGGAAGTTCTCGACGACATGTCTAGCAAATGGAAGTCGCATCATATATAAAAATTTGGTAGCATAAAGGTATTCCACATTAGTCTGGCATGCCCCAATGACCTATCCTGAAGCAGTTCAGGACCTCGTCCGCGCCGGAGCAGGAGCAGGCGTACCGATCGCCTTGGCCCCACCCGGACAGGCAGTCAACCGCGACATATTCGGCGATGCCCTCGCTCAAGAAATTGAGGCGACGGGCTATCTCGCCGGCGCCGAACTTCCTTGGGTCGTGGAGGAACTCTACCTTTATTCTCTCGAAGAACTGGCCGAGCGCCAGGCAGGCTATCGATACGATGCCGCCACCGGCGAAGCGTCGACAGGCTGGGACGCGAGCCACTATGTAATCGCCGACTGGACGGCGAATCCGATCAGTATCGGCACGGACGGCGCGATCCATTATGCCCGCCATGGTCAGGGAAACTGGACCTACGCCCTGATCGCCCCCAATCTTCCCGCCTTTTTCAACCTTCTGGCTACATGGCTGCGCTATTTCATCGTCGAACGCGGCGGCAACCTGTTCAACGACAATTTCGAAATCGACGACCCCACCCGCAACACGCTTCGCGATATGATCCGGACGACCACCGGCTTGGACGATCCCGATGCGGCACTTGCCCTTCTGGTAGGAGAGTGATGTCCCATACCATGTTCGGCTCGTCCTCTTTATCCGATCACGACGTACTGCATGCCGAACGCGTGATAGGCCCGATCCCAAATACTCTCCTCGCAATCTACCATGGCCAGAATGGCGGCATGCTGGAACGCTCGCTGTTTCTCAGCGATGCCGGGGACGATTACGTCATGGAATATCTCTTCCCCATTCCGGAAGGCGGACTCGAACCCGCCCAACAGGACATCGTACGGGTCAACACCTCGTTGCAGCAGAAACACCTCATCCCTGCCGATAACTTGGCGTTCGGCATGGATGGGGGCGGCAATTACTTTTCGGTCGCGCGCAACGACGGCAGTGTTTGGTATCATCCGATGGACACCTGGGAAGAAGATCAGTCTCCCGAGGAAAACCATGCTCGCACCATGGAGCGGCTTAGCGGTTCGGTTGCCGATTTTTTCGACAACCTGACCGAACAGTGAGGGCGCCCACGCCCTTCACCGAAACAAATTCGCCTTCGCCAGCTCGACCACCTCATCGCCGCGCCCGCTCATGATCGCGCGCAGGGTGTAGAGGCTGAAGCCCTTCACCTGTTCGGCCTTGATCTTGGGCGGCATGGCCAGTTCGGGGACCGGTGAGAGGATGGTCGAAAACGTACGCTCTCATGACTGCCATCTGAGATGTTGGCCGAGTTTACTCCTCCGCTGACGTCAACGCCAGCGACTGTTTGAACCTTGGCGGGTGTGCCGCGGA
>NZ_JAKREV010000013.1 GCF_022664465.1 Sphingomonas hankookensis | reverse complement strand
GTCATAGGCAGGATCAGGGCTACTTCCCCAACCAGCGCTTCATCTTAGCGCCGAACTTTGATGGCACCGATATCGCCCGTCCAAGTCGTAAAAGGGTTCAGTACGATCCGCGATTACCCCATGTTCTATGTCCTGACCCCATGCTGCGGGCCAAAGACAATGTCGACGAGGTGAAGGTTGCGGCCTCCTTGGCCAAAATCCAAACCTTACTGCCGCAAAAGCGGTCCATCCCGTCGAGAGACGCGATGGACCCCGGTTATCGCCGACTTCGTTACTGTCGCTACGCGGACGACTTCATGATTGGGGTTATCGGTAGCAAGGAGGATGCACGAAGCGTGTTCGCCGAAGTCAGGGCATTCCTGACCGAGGCGCTGGCGCTCACGGTGTCCGAGGAGAAAAGCGGTATCCGCAAGGCGAGCGATGGAGCCGCCTTCCTTGGATATGAGGTCCGCACATATACGACACGCCAACGGGTTGTCCGGAGCCGACAAGGTTCCGTCAGCTTCCTTCGTAGGCCGCCGTCGGAAGTGATGCAGCTGCATGTCCCTTGGGAGAAGGTCCACGCGTTCGCTTCTGCAAAAGGTTATGGTGATCTGTCGGTGTTGAAGCCGCGTCATCGTAGCCTGCTGCTCAGCTGCAGCGACGTTGAGATCGTCCTAGCTTACAACGCCGAATTGCGGGGTTTTGCGAACTACTATGCTCTCGCCAAGGATGTGAGCTTCAAGCTGAACAGGCTTGAGTTTCTCCAGCGGTGGAGCTTGTTCAAGACCTTGGCCAGCAAGCACAAAACCAATGTGCGAGCGGTCGTGGCCCGCATGAGGACGGGGCAGGAATTCACCATCGGCTACGACGTCGATGGCCAGCCCCGATCGGTCAAAGTCTGGAAACTGGCTCATCTGAAACGTGATCCGGCCACCTCGTCCAGGATTGATATCCAGCCTTGGACGCAGGTGTTCACCCACTCACGTACGGACTGGGTTGATCGTCAGAATGCCAAGCAATGCGAGGCTTGCGGTCGATCCGATGTTCCGTGTCAGGTGCACCATATCCGGGGGATGGCCGATGTTTCGCACCGCGGTTTTGTCGTGAGAATGAAGGTGGCACGCGCCCGCAGGACGGTGGTCCTGTGCGAGCAATGCCACTGGGATACTCACAGAGGCCGCCTGCCCGATCTACGGCAAAGTGATGGTTCGTCACAGTGGAGAGCCGCATGCGGTGAAAGCTGCACGTGCGGTTCGGCGGGGGGATCAGGGCTGACTCCATGAGCAGCACCAATCCTACCCGACTGACCGAACACGCCGGGCCATGCGAGGCCGAATGCCCCGAGCGCATCCTCTCGCTGCTCGGCGATACCGACGATCCCGGTGCGCTCGACTGGCGCCGACGCTGCCTCGAGCGGCTCGCGACCCCGGTACGCCCGCTCGAACACGGCATGCACATCCGCTTGCCGAGCAAGGTCACCTTCGTTGACGGCTATGAGGGAGACGAGTTCATCGTCCACAAGCGCGGCCGCAAGATCTCGCTCGCGATCCCCGGCAACAGCTACCCGAAATATCGGATCGGCAACCTTCGCAAATGGGCGTGGACACTCGTGCCGCCCAAGCCCGAAACTCGCGTCCACAAGACGGTGTTCGGTTGATCGCCGACATCCCCCACGTCAGGATCATCGCCATGTCCGCCCCGTATCCGCCCGTCACACCCAGCCCGAAGCGGTCGCAGCTCTGCAGCCGCGCCCATGCCCAGCGCGTCGCCATGCGGATGTTCGATGCCGGCGCACGCCAGGTCTCGATCGTGCGCACCGGCGATCCGCTGCAACCCTTCCGCGTCCTCCCGGTCATCGTCGACGGACCGAACGTCGAAGTCGAATTGCGCTACGCATGAGGGGCGCCCTGCTCCTCGGCATCGCCGCGCTCGCCGCCTGCGGGGCAGGGGAACCCCAAGGCCGCGACGGGGCGACGATCACCGGCGAGGGGCGGGCGATCGACGGCGACACGGTCTCGGTCGATTTCCGCCTGTCGGGGGCCGACGCCTTCGAGCGCAAGCAGATGTGCTCGAAGGACGGTGCCTGCTATCCGTGCGGCAAGTTCGCGCAGGATTCCGCCTCGCGTATCCTCAAGAGCAGTGTCGCCACGATCCGCATGACCGGCGCGAGCAGCTACGGCCGTCCGATCGCCATCGTCACGGTCGACGGCTACGACCTGGGCGAGCAACTGATCCTCCAGGGTCTGGCGGTGCCGGCGACGCAATATCTGCGCGGCGATCCGCAGCGCGCCGCGCGCTATGTCGCTGCGGCCGAACAGGCGCGATCAGCGGGCCGCGGCGCCTATGCGGGAGAATTCATCGATCCGGCGCGCTGGCGGCGCGGGGAACGGCTCGCGTGCGAGGCGCGTTACTGATATCCCCCCCTGGAAGAGGCGGTCCGGCATGCTCCCTTGCCGAACCGCCTTTTCTTTTTGTCGTCAGCCCTTGAGCTTCGGACCGGGGCCACGATCGTCGGAATCGTAATCGGGTCCCGGGTCATGCGACCAGGACGCGCCGATCGCGAACGCGGGGTCGAAGCGGCCCAACGGACCATCCGGCTCGGCCGCGACATACGGATTGACCAGCGGCTTCACCGGCAGCTTGTTGCGATAGATGTGCCCGGCGATGCGACCGCGCGCCTCCAGCAGCTTCTCCAGCCAGACGAGATCGTCGAGCATGGTCACGACGCCCTTGCCGGCGACGCAATAATAGAGGCACCGCTGGAAATCGTCGCACGCGGTGCTGAGGATCGTGGTCAGCTTGACCTTGCCCTCGTTCTCGCCCTCGTGGATCCATTCGAGCGATTCCCGCAACTCGCGCGCCGAGAGATACGCATCCTCCGGATTGCTGCCGATGCACGCCCCCGCGAGCATGCGCCGGGTAACGCGAATATCCAGATCGACCGACAATTCGGTGAGCACCGCATCGAGGTCGAACTCTCCGATAAATTCCGAACGCTTCATGGCCAGCTCCTTTGTTCATTGAACGTAACGTGAACAAAGGCGACAAGGCAAGCATTATGGAGTAGCTTCACCACCATGTGGCTCGTCCCACGCGATACCCGGGGTCTTACCCTGCGCTCGCCCGTACCCGACGTGGTGCGCGAGGCGCTGGTGCGCTGGTACACAGGCGAAGGCGAGGACAGCGATCACCGCGCCTCGGTCATCATGGTGGTCAAGGCACGCGATCATCACCAGTGGATAGCCTGCGACTGCCTGGGGGAGGGGACGGACCCGCCGCTACTCTCGCCGGCCTATCTCTCCGAAGCCGAAACCTATTACCTGCGCCGGCTCACCAGCATCCGCCAGCGTCGCCCCGAACATGACGTCGACTGCCCGTTCTTCCGGGAGCAGGCGCCGCCCCGCATCCGCGAGAAGGCGACCACCACCCCGCGCACGATCAACGAGCCCGACGGGCTGTTCTCGGCGCACCGGCTCGCCCCCGAGAAGCTGGCGCAGCTCCCTGATGACAGCGAACCCGACGATCGCACCCGCGGCGTCGCGATCCCGCGCCTCGCGCGCCTGCTGTGGCAGTTGATGGAAATGGCGCAGGTCAACGTCGTCGAACCACTCGAGGTCGGCGAGCCGCGCACGACATCGATGGCGAGCGAGTTCGCGGCGATGCGCGCCGCGGCCGAGCGGGTCCAGATCGCACCGGGCATCCCGCTCGCGCGCCATCTCTACACCCATATCGACCCCTATGAACGCGGCGTCGTGTTCGCGAAACTGCGCGAGGCGGCGAAGAAATGGCCGAGCGAGCACGCCCCGCAGGCCTTCCTCCTCCTGTATGCGATCGACGTCTCCGGCTCGACCATCACGCTTGCCGAAGGGCGCGAGCTGATCGTCAAGAACCGCATCCGCCACATCGGCGTCCACCAGCGCCACATCGGACCGCCGTATCTGGTCCTGGCCGTCGTCGGCGAGCACAACCCGCGCGAGGGCTATGCGTGCCTGCGCGCCTATGCGCAGCCGATCGCGCGCCCCGCCAATTTCGTCGCGATCCACAATCTCGCCGAACGCAAGACGATCGTCGGCCTGCTCGATCTCCAGTACCGGCTTCGCCGGCGCGGCATCGGCGTCGGATTCAAGCGCCTCCTGTTCGACATCGCGACGTCGATCGGCGACGTCCGCCCCGACCTCATCCTGGACCTGCGGGACTTCACCACCGGCGAGGTGATCGAGGCGGCGCTGGAAGTCGTCACCGGCGACAATCCCGATGCGCTGGGGCTGAAGCTGCGCCAGGTCGAAAAGCTGCGTGAGATCGCGCCCGTCGTGACGATCCATGCCGAGGATCTCGAAGGCGATAATCTGGAAAGCGCCGTTCTCGATCAGCTTCATATCGGCTGATACCGAAAAGGCCGCCCCGGTTTCCCGAAACGGCCCTCGTCTTCACACCGGAATCTGCGGTCAGATGTTGTCGCCGAGCGCGCCCTTGACCGAGCCCTTTACGTCCTGAGCGGACCCCTTCAGCTTCTGGGCCTTGCCCTCCGCTTCGAGGCTCGCGTTGTCGGTCGCCTTGCCGATCCCTTCCATGACGTTGCCGGCCAGCTTGTTGCCCGCAGCGTTCACCTTGTCGGTTGCTTCACCCATGATCGAACTCGTTTGAGCGATATGTTGATGGGTGAAAACCAGTACCCACCAGCCACGGTTCCGTAATGGCTGGCGTACCGCTGTTCTCCCGGATACTCCTTTCGAGCCCGATCACCGGGCAGGAGATTAGGGATGCGCACAATCGTCGCCGCTACTGCCGCGCTTTCACTTCTCGCTGGTGTCCCGGCACTTGCCGCCCCCTGCAAGGATGCCAAGGGCCGCTTCGCCAAATGTCCCGAGAAGCCCGCCAAGCCCACGCGCTGCAAGGATGCCAAAGGCAAGTTCGCCAAGTGCGGCACGCCCGGCAGCAAACCCGCCTGACCACCATGCCGGACCGGGTGCCCCCGGTCCGATCCTTCGCATCCGGGAGAGAACGCCTGACCAGCTCCGTCTACAAGGTCGACAAGTTCGCCGTCCCTGCCGCCAGCATCGACGCCTTCGTCGCGAAGCTTACCGAGACGCATGCCTTTCTCGACGATATGGAGGGCTGCATCCAGAACCTCATCCTCACGCAGGAAAGCGGCCCGGGCGGCTATAACATCGTGACCATCGTCGAGTGGCGCGACCAGGCCTGTCTCGACCGTGCCAGATCGCTCGCGGCCGAACGGTACCGCGAAAGCGGCTTCGAGCCGGCGACCATGATCGATGCGCTCGGCATCCGGGCGGACCTCGGCAACTATCGCGTCGTCGAGCATTGAACGGCCCTCGGCCGCCGGCGAGGAGACCGGGACGCCTCTTCGCCCGGTAGAGGAGGGGGAGGGATAGCTGTCAGATCCATGAGGGAGATGACAGATGACCCGGTTCAAGCCCAGCCCCCGACCCGACACGACCCCTTGGGACACGCCCGATCGCGCCGACCAGGTGCTGCCCGGCATCTGGCGCGTGTGGACGCCCAGCCATGGCGGCTATGTCCTGTCGGACGAACGCCAGTCCGCGATGCCCGACGCGCTGCGCCGCGACGATCCGTTTTATGAGGAAGACGTCGATTACGCGCTGGTACTCTACGCCTTCGGCAGCGAGTTTCGCCGCTTACCCATCCCCGGCATCGCGCTGCAGGTCGAGAACGCGCGCCGGTCGGTGCGCTGCTGGCATCCCGACCGCTGGACCGCGCTGACCGGCGAGGACGTGCCGGTCCACGACAGCCACGTCGTTCGCCGCCGCGCCGCCTATCAGGCGATCATCGGCCAGTATGAGAGTGTCTCGGCGTCGGGTTCCTGGGCGGACTGGGTGCCCGAGAGCAAGGTCGGCTGCGTCTTCCGCCGCGTTGTCAGCGTCGATGCGCTCGGCTTCGCGCGCCACGAAGGCGAGCCGATCCACGGTCTCGTCGACAAGGACCGCTACGAACGCCGGCAGATGCCCGAGACGTTCGAGAGCCTGGACGCGGTCCGCGTCGAGAGCACCGCACCGATCTCCAAGCAGGTCGACGCGAGCGCGCTCGCGCACCTCCTCCCCAGCGCCTGAAAGGACCGCCACGATGAGCGTCTATCTCTATCTGTTCCACGGCCGCGCCACGCCCGACGAGGACGTCGAAGACTGGGGCTGCGAAGGCCCCGCGATCGGCCCGCTCGACTATGTCCATACCACCTACGGCAGCGAGGTGAAGATCCGCGGCGCGGAGGCGATCCTGGAAAAGTTCTTCCCGGATACGGAAATTCATTTCCACGACGGCTACGGCGAACACGCCATTCAGCTCGCCGGCGACTGCTTGCCCTACGACGGCAAATTCTACGGTGACTGGTCGATCTGCACCGGGGATCGCTTGTGCTCGCCTGCCGCCTCCCGGGTCAAGCCGGTGTGCGACGACTGCGGCAGCGACAACGTCACCAAGGACGCCGTCGCGGCCTGGGATGAGCCCGAACAGGCCTGGGTGCTGCTCAGCACCTACGATTCCACCACCTGCCAGGACTGCGAGCGCGAAAGCGACGACATGCTCGAATGGCGGACGCTCGATGGTGCGCCCGCTCCCGATCCCGACGCTCCCGCCATCCCAGCCAACGATCCGGCGCCCCCTGATGCCGACGCCGCCTGACCCGGAGGACCACGCCATGACCTGTGTCACCCCGATTCGCGCGCCCGAGGCCGCGGACAATCGCGTACCGCTCGGCCATCATTCGACCGGCACGCTCAGCCTCGACCTCGATCGCCTGCTTGCCGGACGCCTGCTCATCCAGGGCAGCTCCGGGGCGGGCAAGAGCAGGACCTTGCGCCGGATCATCGAGGAGGCGTTCGACTATACGACGCTTGCGATCGTCGACCCCGAGGGGGAATTCGAGAACCTCGCCCGCCATATCGGCGCGACCACGATCCGCGCGGTCGAACTCACCGCCGACGGGCTGACGGCCGCGGCGACGCGCAGCCGGCGACATCGGCTGTCGATGCACATCGACCTCACCGACCTCGATCCCGACCAGCGGATCATCAAGGCAGCCGCGTTCTTTGCCGGCCTGGTCGGCGCACCGCGCGAGGACTGGGCGCATACCATGCTGGTGTGCATCGACGAGGGCCATCTGCTCGCACCGCATGTCGCCGGTTCCGCGCTCGATGCCGATGCCCGCCGGCTCGGCGTCGCCACCCTGACCGACCTGTGCGCGCGCGGCCGCAAGCGCGGTCTCGCCCCCGTCATCGCCACCCAGCGCCTCGCGAAGCTCTCCACCTCGGTCGTGTCCGAGCTGCAGAACGTGCTGGTCGGGCTCAACGTCTTCGACCGCGACATCGCGCGCGCGGCCGACCTGCTCGGCTTTCCCGCGCGTGACGCCGACCTGCTGCGCAACCTCGCCCCCGGCGATTTCTTCGCGATGGGTCCGGCGCTGTCGGCAACCCCGGTGCTGGCGCATATCGATCCCACCATCACCGAACATCTCGGCAAGACCCCGGAACTGCGTGCCGCCGCGTCCGTCGATGCCGACGAGGCGGCGAAGCTGCTCGATCTCGCGGGCCTGGCCGAGGTCGCGGACCACGGCCCCGCCATCGCCCTCAAGGGCACGCGCGCGCTCGACGCGTTCCTGCTCGATCCCGCTGCGACCGACGCGGCCGCGATCATGGACGCGCTGAAGCGCATCTCCCCCAACGCCAGCACCGCGCGCGACCTCGCACGGCACCTGTCGCTCGACGCCGAGCGCACCGACCGCGCGCTCAACCTCCTGTCGGCGATCGCCGCGGTCGACACCATGCCCAAGGGCGACGACCGCATCGCCCGCCTGCATGCACGGCTGCGCGCGCGGCTGAGCGACGTCGCCGTGGTGTCGCTGTGACCGACCTCGCGCCCGATATCGTCGAGCTGGTCGCGTGTCCGAAGCTGCCCGAGCCGTGCGGGCGCCTGCGCGAGATGCCGTTCCGGCACGATGCCTGGACCCCCGACGAGATCGCCACGGTCGAACGCATGTTCTGCGACGACGCCGCGATCGACGACATCGTCGCCGCGCTCGGTCGCGGCCGCGCCGGCGTGCGCGACAAGATCGCCAAACTGGGCCTGCGCCGCAATTCGTCGCGTCCGTGGTCGACCGACGAAGACGCATGGCTCACCCGCGAATATGGCCTTCGCCCCACGGCCGATCTCGCTGGAGATCTCGGCCGCGCCTGCACCAGCGTCTATGCCCGCGCGGGCGTGCTCGGGCTGACCGAAGGAAATCCTCCAAAATGGAGCGACTGGGAGGATGCCCAGCTGCGCGCCGGCTACGCGCAGGCGATCCCGATCGCACAGATCGCCACGCTGATCGGACGCCCGCTGTCCGGCACCGCGACCCGTGCCAACGCGCTCGGTTTGCGCCATCCCAACAAGCCCGCTGACTGGACCGAGGCCGAGGCGACGCGGGCGCTGACGCTGGCCGGGGAGGGGCTTCGTTATATCGCGATCATCGACATTCTCGCCACAGAGGGCTTTCCGCGCAGGACCAAGGCTGGCTTCGGGCCGCACCTGCGCAAGCTCGGCTATGGACGGGGATGGGGCCGCAACTGGACCCCTGACGAAGACACACTGCTCATCCGCGCCTATGCCGACGGGGCAAGCCTGACCCCGCTCACGACTAGGCTCGGCCGCACGAAATGCTCTATCCGCTGGCGCGCCGACTATCTCGGGTTGCGCGGCACACATGCCAACCGCGACGGGTTCCGGGGCGGGCCGGTGTGGAGCGACAATGATCTGGAAAGGCTGCGCGACCTTTACGGCACGATGCCGATGGACGCCCTGGCGACGAAGATGGGTCGCACCAAGGCTTCGCTGTTCACGCGCGCGAACATCCTCGGCCTTGTCCACGGCTATCACCGGAAATGGACCGAAGAGGAGATCCGGGCGCTGCGCATCGCGCACGACTTCGGCGTCGCGCTGCCTGATGTTGCGGCAGCGATCGGCCGCAAATATCCAGCGGTCCACAAATATGCCGAAAAGCACGAGCTTCGCTTCTCGCGTCGCCCGCGCCGCGCAGCCCCCTGGACGCTCGCCGAAATTATCGCGCTCGATCCTTCGGGAACGGGCGTCACCGACCATGTTGCCATCCCCGGCACAATCGATGAGGAAAAGCCATGACGCCGCTTCGCCTCGCCCGCGATATCGCAACCGGCGCGCCGATCGACCGCGACACCCGGCGTGCCCGCCTCCTCGCGGCGCGGCGCTATGCGATCAACTCGGTCCCGCGTCGCGGTATCCTCAGCGGTCACTGGGACGCGGGCACCGTGGTCGGCGCGTTCCGCGACGGCAAGGCAGGCTGACCAGGGCTCGGCCCGATGCGCCGATGAAGGAGAGAGGGAGCGGGGAGGGAAGGCGTGACGGACGCCTGAGCCCTTTTCCAGGAGCGCACTCCCATGATTCCCGCCACCATCGCGACCGCGGTCGCCCCCGAGACGATCGCCAAGGTCACGCGCCTGTTCAACAATACCGCGTTCGACGTCATCTGCGAACTCCTCCAGAACGCGCGCCGCGCCGGTGCGACCGGCGTCGCGCTCGCGCTGAACGGCGCCGGCGCCGAGCACTTCCTGCACATCACCGATGACGGCCACGGCATCGCCGATCCGGTGAGCATCGTCACGCTCGGCCGCTCGGGCTGGTCCGACGAGACGCGCCGCGCCGAAGATCCCGCCGGCATGGGCGTGTTCAGCCTCGCAGGCCGCGACGTCATCATCCGCTCCTTCTCGAAACCCGACCGCCAGGGCTGGATGGCGCATATCCCGGCCTCGGCGTGGGAGACGAGCCGCCCGATCGCGATCGAACCCGATCCGATCATGCGCGGCACCGCGATCACCGTGCGCGTGCCCGACGAGTGGCTGAAGACGCTCGAGCGCGACGTGGCCCGCGCCGCCAAACATTATCCGGTTCCCGTGACCTGGAACGGCGCGGTCCTTCCGCAGGAGGACTGGCTGAAGGACGCGGTCCATGTCGAGGAATGGTACGGCGTGCGCATCGGCGTGTTCCAGAAACACCCCTCGCATTATTCCTCGCGCGACGGACGCCTCAACTTCCACGGGCTGACCATCCCGTGCGACCTGCCGTATGTTCAGGAAGTCGACCGGGGCGGCCACTGGATCGCGCGGGTCGACATCTTCGACGCGCCGCAAATCCAGCTCGTCCTCCCGGCGCGCAAGGAAGTGGTCGAGAACACCGGCATCGCCGCCCTGCGCGATGCGGTCCGGCTCGCGATCTACCGCGCGATCGAGGCCGCGGGGACGCACCGGCTGTCGGCGCATGACTGGCGCGAGGCGCGCTCGCTCGGTATCGCACTACCCGAAGCCGAGCCCTATCTGTTCGCATGGACCGCCTATGCGGCCGACAGCTCGCGCAACTACGAGAGCGGCGCACGCGTGACCGACACCGGCATGGTGCTGATGCCCGACTTCGATGCGCTGATCGGCCAACCCGCGCAGGCGGCGATCGCGAAGCATAATCCGTTCGGTGGTCCGCTGGTCGAGGCCCAGGACGCGTTCAAGGGCTATGGCTGGTACGATATCCTCGCCCGTGTCGAGGATATGCGGTTCCGCGTCACCCAGGGCGACCGCACCTTCATCGTCTCCGACAGCCGCGAAGCGCCCGCCGAGGCGGAAAACGGTTGGGTCGAGGCTATCACGCTCGAGGCGACGATGAGCCACGCCGGCGCATTCATCGAGGTATCGACCGACGCGGATGTCGCCTTCGCACCCGACCAATGGTCGTGCAACTCGGTCGACGAGACGTCCGTCTTCGTCCGCCGGGGCAGCGAAATCACCGCGCTCGGCGTCGCCGACATCCTCGAAAGCGCGATCTTCTATGCCAGCGACGACAGCGATGCCGACAGCTACGATACGCAGCTCGAGCGCTTCCAGGCCGATGCCGCCGAACGAATCATCGGCCTGCTCGAAGGCGACGATGCCGCGCTTGAGAACCGCATTCGCGACAAGCTGGCGGGGCATTATTTCCTCGTCCCCGAGGACCGGACGGTCACCGTCGTCATCAATCGCGACCGGCTCGACGTGACGATCACGCCCCGCGCGGTTCCCGCCGCGCCCAAGGCCGCGGCGGAGGACGCGTGACATGGCGCGCTACAACCACGCCTACACGCTCGCCTTCAGCCTCGTCTCGAACGACGACAAGAGCCACGACGTCGATGCGCGCCAGCTGAAGGCGGCGCTGCTCGCACGGATCGAGAATCTCGACGAGGAGGGTAGCTGGATCGAGTCTGCCGGTGCGCCCTATGACACCTATCTAGAACCAGAGGAGGCGCCATGACCGGCGCGCCAGTTCCGGTCGTGCCGCTGGCGCCGCCGCCACCAGTGGTGCTGGCCTACGGCATCGGCGTCGACAGCACCGCGCTGCTGATCGAGAAGCACGCGCGCGGCGAAGCGCCTGACCTCGTGCTGACCGCCGATACCTCGGTCGAGAAACCGGCGACCTACGAATATCTCGACGTGATCCGGCCCTGGATGCGCGACCGCGGTATCCGTTTCGAGCTGGTCAGCTATGTCCCGAAGCGATTCAAGCACTGGCCGCCCTATTACGGCATCCTCGAGATGTGCCTGACCAATGCCACGCTGCCGAGCAAGTCGCTCGGCGGGTCGAGTTGCAGCCTCAAATACAAGAAGGCGCCGCAGGACAAATTCCTGTCGACCTGGCAACCAGCGGTCGACGCTTGGGCGCGCGGGCAGCGCGTCGTTCGCCTGATCGGCTATGACGCCGGACCGCGCGACACCGCGCGCGCCAACCATGCGCTGTCGATCGACGATCCGCTGTACGACTGCGAGTACCCCTTGCGCGAATGGCGATGGGACCGGCCCGACTGCGTCGCCCGCATCCAGGCCGAGGGTCTGCCGGTGCCACCCAAATCGGCGTGCTGGCTGTGCATCGCCAACCATCCGAGCGAAATCCGCGGCCTCCCGCAATGGTGCCTGCGACTCATCGTGCTGGTCGAGGCACGCGCCGCCCCGCGACTGCACACGGTCGAGGGCCTGTGGCGCAAATCGACCCGCGCGCGCCCGGGATCGATGACCGCCTTCATCCGCGACGAGCACCTCCTGCCGGCTGACGAGATCGACCGGATCATCCGCGATGCGCCGCTCGACCTCATCCGGTTCCAGGATGTCGCGGCCGTCATCCCGCTCGGCGAGCGCCCGACGATGGGCGACTGGCTCGACCGCTTCCATGCGGCCTTTCCCGAACGAGGCCGGGGACGAAGCGACGCGCTCGCCGCCTGAAGTCCCCGCCACCATCGCTATCGACCAAACGGAGGATCATCACATGATTTCGACCGCTACCGAAACGCGCCTCGAAGCCGTGGCCCGGCTCAACGACCGTTGCCGCCAGGGGTTCGACCGCACCGCGAAGATCGTCATGACGCGCGCGTGCCTCGCCGCGCTGTCGAACGGTACACTTGCCTCGGAAGCCGTTGCTCAGGCGCATGTCCTGCAGGCGCTGCGCCGCTACACTTTCCCGGCCGACTGCCCCGAGCGAGATCGCGGCCAGTTCGAAGTGTCGGGGGAGACGATACACTTCCGTATCGATTATTATGACGTGGCGCTGGAATGGGGATCGGAAGACCCCGCCGACGCCAGCATCACGCGCCGCGTTCTCACGCTCATGCTGCACGAGGATATGTGATGTCTGCTGTCAGGATGACCGCCAGCTATCCGCTAGCTGGCAGCTAGACGATGGCGATCCAAATCATCCTCGGCCTGCCGCATCTCGCAAACGGGCCTATCCTTCAGCGCGCGGTCATGCTGCAAGCGCCGGTGCTGATCTCGGCCAATTGTCTGTCGCGCTGGCGCAAGGCCGATGGCTGGCGCGAGTGGTCGGGATGGCGCACCGGAACGCTCGCCAACGCGCGACCGCTCGCCAGCGTCGACCTCGATTCCGCCGGTTACACCATGATGGTCCGCTATGGCGGGCTTCCCTGGAGCATCGCCGATTACATGGCGCTCGCCGCGTCATGGCCGTTCCGACGCATCTCGTCGGTCGATTACTGCTGCGAAGAGGGCGTTGCCCACGACCGCGAGGAAGTGCTCGACCGCATCGCGCGCACCACCGCCACCAACCGAGAATGCTTTGCCCGCGCCGACGACTTGGCCATCCGCGACCGGCTGATGCCCGTGCTGCAGGGCCGCGTGCCCGACGACTACGTCCGTTCACTCGACGCGATCGGCGGTCTGATCCTGCCCGGCACCGTCGTCGGCATCGGCAGCATGTGCCGGCGACCGATCCACGGTCCCGAAGGGCTGATCGCCGTCGTCGAGCGGCTGACCCGCATCCTGCCGATCGGCGTCAAGGCGCACCTCTTCGGGGTGAAAGGCGATGCCCTGCCGTACCTCACGCCGTTCGCACGCTGGATCGCCTCGATAGACAGCCAGGGATGGGGCGTAGGCGTGCGACAGCACGCGCTCAGGCATCGCATCGCCAAGACCGACGCGCTCGGCGCCGACTTCATGGAACGCTGGTATCGCACGCAATGCGCGCGAACGCTCGAAACACCGCGACACCTGCCCGAGGCCGCGGCGTCTACTCCACCGCCACCAACCGCCGACCCCTGGGAACGCGCGATCGCGCAGGCTCGCGCCGAGATCCGCGCCCTGATCGAGAGCGGCGACCTCGATCACGATGAGATCACCACCGGATGGATCGAGACCTGGGCGGCCGAGATCTACGCCGACGCGGCCTGACGGAGGTAACCATGCTCACCGACCGCTCCCAGCGCTGGCGCGACCGGCGCAGCTTGTTCGTTGCCGGCGACAGCGTGATCGACCCGCGCCGCTACGCCGTCGATGTCGTCGCCCATGATACTGCCCGCGCATTCCTCGCCGACCATCATTACCTCCCGCGCTATCCCGCCGCCCAGCTCGCCTGCGGGCTGTTCGGTCCGGGCGACCCGGGCAGATCCGCGTTGGTCGGTCTCATCGTGTTCGGCGTGCCGGCGACCGGCGCGGTCATCACCCGGCACACCGGGTATGCCGATCCCGCTCGGGGCTGCGTACTGCAACGGCTCATCTGCCTGCCCTCGGTCGCCGCGAACGGCGAAAGCTTCTTCACGTCGCGCGCCTTCCGCCTCCTGCGCCTCGCCAAGCCCCGGATCGACGCTGTCGTCAGCTTCTCCGATCCCGCCTTCGGCCATTGCGGCGTCGTCTATGCCGCGCTGTCGGGCGCCTATCGCGGCCGCACGAGGCCGCGGACGGTGCTGCGCATCGCCGGCGAGATGATCTCGGAGAGAACGCTGTCGAAGATCCGCAACCTCGAATCCGGCCATGCCGGGGCGATCGACCAGCTGGTGCGGCTCGGTGCGCCGAGGCCGGAGGCGCACGAACACCCCGCCGACTGGCTCGCGCGGCTCCGTGCCGACAATCTGCTCCGCCCGCACCGGCAAAGCCCGCTGTTCACCTATTGCTTCGAGCTGACGCGCGACGCCCGGCGCACCGCGCGCGATCTGCCCCGGCTTGCCTATCCGCGCCGGAGCGACGCGATCCGCGAAATCCTCGCGGCATGATCCCCGCGCCAGCGGCGCGAGGGAAGGGGAGCGGGAGCGGGCGGCATGTCACCGACATGCCGGAAGGAGCACCGCCCGTGGATATCCATCTCGCCATCGCCAGCGTCCAGGCCGACGCTGCCCGCATCGCGCGCTACACCGATCGACGCGACCGTTTCCTCGATGCGCTGGACTGGTCCGCGCTCGACGAACAGACCGCGCGCGAGGCCGCGATGCTCGACGATCTGCTCGCCGGCGATCTCGCCGACGCCGCGCTCTACATCCTCTGGCTGGAAGAACGCCTCGCCAGCGGCGAAACCGATGTTCCAGGCGTTCTTCGCTTCTACCCGCACCCGCGCCCCTGGCACGCCGAGTGGATCTCGCTGCACTGACCCTGAAAGGATCGCCATGAGCCGCCACCAGTTTCCCGGTATCGAACCCGGCACCAGCGTCAGCATCGGGTGGGACCGCCCGCTTGGCACCTTCTTCGTCCAGGTGCTGCGCCCGCACCCGCATCTCACGGGTGAGGACGAAACCGTCGCATGGCATGGCGCGCACCCCGGCGAGCTGACCACAGCGGCCGCCGCGGTCACCATCGCCTCACGCTGGGCCGATCTTCCCGCCGATCTCGCGATCACGCTCGAGACCGACCGGCTGATGACCCTCGGCCAGTCCGATGGCGAGGCGCAGATCGCCATCAAGCGCCGCTTCTTCGGCGACTGAGTACCCGACAAGAAAGGGGAGGGGGATGGGGCGCGTCGATCAATGACGATCGACGGAGAGCCCCATGCCATATTTTATCGATCTCGGTGCCGGTCCCGCCGAGGAGGATTGCGCGCAACTCGGCCAGTCGCCCAACTTCGACAGCCTCAACCGCCTCGAAATCGCGGTCTACAAGTCCGCGCTGATCGCACGCTACGGCCCGCCGCCCCCGGGATGCCGCCTCGCCGGCCTGTCCAACCGACACGATTTCGGTCGCTATGTCGAACTCGTCCTCCATATCGAGAACGAGCTCGACGAGGCCGTCGCCGACTATGCGACACGCGTCGAGGAGGGACTCGCCACCTGGCGCGAGGCGGGCTTCACCGCGCCGGTCGAGTATAACGGCGAGACGCCCACCATCGTCCATGCCGATCCGGCCGATGCCGTCATCAGCGCGCTGCTGATTACCCGGCCCGGGCCGAACGGTCTTTTCCCGATCCCGGATTTCGCGGTCCTGCACGGCAATCTCACGCAGGCTTACCCCGCCGAGGCCGCGGCCGCCAACGCGCGTCTCGCCGAGGCCGCGGACGCCTGAGCGCGACCGCACAGAGCGATTTCCCATCATTTCGGAGCATTCCCATGGCGAACACCTACACCAAGGCCGCGTTCACGCTGACCATGAGCCACGCCGACGCGGCGTTGCTGACCATTGCCGAACAGGCAGTCGATATCCTCGACACCAACGGCGACGATGCCGACCTCGCCCACGAATATGACGCGCTCGATCCCGCGTTCCACGCCGTGTTCCCGGCGAAGGGGCCGATGAAGTTCGAAAGCTTCCTCGAGATATTCGACGATTGGCATTTCCCTTATCTCGACTGCGCGATCGACATCGACTGGAAAGGCGAAGACGGGAACGCGCGCGTATTCTTCAGCGGCGATCAATTCGGCGTCGAACAGGTCGCCCAGCTCATCTTCCGCGCTTGCAAGTCCGCGCTCCCCTGCGGGTTCGCATGGATCTCCGACTGCGACCGGCTGCGCCCCGGCGAGTTCGGAGGCGGCTGCGTCATCATTACCGACGCGGGGCTGACGTTCCACAGCACCCAGGACATCCTCGATCGCGCCGCGCGCAGCGCCGCAGCCGATCCCGACACCCATGGTCACGAGGGTCGCTTCGGTTTCGTGCTCGCCTCGCGCGACCAGAACGGCCACGCCGTCTTCTGGAACAACGACGACGGCTTCGGGGCACTCGCCAGCGCGACCGTGTTCTCGAAAGCCGAGGCCCGCGCACACGATCCGGTCATCGCCAACGACGAACCCGAGTGGCTGGCGCTGCCAGCGCCGCTCGCGGCCTGAACGGCCATGTTCATCGACATCGGACGCGGCCTGGTCGCCGGCCTTCCGGCCCTCGCCCTGCCGCCCGCCATCCTCGACGCGGTCGAACGCGGCGCATGGATCGTCTTCAACCTCTCGGGCGGCAAGGACAGCTCGGCCGCGATGTTCGCGGTCAACCTGATCCTCGATGCGCTCGGCCATCCGCGCGAGCGGCGTATCGCCATTCACGCCGACCTCGGCCGTGCCGAATGGGACGAAACGCCCGCGACGGTCGAGGATCTCGCGGCCCACGCCGGCGTCCCGCTGACGATCGTCCGGCGCAACGCCGGCGACCTGTTCGACCGCTGGGCCACGCGCTTTGCCAACGGCAAGGCGCGCTACGAGGCACTCGAAACCTATAATCTGATCGGTCCCTGGTCATCCTCGGCGCTGCGCTTCTGCACCTCAGAGATGAAAGCCCATGTCATCGGGCCGCACCTCGCCAGACTGCTGCGCGGCCAGACTATCATCAACGTGCTGGGACTGCGCCGCGACGAGAGCATCGCTCGGTCACGCACACCCGAATGGAAAGCAGACGCGCGCTACGCCGCTGCCGGCAATCCCCACGGCACCGCGATGATGCTGTGGAACCCGATCGCGCACTGGACGACACCACAGGTCTTCGCCGCGCACGATACGCTCGGCATCCCGCTGCACGTCGCCTACACCTGTTACCAGTCGTCGCGACTGTCGTGCCGCTTCTGCGTCCTCCAGTCGCTCGGCGACGCCCAGGCATCGGCTTCGGCACCGGCAAATCGTCCCGCGCTGCTTCACCTGGTCGACCTCGAGGCGACCTCGACCTTCTCGTTCCAGCCCGCGCGCTGGCTCGCCGACGTCGCACCGCGCCACATACCAGGTAATTTGAGGAACCGGATTACCGTTGCCAAGGCCGATGCGGCCGAACGGCGACGGCTCGAAAGCGCGATGCCGCCCGACCTTCGCTACGTCAGAGGCTGGCCACCGCGCGTCCCCACCATCGAGGAGGCCGGTGTCGTCGCCGCTTCGCGCGCGCCGATCCTCGCTCGGCACGGTCTCGCCAACCTCTATCCCGATGCCTGCGCGGTCCGTGACCGCTTCGCCGACCTCATCACGGTCAAACGCGCCGCCTGATCCCCATCATCAAGGAGTCCCGACATGGCCGATATCACCGATCTCCCCGTCATGACGCGCGACGACGCGATCGCCGCGGGCTTCGCCGGTTACAACGACGTGCCGCACAAGCCCATCGACGTGCCTGACGGCGCGTTCACGATCACGGCGAAGACCAGCGAGGGTCGCCGCGTGACCTTCTGCTTTCTCGAAAAGACTTATGGTGGCCCGCCGCGTTTCATCGACATCCAGTTCCACGATCGCGGCACCACGATCCCCAACGCCGATAACGGGGTATCACCCACCTTCAACGCGTTCGCGATCACGCGTGGCGGCAGGTTCGTCGCCGACAGTCGCCCGCTCGACGAGGACATCAAGCCCTCGATCCTCGTGCTCATGCTCGACAAGGCTGGGGAAGAACCCGCGCGATCCGCGACCAAACCGGCGCCGATGTCGGACACCGACCTCGCGGCTCTGCTGACCCGCGCGGCCGAAGTCGTGGCTGCGCCCGACAGCCGGATCGCCTCGGATCGCAACGCCCTTGCCGGCCAGCTCACGGCCGAGGCCGCGGTCAGGCGGGCGCGGCCGTCATGACCGCGCCCTCGCGCAGCGACGGCATGCACGTCGCCCATACCGCAACGGGGTGGGTCGTGTTCGACAACAGCCTTTCGCACCCCTCGCGCCTCTCGGGCGCCTATCCGTCGCGCGCCGCGGCGACCGCCCGCAAGCGGGCGCTCGCGCGTGCGCTGCGCCACCAGCGTCCCGACGACGCACCGGACGTCTGAGGAAGGGGAAGGCGGACCGGCTGTTGTGAACCGGGAGGATCATCCGACCCGGTGACAACCGGAGTTAACCCAATGCGCAGCATCCTCGCCTTCTACGAAATCGACCGTGAGTGGGGTGGCCCCGAGGAGGGGGGCTGGTGGTACGATACCGGCACCTTCGTCCGCGTGATCGCCCTCCATTACCATGACAAGGCCGCGGTCGCGGCGATGCGCCGCGCCAATCGCCTGCTCGACCGCCTGCAGCGGCATCGCCCGCCGGTGGATTCGGCCGCCTACACCGGCGGACGCTTCCGCGCCTTCAGCTTCTCCGGCCTCCCGCCCGCGCGGTTTCCCGCGCGTCGCCCGCAATATTCCTGATCCCAGCGAGAAAGGACCAGCGCATGTACCGCGTCCATTATTTCGACACCAGCGAAGCCGCGCATGACGCCTGTCTCGATGACGGTCCCTGCATCGAGGAAGGCGACGTTCTCGCCATCCTGTCGGAGGGCGTCATCGGTCTCGCCTCGACCGATCCGATCGCCGTCACCCTAGACCCCGGCGCACTGCGCATCGTCCGCCCGATGGCGATGGACGTGCTGCTAGCAGAACTCGTCCACGGCGCCTCCCAGATCCGCCGCGCGGTCGCGACCGCCCTCCTGCACCATTTGCCCGTGCAGCCCCATTTCCTCGCCTTCGTCGCGCCGGCGCTGCCCTATCCCTATCCGCAGACCGTCGTCGCGCTCTCGTTCGACGACATCATGCTGACGATCGACGCGATCGACCACCGCATCAAGACGCTCGAAAACCGGTTGGGCTCACTCGAATCCGACAGCGCGCACGCCTTCTTCCTGCAACGCTCGATCGATCACCTGTCGAGCGCCAGGAAGCGCCTCATGCGACATCCGCGACCGCCTCGCTGAACGACACGGCATCGCCCCGCGACGATGCCGGCACCGGCTGCGCCGGAAGGAGAGAGGGACCGGATCGGCATCCTGGACATGGGGTCCGGGCATTTTGCCGAAAGGTCACGATCATGTGCATCGATCCCAACGCCGAGCCCGTCGCCTTCGCGCTCGACACCAAACTCTGCCACCTCCTGCCGACGCTGACCGAGCCGCACCGCGAAGCCATCGCCCAGGATCTCGCGCGCACCGCCATCTTCATGGCGACCGCAATGGCGGCCGACATGGCGCAGGACGCGGTGAACGGCCTCGTGCCGATCCCGAAGATGCCGTCGCTCGGCAAGCCGCCCGCACCCGCGCTGGTCCCACAGGCGCAAACGCCGCGCGATACCGTGCTGCTGACCCCCGCGGTCGCGCCCGTCGTCACGATCAAGGCCAAAACGACCGACGTCACCGTCGCCGGCTTAGACCAGCGTCACGGCTACACCTTCGGGATCGACAACAAATCCGACCGGCTGATCGACATCCGCCACGCCGGCAAATGCTGGTGCATCGATCCGAGCGACGAGGCGACCGACGTCGTCAGCCGCGCGATCGGCGCGCTCGCCGCGGCACACGCCGATATCGGCACCGCCCTGACCGACAAGATCGGCCGATGATCGGCAGGCCCGGTCCGCGTCCCGCACGATCCACCGTCCGCGTGAAGACGCGGTCGGTGAGGGGCGCTCATCGCGCCCTGCCCGGCCGAAGGGCCGGGGAGGGGAGGAGGATTGAAGATCGGTGTCGAGGACATCGGGTCCAGCACGACATCAGGAGACGTTACGATGAACATCGGTCAGATCAAGCAGAACGACGCGGGCATTTTCATGGGCCGCATTTCCACACTCGCCGTCGCGATGACGATCGCACTGAAGCCCGTCCAGTCGTCCAACCCGCGCGCGCCGCGCTACGAGATCCACGCGCTCACCCCGGGCCGGACGTGGGTGCAGGTCGGGGCGTTCTTCGAACTCACCTCGAACAACACCGGCGAGGCGTTCCTCAACGGTCGCATCGACGATCCGTCGCTCGCCGCGCCGCTGCAGGTCTCGGCCTTCCGCCAGGACGACGGCTCGTACAACGTCGTCTGGCAGCGCGCCCAGAAGCGCCGCGACGTCGGTGCCGCGCTCGGCGTCAAGGCGGATGACGATCTGTCGCCGCCGTTCGGCGCCGATGGCGGCCCGGTCGACAACGGTCCCGGCCCCGATGCGGCCGCCACCGACACCGGACTGGGCGAAACCACCGCCCCGGTCGAGGAGCCGGTCGGCAAGGGCCGCGGTCGCCGCCAGCGCGTCGCCGAGGACGCCTGATCCACCCCCGGTGCCGTGCACTCCCTCACGGCACCGCATGGCGCACGGGCGCGCCCCCTTTCGCTCCCGCACGCCGAAACTCGGGGCGACGCCGGCACACGGCGTCGCCCTTTTTTTGCTTCATGGGCTCCAGTCCCGATTCAACACCGTATCGGATCGATAATTTAGCTATTCCTTCGCTTTATCGCCGTATAAGCACAGGATATCGCAGTTCGAACCTGGGCCACGCTCAAGGGAAGGGGGTGATGAATGGATAGCCGGGCGAATGGTGATGACACCGCTCGCGGGACCGGCACGTCCACTTCATCACGAGGTCCCGACATGGCCGACCGCGTCTCCGTCTCAATTACGATCGGGGGAAATCTGCCCGCCGACCAAGTTCCCAAACTCATCGAACTGGCGAATGCCTCGGGCCTCACTCTTGAGTGGGAGGGCGAAGCACTCTCCGACGACGACATCAAATCCGGCGAGCATCTCCGAATGCGAGCGCACGATGTGACAATCGGAGATGTCGACGAGATCGAGGAATTCTGCTGCACCAACGATCTCCCTTTCGTGTGCTGGACCGACGGATCAGCCGGGTCATTCAACCCTGAAACCATTATCTGGGTCGGCGAAGGGCCACGACACTCCTTCAACGCGACCGGTGACGGCAAAACGCTCATCAGCGAGGAAGAAGCCCGCGAACTCGGCTCCTATGAGGCGATCTTGAAGCATTTCGCCCTCGGATCGTTCGAACCGCCCGTACTGACGATCGTCCCAACCAACTCCTGAAGTTGACAACCTCCCAATCAGGCCCGGTCCGCGTCCCGCACGATCCACCGTCCGCGTGAAGACGCGGTCGGTGAGGGGCGCTCATCGCGCCCTGCCCGGCCGAAGGGCCGGGGAGGGGAGGAGGATTGAAGATCGGTGTCGAGGACATGGGGTCCAGCACGACATCACAGGAGACACGTCATGAACATCGGTCAGATCAAGCAGAACGACGCGGGCATTTTCATGGGCCGCATTTCCACCCTCGCGGTCGCGATGACGATTGCGCTCAAGCCGGTCCAGTCGTCCAACCCGCGCGCCCCGCGCTACGAGATCCACGCGCTTACCCCGGGCCGGACGTGGGTGCAGGTCGGGGCGTTCTTCGAACTCACCTCGAACAACACCGGCGAGGCGTTCCTCAACGGCCGCATCGACGATCCGTCGCTCGCCGCGCCGCTGCAGGTCTCGGCCTTCCGCCAAGACGACGGCTCGTACAACGTCGTGTGGCAGCGCGCCCAGAAGCGCCGCGACGTCGGTGCCGCGCTGGGCGTCAAGGCGGATGACGGCGAACCCGCGCTGCCCTTCACCGCCGATGGCCGTGACGTGGCGACCTCGGGCGCCGGCGATGACACCGGCGACGGTCTGGGCGCCAGCACCGCGCCGGTCGACGAAACGGTCTGACCGGCATCGGGCGGCGCTGATGCGTCGCCCGTGTCGCCACCCCGACGGGGATCGCTTCATCACCGAAGCGGTCCCTGTTGTCGTTTCTGGCTATTCCGCGCATACTGCGTATAATGCGCGTGATCCACAGGAGGCACTGATGGCTGCTACCGCCAGTGACGAGACCGTCAATCTCACCGATTTCCACAAGACCCCGGGCGTCTACGTCGACAAGAGCCAGCTCGCGCCGGTCATCCTGACCAAGCGCAACCGGCGCTTCGCCGCCGTCGTCAGCGCCGATTACCTCGACCGCGCCGAAGCTGCGCTTCGCGCGATCCACGGCAATCGCCGGGTCTATACCGAAGGGACATTCCCGGATGACTTCGCGGCCCGTCTTGAAGCCTCGCTCCCGACAGAAGCCGAACTCGCCGACGATCGGTGGGAGCGTGAGCGCGTCGACACCGCCGCCTGAACCCGGCGATGTCATCAACTACATCTATCTGTTTGCCCATGAAGCGGCTGCCGGTCGTGACGAGGGCGTCAAGGAACGCCCGGTTCTGGTAATCGCGTCAGATGCCAGAGGCGTCGCGGTCGTACCCATCACGACGAAGGGGGAGGCGCGATCCTCTCGCAGCGACCGGATACCCGATCCGGTCGCCAAGGCTATGGGCCTGCCGCGCGCCGGCGAAAGCCACGTCGTCGTCAACGACGTCAACGATTTCGACTGGCGCGGCCATGATGTCATCGACCTGAGGACCGGCAGCTTCATTTATGGGCGGTGCCCCCCGACGTATTTTCAGAAGATCGTTCGTGCCGTCCAGGCAAGCGCCGTCCGGGTAACCGATCGACGCTGACCGTTGGTTACGCCAACCCGAAGGACGACGCCCGCAGACGCCGCCCGATTCGCTGACCGGACGGATAGATCATCACAATCGGCGATGATCTCGCAGCCGGGCGGCGCGTAAAGCCGTCGCTGTCCTGCCAGCGGGTATCGGCAGGCGTCTAACCCCGATGGCGATGAGGACGCCCAGGTCCGATGCGGTTGCCGGCGATCGCCCTGGAGAGGGTCGGCCGTCGGGCGACCTTGCGGCATCCGGTCTCCTTGCCGGTGCGTCGTCGCCCGGGCGCGGCCGTCCTTGTCGAGCTTCGGAGCGGCACCACGTCGGTCAGCGAGCGACGCTGGCGGCACGCCTGCCTTCGCGCCGGGTCGTTCGGGGGTACGGGTCAGGCGACCGACATGAGCGGTTCACGAGGTTTGTCCATGGCAATGCCTGCGGGAACCTTGGGCTGATCGACGGCCCATCCGCCGTTTCGTGTCACCTGCGCCGCGCCCCGGGGCCTCGCAACCCCTTTGGCAGGGCCGTGTTGCCGCGCTTCGCGCGGCTGCCCGCACCACCCCTGCAAAAGGGGTTCCCCTCCGGTCGACCAGGCCCGCCGCCTGCGCGCCGGCCCAGCTCGCCCTCCGGTGCGACGCCCCGAACCGCGACGCCCTTCAGGTGACACCGGCGGACGGACCGCCGACCAACCCAAGGAGGCAATGCCATGAACAACGTGAACCTCGTCGGCCGCCTGACCCGCACCCCCGAACTGCGCGAAGTCAATCGCGCCACCAGCGTCGCGACCATCTTCGTGGCGACCGATCGCCCGAAGCTCAACAAGGACGGCCACACCTACAAAGGCGACGACGGCTTCACCGTCAAGGAGACCGAATACCACAAGGTCACCTGCTTCAACGGCCTCGCCAAGGCGATCGCCGGCAACCGCAAGAAGGGCGACCTCATCGCCATCGAGGGACGCCTGCACTACACCCGCTGGCAGGACAGCGACGGCAACGACCGCTACGGCTGCGAGATCATCGCCGATCGCGCCGAGTTCTACTGACCGGCCAGCGAACCGGGCGGCGTCTGCGGGCGTCGCCCTTCGCGCATGCTTCATCATCGCCCGCGCAGGACGCCTCGCCCACGGTGCTTCGCACCGCGGCCTTGCGCCAGCGCGCGCTCACCTGAAAGGTCCGGCACCATGACCGTCCAGCGCGACATGTTCGACGGCGACCCGTTCGCGCCCGAGCCGATACCTGCGGCACCGGACCCGGTCGCTCGGATCGACGAGCCGGCACCCGCCGGCGGCGACCACGACGGCAATGCCGTCGCGCTCGCCCCGCTGGCGGTGCCGTGCGGCTTCCGCAACCGTCGCAATGAACCCTGCCGGCGTCTCGCCGAGCGACCCATCCTGATGAACGGCCAGCCCTTCGTCCATCGTGGTCACCAGCTGCTCCAGTGTCCGCGTTCCTGCTGGCTAGACGATGACAGCGCGGTCGAGCCGGACATTGCTGACCGGATCGGTGAAGATATCCGGTTCGCAACCGAACCGGATATCCAGACCGACCCGCACGGCGAGGACCCCGATGCCAACCGCGATCCAGACGACCCGGGAATCCAGGAGATGCCGGATTACGATGCCGGGGATGACGGTGGCGAGTATGAATGGGACTGATCCTGCTGATCCTGCTGTGCTGGCTGTGGGACGGCCGTAGAGGGGCAGGGCGGGGCGTCCCGCCTTGTGGGCGGGACCGGGCTCTATTCGGCCCTGGCGGGCCTCACGGAGCCCCCTGGCGGGGTCTCCGCCCTGCGGGTGACGATCCCTATGCCGGCGCCGGGCGTCCTGCGCGCGGGCGGCGGCAGCTGGCTCGCCCTCCCGGGCTCACTGGCGCTGCCTTTGCGGCGCTGCGCCTGGCGGCGCATCACCGCCGCCCGTGCTCGGTCCGACCCGGCGTGCCCACCACAACATAATATTTTCTCTCTCTGTGATGAGGAAGTCTGGCATGCGGGGTTGGCGGGCCGTCAAGGACGCGCGGTCCCCCCAATTTTCACGCACCCTTCCGCCTCCGCTTCGCTCCGCCTCCAGGGCACGAGAAAATCGGCTCCCCCGCGCGCGAGCGTTAACCGGGGTCCGCGACCCTGCGGGCCGCGGCTTCCCGGTTAACGTCCCTGACCGCCCTGACCGCCGCATGCCGGATGAGATTCCTCACCGAGAGAAGGTGAGATTTTCAACTCATGGAGGCTATCATGACCAGGTACAGCAACTTCAACGACATGGGCCGCGCGATCAACGAGCGCCGCGCCGACGAGGACACCACCGAGACCTATCAGGGGGCGTTCATCGAGGCGAGCGAGATGGCCAAGCTTTCCATCGTCAGCGAAGCCGAGAAGCTGGACATGCCCGACCCGGAGCAGGCCGCGCACGCCGTCGAGCAGATGCTGGCGACGATGTTCGACGTGTTCCGCGACACCCGCATGGAAGAATTCGCCGCCGATCTCGCATGGGGTTTCGTCAACAGCTTCCACATGGTGGCCAAGCGCATCGAGGGGCGGGAGGATGACGCCGCCAAGAAGCTGGGCGACCTGGTGCGCAGCTACGACCCCTCGGAGATCTACGCGGTGGAACTCGAAGAAACCCAGCTGCTCTGCCAGACCCTCGAGAATTGCGCCGAGGCGATGCGCTGCATGCGGGACCACGCCGGGAACGTGTATCGCGTCGAGACCGGACGGCCCTTCTCGACCGTCCGCGGCAGCAGGGTGTCGTCCAAGCTGACCGCCTCGATGATCGACGGTGCCGACTATCTGGCGGCACGCGCGGCAAAGCGTCGGGACGAGCACAACCCGAGCGGCCCGATTGTCGCCTTCTCGGGCGGCATGGAATGGCACGACCACGAGCAGCTCTTCGAACGCCTCGACCAGATCAAGCGTCGCATCCCGTCGATGGTCCTGATGACCACCGCCATGAACAAGGGTGCCGACGCCATCGCAGCGTCGTGGGCGGCCTCGCGCGAGGTCAAGCTGGTGCGCATGTTCCTCGACAAGCGCCACGGCAACCGGGGCGGGTTCCTGCGCAACGACCGCATCGCCTCGCTGCGTCCCGTCGAAGCGATCGTCTGCGAAGGATCGGGCGTCCAGATCGACTTCGCGCGCAAGCTGCGAACCGCCGGCGTACCGCTCCACGTCTTCCGCA
>NZ_JAKREV010000012.1 GCF_022664465.1 Sphingomonas hankookensis | reverse complement strand
GCTTCAGCGCGAACGCAATCTGCTCGTCCGTGTACCTAGATTTTCTCATTTCCAGCTCCTTGCCCGAAGGCTTCTCAAGGCCGGAAAACTCTCGCTCAAAATGGACTAAAAAACAGGGGGGACGTCAGTGATGTATGGCGTGCCCCGCAAGAGGGGTCGGCCGCCCTCCATCGACAGCTGGCGCGCGATCAGCAGCGAGCATAGGCCAACTGCCATGAGGCAGCGGCGTCGGATCGAGCGCGGCGTAGCGGTCGCGCTCAGGGTTTTGCGCGCGAGCGCTTCGAACGGCGAGCCACAGCGGCCTCGCGGATCGCCTTCTCGTCTTTGGCGATCGTCCGCTCGGACTGCGCGAGCGCACGCGGAATGCGGTCATGCAGCTTGTTGAGCGCTATCAGTTGCGCGATCTTGTCGAGCGTCCACGACGTCGGCAGCAACAGCATGGTGATGTGCATGAGGCTCAAGGCCAGATTCTGGCCGGGCTCGACGAAGCCGACATTGCTGGCCCCCGCGATCACGGCATAGTGCGGGTCCAGCGATCCGAGCCGATAGGCGATGCCCTTGGTGCTCGCATGCACATTATGACTCGCCATCTTGTAGTGCGAGCGCATCATCGCCCGTCCGGCGGCATCCTCGATATTGCTGAAATTTGGCTTGGGGTTCCCGAGATGCGCCGCGACCCAGCCATAGTCGCCGCCGAATTCCTTGCCGTAACGGCTGATCGCTTCGGCATAATCGCGCTGGATCCGCGCGGCCGCGCGTTTTGAGAATGGGGCATAGCCGAGCTTGGGGTGGCACTGCTGATATTGCCCCAGCCCCTTCTTCGCCTCGACGATTTCATGCGCCAGATAGCGTTCGGCCAGCATTTCGCCGCCATCGCCGAGCACCATCGCAACGCAGGCGGCCTCGTGCAGCGTGCGCCACCGCGCCATGGCGCCGTCGGCATAGCCATTCTCCATCAGCACCATAATCTCGGACGCAATCTGGATGGCACGGACATGGAGATGGGAGAGCGCCTTGTTGAGATGCGCACGTCGCCGTGACCGGGAGCGGCTGGCGCGCCGATGGAAGTCCGTGCCGATGTCGCGCGACAGCTCGATTAGCATGCGAAGCGCGTCGAAGCCCTTTCCCCATCGCGCCTGCAGGTTAAAGCGAAACTGATCCATCTGGATGTCCGCCGCGTCTCGCCAGGTCGCCCAATCGCGTTCGTAACGGCGCAGCATCTTGACCGCCGCTGTCTCAGCCACGCCGTGAATCAGCTCAGGTATCGTTTCGCTGATCTTGTCGACATATTCCTGCGCGCGCGCGGAATCGGCGTCGGTAAATTCGAGCACGAATTCCTCGTCGGTCTCGAATTCAAGGACATCTCTGTCGTCGCCATCCTCTTCGTCAGAGCCGGCACCAAGCAGTTGATCGACGATCTGCTCGACCAGTTTTTCATTCTCGGCATGCCCGGCTGCCTTAAGCTTGTCGCGTACAAGCTCCGTCGCGATGATTCGCGGCATGGTCGCCAGTTGCTCTTCCAGCAGGGATTGCAACGAACCCATCAACCGATTCCTGCTGTTTCAAGTGGGGTGGAAATGTAGCGGAACCAAAGGGATACGACAATGACGCGGCGAAGTACGCGCCATCGTAGATCATACGTCAGAAACAGCGGTGCGACGTTGTCCGCTTGGCGCTCGGACTATATGATCGCGATCGCAAATGGCGATCACGAGAGACAATCACTTCGTTCCGCAATGGCATCAACGGGGCTTTCTTGAACCCGGTCGCTCGACCCTGGTCTATCTCGACCTGACGCCACCCACCAAAGTCCTCGCCGACGGTCGCGTCATTCGGGAGCGTTCACTGTTCGACGCGCCGACGAAGCGCTGCTTCTTTCAGACCGATCTATACTCGACCTTCTTCCTGACCGAGGTGAATGACGAGATCGAGCGGAAGCTGTTCGGCGATATCGACACGCGAGGATCGCAGGCCGTCAGAGCGTTCGCGGGGACCGACATCAGCGCCTGGCACGAACATTTCGGGGCTTTCTTCGAGTATATCGATATCCAGAAGCTGCGGACCCCGAAGGGCTTGGCCTGGCTGCAGGCGCAATATCCGGCGCTCCATCAGAATGAGGTGATGATGGAGATGCAGGGCATCCGCATGCTCCATACCACGATCTGGACCGAGTGCGTGCGGGAGATCGTCTCCGCCGAGGATGCAGGCGTGAAGTTTCTCCTGACCGACCATCCGGTGACGATCTACAATCACGCCCTACCGCCCGAAGCGCCCCAGTGCGCCTTTCCCCATGATCCGGGGATCGCACTGAAAGCATCGCAGACCCTGTTCCCGATGAGCCGTGACCACTGTCTCATCCTGACCAATCTCGAATATGCCGAAAATCCGTCGGCACCACCGCTGGAGAAGCGGATCTTCGCGCGCAACTTCCGCCAGTCGATAGTGCGCACGGACAAGATGATACGCACGCGGCGGCTGACCGACGTCGAGGTGGCACGCATCAACCATGTGCTCAAAGCGCGGGCTCAGCGCCATATCGCTGCCGGCAAGCGCGAATGGCTCTATCCCGAACAGCACGCGAGCGGATCATGGGCCGACCTTGCCGCAACTCTGCTCCCGCCCCGTGATGAGCTTTGGCATTACGGTGGCGAAACCTATCTGGGGTTCGAAGACGGTAGCGTTCGCTACCAAGACGCCTACGGCCGGACCGAGAAGGAACGGGAAGCCCTCAAGAAGGTCCCACCGGCAAAGGAACTCGCCCTGGGAGCCCCCTGTGGCTGCGGGCCGGGACATCCCTACCGCATTTGTTGCAAGACAAGGCCAATCGCGCTGCGACCCAGCTGGACAGAACGCAGCATTCGCGAGCGCAATCTGGTCCTTCATCGCGGCATCCTGTCGATCCTGGGTCTCGACGCGGGCAAGGACTGGACAGCGGTCAGGCGCGAGTTGACCGATGACCAGATCAAAGAGGTATACTTTCTCTATGAGGCGCTCTGGCCGCTCGAGACCGATCTGCTCGCGCTACTGCCAAAACCCGACGGTCGTTCGCGCGCGGTCTACACCGGATCGCTCCATCCGCAGTCGATAGTCGAGTTCGCGCTGGGTGCGTCGCTCTATTTCGGCGAGCTGATCGTCGAGACCCCGTTCGTCCACGCCGGCACCATCGCCGAGAAGTTCCGGCCGACAGAGCATCCGCGCAGCTACCATCTCGAATTTCTGAAGGCCGTGGCCTTCTTCCTCAACGTCATGCCACTAGTGGACGCCGGACTGATCAACCTCATCCCGGACCCGTGGACCTTCGACTATCATCTCCGCCGTGAAACCATGGCAATGGCGCAGGAGCGCGCCGTTGCCATCGACATAAGCCTGCGCGGAGAGCCGCGGCTGGAAGATTTGATGCGTGCCGACTTCATGCGCGACACGCTGATGTGGCCCCGAGACGCACAGGAGGCTCGGCTGCGGCAGAATTTTCCCGATCTCGATGCGACCGGCATTGCTGAAATATGGTCCGAGTTGGAGCGGCTGAAGGAGGAAGACCCGCTGACGGCGTTGCAGGATGGAATCTTCGACGGCGGCAAGGACGGCGGCCAGATGCGCCTGATGCAAAAGGGGCCGAATTTCGAAATCGCCATGTATCTGGCGCAGGCCACCGGGGCCTCCATCGTGACCGACAGCGCCTTCCGCTGGCGAGAGATTCTCCGCGCGGCTCGGCCGAGGGCGGGAGCGCTGCCGGCTCGCTTTAGACAGCTCGCCGGAATTCTCGCCGACGCCGCCTTTCTGTTTCCCGACAACCCGGATCGCATCATTCAGTTGGCGCGGGAGGACATATTGTCGGGCTACCCCAGGCTGTTCGGCGAGATGTTCCGGTATCTCGCCGCTGTCGAAGATCGCGGTCCCCGGCCGAATTTCGAGGCGGGGCTCGCTTCCCGCTTCGTCAGCACGCACACAGCCGCCCAGAAGGTGCTTCGCAAGCGGGGAGACGTCGGAAATAAAGGCAGAATCTCCTGCGTTTTTGCGCCGACGGGCATCCAGGACAACACGATTAATCGCCTGTTGCTTATGTCGAGTTCTGAGCACCACCTGCCGATGGTGCCGATGGCCTTCTACATTGAGCGCATGAGTGCTTAGTGTTGATCGCCTGCTCCCCGTTCAGGAGAGCCAGTGGGGACGCATGAATGATCGGCAACCATCGGGGATGCTGGAACTCGGAAGGGTCGGTATCCCGGCGACTGCCGACCCGGGCCATTGGCTCTATCAAATGTCAGCTTTTCCAAGCGCTCCGCTTGAATGCTGACAGGCAGAAGGCGGCTGACGTGATGGCGTGGACGGCAGAGCTTGTGCCCAGAGCGGCCGTTTTATGAGTTCACGACCTAGGAAGAGGATGACTTGAAGAAGAAGCCATCCATGGACTTCTCCGTCACCGGTCGGAAGGGATTGTTCTTCGACAGCCTGTCCTCGAGTTCAGGATCCGACTGCCAGGGAAATTCGAGCAAGCCCCAATCGATTTGGACGAACTCACCATCCCTCGAAATCTGGATGCCCACCGCTTTGGATGTCTGCGCCAGATACTTCGCAGCCTGCGTCAAATTGCTCAGACCCGTGGTGCGCACGCGCACCCCCTCTGATCCGGTCGAGGGCAGTTCCGGGGCAAGAGGCGCGATCATGAAGGTACAATCATTCTCAGGGAAGGTCAGCCTGAACGGACGAGCGAAATCCTTCGCTGCGGTGACCTCCAGAGACTTTGTTACCCGCAATTTGACCTCGCGCCAGACAGAACGCGGCGATCGAGCGAACTCTCGCAGGATCTTGTAATATTCGTACGGCGCATCCGCTCGTTCGATATGACTATGGAGATTGCCGAGCAGGCCCGAGAGATCGAAGCTCTCGGTATCTTGCACCAACCGCCCAAGAATTTCGTGTGAGCCCGGTGTCGGCATTGCTTCCTCATTGAGGAAGGCCCCCATGATATCCGGCTCCTCAACCGAGACGCCCGCTTCGCGAAGCCGTGGCGTCACCTCCTCACGATACTGAAAATAACGCGCGATATCCTCTGGTACCCTCAAGGTTTCGAGAATGCCCGAATAGTCGTTCACGGGGAGGAGGTGGATGAAGCTGCCGGTGCTCTTGCTGATGTGATAATGCATCCGCCAGCAATCTTCCGGCAGCGCAGGGGCGGGAAGGAAAACGACGATCTTCGTGATAGTTCGCAGATGCGCGCGTTCGATCTCGAACGAATGTCCATGCTCATTGGTGATTCGAATCCTCGGATTCTCGTCGAGATACCGTTGCGAATCGCGAATCTGGCTCGTTGCCTTTTTGATGATCTTCTTCTCGAACCAGTTTCGCTCGGCTAATGGATCGGAACTCGGATTATCGCGCTGCTTCAGCTGCAGGATATAGGTCCGGTCGCCGAACCACACGAGATTGTCCGCCAGCTCAAGCTCCTTGTCCGGTGTCGGGGAGAACTTGTTGCGGGCGAATGTGAACTCCCGCCAGAATGCGAGACTGTTCAGCTGGGCGATATGTTCTTCAAGGGTCACAGGAGCGACTGTAGTCGCCCGGGCCCACGAAACGGAAGAGGCTAGTCCCATGTCGGGAAATGCAACGACCCCGTCCGAACGAGGGCTCCGCGACGCCTGTGGACGTCCGAAGGCCCAAGTCCTCTTCCGCGAGGCCTTCAATATTCGGTTTTGGCGTAGGCCGGGATGGTGAAGCGCCGCACATAGGGCACGGAGCGCGAGCGGTTCATTGCATCCCAGTACATGTTGCGGGCTACGGGCGCCTCGATCGCGGGCGGCACGTGATAGCCATATCTCGGATAGAGTTCTGTCCATTCCTCTTTGCGATGCCAGGAGCGCCGGAATTCGGGCTGGAGATACCAGTATATCTCCCAGCGGATATTGTTGAGCAGCTCGGCGATATGGCTGGCATGATAGGGGAAGATGCCAGTCGCGAACCATTCGTTGAAACTGGGGATCGCGAGATAGCCCTGATCCTCCGTGATCGGATTGCCGGCGGCGGCCAACAGCTCGCGCAGGCGCTTCACATTCGCCTCCAGCCTCGCCAGGTTGTGCTTCGCGATGTCCCCGCAAATCTTGATGTATTGCAGCCGGCTCACCTTGACGTCGCAGACCACATCGATGTCGCTGAGATCTACCCCTTCGGTCACGAACTCGTGCTCAAGCCAGATCGCGAACGCCTCGACCGCCGCGCGCAAACCCGATGCATCAAGGCCCAAGATTGGATTGTTGCAAACCTGCCGGAGGTGAAACAGGAACGTCCTATTCGAGGCCGTAGTATTGCTCGGCGGCTCCTGCAAGCCGAGCGGAATCGGCCGGCCGCTGAAACCGCGTGTCTGCGACAGGAAATCGGCGAGCAGGATCAAGTAAAGCTGACGGTGCTGGCTGCTCGGAAACCATAGGTTGGAGAGTTCGGATCGGTCGGTCTTCTCGAAGATGGCCCAATTGACCATCCCGTCAATCATCTCCCAGGCGCTGTTGAGGATGACCGCTTCGCGTTCCGTGTCGTTCATGGCAGTTCCCTGATGCGAACGAGAGGGCAGGATATCCGGATCTCAGCCTTCAAGTATCCAGCGCAGATACCCGCGCCGGCGCATAGCTTTGATGTTGTGACCAATGCTAGATGAGGGGAGCCCCGGCCCCCAATTAGAAGTCGTCAGCTCAACGGCTGGATGATGAATGTCGGCTATCCCGGCCGCGGAGCCTAAAAGCCGACAGACCGGACTCGGCCCAATTTCAGCCGTCCAGCACGGCCGGCGGATGAATGGCAGCTACTGGGCCGTCTGCGGACTGGCAGCTGTCAGGTTATCAGGTGAAGAAACCAGACATCATGCGGGGAGAGTCCGCTGGACATGGCTTGCGCTGCGGAAAGGGGGGGACGTCCGACCACCCCCGTCGCTTTCGCCACAGGGCGGCGGCCCCCCCCCCGGCCGCTCGGGTAAGGCGGCGATGGGATCGCCGATCGGTTCGTTGCTTTATTCCACACCGAAGGGATATTCCGTGCCGACGATGCCGACATGAACGATTTCCACGATCTCTCCCCCCTCGACTTCGAGGAACTCGTCCGCGACCTGCTGCAGGCCTACTGGTCGCGCAGACTGGAGAGCTTCGGGCCGGGAAAGGACCAAGGCGTGGACGTCCGGTATCTGGCAGGCCCCGAACGGATCGTCGTGCAGGCGAAGCACTATGCCCGCAGCGGACCGACTGCGCTGGTGCGGGCGATGGGTCGCGAGTGCGCGAAGGCTGTCGCGCTTCAGCCGAGCCGCTATCTGCTCGCAACGTCTGTCTCGATGACGCCGCGGTTGAAGGCGCAGATCGTGGCGGCGATGCCGGGAGTGCCGCTCACCGAGATCGACATTCTGGGGCGGGAGGATCTCAACAACCTGCTGAGCCTGCATCCCGAGGTGGAGCAGCGCCACTTCAAGCTGTGGCTGGCAAGTTCGGCGGTGCTTGAGCGCATCGTCAGAAGCGGCGTTTACAATAGGACGGCGGTCGAGCTCGACAACATCCGGGAGATGATACCGCGCTTCGTCCAGAACCGGAGCGTGGCCGACGCCGAGGCGCTGCTCGCGGAGACGGGCGCGCTGTTCATCGCGGGCGCGCCGGGAGTGGGCAAGACGACGCTCGCCCAGATCCTGCTTTGGCGGCACGCCGAGCAGGGCTGGAGGATCTTCGTGGTGGACGACGTCGAGGAGGCGATGGCGGTCGCCAACGAGGGCGAGCGGCGCCTCATCCTGTTCGACGATTTCCTCGGGCAGGTCCGGCTGTCGTCGGATCACGTCCGCGGCCTGGACGCCAGGCTGCCGCCGCTCTTGGAAAGGGTGGCAGGGCAGAAGGACCTGCGTTTCATACTGACCACGCGCGACTACGTCTTGGCGCAGGCGAAGATTCTCTCCGCCCGCCTGGATTCCGCGAAAGGCGTCCGGAACTATGTCCTGAACGTCGGCACTTACACGCGGGAGGCGAAGGCCCGGATTCTCTACAACCACATCCACTTTTCGACGCTCACCGAGGAGCAGCGCGAGGCGATTCTCGAAGACGACTTCTATCTGACGATGATCGACCACAAGAACTTCAATCCGCGTCTTATCGAGATGCTGACGCGGTCGGACTATCTCGCCCTAGACGAGCGACCGACGCGCGAGCTGATCGAGCACGTGCTCGCCAATCCGCAGCTGCTATGGGAACGGCCCTTCCGTCAGCACATGACCGGCGACGCGCGGACGCTGCTCCTCGCGATGGCTGTCAACGGCGGGTTTGTCGGGATGGCGCCTCTAAAAGCGAGTTTCGTGCGCATTTCCCGTGCGCTGGGCCCTCCGGTGCTCTCTTCGGAGATCGAGCCCCGGTTCCGACAGGCCTACCGGGAGATCGAGAGTTCCGCGCTAGGCCTCATCAACGGTCTCGTACACTTCACCAATCCGGGGCTCCGCGACTATCTCCAGGGCGTCATCCTGGCTGACCGCCTGCTCCCTCTCATAGTCCCGTTCATCGAGACTCCGAAGGAGCTCGGCGAATGCATCGCAATCTTCCGGGCGCAGCGCAGCCAGCCGGGCGGATGGAACGGTCCGGTGGCGCCGTGGATCGCGGCGCTCGACAGGGTCCGTGATAGCGGACTCGCTGGGCGCTTCGACTACCTCGAGCTCGCTCTGGACTTGTGCGATGAGTTTCGCGACGACGGTCTCATCGAGAGGATGCTAGCCGCCCTGGGCGAGATCGAGGAGGCCGGCGTCGATCAGGATGAGGTCCGGGAGATCTGCTCGCTGCTAGAGCGGTCCGCCATGACGATGCTGCCGATGGACGTTGAGGCCCGCGTCCGGTCCGTGGCGACGGAGGCTGCGGCGGTGCTACTTGAGGGCGCCGCAGCGTGCCTACCGCTCGAGGACATCGAGAGCCTGGACGAGGCCCTCTTCACCCACGGCAATGACGAGAAGAGAGCCGTCGCCGCGGTGCGTTCGGCCATGTCGACGATCACCAGCGGTGTGGACGGCGACCTCGACGCGATCAAGACGATCGATGCGCTCGACGAGTTCGAGAAGAGCCTGCTGACTCTGATGGAGAAGCGGGACTTCCCGAGCGAGAGGGTTCGACGCGACATCCGATGGCGGCGGGAGGCGCTGGAGGAGTACGAGCCACGAGAGGATCTCGGCGACGGCTATCAGCGTTCCGGCATCGCCCCGGAGCGCAGGATGAGCGACGGAGACATCCGCTCGATGTTCGGCGGCCTGCGGAGCTAAACGTCCCGAACCATCCGACCTCGCGGATATGGTTGCGCTGCGTTTCGCGCCCGAACCGCCGCATCTCGATCTCGTCGATGAGACACTGCGTACCAGGCTAACGTCAAAAACTGGTACAAGGGTGTTCATGGCAGAACAATATGGGGCATTTCTTTGAGCCGGCTGCTGGTGGAAGCGGCGAACGGGGCAACGATCTTAAAGATAAAGAACGTGGGTCGCCACAAGACCGTGCAGGTCCTCGTCGACTATATGCGGCCGGTGGAGCGGCCTTCGAAACCAGGCCGGCGAACGCGTCCAAGGAAAGAGAGTGAGAATGGATAGGCTGTATTTATCCGACCGAGAGATCATTGCCATCAAGGCGATCGATGCCAACGCGGTTCGGGAAGGAGTCAGGCAAGCACTGGACGAAGGTTCCGCCTCAAGTCTGCGCTGCCTGCACCTATCTGTGACGCACGACGGCATCGCACACCACTTCGGTCGCTTTGAACGTGACTTGGCCGACCATGCGAAGGCCAAGGCCGCGGCAAAGCGGAAAGCGACTTGGAGCCGCGCGTGGGAATCAGGCGACGATTTGATCCACGCGGTTCATGCTGCGAAGGAGCGCGCCGAAAAACAGGAACTGGAAGCGCAGCTCCTATATATCGACGATCTAATCAGGCCTCCCTACCGGTTCAGCGATCGCGTCCAGGTCGACATCTACTATCGATGGCGGGAAACGCCCGAAGCCGCGTGGAAGTCCGGGACCATCGCATTCTTTCATAATGTCGATATGAGCCGCGACTACACCGTGCCGGAACCAGCGCGTAAACCAAGCAAGGCGAAGTTGGAGGCCCAGCGCGAAGCGACGCTGTTCGATCGCTGGGATCATCTACGCTGGTTGGCGCTGCAGGCCGTTCGGGAATACCTCACGACCGGCGGGGACGGGTCTTTGATCCCCGAGCAATATGAGGCAAAGCCGGCTCGTGGCGAACGCTATCTGAACAACTTCAGCTGTGATTTCTGGGAAGCCCTTGGTGAGCCGCGCGGCCGGCGGCGCTTGCCACTAAGTCGCACCGAACAACTGCTTCCCGGCTCGGAATCTGTTGCGGCAACTCCCGACGGCCTCCTTACTCTAGAAGCGCGCGTCACACACAAGCTTTTTGGCGAGGGCGTCGTCACCCACATTGAAGGAGACAAGGTCGTCGCTGATTTTGGCGCCTGCGGTTCCAAGCGAGTGATGGCGAGCTTTCTGAAGCGGATGGCCGACGAATAGGATCGGTGAACGCGAAGAGCGCGCTTACGCCGAGAGGGGGCGGATCCATCCTGCAGTCAAGCGATCGCAACATTGCGATCGTTGGTGGCTTGAGACGCTAGTCTGAGACAATGCGATCCGGTTGAACATTCGGGATGCGCGGTCGGGACATGTCAGCAAGATTTCCTGCATCCGCGTCGCTGGTTCAGTCAGAAACCTCGACCATCGCGGCCAGACGGCCATCGCCGGAATAGACCGGAGGGTCGTCGACGATTCGCAAAACCGGTTTGGCCTGCTCGAGCAGCATGTTGGCAATCGCAATGCGGGTGTGCAAGGCCACTGTTCCTGCGTTCCGCGCTGCAGATACTCCTCCCGTCGTTGGGCTTGGCCAAACGGGGCAGCGCGTGCGATAAACGGACGACGGCTTTTGGGATCGAGCCCGTCAGTCCGGAATGGCCGACATTGGGGCGCATTCCAGCCCAGCGGCTGTTGGGTCGATTGCGGTTTGGCAGGTTTCAGATGATTGGCAGGAGAAAGCTGCCCTTGTCAGCTGGTCAGCGCAGCCGCCGCTTTCGACCAATCTACGCCGCTTATGGCCGACTGGCTGTGACCCGAAAGCGGTCATGCGACAGAACGGGCAATAGGGTCATAGGAATAAATTCTCGATTGGCGACGCTATGCGTGTCGCTGTAACTTGGTGCGATGCATGCGCCATTCCGACCAACCCAGCCGAACATGGTGCCTCGCCACGAGCTGTGGCGGCGACAATATCGTGCCAATCGTTATGCGCGGCATTTATCTCGCGTTGAGCTAAACAAGCGGCTGCGCGATCTTGTGCTGAACATGCTCACCGTCACGCCGGAAGCTAAAATAGGCTTGTTGCAGATGGACCGTGTTGGCGCGGAACTCATGGAGAAATGGACGCACTCACTTGAGGAGATGGCGCAGAGATACGGCCCGTATCCCGCGGGGTTTGCCCGCGACATTCTTCACTCTGAGCCGTTTCCCGATTTCGCGTCGGAACTTGCTCAAAAAGCTGCGGATCGCATGTCCAAGCTCGGACTTCGGAAGGGTGAGGTCTTTATCAAACTCGGCAAGCGCAAATATATGGAAGCGTTGTTTGCCGCCGGTCAGCTCCGATTACAGCCGGGAAGCTTTTTCTCCAACCCCGATCACAATCAAGCTGTGCGAGACGACGAGATGAGCTTGCCTCTCTCGTTCATGCTCACGCGCGAGCAGATCATTCGCCTTGTTCAAAATCCCGAGGACGTGCCCTCCGATGTGACTGAGCAGCGGCTAGACATTCAGTTCGAGTCCGGCGCGGATTTTTGGTTGTATTGCGTCACGCAATCCATCGATCCGCGCTTGTTCGTCGATTTCAACGCCGACGCTTGCGTCGTGATCCGGGACAGGCGCAAGTTCTCACAACGCCTGCTCGACAAGGCAACCGGTCGCCTCGGCGCCACCGAGGCCCGGCAAGGGCGGGCGAACTATGTCGATCCGCTTTTGCCGAAATCGCCGAAGATATTCGTTCCGCTCAGCAAGCCCTTTGGCTACACCTATCAGGACGAGTTTCGGTTTTGCTGGCTGCCCAAGCCCCCAGTCAAACAGGTGGAACACGTGGATTTGGAGCTAGGGCCGCTTGGGGGACATTGCGGAGCTAATCATCCTCTAGCGGTCTCGCGGGGCCGCGGGGTGGAAAAGGCTAGCGTGCTCACTCGCCGTGGAGATTGCATGCCGCTCCAAGACACGCATCAGCACCGCGTTCGCGTGGCTGAAGTTGTCTAGCTGCTCCTTTAGCTTGTACTGCCATTTGATGCCGTGAAAGAGGTTGTTGCGATACCGCAGCGCCACGATCAGCATCGCCATCAGGCGGCCTTGAGGGCTCGCATCGCTCCCGTCGAGCACGGCCTGGACCAACCCAGGTTGGTCGTTCGCCCTCAGTTTCAGCCGGTCGAAATGACAGGTCATCTCGCCATTCGCGACGTAGCGGTCTTGGAAATAGGCCAGCTCTCTGTCGTACGAAGCGGCGCCCAGGGTGCCTGTTTGCTGCCAGCCTTCAACCGCCTCCATGATCTTCTGAGCGCTCCCTCGAGTCGCGAGCACCCGAGATTCAAAGAGCGTCCACAGCATCGTGAAGTCGGCAATGGCTCGACGTTCGGCTTTGCTCAATTCCGCGAAGCCTGGAACGTGGGCTTCTAACCACGTGGTAGCCATGCCCTCCCCCCGTTTGTTGGAGCTTTCAGGATACCGAAGTTGAACTGATTCGCTTGCAACGTTTTTTGCCTATGCTGTTGCATAAGGGGGATGACAGCTTCGGCCGCGTCGGCATCCAAAGCAGCCAGGCAGCAAAGTCCTTAATCTTAGCCATTGCCACACGCGCCGCGAGCAAGGTGAACGAACGACCGGTTTCGGGATGAGTGGCTGGCAGGCGCAACGGGCGATTATGGGGCGCTTAACTGCCGCTGTACTTCAACTGAACGAACGGCCGCTTATCCCGATTTGTCGCCCGAAACCGGCCGTTCCGCTTTCCCACCAAAAAATTCACCGAAGATCGCGCGCGCGCCGCTGCCTTACGGAGGATGGGAAGCAACATAAGCTGCAACAGCATTCCAACGGCTGCATGGTGGACAAGAGATCGAACCGTACGATTTTGACCCGCTCGCATCGGCCGTCGGCGACAGAACGACAGCCGATACCATTGCCTTTAGCCCTTCTCGGTGCCGGTCGAACGAGGCTTGCGTCCCAGACCAATCGTCTTCGCCATCGCGCGGCGGCTCTCGCTGTAACTCGGTGCGACCATGGGATAGTCGTCCTTCAGACCATAGCGCTTGCGGTAGTCTTCGGGCGTTAAACCGTGACCTGACAGGTGACGCCGCAGCGTACGGTAGGGCTTACCATCGATCATTGAGATGATGTGGTCGGGCGATGCCAGCGACTTGCGCACGGAGACGGCCGGCGTGTGCTGCTCGGCGTTCGTTGCGGGATCTGCGTCGATCTGAATAGGTGCCGCGAGCGCGGTAAGGGTATCGTGCATCGCCTGCAGAAACGCCGGTACGTCGGCGACGGTGGCTCGGGTGTTGGAGTTTTCAAGCCACGCCACCGTCAGGTCGGTGGCGAGTTCGATCGTGCTAATCGTATCAGTCATCAAATTTTGCTCGTGGTAAATGTTGGAAACAAACGGACGCGCGTCCGAACAGTTCTTCCGTATAGGTAGGCGATCTCTGCCAGCTACAGGTGAAGCGCACGCTTCGCCATTTCGGTCTGCGCGATCTGCCGAAGCGGATTGTCAGGCTTCGCCTCAAAAATATCAGCAAGATCGAGGAGGTCGTCATTGCCGAGTGCGACAATCGCAGCTTCGATCTGTTTGAGACGCTGCTCGGTCCGCTCACCTCGGTCAGCGAGACGCTTCATTCTGGTTCTAAGCATGTCGCGCTCCTTTGGAAGTTTTCTGCACCGCTGTCTAGCGCGCCGGACGTAGACCGTTTTACGGCGGCTTAGTTAATGTTCTGTGGCGGTTAGCGTACTACTACGAGTCTAAATATGATCGCACCCGCTTAGTATTCGACGCCCGTTATAGGGATCAGATCTAGCGACAGGCTATTGCTTACTATGACCCTGCCGGTCGACGGTAACGCAGTACCTATGCTGGTAGCTAGCGACGATTTTCACGACGTATCCTTGCCTTTTTGCATTTAGTGTGTTAGTACTACACTACAGTGGTAGCTATACTGCTGTTCCCTGGACATCGGAGACCCATTATGCCGACACCCGCCCGGGTGCTGGAGGCAGCGGACGTGCGCCGCCTGCTGCAGCACGTGCGCGCCAACCGCTACGCCAAACGCGATACCGTCCTCATTCTGCTGAGCTTCAAGGCCGGATTACGCGCCGGCGAGATTGCTGGCCTGTCCTGGACCATGGTGTTGGGACCTTCCGGAAAGGTCGATACCCACATCGCCGTTTCGGCCAAGATCGCCAAAAAGGGGTCGGGGCGGCGTATTCCCATCAATCCTGATCTGCACCGGGCTCTGGTCGCGTGGCACCGCAGCTGCGGCAGCCCCCGCGACGGACCGGTCATCCTGTCGGAACGCGGACGACATATGCACCCGCGTAGCATCGTTAACTGGTTTGCCGGCATGTACCAGGCGCTGTCGCTGGATGGCTGTTCCTCGCACTCCGGCCGACGAACCTTCATCACCCGTACTGCCCGCCTGCTGGCCCAAGCCGGCGGTTCGCTGCGCGACGTCCAGGAACTTGCCGGACACCGCAGCCTGACCACGACCGAGCGCTATATCGAAGGCGACCGCGACGCCCAGCGTGCGCTCGTCCGGCTGGTCTAACCCCACCCTACCCCATCCATCATTAGAACAGGAGACCCACGCCCATGACGGGACGTGATGATGACGCATGTCTTGCGACCGTGCAGTTGCGCGCCCAGCAGATCGCTACCTTGAACGACAAGCTTCGCCGCAGCGCCATCGGCGGTCGGCTGCACCTGACCTCCGGAGTATCGTCCTTTCCGCAGAACGACATCGTGCAGATCCTGCGTGCCGTCCGCGACTTCGACCAGTTCGACGGCGACAATGACCCGTATGGCGAACATGACTTTGGGGCGTTCGACTATGCCGGCCAAAAGCTGTTCTGGAAGATCGACTATTACGACCGCGACCAGCGCTATGCCTCCCCCGACCCTACCGACCCCAAGGTCACGCTTCGGGTCCTAACCATCCTGCTGGCGTCGGAATGGTGATGGCACAGGACCCATATCGTCAGGGCCAGCTGGACGGGCTGTGCGGGTTGTACTCGGCGGTCAACGCACTGACGCTGTTGACCGCCCGTGGCAAACCGCTGGGCCGCAAACGCTGCCAGCAGCTGTTCGCTTGCGGCCTGCGGTTCGTCGAGGCGCACGATGCGCTGGGGGAAATCGTCCGCCACGGCATCAAGCCGCAGCTGTGGTTCGACACCATCCGCGCGATGGCCGCGGATGTCGAACGGCGCCAGTCGTTGACGCTCGACGTCCGGCGACCGTTCGTTCGTCATCCCGAAGTCGGCTGGACGCAACTGCGCCAGGCAATCGAGACGGCGGTCGACGGCGATGCGGTCGCGCTGGTTCAGCTGCTCGGTGCGTTGAACCACTACAGCGTCATCAGCGCCCATACTGCGCGACGCTTCATCCTGCATGACAGCACCGGCCTGCGTTGGTTGGACAAGGCGACCTGCGGCACGGCTGCGATGTCCTGCCGCCACCGGATCGTCGCCACGTCGCTGGTCACGCTGCGGGTGATGGCATGATCGTCGCGCTATCAGCAACGGCTGGTGCTTGCTCTGGCATCGCCAGCCGCCTACCACCCGTGTTGCGCTGCGTGAAAGCCGCAGCGCGGGGCGTGGAAACCTCAACGAACGGACTCGGTCGCGAAGCAATTCGAGGCCGGGTGGCATGCGCGCATGTCCAGTCGGCTTCGGTCGATAAAGGCGCATGCGCCTGTACGTTCGTCAGGTTTCCAACATCCGGCTTCGGCCGCGCCCCGAGAGGACATAGGGGTGCGCGACGGCTACGAAGTCACGCTGTGGTCACCCCGCATGAGGGGTGGCAGATGATCAAGACCATTGCTGTAGGCTTCAGTGCAGTTGCCATGCTGGCGGCCGTGCCGGCACAAGCGCAGTCACTTCTCGATATTGCCGCAAACGTCGTCGGCAAACGGCTAGAATCCAAACGGATGAAAGCGACATGTGAACGCTTGGCCGACCCAGCGCTGTTTGTCGCTAGCGCTGCCGGCGACGATGTTGGTCACGACGACCGCGCCACTCGCCCGTCGCGGGATCAACTATTGGCGCGTCAGATCATGGCGCCAGCTGAGGTAGCACTAACCTATGGTGGATGGACCGAAGAGCGCCAAGGAGGACAGGGCGTCTGCAACTTCCTGGTGAGAATGCGTCTTCCACCCGCCATCGTCGCAAAAGGCAACGCTTCGCACGCGGAGCAGGAAATGGGATTGGTCCTGGTCCAGCGTGGTCGCGACTGGACTGTCGACTCCATCGGTAACACCAACGGTTCCGGCATTGACATGCTGCGCGAGCAGGTCCGTCCGTATCTCTCCCGGGCGGTTACGGACCTACGAGAACAACAAGACGAGCGGGCAGCAGCGCAAGCGGAGATTGCAGCCGCGCAGGCAGCGGCCACCCGTGCCGAATGGATCCGCACCCACCCCGCCGAATATGCCGAACAACAGCGACGCGCTCGTGCCCAGGCGGGGCAGTTGCTGAACTTGCTGGAACGTAGCGAACAGACCCGGCAGCGCGGCCAACGCACCTGCGCAGCCAATGGCGGGATCTGGATCGTGCCACGCGGCCGGGACGGGAATGTGCAGATGGGTCCACCCTACTGCCAGTACGCCAACGGCCGGCGCTACTAGCTAGCGCGGATGGGGCCGCGACGCCCCCCTGCCCCTACCCCCAATTCAGCACGGAGCTACCCGACATGCATATCTTGCCGCCTGAAGAGCCGCGCCGTTCGTCGAACGGCAGCGACGGCGCCGATGCCGACCGCCGCAATGGGCAAACCAGTCATTACCACTATCACGCGTCTGGCGATGCCGATGAGCGTATTCGCCGCGAGGTTCAACGCGACTTCGAGTTGGATCGGCTGCTACGACGGGAAAGCCATCAGCGCGCCGTCCTACGCGTCGGCGGCATTTGCTTGTTGTTCGCTGGTGTGTTTGCAGTCGCGGACTGGGACAAGAGCCGTACGGCTTCGCCGAGCAGCGATACCGCCGTACAGGTAACTAGCGAATATCGTGACGGACGGTGGGTTGCGACCGCAAAGCGCGTGCCTGCTACCGACCCAACCACTACTACATCATCCCCTGTTCGGCCACTGTCCAGCTATGCTGGTTACGCGCCGACCGGAGAGGCTGAACCGGAAAGCTATACCGAAAGATCAGACGAAAACGACCAACCGGACTTCCTCAAACAATATCGTACTGAACAGGCGCAGATCGCCGCTGAACGCGGCACGGCGGCGTCGCGGCGCTGCGAAGGTAGTTTCGCCGCCGTCGAAGGCTTGGTTATCCAGGTCGACGGGCGCACTGCTACCCTGTGGATTGCTAAGACCGTCCGCGAAGGCGACGCTTCCGGCCAGACGAACATTGGCATCCCCACCCCGACCGGCTTGCGCCTCAACAAGCCGAACGGCGAAGCTGGTATTCGCCTTACCTGCGAAACCGACCATATGCTGATGACCATGACCGACGGCACCAGCATATTGCTGCCGCGAGTGAGCCGCGAGGACGCGGCAGCCACCATGCTAAGCTGGGCGATAAGTCGCTGAATTCAAACTAGTACCCTCATGACAAAACTACACTTTTGTCATGGGAGTATCCGTCAACGATCGAAAGTGGTGAAAGCGGCATAGCCGCTTTCGGGCGGCAGTCAGCGTTAGAAGCCGTTCGTTCAGCTCGTTGAGAGCAGGCCGAACGCTTACGGTCGTGAAGTGCGACACGGCTGGCCACCGTGGCCACCATCGGAATAGCCGGATCGCAGCCACCTACGCCTCCTGTCGCACGGGATTTAGGCTGCTCTGCCGCCAAGCGGCGTCGCGGTGGTTGCCTGACGCGATTAGCTCGGCGAGGCTCAAGCCCAGGTAGAGCCTCTCGGCGGCCGCTTGAATCTACTCCAGCGCGTCTCGGCACTCGTCGAGGATGGCCGGGTCCTCCGTTCTCACGTCTCCGATTATCTGCGATCGCCCTCTTGAGACAACGCCGAGCGCAAAAGTTCGACGAGTTCCACCCTGTTACTGTGGGCGGAGGCCGACCGAAGCAGATATTCGTAGTCGACGAGCAAGGCCGCGTTTCGTCGGGGGTTGAGAAGCAGAACCTCGGACCAGACGTCCCCCTGAGTCTCAATCGACCGAGCGTACTTTAAAAGCCAATACATCAGGACCTGTCGGAGATCGCCCGAGCCGAAGTTCCGATCGGTGTGTTTAATCTCGATGAGCGTCGCGCCGAGCGCAAAGTCGCCGTTTCCCGACGCGACCCATCCTAGACCCGGGATAAGCGGAGCGTGCTCCAAGACGGCGCCCGGACGTTGCGCCTGCACGCTGGCAAGCATAGCGACGAGGTTTCGCGCAGCGTGCTCGGCGATCTCGGTGTCCCATAGCTCTAGAGCGTCCGGTATCCTCGCGTCGTAATGATGCCTCTGACGCTGGGCCGCGGTCCTGAGGCATTCGTCCCAGTCCGGAAACTCGTCACCCCGCAGCAACTCCTCGGCTCGGGCGACCGAGAGTTGGAAGACCATCGCGTTTTGAAGCTGGCTCTTCTCGATTAGCGCCTGAGGGACCGGTTCGATGCCCTCGAACGTGAACATCCTCCCATTCAGCGAACTGACTAGTCCACCGGTGAGCCTTGGAAATAGCACGTCGAGGACTCCGGGTATATCGCGGGCGACGGTCCGCGGATCCTTTCTCGGAAGGCGACTAGTTGGCATCGCGGACCCAGCTTTCGTAACAAGCGGCGAAGTTCGGCGCCGTATCCCTCTCGATGCCCAGCTTCCAGGATTGCTGTAGAGATCCCTGCAACTGCTGTTTCGCCTTGAAGCCCTCGTCGCCGAACGCCGCGGCGGCGAGCCAGAGCATACGCTGTTCCCCCGGGCCCAGAACCGTCCATTGGTTGCGCAGCCGTGTGAAGCTCGTGCGGTCCTTCCAGTGCCTCCAGCAGTCGATGCAAGCCCGCTTGACGGCCGACGACGACGTGCCGTCGTAGGTCTGCCTCACGAAGGCCCCACGCGCCTCGGTTCTCACGAAGCGGATGGTGCGCAGAAAGTGTAGCAGGTTGGCCTCCGGGACGAGGAGATGCGAGGCCGCCGGCGGCACTCGGTCCAGCAGCACGTCCAGGGCGCCGTGGATCGCGCCGAACTCCGAATTGGATCGGACCGCGTAAACTCCCCGCATGATCTTGGACCAAGAGGCCCTAAAGGCATCGAGATTCCTCGGATCCAAAAGGGTTGCGCATAGCTGCTCGGCGGTCTTGGGATCCTGAAACTTGAGAGCACGGCCGATTTGAGCGAGTACGAAGGCATCTGGCTGCGACTTCTCCATCTCAAGACCCAGCAGAAACGAGATGTCGATCTGATCGAAGGACGCTTTCAGCTTCTCGTATTCCGCTCTCGCATTATCCGAGTAGGGATCGAAGTGCAGGTCCATCTCCCGCAGGGCGGAACTGGCGTCGTCACCCTCCCCCAGCTGAACCGCGATGAAGTCCTTGTAGTGCTTTCCACTGAGGAAGGTCGTCTTGCTTCGGTTTAGCGATAACCCGTAATCCGCGAGGGCGTGGGAGAGCACGGAGAGTGCCTTGTAAGCATCCTGCTGCGAGGCGCAGATCAACGTGAAGTCATCGACGTAGCGATGCCATACGATACCGGCATCTGACAAAGATTGGTCGATCGGCGTCATCATGACTTCCGCGAGCACGCGCGCGCATTGACCGCCGACCGGCAGGCCAAACGAACGGCCCGCCGCCAGCTTGTTTAGCATGCGGTCAATCTGCAGGGAGATTGTCGAGCCGGCCGCTGCCAGATCCCTGATCACGTTCTCCAACCTGTGGTGGTAGATGTGTCCGTAGAAGCTCGCAATATCCGTTTGTACGACGACGGCGTGCTGCTCCTCCAGCACCTTCTCGCCCAAGGTCGCCTGCTTGTACGCACGCCATGATCGCGTTCGGTCGAAGAAGTCCGCATTGTCTCCACCCAGCCGATAGGAGTGGACGCGCTGACTTCTGTTGACTTCGTTCGCCTCCGCGATCGCAAGTCCAAGGCCATTGAGATACAGGTTCCAGAACGGATGTATCTTGGCTGTGATGCGGAAGCCATGCGACCCCGAAGGGACGAGAAGCCGTTCGGACGAAATGTTCAGGCCGTTCATGAACTCCACGGGTCTGCCGACGGCTCCGCGTTCCACGTCTTGAAACAGCGCAAGGCAGATGTCCGAAAGCTCGTCTGCCCTGTCTTTAACGAACGCCGCGTCGACCTCGTAGGGCAACGTGTCATTCTCTCCACTCTGGCCGATCTCCAGCGCCGCACGCAGAAAGTGGTTCTTGTCGACTTTGATCATGCCTAGCGTGTACCCCGTTAGGGTCGGATTGCCGACGGGTAACTAACGGCGCCGGGCCCGACGTGCTTGGTCGAATACTTCAGTTGTTAGTGGACGACTAGGCTCGCCGCTGTGAGCGTCTCGGCCCAACGTATTCGATGGTGTCCGCTACGAGCAGTCCGGCCTCCACTCGGCGTCGACGGCGCACGTCGCGCACGGAAATCCCCTCGACTGCTATTGCGGCGAGCCCATCCCTTTGCGCGGCGCCTCGGCTCACGTTTGAGGCTGGCGTCGTCTCGATAAGCCCCGCGGAGCCACCACCGGCTGAAATTGGGGCGGGTCGAAGATGCGGCCGGTTCACGGATCGCCTAAAGCCTCAACTTTCATCCCCTTTCCCGTTCGGTTCGGGGCAATGCGCCTAGAGATTGGAAACATGGGTCAGCGAGCTGCTTGAACGGCCTCCGTGGCCCGGGACGGGGCATCGACACGTCGATTACGGCAAGCGGATCAGTCTACATGAATGAACGACCGAAGCTGGGGAGCGAGCCGGGCGGCCTGAACGTCCACTTGTGGTTGCAGTCTGGGGCAAGGTTGGGAAGGGCAGGCGTTATTCGAACAATCATTCTATTGATGCGCTACGCTGTTGGAAACGAACAAAATCTTTATCTTCCACGAACAGCCTTCCCAGCAAGCTTACGTATTTCCTGCTTCTCAATCCAGCCAACGCCAACCTTTGCGTCGTCGGGCTCAGGCGGCCTCAATCCGTTCTTCAATCGTCTGACGCGGCAGCACCCGTTCTAAGATCAAGACCCGTTTGATGACGTTCGGGTGGACATGGAAGGTCTTGGCAGCGTCGTCGATTGCAAGATCATCGAGATTATCGGTGTCGAGGTGCTGACGGATGCCATCAAAGGGAGCGAGCAGATTCTGCGCAAAGGCGCGCTGGAATTTCTGCCGGTCGGTCTTTGCCTTGCTAATGATCCCGAACCCGGACTTCGACCAGATCTCGTCTCCAAGCGCGCAGGAGAGCTCGAAGCGACGGTCGCGTGCGACAACGGAGCCAAGCGCCACCTTGCACCGATTTGCCTTGTCATCAATCCTTGCGCTGTAGGGGAGCCGGCGTGCGGTCGCGGGACGGGCCAGCGTCTCTTTTGTTGCGCCAAGCAAATCCGAAAATGCCTTCGAACGGATCGGCCTCAGACCGAAGTCCCGCTGGCGGCGCAGATAGTGGGCAGCCAGTTTACCCATCTCCCAAGGTGCCATAGGTCGCGTATTGTTTGCGGGCGGCATCAGGCCATGGGCGGCGCTTAGGTCGACAAGGACTTCTGATGCTTCAGCCGCGCTCAGGGCATTCTCGAGTGCGACTGGCGAGCGCGACCCGGGGGCGGCGGAGGCGGCTTCTTCGATCCCGGCCGAACCAACGCGACGCTCCAATTCCCCGAGCGCCTGCATGATCGGCTCGGGCACCATATCCGGGTCATAGCCGAGCCGCGCCTCTAAACGCCGCCAACTGGCAATCGCCTTGTCGTCCCGCTCGTCTTGCAAGGTGGAGATCAGTTCGGCGAGAGCAGCTCCGTCGAGTGCGGAGGCGCAAATCTCCCGGACCTGATACAGAAAGTGATCGATCCCCTTCTCAAAGGCTCGACCCGATACCGAGGTCGTATCCGGCGCGAGATAGCGAAGTAGGGAGGTTTCTAAATGGCGAGAGAAGGCCAGTGTCAGCTGAACATTCTCGCCAGCGCTGTGGATCATTAGAGGGGGCCAGAATGTTCCCCCCGATGCCGAACTCAGCTCGTGGCGTAGCCGCCAGTTCACCGAGGGTGTCGAGCCGTCAAGAGATTCGTACCGAAGCCGCCACCAATTGTCCGCTAGCCAGAATGCGAGAGTGACAGCCGAGGTCCGAAAATGATCCCGCTGAGCACCCTTCTCGACATCAAGGAAACGCGTCAGCCGCTCTCCATGGGCTGCGATGCTTATCTCCGCAACGTCGCGCGCGCCATCGGCAGGCATTTTCGGCCAGCAGGCGTCAACGATGAACGTGTCTGCGATCACTGGTAGCGCTTCCTGGCAGCAACGAGGGACAAATTGAGGACGGGATCGTTCTGCTGCGTGACATAGTCAGCATAGCGCATCAACACCTTCCCGGCGATGGCCTCGTTCGGAAGCACAGGGTAAGCATGGTACAGGCCGTAGCCCGGATTGGTAATCTGCGCCTCATAAATCCAGCCATTGTCATCGACCGTCCACAGCAGGCTTGGATCGCCCTTCTTCGTGCCTTTGCCGAAAAGACCCGCAGCGATTCCCCGCTTTAGAAGCGGTAAGGCGCGCGGTATATCGGAGGGTCCGAAGCCCGCATGCTCGTCGCAATAAGTCGGATCTTCGTCCTCGCCCTCATAGCGCTTCAGGTCGTAAAGATGCGGGTGCCTCTTGTGCTTGGAATAGGGACCAAAACCAGCCTTAGCGGCGAGCAAAACTCGAGCGTGGGCAGAGGGCGGGGGTTCCAGCAACCGGCGTGGATCATTCTCTGCTGAGCGTGCCTGCTGGCGGCGTGAAGGAGGTTTGCGATGCAGAGCCAAGAAGATCACTCGTCGATACGAAGGACGCAGGCCTGCAGCCGGCTCCGACCCGCGTCAACTCCCTTGGCGGGGTGAGGCTCGTAGCCCACTATGTTGCGGGCTAGAAATTAATGTTGCTCGTCATTCGGGAGCAATCGCGCCTACCGTGTATGCGCTCGACGAACTCACGGATTTGCGCAGCGCCAGCGCCAGACCGTTCGCGTGCGGGTAGGAGTCGTGCCGCTCCAGCATCACCGAGGTGCTGGTGACGCCGGTGCCGATTGCGTGACGCGCGGGGCGAACTGACTGCTCGCCGTAGGCTCTGTCCTTTCCCATAGTCCGCCGGTAACCTCAGTCCTAAGAGGGAAGCGCACAGACGTGGCGCTCAAGCCGCCCGGGGGAAAATGCGAAAATCCACTTTGCTTTGCCTAGTCGTCTTGGCCTGCCACGTCCCCGCTACAGCACAGAGGCGTGGTTCACCTCGCACGGTCACGGAGCCCTCCGTCGAACTCGTCGACCGTGACTTGGGGAAAGCCGCACTCGCTGACGTCATCGAATGCGTAAAGCATTTCGAGGCCGCCGGGTATGAGCGGTCGACCTGCAAGCGAACCTGGCGCGGCATAGACTACCTGCTGACCTCCGCCTTTACCGCGCAACTCGACATGCCGGGCGGAGTACGTTGGATGGTCACATGTACCTATGATGCTATAGAGGAGGAGGACCGTTGTTCGTTCAACACTGGCGATCAGTTCTTTATCTCTCGGGGAGACGGCTATAGCATCTATATGGGCTGGGGTTTTCAGAAGGCACCAAGCTCGGAAATGATCGCACGGTTCGACGATGATGCTGCGATCCGGACGACGGACGAGGTTTGGTCCCGCGGGCGTTCTCGAGAACTTTATCAACGCATGATGGTCGGGAAAGTCATGCGCTATCGATGGTACGATTGGCCTAACGAAGAGGTCCACGATGGCACGATGGACATTAGTGGGTTCGCCAACGCTGCGGCGCTTATGGAAGCCATCCGGGGTGAGTTCCAGATTGCCCGAGTGCTGAAGAAAATTCCTGCGGCACGGTAATCGTGCGGCCGAAAGTGTAGGCGCTTGCAATCGTGGCGGCATCTGCGTGCCAACTTTAAGCCCAACGGCCACAGCAACGCGGGTGGGTGCCTAATCGCGATGCAGTTCGCCTTCCAATTTCAAGACGGCGTGGCTAAGCGTATCGCGCAGAAACGCCATGCTTTTGCGCGTACGCTGGAACAGCACCGTGGCCAGCATAGGGTCATCGGCCGAGCGGATACGTACGATCGACTGCGCCCAACTTCCATGCGGCACGGCCTTATATCTCGGCGCAAAATTCGCATGATTTTTGTTAGCGAACTGGACGGCCTCAATACGACGGGCCGTTCCCCAGGATGTGTTTTCCAACCCCTGTTTCTCGAGAGCGAAATCGCGCGCGCTTTCAAATTGCGCCTTTGCGAGCAGGATTGCCGTCGGGTGTTTGGGCCAAGTGTTGTCGCGCAAAAACCGCAACGAGCGCATTACCCCTTCACGATCTCTATGGAGGTCATCCGCCAAAGCCTGTTGTAAGGGAATAGCACAAGGTTCGGGCAACTGATCTAGCAGGACCTGCGCCAGTTTCGCGCGGTCGATCTTGCCCAGCAGCCCATCTTCTTCCCGGCTTGCGTCATGGTAGCGACGGCCAATGTCCGTGTACTGAAACTGGCTGGACCAAATGTAAAACGCTTTGGAAAAGCGGGTCAGATACCGACAGGCGAAATGATAATAGAGAAACGCGAGCTGTCGCAAATATGGTTCGCCAGCATATCCCTCGTGATAAGCCGAATTACGATGGTCGTGTGCCGCTAGGACAAATTCCGCCTCCAATGATGTGAACTCTTCAGCAAAAGTGAGAACAGCGAGTTGCTGGTGCAGATTTCGGCTGCGGGCCATTTTGCGGTGCTTGGCGGTAATGCCGCCATAATCGCCACTGATCGCGGTGTGGACGAACAAGGCGTCCTTAACCATCAATTCGACCGTATTGTCGATCAGGATGATGGCGAGGCGATTATGTATCGGGTGGTCGAGTCGTAATTCGACCGCGGCACGGTCGAGTTGCTCCGCAATGGGAAGAAGATTTTCCATGGTTCAACGACTGCGCGATTGCCACAGATCGGTCAATCACTGTACGGGTGCTTGCGCCGCCGGAATGGTGACGCACTTGCGCTTGGAGCAACGATTCAGGTCGATTGGAACTAGGCATTGCGCACAAAGGGCAGCCGGAGCAGAACTGACGCGAGGCTGACGAAGCCGATATAGGATTCGGCAGCTTTGTCGTAGCGGGTGGCGACAGGTCGCCAGTTCTTGAGTTTGTCGAACATTCGCTCGATCTGGTTGCGCCAGCGATACTTGCCCCGGTCATGCGGTGCCGGGTTGCGACGGTTCCGCCGAGACGGGATCACGACCTCAATGTTCATGCTGGCCAGGGTGTCGCGGACCGCGCCGCTGTCATAGCCTTTATCTGCAAGCAAAGCGTTGATCCGGCCGGCGATCATGCGCATCAGTGGTGCGAAGCCTTGGGTGTCATGCGCCTGGCCCGGTGTCAGGACGAAGGCGAGCGGGCGACCTCTGACATCGCAGCGGGCATGGACTTTGGTCGTGAGTCCGCCGCGCGATCGGCCAAGCGCCTCGGCCTCGCCAGTCCCTTTTTTATGCCCACGGCACAATGGGTGTGCCGCTCCTGTATCTTGGCGACCTGTTCGAGCGGGGCGAGATCCGGGATCTGCTGTCATTGGTCGCGCTCGATGCCGAGTTCGGAGGACTTGGGCTGGTTCGTGTCGGTCAGTTGCCGGCCTATGGCGCGACGGAGCGGGATACGCGCGAGGTCAAGCTATTCCGCGTTCACTCTCGAACGCTTGATACCGGACATTCAAGCGACATGAACGGGCGACCGAAGTTGGGAAGCCAAAAACGGGTCGCGAACGACCGGATTTGGGTCATTCTACCTATAGCGGGAAGGCTGACGTTCAACGGACGCGAGTCAAAGGGCCCGGTGCGCGAACGTCAGCTATTTGTCAAAAACCGCCGTTTAGCGAGCCGCTTCGGAATGACGGCTTCGTCCCACTTCACGTCGTTGAGCGCCGGCCTCCGCGGCTCCTCGGGCGCTTGATCAGTCCACATGAACGAACGGGCAAAGTTGGGAAACGCAACAAGTCCGCTGCATGGCGGGAAGTGGGTCTTTGCAGCAGGAAGGTGTGCCGGACGGTTCTAGGTCCACTCCGTGATCGCGATGCCTCTGCTACCCTCTAACTTCGCTGAAACGCGCGTCTACGACTGAACAAAGGTTAGTCGGAGCCTGAACGCTACGCGGCGCAATTGGATTAAGTAGCCACCATGCGCCAGTGCCTACTACTAAAACATATTGGGCACGAACGTTCGCGGGAGATCCTCAGCGTTCGATACGAAAGTGGGCATCAAAGTGGGCATGAAGGCTCGAAAATTTATCAACCCATTGAACTTACGTAGGATGTTACGGACACCTCTTCCGCCAGAGCTGATTTCGCCAACGTTCGCGATCGTTCGCAGCAGTCTCATGCAGAAGCCTCATAAGGCATTGAAAATCCATGGTTAATCTATGCGCTTGCATTGCCGAGCGTTCGCGACGGTTCGTCGAGATGCGCCTGAAGCCAAGTTGAAAGTGGGCATGAAACCGGTGGAATTCGAACCCCCGGGAAGCCCATGGCGCGCGCATTGAACAAGCTGACGGTACGCGGAGTCGCAGCGTTGAAGGCGCCCGGACGTCATGCAGACGGCGGTGGCCTGTATCTGCGGATCACGACGGCGGGTGCCCGCTCGTGGGTCTTCATGACCGCGTCCAACGGCAAGCGGGCCGAAATCGGCATCGGTCCCGTATCGTCGGTTAGCTTGGCCACAGCGCGGCGCATCGCCGGTGAAGTGCGTGAGGCAGTAGCGGTCGGTCAGGATCCGCGTGGGATTTTGGGGACCGAAGCACCGGTGGAGGAGCCCACGGTGCTGACCTTCGGGGCCTTTGCCAATCAGTACATCTCGAGCGTCGAGGACGGCTGGCGCAATCCCGTACATCGGCAGCAGTGGCGCAACAGTCTCCGCGACAATGCGGCGGCACTGCAGAATGTGCCCGTCACCGACGTTGGCACCGAAGATGTGTTGGCGGTGCTACAGCCGATCTGGCTGACCAAGGCAGAAACCGCAAAGCGGGTACGCGGTCGCATCGAGAAGATTCTCGACGCGGCAAAGGCGCGCGGCCTTCGTCCACGTGACAGCATGAACCCGGCCACCTATCGCGGTCATCTGGCACTGCTGCTGCCAAACCAGTCAAACGTCGAACGCGGTCATCATGCAGCGCTGCCTTGGCGGGAAGCGCCTACGTTCTTCCAGCAGCTAAAACAGCGTCCGGCGTTGGCAGCTCGGTGCCTGGAGTTTGTCATATTGACTGCAGCCCGTAGCGGTGAGGCGCTAGGCGCTACCTGGGGTGAGGTCGACTTGGACGGAAAGCTCTGGACCATACCGTCCACGCGCATGAAGGCCGGCGCCGAACATGTCGTTCCACTGTCTGATGCGGCCATGGCGGTGCTGGCCCAGATGAAGCCAGATAGGTTCACCGCGACAACCCCGGTGTTTGGCATCGGCGGCGCGGCTAAGTCCAACATGGCGATGGCCATGCTGCTTCGTCGTATGAACTATGGTCACATAACGACCCACGGCTTCCGCAGCACGTTTCGCGACTGGGCAGGTGATGCCACCAGCTACCCGCGTGAGATCGTGGAGCAGGCGTTAGCACATACCATTCAAAACAAAGCAGAACGTGCCTATCGGCGTGGTACTGCAGTTGATCGGCGTCGAGCAATGATGTTGGAATGGGCCTCATTCGTCCATCATCGACAGTAAACCTAGAAATAAACTATGCATAAACAATCAGTATTCATCTTCATCACTATCTAGATCATAAACATACTCATCATAATCTTCATCTTCCCTTGTTTCGTCCTGATAATCATCGACCGATCCGTCTGACGGATCGTCAAAACGCCGCCTTTCCAATGCGGCCTTTTGGATAAATCCCAGATATTTTCTTGCTGGCGGAAATGTCTCTTCCTGGTATGCCAGCGATTGAATGATCCATTCGTGATAAAGACTGTCTAATTCCGCTGCAGAAACTTTAGAGTAAAAATCTCTAGTCCTGACTGTACGCAAGAAGCCGACCACGAACGCAGATGGTACTCGGTGTATATATGCATACCATGCTGATTTGGCAATTATCTCCCGGTCCCTTGCATTTAATAGTTCGGGGGTGCGCGCAGAAATCGACATTATCAGATACTTAAACTGAGCAATTCCGCTTTTCTTGCCTTTCTTGTATTTTCTATACTTTTGATTCGTCTATCTAAACACTCAATATTATCAGTTTCAAATAGATAAAGCATTAATTCATAAGTGATAATCAGCAGAAAATCATAACCAGTTACCGATCGACCGTTCTGTCGGCTGTCGAACTCTAGGTGTTTGATCCCACGGTTTGATGGTGCGATCCTTTCGTTGGAGTGGAAGGAAGCCGTATGGGACAGGTACGTCACGGGAGCGCCACGACCACGCACGCCGTCCGAGCAGCAATACAGCATGTCGCAAGCTTCGCTCGCGACGCTGAGCCGGGAGCTGGGGATCAACCCCAAGACCGTGGCGAAGTGACGCAAGAGGACAACCATCGAGGATCTGAAGACCGGGCCGAAGGCCCCTCGTTCAACGACCCTGTCCGAAGCGGAGGAGGCAATGGTTGTGGCGTTCCGACGGCACACACTGCTGCCCCTCGACGATTGCCTCTACGCCTTGCAGCCGTCGATCCCGCACCTGACCCGGTCAGCGCTGCACCGCTGCCTGCAACGGCACGGCATCTCCCGCCTGCCGGATATTGAGGGGAGCAAGCCAAAGCGTCAGCGCTTCAGGCGCTACCCGATCGGCTTCTTTCATATCGATATCGCCGAGGTGCAGACCGCCGAAGACAAACTGTACCTGTTCGTCGGCATCGACCGCACCAGCAAATTCGCGGTCACGCAGCTGGTCGACAAGGTCGATCGTCGGACAGCATGGGAGTTTCTCGAACACCTGCTGAAAGCCGTGCCGTATCGCATCCACACAATCCTGACCGATAACGGAATTCAATTCGCCGAGCAGCCCCGCAACCGCAACACCGCCTGGTCGCGCCAGATGCGCTTTGACATGATCTGCGAGGCCAACGACATCGAGCACCAGCTCACCAAACCGAACCATCCCTGGACGAACGGCCAGGTCGAGCGGATGAACCGGACCATCAAGGAAGCCACCGTCAAGCGCTTCCACTACGAGAGCCACGACCAGCTCCGGACGCACCTCGCCGACTTCATGGCCGCCTACAACTTCGCTCGACGGCTCAAGACGCTCAGTGGGCTCACACCCTACGAATACATCGCCAGGATCTGGACGTCAGAGCCAGACCGGTTCATCGTCGACCCGATCCGCCAGATGCCGGGACTAAACACCTAGCGTTCCTTTCGCATCAACAGGGACGCTGGCAGGCCTTGAGCCTCACGGCGCTGGTAGCTCCGCCTAAAAGCCCAAGTGGTCGGTCAATTCGAAGTAGCAGGTGACCGGGGCAACACCCCGAGCAGAACCGAAGTGAGCGCCATCCGCAGTGCTTCTTCCAGCGCCAGGTTCAACCTGCCGAGGTCCGGCTCGTCTGCGTAGGCCACCAGAAGGCTCGCGGGCGTCGGTACGTAGGTCGCCAGCGCGCCTGCCGACAGAAGCCCCATCAGGCAGAACCATTCCGTGCCGTTGCCGAGCTCGGGCAAGTGCCGTCGCACAAGGTTGGACAAGGTGTCGAGCCTGGCCATGGAAGCGCGCTTGTGCTGCTTCGCCACAGGCGTCGAAACGTTGCGCTCCAGCACGGCGCCCTGTGCGCCAATGAGATCGCACAGGATTGTGCGAGCGGCGAGTGTCGAACTCAGGATGATGGTCAATCGGTGCGCTCGGACCTCGAGCGGGGCAGCCGCGTCTGCGTCCCTCGTCAGTGCACGATCAAGCTCGGCGAGCCAGGCTCCCATCTGATCGTCCATAAGTTCGAGCAGCACCGCTTCACGGGTTTCGAAATATCGCAACACGTTCGACTTAGCCAAGCCGACCCGACGGCCGAGTTCGTTGAGGCCCATCTCCGTCACCGGCATCTCGGCGAGCATGGCGATTGCCGTATCCAGGATGGCCTGACGCCGCAGCTCTCGCTGCTCATCACTGCGTGCGCGCTGGAAATCCATACCTCACTCCAGATAATAGACCGTCGGTCTATTGACAATGAACCACCGGTCTCTTAGCTGAAAGGAACGACGCGGTACACAGGAGAATAAAGCAGTGACTAGCCATTGGACCGAGCAGCATATCCCGGATCAGCATGGCCGAGTTGCCATCGTGACGGGCGGCAACACCGGATTGGGCTTCGAAACCGCGCGGATGCTCGCCGAACGCGGGGCAACCGTCGTCCTGGCGGTCCGCGACATCGAGAAGGGCAAGCAGGCGGCCGGGCGGATTGTCGGCGACGTCACCGTGCAGGCGCTCGACCTCATGTCCCTCGCCTCGATCCGATCGGCGGCTGCGGAGTTGCGCATCAGCCATCCCCGCATCGACCTCCTGATCAACAACGCGGGCGTGATGTACACGCCGAAACGGACGACGGCCGACGGGTTCGAGATGCAGTTCGGGACCAACCATCTGGGGCATTTTGCGCTGACCGGCCTGCTGCTGAACCAGCTCCTGCCCGTCCCCGGCTCGCGGATCGTCACGGTCAGCAGCACCGGTCATCGCATCCGCGCGGCCATCCACTTCGATGACCTGCATTGGGAACGGTCGTACGGCCGCGCGGCGGCCTACGGTCAGTCGAAGCTTGCCAACCTGATGTTCACCTACGAACTCCAGCGCCGGCTCCTCGAGCAGGGCAACACGATAGCGGTCGCCGCTCATCCCGGCGTGTCCAACACCGAGCTGGTCCGCAACAGACCCGCCGCCTTCCGCCTGCCCGTCTCCTGGCTCGCGCCGCTTCTCACGCAGAAGCCCGAGATGGGTGCGCTGCCGACCCTCCGCGCAGCAACCGATCCCGGCGTCGCGGGCGGGCAATATTATGGCCCTGCCGGCATGGGTGAGATCCGCGGCTATCCGACGCTGGTCGCCTCGAGCGACGCCTCGCATGATCGCGCCGTTCAGCAGCGTCTGTGGCGCGTCTCCGAAGAGTTGACGGGCGTGACGTTCCCGCTGCGCTAAAGCGTGGTCCGTACCGGCCTTAGGATCGTCGGCACGTACCGCGCTTACCGGATCGATGCGGCAACCCTGTCGTCGAAGGCGATGCGGTTTGCGCCTATCGAGGTACGATTGCCGATAGCCCATTCTGCCAACAGCCGGACCGGCTCGGCCAGGGACCGTCCGAGAGGGGTGAGGTGATACTCCACCTGGGGCGGCGTAGTGGGCTTTACGAGCCGCTCGATCAGTCCGTCGCGTTCGAGTGCCTTCAAGGTGAAGGCCAGCATCTGCTGTGAGATGCCGGGCACGTTCCGTTTGAGGCTGTTAAAGCGCTCAGCATGGCGATGCAGCACGACAACGATCTGTATCGACCATTTGTCGCCGACCCGCGACAACACCTCGCCCACACCGGTGCAGTCGGGCAGCGGAGAGGCCCCATCAGTCATGTCCATGTGACTTCGTCCTGAAATTATGCGTTCTTGCAGGCCTAGCAGAGTCCCATATCTGGTGCAGGTCTACAAATCTGACCGCTTCTGCTACGCCATGAAGGCAACGCTGCACGGTCCAATCGGGAGTGCTGAACGATGCCAGGCGTGTGGATTCCTCGCGATGTGAACATGGACGCTCCTGTGCCGGTGATATCGGTGCGGTCGCTTCGTCTGGCGTCTCCAGCGCGTGGCGAAGACATTCAGGTGCGGGTGTCGGCACCCGCTACCGGAAGCGGTCTGCCGGTCGTCCTGTTCTCGCACGGTTTTGGTTCGTCGATGGACGGCTACGCACCGCTCGCCGACTATTGGTCGGCGCACGGCTTCGTTGTGATACAGCCGACCTATCTCGATGCCCGCCGGCTCGGACTGGCGGAAGACGACGCTCGTCGGCCGTCCATCTGGCGGACCCGCGTAGCCGACGCAAAGCGCGTGATCGACGATCTCGAAGCCTTGATCGATCACGTCCCCGGCCTACGGGACCGCATCGATCCCCAGCGGCTTGCTGCGGCAGGTCATTCGTTTGGAGGCCAGACGACCAGCATGCTGCTCGGCGCACGGATGGTCGGGGCGGACGGGGGCGAGGATCTGTCGGACCCCCGCGTCAAGGCAGGCATCCTCCTGACTTCGGGCGGCAGAGGCGGCGATGATCTCAGTGCATTGGGACGCCAGATCACGCCTTACCTGGACTCCTCGTTCGATACGATGGCGGTCCCGACGTTGGTCGTGGCGGGAGACGCCGATCAATCACCGCTTACCGTGCGCGGTCCGGACTGGTTCTATGATCCGTACGATCTTTCTCCCGGCAGGAAGACACTGCTCAAGCTGTTCGGCGGAGAGCACATGCTGGGCGGCATCTCGGGCTATGACGTGACCGAAACCACCGACCAGAACGAAGAGCGCGTGCGGATCGTCCAGGAAGCGACGTTGGCCTACCTTCGCTTGGAGCTGCACGGCGACTCCGCCGGTTGGACCGACCTCGTCGCTAAGCTGGCAGCCTCGACGACCGCAGACCTTGAGACGAAAGAACTATGAGGCGTCCTGACCGGTGAAATGACGCTCAAATCGAAGCAGGGGGCGGGTCAGTCAAGACCGGCCTTTCCCGTTGCCCAATAGGCCTTCGTGACCATTCTGGCGGCCGGCACGCCCCATCTTCGCAGCTGCTGCCGCACCTGCTGTATCGAGGATGCGTGGCCCGTCAGCACGAACGTCGCGCCGGCCGCAGCCAGAGCGGACAGCGGCTCGACGAGCCGATATAGGTGTTGTCCGTCCCTTTCGCGCCTCACGAGCGTGGCATCGCCGACATCGAGCTTCGCAAGAGCAGACTCGGCGGTAGCAACGTCGCTGACCTCGAACTGGCAGAGCACCGACCGCTCGCGCGCCTGCCGTCGCAGCGCGTGAGCGAGGCCCATCGATGTCTCGTCACCGAACAGGACGAGCGGGCCGCTCGTCCCCTCCACCGCGAGCGAGCGGCGTGGACCGAAGATGTCGCATTCAGCACCTGCCGTCAGCTTGACCAGCCATTCGCTTCCCGGCCCTGCGCCATGCGCATAGCCGAGGATCCGCGTTCTGCCCGCCGCGGCGTCCCACTCCAGGGGCGTGTAGGTCCGTGTGGCGAAAGTTGAGCCCATCGCGATCTGAATCTTGTGACCCGGCGTCCATGCGGCATTGCGCAACGCTGGCCCTTCAAGGGTGATCAGCCTAAAGCCACCGCCCATGTCATCGACGTTGGCCACGACGGCATGCCTCATGAAGAGGCCCATCAGCGCCTTGCCGAGGCGACCAGCAGGTTTGGCAGCATCGCGCCTTGCAGCCTCAGACGCGCTCACGCGACGCGCACCGCGAATTCGTTGCCGCGCCCCTTATCGATCGCCAATGTCTGGGCGAGATAGCCGTTTGCCGGCTCCCGCACATAGTCGAGATAATCCTGTGCGAAGGCATTCTCGGCGAGCACGACGGAGCCGGCGCGCAGGCGCGGTTCGATCAGTTTGAGAATGGGCAGATAGAGTGACCAGGCCCCATCGATCAGCGCGAGGTCGACAGGCCTCCCGCCGTCGCGAAGGGTCTCGAGTGCATCGCCGCACCGGAGGTCCACCAGATCGGAGAGGCCGGCGTCTTCCAGATGGGCACGGGCGCGGGCCGCCTTGCTGGGTTCCAATTCCGTCGCGATGACCATGCCACCACCGTTGTCGCGCATTGCCGCGGCAAGATAGATGGTGGAGACTCCCATCGAAGTGCCGAACTCGACGATCCGGTCGGCCCGGCATGCGCGCGCCATTGCGTAGAGGAAGCGGCCATAGGCCGGCGTCACCGCGAGGAAGTGCTTCGAATAGCCGGCGTAGACCTGCCGGTAATCAGCGGCCTCGTCGGCGATCATCTGTGCCGCCACATCCTCGATAGGGGTTTCTGCTTCTCCAAGGCGGTCCTTCATCTCCTGCAGGAGAGCGTGGTCGGTCGCGTCGGCTTGCCTGTGAAGCCGGGTCAGCACCGCGCTGACGCGCTCATTGTTCAAGGTGTTCACGGATCGCTCCTTCGAGTCATGCAACCGGCCGGTCTGGACCGGTACGATGATGAAGGCTAAGCGACGCAGGTGTTGGCGTCATTCCGAAGTCGAGCCACTTTCTTACGCAATCTCGCCATCCTCAAGGCACCCCTGCCATGCCGCTACTGAACGACTTCTCGGACGAGGCGGATTGGGTAGAGCCCGACGACGTGCCACGGCCGGTAGTGATCTACGGGATCGCCTCCGAAACGTTCGGCGACTTCGAGCTCGATCCGCACGCCCATGCCAAGAGCCAGCTTCTCCTCGTCCAGCGCGGTGCGTTGAGCTGCGAGGTGGACGGCGGGCTTTGGATCGTTCCGCCCCGAAGTGCGATCTGGCTGCCAGGCGGCACAACCCACGCCATGAAGGTCACAGGTGCGCTCGAAGGGTACGGCGCTTTCGTCTCGCCGGACGTCTTTCCGGGTCTTCCAGCTCGTTGCTGTGTCGTGGCCGTGACGCCGCTCCTGCGCGAGCTGCTGATCCGCTCGGCAAACCTTCCCCTCCTCTACGAGGAGAACGACGCCAACGCGCGTCTCGTGGCGGTTCTGATGGACGAACTGGCCGCGGCTGGTGCGGAGGACCTCCACCTGCCCATGCCGCTCGATCTTCGCCTGCGTCGCGTCGTCAAGGCCATGCTGAACGGGCCGATGAGCCGGGGGACTTTATCGACCTGGGCAGCGGAAGCTGGCATGAGCACGCGCACCATGGAGCGGACGATCCGGCGAGAGACCGGGATGAGCTTTGGACGATGGCGGCGACAACTCGCGGCCATGCTGGCGGTAAGATGGTTCGCTGGCGGATCCACGATCCAGCAGGTGGCGCTCGATCTGGGATACGAGAACGTACCGAGTTTCGTGACGATGTTCCGGAAGACCCTTGGCGCACCGCCAGGCCGTTTCATGGCGGAGCGGCATTTACGGGGTCAGTAGACCCACAGCTCACAGACATCGCGTAAGCGTGGTGTGACGACCGCAGATCAGGCAGCTTGCGCAGTTGGCTGATCTGCTGGCGGCATCCAGTTCCAGGGCATGAGTTCGTCCCATCGGCAGGCAGGCCAGTCGCCGGCTACCTTGGCGAT
>NZ_JAKREV010000011.1 GCF_022664465.1 Sphingomonas hankookensis | reverse complement strand
GTCGCGGCGGCGGCGGACGCCGTGCCGGGAGTGGCGGTCGACGACTGGCGCGTCAGGATCTTCGACGGCCGCAAATCCTCAAAAGCCATCGAGGATACGCTGTGGGTGGCCGGGCGGGGGAGCGGGCCGGCACCGCAAAACTCGCGCCAGCGAGTTTTCAAAACGCGCTGCAACCGCTAGGCGCAGACCATGACCGTGTATTTCCATGAAGAAGACCTGCCCGAGGGCGTCTTCGCGCCGGGCGCCGACATCGCCGTCGATACCGAGACGATGGGCCTCATCACCCCGCGCGACCGGCTGTGCGTGGTCCAGCTGTCCGACGGGGGCGAGGACCAGCATCTCGTCCGCTTCAACCCCGGCAGCGACTATGCCGCGCCGAACCTGAAGGCGGTGCTGGCCGATCCGGCGCGGGTGAAGCTCTATCACTTCGGCCGCTTCGACCTCGCGGCGATCGAGCATTATCTTGGCGTCGTCGCCGCTCCCGTCTTCTGTACCAAGATCGCGTCGCGGCTGGTGCGCACCTACACCGACCGCCATGGGCTGAAGGAGCTGGTCCGCGAACTGCTGGGACAGGATATCTCCAAGCAGCAGCAATCGTCCGACTGGGGCGGGCCGGTGCTGTCGGAAGCGCAACGCGACTATGCCGCGTCCGACGTGCGCTTCCTCCACGCGTTGCGCGAGGAGCTGACCAAGCGCCTCGCCCGCGAAGGCCGCACCGATCTGGCACAGGCCTGCTTCGACTTCCTGCCGCACCGTGCGCGGCTCGACCTCGCCGGCTGGCCCGAAACCGACATTTTCGCCCACATCTAAGGACGCCGCTCAACCATGTCCGAGATCGCCCGCCAGGAACGTTCGCGCCGCCAGCGCCGCGCTGCGCCCGGCAGTGCGCACGACCGGCTGATCGCGCTGCTGATGATCGCGCTGCCGATCGCCATCGGCGTGCTGGCGGCGTTCCTGGTGATGGCGCCGTTGTTCATGCGCGGCGATACCAGCTTCGTGCTCGACAAAAACAAGGTCGACGTCGCGCAGGAACGCATGCGGCTGCGCGCCGCCGAATATCGCGGACAGGATGCCAAGGGCCAGCCATTCGTAATCGATGCCGGGTCGGCGGTGCAGAAGAGTTCGGCCGAACCGATCGTACAGATGCAGGAACTGGCCGCCGGCATCCGCCTTGCCGATGGTCCTGCCCGCCTGACGGCACCGCGCGGGCGCTACGACATGCGTTCGGAACAGGTCGATGTGCTGGGGCCGATCCAGTTCCGCGCCGCCAACGGCTATTCGCTCGACACCACCAACGCGACCGTCGACCTCAAGACCCGCCGCCTGCGCAGCGGCAGCGCGGTCACCGGCACCACGTCGATGGGCAATTTCAGCGGCGACCGCCTCGACGCCGATCTCGAGGAACGCACCGTGCGCCTCACCGGCAATGCGCGCTTGCGCATCGACCCCGCACGCACGAAATAGTCGCCCATGATTCGCCATGCGCTACCGGGCCTTGTCGCCACCATCGGCCTCCTCGCCATCGCGGGGTCCGCCCCGGCGCAGACGCGACATGATTCGAACGCGCCGATCGACATTTCGGCCAACGCGATCGAGTTGCAGGACAAGCAGCAGCGTGCGGTCTTCACCGGCGGCGCGGTGTTCCGCCAGTCGACGATGACGCTGAACGCCGACCGGGTCGTCATCGCCTATACCGGACAGATCACCGACGGCGCGCCACAGGCGACGCGGATCGACGCGACGGGCAACGTCACCCTGACCCGGCCCGACCAGACCGCCAAGTCGCGCTTCGCCGTCTACGACATCAACCGCCGCGTGGTGACGATGATCGGCGGCGTGCGGCTGACCCAGGGTGCCAACACCCTGAACGGCGGGCGGCTGTCGATCGACCTCGACACCGGCCGCGCGACGATCGACGGATCGGGCGTGGGCGGCGGCACGACGCCCGGCAGCAGCGGCGTACAGCAGAGCGGCGGACGCGTGACCGGGCGCTTCTCGGTGCCCAAGCGGAATTAGTGCTTCGACTGCGTCGCCGATGCGACGCCCACTCGGGCAGGTGACGCTCGGTAACAAGCCGAAAACCCAGGCCCCATCGTCACCCCGGGCTTGACCCGACGTCCCGCATCTCCTGACGCGGGGAAGAAGCGGATCGCGGGTCAGGCCCGGGGTGACGGAATGGATAGCGGACGTCGCTGTAAACTGGCCGCGTATCCAACCCGAACCACCGATCCGCACTTCCCTTTTCACCGCCCGTCATGCAATAATCCTGCCAAAGTCGCAGCGGTAACGCTTCGATAACCATCGCCATGCGATCAGGACGTTGCCGATGCCCGACACCACCCTGCTGACTCCCGCCACCGAAGCCCGCCCGTTCGCGGAGATTCCGTCCGATCGCGGCCTGTCGGTCGTGTCGATCGCCAAGTCGTACGACAAGCGCGTCGTACTGTCCGACGTGTCGATGTCGGTTGGTCGCGGTGAGGTCGTCGGCCTGCTCGGCCCCAATGGCGCGGGCAAGACCACCAGCTTCTATTCCGCGATGGGCCTCGTAAAGCCCGATGCCGGCCGTATCCTGCTGGACGGCGAGGATATTACCGCGCTGCCCATGTATCGCCGCGCGATCCTGGGGCTCGGTTATCTGCCGCAGGAAACCTCGATCTTCCGCGGATTGTCGGTCGAAAAGAACATCCTCGCCGTCCTCGAACTGGCCGAGCCGGACAAGACGGCGCGCGCCGCGCGGCTCGAACAGCTGCTCGACGAATTCGGTCTCACCCGCCTGCGCACGGCGTCCGCCATGGCGCTGTCGGGTGGCGAGCGGCGGCGGGCGGAGATCGCCCGCGCACTGGCCGCCAATCCGACGATCATCCTGCTCGACGAACCGTTCGCCGGCATCGACCCGATCTCGATCGCCGACATTCGCGACCTTGTCATCCAGCTGAAATCGCGCGGCATCGGCGTGCTCATCACCGATCACAATGTCCGCGAGACGCTGGAAATCGTCGACCGCGCCTACATCATCTATGACGGGCGGGTGCTGTTCGCCGGATCACCCGCCGAACTGGTCGCCGACGCCAATGTCCGCCGGCTCTATCTCGGCGAAGGGTTCGAACTCTAACCGCCATGAGCCTCGCCCCTCGCCTCGACCTGCGCCAGTCGCAATCGCTGGTGATGACGCCGCAGCTGCAGCAGGCGATCCGCCTGCTCGCGCTGTCGAATCTGGAGATCGAGGGGTTCATCGCCGAAGAGGTCGAGAGGAACCCGCTGCTCGATTCGGGCAGCACCGGCAGCGAAGACGACGCCCCGTTCGAAGCGCGCGAAGCGCCCGTCTCCAGCGAACCCGCCGGGTCGGACGAACTGCTCGGGATCGGCGCGGCGAGCGGCGAATCGCTCGACATGGACTTGGGCGAAACCTTCCACCACGACAGCGCGTCGGACGGCGTCGGCTCGCTCGACGGCGGCCTCGGCCTCGCGGCGACCGGTAGCGGCGGCTATGAGGACGCGCCCGACCTCGACGCCTTCGCCAGCGACGACATCTCGCTCACCGACCATCTGCTGCAACAGGCCGGCGCCTGCGTCGCCGGGGCCGAGCTGTTCATCGCAAGCGCGATCATCGACCAGATCGACGAATGCGGCTATCTGTCGGCCTCGCTGCTCGACATCGCCAACCGCTTGGGCGTGCCGCTCGCCCGCGTCGAAGCGGTGCTGGGCATCGTCCAGACCTTCGACCCCAGCGGCGTCGGCGCGCGCAGCCTGGCGGAATGCCTGACGATCCAGGCGACGGAGGTCGACCGCTACGATCCCTGCATGGCGCGGTTGATCGACAATCTCGACCTCGTCGCGCGCGGCGCGCTGCCGCAGCTGCGCCGCATCTGCGACGTCGACGACGAAGACCTGACGGACATGATCCGCGAGCTGCGCAGCTACGATCCGAAACCCGGCTGCCGCTTCGGCGGGGAGCGCACGCAATCGGTCGTCCCCGACCTGTTCGTCGCGCCCCGCGCCGCTGGCTGGGCGGTCGAAATCAACGGCGCCACCCTGCCGCGCGTGCTGGTCAATCGCGGCTATTATGCCGAACTCAGCGCCAATGGCGACAAATCGTCCAAGGCGTGGCTGTCCGACTGCCTCGCCAGCGCCAACTGGCTGGTCAAGGCGCTCGACCAGCGCCAGCGCACCATCCTGAAGGTCGCGACCGAGATCGTGAAGCAGCAGGAGGCGTTCTTTCGTCAGGGCGTCGCCCATCTCCGCCCGCTGACGCTGGCCAAGGTCGCCGAAGCGATCGAGATGCACGAATCAACCGTCAGCCGGGTGACCTCGAACAAATATCTCTCCTGCCCGCGCGGGCTGTTCGAACTGAAATTCTTCTTCACCTCGGCGATCCAGTCGGCCGATGGTGGTGAGGCGGTGTCGGCGCTGGCGGTCAAGGACGCGATCCGCACGCTGATCGCGGGCGAGGACCCCAAGAAGATCCTGTCCGACGACACGCTGGTCGAACTGCTCAACGCCAAGGGCTTCGACATCGCGAGGCGGACGGTCGCGAAGTACCGCGAGGCGATCGGGCTCGGTTCGTCGGTACAGCGCCGGCGGCAAAAGGCGCTGGGCGGGTAACGGTTTCCTACACGCGGTCGCATCGCCATAATCGCTGGCGCTCTTTGATTCCGTCCATCCTGCCCCCTGCCGCGACGGGCAAGGTCATGCGTGTCACGAAACGCGCACGAGTGTGAACTTAGTGAACTTTGACCGCTGCGCGTGATCCAAACCCTCCGATTTCAACGCAATTCCCGCACATTACCTCCGGAACGAAGCCAGCTGCCCGCTACGCCATGCCGCGACCGACTATGGTCCGGTGGGGGCGTATCTCCCGCGTTCGCATCGATCCGGGGGAAAAGATCATGATTCGTCTGTTGTTGCCGGTGGCGCTCGCCGGCCTGTCGCCGGCCGCCTATGCCCAGACCATCGCACCCAGTGCCGAAGCCGTTGCCGCCGCCAAGCAGGGCGTCGTCACCACGACCACCGATGCGGCGGGCACAAAGGTCACGACCAGCCCCGCCAATCTGGCCGACGACGATGATGGCCGCCAGAAATTCGGCGGCATCGATTTCGGCATCGGCGTCGCCTTCTCCTACGATCTCGGCAACAACCAGCGCGTCAAGGAAGCGACGATCGTCGACAATATCGTCCGCGTCACCCGCACCGAAAATGTCCGCGCGCGACTGATCCTCGAATCGCATTATTTCTTCACGCCGCCCTCTGCCGCACTCGGAAACTATAGCGGCGCCTTTTGCGACACGATGAAGGACTATCCCGATCAGAAGGAGGATTGCGACAACCGGCGCAAGAATTTCGGGATCGGACCATTCATGGCGATCCAGCCGGGCACCGACAATATCATCGACGCGATCGGCGCGGGTGTCATGATCGGCCTGCGCCGCCGACAGGAAACCTCCGCCAGCTTCAACATCGGCATCGGCGTCCTCTACGACGTCAACACTCAACTCCTCGGCGACGGCTTCGTCGAGAATCAGGCCCCGCCCGGCACCGAAAAGGAGGTCCGCTTCCGCCGCGGCTCGCAAAGCGGCCTGCTGATCATGACGTCCTATTCGTTCTAGGATCTGTGGGGATTCATCGTGAGTTGATGACCGCGGCGGCGAGGTAGATCATGGCCTCGAAGCTGCAGTCGGTCTTGCAGGCACGCATGGCGACGCGCTTGAACTCCTTGAGCTTGCAAAAGAAGTTCTCGATGAGATGGCGCCATGTGTAGATGGCGGCGTCGATCTTGCGCGCGCCGATGCGCCGTGGATGCTGCGAGATAATGACCGCCGCCCCGCGCTCGTCGAGGTCGGCGATGATGGCATTGCTGTCGAATGCCTTGTCCGCGATCAGGCCGTCGAAGGCGATCCCGTCGATCAACGGCGGAACGCCGACGGTGTCGAAACTGTGTCCCGGCATCAGGCGGAAGCGCACGAGGTTGCCCAGTGCATCGGTCAGCGCGAGGATCTTGGTCGTCATGCCGCCGTTGGAGCGACCAATGCCTGGCTCTGAGTCCCTCTTTTGCGCCCTGACCATGACGGTGGACCTTGACGATGGTGGCGTCGACCATGGCGTATTCGAGGTCCGACTCGTCCGATAGCGCGTCGAATATCCGTTTGAAGACATCGGCTTCGCGCCAGTCGTGAAAACGCCGGAAGGCCGTACTCCAGTTGCCGAAGCGTCCAGGCAGATCGCGCCACGGGCTGCCCGTGCGCGCAATCCACAGCACCGCCTCCACAAACAGCCGATTGTCCCTGCCACTCCGGCCAGGGTCAGTCCGCTTGCCCAGACAATGCGGCTCAATCCTCGCCCACTGGGCGTCTGTGAGTACGTCGCGATCCATCCAAAGCCTGAATCACATCCATCACACTTTGTGAATCCCCACAGGCCCTAGGACACCCAGGCCCCGAACCCATCCGTTCGGTTCGAGCAGCTTCGAGCCTGTCGAGAAGCGTCCGTCAAGAACTGCTGCCCGGGGAGAGGCGTTCTCGATACGCGCTCTCGACTACGCTCGATCGCTACTCGAACCGAACGGGAAGAGGCAAAGAGGGAACGGCTTCAGACGTCGAGCTTCTCATAATCCGCCGGCGGGGGCACGCCCTCCATCCGCTCCGCCAGCAGCGGGCGGAAGCTCGGCCGGCTCTTCATCCCGACATACCAGCGCTTGGCAAGGTCGTGCGTCTTGAAATCGATCCCGCCCAGATAGTCGGCAATCGAAATCTGCGCCGCGGCGGCCAGATCGGCAAGGCTCATCGTCGCGCCGCCGATCCACTGCCGATGATCCAGCAGGTAATCGATATAGTCGAGATGCTCGACCGCCGCCTTCATCGCCTCGCGCAGCACGCGCGTGTCGGGCGTCTGGCGGTGGACGATGCGCTTCTCCATCCGCTCCATCAGCAGCGGGCCGGTGATCTCGCGGTAGAATTGGGTGTCGAACCACGTCACCAGCCGGCGTTGTTCGGCGCGATCGGCGGCGCTGCCGTTCAGCATCGCCGGTTTGTCGCCCGTCTCCTCGATATATTCGCAGATCGCCATCGAATCGATCAGCCGGATGCCGGCGGCGTCATCGATCATCACCGGCGTCTGACCCGCCGGGTTGATGTGCAGGAATTCGTCGCGCCGTGCCCAGGGCGATTCGCGCACCGGCTGATAGCCGATGCTCTTTTCGGCCAGCAGCAGGCGGACTTTCCGCGAAAAGGGACATAGCGGGAATTGCAGGAGCTGCCACATGGTCCCGTGTTAGGCGGCGTGATTGCCGGGCGGAAGGGGATTCGTGTGGGATTGCTCGTGAGCCTGTTGTGGTTGGTCGCAAGCATCGTCCTTGCCGATCGTTCGCCGCGGCCATGGGTGCAGGCGGTGGCCGTGGTGACGGCGGGCATCGCCGGTACGACGCTGCCCGATCTCGACCTGTTGCTGCCGATCGGCCATCGCAGCGCCCTGACCCATTCGCTGCTCCCGATCGTCCTTGCGCTGTTCGCCACGCGCTGGCGACCGGTGGCAGCGGGGCTGGCGATCGGCATCGGGCTGCATCTCGCCGCCGACAGCTTTCCCAATGCGATGCGCGGCTATGCCACCGTCAAGCTGCCCGTGACGGGATCGATCGGCGCCACCGCCTCCTATGCCTGGCTGGGGGTGCAGGCGGTGGTGGCGAGCGTCACGGGGGCGGCAATGCTCGCCGCGTCGCTGCCCCTGCGGATCGCGATGGTCGCCGCCGCCATCCTCACCATGATCGGTATCGCCTATCTCTTTGCGACCGATGGCGGCTGGCCGGCGCTCGCCATCTATGCCGGATTCGGCTGGCTGGCGGTTCGCCCTACAGCACGCAATCGGTAGCATTGCGCAATTTATGATCGTCCTTTGGTGTCAAGACGTTGTTTTTGGTCGAAGTAACGATGTGGAAACCGGTGTTGCGCGATGCTGTCACCATGGAAGCAAGCTTTTCGATCATCAACGACGTTCCGCGCGGGCTGATGCGGATCAGTATGTCCGGCTTCTTCGAACCGGCGGACATCACGCGCTTCGTAACCGAACGCAACGCGGCGTTCCGCATACTAAAGGCGCGACCCAATGACCATTTGTCGTTGGTGGATATTCGGGCGATGGATATTCAAGCGTCGGAGAGCGTGACGGGGTTCCAGCAGGTGCTGGCCGACCCGCATTATCGGTCGCGGCGCATCGCGTTCGTCGTCGGGCGGTCGCTGGCGGCGATGCAGATCCGACGTGCCGCCAAGGGGCGCGACACGCGCTATTTCGACGAGGTGGACGAGGCGGAGGCGTGGCTGTTCGCCACGCCCCCCGAAGCCACCCTGTCCTGCCGCACCGGCTGACCGGTCAGGCCGCCACTTCGGCGCGGACGGCCGGCGGCTCGTCGCTCAGCGGCTGAGCCAGCCGGGTCAGCATCTCGCGCGGCACCACCTGCCAGAAGCGCCGCTTCGCGCGGTCCCAATCCTCGAGGATCGCGCCCGACCAGCGGCTGTCGGTGCTGGCATGATGTTCGGCGACCAGGCCCTTCAGCACCCCTTCCCAATGCGCCGTCCCCAGCCGGTGGAGCGTGATGCTTTCGGGATTGTGGTTGCGTTCGAAGCTGTCGTCATGGTCGTAGATGAACGCCATGCCGCCGGTCATCCCCGCACCGAAGTTCGTGCCGGTCCGCCCCAGCACGACCGCGGTCCCGCCGGTCATATATTCGCAGCCGTTGGCGCCACAGCCCTCGACCACCACGGTCGCGCCCGAATTGCGTACCGCGAAGCGCTCGCCCGCCTGCCCCGCCGCGAACAGCTTGCCGCTGGTTGCGCCGTACAGCACGGTATTGCCGACGATGGTGTTCTCATGGCTCTTGAGCGGTGACGACACCATCGGCCGCACGGTGATGATCCCGCCCGACAGCCCCTTGCCGACATAGTCGTTGGCGTCGCCAAATACTTCCAGCTTGATCCCCTTGCACAGGAACGCGCCGAGGCTCTGCCCAGCCGAGCCGCGCAGGCGGACGGTGACATGGCCGTCGGCCAGCTTCGACATGCCGAACTTGCGCGTGATCTCGGAGGACAGCCGGGTGCCGACCGCGCGGTGGGTGTTGCGCACCGAATAGGTCAGCTGCATCTTCTCACCGCGCGAGAACACCGCCGCCGCATCCCGGATCATCTGCGCATCGAGGCTGTCGGGCACCGCGTTGCGGAAGGTCGACAGGCTGAACCGCCGCTCGCTCTCGTCCGCATCGACCTTGGCGAGGATCGGGTTGAGGTCGAGATCGTCGAGATGCTCGGCCCCACGGCTGACCTGCCGCAGGAACTCGGTCCGCCCGACCACTTCGTCGAGCGACCGCACGCCGAGGCGCGACAGGATTTCGCGCACTTCCTCGGCGATGAAGGTCATCAGGTTGATGACCTTTTCCGGGGTCCCCGTGAACTTGGCGCGCAGCCGCTCGTCCTGCACGCACACGCCGACCGGGCAGGTGTTGCTATGGCACTGGCGCACCATGATGCAGCCCATCGCCACCAGCGACAGCGTGCCGATGCCGAACTCTTCCGCGCCCAGGATCGCGGCGGCGACGATGTCGCGCCCGGTCTTGAGACCGCCATCGGTCCGCAGCACGACCCGCCCGCGCAGGCCATTCAGTGTCAGCGTCTGGTTGACCTCCGACAGCCCCATTTCCCACGGGGTGCCGGCATATTTGATCGACGTCTGCGGCGACGCACCGGTCCCGCCGACATGGCCCGACACGAGGATGACGTCGGCATGCGCCTTCGCCACGCCCGCCGCGACCGTGCCGATCCCGGCCGAGCTGACCAGCTTCACGCACACCCGCGCCTTCGGATTGATCTGCTTCAGGTCGTAGATGAGCTGCGCCAGATCCTCGATCGAATAGATGTCGTGGTGCGGCGGCGGCGAGATCAGCGTGACGCCGGGCGTAGCATGGCGCAGCCTGGCGATGAACTCGGTCACCTTGAAGCCGGGCAACTGCCCGCCCTCGCCGGGCTTGGCCCCCTGTGCGACCTTGATCTCGATCTCGTCGCAGGCGTTGAGATATTCGGCGGTGACGCCGAACCGGCCCGACGCCACCTGCTTGATGACCGAATTGCCGTTGTCGCCATTCTCGTACGGCTGATAGCGGATCGAATCCTCGCCGCCCTCGCCCGACACCGCCTTCGCGCCGATACGGTTCATCGCGATCGCCAGCGTCTCATGCGCTTCCGGCGACAGCGCGCCGAGCGACATGCCCGGCGTCACGAAGCGCTTGCGGATTTCGGTGATCGCCTCGACCTGTTCGATCGCGACGCCCTGTTCGGGGAAGTTGAATTCGAGAACGTCGCGGAGGTACACTGGCGGCAAGTCCCGCACGCCCCGCGAAAACTGCATGTACGTCGAATAGCTGTCGGTCGCGACCGCGGTCTGGAGCAGGTGCATCAGCTGCGCCGAATAGGCATGGGCCTCGCCGCCGCCACGCTGGCGGTAGAAGCCGCCGATCGGCAGGTTCACCACCGCGCTGTCGAACGCCGCGTCGTGGCGCTGCGTCGCGTTGACGTGGAGCGAATGATAGCCCTCGCCCGAAATCTTGGCCGGCATGCCGGGGAAGAAGTCGTTGACCAGCGCACGCGACAGGCCGACCGCCTCGAAATTATACCCGCCGCGATAGCTGGAGATCACCGCGATCCCCATCTTCGACAGGATCTTCAGCAGCCCTTCGTCGATCGCGGTCCGGTGGCGCTTGAGCGCCTCGTCCATCGAAATCTCGCCGAACAGCCCGCGCGTGTGGCGGTCGGCGATGGCGGCTTCGGCCAGATAGGCGTTCACCGTCGTCGCACCGACGCCGATCAGCACCGCATAATAATGGGTGTCGAGGCATTCCGACGAGCGCACGTTGATCGAGGCGTAGGACCGCAGCCCCTTGCGCACCAGATGCGTATGCACCGCCGCCGCCGCCAGCACGCCGGCGATCGGCACCTTGGTCGCGTCCAGATGCTCGTCGGTCAGGAACAGCTCGCTGCGCCCTTCGCGCACCGCCTGTTCGGCCTGCGCCCGCACGCGCGCGATCGCGGTCCGCAGCGCCTCGGGCCCCTCGCCCGCGGGGAAGGTGCAGTCGATCTCCGCCGCCTGGGCGCCGAAATGCGCCTTCAACCGCAGCCAGTCGGTGTTGGTCAGCACCGGGCTGTTCAGCACGAGCACCGCGCTCGCCCGGTCGCCGGTGTCGAGGATGTTGGCGAGATTGCCGAACCGCGTCTTGAGCGACATGACATAGCGCTCCCGCAACGGGTCGATCGGCGGATTGGTGACCTGTGCGAAATTCTGGCGGAAGAAATGGCTGATGAGCCGCGGCTTGTCGGAAATGACCGCCAGCGGGGTGTCGTCGCCCATCGACCCGATCGCTTCCTTGCCCCCTTCGACCATCGGCGACAGGATCAGCTCCATATCCTCCAGCGTCTGCCCGGCGCACACCTGCCGCCGCGCCAGTTCGGCACGGTCGTAACGCAGCGGTTCGGCGGTCGCGGCGGGCAGGTCGTCGATCGTCAGGAACTTGCCGGTCATCGCGGCATAGTCCGCCTCGCCTGCAATCTTGTCCTTGATCGCGCGGTCCTTGTAGAGCTTGCCCTCGCCCAGATCGACCGCGAGCATCTCGCCGGGCCCCAGCCGGCCCTTTTCGACCACCGTCGTCTCGGCGACCGGGACCATGCCCGCCTCCGACCCGACGATCAGCAGCCCGTCGCCGGTCAGGGTGTAGCGCAAGGGGCGCAGCGCGTTGCGATCCAGCCCGGCGACCGCCCAGCGGCCGTCGGTCATCGCAAGGGCAGCGGGGCCGTCCCACGGCTCCATGACGCTGGCGAGATAATCATACATCGCGGTATGCGCCGGCGGCATGTCGGGCGCCCCCTGCCACGCCTCGGGCACCAGCATCAGCTTGGCGGTCGGCGCGTCGCGGCCCGAGCGGCAGATCGTTTCGAACACCGCATCCAGCGCCGCCGTATCCGACGCGCCGGCCGGAATCACCGGCTTGATGTCTTCCGAGCGTTCGCCGAACGCGATGCTCGCCATCTTGATCTCGTGGCTGAGCATCCAGTTCTTGTTGCCGCGGATCGTGTTGACCTCGCCGTTATGCGCGAGGCAGCGGAACGGCTGCGCCAGCCACCATTGCGGGAAGGTGTTGGTCGAATAACGCTGGTGAAAGATCGCAACGCGCGATTCGAATCGTTCGTCGGTCAGGTCGGGATAGAAATCCGACAGGCTCTCCGCCAGGAACAGCCCCTTGTAGATGATCGAGCGGCACGACAGCGAACAGAAATAGAAGCCGGTGATCTGCGCGGCGATGATCCGCTTCTCGATCCGGCGGCGGACCAGATACAGGTTCTTTTCGAACTCGGCCTCGTCCATGTCCTCCGGCGCGGGGCCGGCGATCATGATCTGCTCGATCTCCGGCCGGGTCGCCTGCGCCTTCATGCCGATCACCGATACGTCGACCGGCACCTGCCGCCAGCCATAGATCGACCAGCCCGCCTCGATGATCTCCGATTCGACCAGCGTGCGGCAGGTTTCCTGCGCGCCCAGATCGGTGCGCGGCATGAACACCATGCCAACCGCGAGACGCGCGTGCAGCGGCTTGTGCCCCGACGCGGCGATCGCATCGTCGAAGAAGCGGTGCGGCAGGTCGACATGGATGCCAGCGCCATCGCCGGTCTTGCCATCGGCATCGACCGCGCCGCGGTGCCACACGGCGCGCAGGGCGTCGATCGCCGACTGGACGACGCGGCGCGACGGCTTGCCATCGGTCGCGGCGACCATGCCGACACCGCAGGCATCGCCCTCATATTCGGGGCGATACATGCCTTCGGCGGCGAGGCGGAGGCGTTCGGAGGTCATGTCGGTCATTGCTTGTCGCCCTTCGGCTTGGGAGGCTGCGGCAGATGCGCGGTCGCGGCCTCGACCTTCTTCATGATGTTCGGCATTTCCTGAAGCATGACCGGCGTCATCTTCATCATTTCGGCCATGATTTCCGGCTCGGTGAACAACAACATGAACTCGTTGCCAAATGCCTTGCCAGACGGGGTGGCGAAGAAGGCGTCGAGATCGGTCAGTTGCTGTGCGGTAAAGCGTTTCGAGAGCGACCGAGCCATGCCCGTGCGCAGCGACGGTTCCAGCCGGGCCATCAGCGGGCCCAATTCCTCACCCATCACCTTCGTCATGATCCGCATCCGTTCCTTGAATGCAGGATCGGCGTCGCGCAGTTTCTCCGGTCCGCCGGGCACCGTATCCATGAAACTCCCGAGCATGGCATTCATCATCGCCGGGAATTGATCGCGCATCATCCGCAGATACACGCCCTCGGGCACCAGCACCGCGACCGTACGCTCGGCCAGTGCCAGCCGCGCCGGATCGACCGGCTGCGTCGTTGCCGGGGCAGCCGGTGCCTGCGCCAGTGCGGGCGCAGCGCCGAGCAGCGCGGCGGCGAGGAACAGCGACTTCATGCCGCTTGCCTTTCGGCCTTGGCCTTCGCCTTCAGATACGCGTGCATCCGGTCGGTCACGTCGCGTCCGTCGCGGATCGCCCACACCACCAGCGACGCGCCGCGGACGATGTCGCCCGCCGCGAACACGCCGTCGAGCGACGTCATCATCGACTTGCCATCGACCCGCACCGTACCCCAGCGGGTCACGCCCAGTTCGGGTGCGTCGAACAGCGTCGGCAGGTCTTCGGCATCGAAGCCCAGCGCCTTCACCACCAGATCGGCGTCGAGCACGAACTCGTTGCCCGGATCGGTTTCCGGCGCGCGGCGACCGGAGGCGTCGGGTGCGCCCAGACGCATCCCCGTCGCACGGACCTGCACCACCTGTCCGTCGCGATCGTCGAACGCGGCGGGGGCGGAGAGCCAGACGAACTCGACGCCCTCTTCCTCGGCATTGGCCACTTCGCGCTGCGATCCGGGCATGTTGGCGCGGTCGCGGCGATAGAGGCACTTCACCGACTTGGCGCCTTGACGGATCGCGGTGCGGACGCAGTCCATCGCGGTATCGCCGCCGCCGACGACGACGACGTTCTTGCCCGCCGCGTTGAGCGAGCCGTCGTCATAGGCGGGCACGCTGTCGCCGAACCCGACCTTGTTCGACGCGGTCAGATAATCGAGCGCGTCGACCACCCCGCCGCTGCCGATGCCCGGCGCCTTGATCGCGCGCGGCTTGTACACGCCGGTCGCGATCAGGATCGCGTCGTGGCGTTGGCGCAGGTCGTCGAGCTTGGCGTCGCGGCCGACCTCATACCCTTCGTGGAAGACGATGCCGCCTTCCTTCAGCCGCTCGACCCGGCGCATGACGACCGGCTTTTCGAGCTTGAAGCCGGGGATGCCATAGGTCAGCAGCCCGCCGGCGCGGTCGTAGCGGTCATAGACATGGACGTCGTAACCGAGGTTGCGCAGCCACTCCGCCGCCGCGAGGCCAGCGGGGCCGGCGCCGACGATGCCAATCGACTGTCCCCGCGACGGACCGACCGCGACCGGTTCGACCCAGCCCATTTCCCATGCGGTGTCGGTGATGAACTTTTCCACCGACCCGATGGTGACCGCGCCGTGGCCGGAAAACTCGATAACGCAATTGCCCTCGCACAGCCGGTCCTGCGGGCAGATGCGGCCGCAGATCTCGGGCATGGTCGAGGTGCTGTTCGACAGCTGATACGCTTCCTGCAACCGCCCCTCGGCGGTCAGGCGCAACCAGTCGGGGATGTGGTTGTGCAGCGGGCAATGGACCGAGCAATAGGGGACGCCGCACTGCGAGCAGCGTCCCGCCTGATCCTCCGCCGTCGGCGGCGCGTAGCGTTCCGCGATCTCGCGGAAATCCTCGGCGCGCAATTCGGGCTCGCGCTTGGCCGGATAGGCCTGTGGTCGCGAAACGAACTTCAGCATTGCTTGATCGGCCATGATGCCCTCCGGACGCCCGAAAAGCATATTTATTGGCCAGAGTCACGCAACAAACGGTTATTAGGTAAGCTATACTGACCTTATTAGATCGAGATAAACCGTCATTTTTCAAGAACCATTCGCAACAACAGCTTTTAGGGCCGTGTCGGCCCTATGCCAAAGCGGCGATCTGCCCTTGCGACAGGAGATAGATCAGCGTCCCGCCCAGCAGCACGCGATAGACCACGAACACCATATAACCCCGCGTCGATACGAGCTTCAGGAATCCGACGATCGATGCATATCCCACGACGAACGAGATGACGGTCGCCAGCAAGGTCGGTCCCGGCCCGTACGGACCGAACTGCCCCCACGTCTTGAGCAGCTGGTACAGCCCCGATGCCAGCACCGCCGGGATCGCCAGCAGGAACGAATAGCGCGCCGCCGCTTCGCGGGTGAACCCCATGAACAGCCCGGCGGTGATCGTACCGCCCGACCGCGACACGCCCGGCAGCAACGCCATCGCCTGGGCAAAGCCGAACACGATCCCACTGCCCCAGCGCAGCCGGTCGATTCCCCAGCGCCGCCGCCCGACGACATCGGCGATGCCCAGCAGGATGCCGAAGCCGATCAGGCTGAACGCGGTGAACCACAGGTTGCGCAGCGACGTCTCGATCGCATCCTTGAACAACAACCCCAGCACGACGATCGGCAACGTGCCGACGATCACCAGCCAGCCGAGCCGCGCATTGTCGCGCGCCGCATGATCCTGCTTGCCGGCAAACTGCCCCAGCCACGCCGTCGCGATGCGCCAGATGTCCTTGCGAAAATAGAGCAGCACCGCCGCCTCGGTCCCGATCTGGATGATCGCGGTGAACGCCGCCCCCGGATCGGTATGCGACGGCAGGAACGCCCCGGCGATGCGCAGATGCGCGCTCGACGATACCGGCAGAAACTCGGTCAGCCCCTGGATGATGCCGAGGATCGCGGCTTCGAGCCACGCCATGGCAGGGGTCATGCGCGCGCGACCTTGTTGAAGCGGCCGTTCTTGCGATAGACGACCAGCCATTCGGGCGCGACCGTCGCCAGCGGCACCGGCCGCACGTCGAACGCCTCGATTCCGGCCACATCGCCGCCGACGACATTGTCGCGCGACAGCATCGCCCATTGATCCTTGCTGATCGGAGTGAGCGGCATCGCTGCGATCGCCCCGCCCAGATCGTTCGGAATTTCGATGAAGCGCACGTCGCGCCCGATCGCCTGCGCGATCCAGCGGTTCAACTCGCCCATCGTGATCACGTCCGGACCGCCGATCGCATAGGTCCGCCCGCCGAAGCGGTCGGCATCGGCCAGCGCCTTCACCACCACCTGCGCCAGATCGACGACGTAGATCGGCTGGAACTTGGTGCCCGCCGCCATCACCGGCACGATCGGACGACCGATCAGCGCGGGCGACCCGGCGATCATCCCGGCGAAGCGATTGACGAACCCGTCCTCGCGCCCGAACACGATCGAGGGGCGCAGGATCGTTGCGGTCGGGAAGGCGGCGCGGACCGCTTCCTCGCCCGCCGCCTTCGACCGACCATAGGCGGACGGCGAAGCTGCATCGGCACCGATCGCCGAAATCTGCACGAATGCTTTCGCACCGGCCGCAGCCGCCGCCTCGGCAATGGTCCGCGCGCCGGCGACATGCACCTTGTCGAAATCACCCTCGAGGATGCCGACGAGGTTCACGACCGCATCCGATCCGGCGACCGCGCGCGCGACCGTGTCGGGCCGCGACAGGTCGGCCGCGACGAACTGCGTCTGGCCGAGGCCACCCTGGGTACGCAGGTACAGTGCCTGGCGCGGATCGCGCTGTGCGATGCGGACGCGCGCGCCCGCCTTCAGCAATTCCTGCACGACATAGCGGCCGATAAAGCCGCCGCCGCCGAACAGCGTCACCAACTGGTTCTTCATCGAGTCCGCCTTATGCCTGCCTGTATGCCGCCCCCATGCCGCTCCTGCAGCAAAACGGCAAGGACCACGTAAAAACCCGCAACAAGTTGTTGACACCCCGCCGACCCACCCGTAGAGGCGCCCTCCTACCCCGTGCCCAGATGGCGGAATTGGTAGACGCACCAGCTTCAGGTGCTGGCGATCGCAAGGTCGTGGAGGTTCGAGTCCTCTTCTGGGCACCACTACTGGCTCTGGATACGTCCAGCATCGTCCAGTAAGCGACTGGTTTCGCAGCATTTCTCGACGGAGAATCGCCAGACATCGTCCGGCGAAATCCGCCTATGGGCATCAGCAGCGACCACAAAATGCTGCCCTTTTTGATGCCCTCGGATCGACCCGGCCCTGCTGGGAAAACGACCATGCTGACCTACATCCAGATCAACGCCGCCAAGCCCAGGGAGAAGGCCTGGCAACTCTCCGATTCACAAAACCTGTACCTTGTCGTCCAGCCCAACGGCTCGAAGCTGTGGCGCTTCAACTATCGGTTCCTGGACAAGCAGAAGAAGCTCCATCTCGGCGGATGGCCGGCCGTGAGCCTCGCCGAGGCGCGTGCTCGCCGGGACGACGCCAAGAAGAAGCTTGCGGAAGGGATCGATCCGGCGCTGGAGAAGAAGCGCGCCCGGATCGCCGCCAAGTACGCGGCGGCGAACACCTTCCAGGCAGTCGCCGAGGAATGGCTCGTCAAATGCGAGCGCGACGGACTGGCGCCCGTGACCGTCGACAAGATCCGGTGGCTGCTCGCCAAGGCCTACCCCCTGATCGGCACCATCCCGATCGCGCAGATCACGCCGCATGAGGCGCTGGCCGTCCTGCGCGCGGTGGAAGCCACCGGTGCCTATGAGAGCGCACGGCGCATGCGCAGCGTCCTCAGCCGCGTGTTTCGCTATGGCGTGGCGACCGTCCGGTGCGAAAAGGACGTCGCCGCCGACCTTCGCGGCGCGATCGTCGTGCCGAAGGTCAAGCATTTCGCCGCCATCACGCGACCGTCAGAGGTCGGTGCGCTGCTGCGGGCGATCGACGGCTACACCGGCCACAAGGTGACGGTGATAGCCATGCGCCTCTCGCCGCATGTATTGCTTCGTCCCGGCGAGCTTCGGCAAGCGGAATGGAGCGACATCGATTTCGACGAGGCGATCTGGTTCGTGCCTGCCGAGCGCATGAAGATGCGCCGGCCGCACCGCGTGCCCCTGTCGCGGCAAGTCATCGCGATGCTTAAGGAGCTTTGCGGGCACACGCACTGGTGGAAATATCTGTTTCCCTGCCTCGGCAAGCCTCGAAAGCCGATGTCCGAGAACACCGTCAACCAGGGCCTGCGCAAGCTCGGCTACACGACCGACCAGATGACGGCGCACGGGTTCAGGGCGATGGGCGCCACGCTGCTCAAGGAGATGGGCAAGTGGAATCCCGACGCGATCGAGCGGCAACTCGCGCATGTCGATACCAACCAGGTGCGGCGCATCTACGCACGGGGCGAGTATTGGGACGAGCGCGTGGACATGATGCAGCACTGGTCCGACTATCTCGACAGGTTGTGCGACGGAGGGAATGTCGTGAGGGCCGATTTCGGCAAGAGGGCGACGGGCTAGCCCCGGCACCGCCACGACGCCATGACGAAACCTCGGACAGGATCGGATCGTGTCCGAGGTTCTGTCACACCCCCCGGTTCAATCCCCGTCGTCGATCGAGGTACCGGTCGACCAGCGTTCGTCCGTATGCTCGAGAAAGAAATCCGCTTCCTCCGTGATCGTTGACACGGACAGGATCGTCGCACTCCCGTCGAGTTCGGTTGCAGAAGCAACGGCAAATGCCGGCTGACGCGTTCGATCAGAGCATTGGCTATCGCGAGGATTACCGCACAACCCCGGGCACCGGGCGCGCAGAAGCCAGCTCAACCGATCAGCGATTGATCCCACGGGCCAGCCCATGCGCGCGTTCGCTGGCCTGATTTGCGATTAGCATGGCCAAGGGTTAGCCATACCTTACGGGGTATAAATTGGCATTATCCCCTGCACGGTATAAATTGACCATATGCCCTGTGCGGTATATTGCTACTTTATCCCTTACGGGGTATGCCGTTACCGAAAGGCGTCTTCTGTGGCCCACATTGCACGCTCTCCCAAACAGCTCGGCGCCCTCATCCATAACGCGCGGATTCGGCGCAATCTCACCCAACAGGCACTGGCAGCCTTGGTCGGCACCGGGCAGAAGACCATCTCTCGCATCGAAAGCGGGCAGACGGGTACCAAGCTCGACACCCTGTTCGGCATCCTGGCAGCGCTCGACCTCGACATGCAAATCGCACCGCGCAGCAAGGGCGGAGCCGACCTGAGCGAAATCTTCTGACAATGGCACGCCGCAAGACCCACATTCCCCTGAATGTGCTGATCAACAATCGCCTCGTCGGCCGCCTCGAGAAGGAAGCGAGCGGCGCCGTATCGTTCCGCTATGACCAGAGCTGGCTCGAGTGGGAGCACGCATTTGCGGCCTCGCTGTCGCTGCCGCTTCGCGCAACCACTTATCGCGGCGCGCCGGTACTCGCCGTTTTCGACAACCTGCTTCCCGACAGCGCCGATGTTCGACGCCGCGTGGCAGAGCGCACCGGTGCCGAAGGTACCGATCCGTACAGTCTCTTGGCCCGCATCGGCCGGGATTGCGTGGGCGCGATGCGGTTCCTGCCCGACGGTGAAGCCATTGACGCCACAGGCGAGGTACGGGGCGAAGCGTTGCGCGACGAGGATATCGAACACCTCCTCGACAATCTCAAAGGTGCGCCACTGGGGATCGACCCCGATCAGGAGTTCCGGATCTCAATTGCCGGTGCGCAGGAGAAGACCGCGCTGCTGCGCCACGATGGCCAGTGGCTGCGTCCAATCGGAGCGACTCCAACAACGCATATCCTAAAACCTCAGCTCGGCGAGATTCCGACCTCCACCGGCACGGTCGACATGACCGCCAGTGTCGACAACGAGCATTACTGTCTGGCGCTGCTAGGCGCCTTCGGCTTGCCGGTCGCGAAAACCGAGATCGTCACCTTCGGGGGGCGCCGCGCGCTGGTCGTCGAGCGGTTCGATCGCCAATGGCTCGCCGATGGCCGACTGCTGCGCGTTCCGCAGGAAGACTGCTGCCAGGCACTCGGCGTGCCATCCTCCCGGAAATACCAAAGCGAAGGCGGTCCCGCCGCGGCGGACATCATAAGACTGCTCGGCGGCAGTGACGATCCGACCGAGGATCAGGCGACATTCCTGTCGAGCCAAATCATCTTCTGGCTCATCGGCGCGACCGACGGACATGCGAAAAACTTCAGCCTCTTCCTGCGTCCGGGCGGCGGCTTCATGCTGACGCCCTTCTACGACGTGCTGAGCGTCCAAGCCGTTGTTGATCGCGGACAGCTGGCACAGAAGAGTTTCCGGTTGGCAATGTCAGCGGGTACGGGCCGCCATTACCGGATCGAGGAAGTCCTGGGCCGGCACTTCGTCCAGACCGCGAAAGCCGCGGGTATCGGCCCAACCACCATCGACAAGGTCATCACCGACATTCGCGAAAAAGCCGTCACGGCCGCGGACATCGCGCGAGAAGCAATGCCGGACGACTTCGCCGACGACGTCCATGCCAGCGTCAAGGGGGCGATCGCCGACCGTCTGGCACGTCTCGACACGGCGTTTACGGAGCTAGGTTAGTCGCGGGGCAAAACACGTCCGGAATGCCCCTCTCCGCCACCCTCATTGTCGGTCAACCGCTTGAGGCTGCGATACTGGACCAGCGTAGCACGGCCGACCTTCGTCGTCTCGAGGTCGCCCGACTGGATGAGCTCGTAGATGCGCGAGCGGCTGAGGCCGGTAATCCGGACCGCCGTTGCCACGCGGACCGTCAGCGGCTCGATCTTCCTTTCCCATGCCCGCTCGATCATTTCTGCCCCCGTGCCCGCGCGTCGCGCTCGCGCGCAAACGCCCGATCGCTTTCGAGGAAGGCCGACAACATCGCGGGGATCAATTCGGTGACCGGCTCCTCGATGCCGTAGGTCGAGGCATAGGCCGCAGCATAGGCCTGCAGCGACGACTGGAGGTCGGGCGTGATGGTGATGGCCAGCTTGACCGGGGTGCGGTCGGGCAGCTTGCCGAGCTTGAGATCGGCCATGTCAGCTTGTCCTTCTCGGATAAGGGGCGAGGATGAGATCGCGGGTCACCAGCACGCGCACGGGCGCGCCGGGACGGATCGTGACCGTCGGCTGGGCGTCGAGGTTGCGCTGGGTGATCTGGTCGCCGGCTCGTGCGGTGTTCGTCTGGGCGGACTGGCGGATTGCCTGCACGAGGTCGCTTCCGCCGGAGATCGACAGCTCGGAGCCTCGAGCCATGGATGGGAAGGATCAAGGCCATCGACTATCCCGGGATCGAGGAAGCTGTGGTCGACTGACCAACGATAGGCCGCGCGACGCGTCATCAACCGCGCGCCGGCGCGCGCCAGGACAGCAGCAAGGCTGACCTGGGCCATCCGTGCGATCGAACCCGCCGTTGCGAGGGGATGCGATTCCCTGCCCATGGCGAACAGGGCATCGACTACCGGGGCGACGCTTTGCAGCGAGCAGAACATGTTGTCGCCGCCACCGCCATCGATGACCAGCGCCGAACCGGTTTCTCTCGCCAGGTCGTCCGCAGCCGCAAATGTTGCTTGGCGGAACTGCGCACCGGTTGGTCGCGGCAAGCCACGCGCGAGGGGACGCGTGAGATCGACTTGACGAGGATCGCGAACGACTTCGACCAACGGGACGTCGAGATGGCGCGCCACGGCCCGGCATGATCGCGTTCGTCGCCCTGTGCGTCCGCGACCACCATCGTCAGGCAGGTGAAGCGGCGCCCATTGGATGCCAGCGCCGCCGCCACGACCGACGAATCCAGCCCGCCGGACAGGAGCAGGATCGCCGGCACGTCGACCGGGAGGCGAGACACGACCGCAGTGTCGATCGCCCCGGCCAATGCTTCCGCCGCCGCATCGCGAGTGTGGAATGCCTGCGCCCGGTCGGTCCACGACCAGGGAGACCAGTGCCGCTCCAGGCGAATGCCGCGGTCGTAGACCTCGATTGCCTGGCCGCCGGCAAGTTCCTCGACGCCGCGCAGGCAGGTGCGCCCATTGCGCAGGTCGGTGGCCGCGAGGAATTGGCCCACGGCATGCCAGTCGACAGCCGGAGCCGAACCACCGAATGCGCCCAACAGCCGGACCGATGAGGCCAGGATGACATGGTCGGGCGCGTCCTGCCAATAGCGTGACAAGCTGCCGAACGGCGCGCGCACGGCGTAGCGGCCGTCACGCGAGGTACCGAAGGCAACATAATCGCCCCAATGGCCACGCGTCAGTTCACTTGCCGCGCTTACAGTCCCGAACGAGGCGCGAAGTGTCGCTTCCGTCAGCGGCGTGGCCTCACCGCGTCGGAACAGCGATCCGACAATCCAGCTTCCCGACGTTGGAATCGCATGCGACGATGCGATCATCATCCGATTGTCGATATGGCATAGCCCAAGGCCGGCCCGGCGGGCTGCCTCGGAAAAGCGGGATTGCTCCCCTGCGCCGAAGGGCTTGGACTTGGCCAACCATGCAGCGAATGCTGGCCGGATCATATCATGAGGATCGGCGTGAACGCGTGCACGACATGCAACTCGTCGTTGAGCACTTCGGTGTCGCGCTGGACCCAGGCATGCGCCGCGAACGGGGCCAACTGCACGCCGAAGACAAGCCGGGCATCGGCAGAAGCACGTCGCCGGGCCAGCGCCAGCGACAGGGGAAGACAATGCCCCGTTGGGCTGACCAGCAGGCGCAGTCGCGCAAAAGCGCCCGCATGGCGATCGACATGGCGGGCAGTTCCGCTTCGCCGCTCTCGCCGACGCTGAAGCGCTGCAAGTTCACATCCCAGGCCGCGCCTGCGTATGCGCCAGATGCTCGCCGCGAAGCACAGTCCGGCAATCATCGTCGAGGACCTGGGCGTGGTGTCGATTACCTCGAGGCGACTGATCCGCGCGCGCGGGAGTTGGCAAGGCACAAGAGGCTCGCCCTTGGTGCTGTCGAGCAGTCCGGCTCGGACGAGTGCGAGGAGCGGTGCCGCCGCCTCGCCCGCAAGTTCTGCACCGGCGCATAGTCGGTTGAGGGCTTGGCTCATCGCTGCTGGAAGCATCCAGTAGCGATCCGAGCGGGCATCGAGGAAAATCACGCTCTCGCCAATTGAGCAGAAGCCAACCAACGGGGGTAGGAAGAACCTCATCGCGAAGCGGCGGGGTGTTCCCGGGAACACCCCGCCACCCTTTCAGTCGTCGGCCAAGCCGGCGCCGAGGAACCCCTGGACCTCGTCGATCGGGGTACCGGCCGGGCCTTGGGTCAGGACACGGGCATCGCCCAGATCGACCAGCGTCGGTGCCTTGTCGTTATCGCGTTCCATGACGTTCTCCTTGGTATGCCGCGATCATTCGCGACCTTGGGAGAATGTGCCGGCCGGTTGGATATACGAACTTTATACGGAGTTGATATTTCGAATGTCGGCGGTGCTGCAGCACCCAAGTTAATCCGTTGATCAAGCGCATGGCGCCGCAGATTGTTACCCGGCCCCAGCACCCTGAACGTCTTCTAGGACATGGGCGAACATACTCCCAGCTCAGCCCACCATCGAATAGCCAAGGCGCGTTCAAACAAAAACGGCACAAGTAAGTTATAAATATTGTACCTTCCAGTCACGCTCACCGCTATCGCCAAGCGATGAATCACTATCATCGACGATCCGATGTCCATCTAACGGAAATTTTCAACATGACACACCAATAGTGACGCTGACACTGGAACAACTAACCGGTCTTGTCGATCCTTTCGCGCATCGTCGACAAAACCTCTAGCGCCAACGAAATGTCTTCCTTGGATATCCCACTTACCAGTTTCTCTACCCATGGTTCACGCTTGCGCATCGCAGCCGAGTAGGCCGTTCGTCCTTTATCGGTCAAAATGACAAGCTGGGCGCGCCGGTGATGAGGATTCTCGCGAAAAGCAACGAAGCCATTTTCCGACAGCTCATTTACTATACGCTGCACGCCTTGGCGTTGAAGCCCCATAGCGCGCGCGATATGGGCAACCGGCTGGTCCGCAGTCGAGCCCGCTATCGCGCCGAGCACTTGCCAGCGTGCACTGGACAACCCCAACGGCGCGACCAGGTCATCACCGCCGGCAAGAAGTCGGGCGTTCAAACGGAACACCTCCAGAATCAGAAGCCCGGCATCACTGCGATCCTGCATCCCATCTCCAACGAAATTGACAACGGCTTACCGATATGGTGACCTGCTGTCACATTGCCCCTGGTTGCGCAGGGGCACAAGTTGCGATCGTGTGAAGGAGAATCCTCCCATGAGCCACCACTCCGAATCGGTATTCAGGGTAGACAAGTTCGATGTGCCTTCGACCAGTCGGGACGAGTTTATATTCAAGCTGCGCGAGTCCCACGCGCTCCTTGATGACATGGACGGTTGCATTCAGAACTATATTCTCGAGCAGTCGTCAGGCACTGGCCGCTTCAACATCGTAACATTCGTCGAATGGCGTGATCAGGAAACTTACGAGGCCGCGCGATCAGCAGCTCGAGCGCGACATGTAGCAAGTGGGTTCGAGGCACAAACCATGTTTGATCGGCTGGGAATCAGTGTCGATATAGCCAACTATTCGGTTGTTCCGCATGCCTAGGCGTTCAGTCCCGGCATCTGGCAAATCAAGGCGACGATGATTTGACCTGTCCCTGACGTTCAGCTCTTGGCAATGTTTTTTCGAGGCTCGATGCTGTCGAGCGCCTTGAACCGGCAGTCGAAACTGTAGCCGACCACGAATTCGGCAAGTCGCGTCCGGAATTGGTCGCGGCTCTCGTAAAGAAGGCTTAATGGTAGCCTCCTTGATGGTTTGGCACATCCGCTCGCCTGGCCACCCTTGATCCACGAATGATTGGGTTCGGTAACCCAGTGCTCGATACCGCGTGCCCCTCAGGCTATGTTGAATCAAATCTGGCACCGTCAGGCTGTGTTGCGATTTTGCGGCTGCTTGGTCTCGAGCAGGGTGAGGGAATGAGGCACCGTCAGTCCGATTTTCCGATCCTGAACGGTCACTCTCTTCTGCCACTTCGCGTCCGTGTTCGGGCCGACCGCAGCCCGCGCTTATCGCCGCGAGCAAAGCTTCCAATTGCTGCAGCGTTGCTCGGAAGGTGGCGTGGTCGTCGTGCCCCCGTGATAAACTCGTGATATACGGTCTGCTGCCGTTTCGCACGATCCGCGTCCCCTTGGGAATATGCCTGTCAATGGCGTCACGATCGCATGGGCCGAGCCGTCATGATGATGGGGGAGTACACTCTCATCATCTGGAGACCCGATCATGCAAGCCCTGTTCCTCGAGCATTGCACCAAGCCCGGCCGGCGCGACGAACTGGAGGCGTCTTGGCGTCGCCACATGATGCCAGCCATTAGCACCAACGACGGCCACCTCGCCTACCTCTACGGTTTCGGTGCCGACCCCGACACGGTAGTCGCGTTCCAGCTGTATCGGTCCGGGGAGGACGCGAACGCATTCATGCAGTCGCCTGCGTACCTCGCATACCTGGCTGAATCGCGGCCGTTGTTGCAGCATGATCCCGAAATTACGACGTTCGAGCCGCGCTGGTTCAAGGGCGTGTGACGCAGGCCGAACCCCAGGCGAAGCTGGCGGCGTTCGAGGCCGCCCGGCCGGCAATGTTCGGCATGGCGTATCGCATGCTCGGGACGCATGCCGATGCCGAAGACGTTCTGCAGGACGTCTTCCTCCGCTGGTCGAAGGCTGATCGAGGCGCGATCCTGAACCCGGCGGCGTGGCTGATGACGGCCTGCACCCGGCGGTCGATCGACATGTTACGGTCCTTCGCCCGTGCGCGTACGGACTATGTGGGACCGTGGCTGCCCGAACCACTGGCAGGTACGACGGCGAGCGAGGATGATGAACTATCGTTCGCAGTTGAAACCGCCTTCCTACTATTACTGGAGCGATCGTCGCCCAGGGAACGAGCCGCCTTTCTCCTGCACGAGGTTTTCGGCCTCGCGCATGCCGAGGTAGGAGCCTCGCTCGGTACGAGCGAGGCCGCGAGCCGCAAGCTCGTCTCCCGCGCACGTGCGCACGTGACGTCCGGCCGGCAGCGGGCGCGGCTTGATCCCGATCGGCAGCGCGCCCTGCTCGCCGCATTCCAGCACGCCATACTGACCGAAGACATGGCGGCGTTCTCCGCCGCGCTTGCGAATGATGTGCGGCTGGAAGCGGACGGTGGCGGAAAAGCGGCCGCAACGTCCGCGCCTGTGGAAGGCCGAGATACCGTTCTGGCATTTTGTGCGCACGCGCGAAAGTGGTGGCGCGGGTACCGCTGGACCGTCGTTCGGCTCGCAACCGGCTACGGGGCAGTGCTGTACGATGGTCCCGTCGTCGTGGCGACGATATGGTTCGGTAGCAACGATGGGGAGCGCATCTCGAACCTCTACATCATGCGAAACCCTGACAAGCTCCGGTCGGTCGGCGTCACCGCAGAAAGCTCCTGACCCCGCGTAACTGATCCATGCTTTCTGCTTCGCGGGATCTAGTCAGAATTTCAGGCGCATCTCGCGTTCCCGATCGACAACTGCAGATAGGTTCGACCGTTTGGAAGAGCCACTCGTTTGCAGAACGGCAATGCGCGCGCCCGGCCGTCATGCCTACTTCCGGCCTGAACCCGCAGATGGGCCATTTGCCTTGCAAGCAATATTTGAGTTAATAGGTGCCCTCACGCTTTTGCGGAAGGTGTCATGTCCTACTACGCGCATTGCCGGATTCGCTGACCAAACGATCGATCGAATGCAGTCCCTGGCCTTAGGCCGGGCGCTTCGCGTTGTTCTTTCGGAGATGATCCCATGCGCATGTTTGACGACTTTACCTTGCCAGGATTCTGGCAAGCTCCTTTCGCTATGTTCGAGCGCAGCTTTGCCAGTGGAGATAGACTGCAATCTAGTCCGGACGGTGGGCTGGCCATCCTGGGCTATACGGCACTTCGCCGTTTCGGCATGCATCCTGCCATCGACGGAACGCCAATGGCAGACGTATCCGACGGACCCTTTGCAACCGGGCATGATATACTTCGACACGGCCTCTTCACCCAGGTTGGGGAAGATCATAGGCGCCTGCGCAGGGCGGTTCTGACGGGGCTTAACCACGCTGCGGTCAAACACTTCGTGCCAGACGCACGAAGTGTCGTAGGTCGGCATTTTCGCGCAGCCAAAGATGGCCCCGTCGACCTGTTCGGCGATTTATGCTTGCCGATCGCTGCCGAATGCTGGGCCAGTTTCGCGGGTTACGGGAACGCGCAGGCACAGCGTCTGAGCGAAGATGTAGAGGTGTTCAGTCGACACCTCTCGTTCGATCCCGATCCATCCCAGGCAGTGAATGCCGATGCCGCGGCCCGGTCCATGTTACTTCGCACAGCGGCCGCAATCGACAACCAAGCGGGATGTCCGGCGGCTCGCATCGTACAAGCGGTCGGATCATGTCGCGGCACACCGCTAGTAGCCTCGCTGCTGTTCGACGCAATCGACACGGCTGCGGCGGGCTTGGCAGGAATGCTTGCGGTTCTGCTGGAGGAGGAGAATGACCTGTCGGCATTGGCGGATTGCTCCTACCGCGAACTTGCGATCGAAGAAGCACTGCGTCTCGCAACGCCGACGCCCTTTACCGTGAGACAGGCGCGAGAACCGATCACGATCGACGATTGCCCCGTACCCGAGAACGCCTTGATCTGGATGTGGTGGTCCGCAGGGAATCGTGATCCGGACGCATTCCCCGAGCCCCAATGTTATCGTCCTGGTCGGCAAAGCCGTGGCCTGCCGTTCGGGATCGGACCGCATGGTTGCGTCGGACATGGCTGGACAAAGCAACTCGCCCATCTGATGGTCGACGCGGCGTTCTGTCAGACGTTGCAACTCAGGGCGACGGCGGACGATTGGCGATGGGTGATCGGCGGTGCCCGCCGTCCGCAAGACCTGGCTGTCATCATGCGCTGATCGTACAAGCGGGTCCGAATCGTCCGTCGGACCCGCTTGTATAAGATGGCGTTGTCCCGCCCGCTTTTCGCTATCATTCCCGGGGAAATGATGCGGCCGGCAAACTCGCCCTTCATTTCCGCGACGCGCTTTCTTCCGGCCTGCCACCGTTACCGGAAGATGCCCAGGGCGTACCCGCGCAGACGACCGTAGCAAGAGCGACGCCTCGTTCAGGCGAACGCGGCTCCAGCCCGCTATCGGGCGCGGGGCATCGTCTCGACCAAAGGTTTTGCCGACGGTTCCCCCTTTCCCGATTGCGAACCGAGAACCTGTCGGATCGCAGGCAAGATCCCCGCTGCCAGCTTACGGTGATCAGATTCGGACAGATGAATGCCGTCGACCCCATGTACGGAGCCGCCGATCGCTGCGGCAGCGTCGAACTCTGGAATATGTGCTGCGGCGGCAGCCGCCTTGAACGCGGTTGCGAATGCAACTGATTTGTCGTGGCTGCCGGCGTAGCGGCTGCTCCATTCCTCAATCGGGATCGTGGAAACCTGCGCCGGCGACACAATCAGCACTTTTGGTGCTGGATAAGTGGTACCGATACCGCCCGCTGACGCCTGAACCTTTCGTGCCAGCGACACCGCGGCATCCGCGATCTGGCGAGGGGTGCGCCGGTATCGCGCCTGGAGATCGTTGGTGCCGAGCATGATGACGACGAGATCGAGTGGCATGTTCGCCGCGATCGACGCAGGCAGGTGCTTTGCGCCGTTGACGGTATCGGGCCGCATGACGCTGCCTGGCCAGTCTTCGCCATCGAGGTCGGTGGTGCGGAGGTTCAAGCCATCCTCGATCACCACGTAGCCGGAGCCGAGCTCCCGTTGCAGAATGCCCGTCCACCGCCGATCGGCTGGAAAGCGACGCGTCGGCGCACCGTCGTCGCGTGCTTCATAACCCCAGCTATTGCTGTCGCCGTAGACGAGGATGCGGCGAGGTTCGGCAGCGGCAGCCATTCCGGAAAGGGTGATGGGTAATAGCGCCCCCACGGCCAACCAGAATCCACGTAGCATAGGCGGCAACCTTTCGCAGTGATCGATACGGAAATAGGTGCACTTGCGTTGCCACTTGTCAACGGACTATTGTATCGATCACTATGAAAAAGGCTTCGCCGATGAACGGTCGCCCTCGTGGTCGTCCGCGCCAATTCGATCGCGACCACGCCGTTGCGACGGCACTGTCACTGTTTAGAGTGCGCGGCTACGAAGGCACCTCGATCGCGCATCTGACCCAGGCGATCGGGGTGTCCGCGACCAGCCTGTACGGTGTGTTCCCCAGCAAGGAGGCGCTCTTCGAGGAAGCGATCGCACGGTACCAAAGCACCGAGGGAGCGTTCGCGGCAGCAGCGCTGGAACGGGCCAGTACGGCGTTCGACGCGATCCATGACCTCCTCGCGGAAGCTGCCGTACGTTACGCGCGTAGCGATGGCTCGGGCGGCTGCTTGATCGCACTCGGTGTCCTGAGCTGCGGCGTCGAGCATCGCGATATAGCACAACGGATGGAGGAGCGACGATCTGCCGCCCGTGCCGCGATCAAAGCTCGGCTTGATCGCGGCAAGCAGGCCGGTGAGTTGCGACAGGAAACGGACACTCGTTCGCTAGCAGCCTTCTACGCGGCGACCCTGCAAGGCATGTCCGTTCAGGCGCGAGACGGCGCTTCCGCGCAAGAATTGAAGCGGATAGCGCAGACAGCCTTGGTACCGCTTGGCCTTTACCGCACGTCCTGCCGGGGGAAGGCAGGGCTCGCCGACAGCGTGACAAGCTGATCTGGCAACAGAAAGACGTTACGGGTTGCGGCATGTCATTCGTCACGACGTTTTGATGACCGACGATGATGTCCTGAAGCGCTGGTTCGTGGCCGACGTGCTTCCGCTGGAACGCGACCTCGAGCGCTATCTCGCACGGCATTGTCGGGCGCGGGACGATGTCATCGATCTGCGGCAGGAAGTGTATGAACATGCCGTGGCCGCCGCGCGCAAAAGCCTTCCGCTCAATACCCGTCCCTTCGTGCTGACGGTCGCGCGCAATCTGTTGATCGATCGTGCCCGTCGGGCGAAGGTGGTCTCGTTCGAACAGATGGCGGACCTCGACGAACTGAACATACCCGATCTTGTCGAGGCGGACCGCGCACTGACGGCGCGCGACGAACTCCGCCGTGCCATGGCCGGGCTGGATCAGTTGCCCCCGCGTTGTCGCGAGGTCGTGCGGCTGCGGCGCGTGGAGGGGCTGAACATCCGCGAAACCGCCGACCGGCTCGGCGTCGGTCACCATACGGTCGAGCGGCAGTTGACGCTCGGCCTCCGGGCATTGGCCAATTTCATGCTCGGCGGGAATGCACGGATCGAACGCAAGCCAGGGCTGGCCCCGCGACGGAAGCGGACGCCATGACCCGCCGCAACGATATCGAGGCGCGCGCCGCCGCCTGGCTGGTACGACGCGACCAGCCCGAATGGGGCGCGGCGGACGACGAGGCGCTCAAGGGCTGGCTGGCGGAGAGCGATGCGCACAAGGTTGCGCTATGGCGGCTGGAGGCGGGCTGGGACGCCACCGCGCGGCTCGCCGCGACGCGGAGCGTGGCCGTGGAACGACCTTCGCTGAACCGGCTGCTGGAAAGCCGCGCGCTTCAGGCGCTGGCGGCCAGCCTTGTCCTGATATGCCTGTTCGCCGCCGCGGTCGTTCCGGAATGGGTGCGACGCGACCAGCCGCAGCCGCTTCGCCGGTTCGCCACTACCGTCGGCGAACATCGCGCGGTGCGCCTGCCCGATGGCAGCGCGGTGACGCTCAACACGGCCAGTACGATGAGGGCCGCGGTCGACAGCGGTCGGCGCGCCGTCTGGCTTGATCGCGGCGAAGCCTATTTCGACGTGGCCCATGACGCGCGCCATCCGTTCGTGATTCATGCCGGGGACCGGGTGGTGACGGTCCTCGGCACCCGCTTCTCGGTACGACGCGACGGCGGGATGGTCACCGTCGCTGTCGTCGAAGGTCGCGTCCGGGTGGAGGATGCTGCCAAGGGTGAGCGCGGACGGGCGGCCGTCCTCACCGCCGGCAACGTCGCCATTTCGCGAGGAACGTCGATGCTGCTGACCGACCGGTCATCCGCGCGGGCGGAAGCGGCGCTGTCCTGGCGACGGGGCATGCTCACCTTCGACCGCACGACGCTGGAAGAGGCTGCCGCCGAGTTCAACCGCTACAATCGCCGTCAAATCCGGATCGCCGACCCGCAGGCTGCGCAGATCCGGATCGGCGGCACATTCGATGCGACTGACATCGATGCGTTCGCGCGGCTGATGCGCGCGGGGTTCGGACTGGCGGTGCGCGAAGAGGCGGATGCGATCACGATAAATTCCTGATCGATTGCGTTACGACTTTCCACGCCCCACCCGTCTAGCGTTGCAGAAGGCCCGAAGAGGCCGTGCAGTATTGGAGGGGGAATATGGCCGGGAAGTATCGGTTCCTGATCGCGGCGACACTCGCAAGTAGCTGGACAGCAACGCCTTCATGGTCGCAGTCACGAGCGGAAACTACCAACCGGGTCCGCACGTACAGCATTGCGCCCGGATCGATGCGCGCGGCGCTCGACGCCTGGGCACGACAGTCCGGCACGCCGGTGCTGTATCGCAGCGAGGAAGTCGATGCGTTGCGCTCGCGCGGCGTACGCGGAAAGCTGGACGCGGTGGCAGCCCTGCGGGCGGTGGTGGGCGGCTCCGGCCTCGTCCTGCATCGTGATCGCAGCGGCGCGATTGCCGTAACGCGGATGCCGGCCCCGGACCGCACGGCGGCGATCGCCCCTGCCGCGCAACCGGCTGCGGCGCCCACCCAGGAAGACGACTCTATCGGCGACATCGTCGTGACCGCGCGTCGTACGGCGGAACGTGGCCAGCGGGTTCCGGTGGCGATCACCGCCTTCTCGCAGGATGCAATCCGTGAAAAGGGCATCAACAACGGAACCGACCTCCAGAATTTCACGCCGTCCCTGTCGGTGGTCGGCGATGTCGCGCGCAATCAGGAAACCTACACCATCCGCGGCATGGGCGGGACCGGCGGTCCGGGTGCGGGGAGCGGTCCCGGGGTGGTTGGCTATTTCGCCGAAGTCCCCACCAGCGTCAGCGGTCCGGGTAATTTCTATGACCTCGCATCCTTGCAGGTCCTGAAAGGCCCGCAGGGAACGCTGTTCGGGCGCAATACGACCGGCGGTGCCGTTCTGCTGGAGCCGCAGCGTCCGCGGATGAACAAGGTCGAAGGCTATGTCGACGGGACGATCGGCAACCTCCAGCGCAAGAGCGTTCAAGGCGCGCTGAACGTGCCGATCGTCGACGACGTGGTGGCGGTCCGCTTCGCCGGGCAGCTGGACCAGCGCGAAGGCTATGTCCGCGACGCCATCACCGGGCGCGACTATCTGAACCGCAACAATTTCAGCCTGCGCCTCGGCATCCAGTTCGATCCGACCGCCACGGTCAGCAACTATACCGCTGTCAGCTATCAGGAGGTCGACGAGAATGGCGGCGGCAGCATCCTGCTCGCGGTGAACCCCGCGCGCCCCTATGCGGCGTTGTTGCAGCCTTATCTCGCGGCGCAGCAGGCACGCGGTGTGCGCCGGACCGCGCTGAGCGTGCCGACGTTCGAGAAGGCGAAGAACTTCCTCGTCCTCAACAATACCGAATGGCGCGTCAGCGACACGTTCACGCTCAAGAACATCTTCAGTTATGCGCGCACCCGCTCGACCAGCGCCACCGACCGCGATTCGACGACGCTGCCGATCGCCGACCTGCTCGGCGGCTATCCCGGCAGCTGGAACAACAACCTGCGCACGATCACCGAGGAGGTGCAGGCGCGCTACGACGACGGCACGCTCAGGGTACAGGCAGGCGGCTTCTTCCTCGACCAGAAGACCCCGGCACCGCTCACCTTCGCCACCGTAAACCCGATGCAGGTCGGCGGCATCCTGGGCGGCGGTCCGTTGCTGATCCCGCAGTCGTTGCAGGCAGCGCTCGGCCTGACCGGCCCGCTGGTCCCCGCACTGACCTTGCAACCGAGCGCCCATGTCGACGGGCGGAGCAAGGCGGCCTATGCGCAGGTACAGTATAAGATCGTTCCGACGCTGACAGCCACCGCCGGCTTCCGCTGGACGTGGGACGAATTCGGCGGCGACATCCAGAGCTATCAGGACCCCGCCAGCTACCAGATCTTCAACCGGCTCGCGGCACTCGGGATCATCAGCCCCGCCCAAGCGGCGCAGGTGGCCGGATTGAACGCCGGGCTGTGCGTCTACGATGCGTACCAGGCCGTCGCCGCCGGTCGCTTGCCTACGCTCAAATATCCGAACTGCACGTCGCCGACCTTTCGCGGCGAGAGCAACGGCCCGACTTGGCAGCTCGGACTTGACTGGCAGGCCGATCCGCAGACCCTGCTCTACGCCGTATCGCGGCGGGGCTATAAATCAGGGGCGAGCAACCCGATCGTGTCACTGTTCCTTGGCGAGGAGCATCCGCTGTTCCCGGTGAAGCCCGAACAGGTGACCGATGCCGAGATCGGCCTGAAGCGCGACTGGAGCTTCGGCGACGTCCGGGCGCGCACGAACGTCGCTGCCTTCTATACCTGGTACAACGACATCCAGGTCATCCAGCGCGCCGCCATCGCCGGATCGGACATCCTGACCAATGCCCAGCGCGCGCGGGTGATGGGGCTGGAGTTTGAAGGCATGCTGGTCCCGGTCAAGGGGCTGACCCTTGGCGCCACCTATTCGTACAACTCCGCCAAATATCTGCAGTACGACACGATCGCGATCCCCGCGATCCCGCAGGCGCTGACCGCCGCGCAGCCAAGCCGCGACCTTGCCGGCACGCCCTTTTCCTTCGTGCCGAAGCACAAGTACAATCTGACCGCGAGCGTCGACCTGCCCCTCCCCGAACGCGAGGGGACGCTGCAGTTGGCCGGCAACTGGTCATATCAGTCGAGCCAGCGCGTCACACCCGAGGCGCAGCCGTTCGACACCATCGCGGGGTACGGCCTTCTGAACCTTCGCCTCGACTGGCGCGACGTGCGCGGCTTCCCGCTCGACCTAGCCTTCTACGGCACCAACATCCTGAACCGGGAATATCGGGTGACCGCCAATCCCAGCTACAATAATTCGGGCTTTATCGGCTCGATCTATGGCGAGCCGGCGCAATATGGCGTCCAGCTCCGCTATCGTTTTTGAAGGGCGGGCGAACATGATGCGCCACGCCGCGATCCTCCCCGTCATCCTGCTGGCCAGCGCCAGCATCGCCCGGCAGGCGCCAAGCGCGTTCCAGCCGACCGCTGCCCAGACCGCCCTGCAATACAGGGCACGCGCGGCCGGCGCCACCGAACTGGCGGCGACCGCCGCACCCGGCGGCGGCATGATCCTGAACGGCACCATCGAAGGACGCCGGTTCGTCCTGACCATTCCGTCGAACTGGACCGGGGAAACGGTGCTGTTCGGGCAGGGCTACGCCTTGCCGGGCACCCCGCCGACCGTGCCCGCCGATCCGCTGGCGAAGGACCCCGGCGGCGGTCTGTTCAATCACCTGTACGCGCAGGGGATCGCCAGCGGCATCGCCGCGGTCGACAAGAACGGCATCGCGACCGAGACCGCGACCCGCAACACCATGCGGTTGCGCGCGTTGGCGGCGAAACTGGGGGCCAAGCGCTTCTATGCGGTCGGCGGGTCGATGGGCGGCAACATCGTCCTGTCGCTGATCGAAAATCATCCGAAGGCCTTTTCCGGCGCGCTGGCGATGTGCGGGGTGACGCAGGGCTGGCTGGCGATGGTACGGCAACTTGCCGACATGCGCGGCGCCTATGACGTGCTGACCGAGGGAACGCCCTATGCGCTGCCCGGTGGCAAGGACCTGACCCGCTCGGCGCTGCCGATCGTACCGCCGGCGGATGGTACGATGGCGGGCGATGCGTTCCGCGAGGCGCAGAAGACCAGGCTGCTGTCGCCGATCCTCGCGCTGTTCCTCGCCGCCAAGGCGAACCCGCAGGGACCGGAGGCGCGGATCATCCGGCAGGTCGCGGCGGTCGGCGGCTTCGCACCCGATCCGGCGGCACTCGGTGCGCCGATTTCCTCCGCCGCGCTCGGCATGGACGATATCCGCGCGACGATGGGCGGCCTGCCGATCGGCAATCGCGACATCGTCTACGCCCCGCCCGAAATGGATGCGGCGCAAACGGCGGCGTTCAACCGCAAGATGCAGCGCTACGATGCCGATCCTCGGGCGGTCGCCTATGCGCAGCGCTGGCACGAGGCGACGGGACGATTCCGTATCCCGCTGGTCACGGTGCATCAGACGATCGACTCGCTGGTCCCCTTTGCCCAGTCGGAGGGGCTGGGTCGGATCACCGCCGCCGCCGGCAACGGCACCCGGCTGGCGCAATATGCGGTGCCGCCGACGAAGATCGCGCTGCCCGGCGGCCTAAGCGGGTACACGCATTGCGGATTCACGCCCGCCCAGAACATCGCCGCGTTCGATGCGATGCGCACCTGGGTCCGGAACGGGCGCAAGCCAGGACCGGATGCAGTGCGATGACGATCGATCGACGCGATCTGCTCGGGCTCGGCGCGGCGGTCGCGGTCACGACGGCGCTGCCGGCACGCGCCGCCGGGCCCGCCCCGTTTCTCTGGGGCGCGGCGACGGCGGGGCATCAGGTCGAGGGCAACAACGTCAACGCCGATATCTGGCTGCTCGAACAGGTCACGCCGACCGTTTTCGCCGAACCGTCCGGCGATGCCTGCGACAGCCTGCACCGCTGGCGCGAGGATGTGGCGATCATCCGCATGCTGGGACTGAACTGCTATCGCTTCTCGGTCGAATGGCCCCGTATCGAACCGGCAAAGGGCCAGTTCTCGCGAGCGTGGCTCGATCATTATGCGCGCATGGTCGACCATTGTCGCGAGCAGGGTATCGCCCCTGTCGTCACCTTCAACCATTTCACTGCCCCGCGCTGGTTCGCGGCGGCCGGCGGCTGGGAACAGGCGGACGCACCGGCGCTGTTCGCCCGCTATGCCGAGCGTGTCGCCCGTGCGATGGCGGACGGGATCAGCCATGCGCTGACCTTCAACGAGCCCAATCTGGCACTGGGCGGGCGCTGGGCGGTCAGTCCGCCGCCGCCCGCCTTCATGGCGCGCATGGCGGCATGTGTCGCGGCGGCAGCGAAGGCCAGCGGGTCGGATCGCTTCTCCGTCCTCAATGGCGGGGATCCCCGGCCGATGATTCCTGGCATCACCGCGGCACACGTCCAGGCCCGTGCAGCGATCAAGGCCGTCCGGGGCGACCTGCCCGTCGGCCTCAGCCTCGCGATCCCCGATGAGGTGGCGGTAGGGCCGGACAGCGCGATCGAACGCAAGCGGGCCGACGTCTATGGTCCCTTCTTCGCGGTGATGGACAAGGACGATTTCGTCGGCGTCCAGACCTATGGCCGCGCCTATATCGGCGCGGAGCGCGAGATCGCGCTGCCAGCCGACGCGGCGCGCCGTCCCGATGGACGCGAATGGTTTCCGGCCGCAGTCGGCAACGTCGTGCGCTATGTCCACCGCGAGACGGCCAAGCCGGTACTGGTGACCGAGAACGGGATTGACGCCGTCGACGACCGCGAACGCGCGCGGTTCATCCCCGCAGCGATCGCATCGGTGGACGCCGCACGGCGCGACGGCGTGCCGGTGCTGGGCTATATCCACTGGTCGCTGCTAGACAATTTCGAATGGTTTTCGGGCTACGGCCCCAGGTTCGGACTGGTCGCGGTCGATCGCACCAGTTTCCGCCGCACGGTCAAGCCGAGCGCGCGCGCCTATGCCGCCCTCGTGGCGGGACGGCGGTGATGCGGCGCCTCGCGATCACCGCGCTGGTCCTGTCGATCGTGATCGGCCAGCCGGCGACAGCGCAGGACGTGGCCGTGCCGGCCTTTACCCTGCCACCATCCAACCAGCTCAGCGGCGAGGCCCGCCAGGTCTTGGCGCGAATGAAAGCGGAAACGGCGCCGAAGGACATCGCCGGCGATCTGGTGCGGCAACGTGCCTTCTACCAGCAGTGGAACGACCGCCGCCTCGCCGAGATGCGCCGCCACTTCGCGACACGCGAATGGCAGCAGAGGATCGCGGGCGTACCCGTTGCCGTCGTCGAACCGACGACCGGCATCGCCCCCGGCAATGCCCGGCGCGTCCTGATCAACGTCCATGGCGGTGCCTTCCTGTGGGGATCGGGCAGCGGCGCCTTGGTCGAAGCGATCCCGATCGCCGCCGTGATGCGGGTGCGGGTGGTCACGGTTGACTATCGGCTGGCACCCGAACACCGTTATCCGGCCGCGTCGGAGGATGTGGTGGCCGTCTACCGCGCGTTGCTCAAGACGCATCGTCCGGAAAATATCGGCATCTATGGCTGCTCGGCCGGCGGCATCATCACCGCGCAGGCGACCGCCTGGATTCGCAAGACCGGAATGCCGCGACCCGGTGCGATCGGAACCTTCTGTGGCACCGGGGCCACCTATTCGGGGGACAGCCCCTACCTTGCCGGGCCGATCAGTGGCGGCGACATCGTCCCGGCGCCCGTGCTGCCCGCGACCTTGCCGACCCCGTATATGGCCGGCGTGGCCGGCAGCGATCCGACGGCCTATCCGCTGCAGTCTGACGCGGAGATCCGCGCGATGCCGCCGACCTTGCTGCTGGGGGGCGGGCGCGATTTCGCGGTCAGCGCCCTGACGCGCGCCCATCGTCGCCTGACCGCAGCCGGGGTGCCGAGCGAACTGCAACTATTCGACGGCCTGCCGCACGCCTTCTTCATGTGGCCCGACATGCCTGAATCCACCGAAGCCTTTCGCCTGATCGCGAGCTTCTTTGACCGGCATCTGGGCCGGCGCCCCCGATAGCCAAGGAGTACGTCCGATGCGCACCTTCCCCCGATGGTCCCTGCTCGTCTCCGGTGCCTTGGCGCTGGCCGTCCCGCTCGCGCCCGCCGGCGCGAGGGACGCTCCAGCGTCCAGTCAGCAGCTGCTCGTCGCGAAGGCCAGCCGACTGGGTGCCACCGACGTCACCGCGACCGCCCGCGCGGACGGGGGCGTCACGATCAACGGCCGTCTCGACGGCAACCTGTTCGCACTTGCCTTCCCCCGGGAATGGACGGGCGATGGCCTGCTCTATGCGCATGGCTATTCGACTCCCGGCACGCCGGTGGCGGTATCGCCCGATCCAGTTGACCAGGGGCCGGGCACCGGTGCGCTTGGCGAGGCCTATGCACAGGGCTTCGCGGTCGGGCACAGCGCCTATGCCAAGGCCGGGCTGGGTGTGGAGGCAGGAGTGAACGCCACCGCCCGCCTGCGTGACCTGCTGGCAAGGATGGGCGGAAAGCGCCTCTACGTGATGGGCGATTCGATGGGCGGCGGGATCGTCGTCACCCTCCTCGAACTATACCCCAGGGCCTTTGCCGGTGGCCTCGCCCGCTGCGGTGTCGTTGCCAACTGGCAGGACCTGCTCGGACGGCTGATCGACATGCGCCTGGCCTACAATGCCCTGACCAAGGGCACGCCCTATGCGCTGCCCGGCAACCAGGACGTTCGCCGCGACGCGATGTCGTCACGCCCGCCCGCCGGAACTCCGGACGCGGCGGCACAGGCCTATGTCTTCGCCCAGATCGCCAAGGTCGGCATGCCGCCGCTTGCCTTGTGGACCGCCGCACAGAAGGACCCGACCGGCCGCGAGGCACGGATCGTTCGCGCCGTCGCCACGATCGGCGGGTTCGAATATGACGCCGCATCGCTCGCCTATCCGCTCGTCACGGCCGCACTGGGCGCCGACGACATGGCAGCGACCGCCGGCGGCTGGGTCCATGGCAATATCGGCAAGGTCTATGCCGCACCCTCGCTGACCGCCGAAGAGAACGCCGCGCTCAACCGCGACATCCAACGGGTCGAAGCCGCGCCACAGGCCGTCGCCTATCTCCGCAAATGGCGCACCGCCACCGGCCGGGTCGAGGCGCCGTTGGTGACGCTCCACAACCGGATCGATTCCCTCGTCCCCTACGCGCAGGAAGCGCAGCTGGCCGCGGCGGTGGCAAAGGCCCGGCGGACCGCGAAGCTGGCGCAGTTCACCGTCCCGCCGACCCGCGCCCCGCTGCCGATCGGCGGGATCGAGGGCTATACCCATTGCGGCTTCGACAAGGGGCAGACGCTCGCCGCGTGGAATGCGTTGCGTGCCTGGGTCGAACAAGGCCGCAAGCCCGACGCGGAGCTCCGCTGACCATGGGCTATCGTTTCGCCACCCCGGCGCCGGAAGCCTATGCCTATCCGCTGCTGATCCGCCATCTACTGCAAAGCGCGCTTGATGTGCGCAGCCCGTGCGCGATCGTCGGGACCGATGGCCGCCGCCACGATTATGCCGAACTGGGGCGGCGGATCGGCCGCCTCGCCGCTGTGCTGGCCGATCATGGGGTTGGGCCGGGCGATGTAGTCGCGGTGATGGACTGGGACAGCCACCGCTATCTCGAAGCCTATTTCGCGGTGCCGATGATGGGCGCGGTGCTGCAGACGGTAAACGTTCGCCTGTCGCCCGAGCAGATCGCCTATACGCTCGCCGATACCGGTGCGCGGTTACTGCTGTTCCATGTCGATTTCGCCGCGCTCGTCCAGACGATCGACGGGCAACTGCCGGCGCTGATCTGCAGGATGGCGATGCACGACGGGTTGCCGGTGCAGGACATGGCGGTTGCAGGGGACTATGAGACGTTGCTGGCGGCGGGGTCCGACCTCTTCCCCTTCGTCGATTTCGACGAACATGCCCTCGCGACGACCTTCCATACGACGGGCACGACCGGATTGCCCAAGGCGGTCGCGTTCAGCCACCGGCAGATCGTCCTCCACACGCTGGCGGTTCTCGCGACGATGGCCGGCCAGCCCGACCATCAGGCACTGCGCCGCGACGATGTCTACATGCCGCTGACACCGATGTTCCATGTCCACGCCTGGGGCCTGCCCTATATCGCGACCTTGCTGGGGCTGAAGCAGGTCTATCCGGGTCGCTATCTTGCGGATCGGATCGTGGCACTCGGCGAAGAAGAGGGCGTCACCTTCTCGCACGGCGTCCCGACGATCGTCCAGATGTTGGTCGAGGCGCTCGGCGATCGCACGCTGGAGCGCCCGTGGAAGATGGTCGTCGGCGGCTCCGCACTGCCGAGCAGCCTCCGCGACGCCGCCCGCGAGCGCGGCATCATGGCGTTCGCCGGCTATGGCATGTCGGAGACGGCGCCGGTCGTGTCGATCGCGCGGAACGATCCGGGCGACCCGCCGGGTGGCACCGAGCGTTGCTGCCTCGCCGGGCGTCCCATCCCGCTCGCCCAGGTCCGGGTCGTCGACGAGCGCGGCGCCGACGCCATAGAGGGAGAATTGACGGTACGCGCGCCGTGGCTGACGATGAGCTATGGCAATGACCGGCATGCATCGGACGCGCTGTGGCGCGGGGGATGGCTGCACACGCAGGACGTCGTGCAGGTCACCCCGCGCGGCGACATCGTCGTTCGGGACCGGCTGAAGGACGTCATCAAGTCCGGCGGCGAATGGATATCCTCGATCCAGCTCGAGGAACTGGTGATGCGCCATCCACAGGTCGCGGCGGCGGCGGTCGTGGGCGTACCCGATGACCGCTGGGGCGAGCGGCCGATTGCGTTCATCGTGCCTGCGGCGGAAGCGCCGAACCTGCCCGCGATCCTCGCGCACCTCTCGCAATTCGTCACGGACGGCATCATCAGCCGCTATGCCCTGCCCGATCGCCTCATCGTCCTCGACGCCTTGCCCCGCACCAGCGTCGGCAAGATCGACAAGAAGGCGCTGCGGAAGCTCGATACGCTTGGCGCGTGAGCATATGCTGATGTTGTCGATGGTGGCTCTTGCGTTCGTTCCGGCGAACGCAGCGCTATTGTAGGTCGGTGATCATACTCCGGAAATCGGGAGGCGCCATTCCGACAGGGCCCCGCGGCACGAGACCATTGCCGACCGACCCGACTCCGTTCGCATCCAAGGCGGAAGGGTGCGCAGCGCTGCCACAGTTAGTCCCGCAGTAGCGCACGACGATTACGACGACGAGTCGCTGGCGGCGCTGGTGATAGTTGCGCCACCCTGTACGCAGCGCGGCGACATCACCGCGGTTGGCCGCCGCAGTCAGCCGCGCGAGTTCCTGGTCGGTCTCGGAGATCAGGTTACCCCCGATGAGGCGGACCGCATGCACGCGCGCATTGATGTCGCGCATGGCGCGCAGATGCTCCTCGTTGCCCGACGCGCGGGCGAGCCACTCGGCGAGCGCTGCCGTCGCGCCAAGGACATCATCCTTATCGTCCCGCTCGCGCGCCACGGCGGCCAGACGCCTACCCGCCGATCGCAGGATGATCCCTATGACGTCCTCGTTCCAGCGATAGAGTTCGGCGAGCGCGGGCGCGTCGATCATCGGGACGTGGAAGCCGCCGCCGGGGCGGGCATCGACCAACCCTGCGCCGCACAGCTGGTTCAACGCCTCGCGTACCGGCGTCGCGCTGGTGGCAAGGCCATCCGCCAGCACGGCCGGGTCGAGCCGCGCGCCGGGTCGCAGGCCGCGCGTCAGGATCATCCGCCGGACCGCGTCATGGACCCGCGCGGTCGTCGCACCGGCGTTCATCCGCCTGGCCGCTGCCTGGCGACGAAGGCCACGACCATCTCGGCCTGGTCGGGCCGGAGCGCGTCGACCGCGCCGATCGCCGCGTCGATGTCGTCGCCGAGCAGGATCGAGGGGCATTGGCCCTCGTAATTGCCGAGATTGGGGCGACGCTGGCGATAGCCGACCAGCGCTGCCAGTTCGGGCGTGAAGCTCCGCGCCACCGCCGGTGGATAGGCGAGCCATTGGTTCTCATAAGGCTTCAGCCATCCCAGTGCATAGCCGACCACCACGCCCCGCCGGATGCTGTCGCTACGGTTCGGCCCCGCGCCGTGCAGCGCCGAGCCTAGGAGAGGGTCGCCCCCGCCGCCTTGACCATCGACAAAGGCTGGTTTGACCGCGGTCAAAGGCGCGTCCGCAGGATCGGGCCACGGGATGCGCCATGTGGCCCTATCATCCCCATCTGCTCGCCCGGCCCGTGCCGCGCTACACCAGCTATCCCACCGCCGCAGAGTTTGGCGACGGGGTCGGTCATGACGACATGGCCGCCGCGCTCGATGCCGTCGATGCGGATGCGGACGTGTCGCTCTATCTGCATATCCCCTATTGCCGGGCGATCTGCTGGTATTGCGGGTGCAACACCGGTGCGGCGAACCGGACGACGCGGCTGGAGGCGTATCTGACGCGGCTACATGCCGAGATCGACAGGATCGCCGCCCGGCTGGAGGGGTGCGGACAAATCCGGCGGATTGCCTTTGGCGGGGGAAGTCCCAACGCCATTTCCTCCGGCGCGTTTGCAGCACTGGTCGCCCATCTGCGCAGGGCCTTCGCGTGTGAAGACGCACCGCTATCGCTGGAAATCGATCCGCGCGGCTTCGCGCCGGACTGGGCGAGCGTCATCGCCGAGAACGGCGTCGCGCGGGTCAGCCTGGGCGTGCAAACCTTCGATCCCATGCTCCAGGCGGCGATCGGCAGGGTTCAACCGCGCGAAAATATCATCAGCGCCGTCGCACTGTTGCGCGGAGCCGGGGTTGGATCGATCAATTTCGACCTGATGTACGGCCTGCCCGGACAGACCGACGCGGCGCTCCAAGCCACGCTGGAAGAAACGATCGCGCTTGCGCCCGAGCGGCTGGCGGTCTTCGGCTATGCGCATGTCCCCCATTTGATCCCACGCCAGCGCCGGATCGACGCGACCGTGCTGCCTGCTGCGGCGGCGCGCTTCGCGCAGGCCGCAGCGGCGCATGAGCGACTGACGGCGGCGGGCTACCGAGCAGTCGGGTTCGACCACTTCGCCAAACCGCATGATCCACTGGCACAGGCGGCGGCAAACGGCACGCTGCGCCGTAACTTCCAGGGTTTCACCGACGATCCCGCCGAGATCCTGATCGGCCTGGGTACCAGCGCGATCAGCGAATTTCCCGACCGCCTGCTTCAGAACGCGAAGAAGGCGGGCGATTGGCATCAGGCGATCAACGCCGGTCGGTTCGCGACCGCGCGTGGTATCCGTCGGACGCCACTCGACCGACGGCGGGGCGCGGCGATTGCAGGGGTGCTGTGCCAAGGAATCGTCGATACGAACGGTTTGCCGGAGCGGGATGCCATTCATATCCGGCTTTCCCGCTTCGAGCAGGCCGGGCTGCTCCGATGGGAAGGGCATCGCCTGTGCCTGACGGCCGACGCGCTGCCCTATGCCCGCAGCATCGCCGCCGCCTTCGACGCCTGGCGCAGCGAGGACGACATGCGTTTCAGTCATGCCGTGTGACCTGCCGCCGCGCTGCGCCGCCTGCACCGCGCGTGACATGGCGCTATGCGACGGACTGGGCGGCGCGGAGCTGGCCGCGGTTCATGATATCGGTCGTCGCCGCCGGTTGAGCGCCGGACAAGCATTCGGCTGGAGCGGCGATCCAGCCAGCCATTGCGCCAATCTCGTCTCGGGTGTGCTCAAGGTGTCGCGCGAGGAGGCGGATGGTGGCGTCCAGATCGTCGGGCTGCTCTATCCCGGAAATTTCGTCGGCACGCTCTTTGCCGAACATTGCGGCGACACGATCGCAGCGCTGAGCGATGCCGATCTGTGCGTCTATCCACGTGTGGCGCTGGAGGCGT
>NZ_JAKREV010000010.1 GCF_022664465.1 Sphingomonas hankookensis | reverse complement strand
TGACGCTTTGGCTTGCTCCCCTCAATATCCGGCAGGCGGGAGATGCCGTGCCGTTGCAGGCAGCGGTGCAGCGCTGACCGGGTCAGGTGCGGGATCGACGGCTGCAAGGTGTAGAGGCAATCGTCGATCAAACACCTAGATAGGTGACTGTCCTCCAAAATATGAAGTTCCGCTACTTGGCTCCCGTCAGGCTGATCCGGTTGCCAAGGTGACGGAAAGCGCGATCACGACAGGTGAGCAGGATGACCTGCATCCGCGTTGCAGCCTCTGTCAGGATCTCGGTCATGAGATCGAGGCGGGTATCGTCCGAGTAGACGAGCGGATCGTCCAGGATCAAAGAGACCGGCAATCCTTGCTCAAGCAGCATGTCGGCAAAGGCGAGCCGGGTGAGGATCGCCAGCTGCTCCTGTGTGCCCCTGGAGAGATCGCCGCAACTTTCGCCCAATCCGCCCCGCGCGATCGACGCAAGGCCAAGGTCGTCACCAAAGCCGGGATCAGCGCCCGGTAGCAGCCGCTCGATGTGCCGGCGTGCTCGCCGCGCCACTGGCCCAACGAACGTCCGTGATGTCTCGACGCGTGCGTTCTCCAAGGTGTCGCGAAGCAGCTTCAGCGTGTCGGCTTCCTGTATCACACGCGCCAGGTTGGCAGCTGCGGCATCAGCCTCCTCGCGCGCGACTGCGGCGCGGTCGGCCAATCCCTTGCCGCCTTCCGCCTCGATCCGCGCCTCGAGTCCGGCAATCACCTTCTCCAGCTCGGTACGCTGGGCCCGGGCAACCTCAACCCGCTTGTCCAGTAGACCGATCTGCCGCTCGATCGTCGCGACGTCATGCGCGGTCGCCGCGCGCTCGGCATCCTGCAGATTGACGAGCGCTGCAGCTTCCTGCTGACGTGCGTCGCGCAACCCGCCCTCAAGCGAGGCCACTTCAGGCTTAGCTTCCAAGGCAGCGAGCTGTGCTGCGGCATTAAGCGCATCGCGCTCGGCCCCAGCCTCCTGCACCATCAGCGGAGCATTCCGGGCCTCCAGTTCGCGCAACTGATCTGACGCAACCGCATCGACACCTTCCGCCCTTGCCAGCGCCGTGTCAGCCTCACCCGCCGTAATCGTCAACGCCTCAACGTCTGGTTCTTCGCTACTCCCCTCTCCTTCCGCGCCTTCTTGCAATCCGACGATGAAGAGCTTCAGGGCCGGTGCACCCGCCTCGATCCCGAGCACTGCTAATGCAGGCGTGACACCGGCGATCCGCGCCTCGATCGTGCGGAGATTGGCGACCGCCTCTCGGGCCGCCTCGTTGCGAGCGCGAGCCGCAGCGACACTCGCCACCCCGTGCTCAGCCAATCCAGCGTTCAGATCATTAATCACGTTGGTGAGCACCGTCTCTGCACTTTGCAGCCCGACTGGCGGTCGGATGATCAGCTCGGCAGCGCCAAGACGGATGCGCGTCTCGCGAGACAGCATCCGGTCACCAAGCTCGGCCGCAGATCCATCGATCGTCAGGCCGCTGACATCACCGGCAAACTCGATCCGCGTTGCACCGGCATCAATGGCTGCCTGTGCCTTGTCGACGGCTCGTTCGCGTTCTTCCAAGGTCTTGATGACGGTGGCGGGGATCACTGCCGTCGCGAGCTGCCGCGTCGCTTCGTATTCGGCCTCCAAGGCAACCAGTTCGGTATGTCGCCGTCGCGCCTCGCCGATCGCAGCCCGGCGTTCGCGCTCAGCCGCCCGTGCCCGGGCAGCGCCAAGCGCCACATGCGCGGTCCGCCGATTGTCACGGGCATAGGCCAGCAGGTCACGGGCCGTCGTCGCCCGTTCCTGCGCAGCAGCCAACTCACCAACCAGGCTGGATCGACTGTCCCGTGCCTTACTGAGTGCCGTAACCGTGTCGCCGGCAGCTTTACGGGCGGTTGTGAGGCGCGATGCGAGATCCTCGAGTGACCTAACGCGGTCGACAAGGCGACCCTGCTCGGCGCGGCGGGTGTCGAGCAGCTGCGCTGCGGAACGCGCCACGTCGAGTTGAACGACCAGCGCCCGCCGCTGCTCGGCATCGGTGGTGTCGGCAAGATCGCGGTCGAGGATCTTCAGCCTTGCCCGTGCGGCTTCGAGGTCGGAGAAAACTTGCTCCAGTGCGGCAAGCTTGGCCGCCGCCTCGCTCGCGGCGCGCTGCGCGGTGTCATGCTCGTCGCGTGCTGCGGTCTGGCGGCCGGTCGGTCGACCGCTGTTGGTCCAGTATTCGGCGAATTGGCTGTCGATGCGAGGGCGAACCCGCTGGTAGGCGGCGCCGCCCATGATCGTACCGACCTCGGCTTCAAGGGTCGCACGCACGCTGTCACGCACGATCTCACCCGGCGGCGCCACCTCGAGCGCTTGCGCCTGCCCGACCCACAGCAGGCCGAGTGCGCCATGCGCAGCCGCGTCGCCGCCCTGGCTGGTATCGCGTCGCGCACCTAGCAGCGCTTGCAACTGCGCCTCAGCGTCCTCCCCCTGCGCGCGCCCATTCGGTCCGCGGACTTCAACCGAAGCGCTTTTCAAGAAGCGCTTGCTGACCGCCCATTCCTCGCCTTTCGCTTCGAAGCCTATCTCGATCTGCGGGGCGACAGCTTCACCGTAAGGCGCATAGCTGCGCGCAAGCCGGTTCGCGGTGTTGTGTCGGACGAAGAACGCGGCGCGCATTGCTTCCAGCAGCGTAGACTTACCGGTTTCGTTGGGCTCGATGATGACGTTGAGTCCATCGGTCAGCCCGTCTAGCACGAAGGGATCGCGGTATTTGCGGAAGTTGGAAAGCGCGATGCGCCGGATCTTGAGGCTCATGCGGCGTCCTGCCCACGCTGATATTCCACGAACAGACGCTCAAGCGCCCGCCTCGCGATAGGGCCGCCGCTGCCCCCCGCCTCGATCATGCCCATCAGCTTGACTGCGGCCGTGCCGATCATGCCCTCGACCCGCAGGTCTGCGAAATCCTGTTCGCTCGGCCGACCGGCGAGATCGTCGGCGGTGACCGCCAGATGACGGAGGCGATGGCGCAGGTCGTTATCGAGACGGGCGAGGATCGAGATGCGGTCGGACAGGCTGACAATACCGAAGAGCGAAAGCTGCAGGAGGGTCGCCGATGGTTCGACCTGCGCGATCAGCCGGTCACATTCGGCGGCAAAGCCCTCCGCGTCGGCTATCGTCCATTCGCGCATCAGCCACTGGAACCTGCCAGTGCGGATCGGCAACACTGTCGGCTCCGCCCCCGCCTCAAGCGCCACGAGCAACGCATAGCCCGGCTCGTCGCGTTGGAAGCGATCGGTTTCCGGCGTGCCCGAGTACCAGGTGCGCGCGTCGACCCGTAGGCTCCCGTGCCAGTCGCCAAGCGCAAGATAGTCCAGTTCAGAGCGCTGCGCACGATCGGGAGCGATCTGGTTCTGTGCCTCACCACGCGACGAGAAGTCCCGGATCGAGCCGTGCGCCAAGCCGACACGCAAGGTCGCGCCCGGCGTCTCCATCGTGTCGAACAGCGCGGTCGGATCGTCGAGATTATGCCGGTGGGTTAGCGGCGCTGGCAGCAGCCACTGCCTCGGCGCCAGCTCGCACGGCACTGGCTCAGCAAGGATGCGGATATTGTTGGCGCCCTTGGCACGCACGCGATCCCACAAACCGCTGTTGCGGGCGAAGTCGTGGTTGCCGGGCAGCAGCCACCAGGTACAGGCATAGCGCTGCATCCGCGACACCGCTTGCACGATGACGCGGTCTTCGGGTCCTTCGGTATCGAACACATCGCCGGCGACAAGTACGTGCGCGACGTCATGCTCGGCTGCCGCCTTGCCGATCGCGTCGATTGCATCGAACCGTGCTTCGCTAAGGGCAGCACGCACGTCGCTGTCAAAGCGGCCGTATGGCTTGCCGAGTTGCCAGTCGGCGGTGTGGATCAGACGTAGCATGGAGACCTTCTGGCGGTGTGGGCCATGACTGTCGAGCCGGGCTTCCTGCCCCCCTACCCCGCGACAAGGCGAGATCAGCGGATTGCGACAACCTTGACCTGGACGACATCGGCGATCTTCTTCCAGTTCTGATCACTCGTCCACGCAGGCAGCCCATCCCGTCGGGCAAGCGCCAGGCAAAAGCGATCGCCCAGACTGAGCCCCGCTTCGGCTGTTGCCGCCCGCATACGCCCTGCGATTTGTGCGAGCGCCTTGTCGGCCGGCACCACGGTCAGCGGCAATGGATCGAGCATGGCATCGACTTCGCGCTCGGGCATACCGGCATAGACGAAGTGACTGACGACCTCGGCATAGTTGACGCTGCTTACCCGCGCGCCGCCGATTTCTGCTGCGACCTTCGCCGCTCCGCGTTCGCCTTTGAGCATGGCAATAATCGCAGACGCGTCCAGCACCACACTCATTCGCCGCTATCCTCCCGACGCCGGGCGAGGAATGCGTCAACGGATGCGTCGGGGTTACCGGCCGTGTATTGCTTAGCTAGAGCCTGAGCGCGTGCCACGGCTTGGCTTGCGGTCCGCAACACAACACCATCCTCGGTTTCGTCCAGGTACACCGCACCACCACCACTCAGACCAAGTCGCTTCCGGACGTCCGCCGGTAGGCTCATGCGCCCATTAGGCGTGATGTTGATTTGCAAGGTCATACTGGCACAGCTGCCTCTGTTGCATACAATGTCGTAACATAGCCGAACCAGTCACCTACAACAACAGATGAGCTGTCGTGGCACCGTTCCATCTCTATGTCTCAAATGGCACCATGTGGCATACGGCTACGATCGTAGCCAATCGCCTGTTTTAGTAGGTGCCTTTTGGGTATGCTCTAAGTGCACCAGCTCCAGGATGGTCTGTTTAACGTAAGAGAACGACGTTTAGATTTCTGGTCGATTTGCTCGCCTGGTCCGGCTGAGGTCTTAACCAACGAGGACCATACGGAACCCAATCAAACGGCACCGATGAGCCTCCGTGCGGGGTAACGAGGAACGTCTCTGTCTCTGCCTCGAGAACGTCCTGCGAGGCGGTGTCGCGGCGAGAAAAGTCTCCGTGCTGAACCCGGATCTCAACGGCTACGATTGGGGACTTTTCTGCCCGGCAGCTATCGGACACGTGGGGGTCTATAGCTGCCGCTCGCTTTTCCGCCTTTGTCCTGAAAACCATGTTCATTTGGGAGAGCCGAAACGTACGCTGGACGGGCAGGATGCGCGCAACGCGTAGATTGGATCGTTCGCATTCTGCCGCGCTGGCATGAACTCACCCGCTTATCGAATTCTCGAAAAGCACCGGGAATCGAGGTATCGCGGTACCCACCGACGACGGACAGGCGAGCATGACAGATCATTTCAACGGCATCGCCGTCTTTGTCGAGGTCGCCAACGCCGCCAGCTTCACTCGAGCAGACGAACGGCTCGGCCTCACCAAATCCGCCGTAAGCAAGGCCATCACGCGTCTCGAGGAACGGCTTGGCGAAACCCTGTTCACCCGATCAACGCGCAACCTGACGCTCACCGTCAGCGGAGAGGCGTACTTGGCGAGCTGCGTCGCCGCGATCGACATCCTGCGCGACACGGAAGACGCGCTGGGTGGGCATGGCGAAGCCCCTCGCGGCCGCTTGCGGATCGACATGCCTGCCGCGTTCGGGCGCCGTGTGCTGGTTCCCTTGCTAACTGAGATCTGCAAGGCCAACCCCGACCTGCAACTGTCCCTCAGCTTCACCGACCGGGTAATCGACCCGATCGAAGAGGGGGTGGATCTTGTCGTCCGCTTCGGGCGGAGCAGGGATGCGGCCGGGCTGATGGCGAAGACGCTGGTGGAGCAGCCGCAGCATATCTGCGCATCGCCGGCGTATCTGGCGCGGCATGGGACGCCAGCCAGCCTCGACGATCTGGCGCAGCATGTGTGCCTGGTCGGCTTCAGGTCAGTTCGGGCATACGGACTGGATTCGGCTGTAAGTGGACAGATGTTTGTTGCAAGAACACCGAGGACGATCTCGCCTGGACGATCAAACCGCAGCCGGCCATCGATCGAGTGCCATTTCAGCGATGGAGAAAAGTTCGTTGATCGTAGCGCCGTCGCGCGCTTGAACGGACATGCCTTCCATGACCGTATTGATGAATTTGCCTAGGACGGCCGGATCAGTATCGGCCGCAAGCTCGCCCTGCGCGGCGCCCCGATGTAAACGCTCGATCAGGAGGGCCTCCGCCGCGATACGCTTGTCGCGCAGCAGGCATTCGATGGCGGCGGACGCGGGCGACACGGCTGCCGCTGCCGAATACATGAAGCAGCCGGCCGGCGTTTCAGGTTCCGAGAACGATGACGCCGCTCGTTCCAGCAGGCCTTTGACGGCCTCGAAGGTGGACAACGCCGGATCGTTGATGGGTTCATAGAGGTGGACGCTGAACGTCGCGGCGTAGCGCTCGATCACCGCCGCGAACAGCCCCGCCTTGTTGTCAAACGCCGCATAGAGACTGGCGGCGGCGACGCCAGTCTCCGCCACCAGATCGGCCATCGACGTCGCCTCGTAGCCGCGCTGCCAGAACAGCCGTACCGCCTTGTCGAGCGCAGCGTCAGTGTTGAACTCTCGAGGGCGGCCTGCGCCACGACGGGCTTTCGTGTCTGTCATGTCTCGTGCCCGATATGGAATGATCGATAAATAATAGCTTGAACCTTGTCACTGACACCGATACAGAACGGTCGTTCAATAATCAAGGAATGGTCCATGAGCCGCATCGTTCGGATCCACGAATATGGCGACGCCAGCGTCCTCAAGATTGAAGATGTGGCAGTGCGCGCGCCCGCGGCCGACGAGGTGCAGATCGCTGTCAAGGCGATAGGCATAAACCGCGCCGAAGTGATGTTCCGCAACCATGCCTACCTTCAGGAAGCCGAGTTCCCGAGCCGCCTCGGCTACGAGGCTGCCGGTATTGTCGGCACGGTCGGCGCGGACGTGACCGGGTTTGCGGAAGGCGAAGCCGTCAGCCTCATCCCCCCGCTCGATATCGCGCGCTGGGGCACCTATGGCGAGGTCGCCAACGTGCCTGCCCGCCTCGTCGTCAAGCATCCGGCGGCGCTTTCGTTCGAGGAAGCGGCGGCCGTGTGGATGCAGTATGTCACCGCTTGGGGTGCGCTGGTGGAGCAGGCGAAGCTCGGCGAGGGCGATTTCGTCATCGTCACCGCTGCTTCCAGCAGCGTCGGTCTTGCTGCCTTCCAGATTGCGCGGATGGTCGGCGCGACGGTGATCGCGACGACGCGTACCGGCGCCAAGCGCCAGGCCCTGCTTGATGCCGGTGCACATCATGTCGTCGCGACCGGGGAAGAGGATCTGGTAGCAAAGGTGATGGAGATAACCGATGGTGCAGGTGCGCGCGTGGTGCTCGACCCGGTCGGAGGCCCGTCGTTCGAGCCGCTGACCGCGAGCATGGCGCGCGGCGGCATTCTGCTTGAATATGGCGCGCTCAGCGGCGAGCCGACGCCGTTCCCGTTGTTCTCCGTGCTGGGCAAGAGCCTCACGCTCAAGGGTTATCTCTACAGCGAGATCGTCTCGGACGACGCCGCGCTCGATCGCGCCAAGGCGTTCATTGTGGCGGGACTGGAATCGGGCGCGCTCAAGCCGCGGATCGCGCGCACCTTCTCGCTCGACGCCATCCAAGACGCACACCGCTTCCTCGAATCGAATGACCAGATCGGCAAGGTAGTCGTTACGGTCTGACCGGCAAACCTGGGGGAGCGAGCGATGGCTCCCCCTCCCGGACACAGGATCGGACCCTCAGCGCCTATGCCGTCGCTGTGGCGCAGGCTTGAAAGCATGACCGCTCCTCCTCCGCGTACCAGACCTGTCTCAGGGTAACGTGGCGGCTATGCCTGCCCGATCGGAGAGGGCGCATTTTGAAAATGGCCGGGGAACCTCGCTTGATTAAAGAAGCGCCAGTCTCTGGACAGGATTGAAACTCCCCCCCTGTATAGTATGCTGAAGCGATTTCTTGAGAAAGCGCGATGCCACATTCACCAGAGGACAAGAAACGAGCCATCACACGCTTGCGGCGTATCAAGGGCCAGGCGGACGCTTTGGAACGCGCGATCGAAGCCGGGGCCGATTGCACCCCCCTGCTGCAGCAAATTGTAGCCATGCGAGGCGCGACAAATGGACTGATGGCAGAAGTTATGGAGAGTCACCTTAGGGAAACATTCGGTGCCGGTGCAGATCCGGCCGTCAAAAGCGAGAACGGCAATCACGATGACAAGGTGGAGGGCGTAATGAAGATTCTGCGTACATATCTTAAGTAACGACATCAGCGATCTTCTTGCCCCTGCTCTTCCGCAGTTAGAGCGAAAGCCTCGTGTCTTGCTACCCGGTGCCGTTCACCAGAGTGCAGCCTTTTGGCGTTCCGTCCCTCGACTTTGTTGTCGGCGTAGCGAGCGCGAGCGTCTTCTCCGGCGTTTTTCCAGGGCGTCAGGATCGATGGACCCTTCAAGATCGATGGGCGGGTCGCAGGCTGTGGCGACACAGAGGTGGAGGCCTGCGAAGCGAAGCTACCCCTACATGCCTTCTCTGGTTTGACATCCTTACTCGGATACCCCTTGCATACTGGCAGGGAGTATGAAAAATATACTCCCTGCCAGTATGAGAGCGTCGACGAATTTCCAATGGCGCAACGGCCTCGCACCGGCAATCGGTTTCAATCAACGAGGGTATCCCAACATGAAATCTCGCGCCGCTGTAGCCTTCGAGGCGGGCAAGCCACTCGAAATCGTCGAGATTGATGTCGCCCCACCCCGGAAGGGCGAAGTGCTCATCCGGGTGACGCACACCGGCGTGTGCCACACCGATGCGTACACGCTGGCGGGTAATGATCCGGAGGGCGTTTTCCCTGTGGTTCTAGGCCACGAGGGTGCGGGTATCGTTGTCGAGGTCGGTGAGGGCGTCACGAGCGTCAGGCCGGGCGATCACGTGATTCCGCTCTACACCGCCGAATGCGGCAAGTGCGATTTCTGCGTGTCGGGCAAGACCAACCTGTGCGTCGCTGTCCGCGAAACGCAGGGCAAGGGCTTGATGCCCGATGGCACCACCCGCTTTTCGTACAATGGCCAGCCCCTCTATCATTACATGGGCTGTTCAACCTTCAGTGAATATACTGTCGTCGCCGAAGTCTCGCTCGCCAAGATCAATCCTGAGGCAAACCCCGAACATGTCTGCCTGCTCGGCTGCGGCGTCACGACCGGCATCGGCGCAGTCCACAATACCGCCAAGGTCCAGCCCGGAGACTCGGTCGCAGTGTTCGGCCTGGGCGGCATCGGCCTCGCGGCAATTCAGGGTGCGCGCCAGGCGAAGGCGGGACGCATCATCGCCATCGACACTAATCCGTCCAAGTTCGAGCTGGCACGCCAATTCGGTGCGACCGAGTGCATCAACCCCAAGGACCATGACAAGCCCATCCAGCAAGTGCTGATCGAGATGACGGGCTGGGGCATTGATCATACCTTCGAGTGCATCGGCAACGTTCACGTTATGCGCGCCGCGCTTGAATCAGCGCACCGTGGCTGGGGTCAGTCAATCGTGATTGGCGTTGCCGGCGCGGGCGAAGAAATCTCCACCCGTCCGTTCCAGCTCGTTACGGGCCGCGTCTGGAAGGGGTCCGCTTTCGGCGGCGTCAAGGGACGTACACAGCTCCCCGGCATGGTCGAGGACGCCATGAGAGGCGATATCGATCTGGCCCCGTTCGTTACCCACACCATGGGTTTAGAGGAGATCAACGAGGCGTTCGAACTGATGCTCGAAGGAAAGTCGATCCGCACGGTCATCCACTACTGACCCGCCGATCCAAGCCGACCCAGAACGCTTTCGTCGAGAGCTTCAACGGCCGCCTGCGCGACGAATGCCTCGACGATACGCTGTTCACCTCGCTGGCTCACGGCAAAGCCGCGCTGGCTGCCTGGCGGCAGGACTACAACACCGTCAGGTCGGCCTCACAACTCGGCGGGCGTACCCACACCCAGATCGCCGGCCAACTTGGTCCGGCATGTCCCGGACCAAGTTGGTATGTCCTCAACCACCAGCCATGAACCATGTGGACTCTATGTCTGAACGGTAACAACGGTGAGCACGTCATCAGCAGCAGCATCAAACGCAGGATAAAACGCTAGAGACAGGCCATCCACTACAGCGGATGGCCTGTCGTGGTCCTTCTGATTGAGGTCCAAATCCGGCCCGTTCATCCCGAATGGCAGGCGTATCTCACCGTTCAGCCAAGCCCGACGAAACGGTGTCCAGCACTTTGCTATATAGCTGCCAGTAGGGTGAACTTATGGATCTGCGGCGGTTCGGAGAACAGCTCATCGGCCTTGTCCATCAGTGCGGCGGCAACCTTGCCGTCAAGATGCGCCTGCCGATCTTGCTCTGTGTCGAACGTATCGAAGATCGCGTACGCACCGGGGCCTTCCTGGATCGCATACCAAGTCAGGGTACCGGGTTCGGCTTGAACGAGCGGTAGCGCCGAGGTCAAGAAATCCGCGACTTCGCTCTCCTTTCCGGGCTTGGCCTTCAGTGGCACGTACAGCGCAAGTTTGGGCATGACCAACTCCTCAAGATAAATGACTAGGTATTAGTTGTCTGCATAACGAACGAGAGGGTCCAAACGTTGCCCAGCGGGCACGCGCGAAGATCATGTCTCCCTTCGTGGCCTCAAATGGACCGTCTTGCGCCGAGTTCGGCCCCACGACGGTCCAGCGAACGCGACCCTGAAGGACGAAGTTCATCTCCCAAGCGTAGGGGTGACAATGCGGTTCGCGTATGCCGCCAGGCGCTAGGCGAGCGATGTAGCACGCCCCCTGCTGCCCCTTCAGGATTGGCCAATTGTGCTCGTGTCCGCCTCGCAGACCCCCGCCGTCAAATACATTGGCAGGCGCTTCGGCCAGATGAAACAGGTGCGGATGGTCAGCATCCACCCCGCCGGCCGGCTTGTTACCTGCAACCTCTGGCGCTGCTCCCGGATCGCTCCAAGCGGCGCTGCCCACTGCAGGACCCTCGGACGGCGTTGATGGGGAAGGAGCGTCCTTGGCGCTATCATGTCCATGCGGACGCTGGCGGAAGCCAGCGTCCGTATCGGGTTGAGCCGCCCCATCGATAGGGTTCGCGTTCGGCATGAAATGGGCTGCTTTCCGGAAGGCTCGCTGCGCCGACCAAGGACTAATTTGAAGTGTGAGATACACCATCGTCAGCACGTTTGTCGCTACGCCGCAATTTTAGCTGAACGGCGGTGTGATTGACTGACGTAACGAAGGCGGAGCACACACCGCTCCGCCTCCTCTCCATCGTCAGAACTGCTGTGCGGTCGGCCGGATGACGATCGCGTTGATGTCGACGTTATCAGGCTGTTCGACAGCGAACGCGATAGCACGCGCCACCGACGCCGCAGGGATGGCCTGTTTATAGAAGTCGAGTACCGTCTCGGCAGCCGTGCCCGAAGTCGTGAACTTCAAGTCGCTTTCGACGGCTCCGGGCTCGATAGACGTGACACGGACCTTTTCGCCCACCTCTTGGCGAAGACCCTCGCTGATCGCGCTGACGGCGAACTTGGTGCCGGAGTAGACCGTGCCGCCTGGTGCGAAGACCTTGATGCCCGCAACCGAGCTCAGGTTGATGATGTGGCCGCTGCCCTGCTCGAGAAAGCCGGGAAGAGCCGCGGCGATGCCGTAGAGCGTGCCCTTCAGGTTGACGTCGATCATCTGGTCCCACTCCTCGGTGTTGACCTCGGCCATCGGACGGATCGGCATCAGCCCAGCATTGTTGACCAGCACGTCGAGCCGGCCGAAATCGGCAATGATTGCGGCGACCACGGACTCGACCGCCAACTTGTCGGTGACGTCGAGCGCATAGGCGCGTGCCGTTCCGCCGTTCTCGGCGATCTGCGCGACGACCTCGTCGAGCTTGTCCTTGCGCCGGGCGGCGATGGCGACCTTCGCACCGCGTTCAGCGAGAAGCCGCGCGGTTTCCGCGCCGATACCGGTGCTGCCGCCGGTGATGAGAACAACCTTGCCTTCGATACCTTTGGTCATGACTGTGTGTCCTTGATTTCAGATGTTGATTTTCCGCTGGATCGCGGCCCCGCGCCAGCGGTAGCCGCCGCGTGGATAAACGAGGCCCATAAAGCCTAGGCGAAGCGCAGGTGCCAACAGGCCGATCATCCGCAGCTCCTCTACGTAGAACGGTTGTGCCAGCAGCGCCGACCCCACCCATTCTTTAAGCTTGCCCATGGCAGCACCCTCAGGTCGCGGAGACGGGGTTGAGGACGAACGCGCCGCGCTCGGCCAGATCGCCGATCTGAGAGAGGTAGTTCTGGAAGTGGGGCGTCGCGCGGTGGGCGGCAACCGCATCCGCGTCCGCGTACAGCTCGTCGAGGACGAAGCGGTTCGGATCGCTCTGGTCCTGCCAGAGATCGTAGCGCAAATTGCCCGGCTCGGCACGGCTCGGCTTTAACATGGCGTCGAGCAGAGCGTGCAGGCGGTCGACGGTATCCGCACGGGCGGTGAGCACGGCGACGATCTTCACGTTGGCTGTCATGGCACCGTTCCTTGTCATGGTTATATGCGAAGCGGGGCGCATCCTGAGCGCCCCGCCCGTCATCCTGGTACTCACGCAGCGGCGTGATCGAGGGCTTCGATCAAAGCGTCGGCCATGGCCTGGTCCGACGCCGGATTCTGACCCGTGATCAGCTCCCGGTCCACGACGACATTCGAAGCGAAGTTCTTGTCAGTGACCGAGACGTCGCCACCGGCCGACCGCAGCGCCTTTTCCATGTCGAAAAAGAGCTCGCCCTTCAGCACTTGCTCCTCAGCGATCTTCTCCTCATTCGCCGAGAAGACGGTCATGCGGTAGCCTGAGTAGATCCAGTCTCGCGCCAGGTCGGCCGCCCCGGCGTCATCGCCTTCCTCCAGCGCCTTGCGGAAGGCCGGAGCATCGTCGAGCGTAGCGACAACGGCTACCGGTCCGTGGCAGAGGAGCGCGGTCGGCTTGGCCGCCGTGTGAAAGTGACGGAGGATCGTGCCCGCGTCGTGGTCTTGCATCAGGTCGACGACGGGAGCGTGGCCGCCCGGCACGAACACTCCGACGAAGCCGTCCAGGCCGCCCTCGACGACAGAGCGCAAGCTGCGGACGTCGTTCATCGCCGGATGGCTGGCAAAAAAGTCCTTGGCTCGCTGGAATGCCGTCTCATCGCCACCAAAATGATCAACCGAAACGGAGACGGCGTCGATGTGCGGCTTAGCCCCATTGGGCGTGGCGAGAACGATATCATAGCCGGCGTCGAGCAGAGCCAGCGCAGGGACTGCCGTCTCGTTGAGATACTGACCGACCGTCGCGGTACCGCCGCCACGCAGACCGATCTGCGTCGCGTTCGATCCAAGAACGAGAACCTGTCCCTTGCTCATCTGAACCTCCATGTTCGCGGCGCCCGTCGCCGATGGATGGGAAATGGGCGTCGTTGACATATTCCAGAAGTTTATTTTTTTGATTTCAGATATAATGCTAACAGGATGACTGCATGCGCTACGATCTGAACCTGCTGCCGATCTTCGTCGCGTTGATGGAGGAGCGCAGCGTCACGCGGGCCGCCGAGCGCATGGGCATGACACAGCCCGCCCTGTCTAACGCCCTGTCGCGTCTACGACTGATGCTTCAGGACCAACTGTTCGTCCGCGAGCGCTACGGCATCCAGCCGACCCCGATCGCGCTTGAACTCTCGCCGCTGATCGCCGAGGCACTCGCGCAGCTCGACGACGCGATCCTCGGTCAGCAGGCCTTCGATCCCGCACAGGCCGAACGGCTCTTCACCATCGCGCCGAACGGCTATGTCGAGTTCGTCCTGGTCCCCGCTGTCGTGGCGCGCCTGGAGAAGGTCGCGCCTGGCATCAAGCTCCGCCTGACCCCCTACGGCAACGATCTCGTTGAGACGGGCGTCGTGTCGGGCATGACGGCGCTCGTGCTGGGCCGCATCGTCGACCCGCCTGACAACCTCGTCGTCCAGCACCTGATGGACGAAGGGCTCGCCTGCGCCGTCCGCGCCGACCATCCGGACGTCGGCGATGCCATGACGCGCGAGCAGTTCGAGGCAATGAAGCACGTCAACATCGTGCCGCCCGGACGGATGCGCGCCGGGCTGTTCCAGGCGCTGGCGCATCAGCAGCTGAAGCGCAACGTCGCGATCTCGGTGACCAACTTCTTCGCGGTAGCCGAGATGGTGGCGGTGACCGACTACTGCGCCATCCTACCCTCACTCATCTGCAGGCGGCTGATGCACGACCCCCGGCTGAAGATCCTGCCGGCCCCGGTCGACCTCGGCAGCTTTCCCGTTGAGATGGCGTGGCACGTCCGCTATCGGCACGACCCCGCGCATCGCTGGCTGCGGGCACTAATCGGCGAGGTTATCACCGATCTCAAGGGGAAGACGGCAGCGGCAGCCACGCCGTCGCCAGCCTGAGGACGATGTCGAACCGCGACGTCGCTTGTGCGTATCCCGTACGCGACAAAATTCGCTATATAGCCCCTGACAATAGGAATTATCATGCGCGCAATCGGCTACCAGCAGCCCGGAACGATCGATCGCACGGAAGCTCTCGTCGATATCGAACTTCCCGATCCCAACGCTACCGGCCGTGATCTCCTCGTCGAGGTCAAGGCTGTCTCGGTAAACCCGGTTGACACGAAGGTGCGCGCTGGCTCGGGTTCGATCCACGGTGATTGGCGTGTCCTGGGTTGGGATGCCGCCGGTGTCGTTCGCGCTGTTGGCCCTGAAGTGCGCGGCTTCGAACCGGGCGACGAGGTGTTCTACGCGGGCAGCATCGGCCGCGATGGGACCAACGCCGAGTTGCACTTGGTCGACGAGCGCATTGTCGGGAAGAAACCGGCCAGCCTCGATTGGGCAGAGGCAGCGGCGTTGCCGCTGACGGCGATCACCGCGTGGGAGGCCCTCTTCGAGCGATTGTCCGTGCGTACTCCTGTAGCCGGTGCAGCACATGCGCTGTTGATTGTCGGGGGTGCCGGCGGGGTAGGCTCGATGGCAATCCAGCTTGCTCGCCAAGTACCCGAGCTGATCGTCATTGCGACAGCCTCGCGCCCTGAAACGCAGGCCTGGGTGGGCGAGCTCGGTGCGCACCATGTCATCGATCATCGCCAGCCGCTGGCTCGGCAAGTGGCGAATTTGGGCATTGGCGCGCCGGCTTTCGTCTTCTCGACCACGCACACCGACGAGCATATCGAGCAGATCGCCGAGCTGATCGCCCCGCAGGGACGTTTTGCGCTCATCGACGACCCCAAGACGCTCGATGTCGTACCGTTCAAACGCAAGTCGGTGTCGACCCACTGGGAGTTTATGTTCACCAGGTCCATGTTCGAGACCGCTGATATGGAAACGCAGGGTCAGACCCTGTCGGCCATCGCCAGCCTCGTGGACGCCGGGGAGGTGCGCACCACCCTCACCGAACGTTTCTCCCCCATCAACGCCGCGAACCTCAAGCGCGCGCACCAGGCGCTTGAGAGCACTACCGCACGCGGCAAGATCGTCATCGAGGGTTGGCAGTGATGCGGTTCACGCTCACCCGCAACGTCCGCCGCGCCCGCGGCCCCCGCTGCACCAACTGAAAGGGACCAAGCCTCGGCGTTATCGATGCCAGCCATGTGCGGTTGTGGGCGTCGCTTTCGCTGGGTCACTGATATCTACAATCATAAAAGACCATGATGTTTTGAGATAGCAGACGCGGTCCTCGGGTGAAAACTCGGGACGTCTGCTAGCTCGGCCTCTCACCAATCGGTGCCAAGAGCGGGGAGTGCTTCGGCTAAGAAGTCAATCCACGCCCGCGTCTTGGCGGCGGGGCGCCGCGTCGGGTGTGTGATGGCATATGCCGCTCCCAGCATCATAGGCGGCTCGTCCAGCTCAAGCTCGCTCAATTGGCCGGCGCGAAGCGCCTCTGCCGCAATAAAGCGTGGCCCATAAACCAGCCCTTGGCCCGCGATGGCAGCGCGAACCAAGGCCTCGCCATTGTCGGAACACATCGATCCTGAGATCGGCACTTTGATCGTCCCGTCTTTGCCGAACGCCCACGATGTCGTTCCTGCAAGCGACGCGTTGGTGTGGCCGAGGCAATCGTGATCGCCAAGATCGGCCAGGCGGGTGGGCGTTCCGCGCCGCTCCAGGTAGGCGGGGGCGGCACACAGCACGACGCGCATCGCCACGAGCTTGCGGGCAACAAGCGCACTGTCGGCAAGGCGCCCGATCCTCACGGCCACATCCCATCGCTCTTCCAGCAGGTCGACGTAGCGATCGTTGAAGCCCAGTTCGATCGTCACCTCGGAATGACGCGCGGAGAATGTAGGGACGAGCGAGGCAAGGTGCAGGACGCCGAAGGTGGCGGGCGCACTGACGCGCAGCAGTCCCCGCGCGGTGATCGATCGCGACGATGCCTCCGCCTCGGCTTCACCGATCTCCATCAGGATACGTTCGGCCTTCTCGAAATAGTCAGCGCCCGCCTCGGTCAGCGACAGTCGACGCGTCGAGCGCTGGACCAGCGTTGTGCAAAGCCGCGCTTCAAGGGCGTCGAGGTGCTTGGCCGCCATCGCAGGCGACATGTGCAGATCACGGGCGGCAGCAGAGATGCCACCGAGCCTGATCGCCCGCACGAATACGTCCATACCCGTCAACCGATCCGCCATGACTTCCTACCCGTGGTTGAAGCTGATCCTTCTACGCGAGCGATTATCATTGCGCGATAGCGGGCACATATTCCGGCCAACAGATCGATGAACCAGGCCGCCTCCGCGGCGCCTGCACCGGAGTGTATGACCATGAGCGTCCAGCCCACCTACTTCATCCCGCATGGCGGCGGCCCCTGCTTCTTCATGGACGATCCGCGCGGCGTGTGGACCGGTATGGAAGCGTTCCTGCGCAACCTGCCGAACACGCTCGCCGAGAAGCCCAAGGCCATCCTCGTCGTCTCGGGACATTGGGAGACGGACGGCTTCGCCTTCACCGGCGCCGAACGGCCCGAACTGATCTACGACTATTACAACTTCCCGCCCCATACCTATCAGCTGCGCTACGACGTGCCAGGCGCACCCGCGCTCGCCGCTCGTGCCGCGGCCTTGCTCAAGGATGCGGGTATCCCCTCGACTGTCGACGCGAAGCGGGGCCTAGATCACGGCGTGTTCGTCCCCCTCAAAGTGGCTTTTCCGGATGCGGACATTCCGCTGATCGAGATGTCCGTCGAGCGGGGGCTGGACCCGGCCCTCCATGTCGCTGCGGGCCGCGCCCTTGCGCCGCTGCGTGAGGAGGGCGTGCTGATCCTCGGCTCGGGCATGAGCTTTCACAACATGCGCGCCTATGGCGACCCGCGCTCGACGCCCGGCTCGCAAGCGTTCGACCAGTGGCTGGCCGAAAGCATGGAACTCGACGGCCCGCAGCGGGCCGAGCGCCTGGCGCGCTGGGCCGATGCGCCCTCGGCACGGTTCGCCCATCCCCCGGCCAAGGAGGAGCATCTGCTGCCCCTGATGGTCGCAGCCGGTGCGACCGAGGGCGAAGGCGCCCGGGTCTATGCCGAGGAAGTCCTGTCGACCGCCATTTCGGGCTTCCGTTTCAACTAATCTTATCGCGTCACCGAAGGAGAATTGTCATGACTATCGCCGTCACCGGCGCGACCGGCCAGCTTGGCCGCCTCGTCATCGAAAGCCTGAAGCGCAAATCGACCGGCGAGCCGATCGTGGCGCTGGTGCGCTCGCCCGAAAAGGCCAGCGATCTGGGCGTCGAGGCACGCGCTTTCGATTACGCGCAGCCCGAGACGCTCGCTCCGGCGCTGGCCGGGGTCGACACGCTGCTCCTGATCTCATCGAGCGAGGTCGGGCAGCGCGAGCCGCAGCACCGCAACGTCATCGAGGCCGCCAAGCAGGCAGGCATCAAGCGTATCGTCTATACCAGCCTGCTGCATGCCGACCGCTCGCCGATCAGTCTGGGCGAGGAGCATCGCGCGACCGAAGCGCTGCTGGCGTCCTCCGGTATCCCGACGACCCTCCTGCGCAATGGCTGGTACACCGAGAACTACACCGGCTCGATTCCCGCAGCCCTGGAGAATGGTGCGCTCGTCGGCAGCGCTGGCGAGGGACGCCTGTCGCTCGCGACCCGCGCTGATTATGCCCAAGCCGCAGCCATCGTGCTGACCAGCGCCGGCCATGAGGGCAAGACCTATGAGCTGGCCGGTGACGACGCGGTGATGCTCGCCGACCTTGCCGCCGAGATCTCACGCCAGACGGGTTGCGACATCCCGTACCGCGATCTGCCGCAGGCAGATTATGCCGCGATCCTGAGGCAGGTCGGCCTGCCCGACGGCTTTGCTGAAGGGCTTGCCGCGTGGGACGTCGATGCCTCGAAGGGCGCGTTGTTCGATGACGGCCATCAGCTCTCGAAGCTGATCGGGCGTCCGACGACACCGCTGGCCGATGCCGTGCGGGCGCAACTCACCGCGCAGGGCTGACTTTACGAACAAACCCGACCGGCGAAGGTTATCCCTGGAAGGTAGCTCAGAAGACCGACCTTTCCAGCAAGACGGCGCTCGTGACCGGTTCGACCGCCGGGATCGGCTTTGCGCTCGCTAAAATATTGGCGGCAGCCGGGTCAATCGTCGTCTTGAATGGGCGCGCCGAGAGTTGTACCTAAGAGGCTGTCGCCAACCTCAAGCGCGAGGTCGTGCATGTTGATGTACGCAGTGTGGCCGGTAACGTCGGGACCAGCGGTCGACATCCTGGTCAGCAATGCCGGCATCTTCGGCACTCAGGCCTTTTCGAGATCCCCGATGAGGAATGGGAATGCTTGTGCCGATCCATCCTACTTTGTCCGAACTGATCCCGACCGTGCTGCTCGGCCTCCAGCCGGTCGGTAAACACGCATGAGCACTTTTGGCACGCGCGAGCACCAGATGTTTCCGGTCCTCGAGTCGGGGCAACTCGAAATCGCGTCCCGGTTCGCGAGCGGCCCCGCGCAGAAATTTGCTTCCGGCACGGTGGTTTTCGATATCGGCGAGCTGGGAGCGCCGGCGTGGCTGGTGCTCGCCGGGTCGATCGATGTCGTGCGACGCGACGGCTTGAGCCACGAGGCGGTCACTAGCATGGAGTGGGCTGGCTTCATCCGGGCTCACAATCTTGAGCACTCGATGAGCCGACGCGGCAACTGCCATGACAATGCCGTCGCCGAGAGCTTCTTCTCCTTGCTCAAGCGTGAGCGCATCCGGCGCTGCACCAATAAAACCCGTGAGGAAGCCCGGCAGGACGCGTTCGAATACGTCGAGATGTTCTATCAACCCTGTACGCAAGCGGGTCAGGAACGGGATGCTGTCGCCCGTCGCGTTCGAACGGCAGCAGGTTTTAAAGGCGGAAGGCGTCTAGAAAACTAGGGGCTACTCAGGCTGAAGCTTGGTATTCACATCGGAGCATTCGGACTCGGCGTTGACAGACCTTGGATCGATCCGTTTTCAAAAACGGAAGGTCGTCCATACTCCGGTAAACAGCGAGTCCGCATAGCCGGCGCGCGTCAATACATTCCCCGCGCGGAGATATTCTGCCCGAAGCGTGAACGACAGATTCGGCGTGGCAGACCAGACGGCATTTAGTCGGCCCAACTGTGCGACGTCGTGGCCGGCCACGTTCTGCGTGCCCGCATAGGCGTTGCCGACTCCGCTGTAGACCGCATCGTGTTCGTCGTTGCGCCACACGAATGCGAGCTCGGTGAGGACGCGCACGCCCTTCAACGGCGTAAAGCTGACGGTCGGCGCGACGTCCAGATAGTTGGTCGGGCCGACAAAGATGCCGTAGCTGAAATAGGGGGCTGTCCCGAACAACTGGCTGGCATTGTGCAGCGTGCCCGTCCCGAACGCACCGCCCCCCGAGCTAATGTCGGCCCGCCAGCCGATCCGCGTGGCGGTCGGGGTCGGCTTGCCAAGCGCGAAGGTCTGCGCGGCGAAAATTTGATAGGCCGATACGGCACGTCCGTCATAGGTGCCGGACTGATGGTTGGCGCTCACGTCGACATTGATGGGTCCGATATCGCCCCACAGCCGCACCCCCCAGAACCGGCGTTCCTCGCGCGCCACAGTGGCGCCCCAGCGCTGGTTGCGGTTGCGCAGATAATAGAAGAACGGATCGACATAGAGTTTCGAACTGCCGAACGCATTCGTGGGGACGACGACGCTGCCGGTGACGCCCGAGAAGCGCCGGCTCTTGTCGGTCGGATCGTCAAACGCGTCGAGCCCGAGCCGGGTATAGTGCAGGTCGAACACGCCGATGCGCGCCCGCCTGCCCGTCGCATAGGCGCGCACGCCATCGAAGGTGATGCGGATGTTGGGGTTTTCCTGGATGCTGACCAGCTGGATCGGGCCGTCCTGGAAGTCCTGCCGGCCGACGCGGATGCCGGCGTTCATGCCGCCGACATTTCCCTTCACTTCGGCGAAGAGTTGCTGGACGAGCAGGTCGTTGCGCTGGACGGGCGTGACCGCACCAAAATAGCCGCCTTCCTGCACGCCGCTCGCAAGCTCGCCATAGGCGCGGAAGTTCTTGCCGATGTGCAGGTCGGCGCCAACGACGTTGCGCAGCAGGATCGCGTTAGTATCGCGCCCGGCACGCAGGCCCGGACTCGTGATGGTATCGTGGCGCAGACGTTGCTCGTCGCTGAGTGTCAGATAGATGTCGCCACCCTCGTCGAACGGGATGAACTTGAGCGCATCGAAAGGGCCCGTGCGTTTCGACCGGTCGCGCAGGAATGACCAGTCCTCTGCCCAGCGTGCCAGGTAGAATCGTGGTCCGGCCTTGGCGCCATAGCCCAAGGCTGCTTCGGGATAGCTGCCAGCGGGTGCGGCACCGGGGGCCGGAACGATTCCCTGCTGATCGACCGGGGCGGCGGGCGAGACCGGAAGCTGTTGGATGGGCGTGGGCTGGGTCTGCCCCAAGGCGATTCCCGGCATCGTCATGGCCGCGATCGCGACCCCTTTCGGCAGGCGCTTCATCATCGTCTCCAACTGAACGGGCGGTCGTTTCCGGTCTTCGCGCCGGCCGCCTCTTCGCAAGCGCGAGGCTATGGTTCGAAACCGATCACGACAAATAAGCTTATGCGATGCCATCCATCATTTCGGATGATGGGAACGGCACCATGTCGATCACAGGGGATGATGCCGAGCATCATCTGATCTTATTTGTTTTGATAGCGATAAAGCCTGATCATTGCTCGACCCAAGACGTGCGTCGGGCACGGGGGACGGCAATAGCCGCCTTGGCCGAGAGGATCGATGATGGACGCAACCATGACTGTGGAAGAGGGCAAGGCGACGGGTTCGCAGACGAGTATGCGCGCCGTGATCGCATCGTGCTTTGGATGGGGGCTCGACCTGTTCGACCTCTTCATCCTGCTGTACGTCGCGCCGGCGGTGGGCAAGCATTTCTTCCCGTCGCACGAACCCATGCTGTCGCTTGCAGGCGCCTATGCCGCCTTTGCGGTTACGTTGCTGATGCGGCCGCTGGGGTCGGCATTGTTCGGATCCTATGCCGATAGGCATGGACGCAAGGGCGCGATGATCCTCGCGGTCGCCGGCGTAGGCATCGCCACCGCGGCGTTCGGCCTGTTGCCGACGGTCGAGATGATCGGGATCTGGGCGACGATCCTGTTCTTGCTGCTGCGCCTCGTGCAGGGCATCTTCGTCGGGGGCGTCGTCGCCTCTACGCACGTCATCGGCACGGAATCGGTGCCCGAGCGCTGGCGCGGCATGATGAGCGGTACGATCGGCGGTGGCGGCGCGGCGATTGGAACGCTGCTTGCTTCCATCGCGTTCATGGGCGTGTCTTATGTGTTCCCCGGCGACAGCTTCAACGAGACCGGCTGGCGATTCATGTTCTTCTGCGGGCTGATCACCTCGGTTATCGGGCTGATCCTGTTCCGCGGTCTCGTCGAATCGCCGCACTTCCGCGAGGCGCAGGAGGCCAAGGCGGCGAAGGCGCGCGCCGAGAAGGAGATCGTCGGTCCGTCGCCGCTCAAGACGCTGATGGCGAACCCCGACTATCGCAAGCGCTTCCTGGTCAACCTGCTGCTCAGCACCGGCGCGGGAGCGAGCTATTATCTGACTGCTGGTTATCTGCCGACTTATCTGAAGCTGGTGAACGGGCTGTCCGGTCCGGCGGCCTCTTCGATCATGCTGATGGGCAGCGTGGCCGGTGCGATCTCGTCGATCGGGCTCGGCGAACTCAGCCAGCATATCGGGCGCAAGAAGGCGTTCCTGGCCATCGGTGTCGTCTGCCTGCTGGCGCTGCCCTTCCTGATCCTCAACCTCGGCAGCGCGACCGGCGGGGCTGTCACCGCCTATGCGCTGGCGATCAGCTTCCTCGGCTCGGCGGGGTTTGCGCCGCTTATGATCTTCCTCAACGAGCGCTTCCCGACCGAAATCCGCTCGACCGGCACGGGATTGTCGTGGAACGTCGGCTTCGCGATCGGCGGAATCATGCCGACCTTCGTCTCGCTCGCCTCGGCGACGCCCGCCGACATCCCGCAAAGCCTAGCGATTTTCCTGGCCGGTGCCTGCGCGCTCTATCTGGTCGGCGGCCTCGTCGCCCCCGAAACTAAGGGAAGGCTCGCCACGTGAACGTGATCGATCGGCCAAAGACGGATAATTGGGTCGGCAAGTCGCTGCCGCGCGTCGAGGATGCCGCGCTGTTGACGGGGCGAGGACGCTATATCGACGATCTGGGCGTCAAGCCTGGGACCGCGCATGCGGCGATCCTCCGCTCGCCGCACGGGCATGCGAACATCCTCGGGATCGACGCCGCGCGCGCGCGCGCTCTACCGGGCGTGTTCGCGGTGATTACTGCGGAGGAGGTGCAGCGATACGGCTCGAGCCTCGTCGTGGGGCTTAAGATACCGGTCGAATGCTGGCCGCTCGCGATCGACAAAGTGCGCTATTATGGTGAGCCGGTCGCGGTCGTCGTCGCACTCGACCGCTATGTCGCCGAAGACGCGCTCGACCTGATCGCCGTCAGATACGAGACGCTGGCGGCGGTCATCGATCCCGAGGAGGCGCTCGCGGACGATGCGCCGGTGCTGCACGAAGGGCTCAAAGGCAACCTCGCGAACGAGCGGCGCTTCACGTACGGCGATCCTGACGCCGCGTTTGCCGCCGCGCCGCACCGGATCGGCATCGACGTCAAGTTCCCGCGCAGCGCCTGCACGCCGATCGAGACCTATGGCATAGTCGCCGAATATGACCCCGGTGCCGACGCCTATGACGTGCTGGCGAATTTCCAGGGGCCGTTCAGCATCCATGCGGTGATGGCGCGCGCGCTGAACGTGCCGGGTAACCGGCTGCGGCTGCGCACGCCTGGCGACAGCGGCGGCAGCTTCGGCATCAAGCAGGCCATATTTCCCTATGTCGTGCTGATCGGCATCGCCGCGCGTGTCGCCGGGCGTCCGGTGAAGTGGGTCGAGGATCGGCTCGAACATCTGATGGCGTCGACCGTCGCGACGAATCGCGTTACGACCCTGGCGGCGGCGGTCGAGACGGACGGGCGGATCACGGCCTTATCCTGGGACCAGATCGAGGACACTGGGGCGCATCTGCGCGCGCCCGAGCCTGCCACGCTCTATCGCATGCACGGCAACATGACCGGCGCCTATGCGATCCGCAACGTTGCGATCCGCAACCGTGTGGTGTTGACCAACAAGATGCCGACCGGGCTCAATCGCGGGTTTGGCGGACCGCAGGTCTATTATGCGCTCGAACGGCTGATGCAGCGTATCGCGGTCGAACTAGATATCGATCCCGTCGATGTAATCCGGCGGAATTTCATTCCCGCCGGCGAGTTTCCCTACCGGACCGCGTCGGGCGCGCTGTACGACAGCGGCGATTATCAGGCCGCGCTTGCGACGGCGATCGCCCAGGGCGGGCTCGAGGAGTTGAAGGCGAGGCGCGACGCCGCGCGTGCCGAGGGGCGGCTGTACGGCATCGGCTATGCCGCGGTGGTCGAGCCGAGCGTGTCGAACATGGGCTATATCACGGCGGTCCTGACGCCTGACCAGCGCGCGAAGGCGGGCGCGAAGAACGGCGCGCAGGCGACCGCGACGATCAGCCTGGACGCGGTCGGATCGGTGACCATCCATGTCGCATCGGTGCCGCAGGGGCAGGGGCATCGCACGGTCCTGTCGCAGGTGGTCGCCGACGCGTTCGGACTGAAGCCGTCGGACATCGCGGTGGCGACCGAGCTCGACACCGCGAAGGACGCGTGGTCGATCGCATCGGGAAACTATTCGAGCCGCTTCGCGGCTGCAGTCGCAGGGGCGGCGCAGATTGCGGCGATGAGGCTGCGCGCCAAGCTGGCCGCGATCGCCGCCAAGCAGTTGAACGCCGAACTGGAGGACATCGTCTTTGCCGGAGGGCGCGTGCATGCGGGCGATCCCGCCACGTCGCTGGCGTTTGGGCGGGTCGCGTCGGCGAGCCACTGGGCGCCCGCCGATTTGCCGCAGGGCGTCGATCACGCGATCCGCGAGACCGCCTTCTGGACGCCGCCCGAACTGACTGCGCCGACCGGTGACGACCTGATCAATTCGTCGCTCTGCCACGGCTTCATCTTCGACATCTGCGCGGTCGAGATCGATCGCGTCACCTGCGAGGTGAAGATCGACCGCTACGTCACGATGCACGACTGTGGGAAGATCCTGCATCCCGGCATGGTCGAGGGGCAGGTAACGGGCGGTTTCGCGCACGCTCTGGGTGCCGCCCTCTACGAGGAAAGCAGCTATGCCCCCGACGGCGGACTGCTGTCGGGCACCCTGGCCGACTATCTGATCCCGACGATCATGGAAACGCCGGCGCTGCGGATCCTGCATCACGAGAGCCCGTCGCCATTCACGCCGCTGGGCGCCAAGGGCGTGGGCGAGGGCAATTGCATGTCGACGCCGGTGTGCATCGCCAACGCGGTCGCCGATGCGCTGGGGATCGCCGACATCACGCTGCCCATCCTGCCGGCCAAGCTCGCCGAGCATGTCCACGGGATCGAACCGGAGCCGCGCAATCCGCCCGCGCCCAAGGCGAAGTCCACTATGGGCAAGCCGGGCGAACGCATGCTGACCGGACAGGGCAAGGCCGTGGTGGAGGCGCCGCGTCAGAAGATCTGGGACATGCTGCTCGATCCCCAGGCGCTGATGTCGATCATCCCCGGCGCGCACGGCGTCGAGAAGGTATCGGACACCGAATTCCGCGCCGACGTGACGCTCGGCATCGGGCCGGTGAAGGGGCGCTATTCGGCGGCGATCAGTCTCACCGATCTGAATGAGCCCGAATCGGTAACGCTGTCGGGTGGGACCGAGGGCGCGCTCGGATCGGGCCATGGCAGCGGTCGCGTGACGCTGACCGAGGAAGCCGGCAAGACGACCATCACGTATACCTACGAAGCGGCGGTCGGCGGCAAGGTCGCTTCGATCGGCGGGCGCCTGCTCGACGGCGCCGCACGCGTCGTGATCGGCCAGTTCTTCGACGCGCTCGCGCGCAAGGCGGGCGGGAAGACCGGCGGGCGCATTCGCCTGCCAGCGGCGTTCAAGCGGCTGTTCGCGATGCTGGGAGTCGGTGCATGAAGCCTGCAGCATTCGACTATCTGCGCGCAGGCGATGCCGCCGAGGCGCTGGAGGCGCTGCATCAGGAGGGTGGCGATGCGCGCATCCTGGCGGGGGGGCAATCGCTGTTCCCGATGCTCAACATGAGGCTGGCGCGGCCCAAGCTGCTCGTAGACGTGATGCACGTCGCCGAGTTCGGGCGCATCGACGACGACGGCAGGACGATCCGGATCGGGGCTGGCGTGCGCCAGGCGGTGCTCGAGCGGCACGTCGACCTGAAGGCGCGCCAGCCGATGCTCGCCGCCGCGCTTGCCTGGGTCGGCCATGCGCAGACCCGCGCGCGTGGCACGGTGTGCGGGTCGATCGCGCATGCCGATCCATCGGGCGAGCTGCCGCTGGCATTGCTGACGCTCGGCGGCAGCGTGCATCTGCGTAATCGCAAGAAGCGTCGCGTGCTCGCGGCCAATGCCTTCACCACCGGCATGATGGCGACGCAGAAGGGCGACGACGAGCTGATCGAGGCGGTGTCGTTCCCCGTCGCGGTACCAGGCACCGGCTATGCGTTTCGCGAGATCGGGCGCCGGCACGGCGACTTCGCGATCGTCGCCTGCGCCGCCGTTGTCGACGCGGCGAAGACCGTGCTGGGGATCGGTGGCGTCGCCGACATGCCGGTACGCCGCGAATTGCCGCTGCCGGCCGATCCCGCCTTTGCCGACGCGCTCAACCAGTTCGCTTGGGACCTGGACGCGCGCGACGATCTCCATGCCACCGGTCGCTATCGCCGCGATCTCGTTCGCCAGCTGGGACGACAGACCATCGAGGAGGCCGCATCATGCCGCGCCTGAATGCCGATACCCGTCACCGTGTGGCCTTCACGCTCAACGGCAGGCCCGTGTCGGGGCAAGCCGAGCCGCGCATGCTCCTGAGCGATTTCCTGCGCCATGAGATCGGCGCGACCGGCACACATCTCGGTTGCGAGCACGGCGTATGCGGGGCGTGCACGGTGCAGATCGATGGCGGGCTCGCGCGTGCTTGCCTGGCGCTGGCGGTCCAGACCGAAGGTGCCGACGTGCGCACCGTCGAGGGGCTGTCGCCCGATGGGGGTGCGACGCTGTCGATCCTGCAGGAGGCGTTCCGCGAGCATCACGGATTGCAGTGCGGCTTCTGTACGCCGGGGTTCCTCGTCACGCTCGATGCGTTGTTTCGCGACGATCCGCATGCGAGCGAAACGCATATCCGTGAGATGCTGTCGGGCCATCTGTGCCGCTGCACCGGCTACGCACCCATCATCAAGGCAGCGCTCGCCGCCCAGGCGACGCTGCTGGCGCGCGGCGCGGTCGCGCATCCTGACGACACCATGCCCGAAGAGGACGTCCATGCTTGACCTCGGCACAACCTATCTCGCCGCGCTCGAACGCGATCCCGATGCGCTCGCGGTCGTCGATGGCGATGTCCGGCTGAGCTATGCGCGATGGTACGTCCGCATCTCCGCGCTGGTCACCGCGCTCGACGATATCGGGCTGAAGCGGGGCGACCACCTCGTCAGCGTGCTGCGCAACCGGTGGCAGGCGGCGACGCTGCATTGGGCCTGCCAGTTCGCAGGCATCATCCTGACGCCGATCAACTGGCGCGCCAAATCAGACGAGGTGAGCTACACCGTCCACGATTCGGAAGCGCGTGCGATCGTGTACGAGGATTTTCCGGCCAAGGCGGTCGCGGCGGCGGGGCTCGACGGATCGATCATCCGCATCAGCCTTGACGACGCGCGGCCCGGCGAACTGCGGTTCGCCGACCTGCTGGCGGGCGGCGGTGCTCCCGCCAAGCCCAGGGTCGATGCCGAGGCCTGGTCGCTGATGCTCTATACCTCAGGCACGACCTCCAAGCCCAAGGGCGTGCCTCGCCGCCAGCGCGCTGAACGCGCCGCCGCGATCGCGCATGTCGCGCAAAACCTGTACGGCTATGGCGAGCGCACGCTGGGCGTGATGCCGCTCTATCACACGATGGGCGTGCGCTCGCTGCTGGCCTGCGCGATCACCAACGGCACCTTCGTGTGCATGCCAAAATTCGATGCGGGCGAGGCGATCCGGCTGATCGAGCAGGAGCGGATCGAGAACCTCTATCTTGTCCCGACTCTCTATCACGACATCGTCAACCACCCCGATTTCGCGCCCGAGCGTGTGGCGTCTGCGCGTAAGCTGGGGTTCGCGGGTGCGCCGATGACCGACGGCTTGCTCAAGATGATCGACGCCGCGTTCAAGCCTGAACTCTTCGTCAATCACTACGGATCGTCGGAGATCTACACCTGCACGATCGACCAGGATGCGCGCCGCAAGCCGGGGAGCGCTGGCAAGTCGGGGATCAACCAGATGATCCGCGTCGTCGCTCTCGACGGCGAGGATCCCGACCAGATCGTCGGACGCGGTGTCGAAGGTCAGATCATCGCCACGCTGGCGGGTGACGAGGCGTTCGAGGGCTATTGGCGCCGGCCCGAGGCCGACGAACGATCGCTGAAGGACGGCTGGTTCTTCAGTTCGGACACCGGATATTACGACGCTGACGGCGACCTGTTCGTGACCGGGCGCCTCGACGACATGATCATCTCGGGCGGCGAGAACGTGTCCCCGGTCGAGGTCGAGAGCCTGTTGTCGCTCCATCCCGCCGTATCCGAGGTGGCGGTCGTGGGGCTGCCCGACGAGCGATGGGGCAAGGCGATCACAGCCTTCGTCACGCCGTCCGCCCCCGTGACCGCCGAGGAACTCGACGCCTATTGCGCCAACTCGAGCCTTGCCAATTTCAAGCGCCCGCGCGCCTTCGTGTTCGTGCGCGAGATCCCGAAATCGCCCGTCGGTAAGCTGCTGCGGCGCCTGCTCGTGTCCGGCGACTACACCCCCCTCCCATCCCCAATAGAAGGATCTGCAGCATGACCGATGCCTACACCAATCTCGACGGTTTCACCGTCGTCATCGACGCCGAACAGAAACGCGGCGACATCATTCTCGACCGGGATGAGTACAACACGATCAGCATGGCGCAGCGCGACCAGCTGAAGGCGGTGTTCGAAGCGCTCGACGAGGACGACCGCGTCCGCGTGATCGTCGTGCGCGCGATCGGCAAGCATTTCTCGTCGGGCGGCTATATCATGGGCTTCCTGGAAGCGACGCCCGAGCATGTGTCGAAGCTCGCGTGGAACGTCGCCGCGCCCGCGCGTTGCGCGAAGCCGGTGATCGCGGCCAATCGCGGCTATTGCTTCGGCGTCGGGTTCGAGCTGTCGCTCGCTTGCGATTTCCGCCTCGTGACCGAGACCACGCAATATGCGTTGCCGGAGCAGAAGCTGGGGCAGATCCCCGGGTCGGGCGGGTCGGCGCGACTGCAGAAGATCGTCGGCATCACGCGGACCAAGGACATCGTCATGCGCTCGCGCCGCATCAAGGGCCAGCAGGCCTATGACTGGGGCATCGCGACAGAGATCGTCGCCGATGGCGAACTGGAGGCCGCGACCGATGCACTGGTCAAGGAACTCGTCGGCTTCTCACCGCTCGCGCAGCGGACCGCGAAGAAGCTGCTTAACGACACCGAGGATTCGAGCCTCGCGATCGCGATCGAACTCGAGGGGCATTGCTACAGCCGGCTGCGCTCGTCGGAGGATTTTGCCGAAGGGGTGAAGGCGTTCCACGAGAAGCGCGTTCCTGTCTTCAAGGGCCTGTGAGGAGAAGCGGGGTCGGCCAGCCGACCCCGCTTTCACGAAAGACGAGCCGATGCGCGACAACCGCTATCTTGAAGACATCGTGCCGGGCGAGACCTCGGTCGGCACGCCAATCACGATCACCGAAGCTGCGATCATCACCTTCGCCACCGACTACGATCCGCAGCCAATGCATGTCGATCCCGACGCCGCGCATGCGGGACGATTCGGCGGGATCATCGCGAGCGGATGGCATGTCGCCGCGCTGGTGATGCGCGACTTCGTCGACTCCGCGCCGTTCGGGGGTACACCATTGCTCGGCATGCGCACCGATGCGCTGTGCTGGCTGCTGCCTGTCCGCCCGGGGGATACGCTGATCGCGCACCGCAAGGTCCAGGACGTCGTACGGTCGCGCAAGCGCCCCGATCGAGGCCGTATCCTGCTCGCGACGGCGGTCGCGAACCAGACCGGAGCGATCGCGATGACTCTCGAAACGCTGATCCAGATACCCGCGCGTGGCGGTTAGCCGTCGCTCTTCCAGCGGTGCACGAGCCCTGCGTCGACGTCGAACAGGTCGAGCACGCGTCCGATGGTGTGGTCGACCATGTCGTCCAGGCTCTGCGGCCGCGCGTAGAAGGCGGGCACGGGCGGCGCGACGATCGCGCCGATTTCCGACAATTGCGTCATGGTGCGCAGGTGACCGGTGTGCAGCGGCGTCTCGCGGACCATCAGCACCAGTCGGCGGCGCTCCTTCAGCACGACGTCGGCGGCGCGGGTGAGCAGGCTGGAGGTCACCCCGCTCGCGATCTCCGACATCGAGCGCATCGAACATGGCGCAACGACCATGCCGCGCGTGCGGAACGAACCCGACGAGATCGACGCGGCGATATCCTGCTGCGCATGGACATGCGTCGCCAGCGCCTTCACATCGGCGATCTTGCGGTCGGTCTCGTGCGCGATAGTGATCTCGCCAGACCGCGACAGCACCAGATGCGTCTCGATCGCCAGTTCGCGCAGGATCTCCAGCATACGGATGCCGTAGACGACGCCCGACGCCCCCGAGATGCCGATGATAAGCGGCAGGCCCGTCATCCGCGCGCCTCCCCGCGCCCGACCACGCCGGGTGCCTGGTAGATGTGCTTGAGTTCGGTAAAGTCGGCGAGCGCGTCATAACCATGCAGGCGGCCGATCCCGCTCTGCCGATAGCCACCGGTTTCGGCCTCGGCGAACAGCGTGTTGTGCGCGTTGATCCAGACGGTTCCGTTGCGCAGCGCGCGCGCCATGCGCAGGCCCGCTGCGCCGTCGTTCGTCCACACGCTCGCCGACAGGCCGAAAATGGTATCGTTCGCGCGGGCCACCGCTTCGGCTTCGGTCTCGAAGCTTTCGATCGTGACGAACGGGCCGAAGATCTCTTGCTGCATAAAGAACGCGCTTGTATCCTGATGGTGGACGAGGGTCGGTGTCAGGAACGCGCCCGCGCCCTCCAGGCTCCGGCCACGTAACAGGACGTCATCGGCCTCATTGCAGGCGCGATCGATCATCGCCGCGACGCGATCACGTGACGTGGGGTCGATCAGCGGCCCGATCCGACTGGCGGCGTCTAAGCCGTTGCCGACCGTCAGCGCCTGGAGCGCCCGCGTCAGGGCGCGCTTCATCGCGTCCAGCTTTGACCGATGCACCAGCACGCGTCGCGCGGCGGTGCATTGCTGACCCGTGATGATCGTCGCGGCCGCGGCGAGCTTGGGTGCGACCGCGTCGATATCGGCATCCGCGAGGACGATCGCACACGACTTGCCGCCGAGTTCGAGCGACAGCTTCTTCATCGTATCGGCGGCGCTGCGCATGATGTCCTTGCCGACCGCGGTCGATCCGGTGAAGCAGATCATGTCGATGTCCGGCGAGGACGCGAGCAGCCGCGCTCCGTCATGCCCGGTTTCGGCAAAGACGTTGACAACGCCCGCCGGCAAGCGCGGATCGTGCAGCAGCGGGTCAAGGAATGCCGCGTTGAACAGAACCGTCTGCGCGGCGGGCTTTATCACGGTCGTGCAACCCGCAGCCAGCGCCGGGCCGATGCCGCGCGCGAGCAGCACCGCCGGCGCATTCCAGGGCACGATAATCGCGGCGACGCCGATGGGCTCGCGCAGGACGGTCGACAGCACGCCGGGTTCTGGCTCGAGTACATGGCCCGGGATATGTCGCGCGAGCCCGGCATAATATTCGATCTCCGAAATCGCGCCTAGCACCTCGCCGCGCGCCTGCGCGATGACCTTGCCGTTCTCGCGCGTCAGCAACTCGGCGAGGCTGTCGACGCGCGGGGCGAGCGCCGCCGCCCAGTCGAGCATGATGCGCTGGCGCAGGCGCGGTGCCATCGGCCAGTCGCTGGTATCGAACGCGCCACGGGCAGCGGCGATAGCGGCCTTTGCCTCGGGCGCGCCGCCGTTCGCGAATGCGCCCGTGATCGCGCCGGTCGCGGGGTCGAGGCTGTCGGCGGGCGCGGTGTAGACGGCGGCGCCGTCGATCCAGTGGGGGGTGACGTTCATGGTGGCGGTCCTCAATGCGTCACCGAGCCGCCATCGACGACGATGGTCTGGCCGGTCATGAAATCGCTGTCGCCGCTTGCGAGGAAGATCAGCGTGCCGGTCAGATCCTCGGGCACCGCCTCGCGCTTGAGGCAGCGGCTGGCGATGTTGGCCTCGGAGATCCGGCCGGCCCAGTCGCCGTTCGCGGCGACGTTGGCGCTCATCGTCAGGCCCGGCGCCAGGCAGTTGCAGCGGATGCCGGCGTCGCCTGCCTCGCGCGCGATCGAGCGCGTCATCGCGACGATCGCGCCCTTGGACGACACATAATGGAGCATCATCGGCGCGCCCTTGAACACCGTGCCCGACGCGATGTTGACGATCTTGCCGTAACCCTGGCGGCGCATGACGGGCATCACCGCCTTCACGCATTCGAACGATCCGCGCACGTTGACGCTCATCACGCGGTCCCATTCGTCCGACGTGATCTGCTCCAAGGGCTTGAGCGCGAGATTGCCGAACAGTGCGGCGTTGTTGACGAGTATCTGGATGCCGCCATAGGTCGCCTCGACATCGGCGACGAAGCGCGCAACCGCCCGTGCATCGGTGACGTCGCAGGCTGCGGCGAACACCTCTCCGCCCGCCGCGCGGATCGCGTCGGCGGTGTCGTTGGGGCTGGCGATGTCGCAGATCGCGAGGCGCGCGCCTTCCTTGGCCAGAGCCATCGCGTAGATCGCGCCGATCCCTTGCGCCGCGCCGGTCACGATGATGCTGCGTCCTGTCAGTCGGGTCATGCGCTCTCCTGTCCACCGCAATGCGGCCTGATCTTTGCGCAGATACTAAGGACGGGCCAGGGATCACGTCGAATAATAACGGCTTATCGGTTCAATCAGGCGCAGTGATCCAGCCGTCGCCCGCCATCGCGACCAGAGCCTGGCGGAGATGATCGATAAAGGCGTGACTGGCCGGGCTCAGCGGATGGCGCGGATGGTGGATGACGGCGAGGCGGCGGACCATCATCGGTTCGATCGCGCGTATGTGTACGCGTCGCGGTGCGAGATGACGGCGGATGGCGAGGCTCGGCAGGATCGTCGCCCAGTCGCTGCCTGCGACAAGTTCGACGATTCCCTCGATCGCATCCAGCTCGAGCCGCGGTTCGAGCGTGACGTTGCGGTTTGCCAGATGCCGCTCCAACTCGGTGCGCAGGCCGTGTCGGCGCGTCGGCAGAACCAGCTTGTAGTCAGTCAGCCGTTTGATCGAAACCGCACCTTCGTCCTCGCCCTCATCGTCAGCTGCGCCGGTGACGAGCACCATCTGCTCTTCGACCAGCGGATCGACGATCAGTCCCAGCTTGCGCGACGGGCGGTTGATGACCGCGAAGTCGAGCTGTCCTTCGTTCACCAGATCGATGAAAGTCGAGCTGTAGCCGTCGACGACCGCGACCTCTATCTCGGGATAATCGTCGGCGAACCCTGTCAGCATACCCGGTATCAGACTGGTCGCGAGCGACGCGAGCATGCCCATCGTGACCCTGCCCGACACGACGCCTGACAGCCGCGCCATATGCTCGTGCGCGAGCGAAAGGTTGCGCACGACTGGCAGCACGAGGCGATGGAGCGTACGACCGGCAGCGGTCGGGACCATCGATTTCGGTGTGCGGTCGAACAGTTTCTGACCCAGTTCGCGCTCCATCCGAGCGATCTGCATCGAGACCGCGGGCTGGACGACATGGAGTCGTTGTGCGGCGCGCGTCACACTGCCTTCCTCGAACAAGGCGATGAAATAATTGATCTGGCGAAGGTCCATGATCCGAACTCCGAGGCTGCCGCTGTTCAGGTCTGCTGATACGAGGGATCAGTAGGAATTATTTCTGTTTATGCGCGCGGTGTCTAGGTTAGTCGAGCAGCGCCGGGAAATGGCGTGAGGGAGAGATCGATGACGACCGACATCAACCACGCCTTGTCCTTGCGGGAATGGCTGACGCGGCTTCAGGATACGGGCCGTCTGTCAGTCGCCAAACCTGGACTCGATTTGCGCCATCAGGTCGCGGCGGTGGCGCAGGCGCTGGACGGCAGGCGCGCGACGCTGTTCCCCGAACCGTCCGAGCACCCGGTGAGCGTGATATCCGGCATCGTTTCGGACCGGGGTTGGATGGCCGAGTCGCTGGGCGTCGCACCCGCCGACCTTCTCGAACATGTCCAGCGTGCCGCCGCCGAACCGCTGCCATGGAACGAAGTGCAGAGCGAGACCGCACCGACACACGAGGTGGTGCACCGCGATGTCGACATCCTTCGCCAATTGCCGGTGCCTACGCACAACGAGCATGACAGCGGCGCTTATATTACCGCCGGCATCCTCGTCTCGCGCGATCCCGAGACGGGAATCCAGAACGTCGCGATCCATCGTTGCCAGATCAGCGGCCCGGATCGGATCGGCATCCTGCTGCTGCCGCGGCATACCGACCATTATTATCGCAAGGCGGAAAAGCTCGGACGGCCACTAGAGATCGCGATCGCGATCGGGGTGTCGCCGGCATGTCTGCTCGCGAGCCAGGCGATCGTGCCGATCGACCATGACGAGCTGGAGATCGCCGGCGCGCTGGGCGGCTCGCCGCTCGACGTCGTCAAGTGCCTGACCAATGACGTCCGCGTGCCCGCCGATTCCGAGATCGTGATCGAAGGGCGCATTCTCCCCAAGACGCGTGAGCTCGAAGGGCCGTTCGGCGAGTTCCCGCAATATTATGGCGAGCGCGGCGAGCGCCACGTCATCCACGTTGATGCGATCACGCATCGCCGCGACCCGTTATTCCACACGATCGTCGGCGGCGGGTACGAGCATCTGTTGCTCGGCGCGATCCCGCGAGAGGCGACGATCCTCTCGACCTTGCAGCGCAGCTTTCCAGGCGTGGTCGACGTCCACCTCGCTATGGGAGGCGTCGGGCGCTATCATCTATACGTGAAGCTGCGCAAGACGCAGGAGGGGGAGGGTAAGAACGTTCTGCTCGGCGCCTTCGCGGCGCATTACGACATCAAGCACGCAGTCGTCGTCGACACCGATGTCGACATCCACGATCCGCGCGAAGTCGAATGGGCGGTCTCGACGCGGTTCCAGGCCGACAGGGACTTGGTCGTCATCGCTGACAGCCAGGGTTCTAAGCTCGATCCGTCCACCCGCGACGGGCTCGGCGCAAAGATGGGACTGGATGCGACGATACCGGTCGATGCGCCCGAGATGCAGTTCAAGCGGATCCGCGTGCCGGGATCGGAAGACCTCGACCTCGACGCGGTGCTGGCGCCCGACGCGCGGTGGAGTGACGCCGGCTGAACGGTCTTCGCGCCGAAGTGAAAAAGGCGGCGCCACCACGCGGTGACGCCGCCTTTTTCATGTCCGGACTATGCGCGTCAGGAGGCGACCGACGCCGGACCGGTATCGGCGCCGCGGAACAGATGGCTGAACCCCATCACCAGGATCGGGATGGCAACCGCGACATAGGCGTTGTCGATCCCGAACGGGTTGCCTGCCATGAACCACAGAATCGTCGCGACCAGCGACGCCTCGATGCTGACGAACGCACCGCGTCGCGTGCCGAATGTCGGCGCGTAGAAGGCCAGCAAGACAAGGAGCGCGAGCGATGCGCGCAGCGATTTTGCCAGGAACGTCACGCTGAGGACCTCGGTCGACAGGATCGCGAGGGGGATGGGCAGCAGGCCGGCCGCGATCGTCGCCCAGCGGATGAAGCGCAACGACCCCGTGCTCTCGCCGTCGTGCCCGGTGAGCGGCAGATAGAAGTCCTTGTAGACCAGAGTCGCCGCGCCGATGCTGAGCGCGGAAATCGTCCCGAACAACGACGCCGCGAGCCCGGCCACGACGATCGTCGCGGGCAGCTGGCTCATGTCGGCGACCAGCGTCGGAAAGGCCGCGGTCGCGGTGATGCCGGGATAGAGGACCTGGCAGACCATGCCGATCATCGCGGCGAGGATGCCGAACGGGATCAGCAGCATCGCCGAATAGAAGCTCGCACGCCGCGCGGTCGCACCGTCCTCGACCGTGTTGATTGCCTGCACGACATATTGCGTCGCGAACACAGCGCCGATGCCTGCGACCAGCCAAGCGCAGATCTGCGGCCAGCCGACCGCGGTCGCGTCGAACATCGCCGCAGGCAGGCGCGTCCGCAACGTTCCCACGCCGCCGACCTGAGACAGGCCGATTGCGAGCGCGATGACGATGCCCAGATACTTCACCATCGCATGGATGACGTTGGTATAGATGACCGAGCTCATGCCGCCGAGCCCGACATACAAGACGCCCGCTAGTCCGGTCGCGACGATCGCTGCGGACCGGTCGATACCGAACAGTGGCGAGATGATCGCACCTCCGCTGGTGTAGGTCGAAATGGCGACGATCTGCAACGCGAAGATCATGATGATCGACGTCGCGACCTTCACCGGCTGGCCATAGGTGCGCGCGAGGACACCCGAGATGGTATTCTCGCCGGTGTCCTTGAACTTGCGCGCCAGGAAGAGCGAGTAAAAGACGAACCCTATGCCGAGTGCGGCGACGTTCCACGCCGCCGATATTCCGACCTTGTAGCCCGCCTCCGCGGTGCCGACGCTGGCCGAGGTGCCGATGAACTCGGACATCAGCAGGAAGCCGATGAGCACGCCCGGGTAATGCACCCCGCCCGACGCGAAGCTCTTGGCCGTGCGTGCGTTCTTGCGCGCAGTGAAGCTGACGAAGGCGAGCGCGATCATATAGCCGATCGTGCCGGTCAGGATGATCGCGTCACGTCCCATGTCGGGCGCTCCGACCATCTTCATAATGGTTATGATGATGGCATGAGGCGTTCCAGTGCATATCGCATCCGCTCTTAGTCCGGCAGCGTCTTTCGGCTGCTTGGCTTAATCTGCCCGATTGGTGGTCGAACCGGCAAATCAGCGATGGTTATAGAGGGTATCAGATACATTCTGCCCTCTGGATTTGGCGGTCGGCCCATCATCAGAATGATCGCCATTAAACCGAAGCTCCTGAAGCATATGACGGTCGCCCGGTCCGTTGAACAAGGTGCCGATCAGGCCGCGATCGAGGTCGCTGGTCTTGAACAGGGCGTCGCAGATCGGAAAGGTCAGGTTGAAGTTCCGGGTCTGCATGAATCCCAGGACATGATGCTTTGCGTGCATGCGTCGCACGGTATTGATCAGCGGTATTCTACGCAGCCACGGATAATCCTTGTCCTCGAGATGAGAGAGCGTGTGAAGGCCTTCATACAGGAGGTAATAGGACGCCATCGACACCATGATGATGAACCCCGCGTTCTTCGAGATCAGCCAGCCCGCGAGAAGCGCGAAGGGTAACGCGGCGACGAGGAAGGCGATCGAAGCGAGCGGCGGGAATAAGAGCGCACGCCATTCCTTATGACCCTTGTAGGACAGGTCATGATGGGTGAAGAACTGGTGGTGGACGGTTACGTGGCGCTTGTAGACCGCTTCGAGTCCCGGGATCGGCCGATGCATGATGTAGCGGTGCGCGGCCCATTCTATCCAGTTTCCCAGCAGAAGGATCGGCACGATCATCGTCCATTCCAGGACGGTCGGGGGGACCATTCGGGACAGGCAGAAGGCGATCGTCCCAACCGTCACGACGAGCGTCTTGAGCAGGTGGATTTCGCCACGGTAGCCATGCGGCGTTTCGTCGACGAACTGTTTTCGAATGTATTTCTGGCGCTGTCTTTCGCGTGCATCGCGCTCGCGCGACTGAAACTGAACTTCGATCATGAGCATCTCTCCTTCGACCTACCCGCGCGTTCGACGCGCTGGGATTTTCGAAGAACAGCAGATCGGTCGCGGGAATGCTCGCTCCCCAAAGATTGCGATTTATCGGATCGGATGATTTTTTGGGATTGCTGCTGGCTCGGGCGCGTGGCGGATGCCAGAAGATCATCATGACAATGGGCCCTGATCCGCCTCGGGAGGCAGCATGACATCCGCCCTCGCGATCGCGCAGGGTGTGTTCGGACGCGTGGCGTTGCTCGACATGAATACGGCGCTAGTCGGACATGCGCATCCGCATTGCCACATCCTCTTCAAAGCGAGCGGCGCAGACCAGGTTTTCGTCGTGGGCTCGACGCGCGTACCGATGACCGAAGACACCGCGGTGCTTGTGAATGCGTGGCAGCCGCATCGGTACACGCCGCTTGATACCAACGCGCACACGATCTTTCTCGCCCTTTACCTGAAGCCAGCGTGGCTTGCGAGTCTCGAACGGGCGTTCATGACGTGCAACCGCCCGGGCTTCTTTCCGCGGCCGGGCATCGTCATCGGCCCGACGATACGGCGACGTGTCCGGGACCTTATCGAGATGCTACGGGCGGAGCATCACGATCCGTCCCTTATCAGTGAAACTATATTCACGCTTGCGGCGGAAGTCATGCAGGGCACCGCAGCGACGGGGCTGGTTCGCGACACGGCTTCGCAATACGGGTTCAGCGATTATCGCATTCGGCGTGCCATCCGTATGATGCACGGCATCGATGCACCGCTGGGGCTGGAGCAGATCGCGCAGCGCGCAGGGTTATCGCGGCCGCACTTCAACCAGTTGTTCCGCGCTTGCACAGGCGTCAGTCCCGGTATCTACCACGCCTCGTTACGGCTTGAGTTCGCTGTCAACGATCTCGGCATCGCACGCCGGCCAATCAATCTGGTGTCTGACGCACTCGGGTTCAGTGCTCAAAGCAATTTTACCCGCTTCTTTCAGCAGCACGTGGGCGTCGTGCCGAGCGAGTTTCGTCGAGTTGCGGAAGCTTTGAGAAACGATGGGCAACAGCCGGAATTCCATGCAGGGTGATCCTTCCATCGTTTAAAGTATGGCCCTGCGCCTACTGACCAGACCGAACGAAACCGGCGCCTGAGAGGTGCGCTCGGAAAATTTGCACAGCGGGGATAAGTGGATTGCTGATCTGACAGCGGCGATACTGGCCGTGAGCAGGAGGCAAGATGAGCAAGCGACCGCGCCGGAACCACAGCCCGGCGTTCAAGGCGAAGGTGGCACTGGCTGCCGTGAAGGGCGAAAAGACACTGGCCGAATTGGTACAGCAGTATGACGTGCATCCGAATCTCATCAACCAGTGGCGGGCGCGACTGCTGGGGGGCGCGGCGGACGTGTTCGGCGCGGAACCCATCGCAGCCGAGCCTGCAGTGGACATTACGGTGCTGCACGCGAAGATCGGCGAACTGACGCTGGCGAACGATTTTTTGGCTGGTGCGCTCGGGAAGGCCGGTCTGTTGCCGAGCGCAAGGCGATGATCGACCGGGGTCATGCGCTGCCGCTGATTGTCTAGGCGCGGCAGCTCGGGATCAGGCGCGGCAGCATCTACTATATGCCGCGCCCTGTACCGGAGGTCGACCTGGCCATCATGCGACGGATCGACGAGTTGCACCTAATCTACCCGTTCTCGGGCAGCCGGATGTTGCGCGATCTGCACCGGCAGGACCACCGCCCTGAAACGCAAGCGTACGACGATGGAGATCCTGACCGACCTGCTGCGTGCCGAGGCAACCCACCGCCATGCAGCGTCGGTCCGCTACCGAATGTCGGCCGCCAGGCTGCCCGCGGTGAAAGACCTCGACGCCTTCGTCTTCGACGGCATAGTCTTTGACGAGGCGTCGGAAGCGTGTTGCCCAGGCGAATGACCGTTCGACGACCCAGCGGCGCGGCAGGAGGACGAACCCGCGTTTGGCCTCGGGCAGTTTGACGATTCCCAGCGCGATGCCATGGGCGGCTGCGGCCTTCACGGCACGTTCGCCCGTATAGCCCTGATCGACATACGCGATGTCGCCGGTATCGCCCGTGACGGCCTGCACGGTGCGTGCGAGGCGTTCTACTTCGCCGCGATCCTCGGCACTGGCTGGCGTCACATGCAGCGCGAGCAGATGCCCCAGCGTATCGACGGCCATGTGGATCTTCGACCCTTTCTTGCGCTTGCCCCCGTCATAGCCTGCGCGCTCGCCACTCTCGGGCGTGGAGCGTAACGTCCGGCTGTCGATGATCGCGGCAGTCGGCTCGGCTTTGCGGCCCGCCGCCAGGCGCAGTACCGAGCGCAGGTCATCCACCAGCGCCTCGAAACACCCCGCCACCAGCCAGCGTTGCGTCTGCTGGTACACCGCCGCCCAAGGCGGCAGATCATTGGGCATCCACCGCCACGGCGCGCCCGTCTTCACGATGTAGCGCAGGCCGTTGAATACTTCGCGCAGATCATGCTCCCGCTGCCCGGCATCCTCGCGCTGAACAGCAGGTATGGCGCGATCAGCGACCATTCCTCATCGCTGACATCGGACGGATATGGCTTGCAGCAAATGCTCATCCAATACCGGATGAATCAGACACACCTCCAAGTCCATAACAGCCTCTAGGTGTCCTTGCCATGGGTTAGGTTTGGCTTGTCTGGCAGCTATGCATGCCGCAGCCTGTGTTCCAACTGGTCACCCAGCGATGGTGAACACTGAGCCGGAGTCGACACGGATACCAGCGCCATTTATAAAACTGGCGCGTTCGGAGACGAGGAACGCGACCGCCGCTGCCACCTCTTCCGGCTTGCCCCGCCGCTTCAGCACCATGCCTGGCCGTTCTTCGTTGAGGAAGCTGGAGATCGCCTCGTCGAAGGTGGTACCCTTCTCCTCGGCGCGCTTGCGCATCATCGCATCGGTCATCGGTGTTGCGATGAACGCCGGCGACACGGTGTTGACCAGCACGTTATCGCAGCCGTAGGCTTTGGAAAGTCCCTTTGCGAGGCTGAGGATACCTGCCTTCGACGCACAATAGGCGAGTTCGTCAACGTACGGCTGCACTGCATCCTCGGACGCGAACAGCACGATCCGTCCCCAGCCCTTCGTCCGCATCGCCGGTATCGCCTCGCGGCACATCCGCACCGCCCCCATCAGATTGATGTTCAGCGTCTCGAGCCAACCGGCATCGTTGACATCGAGGAAGTCGCCGGTCGCGCCGGTGACGCCGGCAGCGTTGACGTAGATATCGGGTTCTCCCAGCTTCTCGCGGACCTGCTGCCAGATCGCTTCGACCTCGTCGAGCTTGGTGACGTCCCCGGTCACCGCGACGATCTCGCCAAGCGGCGACAGTTCGTCGACCGCCTCATCCAGCGTGCCGTCCGGCTTGTCAGTGATCGCGACGCGGACTCCTGCCTCAAGCAATAGCCGAGCAGTTTCCTTTCCCATGCCAGAGTCTGCTCCACTGATCAACGCGATGCGGCCTTTGATACCCAGATCCATGTCTCTCTCCTTCAACCTCGCGTCGCGAGGAAACGGTCGGCGGTGCGCAGCGACAGTGCCATGATCGTCAACGCCGGATTAGCAGCAAGCGCGCTCGGGAAGACCGAATTGTCGCAGATGAACAGGTTGTCGATATCGAAGCTGCGTCCGTCGGCGTCGACCACGGCACGGTCGCCGTCTTGGCCCATCCGGCACGTGCCGATCGTGTGCGCCGAGCGGTCGACCGCGAAGATGTCGCGCGCGCCCGCCGCTTCCCAGATCGCGGTCATCGTCTTTCGCGCATGAGCGTCGATCGCGCGTTCGTTCGGCCCGTAGCTGAAGTCGATCCGCGCCTTGCGCAATCCATAGGCGTCGGTCTCGTCCGCCAGCGTCAGCCGGTTGTCGTCGGACGGCAGGCATTCGCCATTGATGCCGATTCCACCCAACCGGTTGTAATCGTCGAGAAGGTCGACCAACGCCCGCCCCCACAACCCGGCACCGCGCGCTAAATTGGTGGCGAGCGTCACCGGCATCACGCCTAGGCTTTGGATCAAATAGCCGCCGGCATGGTCGGCGTCGCCGGCCCGCATCATGTCCTCTGTGATCAGCGACGAGGGGTAGCCGCGGTTCATCCGCATGTCGGCATCGAACCGACCCCACACCTGCGTCGCGACATGCGCCATGAAGTTGCGCCCGACCTGACCGCTTGAATTGGCGAGATCGAGGTTGAGTAGTAATCGCGGCGTCTCGACCCCGCCGGCGCACAGAAACAGCGCGCGACAGGATAGGCGTCGACGCTCGCCGCGACAAACATAGACTACCCCGGTCACCCGGCCGTTGCCGTCGCGTTCGATGTCGACGACGCGGCACTCCGCCCGCACCTCGGCACCATGTGCGACGGCGAGAGGCAACCAGCTCGTGTCGGTCGTCGCCTTGGCGGCAGTGCGACAGCCCTGGTGGCAGGTGCCGCAGTTGATGCACGCCTTGCGCTCGCCCCAATGCGGCTGCTCGCGGTCGCGCGAAACCAGAGCAGCGGGAGCGTCGGTCGCAGTGATGTTGAGTGCGGTGCAACCGCGTGCCATCGCATTGGCGGGCGCATTGCGCGCGACCGGAGGCAATTCGTAGCGCCGCCCCACGTCCCAGGGATAGCGCGCGGGGCCGGACACGCCGATGAAGCGCTCGACCGCGTCGATATAACCGATCAATTCATCGTGGGCGATCGGCCAGTCCTCGCCCCGCCCGCTCTCGCTGCGCAACCGCAGGTCGCGCGCGTCGGGCCGCGGGCAGAAGGCACCCCAGTGCAACGTCGAACCACCGACACCCATGCCTGAATTGTTGGCGCCGAAGGCGGTGGCGTCGGCGCCGCCGCTCAGCCGCTCTTCCATCCAATAGATGTCGGCGGCGAGTTCGTCGGCGACATGATCGTCGGGCCGAAAGGCGCGCCCCGCCTCCAGCACGATGACCGAGACGCCCGCTTGTGAGAGCCGCGCGGCGAGCGGCGCGCCGCCCGCGCCGCTGCCGACGATGACGACGTCAGTCACGTCCGCTGCCGCGCTCATGCCTGCACCTCCAACTGCTGCCAGTCTTCGATCATGTCGGCCGCGGTCAGCCGATATCCCTGCTTGTGCGGTCCGTCGCCGCCGACGGCGAAACCGTCATAGCCGATCCGCGCCATGGTCGCCGGCAGCGCCATCCATTGACGCGCGATCTCGGAGCGCGCCTCGGCGAACCATAATCGCATCTGGCGCGGATCGAAGGCACCGCCCTCCGTGTCGGCGGTCTCGTCGGCGATCGACTGCAGGCATTGCTCGCGATCCGCTGGCGAAGCGTCGGCAAAGCTGCTGGAGAGGTGATCTAGCGTGTCCAGGCCCGACGTCCAACCCTCAGCGTCGGCGGGCAGTTCGGCGCTGCGCCAGCCGTCGCCGATCCCGCTTGTCAGCATCGCATCGATCCGGGCGGCGAGATCGACTGGATCGGCGGCACCTGGCAGCACCGTCTCGATCAAGGCGGCGAGCACCGCCCGCTGCTGCGGCGACAGCACCTTGCCTCGCGGCGGTGCGGCGTGCCGCTCGGTCATTACCGCGCGTGTTCCGCGGCTGACCCGATCGGAGGCAAGGAGCGCAACGAACGGCGCGGGCAATGCTCGTCCGAAGGCCTGAGTGATGTGATCCCGGATCAAGGTCGCGACCGCAGCGGGCTGTTCATAGGGCAACAAATGCGCGGCGCCGGCCACCACTTCGACGCGCGCGTTGCGATAGTGCGGCAGGTTAAGCCGCCGCTGCGCGTCCTCGCCCAGATCCCCGTCCTCACCACCGGCGACGATCAGCGCCGGCACCGCAAGCGTCCCCGCAGCCTCCCTCCAATCCTCGCGGCTGTCGCGCTTCAGCCAGCCGGTCCAGGCAAGGCGTCGGGAACGCTCCACGTCGGCGATTGCCTGCGTGCGTAGCGGTTCGGGTAAGCGCTGTGCGGTGTTGGCATCGACGAACGTCGCCGCTTCGTCCGGACCAATCCGACCGTTGGCGAACCAGTCGATCATCTCGGCGCGACGCTCCTCGGCCATCGGCTCGGAGGCGGGAGGAGACGCGGCCAGCAGCACTACTGCGGCAAGGCCTGCGAAGGCAGGGTCGCCATCGCGAGCGCGCGCGGCGGCCAACGTGGCAATCTTGCCACCCATGCTGTGCCCGACCACTGCCCAGCTCTGTGGCTGATGCGCAGCCACCTGTTCGGAGAACCAGTCGACTAGCCCCGCGACATCAAGGTCGGCATCCGGGCTGCCGCCGAAACCGGGTAGGCAGAGCGGGACGCAAGCGCCGACATCGCCGAGGTCGGCGATTACCTGATCCCACTCGCGTGCGCTCGCGCCCAGTGCATGAAGGAAATATACCCGGTTCATACGCCCTCCGGCTTTCACGAGCGGCAGCACCAGTGCACCGGTGCTGCCGCACCAATCCTACGCCACGCCTGCCCCGCCGGTGACGCCGTAAACCTCACCGCTGATGAAGCTTGCCTCCTGACTGGCGAGGAGCACATACACTGCGGACAACTCGACAGGCTGACCGGGACGGCCGTACTGGCTCTCCGAACCGAACTTCTCGACCGCCTCCGGGGGCTGGCCGCCCGACGCCTGCAACGCGGTCCAGAAGGGGCCCGGTGCGACCACGTTGGCGCGTATGCCCTTCTCGAGCAGCTGTTTGGCCAGCGCCTTTGTGTAAGCGACGATCCCCGCCTTGGTGGTCGCATAGTCGAGCAGGATCGCCGACGGCTCGTAAGCTTGGATCGAGGCGGTGGTGATGACGCTCGCGCCGGTCGGCAGGTGCGGCACCGCAGCCTGAGTGATCCAATGCATGGCGTACAGGTTGGTCTTCATTGTCCTGTCGAAATCGTCCGAGCTAACCTTAGAGATGTCCTCGCGGTTCTGCTGGCGCCCCGCATTGATGACGAGAATGTCGATGCCCCCCAGCGCCTCATTGGCCTTGCTGACGAGCTCGCGGCACCATGCCTCGTCGGTGATATCGCCGGGCAGCGCGACGGCTGTGCGACCCTCCGCCTCGATCAGCTTGATGACCTCATCGGCATCCGACTGCTCGGTCTCAAGGTAGGAGATCGCGACGTCGGCTCCTTCGCGCGCATAGGCAATTGCCGCGGCGCGACCGACCCCACTATCACCGCCCGTAATAAGCGCCTTGCGGCCCTTGAGTTTGCCGGCACCGACATAGCTCGTTTCGCCGTGATCGGGCTTCGGATCCATGTCGGATGCAAGGCCGGGGACTGGCTGCGGCTGCCGAGGGAAAGGGGGCTGGGGATATTGCGTACGCGGGTCCTGGATGGTCAGACGATCGGTCATGTAATTGCTCCAGCTTGGGTGTGACGTGGTGGGAAAGTGTCGAAGGCCGTCAGCAATCATCCTCGGCCGCGAGCACATCGAGCGCCATGACGTGCGCTAGATGCGACAGGCCCTGCGGAAGGTTGCCAAGGAACGTGCCGGTGCGCGGATCGGCCATCTCAGTCATTATGCCGACCCCGCGGTCGAGAGCGGTGGTGATGGCGTCGAACACCTGCTCGGCGCGCTCACGCTGACCGAGCAGCGCGCGTGCCTCCACCATCCAGAAGGTGCATGCGAGGAAGCAGCCTTCCTCGGCGGAGACGTCAGTGTAGCGATAATGATAGGGCCCAGCGCCGAGCTCGGCGTCGATCGCATCGAGGGTTTTTACAAGCCGCTCACGGCCGTCGAAGCCGAAGCGCACCATCAGCGCAAGGGAGGCGTCGAGCTTCTCACTGCCGGGATAGAAAACGAACGCCTGCTTGGTTTCTGACCAGCAGTTCTCCTCGATCCATCCGGCAATCCGGTCGCGCTCACGCGACCAACGTTCGCGACACGTAGTGGGCAGCTGACCCTCGTCGGCGAGTTCGACGGCACGCGCCAGCGCCTGCCAGCAACTGACCTTCGACATAGTATAATGCTGGGACTCCTCCAGCTCCCAGATGCCGGCATCCTTCTTGCGCCACACGTCAGCGCACTCATCGGCAAGGTGTGAAAGAAGTTCGGCGCTGGATGCATCAAGTATGTTGCCGCACTCGACGAAGCGCGAGGCCGTCTCGAAGATGTCCCCATAGATGCCATGCTGGTGCTGGTCGGTCGCCGCGTTGCCGATCTGGACGGGTGTGGACCGCCGATAGCCTGGCACTTCGATCTCGCTCAAGCTTGGTACGATGGCGCCATCGAGCGAGTAGCAGACCCGCGCGCCATGCTCTTCCAATCGCTTCAGCAGCCAGCTGAACGCCGCCTTGGCCTCCGCCTGCGCACCTGCTGCCAGGAAGGCCTTGATGGTGTAGCCAGCGTCGCGGATCCACGCGTAGCGATAGTCGTAGTTCTTTTTGCCGCCGATACCCTCCGGCAGCGATGTCGTGGCGGCCGCGGCGATTGCGCCCGACGGCGAGAACAGCAGCAGCTTGAGTGCGAGCACGCTGCGGATGAATTCCGGTCGCCGGTCGCCGTCATATTCGATCTGCTCGGACCACACTCGCCACTCCGCATCGGATGTATCGATGCGCTCGTCGATCTTATCGATTTTAGGCACGATCAGCGGTTCGTCCTCGCCGGCGACGATCGCTACGATCTCCCGCTGCCCCTGCACGACCGTGAACTCAGCCGTCACTGCCTCGTCGGAGCGTTCGACCGTGATGCCTTCACTATGGAGCAGCAGCCCAAGCACCGTGCCGACATGGAAGACGGCGTGCTTGCCGATCGTCGACTGATAGGGACTGGCGCCGTTTGCGCGACGCCCCGGACGCATATTCAGCTGGAACCTGACAGAGCCGTCGAGCCCTTCGATGCGACGACCAAGTTCGGCCCAAGGCAGTCGCCCTGCCGTGCCGCTGTTCATCGATTCCGTCAGCTTGGCGCGACCTGACGCTGTCGTGAAGATCGTCTCAAGCACGTTGCTGTCGGGCAGGTAGCGCCGCTCCACCTCGAAGCTCTCGACCGGCGCGATGACGAAGCGGCCACCCTCCTCCGGATCAAGTAATCGGTCGAACAGTGGCGGAGAGTCGAGGTTGGGAACGCACCACCAGTCGATCGAACCGTCGGCCCCCGACAGCGCTACCGAGCGACCGTCACCCAGCGCGCCGTAATCCTCCAGTGCAAGATAGCCATCGACCCTGGTGCCGCCTGCCACAGGCGCGGCGATCTTGCCGCGGACGACGTCGAGCAGACCGTTCATGGGCGAAGTCGCGGCAGGAGCCGGCTTAGGCTAAAGCCTGCTGCTGCACCTGTGCTGAGCAGGGCACCCGCTGCCGCGACCTTAAGCAGGTCCCGTTGTCGGCTAGAGAAGATCTCACGGCGGCTCGATTTTACACGGTCGGGCGACGGCCCATCGATGGCAGCTGGCCCTTCGCCCGGTTCGTCGAGGTTGCCGACGCGGTCCGGTGCGGGGTCACCGGTCATGGCGTCGATCTGCTTGGCCGCCTGCTGATCGGCGAACTCAGGCGCAAGTGACTGCCCAAGCGCCATCATGGCGGTCGAGCGTCCGACCCAGAATTCGCGCTGTGGCCGCTCCACCGCCTCTTGCACCGCCTTGGCGCATAGCCGCGGATCAAACAGCGGATCAGGCAGCACTTGTTCGCGACCGCTATGATTGCGGGCCCAGGTCGGCTGCGGTGTGTTCACCGCCGGCAGGTAGACGACGGATAAGGTGATCCTACTTTTATCGGCGATCAGCTCAGCGCGCAGCGAGTCCGTGAACCCGGTTACGGCGGCCTTGGCGGCGCAATACGCCGCCTGGAGTGGTGCGGGTCGAAGCGCGAGGCCTGAGGATACCTGGATGATGGCGCCCTTGTCGCGCGTCTTCATATAACGGAGAGCGGCGAGAGTCCCATGCACCTGGCTCAGATAGGTCGTGGCCGTAACACGGGCGTATTCGGCGGCGGTAATGTGATCCGCACGCGCGACGACGGTGGACATAGCGTTGTTGACCCAGGCATCGATCGGCCCAAGCTCATCCTCTATTCGCGCTGCGGCGGCGTCGACCGCGTCTGCGTCCACGACGTCGACACTGATCGCCAGGACTTTTGAGGCGCCTGCCAACAAAAGCATCGCCTGCGCTTGCTCGAGCCGAGCCCGGTGGCGCCCCAAGATGCCTAGCTGCCAACCGGCAATCGCAAACTTCTCGGCAATGGCAAGTCCGATGCCTGCACTGCCGCCCGTCACCACTATGGTCTTCGCCATATCAGCCTCGCAAAACATTGTGATAATGCCCCGAGGTAGAATGACCGGCGCACGATGCGCCTGGGGATCAAGACGGGAACGTCTTCGGCCCGCATCATATCCGCAGCTCGGTCATTATATCTATTCGAATACGATCCATCGGATCGCGGCATACTAGCCTAGGACCGCTCATGGATTGGTCTTCGGATCGTTACGCTCGTAGGCTCTGACCCTCTTGAAGGGTAGAATTGTTCTCATCCTCGTGTTGAGCGGCTTCGACCCAATCCCGGACATTCAGTTGTCATCTTCCAAAGCTCCAACTTCGGACCCCCATTAATGTCGGAAGCGGGGACTGCGTCATAGGCGCTTTCCCCGCCGAACCGCACGGCAGCTTCCCGAGGAAAAATTTAGAGAAGCAGCGCCAATGGCAGCACTGTCGGCGCGGCGGCTGGACTTGCGATCGCCCCTGCGCCGACGGTGGCCACAACCCCAACCTCGCTCACCGACACCCGGAGGCCTCGTCGCGATTAACCTGCGGTATGAGCTCGATCCTACGGCTGGCTCTGATGTGAGGGGCTGGGTCAGCTGCGATCTGGATTCCCGCGCATCGTCGGCCAGTCGGAATAGCCGACCGACCCGCCGCCATACCAATACTCTTTTGGCGCCTCTGCAAGCGGCGCACCTGTGCGCAGGCGATCAACGAGATCGGGGTTGGCAATGAACGGCCGCCCCATGCTGAACAGGTCGGCATCGCCACGCTCAAGAACCTCTTCGGCCAGCTTGAGCGTGTACTGGTTGTTCGCGATATAAGCCCCTTTGAAGCGCTTGCGCAGCGCAGCAAAGTCGACGCCATCTGCGTCACGTGTCTGCTGCGTCACGCCCTCGATGTCGTGGACATAGAGCAGGCCGCGCTGAGACAGCGCATCAACATAAATGCCGAAGGTTTCCATCACGGTGCTGTCGAGCGGCGTCTCGCCGGGCATTGTCGTTGCTGGCGACAACCGGATGCCGACACGCCCTGCGCCCCAAACGCCGACGACCGCGTCGACGACCTCGAGGGGGAAGCGCAGACGGTTTTCGATTGACCCGCCATAGGGGTCGGTTCGCCGGTTGGTGCTGTCGCGTACGAACTGTTCAAGCAGATAGTTGTTCGCCGAATGGACTTCGACCCCATCGAACCCTGCCGCCTTGGCGTTGGTGGCGGCGCGACGATAATCCTCGACGATGCCAGGGATCTCGTCCGTTTCCAGGGCTCGCGGCGTTACGTGGTCCTTCATCCCATCCTTGGTGAATGCCTGTCCAACCGGCTTGATGGCCGACGGCGCAACCGGCGGTTTTCCGCCCTGTAGGTCCGGATGCGAGATACGCCCAGTATGCCACAACTGAAGAAATATGACGCCGCCACGATCATGGACAGCCTGCACGATCGGGCGCCACGCCTCGATTTGCTGTTCGTTCCAGATACCCGGTGTTAACGCATAGCCGACCGCCTGGGGAGATACGTTGGTCGCTTCGCTTATGATGATCCCGGCGTCAGCGCGCTGTGAGTAATAGTCTGCGGCGAAAGCGGGCGGGATCCCGTCGTCGTTCGAACGGCTGCGCGTCAACGGCGCCATGACGATGCGGTTGCGCAGCGACAGGTCGCCGATCTGGACGGGCTGCAATATGGGCGATGCGGAATGGTCGGGCATGGTCGGCGATATCCATCAAGCAGTGCAAGATCAGGAACGCTGAACGGACAAGCTGCCGTTATGGTCCGGCGTTCGGCCACATTCATGGTCGGTTGAACCGATCTGGAAGAGATGCTGGTGGCGCGTTGACGGCCGCAATGGCCTCCTATGCGATCATGACCGAACCCCAGTCGTTTCGATCCCCTCCTGGCTAACTGATCTCAGCGCTCGTCAATGTGTATGAACTCGTCGTTTGGGCGTCCCCGCTTCGGCACCGGCACGCCCAAGCATTTACATGTCCGCTGCGGTCGGGCGAACGATCACCTCATTGATGTCGACACCCTCCGGCTGCTCGATGGCATAGCGAACGGCTCGCGCGATCGCGTCCGGCGTCAGCGACTTCTTTCGCCATCCGGTCAGGGCCGCAGCAACCTCAGGATCGGTGATGTCATGGCCCAGCTCGGTGGCGACCACGCCCGGCGAGATCAACGTCGAACGGACCTCGTCATGCTCCTGCCGCAGCCCTTCAGTGATGGCGCGTACGGCATGTTTGGTGGCGCAATAAACCGCGGCGGTCGGCATCACCATGTGTGCGGCGACCGAGGCGACATTGACGACATGCCCCCTTCGCTGAGCCACGAACCGCGGCAGGACCGCGGCGATGCCGTTGAGGACGCCGTGGATGTTGACGTCGACCATCCGCTTCCACTCGTCGCGCTTGAGCGCAGCGAGCGGTGAGAGGGGCATCACACCCGCATTGTTGACCAGCACGTCGACACGTCCGAAGCGCGCTTCAGCGGCCTCCACGAACGCATCGAAATCGGCGCCGTAGGTGACGTCGAGTTCGCGCCAGGCGACGGTCTCGCCCAGTTCCTCCGCCAGTGCCTTCAGGCGCTCTCCGCGACGCGCGCCGATGAACAGCCGGGTGCCGGTCGCAGCCATTTCTCGCGCAGTTGCCTCGCCGATCCCACTCGACGCGCCTGTGATGAGGACGACCTTGTCAATATTTCCTGCCATGATGCAGTCCTTCCGTTGTGGTGACGGGACGCAGATGGGCCATCGTCCATGTCGCACGGTAGAGTGATTGCCCTAATGGCTTGCACGATCCTCTAGAATTAACGCCAGATGTTTGCCCACAGCTCGCAATTGGAGAAGGATCGTCGGCATGGACCGGATCGCCGAACTCTCTGCCCTCATCCATCGACACGTCGTGGGTACAGGCATTTGCAGCACGGCGATGCCGCATGTTTCGCTGATCCGGGCCGACGCACCGAGCACCCCCACGCCTGCCGTCTACGAGGCCTCCCTTTGCATAATAGCCCAGGGGTCTAAGCGGGTGTCGATCGGCGAGCACAGCGTGGTTTATGATGCGGCCCATTACCTCTTGGTCTCGGTCGACTTGCCGCTGGTCGGTCATGTGCTCGATGCGAGCCCCGAGCGACCCTATCTCTGCTGCAAGATCGATCTCGATGCCTCGATCCTGGCCGATCTCATGGCGATCGAAGGCGGCGGGCTGGTCCGAACAGACTTGCCGGTGCTTGGCGTCTACCCCGGCGATCCCGACCTGATCGACGCGGCATGCCGGCTGGTCGGCCTGCTCGACCGACCCGACACGATCCGCGCGCTGGCGCCGCTGATCGAGCGCGAGATCCTCTATCGTCTGCTCACCGGACCGCATGGTCCGATGCTTCGTCACGTCGCAACCGCTGGCAGCCATCTCAATCAGGTCAGCCGCGCCATCGCCGCCATCCGCCGGCGTTTCGACGCGCCGATCCGCATCGACGATGTCGCAGCCGAGGCCGGCATGAGCTCCTCCTCGCTCCACGTACACTTCAAGGCGATTACCCGCATGACGCCGCTGGAGTATCAAAAACAGCTGCGGTTGCAGGAGGCTAGACGCCTGATGCTGACGGAGGGCGCCACGGCGAGCACGGCAGGCTTTGCCGTCGGCTATGAGAGCCCATCGCAATTCAGCCGCGAATACAGGCGACTGTTCGGCGCGCCTCCACGTGCCGACATCGAACGACTCCACGCTGCGCCAGCAGCCGCCATGGCGCTGTGACAATGGCTCGGGTCGCGACCGGTGCTTCAAAATGCTGTGATCAGCTGATGCTGGGACGCAGACCTAATAGCGGTCACTGACAGTCAGCTTGCCTATTCCCAGAACCGGACGCTCGTTCATGTGAGGCTCGCAATCACCGTGGCAGGTGATGTTGGAGGAATGCGTTTATCGGAACTGGCGCACGGCCGAGAATGTGGGCGAGTGTCGGATCGACCCTTGCGAACTCACCCGCTTCCGCGGCTTGAAAATAGCCCAGCATGATCGCCCGAGTGCTTACAGGAACACCGTTCTGGCGGGCTCGGGCATCAAGATCCTCCAAGCTGATCATAGCGCGTGAGATTGCCTTCCCCGTCACTTCACCCGCCACTCGGGTGATGCCGGACAGGTCCAGGGCTTCGGACCCGGTCAGTGGCGGAGTTGGCCCGTCGATGACCTGGTCGCCCGCCAGCAGTGCCGCGTCGGCTGCAGCGAGGTCGTCGTGGCTCGTCCATGCAACCGGGCCGTCGACAGGTGCTGTGATCGTGCCGCTCGCAAAGCCTTGCGCCTGCATCGCCAGCAGGCTTTGCGCATAAAACCCATGACGAAGCGCCGTCCATGCAATTCCAGAACGTGCCAGCAGCTCTTCGGTGGCTGCATGGTCGCGTCCGGGCGGGAATAGCGAGGTCGGTGAGGCGGAGACCTGGCTGGTGTAAAAGATGCGTGAAACGCCGAGTTCTTTGGCGATGGCGATTGCGTTGACATGCTGGGCGATAGGATCCCCGCCGCTAGCTGCCGCGTTGGACGAAACCAGCAACAGTTGCTCCGCCCCCTCCCATGCATGCCGTAGGCTTTCCGGCCGATCATAATCGCCTTGGCGGACCCGAACGCCGCGGGCGGCAAGATCGCTGGCCTTCTCTGGCGAGCGGACACTGACGCTGACCCGCTCAGGAGGCACGCGCTCGAGCAGTTCAACGACGATCCGCCTGCCAAGCTGTCCTGTCGCTCCGGTAACGATGATCATGATTGTCTCCGGCTGATGATGTGGTCAGGAGATGATCGATCTTCGGGCCAACGATAAGCGGCGTAAATTGGAACAAGGCGTTCGCGATGCAGAACAATATCAGCGCTGACGATCTCCTCGTCTTCCTCGCCGTACTTCGCGAAGGTGGCTTTCGCGCCGCAGCACAGCGCCTGGGTATGGCGGCGTCCAAGGTCAGCACCACCGTGTCGCGGCTAGAGCGGGAGCTTGGCACGCCTCTTATGCTCCGGACCACCCGCAGCATCAGGGCAACCGAGCAAGGCGAAGCACTCGCTGAGCGGATCATTCCGCTTTTCGCAAAGATCGACCAAGCCTGTGCGGACGCGACCGGCAGCACCAATCACGTTCGCGGGCGGCTGAAGCTGAACGTGCCAGGCGCGATCGTGCCGGACATCCTTCCGCCCCTGCTGGCCGCCTACCGGGAACGGCACCCGGACGTCGTGGTCGAAGTCCACGTCGAGAATGATCTCGTCGACATCGTTGCCGATGGCTGCGATGCCGGCGTCCGCTACGGCGATGCGCTGCAAGATGGCATGGTCTCGGTGCCGATCGGCCCGCGGCGACAAGAGGTCGGGTTGGCAGCTTCGCCTGCTTATCTCGAACGTAGGGGCATGCCGGACTCGCTGGAGGAACTGACCGGGCATGATGCGATTCGCTACCGACTCCCGAATGGCTCCATAATCCCGTGGCGGTTACGACAGGGCGATCAAGCCGTCGAAGTGACGCCTCTTACGAAGCTAGTGCTTGGCGTGAACGCCCTCAATTCTGGATTGGCCTATGCTCGAGCAGGCTTGGGTATAATCGGCATGTTCCGGAACTGGATGGACGAGGATTTGGCGCTCGGAACGCTTGTCGCTGTGTTGCCCGAACTCTGGCCGCAATTCGACGGACCGCGGCTTTACTACCCCAACAGACTGGCATCGCCGCCATTACGTGCCTTCATCGCGATGTGCGGCGAGCCGAAAATAGACGCACGCTAAGCCATCAGACAGTCTTTCGGTAACGGTCCGGCCAGCGATCCGTTTCGCTCTGACCCAATATCCGCCATTCCTGGCTCCTATTCGCCTCCCCAAGTTCCGACGTTCATTCAGATTGACGTGACCCCCGCCTTTCATCCAGCGGCAACCAGAGACCGACCGTTGTTGTCGCGCAGGAGCGCGGGTGAAGCAACGGTCGGGTTTAAACCCCACCGTTGCTTTTCGAGTTCGGCGGCAAAGGCGGCCGGTGTGGCGTAGCCGAGCGACGAGTGTGGCCGCTCGGTGTTGTAGTCCTCGACCCAGCGGGCGAGGATCGCCCGCGCCTGGCGGACCGTGAAAAACAGCGTCTCGTTGAGCAGTTCGTCGCGCATGCGACCGTTAAAGCTTTCGACGAACCCGTTCTGCGTCGGTTTGCCCGGAGCGATATAGTGCCACTCGACGCCGGCATCGCCCGACCACGCCAGCACCGCGTTTGAGGTCAGCTCGGTGCCAT
>NZ_JAKREV010000009.1 GCF_022664465.1 Sphingomonas hankookensis | reverse complement strand
GTCATAGGCAGGATCAGGGCTACTTCCCCAACCAGCGCTTCATCTTAGCGCCGAACTTTGATGGCACCGATATCGCCCGTCCAAGTCGTAAAAGGGTTCAGTACGATCCGCGATTACCCCATGTTCTGTGTACCGACCCCAGCATGGTGACGCGCTTCCGTTGTTTCTGGATGCGCCCAGCCAGTCGCCCATATTCCGGGTTCGTGGCACGGACCTTCCCCCTCTCGAAAGCCGCGATCCGTTCCGCCATGAACATATCGAGTTCATGGAGGTAGATGTTGGCCAAGATTGGAGAGACGATACCGCCCTGCGGAGTGCCGCTGTAGGTCCGGGTGTGAACCCGGTCTTCCATAACACCCGCCTTAAGCATGCTGCCGATCAAGCCGATGAATTTCTCGTCATCGATCCTTTTCCGCAACAGCCGCAGGAGGATGTCGTGGTCGATGTTCTCGAAGAACCCCGCGACATCCACATCTACGAGCCATTTCACCCCCGTCCATACGGCTTTGACGTGTTCAAGCGCCGTATGACACGACCGGCCCGGCCGGAATCCATGGGAGGCGTTCGAGAACACCGGTTCATAGATCCGTTCGAGCAGTTGCCGCGCCACTTCCTGAACGAGGCGGTCGTCGCGCGTGGGAATGCCCAGCGGACGCCGTTTGCCCTTGCCTTTCGGGATAAACACCCGACGCACTGGTTTGGGATCATAGGTCCCTGCCGTCACGCTGGCGATAATCGGGTCGAGGTCTTCCGGTCCGAAGTCCGCGAAGGTCTCGCCGTCAATACCCGGCGTCATCGCACCCTTGTTGGATCCGATCTTCTGGAGCCCCTCCTCCCAAAGGAGGCGAGACCCCATCAGACGATAGAGTCCATTCACCCTTTTGCCCGACGCAACGAGCGCCGGAATGGCCTCCAACCGGCCTTTCACAGTTTCTGGCAGCATCAGCACACCCCATGATCGGTGGTTGAAGAATCACAGCTGCCGCCCTTCCCCCGGTCTTCCCCGCTTTCGGCCCGATCGCTCGAGACCTTATACAGTTGCACCGCCGCCTCCGAAGAGGTCGATGTCCCGGGCATTACCCCGGGCATTTGAGTAATATGGCGGCTCCGTACCCATGCAGGCCGGCAGAAGCCGCCTGTTTAGGGCATCCCGTAGTTACGCTGAATGGAGATGCGGCGCGGTTAGGTGTCCCGTTCGTCCACTAAACCCCTCGACGAGAGGCGCACCGGATGGGCTGAGAAACAGGCGGCCAAGACATGAGACCGCTGTCATCATCCGGACCTGGCGTGACAGTCGCTTTCGCCAGTATCGCTATATAGATTGCTGCAGACTGGGATTTAAGCAGTGTAGCCTTCACCATACGCACCTTGCCCTGACCGTCATCGCCTCCATTTGCGACTAAGACGCATCTGGCCTTTTCCGAACATGCTATTGTTCCCCGTCCCTTTCGGGATTTCAGACCTTGTGAGGCCCGAGGTTAGTCCGGCGAGCAGAGGCATTCTCAACTTACCTCATCATCACTGATACTCCATTTCAGCGCCGCAACGGCGCACTATCCTTGTAGGCGAACACAAATCCGTCCTTGGCACGCGGATTCCAGCTGACCAGGCAGACGGCCGCGAAGGCGGGTTCGTCGGTGCCGTCGGTCGACGGCACCACGGCCGCGTACCAGACCTTGTTGCGCAGGCAGGAAGAGGCGATGACGCGCAGCGCCTTGCCCTTCCCGTCGGCATCGCGGTTGTCGTAGGTGAATTGCGCGTCGAGATAGGCTTTGGGGCCTGTGTGCGGGAACATCGACGACAGCGGCATGCTTAGCCAGCCCATGATGGCGGTCCTTTCGCGTGTGTGGACGGGTGATCGATCAGCCGAACAGGCTGACCGGCTCGGCGACCGGCGGTGTGAGCCGCAATTCCTTGCGCAGCCGCACGGCGAACCGCTCGGGCGCGAGCAGGTCGCGGATCGAGGCGTAGCAGTCGCGCTCCCCGAGGTGATCGTGACGACCGCTGACGCGGCGGTAGATGACCTCGCGGTCGGCCATGGTGCCGTGGAGCGATAGCTGCATCCACAGCTCCTCGCCGTGGAGGGTGATCTCGCCGGACCGGGAGGCGTGGCTGCGGTTCGAGCGAAGGTCGTAGTGCGCGGGGTCGAGCCCCAGCGTTTCGGCGAGCCGGCGCAGCGCCTTGCGTCCGTCGCTGTGGAAGCGATCCTTGGCGGCCGCATCGTGCGCGACGCCGCGCACCGCGAGCGTCAGCAGCGCCGGGTGCTGTCGCAGCTCGGCGATACGGTCCATGCAGCGCCGCTTGAGGAGCGCGTCTTCGGACTGCCGCGCGGTGACGCTTGCGAGATGGCGGGCGAGCAGGATGACCGCGGGATCGGTCTCGAAGGCGATGCCGGCGTTGCGGCAGTCGTCGATCGCGCGGGTGATGGCGTGAAGGCTTGCTCCAATCGTGACCAGCGCGCTCGGGTCGAGCGCCTGCTGGTGGCGGAAGGCGACATCGTAGGGCATGAGCGATCTCCCGAGCGCCTCACGCGCTCAGAAATTCGCTCCCCCTCCCCTTCACGATAACCAGTTACGTAATTGCTCCGGTATTTCAGGATCGATGTCCTCGCCCGGTTGCATAGGCCGCAGACCCTGCTCCGCGTCGACCGCGGCCTGCAGATGACAGGCGGCAACGGTCGCTCCGTCGTCGGTCGCGTCATAAAGCGCGAGCGCCTGCCGCATTAGCGCGAGCCGTATATTGTCGCTCATGCCAGTCTCCCACTACGGTCTGCCGCCATGATTGCGTTCGGGGCAAACGAAAGCAGGCCCATAATGGTTGTAACGGCCGTGCGCTCATCGCAGCCTCCATCGGCCGACAAGGTCGACCATTGCGTCACGATAGCCCCACGCATCGGGATAGATCGCAGGCTCCTGCGCGAGCCAGGCCATGACAATTAGCATGTCCTCGGAAATGATCGCGTCGCAGTTGCTGAGGTGGAGGATGGGGAAGTGGCCGTTGTCGTCACCATTCCACCACGCCAGCAGGAAGTCCGCGACGCGCGCGGCCTGCCCGGTATCGGACGAGGCGACATCCACGAGGCGGCCGATCGCGGCGCCGACCTCGTCGAAGGCGAGTGCGCGGATGAGGGGGCGGCGTTGCGGTTGCATGGTGCGTATCCTGTCCTATCGGGTGGAAGCTGTCATGCGATCAGGATGGGGCGTGCTTCCCGGCCTGGGCGATCATCACGGCGACCGCCTCGTCGAGCGCGGCGTCATCGCCGTTGACCATGCGCGCCGACGGGGTGAGGCGTTGCACGCCGGCGAACACGATGGCGGGTGTCCTGCCCTTGAGCCGATAGCAGAACACCTGGTCGCCCTCGATCGTCACCAGCTTCGTCCGGCATTGCCGGCGCAGCCGCTTCGCCTCCTCGATCCGGGTGATGAGCGCCGCCACCTCGAATTCGAGGCAGTGCGGCATGACGCTGTCGCCGAGCCGCGAGACGGGCCGGTTGGCGGCGAGCCAGGCATCGACCGCCTGTTCGGTGACGCTGCCGACGGCATGGTAATCGTCCGCGGCGCCATGACCGCGGTTCGAGGCGAGGAAGGCGCGCTGCCCATCGATCCAGATCTCGGCCGAGTAGCAGGTCGTTTCCTCGGACAAAGCGTCGACCACCTTCAGCTTGCGCAATTCGATGTGCATGGTGCGATCTCCAGGTCATGCTGCGAGGGCTTCGGGTTGGTCGATCCCGGGCACGCCACCCGCGGCGGCGTTATGGAGCCAGGTCACCGCCTGCTCGGCTTTCGCCGCGGCCTTGATGATCGCGCTTGAATCGCCCTTCAGGATCTTCAGCCAATGATCGACGTAGCTGGCGTGGTTGTCGTGCAGCTCGCCGGGCAGATTGAGGTCGGCGCAGACCAGGCACTGGCCGATGCAGGCGACCAGCTCCTCGAACGCATAGGCGTTGTCGCCGAACTTCTTGCCGAACTCGCGGTTGAGGCGCTGCGGCGCACCCGAATAATGGACATATTCGTGGGCGAGCGTGCTGGCGTAATGATCGTCCGAGCGGAATGCCCCGCGCTGCGGCAGCTGGATATAGTCGCCGATCGGCGAATAGAACGCCTGGTCGCCGCCATGTCGAACGGTCGCAGGCAGGCTCCCAAAAAAGGCATCGATCGCGGCGCGGTGCCGGCTCTCGATGCGAGGCTCGGGCGGTGCTGGCACCGGATAATAATAAGCCGGGAGGCCGTCGATCTGGTCTACGTTGAACACCGTGTACGAGCGCAGGAACCGGATATTCTTGGTTGCGGCCTCGCCTGTGACGCGGTCCGCCTCTGTTTTCGAGAAGGTCGAATAATAGACGCTGTGCGCGCCATGCTCGCCGCGACGGACCTGCCCGCCCAGCTCGGTCGCCTGTCGGTAGGTCATCCAGTTGCGGCCAGAGAACCCCTGGGCGTCGCCGATTGCCCAGAGATAGAGCGCGTTGATGCCGGTGTAGGGCGTGCCGCAATGCCGCAGCGGTCGGCCCCCTGCCCCGGTCAGCCCCCAGGGGCGCGACCAGGGGAGGACGCCGGCTTCCAGCTTGGCAATGATGAGGTCGGTGATCTCGGCCGCGATATCGCGGCGCGGCGCAGTCGATTTGCGGGGAAAGGTCATGGGAAAACTCCCTCGATGCGCGGGCCACGCGTGACGGGCCGCGGGTAAAAAGAAGGCGGCCGCCCCGGTGAGGGACAGCCGCCAAGGTGTGCCCGGGAGACGAACGGGCCGGGGGTATCGGGGGGCTATTCGGCCGCGATCAGCGCCTCGTCGCTGTCGATTCCGGCATCGTCGGCACCGAGATCATTGGTGTCGCCGTCGTCGTCGAAGCCCTCATCGTCGGGCTCGTCGCCGAACGCCTCGTCAGCATCGGCGGCCGACACGAGGTCGAACCGCATCGCGTCGGGCACCCAGGCGAGCGCCGCTTCCTTGGTCTCCGCCTCGGTGATCGCCTCGCCGGCGAACAGCTTCTCGCAGCTGGTCGAGATCTCGCCCTTCTTGGATGCCATGTAGCGGGCCGCGAGCGGCGCGCCCCCGACGCTGGTAAGCAGCGCGAGCAGCGTACCCTTCGACACGCGGTCGAAGAAGTTCGCCGAGGTCGGGCGCCACCATTTGGCGGGTTCGATCTCGAGGATCGAGGCGAGCCGCGCATGGAGCGGGTTGGTCGTGACCGAGCTGTAATCGGGCTTGGCCTCGAGCGAGGTCGCCACCACGACCGCGAGCCAGGCCGCCTTGGCGTCGTCGCTGAGCGCGCGGAACGCCTCGAACCGCTCGACCGGGTTCGACCCTTCCGTCCACGACGTGTCGAGACCCTCGCGGGCTTCGGCGATCGCGACCTGCGCCTGCGTGGCGGGCTGATCCTTGGGCATCTGCGGGTCCTGCGGACGCCCTGCCCGAACCGTCGTCCCGTAGCGGCCGTAGCCGTGGCTGGGGTCGGCGAGGCAGAACAGCATATAGTCGAGCGCGAGCCCCGGATCGCCGAGGATCGAGGCGGCGAGGATGTCGCGGCGCTGGACCGCCAGTTCGTCATGGAGCCGCGCGCTGAGCGGCTTGCCGCCAGGAGCGACCGCCTCGGGCGGCAGGTCGGCGGTGCGACGCGACGACGGCGACGACGGCAGCGGCCGATCGTCCCCGGGCAGGCGGATCGGCGTTTCGCTGTAATAGGTCGTGTCGAGCGTCATCTTGCCGTCGCGGCCGAGCGTCAGGAAGACGCCGACCTGGCCCTTGACCTCGTCGGTCAGCTCGGGCGCCTTGTCGTGGATCGCCTGATATTCCTCGCGCAGCCGATCCGATTCCGCATCGAGCGCGGCATAGGTGTCGTCATCGATACCCTCGTCCTCCATATCGCTCTCGATGACCTGCACGCGCTCCTCGATCTTGTCGCAGCGCGTCTGTTCCTCGTCCGTCAGCGGCGCTGCCGGCAGCGTCACGCGGTGGAGGTCGGACGTGATGCCGTAGAGGCTGGTCGTGGCGACGGGGCGCACCCATGCGACGCCCAGTTCCTCGCCGAGCCGCTTGGCCTCGGCCTCCATCAGCGAGGCAGCGAGCGTCTGCGCGAGTTCCGGGTCGGTCCAGCGGTCACCGTCCTCGCTGAACAGTTCGCGCTCGATGCGGCCGCCCGCGGCGACATAGGCATCGGCACCGACCAGGATCGCGATCGGATCCGTCGCCTTCATCGTGTCGTTGGCGATCGCGCGACGGATCTGGTCGGCGTTGACGTAGGATGAGTGACCATACTGCTCGAACACGCGCTCCTGCTTGGCCTTGTCGGCCGTCGAGCCGTAGGCCTTGGCCATCTCGTAGGAGATCTTGCCCGCGGCCAGGGCTTCGAAGATCGGTTCGGCAAGATCGGCGAGGCGCAGCCGTCCCTCGATGAAGCGGCGGGTCTGGCCAAACCGTTTGGCGACCGCGTCGACGTCACCGTCGGTCTTGAGGAAGTGCTGGAACGCGACGCATTCCTCGGCGACGGTCATCTGCTCGCGCTGGAAATTCTCGGTCAGCGACACCTCGCGCAGGTCCGCCTCGTCGCCGGTGATGATCTTGACCGGCACGTCATAGTCGGCGGCAACGATCTCGCCGGCTTCGGCCAGCATCATCGCACCGAGATAGCGGCGATCGCCGGCGATGATCTCGAACATGCCCTTCGGGCGGGCGGCGGTCACCAGCAGGTTCTGCATGATGCCGCGAGCGCGGATGCTGGCGGCCATCGCCTCGATATTCTTGGGCGGGGTGGTGCGCACGTTCTTCTCGGAACGCTTCAGCTTCGCGAGTTTGACGGTCTGGGTCATCTATCGTCTCCATGAGCGGGAAAGTGTCCGGTGCATGGGTGTTTCCCCCGACCCGGACACCCTCCCCGCTCCTTCTCCCCTCTCGTTTCCCGCTTGGGCGGGAGGGCGACTGGGGCTCGCCGACAAGCGGCTACCTTGCTGCTAGCTGGCTGTTATCGTGCCGGTCAGGCCATCAGCTTTGCGAGAACCGCATCGGCCGTCTCGACGGGGATGAAGACGCGCGTCTTGTAGGCGATGATCTCTGTGAAGCAGCCGATCGACTTGAGCCACGCGAGCTGGTCGGCCGGTGCGCCGCTGATCTCGATGCGCGGCTTGGCGTTGACGCGTACGCGCTTCACCTCGCACACGAACGGTCGCCGGATCGTGACCGTCCCGCCCTCCATCGCGGCGCGCGCGACCTCGGCCGGGCTGAGCACGTCGTTGCTGTCGAGGCCCATCTTCGAGAACAGCGCCGGCACGTCGCCCGGGAACACCATGCGCCCGAGCCAGGAGCGACCCTCGGCATCGACCACGCGGTTGACCACGAGATGGTCGCTTGGCAGCGCCGACCAGATCGGCAGCAGAAGGCCGGTCGCGAGCCGGATCGTCTCGACGTCGAGCTTGCCGCGGATCTCGTCGACCTCGGCCGACCATTCCGCCTCGAACCGTGCGCGGCTGCATTCCTCCCAGGCCGTCTCGTAGAGATCGTCGAGTGCGAGATATTCGTGCCGGGTCGGACGCATCAGTTCGATGCGCGACACCGCCACCCCGTCCTCGGTCAGCCAGGAGCGCGCGTTGGTGCGCAGCGCGACCTTGCCCGACTTGCCGTTGCGCACGAACACGGCGGTCTGGTCGGTATCGGCGATGCGCAGCACGCGCTCGAGCGACATGGGGTTGCGGCGCCGGGTCACCTCGATCGTCAGCAGGTGCGAGGTCGCCTTGCTGACCGGGTCGGTGCGCAGGATCGTATCGTCGAGCACGGTCGCGGTCTCGACCGTCATCGTCTCGACGCCGACATCGAGTGTCCCCGCCTCGCGCGCGGCCGCGACCCGTGCCTCGACCAGCGCCAGGAATTCGTCAAAGATGCAGTTCTGGAGCCCGATCGGCAGCGCCAGCAACCGGTTGAGCCAGCGCTGGATGGGCGGGAGATCCTCCTTCAACACGCCGTCGGTATCGAGCAGTTCCAGGCCGGTGCGATGCTGGAAATCGGTGAGGTTGGTGCTGGTCAGCTTCCCCGCGACGAGCAGGTGATACCAGCTGATGAGCGCCGCCTTGGCGTAGTCGCTTTCGAGATTATCGGCCGGGTCGAACAGATTCTGCCCCCCGGTCTGGCGCTGGCCGCGCGTCAGAGCGCCGAGGCTGTCTAGACGCCGCGCGATGGTCGAGGTGAACCTGAGTTCGCCCTTGCAGTCGGTCGTGACGGGCCGGAACAGGGGCGAGCAGGCCTGATGCGTGCGGTGGGTACGTCCCAGGCCCTGGATCGCGCGATCGGCCCTCCAGCCCGGCTCCAGGAGCAGATGCGCGCGTTGCTGCTGGTTCTTCGCATCGAGGCTGGCATGATAAGACCGCCCGGTCCCGCCGGCGTCGGAGAAGACCAGGATGCGCTTGGTGCCTTCCATGAAGGCGGCGGAATCGGCCTGCGTGGCGCGGGCCGAGCGCGATTCGAGCTTCTGCCCTCCCCCGCTCACCGTGATGAGGCGCTTGGTGCGCCCCGTCACCTCGGCGACCATCTCGGTGCCGAACCGGGTGATGATGGCATCGAGCACGGCCGCGATCGGCGGCAGCGCGCAAAGCTGCTCGACCAGATTGTCGCGCTCGGCTTCGGCTTCGGGGTTGGTGACCGGGTGGCCGCTCTCGTCGAACAGCGGTCGCGAGCGCACCTCGCCGGTGTCATCGCGGAAGAAGGTCATCTGCTGGACCGGGAATGCCCGCGTCAGATAGTCGATCACGGCCTCGCGCGGGGAGAGATCGATGTCGAGGTCGGCGCGCTCGTCGGGCGACAGTTCGCCCAGGCGGCGGTCGAGGATCGCCTCGGCGGTGCTGACCAGCTGCAGCACGACCGACTGATCGGCCGCCAGATGCTGTTCGATCGCCGCGATGACGGTCGGGAGCTTCGCTGACAGGAGGAGCGCCCCGAAGAACCGCTGCTTGCAGCTTTCGAACCGCGAGCGCGCCGCGGCCTTCGCGCCCGAGTTGAGCGTCTTGCCCTCGTTGCCGTCGACGACGCCGGTGAGTTCGAGCGCCTTTTCAAGGCCGCGATGGATGATCGCCCAGGCATCGGCATAGGTGTCGTACACCGCGATCTGTTCAGGCGTCAGCTCGTGGCGGAGGATGTCATATTCGACCCCGGCGAAGCTCAGCGCGCGCGCGGTGTAGAGGCCGGTCGCCTTGAGATCGCGCGCGACCAGTTCCATCGCCGCGATCCCGCCCTGCCGGATCTGGGTGATGAACGCCTCGCGGTTGGCAAAAGCCGTCTCCGGCCCCCACAGACCGAGACGCACGGCATAGGCGAGGTTGTTCACCTCCGACGCGCCGGTCGCCGAGGCGTAGAGCACGCGCGCGTCTGGCAGGTGGTTCTGGAGGAGTACGCCGGCGATGCCCTGCTGGGAGCCCTTCTTGGTGCCCATCGACCCTTCGCCACCCGCGACGCCGCCCATTTCATGCGCTTCGTCGAACGCGATGACGCCGTCGAAGTCGGCACCCGCCCAGGCGATGATCTGATCGAGCCGGGTGGCGTCGCCGCGGTTGGAGCGCAGCGTCGGATAGGTCACGAACAGGACGCCCTCGTCCATCGTGACGGGCTCGTCGATCTTCCAGCGCGACAGCGGCTGCACGTCGGCCGCGAGACCGCCGAGCGCGGTCCAGTCGCGGATCGCATCGGCATGGAGCGCCTCGTTCTTGCTGATCCAGATGTTCTTGCGGCGACCCGCCAGCCAGTTGTCGAGGATGACGGCCGCGACCTGCCGCCCCTTCCCTGCCCCGGTGCCGTCGCCCAGGAAATAGCCCTTGCGGTACGCGCGTCCGTCCTCGGACAGTACCAGCCCCACCCCCTCCTTGTCGGGCTTGCTGAGGCCAGGAATATACTGGGTCCAGGCATGGCCGGCATAGACGACGGTCTCGAGTTGCGAGGAGGACAACAGCCGTTCCGTGACGGTGCGTTCCGGCAGCGAAGGAACATGGACGGGGATCGGCGCGGGGATCGAGCCCATCGCGATCGATTCAACCAGCGCGGTCGGATGCTCGCCGGCAGCGTCGAACACGATACGGCTCGGCCGATAGGGCAGATAGACACCGGACTGCTCGGCGAGCGGCGCCGGCGTCTCGAGCACCTGGTAGCCGACCGGCAGAACCTCGTTCCTCGCGGGAGCGCGGAAGATGCGCGGGGTGGTAGCGGGCTTCGACCTGACGCTGCGCAGGAGCGACAGCCCCCCGCCCCGCTTGACCGGCGTCGGGGTGGCGGTCTCCGGGATCAGATCCTGACGGGACGGGATGACCAGCGCGTCGACCAGGTCGCTGACATCGCGGCGCTGCACCGTGATCGTCGTCGTATCACCCACCGTCTTGTCGATGACATAGAGGCGCACCGCGACCCCCGTCCCGTGCTTGCCATAGGCATGGGTCAGCCGGATCGATGTTCGGAGCGCGACGCTGGCGAGCGTCGTCGACCAGATTGCGCCCATACGCGCCGAGTTGAAGAACCAGTCGGGCATGATCGCGACGACGCGCCCGCCAGGGCGGACCCGCTTGATCGCCGCCTGCAGATGGCGGACCGCCGCGAGCGCGTCGGCACCGCGGCCGAGCGAGCGCGAGAACGGCGGGTTCATCAGGATGAGGCTGGGACGAGGCGCGGACGCCATGACGCTCGCGATCTGCGCGCCGTCGTGGCCGGTAACGCTGGCTTTCGGGAAAGTGGCGGACAGCCGCGCGCGGCGCGCGGGATCGATCTCGTTGAGCTGAAGCGCCGCGATCGGCGGGAGGCCCGCGACCAGGAGACCGTTACCGGCGCTCGGTTCGAGCACGATGTCATCGGCCCGAACCGCCGCGAGCATCACCGCGATTGTGGCGAGATCGAGCGGCGTCGAGAATTGCTGCCAGTCGATCTGCTCCTCGCTGCGCACGGTCTGGGTAGGAAGGCGCGCCATAAGCCCGATCGCGGCGTCGACCGCCGGCGTGGTGCCTGCTGCGCATACCGCCAGCGCGGTCGCATGCTCCAGCACCTCGAAACTCTCGCGCTGGGTCCAGTGACCATCGGCGTCGGTGCCGCCATAGGCGCGGATCATCGCGTCATTGAGCATCGCGCGCGTGATCTTCGGCTCACTGGCGATCGCCGGGATCAGCAGGCGAGCGGCGGCGGTAGCGTGGTCGGTGCGCGCGGGCGCAGGGTCGAACAGGTCGCTCATGGGGGTCTCCGGGTCTGTGGCTGCTCGTGCAGCTCACGACCCCGACCCCCCTTCCCTCTCAGGCTCCGGGTTTCACGACGTCGGCCCAGTCGCCATAACGTGAGGGTGGCGGCATCCGCTTCAGCGTCAGCCCGCGCGGCCGATAGGCGGCCCACGCCTTGCGTCGTGCGCGTCGGCCCTCGAAGTCATTGTCCTCGGCGAAGATCAGCGTGGTGACGCTATCGGGGATGTGGACACGGTCGAGCCGCGCCGCGCCGAGCGTCGCCCAGCACGGGATGCCGTGGATCTGGGTGAAGGCGGCCGAGGTCTCGAACCCCTCACCCAGCGCCAATGTGTCGGTGACGCGCATGCCCTGCCAGGTCGCACCTCCCGGCGTGCCGAGCGTAGCCTTGTCGAGATAGCCGCCATGCGCGAGGTCGAGGAAGATGCGCTGGATCGAGCGCAGCGTGCGCCCCTCCCGCGCCGCGATCAGCAGCGCCGGGAGGAACCGCGTATGCGGTTTCGGTCCCCACGGACAGCGCGGGTGGTAGCTCAGGTCGTCGAAGGCGCCGGTGATGCCGCGAAAGCGGAGATAGGCTTCCGCGGGCGTTCCGGCGATCGGCAACCCCTCGTTCCACAGCCGTTCGACGTTGGCGGGTCTGCCGGCACGCTGTTCAGCGGGTGGGTCATAGGTGCGTCCGGGTCTGATGCGGGCGATCTCGCGGAGTACGTCCTCGGCAGCGCAACCGGCGAAGCAGTGAACGAGGATGCCGTCATGGCCCTGCCGGATCGAGAGGCTGGGGTCGCTGTCGGCGTGGGCCGGGCAACGGCACATGGCGTTGTAGCCGTGCCAGGTGCCGCCGAGGGCGCCGACGATGTCCACGATGGTCTGGGTGGGTTTTAGCGCAACGAGGGGCATGACCGATCCTTTCTCGCTGCCTCTGACCCCCTTCTCTCCCGTCCTAGGTGACTCAGTAGCTGCTGGCTAGCAGCTAGCGGAAGATCACCGTGTTAGCAGTTAGACCTCCGCTATCTAGCGTTGAGATGGCTGGTATCTAGCGGCTAGCTACCTTTGAGCTAGCAGATTCTCATAAGCGTCGAGTGCCTTCTCGAGCACTTCTGTAAGAAGCAGACCCTCACGTTGAGCTATTTCGCGGATTCGATTGTCCCATTCGGGTGTGACCCTAGTCGCAAACTGTTGAGTGCGGTTAGTCTTGCGCGAACTGCGGGCGTCAATGCGGGTTGCGGTTACCAGCGGTGCAGCCGGAGGGGCGGGGGCTACTTCGGGTGCATCCAAATTCTGGCTCGCCTCACTGATTGGTGGGGGTGAACCCAAACGAGTAGCCTTCTTTAGCTTCGAGATATCGGCCATCATTCACCCCGCTACTTTGTCGATTAGGGATTGGATCAGAGTATCAGCCCGCTGGTTAAGGCCGGAGAATTTGGTTTCGGTAATTGACAGGCCTTGGTTCTGCGCTTGCCGGTATGCTGGTCGTTCCACGATCGAACCGTCGAGGACATTATACCCCGCTTCGGTCAAATACGCCCGCGCGTCATTTTCTTCAGCCGAAGTTCCAATGCGGTTGAGCGCAAAAACGAGCCGTCCAGTCGGGATACCCTCCTTAACAAGGGCATGGTATTCGCGGACGGCAGGCCTGAGATCGTCCAAGGATGCGCCGGTGGGTTGAACCACGAGTGACGATGACCGTGCAATTTCAAGTGTAGCTTTGCTGGTCCGAGCGGGGCCGTCGATGATAAGCAGATCGAAGCCGTCTGCAGCGGCCAGGGCCTGAGACGCGGTTTTGAATGCCTCAACCGACACAATCGGCTCGATGGAGATGCCAAGGCGTGCTCGGTGCCAATCGACCGAAGTGCCCTGTTGAGTATCGAGATCGGCGATTTTAACCCGCAGTTCGCCTGCCGCCGCCTCGCGAGCAAGGGCTCTTGCCAAGGTGCTTTTTCCTACACCGCCTTTTTGTGAGACGAATGCCACGACAGCAGCCATGACCGATCCTGTGATAGTTCGAACGACTGGATAGCTAGCCGCTCTCTAGCAGTTTGGCAACCGCTACCTATGTGGTAGCTAGCTGATACCCATCCAGCAGATATCTGTGATCTAGCTGCTACCCACGGGGGTTTGCCTGACTTAGTCTGGATTAAGCGCTGGGAGATAGTGGAATTTTTTTCCACGTTGTGCGGTTGTTCGAAACATGATGTTCAATGATCGATGAACACGCGATCGAACTCGAGCTTATGCGTAGTGGGTAGTGTTATGGCACTGCTATGGGCGCAAACATCGGCAGCTAAGCAGGCCGAGGTAATGACATTTGATGGGCAGGCAGTTGAAGCCGTCATCGATGTGGGCCCGAGAACGCGGGGTATGCGAACAGACGGAACGCCGCCAGTACCAAGCATGGAAGCCGTTTTAGGCAATGACTTCAGATCATTCGGCAGCCCCGTAATGGAACCCCAAGAGGAGGCAATAAGCACGTCGCATATATCGGTGCCCCTTTGGATGCAGACTGGCCAGGTTTCGGGGGGAGCTCGCCGGGCGGCGATGTCCGATATGGCAAGTTATCTCTACACCCCACAGGCTTGCTCAATCACACCCTACCGTCCACGCGGCGATTTTCCAGGCTGGCTCGAAGCTCGGCGGGCTCAATATTACCCTTTGATCCAGGCCGTGGCGTGCGAAGCTGGTGTGCCAGTCGGGCTTTTCGATGCACTGGTGGCCCAGGAAAGCCGCTATGACCCATTGATCGTATCACCGAAGGGCGCCGTTGGCCTTACCCAATTGATGCCCGGTACAGCGCGTGGACTTGGAGTTTTCAATTCGAGAGATCCGTTGTCGAACCTGAGGGGAGGGGCCAGATACCTCCGCGCGCATCTGGATGAGTTCAAGCGGGTCGATCTAGCCTTGGCCGCATACAATGCAGGTCCAGGACGCGTTCGATCGATGCGCCGTATTCCGCCGTTTCGCGAGACGATGGACTATGTCACAGCGATCACTCGAGGGTGGAGCACCGGATCGTTCAGGACAGCATCGATTCAGACCGCCGGTTTGGCAGTGGATCGACAGGAATTCCGGGGCAGGGGGGTCCAGTTACTCGCTTACACATCTACAAGAGTATCGAACCCGAGGTAGTGCGCGTAATAGATCGCAATTCCGAGGATCGCCGGCGCGCCGAGCAGATAGTTGATCTGCCAACGTATCCATAACCGGGGTGCAACGAGTACCTTGTCGAGGACGGTCGCGGTGGGGAGCTTACTGGTTCCCGTACGATAATCGTGGGCGGTCTTTATCATCGCAAGGACAGCGCACATCGCCACCATGACGCCGACCGCGGCATAGAGTGAAAGCCAGGCCTGAAGTGTCGCTTGGGGCATGCCGACCACCTAGCAGCAAGATGCTGACGGTCCATTAACCGCTGAATCGCCCATAAGTTACCAGGTGGGCTGCGTTTTCAAACGCAAGTCGGGTGCTCAGCATGGCGCTACGGTGGCGATGACGCACCAAAAACGGCTGCACCAAGCACGAAGGCGGCCATTTGAGCGCGACGGTAAACGCCTGCTCCTCTCGGGAGCATCGCGACGCGAAGCGGCGCGTCCTACTTTGCGGCTGGGCATTTTCGGTTGGGGTTGTGCGCATCCGATCGTCTCAGGACTGCTTTCGCCGTCAGGCGTCAAAGCGTTGGCCGACTAGGCCAACTCCGTTTGTCCCTTGAAGAGATGAATTAAGGAGCGGTTGACCATTTTTTTGAGACTCTTGTTTCTCGATAGCGATGGCAAGGCGGTCCAGCACCTGCCGCAAGCCGGCGTCCTCGATCTCCTCGGCGACAACCTGACGGGGCGAACGCCAGAGGCGCATAGCCTCGATCTGCTCGATACGATCGGCCTCGCGCTGCACCACATCGTCGGGGAGGGGGACAGGCCGGAGACGACGCGGAAGGAAGCGGGTAAGCCGGTTGGGGAAGCTCATGCGATAGACGTTGGAGGTCTGCGCATTGCGTGCCTTGGGGCGATCGGCCGGGGGATCGATCGGCACGCATCGCCGCTGCTTGTCGAGAAGGCCCATGCTGGTGAGCGCCACCAGCGCACGTCCGACGCTGGCGCGTGAGACGCCGGCAGCCGCCTCGATCCATTCCCAGGTCGGGAACACCTTGCCGGCGCACGTTCGCGCCAAAGTCGTAAGCTGCTCAAACACGCGCAATGCTGTGTTGGTTATCAGGGTGGCGAGGCGTTCGTCCTCGGTGAGCTGGCGGCCCTCGGCACGGGCGATGCGACGTACCGCGTTCTTGTGCTTCAGCAGCTCGGCCGCCTGCTTGTAGAGCCGGTCGGGTTCGCCCTTCGCGTAGCTGTAAAAGAAGTCATCCTCAAATGTGCCGGCCTTTCGGCTGTTTGGGTGAACATGCGCTCGAGTCGGGTTTGCCGCGCCCGATCGTGCTCTCGGCTGCGTCCGCTCGATGCGGTCGAGCGCCATGAAGCTCGCTTTCGCGAGGGTAACAACTCCCATCTTCCGTCCCCTTCGTGGGGCCGGGACCAAGGCAAAACTAGAGCGTGGCGCGAAGCGCGCTCCCTTGAACCGTAGTTCGAGAACGAGTATGAGAGGGGCGTCTGAAGCCTGGTCGATGCCGGCAAGCATCGCTCATTTCGTTCCAGGGTGCCCGGCATTCGTGCCGGGCATTCGTTTATGTGATCACGGCCGCTTCCTATCCGGCGGTGTGCCGGCTGGCGAACTCTGCAAAATTTCGTGGACGGGCGGAAGCGCCGGCAGTTCGTGCTATTGCGGATCAAACAGATAAATCGCTCGTGCTATCACGGATCAATTAGGGCAGGATTCGTGCTTTCGCGGATCAATCGGTGTGATGGCTTCGTGCTTTCGCGGATGAATGCCGCAGAAAGCATCGCATGAGTCGAATCATGCAACCGTGGTGGCGATTAGTGGCAGGGTTACCTTTGGCTCGATCAATACCTGACAATGTCCGGTCTTCCGACCAGGTCGAGGCGTAGCGTTTGGTTCAGCCTGCGGAGCATCAAATAGCGTCACGCGGTAATCTGGGATGGAGTTTGTCTCGAGTATTGCCTTCAAGGCATGTCGAAAATGAGCGAGTGAGTTCTGGTAACCGAGTTGGAGACGTAGATTGTCGAGGGTCAGTTCGTAAGGGCCACTGATGCAACTGGATCTAGCTATTTCGTAAAGCCGCCTTTCGACAGGGCCGAGTTGGAAATAGGCTGGTGCGTAGTCCAGAACCTGCCGATCGTGAAGAATGGCTCGGAAAAGCCAGTCGCATAGACGTACCCTAACTGCTTTGAGGCGCTTGTCACCATCGCTCGTGCCGGTTTTGGTGTAATACAGCTTCGCCTCCGAGAGCCACGAGAAATAACCCTCCTCGCCTTCGCCTCCAGCCTCGATATTGGTTTTGATCTGAGTGCCTTGGAGCCGCTCCAATGCCTGCGAAAGGCGCGCGTACGATCGCGCCGATGTGTTGTTGCCGGTAACGCAAAACAGGTCGTGGGCCGTAAAGTAGAAATCCTGTGAGACCTGCTCGCCCGCTTCGAGTTTCGCAACCATCAAGCTAGCGATATATAAAACGATTTCTTTATCGTATATCGTGGCAACGCCCTTGGCGGTAGGGACGATCTCGATCGAAACCTTGTCGGTTTTATAGGCGAGAGTTTTGGTCCATTTGCCCTTGCTGAGTGCGAAAAATGGAAATGCCATCAATGACCGCTCGCCGCGCACCTCGCTCATGAGCGGGCTGTCGAGTGAGAAAAGGTCGCCCTGATTTATCGGCATCTGCCCGGACCCCTTGGCAACTCGCGTGGCGTGCGTCACCGTAGCCCCGCTTTGCAATTATCCGCAAAAGCACGAACTCCGCCCTTCGCATTGATCCGCGAAAGCACGAAGTGAGGGATGTATGACGAAGTCGGGTCCCCGACGCGTAGGTCATTTCGCCAAGGACTCGTGCTTTCGCGGATCAATCCCCTCGCTTCGCTCGGCTCGGAGATCGGAGGTATCACCGACCACCTCGCAAATGATCTGATTTGCGACGCCCTCATGGGAATACCGCCGTCCGTGAACGCGATCGGCCGATCCCGTTGGGAGTTGGCAAAAATGCGCACTTCTCAAAACCCATTTCCGTTAGTAACTCAGCGACAGGGCCGTTGTCGATGAGTTTCGGGAAAATTGCATGTTGATCGGTTATGCGCGGGTGTCGACGGCCGACCAGGATCTGACGCCCCAGATCGAGGCATTGAAGCAAGCCGGCTGCGAGCGGCTCTATTCCGACAAGGCCAGCGGGGCAAAAGTGAACCGGCCTGGCCTGGCCGAAGCGATCGTCTATGCGCGATCGGGGGACGTGCTGGTCGTATGGAAGCTGGACCGCCTCGGCCGCACCATGAAGGGGCTGGTCGATCTGTCGGCCGACCTCGACGAGAAGGGGATCGGGCTGCGCTCGATCACTGATGGGATCGACACTTCGGGAACGGCGGGACGGCTCGTCTTCAACATTTTGGCGGCAATGGCACAGATGGAACGCGAGCTGGTCCGTGAGCGGACCACTGCTGCCTTGGCCGTTGCACGGCGCAAGGGCCGCTTCGGGGGGCGAAAGACGATGATGACCGAAGAACGCCGGAACGCGGCGACAAAGCTGCTCAAAACCGAGATGTCGTCCCGCGAGATCGCGCGCGCGATCGGCGTCTCGATCTCGACGTTTTACAGGCATTTCCCCGCGCGATAGGTTGCGGTGCCGGCGAGCATCAGATTTCACGGGAATGGGCGCGCAGCTGGCTGCTCAAGAATAACCCGGTTGCCCGAGGCATTCGAAGCTCGGGCCAGCGCATCGGCAGCGTCTGCGATCAGATCCTCTGAGACAGCGTTGGGGGCGAGTACGAGCCCCGCCGAGCATGTCACCTCGCCGATCGGCGTCTCATTCTCGACGCGTTGCAGCTTTCGCCTCGAGAATGCCTTGCGGGCTGCGTTCAGCATATCGCGGGCGGCTTCGTGGTCGCAGTTGTCGAACACGATGGCGATCCGCTTTGCCTCCAGCGGCCGACCCGGTGCGGCATGCAATGATCCCGCAATGTCTGGCCCAGCGCGCGCAGGACCCGCTCGACGACGCCGATCCCATGAGTCGCCCCGATCGAGGTGACTTGATCGAGCGCAACCAGCGCAAGAAGGGTAGGGCCTTCCCGCCCGAGTGCAGCGGTGAGCACCGACTCGATCGCGATGCGGTTGAGGAGCGAGGTAGCAGGATCGATGTCAGTATCGACGCCCAGCGAGCGTAGGCGCTCGCGGACTAGGGCCGTCTGAAGGCTCATCTGCTTCAACCGCTCTTCGGCGCGCTCTGCCTGGGCGGTCATGCGCGCGACCGCGCTATGGATGCTTCCGTCGGCGGAGACCAGTTCGGCCGCGGTCAGCGTCAGGGTCTTCACGAAGGCATTTGCCTCCTGGGTAGTTGCACCGATGATGTGCATGACCTCTGTTGAGAGCTCGCCGATCGTCGTCGCGGTGCCATGGAGATCCGCTGGTGCCGAAATCGCTCGCACGTCTTCCTGTCGGAGGCGATAACCGCCGTCGATCAGATTGGCGACGGCCATGAAATGGGCCTCGTCAGCACCTTCGAAATAGGTGTGAGCGAAGCCGTAATTCTCGGGGCTGTGCGGCAGTCGATGCTCGTCGAGAAAATCGACAATGGCATGACCCGACTCGTCAGCTGGTGGCCTTTGCCGCATGTCCGTGGTCCGCTGTCTCGTGGTTTGAAGCCTCGGGTTCGGCCAGCGATGGTGGCGAACGGAAGCCCTCTGGCCCTAGAAATTCGTATTTGAGATATCGATCGGAGTCGATGCGCTCGAAAACCGCGTTGATGACAGCTTCCCTGGAGCCGAGGCCCAGACGATCCTGAAGTCGCTCTGCGATCGCTAATGCTACGGGCGACAGCGCCACGGTCGACCGCCGGTACCCCGCATTGTCTTCCCGCTCCTTTTTCAGGCGCATGGACCGCGTGCTTTTTTTGATCTCGGATGGGTCGCTGGGCATAAGCAAGCGTCATTCTGCCACTCGGACGCTTAGCGCAAGGTGATGTGACGGTAAGACGGGGCGGTACATTTCGAGACTGGTAGTGTCGACGACCGACTTCAGCCGGTCAGCCCAGTTCGACCGATGCCGCGTTCGGAGCCAGTCACTATCTCGGGGATGTCGGGATCGGAAAGGATTGCCGAGAAATACTCGAGGCTTTCGGTAACTGCGGTCGCGAACCTCGGGCTGTAGTACACCATCGGCTCGTGAAGGATGTCGACGGCGATATAGGCGCGGACAGGGTCGATCTGCAGGATATCAACAAACTGGTCGATCAGTCGCCCTGTGAAGGGCGTTTGGCCGGCTCGGATTTTGTTGACGAGGCTAAGGCTCTTGCCGAGGCGGCGAGCCATTTCGGCATTTGTCACTTTCTTCAGACGCCACTCAGCCATGAACAACGCGTGAAGACGTTGTTGCCGATCTTCGCAGACTGAAGCCTTTGTAGACTGGTGGTACATACTGCGACCCCCGTTAGGGGTCTAATACGCATCTATCCGTTCACGTTGTCAACCACCGCCACGCAGCGCGATTCATGAACTCTCCGTAAATGTTCCATGAAATGCGGCGAGTAGCCCGATAATGAAGGTGAGCCGAATTGGCGCAAGCGATCCGGATGCGTCGCCAGCATGGGCACGCGCGCGCTGAAACAGGTCATTCTGGTGCATCTGAATGCGTAACGTGACCCGAATCGGACCGGGGATGTCGGCATCTCGCGCCTCGTGAACAAAGGGGGCAGGATCACGGCAAACGACGAAGTTCTCCAACCCTTTCATAGAGGTAGCGGAAACAGTCTCAAATCCGCATGTGGCCAATGAATGAATGCGCATCGCATCCACGGCGAGGCGGAACAGCGAGTGATCCACTTTGAAGGTATAAAGCGCCTGGGGCATATCGGACCATACGACAAAGTGGCGGGTGTCGCCATCGGCCGCATAAAGCCGACCAGATGCGATACGATGCGTAACCGGATCTCCTCCGGCAAGGCGCATCAACAAATAGTGTAATTTTCTTACACTGATCCAAGTCATACCGCCTTAGAATCCGCAGTAGGCGGGGCGTTGTTCCGGGCGACCAAGATGTACTTGGCGCGAGACAAATAGTGTAATTTTTTTCCATCTTGCGGGAGTCAGTTTCTTCCTCCCTTTTAAGGGTGACGCAGCAATCCGCTTCGTCTTTCAAGGGGAAAGAGCATGTCTGCACTTTCAATGCCGAAGGGTGGCCAGATCAATGGCGTCCTTCTCGGCCTGGCGATCATCGCGATGGTGATGGTCCTGGGCGCGTCGGCGGCGTTCGCCGGCGCCGATACGACGTTCAATACCGCGCTGACGAAGTTCACGGACTTCCTCGAGGGCTCGGGCGGCAAGATCATCACCGTCATGAGCCTGGCCGGCGGCATCGTCGCGCTGGCGTCGGGCCGCTTCAGCCTCGGCCAGGTGGCCGTTCCCGTCGCCGTCGGTGTCGGCGCGGGCACGGGTATCCCGATCGTCACCTCGACCGTCACCGCGACGATCTGAGGCGTCGGCTGGATCAACCGCTGGGAGGGCGGCTTAGCTTATGGACCGGTACACCATCCCTTCGCATCTCGACGACCCGGAGCTGATCGGCTTCTGGACGCTGGACGAGTTCCTCGCGATGGCGATCCCCTTCATCTGGGGGATCCTGTCGCAGCACGTCGTGATCGGATTGATGGTCTCGTTGCTCGGATGGTGGGGATTTCGGAAACTCAAAGCCGGCAAGGCCACGTCGTGGATTCTCCACATGGCCTACTGGCACCTGCCGTCGAGTTTTACCGGGCTGAAGGCGACGCCGCCCTCCCACCTTCGCGTGATGGTGGGCTAAATGGATTATTCTGTCGGTCTCGCGCAGTCGCAGCGCGTCCTCAAGCAGCGCAACATGCTCGGCATCGTCGCGCTGGTCCTCGCGGGCCTCGTGGTGCTGCTGTTCCTGGTCGGCGCGACCCGTGACCGGGAGATCGTCCTGCAGCCGATCGTCCGCTCCCCGTTGACGCTCTCGTCGAGCGGGGTCAGCGAGCAGTATCTGGAGATGGTCACGCGCGACACCGCGCTGATGACGCTCAACCGCTCGCCCGAAAATCTCGAATACTGGATGGACTCGATCCTGGCGATCGCCACGCCGGAAGCACATGGTTCGCTCAAGCGCGACCTGATGAAGATCCTCAACGAGCAGCGCGGATCGAGCATCAGCCAGTATTTCACGCTCGCCGGCATGAAGGTCGATCCCGAGAAACTGACCTCGGAAGTGACCGGCACGCTGCACACCGTCGTCGGCTCGAAGTCGGTCACCGCCGAGCCGAAGACCTTCCGCTTCTATTGGGCGTATCGCGGCCTGACCCTCCAGCTCAAGGGCTTCGGGATGGTCACCAAGGCCGACAAGGACGCCGCGGCAACCATCGGAGACGACGCATGACCGCCTGGGTCGCAGTCGGGCTGATCGGGGGCGGGACCGCCTTCGCATCGCGCCTGTGTTCGCTATCGCGCCTGATCGGGGCGGGGATGATCGTGGCGGGCGGCGTGGTCCTCGCCGCGCCGGCCTTCGCCGACGAGCATGTGCTGGCAAAGGACAACAGCGAGGTCGCCTGCACGATGTCGAAGTCGGGGCTGACCCGCGTCAGCCTCAAGGACGATCGCTTCGCCAGCGTCTCGAAGCTGACCACCGGGGTCGATACCGACGATTTCACCGTGGTCAATGAACCGACCCGGGGCGACATCTATGTGTCGGTCCCGGAAGCCTATTCGCGGCCGAACGTGTCGTTCTTCGGCACGACGTCGAAGGGTTATGTGTACAAATTCTCGTGCCGGCTCGCCGGCGACGACGCGCAGCAGGTGTTCGTCGAGAACAAGGATATCGGTGGCGCCGCGGAAACGCAGGTCGCGGCCGTCGCGGCATCGCCGCAGGAGGCGTCCGCCACGCTGGTCCAGGCGATGTTCCAGTCCGCGCCGCTCGAAGGGTTCGAGGTCAGGCCCGCGGTCACCGACCCGGTGATGATTGGCTCGCTCAAGGTCCAGATGGTCGCCGAGTATCGCGGCGCCAGCCTCGCAGGCCGCACGCTCAGGATCGAGAACCGGGGCAAGGTTCCGGTCGCGCTGGGCGAGGGAACGATCGCACCGTCGAACGCGATCGCGGTCTCGGTCGCCAACCCCAACCTCAAGCCCGGTGAAGCCACCACCGCCTATATCGTCACGCCTTCGGGCCTCGCCAACGGAGTGCGGCCATGAGCCTCAAGGACATCTTCCAGCGTAACCGTGCCAAGCAGCTCGATACCGAGCCGGAGGAGGGCGGGGACAGCGAGCTGATGGCCGGCAACGATGCCGTCCGCAAGAAGCAGCTGCTCTACCTCGGCTGTGGTGGCGCCGTCGCGCTGGTGCTGGGCTCCTGGTACGTCATGGGCGACGATGCCAAGCTGAAGCCGGTCGGCACCGACGGGAAGGAGGTGAAGATCACCACCGACGACATGGTCAACCGGAACATGTCGCAGCGTGAATGGCAGGCCGCATCCGAAGCGCAGATGCAGTCGATCAACAATCAGCTGAAGGGCGTCGACGGCCAGCGCGCGCAGATGGAGCAGTTGCAGGCGCAGATCGCCGCGCTCCAGGGCGAGAAGCAGTCGATGGCGAGCGATGGCCAGCGGGTCATGAGCGCCTATCAGCAGGAGAACGACCAGCTTCGCCAGCAGATCGCGCAGCGTAACGCCGCGCCGGCCGCGCCGGCTCCGACGCAGATGTATGGCCCCGGCCAGCCCAATTACCGCACTCCCGGCGCGCCGATGACGGCGGGCGAGGCGGCAGCGGCTGCGGTGTCGCAGTCGCGCTCGATCAAGCTGGTGTCGTTCGAGGGCGGCCCCTCGGGCACCGCGACTCGGATCTCGGGTGGCACGACCAGCTACACCGACAGCCCCAATTACCTGCCGCCCAACTCGATCGCGAAGGCGAAGGTCATCGTCGGCGTCGACGCCTCGGCGGGGGTGCAGTCGCAGACCGATCCGCTGCCGGTGATCCTGCGCATCACCGGCCCGGCGCGCTCGGTCTACCAGAACGGCAAGCTGCTCACGACGCGGATCGAAGGCTGCGTCATCAACGGCGCGGCGCGCGGCGATCTCTCTTCCGAGAAGGTCTATGTGAAGCTGCAGCGGATGACCTGTCCGCAGGCCAATGGCCGGTTCGCGGTGTCGGACGTGAAGGGCTTCATCAGCTTCGCCGGCAAGACCGGCGTGCGCGGCCGTGTCGTCAGTCGCGAGGGCTCCTTGGCGATGCAAGCTTTCTTTGCCGGGCTTGTAGGTGGTGCAGGCAATGCGCTGAACACTGCCTTCAACCAGCCACTCGCAACCTTCGAGACAGACGGCAAAGGAGGGATCAATCGCACCCCGAGCATCGGCAACGTCGGTTTGCGCGCTTTGGGCGGCGGCGCCGACGAGAGCGGTCGAACAGTTTCCAAATACCTGATCGAGCGCGCCGAACAGTACCAGCCCATCATCGAGATGCCGACCGGCATCGATGTCGAGATCGTCTTCCTCGAAGGCGTCTTCATCCAGAACTGAGCCCGGAAGGAGGCGGTCACATGGCAAATACTATCATGATCGGCGCGATGGCGGGGGCGGCGATGCTGCTGACCGGCTCGGCCGAAGCGCCGATCGGCGCGCAGGTCCAGGTCGCGCTGCAGAAGCGGCTTCCCAAGACCAAGGTCGATGCGATCGACTGCTCCAAGGTCGACGGGCTGTGCGAGGTCGTGGCGGGTGCGAACCTGTTCTACGTCGACAAGTCGGCGCGCTATCTCGTCATCGGCCGCGTCTATGACATGGAGACGCGGCAGGATCTGACCGCCGCCAAGCTGCTCGCGCTCAATCCCGATATGCTGGTGGGCGGCGCGGCAAAGGCCAATGCCACGGCCGATGCGCCCGAGGCCGGCGCGGCGAGGGCGGGTGCGCGCGTCACGACCCAGCCCGCTGTCGCCCGCACGCTCGATGTGTCGCGGCTGTCGAGCAAGGGCGCGATCACCTGGGGATCGGGTACGCAGACGGTCACCGTCTTCTCGGACTTCCACTGCGGCTACTGCCGCGCGCTCAGTCAGGCGCTCGAGACGATGAACGTGCGCGTGATCGAGCGACCGATCTCGGTGCTGGGAAGCCGCGAGATCGCCGACCAGGTGCTGTGCGCCCGCGATCGTCATGCGGCGGTCCGCGCGGCCTATGCGCAGAACCCGGTCCCGGCAGGCGCGAAGTGCGACACCAGCGGTCTCGATGAGAACGAGGCGTTCGCCAGGGCGCACGGCATCAACGGAACGCCCGTCATCGTCCGCTCCGACGGGGCGGTGATCGAGGGCTTCAAGCCCAAGGCCCAGCTCGTCGAATGGTTGAAGGGAGCCAAGTCGTGACCCGATCCGTGATCCGCCTGCCGGCCTGCCCGGTTTCCGACTATCGCCCGCACGCCCGCGCGAAGCGTATTGCGGCGCTGGCGACGACCGCGAGCCTGGGACTGCTCGCCAGCTGCACCACGCTGGGGACCAACATCTCGGGCAAGTTCGCGTGCGGCGCGCCCGAGGGCGGCAGCTGCTCGCCGGCGACCGTCATCGATGACAAGGCGCTGGCCGAGATCACCGGCGACAGCGGCTATCATCCGGCAGGCCCGTACCAGGCACCCGCGCGCAACAGCGGGGGAACGCAGCGGATCGCCTATGCCTCGACGCCGGTGCCGGCGCAGGCGGCGGGGGTCGGGCCGCAGAAGGTGTTGCGGATCGTGTTCCCCTCGCATGTCGACGCGGCTGGGCGCTTCCACGAGACCGCGGTCGTGCAGGCGGTGGTCGACAACGGCCAGTGGCTGGCGGCGACCGACGGCCACGGTTCGGCGCTTGCCGCGACGCAGACGCTCAACGTCAGCCCCGAGATCCTCTCGCAGCTCGGCGCGCCGATCGCCGCGCTTCCCCCGGTGCCCGCCGAGGTCGCGCAGGTCGCCGCCCCGGCAGCGGCCGCAGGTGCGGCGAGCGCGGTCGGCGCACCAAGTGCGGCAGCGGTCGCGGCCGCGCGGGCCAGGGCGCGCGACGCGGCTGCTGGCAAGGGTGTGCCGATCGCCGCGACGCAGAAGCCGGCTTCGCCCGAACTCGCGTCGAGCACGCCGGGTAACCGCCCAGCGACCTTCTCGCCGCGCGTGGAGGACTGATCGTCATGGCGAAGACCGGCTTCATAGCCCGCCTGCTCGGCGATACGCGCGCACCCGACCAGGGAACACCCTCGCATGGCGCGCCGATGCTGTCGCAGTGGCTGCCGTATCGCAGCTACGACGCGCGGCACGACCTGTTCTACCAGACCGACAGCATCGCGTTCGCGCTGGAACTCGCGCCGCTCATGGGTGCGGACGAGCGCACCGGGGAGATCATCGCGCAGATGCTGTCCGAGAGCGTCCCGCCCAGCGCGCGGGTCCAGCTGCTCGCATTCCAGAGCCCGCGTGTGGGCGCGCTGATCGCGCAATATGCGCTGCCGCGCTACAAGGCGGGCGGCATCCATCGCAAGATCGCCGAGCGGCGGTCGGCGTTCCTGCGTCACGGCGCATGGGTATCGATGTCGAAGGACGGACCGTTCCACGTCCGCAACCATCGCATCTTCCTGTCGGTCTCGATCCGTAGCGGGAAGGCGACACCGGAGGAGCTGACCGGCGTCCGCGACAGCATCGTCTCGACGCTGCAGTCGATCGACATGCCGGCAACCCGGCTGAAGCCGGTCGATCTGATCGCGCTGATCGACGACATCACCGCGCCGGCGTTCGACGTCTCCGACCACGTCTCGGAATATTCAGAACTCGATCCGATCGCCGACCAATGCGTGCGGCGCGACGTCCAGACCGTCGTCCAGGCCGACCGCCTGCTGGTATCGGTCGAGCCGCTGCGCGCGGTGACGAACCTGTCGGGCGAGACGCAGTATCAGGAGATCCGGCCCGACACGTTCGACTATCGCTTCTTCTCGGTCAGGAACCTGCCGAACCGCTGGGCGCCGTGGGACGTGCAGAAGCTGATCGGCGACATGTTCTCCGACAAGCTGCGCCCGGGGTGCCCGACTCTCACGTCGCTATGCCTGTGCTACCAGGACGAACAGGCCGCTTCGTCGAAGGCGGGCTACAAGTTCATGCGCACGTCGAGCCTCGCCGATTCGAAGTCGGCGCGGCTGCTCCCGCAGCTGAAGGACCAGAGCCGCGAATGGGAGCATGTCACCCAGGAGCTGCGCCTCGGCAAGAAGCTGGTGCAGGCCTATTATGCGGTCGGCATCATCAGCCCTAAGGGGCAGGGGGACGCCAACGAGCGCACCGTCAAGTCGATGTACAAGGCGGCCGGGTGGGACCTGCTCGACGAGCGGTTCCTGCAGATCATGGCGTTCATGTCGTGCCTGCCGATGACGCTGGGCAACGGGCTCGACAGCGACCTCAAGCGCATGAAGCGGCTGCGCACGATGCTGACCTCGACCGCGGCGAACATGCTGCCGATCCAGGGCGAGTATCTGGGTGGCTCGCTGCCGCACCTGATGTTCGTCGGGCGTCGGGGTCAGCCTTTCTTCTGGTCGCCCTTCGAGAACAAGGCCGGCAACCACAATGTCGCGGTGTTCGGCAAGTCCGGCTCGGGCAAGTCGGTCGCGCTGCAGGAGCTGTGCGCGGCGTTCGCCGGCGTGGGCGCCAAGATCATCGTGATCGATGACGGCCGCTCGTTCGAGCATATGGCCAAGAGCCTGGGCGGCAACTTCGTCGAGTTTCGCCTGCGCGACGGGTTCAGCCTCAATCCGTTCTCGATGATCGACGAGACGCTGGTGGCGCAGGACGAGGATTATCTCGTCGACGCGCTGGCGATGCTCAAGTCGATCATCGGGCAGATGGGCCGTCACATCGACAAGCTCAACGACACCGAGCGCGGTCTGATCGATCGTGCGGTCAACCAGGTGTGGGAGGCCAAGGGCAGGGGAGGGTGCGTCGACGACGTGATCGAGGCGCTCGGCTCCGACGGCTCTGTGCAGGGGACGGATCTCGCGATCGCGATGTTCCCGTTCTCGGGAAAGGGCACCTACGGCAGCTTCTTCACCGGTGAGGCGTCGGTGGACATGTCGAACGCGCTGACGGTGTTCGAACTCTCGGACCTGTCGAGCCGCGAGGAACTGCGCTCGGTCGTGCTGACCGCGATCATGTTCATGTCGTCGCAGACGATGCGCCGGATGGACCGCCAGATCCCCAAGGCGCTGCTGATCGACGAGGCGTGGCAGATGCTGCGCGGCGGGTCGATGGCCGATTTCGTCGAGACCTACAGCCGAACCTGCCGCAAATATGGCGCCTCGCTCATCACCGCGACGCAGAGCCTCAACGACTATTACAAGTCGGAAGGGAGCCTCGCGGCGCTGGAGAACTCCGACTGGTCGGTCATCCTGATGCAGAAGCCCGACACGATCTCGGACTTCCAGAAGCACGGCCGCTTCGACATGGACCCCTACACCGAAAGCCTGCTGCGTTCGCTGAAGCGCAACGGCGCGGAATATTCCGACATCCTCATCAAGGGGCCGGAATCGATGGCGGTCGGGCGGCTCGTCCTCGATAAATATTCGGCGACGCTCTATTCCTCCAGCCCGCAGACCTTCGCCGATATCGAGCATCTGATCGACCTCGGCTGTTCGATGGACGAGGCGATCGAACGCGTCGCCTTCCCCGAGGAATATCGCGACAATCCTCCGGGCGGGCCCTGGGTGGAGGCGGCGGAATGAACGCCTTCACGCACGAGCGCGACTGGCGTACGCCGACCGCGACCGACTGGAAACGCACGGGCACGCGCGCGATCGGCGACGCCTGCTACATCCTGTTGCGGGTGTCGGGCTGGATGGCGATGACGCTGCTCGCGACCTTCGGCGTCGCGATCCTGTTCTTCCTGATGCTAGGCGACTTCACCGCGCTCGGCTTCTTCTCGCAGGTCGCCAACCTCGGCACGCGCTTCGTCGCGGCCGACCAGGCACGCCGCGCGGCGTTCGGCGACCAGCTGTTCGTCGTGTGGCTGGTCGCGTTCGGCATCGTCGCCGTGACCCGCGTGCGCCTGCTCGGCGCGATCATCACTTCCACGAAAGGCCCCCGTCATGGTTGATGTTCTCGATCGTCCCGAGGTCGCGTCCGCGGCGGTGCAACCGTCCGCTCCGGCCCCGGCACCCCGTGATGACGCTGCCGGTGCGGCACCGCGCCGTCCGGTCGCGGACAAGGTGGATCGCCGCAAGCCGCAGGGCCTGCCCGTCATCGCCTATGTCGCGGTCGCGCTGGCGGTCGCGGTACTGCTCTGGGGGGCGTGGGTGACCAAGCATCTCCTTGCCCCGCCCGCGACCGTGCCGATGGCGAGCGTCCGGCTCGAAGGCATCGTCTCGGAATATGTCCAGGCGCAGAGCCACAGTAACGGCCAGCCCCAACAGGTGGCCGCGCAGACCCAGGCCTTCATGTCCGCGCTCGACGACGAGATGAAGAAGGTCGGCGCGAGCGGCACCACCGTCCTCGTCGGCGAGGCGGTCCTCTCGAAGAACGTCCCCGATATCACCGACCAGATCCGCCGCGCGGTCTTCGCGCGCGTGCCGCTCCCCGCGGCCGCGCCGAACACCCCGGCCGGTCCCGCGGTCGGTGCGATGCTTCCCCAAGTCTCCGGGAACGTCGCGCCGGCCGCGCCAGGGGCGGCGGTCCCGACCGCTTCGCCGTTCGGGCCTGCGCCGGTCTCGCCGGTCGAGGCGACGGTCACCCAGTCCGCGCCGGGAGGGGTCGATGGCAGCGGCAACTGAGGCGCTGGCGCGGGTCGGTCATGCGGCTCCCACGGCGGTTGACGTCGCCGGGGACCGCGCGGCCCGCAAGGCGCTGATCGTCAAGCGGGTCCGCCAGTGGAGCGCGGTCGCGCTGCTCGGGATCGTGTGGGGCGGCTACAACTCGATCGCCGCGTGGCGCGAGACGCACGCCTTCATGATAAACGCGAGCGAGAGTCTCCCCAACTGGGCGTTCTTCATCCAGCGCGGCCGCGTGCCCGCCAAGGGCGACTATGTGTTCTTCGCGCCGCCCGAGGGCGAGCTGGTGCGCCGCCACTTCGGACCGGATTCGGGACCGTTCGGCAAGCGCGTGATCGGCGAGGCCGGGGCGCTGGTCGAGCATCGCGGGAAATGGGTCTATGTCGACGGCGTCCGCGTCGCGCACATGAAGCCGCGCTCGCGCTTCGGCGAGGTGCTGACGCCGGGACCGGTCGGGCGCGTTCCCGAGGGCTGCTATTATGTCGGCACCGCACACCCCGACGGGTTCGACAGCCGCTACGGCGAGATCGGCTTTGCCTGCGCGAAGCAGATTATCGGCACCGGGACGCCGATCCTGTGATCCGGCGCGCGGGCCTTTTCGGCGGAACCCTGGGCGTGGCGCTGGTCGCCTCGTCGTCCTGGCCGATCGTGCAGGGCGCGCTCGCAAAGGATCACGGCGTGATGGGCCAGACCTGGGCGATCGCCGAGCCGGATCTGCTGGCGACGATCGATACCCGGCTGAAGACGCTGCAGGCCAATGGCGGCATCGAGCGCATGCAGACGGCGCTGCGTGAAAAAACCGAGGAACGTGTCCGCAACCCGATCCCCGTCGCCGGCATCGGCGCGGTGCGCGAGAGCCGCAGCTGGACGTTCGACCCGACGATCGTGCTCGATCAGGACATCCAGGACCAGAAGGGCCGGCTCGTCGCGCGCGCCGGGCAGCGGGTCAATCCGCTGTCGTTTGTCGCGATGAAGACCGACCTCGTGTTTATCGACGGCCGCGACGATGCGCAGGTCGACTGGGCGCTGAAGCGGTGGACCGCGCAGAATGCCAAGATCATCTTCGTCGCCGGCTCGCCGTTCAACCGCATGGGCGAGAAGAAGCGCCGCTTCTTCTTCGACCAGCAGGGCAAGCTCACCAGCCATTTCGGGATCGCGCGCGTCCCCGCCGTGGTCGAACCGGCGGGCCAGGTGCTCAAGATCAGCGAGATCGAGATGTCGGGAGCGGGCGCATGATGTGGCTCGATATCCTCAGGACGCCGATGGCCGCGCCCGAGACGCCGGCCCTCAAGGCGATGCGGCTCGCGATCCTGTGGTCGGCGATCGGGCTGGCGATCGCCATCTGCGCTTTGCAGCCGCTGCGCGCGGTGCTCGGCGCCGGGGCAGGGGGCGCGCTTGCCGGACTGGTGCTGGCGCTGGTCGTGCTGGTGCCGGTGTATGTGATCGCCAAGAACCGGGCCGATAACGCTTTCCTTGACGCAAGCCTCGCGGCGCAGCCGGACGGGGAGGGCAGGGCATGACGACTGAGCGCATCAGCCTGATCGCGCGCTACGCGCTTCTGTGTGTCGCGGCAGTCGGCTTCGGGTGGACATATGTTCTCGCCATATTCGCGCTGTTCCCGGCCTGGATGTTCTTTCCCGTCGTCGCCTTGTCGATGGTCGTATCGATCGCGACCGTGGCGTTGCTCTCGAGCGTCCCTGCGCTGCTGTTCCTGTCCCGCGTGCATTGCGAGATCGAGTCCCTCGTACGAAGGCTTCTCGGGGGCCGTGCCGATCCGGTGACCGCCGCGTCGATCGGAAACGAAATCGATGTCGTCCTTGCCGAAAGCGGGCGGACGATATCGGTTGGCAAACGCCGTGCGCTGGTGCGCGCGCTGGCCGATCAGTCGATAAGCTTCGATGGACGCGACCGCGCCCGGATGGTGCCCCTGGTCATCGCTTTCTCCGAGGAGCCCGGCGCATGATCCGCCGCCTGCTCACCCTGCTCGGCATGATCGCCGCGTTCGCGCTGCTGCCGGCGCCGGCGAGCGCGCTCCCGGCCAACTGCACCGGCAAGTTCGTCAACCCGATCACCGACGTCTGCTGGTCGTGCCTGTTCCCGCTGTCGGTGGGCGGCGCGCACATCTGGCCGGGGAGCCGACCCGATACCAAGAACCCAAGCCTGCCGGTCTGTGCGTGCGGTTCGCCGATCCCGCGCATCGGCATCTCGATCGGCTTCTGGGAACCGGCGCGGCTCGTCGATGTGACCACCAAGCCGTGGTGCTTCCCGAATCTCGGCGGACTTCGCCTCAATCCGGGGCTCGATATCGGGCAGGGGCAGTATACCGGCCCGCTCATCAAGGGCGGCGCGACCCAGGCCAGCGCCAACTGGCAGGCGCATTATTACGTCTATCCCTTGCTCTACTGGATGGAGATCCTGACCGACTTCCTGTGTTTCGAACAGGCGTCGTTCGACGTCGCCTACATGACCGAGATCGATCCCTTGTGGAACGACGACGTGCTGACCACGCTCATCAACCCCGAGGTCGCACTGTTCAACAATCCGATCGCGGTCGCCGCCTGCGCGGCCGACTGCGTCGCGGCGAGCGCGAAGCTGCCGATCGACCCGATGTTCTGGTGCTCGGGCTGCAACGGCTCGATGTTCCCGATGAACGGCAACATCGCGGCGCACAATTCGCCGGTCCAGTCGTCGCGTCTCGCGGCCGAGCGGCTCCTGTTCAAGATGCACCGGCAGGGGCTGGCGTGGGGCACCGCGGGATCGAAGGCGCTCTGCAACAAGTACGTCATGCCGATCCTGAAGAAGTCGCAATACCGCATCCAGATGACCAATCCGACGCCCACGGTGAGCGGCAAATATGCCTGCTCGCCGATCGGCGCGACGACGCTCCCGCCCGACGCGGGCCGGGCCTTCCCCGTCAAGGGCGAGGACTTCGGCTACCTGCTCTGGCGCAAGCGCAACTGCTGCATGCTGTGAGGATCTGACATGAAGAAGTTCCTCCTTTCCGCGCTCGCCATCGCCTCGATCGGCACCGGCTGCGCCGTTCTCGCCCAGACCGTCGAGGGGCTCGATCTCGACGCGATCCGCGCGCGATCGGCCAAGTCCGAACAGGACGCGACCGCGCTCGTGAATGAGGTCGAGCGCCGCGGCGACGCGTTCCGCAAGGATGCGCAGACCGTGCAGGCGGTCGCGCTGGAACAGATGCGCACGATCGACAAGGCGAACCTGCCCAGGGGGCCGGCGGGCGCGGTCGACTTCGACGAGATGATCCAGGCCGCCTCGGCCAACCTCAAGGAGGCCCAAGGCACCGCGCCGCAGTTCATGGTGTTCGTGTCCACCTCGATGCCCGAACAGGCGCTGAAGCGGATCATCGCCGATACCTCGGCCGCTGGCGGCGTCGTGGTGTTCCGGGGCTTCCCCGGCAATTCGGGGAAGGCGTTCATCGCCGCGCTCTCCAAGGTGGTCGAGAAGGACCAGCAGTTCGCCTCGATCGGGATCGACCCGCGCCTGTTCCGAGCGTTCGACGTCACCGCGGTCCCGACGATGGTGGTCTCGTCGAGCGACTTCACGCCGTGCGACGGGCTCACCTGCAAGACGACGCCGCCTCCGTTCGATCGCATCGAGGGCAATGTCACCGTGCGCTACGCGCTGGAGACGTTCGCGGGCGAGAACGGCCCCGGCGCGCTGGTCGCGCGGACCGCGCTCGCCAACCTCGGCCGGAATCCCTGAGCCATGCGAGGGGGGCGCCTCCTCATCGGTCTCCTGGCGCCGGTCCTGGCAGCGCAGGCGCTCGCCCAGGCCCAGTCCACCCAGCAGGGCCAGCAGGGCCAGCAGGGCACCGGCGACTTCTACGGCCTGGGCGATTACACCTACTTCAGCGACACGACCCCCAAGCCTACCCCGACCCCCACACCCTCATCCGCGCCGGTTGCAAAGACGACGGTGACCAGTGTCGCCGAGCCGAGCGCGGCTCCCGCGCGGACCACCGCCAGCACCGCCCGCACGGTGCAGCCCGCGGCATCGAGCAATGCGGTCGCGGCCGAGCCGAGCGCGCAGTCGAGCAGTTCGACCTATACCTATCCCAAGGGGGATATGGCGGGCGCGCGCGCCGAGGCGAAGGCCCTGGCGACCTCAGCGCGACAGGCATCGGGCGGCATCATCTCCTCGACCGACCTTCCCTCGACGATCCCGGGCTTCAGCAGCGGCACCCAGCCCGGAGAAGCCTATGCCGACGATCCCGACGCGCTGATCGCGGCGGGTGGGTCTGCCGCTGGCGCGAACGAGGCATGGCAGCTCGTCACCGATCCGGGCCGCAAGGTCGTGACCGTGCCCGCCGGCGACCTCACGCGCGCGCAGGACGTGGAGAACGACCCAAACAGCTATCTGGCCGGTCAGTCGGTGGGCGGCACGGAAAGCAGCTGCAAGCCACTGCCACCCAATGGCACCACCGATTATTATGAGGCGACCTGCAACAAGGGCTCGAAGGTCGAGGATACGCCGGCGACCTGCACCGGCAGGATGGACCCGGTGATCGTCGATACGTTGCGGTACTTCTACTACGGCGTACGTGACCAGAACGAAGGTAACGGGTTCGCCCGCAACAGCGTGATGCAGGCCAAGGTCAGTGCCGGCATTTGCCGGGTCGAGGCGGGGACGCCGCATATCTGCGATGCGCAGATCGAATTGGGGGCGGGCGGCGGCAACGTCGAAGACTATCGTCGCTGGTGCAAGAGCCTGTCCTCAATGCGCACCACCGCGCAGCTTTATTCGTGCTCGGCCGAAATCCCCCAGGCGGAGATCCCGGCGCACCAGAATTACGCGACCGGCACAGTGTATCTCAGGAAGGAAGGTACGCGCGAGATCACGCTAAAGCGCAACGAGGGAAGCTGTCCGGCGCTGGTGGCCGACACCGCCTGCACCGCGACGGGACCGGAGGTCTGCACCGAGGGGCCTGAGACGCGGATCATTGACGGTGTGTCGGTCACGGCATCGTGCTGGGCGTGGTCGCGCCCGTTCACCTGCCAGCGCATCACCCAGGCGTCCGATTGCAGCGATCTGGAGAACGGCGGAAAATGCACGTTCCTGCGTGACGAGTGCCTCGACGATCCGCAGGTTGGTGCGTGCCAGGTAACCACGAAGGTCTACAAATGTCCGGTTCCGTCGCCTCCGACGAACGATCCAAAGCAATATATCTGTGGTGACGACGTCTACTGCATCGACGGTGAGTGTGAGCCGGTCGAGCGCGAGGCATCGACCGAGTTCAAGGACGCCGTGGTCGGGCTGCACGCGCTGGGCCAGGCCAATGCCGAATTCGACCCTGATACGCTGACGCTGTTTTCGGGCAAGCGGCAGACCTGCCACAAGCCGGTGTTCGGGCTGGTCAACTGCTGCGCTGGCAAGGCGTCGGGCCTCATCACCACGGCTGCCGGCGCGGCCGCGATCGCGGGCGGGCCGGTGGCGATCGCCGCGCTCGCGACGCCATTCCTCACCATGTTTATGTGCTCGAACGACGAGAAGCTTCTCGACGTGCAGGACCGCATGGGGATGTGCCACAAGCTGGGCGACTATTGCTCGGACAAGGTGCTGGGCATCTGCACATCGAAATCGACGGCCTATTGCTGCTTCGAAAGCAAGCTGTCGCGCATCCTGCAGGAACAGGGACGCCCGCAGATCAACAAGCCGTGGGGCAGCGCCAAGAAGGAAACCTGCAAGGGGTTCACGCTCGACGAATTCTCGCGGCTCGACCTGTCGGTGATGGATTTCACCGAGGTCTATGCCGAGTTCGTCGACGCCGCGAAGCTGCCCGACGAGATCGAAACCTCGCGCCAGATCCAGGAGCGGATCAAGGCCTATTACGACGCGAAGAAGAGCAAATGACCGGCGTGACGCAACTGTCGGACCATCGTCCCTTTCCCGACCTGTCGGTCGCGGAATTTGCGGTCCTGATCGCGCTCCTGCGCGCCGGACCGCACCCGGCCGGGTTCCTTATCCCGACGCTCGACAGCTGGTTCGATACGAAGCTGTGCGTGGCCGATCTCGAACCGACGATCGCGCGGCTGATCCGCGCCAACCTCATCCTGCGCCGGGGCGAGACGCTCTACCCGCGCCGGCACGCCCGCAACCTCATCATCGGGGTGTACGGCAACCTGTTCCGCATCCTCGCCGACGACATGGCGCAGCTCGTGTCGCTCAAGGAGCCGTCGCTCCTCGGAACGCTCAAATCCTACCTCACCCGCCGCGAACAGGAAGATCGCGAAAAGCAGAAGAAGAAGGACGACTGACATGCGCAAGGCCCTGACCCTCGCTCTCATCCTCTCGGTCGCATCGCCCGTGCTGACGCCGGCGACGGCGCAGGAGCTGACGCCGCTGCCGGATTCGGTGTCGTCCACCCGCGATGCCGGTGACGACGGCCGCGATGGCGGTCAGGATAGCTATGGCAGCGCGGACGATCTCGGATCGGCCGACCGCGTCGCGGCGCAGACCGGCGACGACTTCTACTGCCGCGAACGGCGGCTCGGCACCTGGTTCTACTGCGACAAGCCCAAAGCCAAGCCCGCCGAGCAGCGGTCGGCGCAGCCCGCGCGGTCGTCGGCCGAGCAGCTTGCGGCGATCTCGAAACAGCTGGAGGAGTTGAAGGCGCGGGCGATCCTCGAGCCGACGCCCGAGAACATCAGCCACTATATCGCCTTCCAGCGCGAGCAGCTCGATCGCGCCTCGTCGTTCGCCGACATGTGGCAGCGCACGGTGTGGCAGAACCCCGACCTCGACTACACGCTCCAGCGCCCCGTCAGCCAGCTGGGCAAGCGAACCTGGCTCGACACGCGCAACGCCGATCGCGAGCGCGTGTTGTCGCAGATCTCCCAGCGGTACGGCGTGTTCTATTTCTACTCGTCGGCCTGCGCCGCGTGCGAGACCTTCGGGCCGATCATGCGCAGCGTCTCGGATCGCTTCGGCCTGACCGTCATGGCGATCTCGCTCGATGGCGGGCCGACCCGTGCCTTCCCGAACTACACGGTCGACACCGGGCAATACAAGGCGATGGGCATGCGCGGCCAGCAGGTGCCCGCGCTCGTCCTGTTCGACACCGTCACCAAGCAGCCGATGCCGATCGGCTACGGCGTGATGGCGGCCGACGAGGTGATGAACCGCATCTTCACACTGACCAGCGTCAAGCCCGGGAGTGACTTCTGATGGTCCGCTCGATCGTCCGCTTCTGCGCCGCGGTTCTCGCGCAGGCCAGCATGATCCTCGCGCTTGGCGGTCTCGTCGCGACGCCGGCGATGGCCGACGTCCAGGGCGAGATGAACAGCTATTTCAACAAGTCGGGCGCGGCCGCGAACGTGACCGGCCCGACCGCCTTCCAGGGGCAGTCGGCGGGCTATTACTCGGGTGGTTCGCTGTGGAGCCGCTTTCCGCAGAAGTCGATCAACCCGGTCAGCGTCGCGCTCCCCAGCGCGCGCGGCGGCTGCGGTGGCATCGACCTGTTCGCGGGGTCATTCTCGTTCATCAACGCCGACGAGATCGTGGCAATGCTCAAGGCGACCGCCAACAACGCGATCGGCTTCGCCTTCCAGCTCGCGATCGACAGCATCTCCGCACAGATCGGCGGGGTGATGAAGGACATGAGCCAGCGCGTGCAGCAGCTGAACGCGTTCAACATGTCTTCGTGTGAAGCGGCGCAGCAGGCGATCGGTTCGCTGTGGCCGGCGATGGACGGGGCGTCTTCGACGATCTGCCAGCAGGTCGGCGGGGCGAAGGGCTTCTTCTCCGACGCGGCCGCGGCGCGACACGGCTGCACCAACAAGGGCGAGCGGGAATCGACGATCGCCAAGAGTGGTGACGATGCCGAGCTGGTCCAGTCGAAAAATTACACCTGGTATGCGCTCAATGCGAAAAGCGCGACCAAGCCGTCCCGGGAATATGCCGAGTTCCTCATGACGATGGTCGGCACGATCATCTACGACGCCACCAAGTCGGAAAGCAGCATGGGCGCGTTCCAGTTCATCGCGCCGGCAAGCTGGGACACCTATCAGGCGCTGCTCGACGGCACCGCCTCGGCACCAACCGACGTGTGGCAGTGCGACACGACCGACGACAAGGGGTGTCTGAGGCCAACCCCGACCAAACTGAGCATCTCGACCAACGAGGCGCTGCGAACGCGCGTCCTCAAGGCGATGGACAGCATGTCGGGCAAGATCCGCTCGAACGCCGCGCTGTCGGGCGACGAGATCGCGCTGCTCGGGATGACCTCGATCCCGCTCTACAAGATCCTCGTCGTCAACGAGGCCGCGCACATGGGCCTGTCGGGCGGCGATCGCGCGACGCTCGCCGAGATGGTGGCGATCGACATGCTGATGTCGATGCTCGACCGGATGCTGGACACGATCTCGCAGGCGCAGGCGGGCGCGAAGTTCGTCTCGACCGACGAGTTCAAGGCGTGGCGCGCCCAGGTCGACAGCGTGAAGACCGAGCTGTCGCGGCGCAGCGAGAAGATGGCCGGGCAGATCTCCAATACCTACCGGGTGATCCAATACACCCAGTTCATGGAATCCACCCTCAAGAACACGATGAGCCCGCAGCTGTCGGCATCGCTCCGGTTCGGACGCGGGCTGAGCGCGCAGGGCTTGCGGTAAACGTCAGGAAGGGAGCGACGGCGATGGGCGGGCTCGAAGTCTTCACGATCGGCGGGGGCGAATACATCGTCAACGTCTTCAATGCGGTCGCGGCATGGACCGGGGGCGGGGGCTATCGCTCGATGCTCCAGGTCGTGATGGTGATGGGCTTCATCTACTCGCTGTTCGTCGTCGCCTTCTCGCTCGACTGGCGGGCGTGGTTCAACTGGTTCCTCCAGTCGACGCTTATCTACATGATGCTGATGGTCCCAACCGTCACGGTGAAGGTGACCGACCGGATCAACCCCGCGCTCGCGCCGGCCGTGGTCGACAATGTGCCGCTGGGGCTTGGGGTGATGGCCTCGTTCACCAGCCAGGTCGGCGACTGGATGACGCGGTCGGCCGAGACCGTGTTCGTCATGCCCAACGCGCTCGCGCTGACCAACAACGGCATGATCTACGGCGCGCGGCTGATGGACAAGGCGCGCACCTTCCAGATCACCGACAGCGTTTTCCGCGCCAACCTCGACGAGCACCTGAAGCAATGCACCTTCTATGACGTACTGCTCGGCTTCAAGGCGATGGACGACCTGACCAAGACCAATGACCTGTGGGCGTCGATCGGGCCGGGGTCGCCGGCGCGCAGCCAGCGCTGGATTACTTCCACCGGCCCCGGCACGACCGAGAATTCCATCATTCCGTGCAACGAGGCATATTCTCGCATGGATGCGCAGTGGCGGGCTGCCTACGACAAGGATCTGCTGCCGTTCGCGAAGAGCGCCTATCCCGGCATCGCCGACACGGTCGCGGCCCAGCGCATCCGCGATGACCTGCCGATCGTCGCGGCGCAGATGCACGGCAGTTCGACCGATGCCTATTCGTACCTCAAGCAGATCTCGATGATCGACGCGTTCCTGGCCGCGCGGGAGAGCTTCTCCGACGCCGGGTGGGACGCCTACGCCTCGCAGCGCGCGGATGCCCAGGCCAAGAACACCTACACCTCGATCGCGACGCAGGCGATGACCTGGGTGCCGCTCCTCGGCATCGTCCTGACGGTCGTGTTCTACGCGATGTTCCCGGTGCTTTTCCCGCTGTTCCTGTTCCCCAGGACCGGCCTGCAGACGCTCAAGGGCTATGCGACCGGGTTCTTCTATCTCGCCTCCTGGGGGCCGCTCTACGTCATCCTGCACATGTTCGTGATGAGCAGGGCGGCGAGCCTTTACCATGCGGCATCGCCGATCGGGCCGACGCTGCTGGTCTCCGACGGCATGGCGAGCGTCAATGAATCGATCTCGACGCTCGCCGGCTTCCTGATGATGAGCGTGCCGTTCATCGCGGGCGGGATGGCGCGCGGCGCGATGGCGATCGCGGGCCATGCGACCTCGATGCTGCAACCGGCGCACAGCGCGGCCGAGCAGGCGGCGACCGAGCGCACGACCGGCAACTATTCGTACGGCAACACCTCGTTCCAGAACCTGACGTCGGGCATGACCCAGGCGAACAAGTTCGACGATCAGCCCAAGTTCAATTCGGGCTATTCGGTCGGCACGTTCACGAACGCCGATGGCGGGGTGACATACGGCTTCGCGGACGGGACCAACGCGTTCGATACGCGCCAGGGCATCTCGAACCTCGCGTTCACGCCGACGCGGACCGCCGGGTTCGACAGCAGCATGAGCCGCGCGCTCTCGGACGGGCAGACGCACACCCAGTCGCTCCGCAGGGCGGCATCGCAATCCTGGAACGCTACGGCGACGACGGCGACGGATCTGTTGACGGCCGCTGAGCATCGGCGGGGGAGTTCGACCGAGACGGGGTCGGGGTTCAATAACAGCATCACCAGAATGACGGAGGCATCTCGGAGCCTTTCCACCGGGCTGACCAGTCGCTTTGGGCTTAGTGAGTCCGACAGTCAGAGTATAGCACGAGCGACCCAAATGACGGGAAGTGCGGATGCAGGCCTTTCGATTGCGGCGAAGTTGTGGAAGGTCGATACAAAAGCAGGCTTGGCAGCCAAGATCGCATCAATCGCCAGCGAGAATACGGACAGACGCATTTCGGGCGAACAGGCGTATTCTGAGCTCTCGGATTATCTTACTAAGGAGACGAATTCGACGCAGGCCCGGGCAGCACGCGACGAATTCATGCGTGAATCGAGCACGAGCGGAGATAGCGAGGTTCGGTCGCTGTCGCAGAAGCTCGGCGTCAGCGTCGGGGAGTCGCGGTCGGCGTCGTTGGAAGCAACTCGAGCCGAAGAGACGTTCCAGCGGGTCAGCAATGATGTGAGGGAGTCCTCGGCGCGGGGCTGGTCCCTCAACCGGAACGAGAGCCAGGAGTTTGTCGTGTATGCCCAGGAGCGGCTTCTCGGCGACGACACGCTGTCGCAGTTCGGGTGGACGCCGGGCATGGTCATGCCGCGCACGCCGCAACAGGAACAGGTGCGCGATATCCTGCTGGGCGAGTTCATGGAGCGCCGCGTCGCTTTGGTTCGCGACGAACTGGGTGTAAGCGTGCCTGAGCGCCTTTCCGGGCAATTGCATGGCCCTGCATCGGCGACGCCGGGTGCGGTACAACAATGGGGCAATCAGCGGGCAGCGGGTGTCAGGGCGCAAGGGCCAGATGTTTCGATCCGCGAGAGTTCGCGCGACCTTGACCTGGCCGGCAACGTCGCTGACGCGATTCCGAACGCGTCAGCGCGCATCACGCGTGGCGCATTCGAGGTCGGCAATGGTGTCGACGAGGCGAGAGGGACGGCGGGTCAGCTAGTTGACCATGTCCAAGAGCGCAATGACGCGTGGATCACGACGACACTTCCGGGTGTTGAGGGCGCGCGCAACTGGGTCCGTGACAATCTGGGCATAGGTGCTGGCACCAGCCATGTTTACGAAGTCCCTCGCGGTGAGCGAACGATGCTGCCGATTTCGGGGCGGCTGAGTTCGGGAATGGGTGGTCGGATCGATCCGGTCACGGGCGAGCCTGGACGGCATCACCGAGGGGTGGATATTGCAGCGCCAGCCGGGACGGAGATCCGCGCGCCTGCATCGGGTCAGGTCATTCGGAACGACTTCCAAGCCAACGGTGCCGGGAATTATGTGGTCCTGCAACACGGCGACGGCTCACAGAGCAAATACTTCCATATGCAGGACCGGTCTGGCTTCCAGGTAGGAAGTACGGTCGAGGCCGGGGCTGTGATTGGCCGCGTTGGCAGCACAGGGAAATCGACCGGGTCGCACCTTCATTATGAATTATGGAGGGATGGCGCTCCGGTCGATCCGAGGCGGTGGCAGTTGAGAAACTAATGGAAAGGAAAAAAGAAAACGATGAGGATTACGGCAATAATTGCCATCGCGGTCCACTTCGAATTCCCGTGACCCTCAACCACAGCCGAGTTTGACGGATAAGCCTCATCCATCAGCTCTCGGCCGTAAGGAGTGGACATATCATACATGTTCTGCGGATTGATGTAATAGGACGAAGGCGAGGGAGGGGACCCACCGATCGGATACCGATCCCAGTCCATTTGGCCAGTTTCGTGGTTCAACATGGCCGCTCCTTCCTTAATCCGTAGCTGACCGAGCTGGTCAGAATTAGGCTTGCAAAGCCTAGCATATCGGATTGAGTCTGACGAGGATTTTCACCCGCACTGACGGAGTGAAGCATGACGGAGCAGAGCGGCGCGAACCCGCGCACGGTCGAACGCTACGAGGCGCTGCTGCGCGATCATCTGCTGTTCTACGATGCGCTGCGTCTGCGCGAGCGCCGGCCGAGGAGCGCGGCGCAGCGCCAGTTTCAGGACGTGGCGTGGGGCAAGGCCCCGCCGGTAACCGATCACGAGCTCGCCTATGTTTGGCACCTGAAGGCGCGTAGGATCGCGCCTTTCAACACCCCGACGCCGGCACCGCATATCGACGACGTGATGGCCGGGTACGACCTCGGGGCGCGGCCGGTGAGTGGCGACGTCGGCACGAAATGGGATAATGCCTGGCGCGAGTATCGTGGTGGCCGGGAGTTCTTCTGAGCCAAACAGATTAAAGGAGTGGACCGATCTGCAACCGATATCGCCTGAGCGCCAAACAGGCCGCGGTGATGCGGTCGGTCGGGTTCGAGCCGCCGTATCCCGAGGACGAGACCTACCCGGTGCCGCGCGAGATCTTCCCGACCGGCAAGAAGACCGCGCGCTATGGCTTGGTCGTCAGGCGGGCAGGGGAGCGTAACCGCCCGCTTGAGCCGATCGCGATGGAATGGGGCTTCCCGACCAAGGGAGCGAGCAAGCGCGACCCGGCGGTCAAGCTGGACAAGTTCGTCACCAATGCGCGGAATCTCTCATCGTCGATGTGGAAGCCGTCGATCGCCAGTCCCGATCGCCGCTGCCTGGTCCCGTTCACGCATTTCGCCGAACCACATCCCGAGGGCGGGAAGGGCGATGACGGCAAACCCCGCCAGATGTGGTTCTCGCTGCCTGACCAGCCCATCGCCTTCTTCGCCGGTCTGTGGCGGCCGACCGAGCGCGGCGATGCCTATGCCTTCTGCACCACCTCTCCCAACGCCACCGTCGATCCCTGGCATCCCAAGGCCATGCCGGCGATCCTTCACCCTCGCGATTTCACGGCATGGCTCGACGGCAGCTATGAAGACGCCCTGAAGCTCGTCCGCACCTACGAGGGCGAGATGAGCGCGCAGGAGGCAACTCCCGATGGCGGCGCGACGTGAACCGGGCTAAGGCCGGTCCAATCATTCACCACCGGGACGTGTTCATGACGACGACATCCGATCTGGCCGAACAAATCTCCAATACCCATGGCCTCGCAAAGGCGGACGCCAGGAAGGTCATCGATGCGATCCTTGCGAACATCACCGCGGCTGTCGCGACTGGCGAGGAAGTCAGTCTCAACGGGTTCGGCAAGTTCAAGCTGAAGGACACCCCAGAGCGCCAGGGGCGCAACCCGTCGACAGGCGAGGCGATCACGATCGCGGCGTCGCGAAAGCTGACGTTCGTGCCCGCCAAGGCGGTCCGCGATCGGATGAACGGAAAATGATAAAGGGGCCAGCGTTTGAGAAGGCTGGCCTAAACTGAGGGGACTTCATGGCCGATACCGCAGCCGACTACCGCGCGAGGGCAGCGGCCGATCTTGCCGAGGCGCAGCAGCTCGTTCTCCCCCATGCTCGGAACCGTATGCTGCATTCGGCCGATCGCTGGTCGAAGATGGCTGATGTGGCCGATCGCCGTGTCCGGTAAGGAAAGCACGACGGTCGCGCTCGACGTGGCTAACTGGTCAGCGGTCCAGGCAATGGTCGAGCGTCTCGACGACAGGGCTGTGATAGCGATCTACGAGCTGGCCGAAGGCGCTGGTCCGGTCGCGGACCTCGCGGCCGCACAGATGGAAAAACGCAACCTCGACTATTAAGTCAAGTTAAGAGTTCGTCCGCTGGTTAAGCCGCTGTTGCCGACCCGGCACAAGCCACGTTCCGGTTGTTGCTGCCAGTTAGAAAAGACACATTCTCCGCTAGATAGAAACGACACTCGCTCGTGGCAGCGGGGGCAGCGTGGAGCCCCCCAAGCAGCGCAGCGCTGCCCCCGCTGATGCGATGACATGGCGGCTCTCGCCCTTGGACCCGCTGCGACAGCATCGGGCGCGAGGCCCAGTTGGTTTTCTGCCCAGGGTCTCGCTGGCCGTTCGTTTCTGAAAAGGTGGGTCGTGGCTTTTGGCTGCTGCTGTGGATGAACCGCCGCCAGCAGCCATCATGACGCGGGTTTGTGACACCTCGAGACCCGCGGAAGGCCGACGTCGAAGAGGTTGCGTCACAACCGGACGGCTCCGACACCGTCCCGATTGGGATGGTATTTCAAGAATCCGTCAGTTTCTGCTGATATTGATGACTGATCTGGTTCAACCTAGCTTCGCGCCATGCACGTCATCACCGCCCCATCGAACCTCGGGCTTCGGCCACTGCGTCTCAACCATGAGCCCGGCACGTGGCGTGCGCCTGCGGCGCTCCTTGAGGCGGGGCTGTTGGACGCGCTCGGCGCGCCGCTCGTCACAAGTTTGCCGCGTCCGATTTACTCGACGGAGCCGCAAGCCGGAACACGCATACGCAATGGTCAAACCATGCGAGACTTCAATCTCATGCTGGCTGATGCCGTCCGCGACGTACGACGCAAAGGCGAATTCGCCCTCGTTATCGGTGGCGATTGCTCGATCCTGATGGGCGCACTCGCCGGCGCACGCGAAGAGGGGCAAGTCGCTTTGATCCACATCGACGGCCACAGCGATTTTCGGCATCCGGGGAACTACGACTTCGACCAAAGTCTGGGTGCGGCGGCAGGTATGGACCTTGCCTTGGTGACAGGGCGTGGTGAGCCGCTGGGAACCCAATGGCTGGATATCGGAGGGCCGCTCGTCGCGGATGCGGACGTGATCCAGCTTGGCGAGCGCGAAAGCCGCGACCCGGACTTCGCGTGGCCTGATGTGCAGCATACGGCAATCGATACGATCGACGTGTTCGAGGCGACCGCTATCGGAGTGGAAGGCGTTGCTGCCCGTATCGCCACCATGCTTGCGGCTAAGCCGGATCAAGGTTTCTGGATTCATCTCGACGTGGACGTATTGGACGACGCCATCATGCCTGCGGTCGATTGCCCCGGCAGTCCCGGCATACCGCCGAAAGACTTAGTTGCGATCCTGCATCCGCTGGTCGCCGATGAACGGTGCCGGGGCATGACCGTGACGGTATTCGACCCGGACCTTGATCCTGATGGCAAGTACGCTGCCACGATCGTGTCGCTGATGGCGGACCTACCTTTCCCAGCACCTACATCCGTCGATCCGATCGCGTGAGCGCTGGCTAAGCCTTCCCAATCAGGAACGGCCAACGAGACGGCTCGGGCTTTCCCACTAGGATGGTGAAATGGGAAGGCCCAATTCTGGTAGCCGGATGACGTCCGCAGCTTCTGTTAAATCCCTGAGACAGCAACACCTGCACCGACGAGCGCCATAGCTAGCATTGAAAGTACGCCAGCGAGCGCGAACAGACCCCAAACGCCACTTGCGGGTTTCGGCCCTCTGAAGTCCGCAACGATCTTGATGCCGCAGTACACCGCGTTCCAAATCAGCAGCACGACGGTGACGATGAGCCAGACGATCATAGGCAATGATAGTCAGCGGTGCGGAATATCTGCAAGCGACCGGGCTTTCGGCCATCGCGGTCGTCGCAGAAGGAACGACCGGCGTGACGGCCAAGTCGTTCCCGTTGGGATGGTGAAATGGGAAAGCCGCGGACGGCCGCTCCCGGGATCAGCGATCGAGCGGCTTGGTCATCTTCCCGTCGCCCTCTCCCGCGCCATCACAAGCGACATAGCCGAACGACTGGTAGAACCTCCGAGCCGTCTTCGTGCTTTCCAAGCGGCATTCGGTAACGCCGCTTGGTGTCCTACCGGGGGAGGGGTATCGGCAGCAGCAAGACAGCCGGAGCAATCTTCATAGGAAATGAATATCGGGAAGGTGACGTATTTAGCTGCACCCGTCATCACGAGGCGAGTAAGGGTCGGCAAGCCAATTTGGATTCTCGTTCACCGAGCGCCGCATGTAATCCACAAAACTCCTGACGACAGGCGATAGTTCGCGTCTGCTCGGGAAGACGAGGCTGACCGGGACCGTCGGCAAGGCCCAGCGGGGGAGAATGCGCTCGAGCTTGCCGTCCAGTAGGCTTCCACCACACAGATATGCTGACACAGGACCGATCCCGGCACCGCGGCCGACCAGCGCACAGATGGTCAGTGCGTCGTTAACGGTTATGCGGGAGCGAGGCTCAACGATTGCTTCCACGCCACCGCGCGTCAAACGCCACGAGCGTGGTCGACCGCCCACGCCCGGCATATCGATGACACGGTGCCGGCGCAGTTCATCCGGTGCCTGCGGCCGGCCGTGCGCGTCCAGATAGTCCGGGGTGGCACAGAGATACTGCGTCATCTCGCCGAGCCGCGTCGCAACGAGCGTGGAGTCCCCGAGCGATCCCATGCGGATCGCGATGTCGACCTTCTCCGCCACGAGTTCGGCGTTGCGACTGGTGAGATCGAGTGCGACCGTCACGTCGGGATAGAGTTCAACAAATCCGGGCAGCTCGCGGCCTAGCACGTTGATGCCGAAACCGATGCCGGCACTAATGATCAGGTGACCGCGCGGCGTCTCCGCGAAACCGGCGACGTCGGCCATCGCGTTGTCGATCCCCGACAGCAGGTCGCCGCAACGGTCGCGAAGCGCGAGCCCGGCGGCGGTCATGCTGACGTCGCGCGTGGTTCGTTGCAGCAGGCGGACACCCAGCGCCTGTTCTAAGCGCGATACAGCGCGGCTGACGCTTGATTTCGGCAAGGCCAGCGCAGTCGCGGCAGCGGAGAAGCCACCGAGCGACGCGACGCGCTCGAAGACGCGCAGATCGTTGAGGTCGATCTTCATTGTTCCGTTCCGTGAACGATGTGTCCCAATCGTGCAAAGGTCCGTTTCGGCCCACGCTCGTTTTCCTCCAAGCTGCCGGCGGACGCAATGTGCCACGAGCGGCACAGTTTTCAGTGCATGGAGGCGTGATGCGAACAGATCGAACCGTAATTATCACCGGCGCTGCCGGCGGCATGGGCCGTCCCTTCGTTGAGCGTTTCATCGCCAACGGCGATACCGTCATCGCCACCGACACAAGCGACGACGCGCTCGCGGCGCTAACCGAAGCGATCCCCAGTGACCGGCTGTTCGTGCAGACCGCCGACATCACCAGCGAGGCGGACGGTTCCGCACTCGCCGCGCTGGCGAACGAAATGCGGGGGCAGGTCGACGTGCTGCTAAACGTCGCTGGCTTCTTCCCGGTACAGGGGTTTCTGGACATGAGCGCCGAGGACTGGCGCAAGATCGTCGACATCAACCTGACCGGCACCGCGCTGATGTGCCGGGCGATGCTGCCGCTGATGACCGGGCGCGGTTGGGGCAGGATCGTCAACATCGGATCGGCCTCGGTAAACGAGGGCGTCGCCGGGCAGACGCACTACGTGTCGGCGAAGGCGGGCGTGATCGGCCTGACGCGCAGCCTGGCCCGCGAGTTCGGCGGCGAGGGCATCACCGTCAATCTGATCGCCCCGGGGGTCACCATCACGCCCAACGCCGCCAAGGCGCTGCCCAAGCAAATTCAGGAGGCGCAGATCGCCAAGCGTGCGATCCAGCGCGAGGAGACGCCTGCGGACCTCGTGGGTGCCGCCTTCTTCTTCGCCTCGCCCGACGCTGATTTCATCACCGGCCAGACGCTCGTCGTGGACGGTGGACTGCACATGACCTGATCCGGGAGACCGACATGACCGACCTGTTCACGCCGATGGACCTCCACGGCCTCGACCTTCCCAACCGTATCTGGATGTCGGCGATGACACGAACCCGCGCCACGTCCGACCACGTCCCCACCCCGCTGATGGGCGAGTATTTCACGCAGCGCGCCGGGGCCGGGCTGATCGTGACCGATTGCACCGCCGTGTCCCCGCAGGGCGCGGGCGTCATCAACGGCCCGGGCATCTGGCGCGACGATCAGATCGCCGGGTGGCGGATCGTCACCGATGCGGTGCATGCCGCCGGCGGGCGCATCTATTGCCAGCTCTGGCACGCGGGCCGCGTCTCGCATCCCGACCTTCACGACGGCGGCGCCCCGGTCGCGCCGTCGCCGTTGCCGGCCGTGGGCAAGTTCCGCTTTCCCGATCGCGAGGTCGACTTCACCGTGCCGCGTGCCCTCGATGCCAACGAGATACCCGGCATCATCGCCGACTTCGCGCAGGCGACGCGCAACGCCCGCGAGGCCGGATTCGACGGCGTCGAGCTTCACGCCGCCAACGGTTATCTCCATGACCAGTTTCTGCAAGACGTCAGCAACCATCGCACCGACGACTGGGGCGGCACGATCGAGAAACGCGCGCGGCTGATCCTGGAGACGATCGAGGCGATGGCCGACGCCTGGTCGATTAAGCGCGTCGGCATCCGCCTCGCGCCCTCGATCTCGCTCTACGGCATGGGTGACAGCGATCCGCTGGCGACGTTCGCGCACGTGGTCCGCGAACTGGACAGACGGCGTGTCGGCTATCTCACCATGCTGGAGCCGAACGCGAAGGATCTGGAAAAGGGCGTCGCGATCGAGGACGTCGCCGGCACCTTCAGGCCGATGACGTCGGTGCCGTTGATCGCCAACACCGGCTTCGACCGCGCGAAGGGGATGGCGACGGTCGCGGCGGGCAAGGCGGATGCCATCGCCTACGGCACGCTGTTCCTCGCCAACCCCGATCTGGTCGCCCGCTTCGCCGCGGACGACGGTGCGCTGAACAAGCCCGAACCGGCCACCTTCTACGGCGTCGGCCCGAAGGGCTACATCGATTATCCGACGCGGGAGGCGACCGGCGCATGACGGCGTGGGATGCCTTTGCAGTGCGCCGGATCACGATCGGCGAAATCGACATCTCCGTCAGGGTGGGCGGTGACGGGCCGCCGCTGGTGCTGCTGCACGGTTTTCCGCAGCACTCGCTCGCCTTTCGCCGCATTGCCCCTGCGCTGACGGATCGCTTCACCGTCATCGTACCGGACCAGCGCGGTATGGGTGCCTCGACCCTGCCGGCAGGCTCGTTCACGAAGACCGACATGGCGCGCGATCTCGCCGGGGTGCTCGACGCGCTGGAGATCGAGCAGGTGCATGTCGCTGGCTATGATCTGGGCGCGGGCGTTGCCGTCGCCTTTGCGCGGGACTTCCCCAATCGGGTGCGACGGCTGGCGGTGATGGAGTTCGTCGCCGCCGGGTTCGGTCTGGAGGCGGCGATGGCGCCGAAGGCCGGCTGGAACGTGGACTCCAACTGGCATTTCTCAGTGTTCGCCGCTCCCGACGTCGCCGCATGGCTGTTCCACGGCCGAGAGCGCGAGGTGCTCTCCTGGTTTTTCGGGCACGAGTCGCACCGCGGGGTCAACGCCGTACCACCTGAGGATTTCGAAGCGTATGTCCGCTCGCTTTCCCGGCCCGGCGCACTCCGTGCGGGCGCGCAATACTACGCCGCGATCTTCCGTGACGGAGAGGACAACGCCCCGCTCAGGTCGCGTCCGCTGGCGATGCCGGTGCTGGCGGTCGGCGGCGAATCCCATGCCGGTCCGATGCTGAAGGCGCTCTGGTCGTCGGTCGCGGCCGACCTCTCGACCGCCGTCATCCCGGAGGCGGGACACTGGCTGGGCGAAGAGAACCCCGTCGCGACGGCTGCCGCGCTCGCAACGTTCTTTCTGGAGGATGATAAATGACCAGTTCGAAGATCGGCGCCTTCCCCTGCGATCTGCCGCTACCGCCGGACGATCCCGCGCGCGCGCTCGTCCACGTCCATGCCGACGATGACGGCCTCGAGCGACTACACCTGGCCGGCGACACCTACACCTTCCTCGTCACCGGCGCGCAAAGCGACGGGCGCTTCTGTCTGATCGACATGCACGTGCCCGCGGGCGGTGGCCCGAAACCGCACCGGCATCAGTTCGACGAACTCTTCTACATGCTGGACGGCGAGCTGGAGCTGACGTTCCGCGGTGAGACGAAGACCGTGCGGTCCGGCGAGACGGTCAACGTCCCCGCCAACGCTCCGCACGCCTTCGTCAATGCCTCCGACAAGCCCGCGCGGATGCTGTGCCTGTGCGCGCCAGCGGGGCAGGAGGAGTTCTTCCGCGAGATGGGCACACCTGCCGGATCGCGGACGGAACCGGCATCGGAGCCAGATCCGGATATGATGAACGCATTCGCCGAGAAGGCGCGTCGCCTCGGGCCGGTCTACCGTAGCGAGTTCGTCGATAGCTGATCGAGTGACCGGCCTTCTTCAACCTTTTGAGCTGTCTCGTGGGGCACTGGACGCGAAATGAATGAAATCTTTCCGCGCCGGACAGAAGGTCGGCGACGACCTACCGCAGCCAAGACGACCGGGCGATACCGGTCAGCCCGATCGCGGTGGAATACGAGATCTTGCCGCTCGGCCGCACTCTGCCACCGCCGTTCATGGCGCTGTATACGTGGACCATCGACCATCTATCCGAGGTGGAAGCCGCACGGGCTCGCTTCGACAACCCCTCTGACGGTGCATGAGGACTGGCTCAAACTAGAGACAGCGAATCTGTGCAACGCGGCTCCAGTTCGACTGAACCGTGGAGCACGTCACTTCCCACAAACGAACCCGTAGCGGGAAAGTAGCCTTTCTCACCATGCCGAGAGGCGTCAGAGGCATCGGCTTTCCCGAAATATGTTCCCAATTGCTCTTTCCCGAAATTGGCATTCGAGGATGGGGAAACGGGAATGGTCGGGCTGAACCAATGGCGGATTTCGGGAAAACAGGTTGCCTGCCTGAGCGTCTAAATTTGGGCGGTTCCGGACGCTAGCGAGCGTACTCACTAAGGCCCCGCGCAACCAGGTCCTCGTTGGAGAGACGCGGCCCACGCTTGAGCCTGCCGTTGCCGAGCGTACGACGGTCGAGCTTCTGGGCGGATGAAGCCGGGGAGGGCGCCTTGAACGGTCCGACGGGCTGCGCGGTGCGCGCCGGCTCGTTGTTGTTGCGCTTGGCATGGTGTGGCTGAGCTTGCTGTATCACGCGGGCGAGCGCCAGCGCCGCGTCGAGATGCTTGTTGTCGACCACGGCGGCCTGGTTCACCCGGCGCATCTTGTCGAACATGCGATAGGGCAGGACCGTGCCCTCGTGCTGGATCTCGAGCCGGCCATCCGGGTACTCGCACACGTCGACCTTCTTCCGCGCGAGCGCCTGCGACGCAGGGGAGGGCTCGAGGATGAACATGGCCTTGTTGTAGTGCAAGGTGAGGGCACCGGTGACGGTGCGCTGCTCGCGCCAGACCAGCTCCGCTTCCAGGTCTTCATGGATGGCAAGCGGCCGGTGAAGGTCGCGCGGGTCGAACGGCGCCTTGGCGAACCGTCGATTGTGCTGCGCCATGTAGGAGGGGAGGAAGGCGTTGGCTTGGTCGATGGTGGAGATGCGCTGTAGCCGCATCGCCTTGACCAGACGGTCCTGCAGCGTCGCGTTGACCCGCTCGACGCGTCCCTTCGCCTGCGGCGAGTTTGCGCAGATCAGCTCGATGTTGAGCCGGTCCAGCGCACGCCCGAGGTGGGTCATGCCGTCACCCTTCGCCGAGGCCGTGTTGTTGCGAAAGGCGCTGTGCTTGTCGGTGTAGAAGGCCACCGGCTTGCCGTGCCGCTCGAGATAGGTCCTCGTCGCGCGCATGTACGAGAAGGTGCTCTCGCTCTCGACCATCTCGAGGTGCATCAATTCGCTCGTAGCGTCGTCGATGAACACCAGCAGCGTGCATTGTGGACCGCGGCCCTCGAACCACCAGTGCTTGGAGCCGTCAACTTGGACGAGCTCGCCGCGGCAGTCGCGCCGGTAGCGCGGCTGGTACGGGCGAGGGCGCTTTGCTGCACGGTCCTGCCACAGCCCGGCCTCCAGCATGATGCGCCGCAGGGTCTCGCACGACAGGCCGATGCCGTGGCGCTCGGCGAGGTACTCGCGCGCCAGCGTCGGTCCGAAGTCGGCGTAGTGCTCGCGCACCAGCGTGACCACCTCGGCGCGGAAGGCGTCGCTGTAGCGTCGGTTGCTCGGGCGTCCTCGCTTGCGCGACACCAGGCCGCTAGCGCCGTCCTGTCGCAGGCGGCCCAGCAACCGGTACACCTGCCGCCTCGCAAGGCCGAGCAGCTCCATCGCGTCCGCGACCCGGATCTCGCCACGGTCGAGCCGCATCAGCGTGTCGAACCGGGTGATCTCAGCAGAACTCATCGCCAGCACCGTCATACAATGCGCGTCCTCGTTGCCGAGAACGGCTATGACACCGGCGACCCGCTGAGAGCACCGCAGAGTGCCATTTCTATCTAGCGGGCTGGTGCCATTTGTACTTAGCGCTTACACCGGTTTTGTTCGATAATATATCTTATGTTAAACCAATGGCTTAGCAGATTTCCGGCATCGTTCTTGCAGAGACTGACGTGGCTTTTTCGCAGCTAAGGCTTGCCAGTCAGTCGCGAGTTAGCCGCGCCGTCGTTCTCGCGCGCGAGCGTGTCGCGGATCTTCGTAAAGATCCTGCAGCGCGCGCAGCCGAAACGCATTCCACCAGCGTTGCCAGCGATGCTCCTCGGCATCGTGGAGCATGTGACATCGCTGGCATAGCGCGGCGAGATTGCGCGGCGCGCTATTGCCAGGATCATGATCCAGATGCGCGCAGGCCAGCACGACATAGGTGATCCGCACGACGTCGAGCGCGAAGAGGTCGCCGACCTTCACCCGTCGCCCCTCTCCCGATCGCCAGCATCGCGCTTCGCTATCCCACCAGCGCCCATCGCCCAGATGCGCGACGTGCCGAAGATGCGGTCGCCGGCAGCGTTCGCAGCGCCCTCCTGCCCGCACGAACCGGATCTGGTCCGACAGCAGCGGCCAGTCGATCGGGTACAGCCAGCGGTTTTCGGGGCGGATCGGCATCCATGACTCTATGAGTCATGCGAAATGAGAACAAAAGGAAAATCTCGTTCCCTTCATGTTCTTATCCAGCATATCATGCGCGCATGTCCGCGTGTGTGATTCCCCTGTCCCAACCGATGCCGATCGCCGATCTGCCGCCAGCGTTTCGCCTGAGGGTGGTGAGCGCGGCCGGCGCTGGCTTCCCCTCGCCTGCCCAGGACTGGGAGGAAACCGCGATCGATCTCGTGGCGCTGCTGCGCCTCGACCGCGCCGCCAGCTTCGTGTTCCGGGTCAGCGGACAGTCCATGATCGACGCTGGAATCTATGATGACGACGTGGTGGTGGTCGATCGCGACGCCACGCCGGTTAGCTATAGCGGCCTGCAATGATGTTCGCTCGGACGCACAATAAAGGCCGGTTTTCAGCGCACATCAGCTGAGACGGATAGCGTCGCCAGACGCACATTGCGTGAGACGCAGCGCACGATCGGTGAGACGGACGCACAATGCTGATACGCTGACGCAGGATGCCGGTTTGGCGCCATCACAGCGGCAACCCTGCCGCCCTCATCTCGTCGGTGAGTTCACGGGTCCGCACCGGGTCGAGGCCACCGCGCAGCAGCTTCCGGATTTCGGCCGGCTTGGCGTCGAACTGTTCGGCGAGCATGCGGGTGTCGTAGCCGTGCCGGGTAAGCTGCGGCTCCAAGTCGTCGATCTGGCGCGACAGGATGCTGTCGATGGTTGCGGCATCGAGCGGCTTGACGCTGGCATCGAAGCCCGCCTCGAACGCGCGCACCAGGTGCCGACCGATCTGAAGCGGAGTTTTCAGTCTGGCGGCGAGCAGGATGGCAGCGTCATCGGCTAGCGCTTCCTCCGGCTCGATCCCCGGTGACAGGGCGGCGCGCAGCGCCCATTCGATGAAATCGCGCTGGCGGTTACGTAGGCCGCCGAACTCGAACACCGTTGTACGATCGCCGATCTCCTCCATCTGTGGACGCTTGAGGTCGTTGCGCAGCTTGGGGTGGCCTACGAGGATGACGGCGAGTTGCCCGCCGCCCTCGGTCACCAGCTCGACCAGGCGCTTCAACGCGGTGAGCGTCTTGGGATGCAGGTCGTGCGCATCGTCGACGAACAGGGCGACGGGCCGCTTGGCTTTGCGGAACAACTCGATCAGGTCGCGCTCGCGGCGCTCGGACTGGCTGGGGATGGAAACGGTCTTGTCGGCGGACAGATCGTAGAACAACGCCGATACCAGCAACGGCACCGAGATCTTCGCCTTTTCCAGACTCAACGCTCGCGAGACGATGACCCGCCCGTCACGCTCGAGCTCTTCGCGCAATCGGCGGGTCAGAACGGTCTTGCCCGAGCCGATGGTGGCGGTGAGCGCGATCAGCCGGCCGCCCGAGATGGCGGTTTTCAGATCATGGGCGAGCTGCGCGTGATGCTCGGTTTCGAAGAAGCCGAGATCAACCGGTGGCCTTGCCAGCCCGTAGTAGCGCATCACCTCGGTCTGCATCAGCCGCTCCGTTTGTGTCCGGGCGGGAACCGCCGGCGGATTTCGCCCATGACCTCGGGGCGGGACAGGGTGCGCGCGAGCAGCGCGTCGATGAAGCCGCGATCTTCCTCGCCAAGGCTGCCGAGCGGCAGGCGCAGCTCATCCGCGATCGCCATTCGCGCTTTGAGCGGGGTCGCGAAGGTCAGCTCGGCGAAGGGATCGGGATCGACAAACGACCGCGACGGCACGGCCGCGCTGTTTGTCGCCGGCAGCACCGTTACGACGACGTCGGTTTCGCCGGACAGCACCGAGCGCGGGATGCCGATGCGGGTCGCCAGTTCGTCCACCCGGTCGGCGCGTACCTCGCGCCGGCTCTTGCGGTGCTTGCGATAGCGGTGAAGCGGTACCGGCCCGCCGACCGGATCGAACGGGCCGTACCGTTCCTCGCCATGCTCGACCCAGAGTTCCTGGTCGAACAGGCCCCACCATACCACGACCGTCTCACCGGCTACCTCGGGCGACACCTCATAGGTGACGCCTGCGACGGTCAGCCGGCAGTCAATCCCGACCCGGCGTCGCTCGGGTTCGCGGGCGAATGCGCAATAGCGTTCCCACGTGCACATCGCGCGGACGCCGGCTTCGGGCAACCGGGCCAACCAGTCCTCGATGCGAGAGCGCTGCTCGTGGCGATGCCCGCCATTGTTGTAGGTTGTGACATAGCGCGCCAGCCAGCGGTTAGCCTCGTCCTCACTATCGGGCTCGTGGAAGTGGTAGAGGGTTTCGTGCGCTTCCTTCACGGTGCGGAACGGGCGCTCGACCTTGCCCTTGGCGCGCGCCGTCGTGCGCTGCGGGTCCGAGCCCTTCGGCATATGGCGGATCACCTCGACGCCGAGGCACTCCATGACCCGGTTGAACACCGCCGATTTGCCGACCGGGCCACCGTCGATCTGGATGCTGTCGGGGATCCCGCCGAACGGATTGTCTTCCTTCGGCGCCATGGCACGGTACAGGAAGCGCAGCGCCGCTTCTGCATCCTCGCCGTAGACCAGTGCATATTCCTGATACGCGACGCCGGAGCGGTCATCGACGACCGAGAACAACATCAGCGTCGGTGCGCCCTGCCGGTCCGGATCGAGCCACGTTGGCACCTTCAACTGCTTCAGGTCGGAAGGGCTCATGTCGAAATGCCACAGCATGTTCGACCGCTCCGCCTGGTAGCGGACCGCCGGTCGTTCGCGGGTAAGACGCGCCGTGTCGTAGCCGAGCCGCCGCATATGCCGGTTGAGCGTCGAGGCGGTAAGCCTGCCGGGCGGCAGCTTCACCAGTCCCCGGTCGGGCGTTTCGACGCCATGTTCGGTGACGATCTGGAGGATGCGGTTGGTGGACAGGCGGCGGCCCTGGCGGTTGCTGGTGCGCGCCTTCATCGCCGCGACCACTTCGCACCACCACTCGATCTCGTCGGCCGGCATGATGCGCGGAGTGCCGCGATCGGCACGGTGGGCATCCTTCGGGCGGCGTTCGCCGCGCAGTAGCCGGTAGAGCGTGGCGCGGCTCACATCGTACAGGTCGGCGGTCTGCGCCAGCAGCGGCCCGCGCTCGGGATGCCGCGCCGGCAGCGCCGAGAGGCGTCGGCGCAGCGTCACGATCGCCTCGACGGGGATCGTGACGCCCGCGCCCATCACGCGGCCTGCGTCTGTTCTTTGCGGAACGGTATGCCATCGAGCAGCGCCTGCCCTGGCGCCTTGGGGCTGCCGTCGCCGTTAACATAGGCATAAAGCGTGGTCGTCGTGATCCCGAGACGCCGTGCCACGTCGACCGCGATGGCCCCCCGGTCGGACATGGCAGCCATCGCCATCGACAGCGTCGCGCGATCCATCTTGCGGGGGCGTCCGCCGAGACGACCACGCGCGCGCGCGGCTGCCAGTCCCGCCTGGGTGCGTTCGGCGATCAGCTCGCGCTCGAACTCGGCGAAGGCGGCGAAGATGCCGAATGCGAGCCGCCCGTTGGCGGAGGTGGTGTCGATTTGCGCGCCGGCACCTGTCAGCACCTTCAGCCCAACACCGCGCTCCCGGAGCGCCTCTGCGGTCAACACCAGGTGACGCAGGTCGCGCCCCAGTCGGTCCAGCTTCCAGATCACGAGTGTATTGCCGGGCTGCAATGCCTTGAGGCAGGCGGTCAGGCCGGGCCGGGCATCATGCCGCCCGGAGGCAAGATCCTCGTAGATGCGGGTAGGGTCGATACCAGCTGCGAGCAGCGCATCACGCTGCGGCGCCAGCGTCTGCGACCCGTCCGACTTCGACACCCGGATATAGCCGATGAGCAATGCCGACTCCGCCAGAAAAGACAGCTACGTACCTGCAACGTGACGCTGGTTTCCGCAACGGGTTTTCTGGTTATTTGATGGCGCCTGTGCGCTGCAATCCGGCAACCGCCAGAAAACCGGTCGTTTTTCTGATTACTTTGTAGCGTGCCACAAGCCTGATGGACGCCTTTCCCGGAACGGCCTCCTCACAGGTCATTTTGGTTGCGGCAACTCGTCGGCAAGTTTTGGGGCTGCCGCTATATACTCATGCGTGGGCGGGCCTTAATAGCGCGCCGCTTCCTCGCCTATCGAGAAAGCGGCGCCAGTCTCCGCCTGTTTAATCTTTCAACGACGGCTCAATTTGGAGCGTCAGCAGTAGCAGGTAACACCGACCGTCACGTTGTTCGGTGCCCAAGCCGTCAGCGGGGTGAAATACATGTTAGTGACAGGGCCGGGCGTCGGATTTCCCCCGTCACGTCCGTGAACCTGTCCGAGCGCAATCGACCCGGTGAAGACCGGGCCACCACTATCGCCTTCAAGGCTCTGCCGCGGATAGGTCGAGTTACTGTTCATTCTATAGAAGGCACCGTAACTATCCGTATAGGTGTATGGGTCGGTGTAACCGCATGTCTGACCTGTCGATCGGCCATACTTGCAAATATACTGCCCTTGCGCGACACCTTGCGCTCCAGTGACGGTAACGACCCCAGCACCGTTATAGAACTTCGGAACAACCAGATAGTTGTTTCCGCCGGAGAATGTGTGCCACTGGCTATCCACGCCGTTTGACACCCATTCTTGGCGAAATGCGAGTGAAACCCCGGTGGTTTCATCCCTGCCATTATTCTCGCAGTGGCCTGCGGTCGTCACGCCATAGAGCGAGCCGTTGGTTTGTTTGACGTTAAAGCCTCGCGTACATTCATTGATGTCGCCGTTAGAGAACGTGCCGCGATAGTTCTGGCCGCCCGGAACCTCCGTTGCCGTGAGAGCAATGCCGTCGAATTGCTCTATCTGCGTTCCAGGCGCCGCACGAAATCGCCCGCCAACAATCGCCGCGAGGGCGGAAGTGGGATCTTTCACCAATAATTTGATTTGCCCCGTTCGCGCATTGGTGGCGATCGTAGCGTTTGAGCCGAGCGATGAGAGATATCCCCGCGCCTGCGCCCCTATCTCAGACTCTGATACTGGTGCAGTGCGAACATCGAGAACGCTGGCGAGTTCACCTTTGCCGGCGAACTGACGTGCGGCGTTACCGATCGCTTCGAGGTCCGCAGCTACACCATAGATAGCAACACGGAAGTCGGATCCCGTAGTCGCTTCGGCCCCAGCGAAGCCTTTGGGAAAACGTGCCGAGAGCGCGGGCGCCAGACGCCCCAACTCTCCCATGATCCGCAAACGTCGCGACGCCTCTGCAACAGTAAGGCCCTCCGTCTTCGAGAGCTGTTTGGCAGTCGCATCGTCAGGATCGTTGAACGGTTCGTCAAACGTTGCAAGTCGAATGGTTTTCGTGTTCGATACGGCATGCGCTGCCGAAATCGCGACCGAGGCGAGGACGCAGGCTGCGCCAAGCCGAAAAGCACGCTTCTTCATCACCCTTCTCCTTCAACATAGCTACTGGTTACGTACGGACCTCCACATGCTTGGAGCTGCTGATATGCCTCTGGATCGCCTTGCAGGAACTCGATCGACCCATCACCGCCGCGGATCGTAACCTGCATTCCACTTTTGAAGAGGCGGCCATCGGGTGCCTTCACTGCCTTCGCGGTGCTGTCCCACACATGACCATGAGGCCAGATCAGCGTCCGCTTTGATCCAGAAACCATAAGGTAGGTACAGTTGCCGCGGTACGACAGCCGGCCATTTAAATGTTCCGGGATCACGATATCGGTAGGTGGAGATGCCGCTACGTACGGCGCTACAGCTGAGCATGCAGAAAGTTGAATGCAGCCGGTAAATACAAACAATCCCTTGAGAGCCACGGATCGTATGATAAAGCGAAACGGCATCTCTTATCGCTCCACCTGAGCGATATCACGCGAGACGACTCTGCTAAACGATACCCTCACCGGGTCGTTTGAAATAATGCTGTATGTTGGACTTTTGTCTGGCGTCAAGCCGCTTGCGCGCAAAGCTTTGTTGACTGGTTCGCCAGCGATCCGATTTAACACTTGCGGCAAGTTTGAGCTGCTAAGGCCCGAAAGCTCACCCTTGATTTCGCATCCGGCTGATCGACAATCTACGGAAATTTGCGTGGGAGCGCCAGCCGAGGCAAATACTTCTCTGATCTTGCCTTCGGTACCCGGTGCCCATGCGAGATCGCGGCTTTGGCTGTGAAGGGAACGCCGGACCCGTTCCGGATCGCCTGAAATATCGAATGCGCTACTCTTCTCCTCTGTGGTATCGGCCACGCGTGAGGAGATAGCGCTGGGGGTCAGGGAAGGCAATGCAGAGGAGCCGGTGACCACCTGGACCTCGCCGCGCTTATCGCTATAGGATCCAGATTGACGAAGAACCAGGGAACTGACAACGCCAAGCGCCGCCAAGGCAATAGCCAAAACGCCTAGTAGCCGAGGTGACTTGCGCCTTTCCATCACCGCAGGCTCCGATTAGCTTTGATATTAATTCCAGGCTTTAACATGCGATGTGTACAGCACGTTTGCTTCAAATTGATGTCACAGCAGTTGAAGATCGCTGAAAAAGGCCTTGGTGGAGGTTGACCCGATTTGGTTTACACCAAGCTCGCCGAGCTCCGAAAGCTGCTGCATGGTGGCCTCGACCCGGTGCGGACCCGTGAACTCACCGACGAGATGAGGGCGGCAGGGTTGCCGCTGTGATGGCGCCAAACCGGCATCCTGCGTCAGCGTATCAGCATTGTGCGTCCGTCTCACCGATCGTGCGCTGCGTCTCACGCAATGTGCGTCGAGCAACGCCATCCGTCTCAACTAATCTGCGCCGAAAACTCCCCTCTATTGCGCGTTTGGTCGAGCATCATTGCAGGCCGCTATAGTTAGCGGCCGCATCGTCATCGCCGTGGTCGACGGGGGCTTCGTGATCCGCCAGTTGGTCTGGCGCGACGGCAAGCCGGTCCTCGAGGCCCGCAACGCGCGGATGCGCTACGACGCGGTGATCGCGGATGAGAGTGTCGAAGTGTGGGGCGTCGTCCGCGCCTCCGTGCGCAACCTGCAGGGCTGACCGCCATGTGGGCGATCGCTGACGTCTCCAACTTCTATTGCTCGTCGGAGAGGGTATTCGACCCGTCGCTGCGCGATAAACCGCTCATCGTGCTGAGTAACGGGGACGGCTGCGCCATCGCGCGCTCCGAGGAGGCCAAGGCGCTGCACATCAAGATGGGTGCGCCGATGTTCAAGATTCGTGATATCGTCCGCGAGCATGGCATCCAATACCGCAGCAGTTCCTACGAATTGTATGCCGACATGAATCGTCGCTTCAATCAGGTCCTCGCCGAGCACAGTTGCACGGTCGAAGTGTACTCGATCGACGAATCGTTCTTTCGCCTGCCGGTGCTCCCGAACGGCCTGGGCGACGTGGCGGCCGCGCACCGCGTGATCGCGGCCGTCAAGCGTGCGACGGGCCTGCCGATCCGCATCGGGCTTGGCCCGACCCGGACGCTGAGCAAGGTTGCCAACGCCCTCGCCAAGGCGTCGGAGAAGGTCTGGAAGGGCGTGGTCGACCTGCACGACATCGAGCTGCGGCGGCGCCTGTTCGCGCAATGGCCGGTCGAGGAGGTCTGGGGCATCGCGCGAGCGATGACCGAGCGGCTGCGACCGCTCGGCGTCAGGACGACGGCCGATCTTGCCGCCCTCCCCCCGGAGGTCGCGCGCGACGTGGGGACGGTGGTGCTGGAGCGGCTCGTGCGCGAGCTGAACGGCGTCGAATGCACCGATTTCGAGCCGGAGCCGCCCCCGTCCAAGGCGACCGCGGTGACCCGCTGCTTCGGTGAGCCGGTGCGCGAGGTCGCGGCGCTGCGCGAGGCGATGGTGCGCCGCGCGGTCCGCGCGGCCGAGAAGATCCGCGCGCAGGATCTCGCTGCCACCCGCCTGATCGCCTTTGCCCACGGAAGCCGGTTCAAGCCCAACGCGCCGTCCGCCTCGCGCATAGCGCGGCTGTCGCCGGCGACCAATGATCCGCGCGTGATCGGCGGTATGGCGGGCCGCATGGCGGATGTCATGTACGAAACTGGCGGCGTCTACACCAAGTGCGGCGTCATGCTCGAGGGGCTGGAGCCGATGACCGCGCACCAGGCCGACCTGTTCGCGGTGCCCGATCCGCGATCCCCTGCCCTGCTCGCCGCGATCGACGGGCTCAACGGGCGGTTCGGCCGCAACACGATGCGGCTTGCCTCCGAGGGCTTTGGCCAGAAGAGCTACGACACCAAGCGTGCTTTCAAGAGCCCGTCCTGGACCACGCGGATCGATCAGGTGCCGATCGCGCGGTGAGATCAATAGCGATAGCCTGCCTGCCGGCAGGCCGCTGCCAGCTTCATCACTCGCCCATCCTTCGCGCCGTACTGGCGCAACCGTGCGGAATAGCTGTCGCAATAGCTTTTCGCGCGAGCGGACAGTGGCACCCCGTTCGGACCTCGCGCGGTCGCCGCCCCGCCCCGTTCGGCATAGCCACGAGCAGTCGCTGACTGAACCTGGGTGCGCGCTTGCGCGCCCAGATCGACTGCGCCGGGCATGTCCTGCGCGCCGGCAGGGGTCGCGATCGCGAATATCCCGACCGTGAACACAGCAACCAGGCTACGCATTCGATGTTCTCCCTCGAATTTCCGTCAGGCCATCAACGATTTGGCGGCAGCATCGTGCCGGTCGCGGGAGCGATTATGGATACAGGCGGTTGTAGAGGTGATGAACACGTCGACCGTACCTTTCGCGCTCGCGGTCGATGACGTCCCGATCATCCTGATGGACATGACGCTGATCCTGGAGGACGCCGGCTTTCGCTGCCATGAGGCGATGGACGGGGATACCGCGATCGTGCTGCTGGAAGAGCAGGCCGACAATACAATCCTGCTGTTCTCCGATGTCGAGATGCCGGGATCGATCAACGGCTTTGCGCTGGCGCGTCATGTCGCCCAGCACCGGCCCTGGATCGAGATCGTGATCGCCAGCGGCAATATCCGTCCCGATCCGGGTGACATGCCGGAGAAGGCGACGTTCATCCCGAAGCCGTTCTCGGCTGCGATCGTCCATGAGCATCTGCGCAGGACGCTGCCCGACGGCAAGAAGCCCGCGCCGCTGAAGAACGCGGTGACGACGCCGGTTCAGCCGGGCCTCTGACCCGCTCCCACCGAGGCGAGTAACTGCGCGTCGGTCGCGTCGCGGTTGTCGATCCACCATTTGGCGTCCGCGATGCCGAGCAGCGCCGCGCCGGTCTCGACGCTATCGAGCGGTTGGTCCTTGCGCAGCAAGGCGATCCGTTTCGCGCGAATGGTGGTTGCCCAGCTGACCTGTCGTTCCGAGCCGTTGAGCGGCACCAGCGACAGATGGGCAACGGCTTGTTGCGAGGCCGCGGCGTCGCGCTCGTTCTCTTCCTGGCGCTGCTTGCGGTAGCACGCACCACAGACCGTCGTGCGCAGCCAGGTGCCCTTGCGCTCCTGCTGCGACGCGAACCCGGCGATGTAGTGGGTTTGCTCATGCCCGCAGGTGTGGGTGATGCGATGGTCCATGGCGTTCAACCTGTCATATGAGCCGGATTTGTTCCAGCGGGAGTGAGTCGAGCCGTTTGGTTCGGGCGACCAATATGCCGGACATAGTGATGACGGCGATCACGGAGCGAGTGGGCCACTCATCATCAGCACGGTCGCGCGCGCGATCGGCGCAGGCGCTACGGCGGCTCTGACGGGAGCAGCCGCGCCCCACCGCAGCGACGTGGCGACGGGGCGATAGCTGACCGGATGGATGCCATCCCGGCTCGGTTGCGCCCGCAGCGGGATGACCATGTCGCCGAACCGTGCCGCGATCGACGTGACGATGGATGCCGCGCGTAGGTCGTAGGGGGCAAGCCAGGCCACGCGAACAGCGGTGGTTTTCCGTCTGATGACGACAAGGTTAGTCGCGAGGGCCGGGCTGGCGGCATCGTTCGATCCAAGCGCGATGAGGGCGACGGTCGCGGGCGAAGCGCCGCTCACCCGCCGCTCGATCTCGGCCGAACCAGCACCCACGCGCGCATGAACCTCGCAGCGTATGCCCTGCGCTGCCAATGCCTGCGCCGTTCCGATCGCGGTGCTGTCACCCAGGATCAGGCAGAAGGGAATCATTGGTGGCCAGACTGTTGAGATTGAGCGTGGATGGCGCCGGGTCTGCCAAAGTCCCTGTCGCAGCTGCTTAAACTGGCAAGGGTCGGTCTGCGATCGAGGGGAACGATGGTGAGACCTTCGGTCGGTACGGCGACAGTGCCGGCGCGGGTCAGTACGAACAGTCGGTCGTGATCGGCCGCGACGACATAGCCGGTGGCGGTAATTGCGTCTCTGCCGGTGTAGCGGAAGCAGCAGCCTCGTCTCACGTTCTCGATCGAAGCGCGATATTCCACGCGCGCAGCGAGTGCTCCGGCGGGCCACGCCGAGACGAGCGCCACTGCGGCCACGGAGACGAAAAGGAGATAGTTCGGGAGTGCCTCGACCCGTGAGACACCCTTCCGGACGACATCAATTGTCCACGCGCATCCACGCCAGCCTCGCTTCCGCCCCATGACGAGCAGCACACCGGCCGAGAGGATCGCCAGCAGTGTGAGAAGCGCAGGGACCGTCGCCGTCACGAGAATATACCAGAACCGCGCGATCACGGCGTACCAGAGAACGATATAGCCCTGCGCGAGGATTTCGGCGGTCGACGTTTCGACAGATCCGAACGCTAGTCCGAGCGAGCGCCGGTAAGTATCGAGGAAGACATAGCCTGCGAAGTACAGAAACGCCGTCCCGGCGATGGCGAGCGAAGGGATCGCCGTAAACAGCGATCCGAACATGGTGGCAAGTCGGGGGGATGGGGGCGTCGCGGGCGGTGTGATCGTCATCGGTGCACGCCAACCGAACCAGGTCGGGTGCCGGTGGGGTCCCGCCCGCTCATTGAATCAAACGCCAGCAGCCCGATCGTCGCGACGACGATACCGGCGACACCGAAGGCGACGCGCCCAAGTCCAATGACCTTGGCGCCCCCGCCCTTGCGCAACTTCTGTCCCGCGCGGTCGATTCCGGTCCGCCACGACAGCCAACCATCGGCTATCCCCGAGGCGGCGAATATCACCATTGGAACAGCGATCACCGGAATGATCGCGCGTGGCGGGAAGCCGGCCAGCCAGACAGTCGCGAAGCCGATCACCAGAATGGCCAAGCCGATGATATGGATCACGGCGTAGAGTGGTCGCAGCCGGAAGATCCGTCGTGTCGGCGAACTGAGGTAGCGTACGATCGGCCGTCGGCAGGTGTCACAGGTCAGGGTATGTTGGCCGAGCGGCCAGCGTCGCATGTCCTCGCCGCAATAAGGGCAGGTCGGGCGGGGCAGGCTGATCATATTCATGTGAGACGGCCTAGCCTGACCGCATCGGGCAACGCGGCGCGGACGGTAGAGGCGATTTCCGGCGCGCATAGCCAGTACCGGGACGCCGGAATCCACACCCCCCTGCCCTTGCAAAGACGCAGCAACGCGTCGTTGCCGATCTCGTCGTCGTGAGCGGCCTGGAACGTGACATTGCCATCGGGCAGAGCCTGTTCCAAGATGCCGGCGCACATTGTCCGCTTCCCCTCGGATTTGTCCCGGCAGTAACGACGGATCATCTCTTCGGCACTCCTCCAGGCGTCGGTTGCACCGACTGCGCCGGCAGGGGCACGGAGGCGGGCGGGACGATCGCGGGCGGTTTGGCCGGCACGAGCCTGGCTTCGAGCCGGGGCCGCGCGTCCTCGATCAGCTTTCTGAACGCATCGAGCGTCGCCAGCGTGGTGATCTTGCCGATGTCGGTCGAGGCGTAACTGCCGCCCAGTGCCCCGACGCCGAGGCCGAGCAGCAAGCCGCCCCCCACGACGCCGATATCCTTCTTGCGCGCCGAACCGCTGGCGACCGCCTCCTGGATGCCGGTGTTCACGTCGACGAGCGTGAGGAGGACCTGGCTTTCCATCGTCTTGGACTTGAGGCCGACCGCCCCTCCGAACATGCCGCCGAGGCCGCCTCCGCTCTCGCGCGCCTTGCTGTCGGAATAGACCACCTGCACCTGAAGGAGGTAATCCGCCTTGGTGACGGCGCGCGGTGCGGTGTTGCCCTGGATCGCGCGCTCGCGCTCCAGCGCGGTGAACGCATCGCCGCGATCGGCGACCCGGAAGCAGCCCGAGCGCGCGATCATCAGCTTGACCAGCGGCAGCGGATCGACGCGCGCGGTCGATCCGCCGTTCTGCATCTCCGCCATCCGCATCAGCGCCTGCAGCTGCGGCGAGAGGCTGTCGGTCGGATTGGCGGTCTTCTCCTCGACCAGCGCCGCGACGCCGAGCGGCACGGGACATTGCGGAAGCTCGGTCGTCTCGTCGACGCCGGTGCCGCCCTGCCCCAGTTTCTGCGCGAGGAGGGTGGAAGGGGTGACGGCCGCGAGTGCGGCCGTCACGGCGAAAAGACGGGCAGCGTTACGCACCGGCCTTCGCTCCCTTGGCATGGGTGGTCGGGTCGCAGATGCCGGCGCGTTCCTCGTTGGTCGGCGTCGCCTTCGCCACCTTGTCGCAGTCGTCACACTCCCGGCAGTCCGCGCAATCCTTGCACTTGCCCTTGTGGTGGGCGTGCGCGCGGTAGTGCGCGGTCTTCTCCGCGGCGCGGTGCGCGGCGTCGGCTCCGGCGGTCTCGCCGGCAAAGCTCGCCATCGCGAGCAGGACCGGGCTGGCCGGCGCCGCGCTTGCTGCTGCCGGCATCGCGAACGCGAAACCGGCGAGCAGAAGCGATGAAATGGATCGTGCCTTCATTGTCGTTACTCCTTGCCTTGCTGTCAGAAGAAACCGTTGCGACGTCCGTCGCGCCGGTCGTCGTGGCGGGTGCCACCATCGCCGAGGGCCGACCTGCGGACCTCCAGCTCCACGCCGTCCCCCTTGGCGGAGATACGGACGTCCTGCGGGGCGAGGCCTTGCCGCTTGGCCCAGCGGTTGGCGTCGGCGACCGACCCGAACTCGCCCATTTCCTCGAAACTCCAGTTGCTCATCCGACCCTCGCGCCGTTGGTCGCGGGCGACGACGCGCGAGCGTGCCGGCGACGGGAAAAGGACTGACGCGCGTTGAACGGGGTCATTTCAGCGGCTCCGGACCGGAGACCATGAGCCGCGTCGGCAGGTTGCCGTCGGGACGCCGCCTGAGATCGATGCGGTGATGCCAGCCCTTGTCGAACGTCATCAGGTTGACGACCGTCTCGTACGACGTGTTCGGGCCGAAATAGTCGGCGGGACCGTGCCACTTGCTGCCCTCGACGAGCCGCACCCTCCAGATGCCTCGCGGGACGGGGACCTCGACCCGGTCGTTGCCGGCGACATAGATGGAGAGAGCATGCGCGCCCGTGTCCGGGTCGAAGAGCTGGACGACGGCATTGGCATCGCTGGTCTGGACGGCGAGATGGCTGCTGACGCGCTTGCGTGACAGATCGCGCGCGGCCGTGACGCTGCCGGACTCGGGAAACGGCAGCGCCGGTTTCCAGTCCGGCATCCAGCCACCGCGCTTCATGTCGCCGTACATCGGCACGAGGTATGTGAGCAGGCACAGGACCGGGATCGCGACGCGCGCGATCGCGACGATGCGATCGCGACCGGCCGCATGCCGCGATGCCTGGGTGCGGGCGTGGCCGCGGCTGCGAGCGCGGGCACGCATATAGTCCCGGTCAGCGAGCCCCATCGCGGCCTCCGGGGTGAAGAGCGCGGGTCCGCTTCATGCGAGCGGCGCCGGTCGTGCGGCGATGCGGCGCACGGTGAGGTTGCTGTCGCGGCCGAGCCCGAGGTCGAGGATGTGGCCGAGCTTGCGGGTGAAGCGCATCGTGCCCTCGATCTCGTCGTGGATCGTGCCCTTGCCGAACAGGGTTTTGGCATCCGTCCATTCGCGACCGTGGACGAGGCGCAGGCGGAAGCGCCCGATCGGCACCGGCACCGTCACGCGTTCATGCGCGCGGATGTAGACCGACAGGGCATTGCGGCCGGTTTTCGCATCGATCATCTGGATGATCGTGTTCTCGGCACCGCCCTGCGCGGTCAGCTTCGCGACGACCCGCTTCAGGTCGAGGCCGACGGGCACGCTGACGGTGCCGGAGGCGGGGAAGCCGCGTCCCTGCGGATAGACGAGCGCCTCGTAGCGCTGCGCGATCCAGCCGCGTGCGCCGATACCGGTCGCGAGTAGCGCGACAGCGACGCCGGCGACGATCGCGGTGCGCAGCGTGCCGGACGATCGCTTCGGTCGCCAGCGCCCGCGCTGGTAATCGTGGCCGCGGTTCTTCGCCTCGAACCAGGAGCCTTTCCTCGCCGACCCCGAAACCCAGGACGCGCTGCCGAGCGGAACGTCGAGTTCGCAGCGGGTCTTGCGGTCGTTCCACCGCAAACCTTGCGCGGGCAGACCCTGGCGCTGGCGATATCGCTCACGCATATAGTCGCGGTCATCGAGCCCCATGATTGCTCTCCATGACGGTGGTGGCCGGAACGACGCTGCTGGCGCGCCATTGCTTGAGGTCGTGAAGGCCCATCAGCGCCGCGACGACCCATCCTGAGCAAAGAAGGAGACCGATCAGCCCTTCCGCGGCGGTCGGTTCGTTCTGCGGGTTGACGATCACGACCGGCGGGAGCGGATCGGGCCGGGGCTGCCAGCTTTCGGCGATCATGCGTTCGGTCCGCTCGTCGATCTGCGCGGCTGCCTCGTCCAGTCCGTCCGCGAAGTCGCCCTGCGCTTCGATGATCACGGTCAGAGACTGCCGGATCGCCTCCAGTGTCATCGTGGCCCCGGCACCCGCCTGTCCGTAATATCCCAGCGTTCCGACCATCCGCCGAAGGTCGACGAGAGAGCCGCGAAGGCCGGCAGCCTGTTCGCGGAACAGGTCGCCAAGCTCGATCTCGTCCGGGTCGATCTCGATCTCCACTTTCATGACGAAGCCTCCGGGGTTCGTGGAGTGCCGATCGAAGGGGTCGTTATGGTCGGGCCGAGAAGGTGCGATCGAACCTTCTCGACAGCGTGCCATGCGAGGACCATCAGTGCGGCAGCGCCCGCGCACAGCAATATCCGGTGGGCAAGACCGAGGATCAGCTCGGCGGAACTCATCTTTCGGGCCGAGGCAGTCCGCGACGCGGCGTTGCGCTCATAGGCAAGCGCACGACCGTCGAGATCGCTTGCCGTCCGTTCGTGACAGACGATGCACTCTTCGACCGCTGCCCGCACGTCGGGGATCACGCCGGAGGGGTCGTAGGCTCTGCCGTCGGCCGACCGTAGCGCTCTGGCGAGCGGGCGTAGGTCGGTGACGAAGCGTCGCATCGCATCGGCATGGTCGCGCGACAGCCGTGCGCTCTCGAGATCGCCGCGATGCAGGAGAACGTGATCGTTCATGTCATCCTCGCCGCGCGTGGATGGTGGAAGCGGTTCGGCTGGGGGCATGGCCCCCCATCCGCATCGTGGTTCCCGTCATCACCAGGCGCGCTCCGCTTCGGAGAGGGCGGGCGACAGATCCATCGTGGTTGCGACCTCGATCCGCCCGAGCATCGCGTGATCGCGCAGCGAGGCGATGACGGCGTCGGTCTCACGGGTCGGCCGATCGGGATCGTGTCGCACGAACAGGATCGTCGAGGCGGGGCCGGCGAGCCAGCGTGCGATCGATACCCTCGGGAAACGCGGGTCGTGATCGGCGATGACGAGGAGCGGCGCGGTGACGCCGGCCAGCACGGTCATGCCCCAGCGCAGCGCATGGCCGTTGGCTGGATCGTGTCCGGCCGCTTCGGCGACGGCTTCGGGCGGCAGCGCGCGGACCAGGTCGCGGACGGCGGCAAGTCCGGCTCCGGGCTCTCTTCCGCCATGTTCCATCGCGCGCAGCAGCACGTAGCGATAGGCACCGGTGTAGCCTGCGCAGATGCGCGGCTCGGCGGGAAGGAACGCCTCGACCGCCGACGAGCGCGCATGGTCGCTCGGGTGATCGGCGAAGAAGTCCCAGTTGCCGTGCGCGGGATCGATAAGGAGATCGCGCGTCTGGTCGGCAAGCGCGGTGAACGCCGCGCCGTCGCCGATAACGGCGATCCGGTCGCCGCTTCCGGCGCGCACCGCATCCAGCATCGCCGGGTTGAGCGTATCCGGAGTCGCGAGCGTGAGGCCGGCACGCGGGGGTTTGGGTTCGCGGCGGAAGCGGAACGGATAGCTAATCCCCATGTCGGGGTGACCTTTCGTGGGCTGGAGGGGTGAAGGTGCCGCCTTCGGTGCGGAGCGAGGCGCCGATGAGCGCACAGCCGATCGCCCAGGCGAGGGTGAACAGCCCCGCCAGAGCCGCAAGGAGCACCGCCAGACGGCGTTGCCGGGACGAGGACCACCGGAGCCCCATGTCGGGCATGGCCCGCCCTGGCGGCGCTCTGTGCGGCGTCGGGCGCGAGACGGCTTCGGCATCGATCGCCCCGGCGGGCGGCGCATCGAGCCGGACGGTGCGCCCTGGTCCCGGCCGCGCGCGCATGTACGGGCGATCGTCGAGGCTCATCGCGCGGTGTCGCGGATCGCACGCGCGGTGCGCAGCGCGCGGGTGAGCGGCAGCATTACAAGGTAGGTCAGGCCGAATATCGTAGCCATCGCGAGCGTTTCGCCGCCCCAGTCGAGCGCATCGTCGCGCCGCGCGAGCTGGCTGCATTGCGCGAGCGTATGGGTGTCGAGGTCGCAGGCGTGCCAGTGCTTGGTGGCGATCACCTGGTCCCAGGCCGGTGGTGATGAGGTCATGGTCATAGCTCCAGTCCGATGTCCTTTTCGGGGTAGGGAAGTTCGATTTCCGGCTTCTCGACGCCGATCCGCAGCGATGCGGCGGCAAGGGAGGGATCGTTCTTGAAATCGGGCGGCTGCCGCTCGACG
>NZ_JAKREV010000001.1 GCF_022664465.1 Sphingomonas hankookensis | reverse complement strand
GCTGTTTTGGTTCATTGCTGCGGCTGGCAGCCGAACCGGCAAGGTAGAACAGATATGATTGTGCGGAAGGAAAGAGGCTGCACGCTCTACCGCACAGCCTCTTGACCTGAGAACTCCCATGTGAGGGGCCGCAACCGAATGGTCGCGACCCCCAGAGGGTTTTCCGGGAAGGGAAAATCAGAGCGTCAAACGCGCCGTCAACTGGAACTGACGATCGCTCTTGAAGTACGAGCGCGGCGCTTCCTGGCCGTCGCTGTTCAGCACGAACGTCGTGCGCGTGGTCGCATCGAGCAGGTTCTGCACCTGCAGGCCGATCTTGAACTGCTTGTTGACGGTGTAGAACAGCGATGCGTCGGCCTGTCCGGTCGCCAGTGCATAGACCGGCAGGAACGGGAAGCAGCAGTCGCGGTTGGTCAGCAGATACTTCGAACGCCAGCTATACGCCACGCGGGCATAGACGCCGGCGAGATCGTAGAAGGCCGAGACGTTGAAGTTGTACTTCGACAACTGCGACAGCGGCAGGTTGTCGTACAGACCCGCCACGTCGAGCGGCGGACGGTTGCCGTCCTCGGGCCGGTTGTCCGGCACCGCGTTCGGAATCTTGCCCGCATCGATGTAGGTGAAGGTCGCCTGCGTGCCCAACCCGCGCAGCGCGCCCGGCAGGAAGTCGTAGGTCTGCTGGTACGACAGTTCCGCGCCCTTGATATTGGCGTTGCCGGGCACGTTGACCGGGCCGTTGATCGTTGCCGCAAAGGTCTGGCCGTTGTTCGTGAAGCTGCGGCTATACCCGAAATTGTCGAGGACGATGTTCGACAACTGCTTGTAGAACAGCGCCGCGGTCAGCGATCCCACCTTGGCGAAATACCATTCGGCGGTCACGTCGACCTGCTTCGCGTCGATCGGCTTCAGGAACGGGTTCCGCGCATTCGCGCTGAAGCCGTAGATGCCGGTCGTGTTTGCCGACGACGGGTTGAGCCCGACGAAGTTGCGCAGATCGGTGAAGCCCGGCCGCGAAATCGCCTTCGACGCCGCAAGCCGGAACAGCAGCTGCGAATTCGGCTGGAACTTGATGTTCAGGCTCGGCAGCCATTTGTCGAACGACTGGCTGGCGACGCCGGATTCCGATCCGTTGTTCGAGAAGGCGACGATCGCCGCCTGCTGAGCGGCGGTGAGCGTACAGATCGGGCGGATCGTGTTGTTGTCGTTCGGGCTGGCGCAGAACGCCGCCACGGTCGGGAAACCGCCCAACGTGTTGGCGATGTTCGGGAAGGTGGTCCCACCGAACGACTGGTCCTCGGTATGGACGAAGCGCAGGCCGACGTTACCCGACACATTGCCCTCGCCGCCGCCAAGGCCATCGACGCCGAAGTCGAGGCGTGCATAGCCCGAATAGGTCTTCTCGGTGATGCGATAGACCTCGCTCGGACGGAAATAGCCGTCGACCAGGTTCGTGCCGCGATCCTCGAGCGGGGTATAGCCGCCGCCGCCCTGGGCAGTCGCAGTGCGCAGCAGCGCGGTCAGCGCGTCGTGATCGGTCAGGATGCCGTCCTGGATGCCCCAGGCCGTCGGCGGCTGGACCGCATCGCCACGATAAAAGTCGGCGAAGTTCACCGGCGTCATGCTGTCGCGATACTTGTCGACCGTCGCCAATGCCGAGGTCCAGGTGTCCGACACCGCGCCCCAGTTGTTATAGTCGTTGGCCTTCACCGTCTGGTCACGGGTGGTGTAGCGGCCACCGACGCGCACCTTGCGCAGGAACGAATCGTCCGACACGTCATACTGCGCATCGGCGCGGAACGCCCATTCGTCGCCATCGCTGTGCGTGCGATTGTTCATCGCGTCGCGGATGTACGTGTTGGTCTGGCTGCCGAAATAGTCGCCGACCGACTGGCCGTTCGGCGGGATCAGGTTGATCTGCGGCACGTCGCCGCGCCCGTCGATCGACACGCCGTTGAAGTTCGCCAGTTCGACGACGTCGTCCGAATCGCGCGCCTTCGAATACACATACTGGCCGTCGAAATTCAGGTGGAGCCGCTCGGTCGGGTCCCACTTGACGTTCAGCGACTGGTCCTGCGTGAACCCCTTGGTCTGGAAATAGCGGTTGCCGAGCGTGGTGTACTGGCCGCCGCCCTGCCGGATCAGGGTGCCGTTGGTGAAGATGCCGTCGTCGTCATAGGTCGGCGTGGTGCCGGCCTGCGGGAAGATGGCGTTCGCATCGGCGTAATAGACGTTGGGTTCGACGGTGCGGTCGAGCCAGCTCTGCGACGATTCGGCGCGCAGGAACTGCGCGGTGACCAGCAGGCTGCGCGAGGCGTTCTCATACTGCGCGGCGCCCGAATAGCCGACGCGCTTGCGGTCGAATTCCTGCATGCGCATGCCCGCGCCCAGCGGGACATAGACGAAATCGCGGCCCGACGGCACCGGGTAGCGATCGAACAGCGTCGACTGGTACGGCGTGCCCGCGTTCAGCACGCGGCCTTCGCCGGCGTCCTGCACGCCGTTGCCGTTGCGGTCGTCGTTGTAGCGCGGCAGGAATGCCGAATAGAATACCGAGTCCGACCGGCTGCGCTGGCGGTTGTAACTGCCGCTGGCCATGATGCCGAAGCGGCCGCCGCTGTTCAGGTCCCACTGCTTGGAGAACAGGCCGACGACGGCCGGTTCGCTGCGGCCGTTATAGTCGCCATAGTTCACGCTGCCCGACAGGTAGATCAGCGTTTCCTTGGTATCGAACGGCTTGCGGGTGTTGATGTTCACCGAACCCGAGATGCCGCCTTCGATCATGTCGGCGGTCAGGTTCTTGTACACCTCGACCGATCCGACCAATTCGGTCGGCACGTCGTTGAAGCCGATTTCGCGACCGCCGCTGACGCCGAAGCTGTCGCGGCCGTTAAACTCACCACGGACGTAGGACAGGCCGCGGATGGTGACGCCCGATCCTTCGACCGAGAAGTGCGCGGTGTCGGTCGCGGCGGCGAAGCGGGTGATCGCGACGCCGGGCACGCGCTGCAACGCTTCGTTGACCGAACGGTCGGGAAGCGCGCCGATATCTTCCGCGGTGATCGCGTCGACAACGGTGTCAGCATTGCGCTTGATCGACTGCGCGTTCGCCAGCGATTGACGCAGGCCGGTGACAACGATGTCAGACCCGTCCGACGAATCGGCTGCCGGCGTCTGGATATCCGCTGCCGTGACGTTCGACTGGTCCGGAGCGACCTGGTTGTCGATCGACATGCTGCCCGACACGGGGCGCTTGCCTGCGCTTGCGCCGGCGGGAACCGAACCGTCGGTCTGCGGCGCGGCTTCGGTCTGCGGCTTGGACTGGTCGTCGCGCGATGCGGGGGCGGCCGTCGTCTGCGCCATGGCGCCCGTCGCTGCCAGCTGTACCGCGACCGTCAGCGCCAGCATCGACGCCGTCGCACCCAGCCGCTTGCGCGTCATCGAACCGTCCACGGCACTATGCCCATGGCGTACCAACATCATGCTTCCTCCCCTAATCCCCGTAGGGACTCGATCAACAACCTCGCAATTGCGGGTTATCGTTCGGGTAAATGTCCGCATTCAGCAACACAACGGAAATATGTAAAATCAATTTCCCAATCGTTGATATCGTTGTCAGTGTGGCCTTATGGTGACAGACTGCCCCAAGGGAGAGCCGATGACCGAACGAGCAAACGGCACGGGTGAAAAGGTTCGGGTGGTCGTGGTCGGCGGGGGGACGGCGGGGTGGATGACGGCCGCCGGCCTCGCCGGGCTGCTCCCCGCCGCCTGCACCGTGACGCTGGTCGAATCGGAGGCGATCGGCATCGTCGGGGTGGGCGAAGCGACACTGCCGCACCTGCGCCTGTATCTCGAACGCCTCGGCATCGACGAGGCGGCGTTCATGGCCGCGACCGAGGCGACCTATAAGCTCGGCATCGAGTTTCGCGACTTCGGCCGCGTCGGCGACCGCTATATCCACCCCTTCGGCACCTATGGTCGTCCCTTAAGCGGTGTCGCGTTCCACCATTACTGGCTGCGGCGGGCGCAGGCCGGGGCGGTACCGCCGATCGGCGCCTTTTCTGCCGGGGTGACCGCTGCCGAACAGCGCCGGTTCGAACGGCCGGGCGCCGACCCGAACGATCCGACGACGTCGTTCGGCTATGCCTATCAATTCGACGCGACCCGCTTTGCGCCGTTCATGCGCGACTGGGCGGAGGCGCGCGGCGTGAAGCGGATCGAGGGGCGGATCGTCGCGGTCGAGCGCGAGCGCGACACGGTGCGCGCGGTGACGCTGGACGATGGCAGCCGGATCGAGGGCGACCTGTTTATCGACTGTTCGGGGTTCCGCTCGTTGCTGCTGGGCGATGCGCTGGACGAACCATGGGAGGATTGGTCGCACTGGCTGCCGTGCGACCGCGCGGTGGCGGTACCATGTGCCAGCCCCGACGGACCGACCGAGCCGTTTACCCGCGCGACGGCGATGCCGGCGGGCTGGCGCTGGCGCATCCCGCTGCGCCACCGGGTCGGCAACGGCTATGTCTATGCCAGCGGCCATGCGTCGGACGACGAAGCCGCCGCGGCGTTGCTGGCCGGGCTGGATGGCGCGGCACTGGCCGAACCGCGTTTCCTGCGGTTTCGTGCCGGACGGCGGCGGCGCAGCTGGGCGGGCAATGTCGTGGCAGTCGGGCTGGCATCGGGTTTCCTCGAACCGCTCGAATCGACCAGCATCTACCTGGTGCAGGCGGCGATCACCGCGCTGGTCGAACATTTCCCCGATGGGAGGGTCGCGGCAGTCGATCGCGACGGGTTCAACGCGGCGATCGATGCCGAATATGACCGCATCCGCGACTTTCTGATCCTGCATTACCACGCGACGACGCGCGACGATTCGTCGTTCTGGAACCATGTGCGGACGATGACGATCCCCGACACACTGGCCGACAAGCTGGCGCTGTGGCGCGGCAGCGGGCAGGTGTCGAAATACAGCCACGGCCTGTTCCTCGAACCCAGCTGGGTCGCGGTCTATCTGGGGCAGGGGATCGTACCCACCGGCTGGGACCCGCGCGCCGACGTGCCCGAAGCCGGCGGGCTCGACCGCGCGCTGGGATCGTTGGCGCGGGCGATCGGCGACCGGGTGGCGGCGATGCCGCTGCACGACGCCGCACTGGCGCGGCTGGCATGAACGCGCGCGAAGGCCTGCGGTCGGTCGCGGTGGTCGGCGGCGGACCGGTCGCGCTGGTGAGCGCGGTCGCGCTGAAACAGGCGCTGCCGGGGGCGGACGTAGCGGTAGTGCCGGCGGCGGTGCCCGACGATGCGCTGGCCGACCGGTTTCCGCTGGCGCTGCCGGCGGTGCACGATGTGCTGGCGCGGATCGGGATGCCGCCCGAACTGCTGCTGGCACGCGGCGTCGCGCGCCCAAAGCTGGCGAGCCGGTTCGACGACTGGAGTCGCGACGGAGCGCCATGGATGGTCGGCGACGATGGCGCGGCGACGCTGGCCGAAGGGCGGCTGCCCGCGCTGTGGCTGCGCGCGCGAGACGGGCGGGAGCGGGTGCCGCCGTTCCACGCGCTCAATCCCGGCTGCGTCGCGGCAGCGGCGGGAATCGTCGACCCGCGCGTCGAACCGGCGCTGCACCTCGATCCCGTCCGCCTCGCCCAGGCGCTGGCGTCGATCGCGCGGCAGGGCGGGGTGCGCTTCGTGGACGCGGTGCCCGACGCCGACCTGACGATCGATGCGAGCGGGCGGCGCGAGGGGGAGTGGGAGGATTGGCAGGACGCGCTGCCGTGCGAGCGGGTCGGTTTCGCGCCCGCAGCCAACGACGCCCCGTACGACGCGTATCGCGCGACCGCCCAGGGCTGGACGGCGCACTGGCCCGGCGTAACGGTGACGACGGGACCGGGGATCGCGATCGCCCCCGGTCGTCGGACAACGCCGTTCCACGGCCGTATGCTGGCGATCGGCGACGCGGCCGTCCAGCCGGGGCCGCTCGGTCGCGCAGGGTTCACGCTGGCGCTTGGGCAGCTCGCGCTGCTGCTCGAACTGCTGCCCGCGCGCGATCCCGAACCGTTGCTGCAGGCGGAGTATAACCGGCGTTTCGCCTTGCAGGCCGACCGGATGCGCGACTTCCTCGCGCTGCACTATCATGGCGGCGGGCGGACGCAGGGGCCGTTCTGGCACCGGTTGCGCAGCCTGCCGCGCCCGCCATCGCTCGATCACCTGCTCGCCCAGTTCGCCCGGCGCGGGCAGATCGTGCCCGCCGACGAGGAACTGGTCCACCGCGACGCGTGGGTAGCAGTGCTGCTCGGACAGGGGATGATCCCCGAGCGCCCCGATCCGGTCGCGCTGTCGGTCCCGCCCGAGCGCGCCGCCCGCCTGATCCACGCCCTCGCCGCCCGCATCGCCGCGCTGGAGTATGCCGCATGACCGACCCTCGTATCGCTCATGTCGTCATCGTCGGTGGCGGCACCGCCGGGTGGATGACCGCCGCCGCCGCCGGTCGCTTCCTCGATGACGGACAGCGCCGCATCACGCTGGTCGAATCCGATGCGATCGGCACCGTCGGCGTGGGCGAGGCGACGATCCCCTCGATCCTGAACTTCAACAAGCTGCTCGGCATCGACGAGGCGGAGTTCCTGCGCGAGACCAAGGGCAGCTTCAAGCTCGGCATCGAATTCGCCGGCTGGCACCGCCCCGACAGCGGCTATTTCCATCCCTTCGGCAGCTTCGGGCGAGATATCGAAGGGGTGAATTTCCACCAGCTCTGGCTGAAGCTGCGGGGCCAGGCCGGCATCGGCCCGATCGGCGACTATTCGCCCAGCACCGTCGCCGCGCGCGCCGCCGCGTTCGGGGCGCCGGTCGCTGACCCGCGCTCGCCGCTGTCGGGCATGGCCTATGCCTATCATATCGACGCCACCCTCTATGCCGCGTTCCTGCGCAAGCGGGCCGAAGCGGACGGGGTGGCGCGGGTCGAGGGGCGCATCGTCGCGGTCGATCGCGCCGACAACGGCCATGTGTCGGCGGTCCGGCTGGACGACGGGCGCATGGTCGAAGGCGACCTGTTCATCGACTGCTCCGGCTTTCGCAGCCTGTTGCTGGGCGACGCGATGGGGGTGGGGTTCGAGGACTGGTCGCACTGGCTCCCCTGCGATCGCGCGATCGCGGTGCCGACCGATCGGACCGAACCGGTGCTGCCCTATACCCGCGCCACCGCGCACGTCGCGGGCTGGCAATGGCGCATCCCGCTGCAACACCGCACCGGCAACGGCGTGGTCTATTCGAGCAAGTTCCTCGACGACGATGCGGCAGAGAAACTGCTGCTCTCCCGCCTCGACTCCGCGCCGACCGCAGCGCCCCGCCGCCTGTCGTTCACCGCCGGACAGCGGGAGCGGATGTGGGAAGGCAACGTTATCGCCATCGGCCTGTCGGGCGGGTTCCTCGAACCGCTCGAATCGACCAGCATCCACCTGATCCAGCAGGGTATCTCGAAACTGTTCGCGCTGTTCCCCGACCGTGATTTCTCCGCGGTCGAGCGCGACGAATATAACCGGCAGATGGCGGACAATTACCGATCGATCCGCGACTTCATCATCCTCCACTATCACGCGACCGCGCGCGACGATTCCCCGTTCTGGAACCACGTCCGCACGATGGACGTGCCCGACAGCCTGACGCGCAAGCTGGCGCTGTTCCGCCAGAAGGGCCGCGTCTTCCGCTACGAGGACGAATTGTTCGCCATGCCCAGCTGGGTCGCGGTGCTGCTGGGGCAGGGGGTCGACCCGGTCGGCCACGATCCGGTGGCCGACGCGCTGGACGAGGACCGGCTGGCCGGCGCGCTCAGGCAGATGCGGAGTGCGACGGCGGCGGCGGTTGCTGGCCTGCCGCCGCACGGCGCGGTGCTGGCGCGGTTGGGGTGACCGCCCGCCTCTTCGTCATTCCCGCCTTCGCGGGAATGACGATATGATTGTTTAACCCCCCAGCATCTGCCGCAAATACCCCCTGATCCGCGCATCGCGCTCCGCACCGGGCGGCCCCAGCACCCCGCGCGCCGCTGCCGGCAGATGATCGGCCACCGCCGGCGCATCGTCGCCGAACACATAATGGTCGAACCATGTGCGCAGCGCCGCCCGCTCCGCCGCCGGCCGGTCGCGCACCGCGAGAATGGCATGGACCAGCGCGAGGAACGGCGCATCGGGCGTGCCGCGCGTCCACCAGTAATTGACCAGCACGTTGAGCGCCCCCGACGCCCGGATTTCGTGCCACCACAGGGTCGGGATCAGGATCGCGTCGCCCGGTTCCAGTTCGGCGACCACCGCATGGCGCTGCGCCTCGGCAAAGCGGGGAAAGCGGTTCAGGTCGGGGCGCTCGATATCGACCATCGTCGCCGGCTGCCCCGCCATGGTGACGTCCAGCGGACCGATATACAGGTTGGCGATCTGTTCGGGCGGGAACAGCACGACGCGGCGGCGTCCGGCGACGACGACCGCGACGTTGCTCGCCATGTCGAAATGCGCCGACACCCGGCTGCCATTGCCGATCCACAGCCGCGCGGTCGCATCGCCGGTCGGCAGCGGCAGGACATTGTCGCGCGTCCAGCCGGGGAAATGGTCCTTGGCCGCACTGGCCCCGGCATAGAAGGCGGGCGGGGCGGCTTCGTCCGCCGCCTTTTGCAACGCATCCAGCAGCACCGGCAACGGAATCTGGCCGCGTTCGAAATTGAACCCGGCCATGTCGTCGCGGTAGAAGAAGCGCCCGTCGATCCCCGGCGGCCCGGCGAACAGCCCCAGCGGGCGTCCCCCGTCGAAGCCGCGCAGATAGGCCGCCATCGCGCCATGCCCCTTGCCCGCCGCCGCGACCGCCGGCCAGTCGGCGGCAAGGCCGCGCAACACCACCGGGCGGGCCGCATCGAGCAACGCATCGAACGCCGCCGTGTCACGGGGAACGGGAACTTCGGCCAGCCGGGGGGCTTTGTCGATCCACTCGCCATGCCGTGTCATGCGTCCCCCCTCTTTTCCGCTGGACCCGGCGTGGGTGACAGCTATGCGCGGCAAAAGACACCGTTTTTGTTGGCACCGGACTTCAGGAGACGACGATGCCCCCTTACCTCCTTCGTGCGACGCTGCCGGCGTTGATGACCCTGTCGGCGATCGCATCGGCACAGGAACGCCCGGTCGCCGGGGTCCAGCGCTTGTCCACCGACATGGCGGAGGGCAAGCGCCTGCCGCTGCAGGTCGGCGGGCGCGTCGCGCCGGGGGCGGACGCGGCGACCGGCTATCGCCGGCAATGGCCCGGGACCTATTTCGAAGCGGCATTCCGTGGGCCCGCGGTCGATATGGCGGTGGGGCCGGGCGACGTATCGCTGCGCATCGCTATCGATGGCGCGGCGCCGATCGCGCTGGTCCGGCCCGCGCCCGGCCGCTACCGGCTGACCGCGCCGTCCGCCGGCCGCCACCGGGTCCGCATCGATATCGTCAGCGAATCGCAGGCCGGCCCGACCACGTTCGGCGGGTTGTTCGCGCCGTCCGGCACCACCCCGCTGCCCGCGCCTGCCGGTCGTCGCCAACGGATCGAATTCATCGGCGATTCGCACACCGTCGGCTATGGCAACACCTCGACCACGCGCGACTGCACCGATGCGCAGGTGTGGGAAACGACGAACACGGCGCAGGGCATCGCCGGGCAGCTGTCGCGCCGCTACGATGCCGCCTATCGCGTCAACGCCATTTCGGGCCGCGGCATCGTGCGCAACTATGGCGGCATGCCCGCGACGACCATTCCCGACGCCTATCCGTACGCGCTGTTCGACGGGCATACCCGGGCGAACGACAGCGGGTGGCAGCCGCAGGTGATCGTCATCGCGCTCGGCACCAACGATTTCTCGACCCCGCTCAAGCCCGAGGAACGGTGGAAGACCCGCGACGCGCTGCGCGGCGCGTACGAAGCGGGCTATGTCCGGTTCGTCCAGGACCTGCGCCGCCGCAACCCGCGCGCCTTCTTCGTCCTGTGGGCGACCGATCTGGCCGATGGTGAGATCGCGCGCGAAGTGGCGAAGGTCGGCGACACGCTGCGCGCGGGCGGCGAAACGCGCCTGGCGGTGGTGCCGGTGACCGGGCTGGCCTTTGCCGGCTGCCACTTCCACCCGAACGTCGCCGACGATGGCAAGATCGCCGCCGCGATCGCTCAGGCGATCGATGCGCGGAAGGATGTCTGGGGGCGGTGATCGCGGTCCGCCGGCGTTGCCGTACCCCCGCGAAGGCGGGGGTCCAGGGCCAGGTATAACAACGGCTTGTGGGTGCCACTCTGGACCCCCGCCTGCGCGGGGGTACGTCGGATAGACAGTCGGGCAGGGTCTTGAGCCCGGCCCGGACCCGAGCCTACGGGTTCAACCGCACCATCGCCACGCCATGCGGCGCGACCTCCGCCGAATAACGCTGCGACAACCGCCCCAGATCCTTGTGCGCCCACAGGTCGCGGCCTTTCAGGCGGATGTTGGCGGGCAGGCCCAGCATGGTCCAGTCCGCCGTAATCCGCGCTGGTGCCTCGCCGCGGTTCCATAGCAGCAGCGTGCGGCCGCCATCGGCCATCTGTTTGACCCACACCTCGCTGGTGCCGTCGCGCGCGACGCGGTGGCCTTGTTGGCCGAGGCGGTCCTGATCGACCGCGATCACCTCGCGGTTGAGCAGGATGTCGCGCGTCGCCTGGTTCATGGTGGCGACGTCGTTGCCTGCGATCAGCGGCGCGGCCATCAGCGCCCAGAGCGAGAAATGCGCGCGATATTCGGTGTCGGTCAGCCCGCCATTGCCAACTTCGAGCATATCGGGGTCGTTCCAGTGCCCCGGCCCGGCATAGGGCCATAGCGGTTCGTTCATGTCGACGATCGACGCCACGCCCCAGCTGTAACCATGCTTGCCGGTCCATTTGTCGGTGATGTCGCCGGTGGTGCGCCACATATTGCCGATCTTCGACGCCCACAGCCACGGCTTCGAATTGCCCCATTCGCACATCGAGAACAGGATCGGTCGCCCGCTGGCCTTCAGCGCGTCGGCCATGGTGGCATAGGCCTCCTCGGCATTGCGGACGCCGGTCGAGCACCAGTCGTATTTCAGGTAATCGACGCCCCAGCGGGCGTACTGGATCGCGTCCTGATATTCATGGCCCTGGCTGCCCGGACGTCCGCCGCAGGTCTTGGTGCCGGCATCCGAATAGATGCCGAACTTCAATCCCTTGCTGTGGATATAGTCGCCCAGCGCCTTCAACCCGCCGGGGAAGCGTTGGCGGTCTTCGGTAATGAAGCCGTTCGCATCGCGCGCGCCGTGCCAGCAATCGTCGATCACGACATATTCGTAACCGGCTTCTTTCATGCCGTTCGACGCGATCGCATCGGCGGTGGCGCGGATCACCTGCTCGTTCACCTTGCACGCGAACTTGTTCCAGCTGTTCCACCCCATCGGCGGCGTCTGCGCCAGCCCATTGGGTGTGCGCTTGGGGTCCTTCGACGGGGCCAGCGTGTTGGGATCGGTGTCGAGCACCTCCTGCGCCACCACCGGCTGGACCGCCGCCAGCGCCGCGATCAGCATCGCCGCAACCCGTGAACCCCTCACGCCCATCACGCTCTCCCCGCCCGCCGGATGTGGATATCCGATCGATAATGCAATTTATCATATTAATTGACCGGGGCGAGGTCAATCGTCGTGCGGCACCTTCGCCAACTTCCGGCCTATTCCGGCGGCTCGACCCCGAACAACCGGTCGACCAGCCCCTGCACCACTGGCACGACCAGCAACGATGCGGGCAACGCGGTCGCGAACCCGACCGGCGCACCCTGTACGAACGCGTCCCAGAACCCTGCCGGCCCGACCCGCACCAGCGCGCTAACCGCCCCGATCAGCGACGAAAAGATGAGCGCGTTGATCGCCGACGACGTCAGCCGATAGCGAAAGCGCGACCGGACCTTCACCGTTTCCTGCGCGCGGGTTTGCTGCGAATCGTGATTCATCGCGTCCAAGCGGACGACTTAGGGCGAGGTTCCGTGCGATTGCCCGCTGACAGCCGCGCGCCGCTATGCCAGAAGCAATAATATTACGCGGGAATGAGTCGGCGACAGACCGGCCCGGCCGCACCGACAGGAGAGTATATGCGGGTCATCGATCATGTGATCGCAGGCGACAGCCAGCCCATGGACGGCGCGACGGGCGCGGTGTTCGATCCCAATCGCGGCGAGGTGCAGGCGCATGTCCGCCTCGGCACTGCCGCCGATCTCGACCGCGCGGTCGCGGCGGCACAGGCGGCGCAGCCCGGCTGGGCGGCGACCAATCCGCAGAAGCGGGCGCGCGTGCTGTTCGCCTTCAAGCAGCTGGTCGAAGCGAACATGCAGCAACTCGCCGAACTGCTGTCGAGCGAGCATGGCAAGGTGATCGCCGATGCGAAGGGCGATATCCAGCGCGGCCTCGACGTCATCGAATTCGCCTGCGGCGTGCCGCATCTGCTGAAGGGCGATTACACGCAGGGCGCCGGGCCGGGGATCGACGTCTATTCGATGCGCCTGCCCGTCGGCATCGGCGCGGGGATCACCCCGTTCAACTTCCCGGCGATGATCCCGATGTGGATGTTCGGCGTCGCCATCGCCTGTGGCAACGCCTTCATCCTGAAGCCCAGCGAGCGCGATCCGTCGGTGCCGGTGCGTCTGGCCGAACTGATGCTGGAGGCCGGCGCGCCGGAAGGTATTCTGCAGGTCGTGCATGGCGACAAGACGGTGGTCGACGCGATCCTCGATCATCCGGCGATCGGTGCGGTCAGCTTCGTCGGCTCGTCCGACATCGCCCATTATGTCTACAAGCGCGGCGTCGCGGCGGGCAAGCGCGTGCAGGCGATGGGTGGTGCCAAGAACCACGGCATCGTCATGCCCGACGCCGATCTCGATCAGGTCGTCGCTGATCTGGCCGGCGCGGCGTTCGGCTCTGCGGGCGAGCGCTGCATGGCGCTGCCGGTGGTGGTGCCGGTCGGCGACAAGACCGCCATGGCCCTCCGCGAAAAGCTGATCCCTGCCATCGCCGCGCTGCGCGTGGGCGTCTCGACCGATGCCGACGCCCATTACGGCCCGGTGGTGAACGCCCAGCACAAGGCGCGGGTCGAGGGCTGGATCGCCAAGGGCGTCGAGGAAGGCGCCGAGCTGGTCGTCGACGGGCGCGGGTTCAGCCTGCAGGGGCATGAGCGCGGCTTTTTCATCGGCCCGACGCTGTTCGACCATGTGACGCCGCAGATGGAATCATACCGCGAGGAAATTTTCGGCCCCGTGTTGCAGATTGTCCGCGCGCCCGATTTCGAAACCGCCGTCCGCCTGCCGAGCGAGCATCAATACGGCAATGGCGTCGCGATCTTCACCCGCAACGGCCATGCCGCGCGGGAATTTGCGGCTCGCGTGAATGTCGGCATGGTCGGCATCAACGTGCCGATCCCGGTGCCGGTCGCCTATCACAGCTTCGGCGGGTGGAAGCGGTCGGCGTTCGGCGACGTGAACCAGCATGGCGAAGAGGGCGTGCGCTTCTGGACCAAGGTCAAGACGATCACCCAGCGCTGGCCCGACGGATCGGCGATGGGCGGTCAGGCCGAGGATGGCGCCGCGGCGCGGACGCAGGATGCGTTCGTCATTCCGACGATGGGGTGACGCGATGAAGCGGTGGTTGGTGGCGATCGTCGCGGCGTGCGTTGCCGCGCTGCCGGCGATGGCACAGAAGCGCATCGCGTTGACCTTCGACGATGTGCCGCGGGCGCGGGGGCCGTTCCTGACGCCCGACGAACGCACCGCACGGATCATCGCGGGGCTGCGCAAGGCAAAGGTGCCCCAGGCGGCGTTCTTCGTCGTGCCGGGCAACCTGTCCGATCCCGATGGCGCGGGCGGCGAACGACGGATCGCGGCCTATGTCGCGGCGGGGCATGTCATCGCCAACCACAGCTTCAGCCATCCCGCGCTCAAATCGATGACCGCCGCCGCCTATCTGGCCGATATCGACCGGGCGGGGGCGTGGCTGAAAGGGCGACAGGGGCTGCCGCCGTGGTTCCGCTTTCCGTATCTGGACGAGGGCGGCAGCGACAAGGGCAAGCGCGATGCCGTGCGCGCCGGGCTGGCGACCCGGGGCCTGTCCAACGGCTATGTGACCGTCGACGGATCGGACTGGAATATCAAGAGCCTTACCGCCGACGCGCGCAAGGCGGGCAAGCGGGTCGATATGGATGCGCTGCGCGACCTCTATGTCGAGACGCATGTCGAGTCCGCCGAGTTCGCCGATGGCCTCGCGCGCAAGGCGCTGGGGCGGCAACCGGTGCAGGTGATGCTGCTCCACGAAACCGACCTCGCCGCCTATTGGATCGCCGATCTCGTCGCGGGATTGCGCCGAAAGGGGTGGGAGATCGTCGGCGCCGATATCGCCTATCGCGATCCGATCGCGAAGCTGCACCCCGACGTGCCGTCGGCGCAGGGCACGCTGCTGGAGGCGATCGCGTGGGAGAAGGGGCTGCCGGCGCCGCGCTGGTACGATCGCAACACGCTGTCGATCGCGACGCCGCTGTACCGGCGCCGCGTGTTGCACGAGGGGCAATGATGGCGCGTAGGCACACCGCCTCCGCCTCGCCCTACGAAGCCGCGATCGGCTTTGCGCGCGCTGTGCGAGTGGGCGACCGCATCCTCGTGTCGGGGACCGCGCCGGTCGAGCCGGACGGCAGCAGCACGCCGGGCGACGCGGCGGCGCAGGCCGAGCGCAGCTTCGCGATCATCGCGCAGGCGATCGAGCAATTGGGCGGGCGGATCGACGATGTCGTCCGCACCCGCATGTACCTGACCGACCCGGCCGATGCCGATGCGGTAGGCCGGGTCCATGGAAAGATTTTCGGCAACGTGCGGCCCGCCGCGACGATGCTGGTGGTGGCAGCGCTTCTCCGCCCCGAATGGCGGGTGGAGATCGAGGCCGAAGCGATAGTGGAGAGTGAAGCGTGAACCCCTTCGACCTGACCGACGACCAGCGTGAGATCCAGGAACTGGCCCGCCGGTTCACTGCCGACGCGATCACGCCCCATGCCGCCGAGTGGGACGAGCAGCACATCTTCCCGCGCGACACGATCAAGCAGGCGGCCGAGTTGGGCTTCGCCGCGATCTACGTGTCGGAGGAGGCGGGCGGGATCGGGCTCGGGCGGATGGAATCGGCGCTGATCATGGAGGCGATGGCCTATGGCTGTCCGTCGACTAGCGCGTTCATCTCGATCCACAACATGGCGGCGTGGATGCTCGATGCATTCGGGTCGGCGGAGTTGAAGGCGCGCTTCCTCCCCGACCTCGTCACGATGGACAAGCTGGCCAGCTATTGCCTGACCGAACCGTCGTCGGGATCGGACGCCGCGGCGCTCAAGACCAAGGCGGTCAAGGACGGCGACGATTATATCGTGACCGGCACCAAGCAGTTCATCTCGGGTGCGGGCGACAACGACGTCTATCTGGTGATGGTCCGCACTGGTGGCGAGGGGCCGAAGGGTATCTCCTGCTTGGTTGTCGAGAAGGACATGCCCGGTGTGTCGTTCGGCGCGAACGAGCGCAAGCTCGGCTGGCATTCACAGCCCACGCGGGCGGTCATTCTCGATCAGGTCCGCGTACCGGCCGCCAATCTGGTCGGTGCGGAGGGCCAGGGCTTCTCGATCGCGATGCAGGGGCTCGACGGCGGGCGGCTCAACATCGGCGCCTGTTCGCTCGGCGGGGCGCAGCGCTGCCTCGACGAAGCGATCGCCTATACCAAGGCGCGGCAGCAGTTCGGCAAGCCCATCGCCGATTTCCAGAACACGCAGTTCACGCTGGCCGACATGGCGACCGAGCTGGAGGCGGCGCGGGCGCTGCTCTACACCGCCGCCGCGAAGGTGACGGCGGGCGCCCCCGACAAGACGCGCTTTGCCGCGATGGCGAAACGCTTCGCCACCGATACGGGATCGAAGGTGGTCGATCAGGCGCTGCAGCTCCATGGAGGCTATGGCTATCTCATGGACTATCCGATCGAACGCTTCTGGCGCGACCTGCGCGTCCATTCGATCCTCGAGGGCACGAACCAGGTGATGCGGATGATCGTCGGGCGGGACCTGCTGAAATGAGTGACGTGCTGACGTCGGTTCACCACCATATCGGCCGCATCCGCCTTAACCGGCCCAAGGCGCTTCACGCCCTGAACCACGCGATGTGCGATGCCATGTTGACGGCGCTGGAGGACTGGCGCGACGATCCGGCGGTACAGGCGGTGTTGATCGACCATGCCGAGGGCCGCGGTTTCTGCGCAGGTGGCGATATCCGCATGATCGCCGACAGCAGCGCCACCGACGGGGCCGACGCCCGCGCGTTCTTTGCGACCGAATACCGGCTCAACCACCGCCTGTTCACCTATGCCAAGCCGACCATCGCCGTCATGGACGGCGTGACGATGGGCGGCGGCGTCGGCATTTCGCAGCCGTGCAAGGTCCGCATCGCGACTGAGAACAGCCGCTTCGCCATGCCCGAGACCGCGATCGGCCTGTTCCCCGATGTTGGCGGTGGCTGGTATCTGTCGCGCCTGCCCGGTCGCATCGGCCAGTATCTGGCGCTCACCGGTGCGCGGCTCGACGGGACGGAGATGCTGGCCCTCGGCCTCGCGACGCATCTGGTGAAGGCGCAGGCGCTGGACGAGATCAAGCACGCGATCGCCGCCGATCCATCGGCGATCGAGACGATCCTGTCGGAGCATGCGACCGCGCCCGGCGACGCGGCGATCCTGACACAGCGCGAGGCGATCGACCGGTTGTTCGCCAGCGACGATTTCGAGGAAATCCTGTCCGCGCTGGAGGCCGACGGCTCGGAGTGGGCGAGCACGCAGCTGGCGACGCTGCGTCAGCGCTCGCCGCTGTCGTGCAAGGTGTCGCTGAAGCTGCTGCTCGACGGCGCGACCATGCCGACCTTCGAGGACGAGATGCGACAGGAATATGCCGTCGTCACCCGCATCGTCCAGCGTCCCGATATCGTCGAGGGCGTGCGCGCGGTGATCGTCGACAAGGATCACGCGCCCAAATGGGACCCGGCGACGCCCGAGGGGGTGAGCGACCACATGATCGACCGTATCTTCGCGCCGCTGGATGCGGGCGAAGAATGGCAGCCGCATTGATTGGGGAACAGCATGTCCGAGTATCAAACCATCCTCGTCGAGCGCCGCGATGCGGTGACGCTGGTCACGCTGAACCGGCCGCAGGCGCTGAACGCGCTCAACGCCCAAATCCTGTCCGAACTGCTCGACGCGATGCGCGCGTTCGACGCCGATCCGTCGCAGGGATGCGCGGTCATCACCGGATCGGCCAAGGCGTTCGCCGCTGGCGCCGATATCAAGGAAATGCAGGAAATGGACTTCGCCGCCATGTACGGCGACGACCATTTCAGCGGCTGGGACGCGTTCACCCGCACGCGTAAGCCGATCATCGCGGCGGTGGCCGGCTTTGCGCTGGGCGGCGGGTGCGAACTGGCGATGATGTGCGACTTCATCCTTGCCGCCGACACCGCTAAATTCGGCCAGCCCGAGATCAAGCTCGCCGTGACGCCGGGCATGGGCGGGTCGCAGCGCCTCGCCCGTGCGGTCGGTAAGGCGAAGGCGATGGAAATGTGCCTGACCGGCCGGATGATCGGCGCGGAAGAAGCGGAGCGCTGCGGTCTGGTCGCGCGGATCGTGCCGGCCGACGATCTGGTCGAGGACGCAGTGAAGACCGCCGCGACCATTGCCGCGATGGCGCCGCTGGCCGTCCGGGCGAACAAGGAAATGGTCAACGCCGCGTTCGACACGACCCTGTCGCAAGGCGTGCAGTTCGAACGCCGCTTGTTCCACGGGCTGTTCGGCACGGCGGACCAGAAGGAAGGCATGACTGCCTTCGTCGAAAAGCGCCCTGGCAACTGGACCGGGCGGTAGGAGAGTTTCGCATGGCACGGATCGGTTTCATCGGCCTCGGCAATATGGGCGGCGGCATGGCGGCCAATCTGGCGAAGGCGGGACATGACGTCCGCGCATTCGACCTGTCGGCCGAGGCGTTGGCCCGGGCGAAGGCGGCGGGGTGCTTGGCCGTAGCCGATGCGGGCGAGGTGGCGGCGGGCGCGCAGGCGGTGGTGACGATGCTGCCCGCCGGCACCCATGTCGCGCAGATCTATTCCGACGCGCTGTTCGACGCGGTCGATACCGGCGCGGTGCTGATCGATTGTTCGACGATCGACGTCGATACCGCCCGCCGCGTCGCCGAAGCGGCGCGGGCGAAGGGGTTGCACGCGGTCGATGCGCCGGTATCGGGCGGGATCGCCGCGGCCAATGCCGGCGCGCTGACCTTCATGGTCGGCGGCAGCGACATCGCGTTCGCCAAGGCCGCGCCGTTCCTGTCCGACATGGGCAAGGCGGTGATCCATGCCGGGGCCAGCGGCGCGGGGCAGGCGGCCAAGATGTGCAACAACATGCTGCTCGGCGCATCGATGATCGCGACGTGCGAAGCGTTCGCGCTGGCGGAGAAGCTGGGGCTGGATGCGCAGACCTTTTACGACATTTCGTCGGTCAGTTCGGGCCAGTGCTGGTCGATGACCAGCTATTGCCCGGTTGCGGGCGTCGGTCCCGAAACCCCGGCCGATCGTGGCTTCCAGGGCGGGTTCGCCGCCGCGTTGATGCTGAAGGACCTGCGCCTCGCAATGCAGGCCGCAGCGGGGGCCGGTGCCGACACGCCGATGGGCGCGCGCGCCGCTGACCTCTATGCGCGGTTCGTCGAGGACGGCAATGCCGCCATCGATTTCTCCGGCATCATCCAGACGCTGCGCTGACGCAGGCGCTTGACGGACCCCGCCCGATCCGCTTGGAACGCGGCGTGCTCCACGCGGACGTGGCGAAATCGGTAGACGCAGCGGACTTAAAATCCGCTTCCCATCGGGAGTGCGGGTTCAAGTCCCGCCGTCCGTACCAGCCACTGGCCCGACCCCCGGCTTTCGTGGCAAGGGAAGGCATGGCGCGTCTCCTGATCCTTGCTCCCTTGCTGCTGGCGCTCGGCGCGTGTGATCGGGGGGCGGATGAGCGGCCGGTGGTCGTCGATGCGGTCGAGCAGGGCGCGCGGGGCGATGTCGAGCGGGTGTTGTTGCGCAGCGCGCTGGCGCAGGGGCTGGTGCGGTTCGATGCGGCGGGGCAGGTCGAACCGGGGCTCGCCGAACGCTGGAACATGGTCGATGATGGGCGCAGCTATATCTTTCGGCTGGGCGATGCGACGTGGAGCGACGGGCGGCCGGTCACCGCCGAACAGGTGGTGGCGGCGCTGCGCCGCGCGGTCCGGGTCGAGGCGGGGCATCGGCTGACGCCGTTCCTGCGCTCGATCGACGAGATCGTGGCGATGACGCCGCAGGTGATCGAGGTGCGGCTGAAGCGGCCCAACACCGAATTGCTGACCCTGCTGGCCCAGCCCGAGCTGGCGGTGATCCGCGGGCCGCAGGGGACCGGGCCGCTGCGACGGTTGCAGGGGCGCGGCATCCGGCTGCGCGCGCCGGTCGATCCCGAAGCGCCGCCGCCGGTGGCCGCCGACGAGGTCCGGCTGCGCGGCAGTCGCGCCGCGCTGGCGGTGGTGCGCTTTGCCGAGAAGCGCAGCGACCTGGTGTTGAACGGCGATTTCGCCGACTGGCCGCTGGTCGCCGCCGCCAATCTGCGGCCGGCGGATATCCGCGTCGATCCGGCGCGCGGGCTGTTCGGCTTTGCCTTCGTCACGCGCGACGGCTTTCTGGCGACGCCGTTCGGGCGGGCGGCGGTGGGCATGGTGCTGCAGAGCGCGAACCTGCCCGGCGGGATCGACCCGGGCTGGGGCGCGGCGGACACGGTGCTGCCCGAACGGCTCGATTCGCTGGCCGACCCGGCGCTGCCGCCGTGGCGCAACCTGACCGAGGACCAGCGCTGGGCGACCGCACGGGCACAGGTCGCGGCATATGGTCGGCCGATGCGGCTGCGCGTGGCATTGCCCGACGGGCCGGGGGCGACCTTGCTCTGGGGGCGGGTCGCGGCGGCGCTGGCACGGATCGGGATTGCGGGCCAGCGGGTGCCGGCCGATGCACGCGCCGACCTCCGCCTAATCGACCGGGTTGCGCCCTATGACAGCGCGCGCTGGTATCTGGCGAGTGCGTGCCGCAGTTGTTCGATGGAGGCGATGACCCTGATCGCCGCCGCGCGGGACGCCGACAATCTGCCCGAACGGGCACAGCGGCTGGCGACGGCGGATGCGGCGCTGGCGGCGGACGTCGCGTTCGTGTCCGTAGCGCGGCCATGGCGCTGGTCGCTGGTGGCGCCGCGGCTGCGCGCGTTCCAGACCAATGCGCGTGCGGTGCATCCGTTGAACCATCTGCGCGCCGACACCAGATAGGGTGCATGGCAAAGCCGACCCGCATCTCCCCCGAATTGTTCGAGCAGATCGCCGGACATCTCGACCGTGATCCCGCCGCCGTGCGCCGCCGCGTGGTGGCGATCGAGCGGCTGATGGAGCGGTCGCTGACCATTCCGGGCACGAAGCATCCGGTGGGCCTCGACTTTCTGCTGAACTTCATCCCCGTGGTCGGTAGCTTCATCGGCGCGGCGATGGGCAGCTACATGCTGTGGGAAGCGCGCAACCTAGGTATGTCGCGGTGGCAGATGGCGCGGATGGCGGGTAATGTCGGCACCGATTGGGCGCTGGGGCTGATCCCGATCGTCGGCGCGGTGCCCGACTTCTTCTTTCGGTCGAACACCCGCAACCTGCGCATCATCCGCAAGCATCTCGACCGCCACCATCCCGCGACGGCGACGGTCGAGGGCTGATTACCCTGCCTGACGTCCGCCGCGCCAGATTTTCACGCGGGTGTTGGGCGTCACGCCGCCCTGATGCGCCGGGCAGGCGGTGTAACGACGCCGTATGTCGAGGCACAGCCAGACCTCGTCTAGCCAGCCGCGCGCGTTGGTGGTGACGCGCATCGACCGCGGCGTCATGCCGGGGTTCAGGCGGGCGATCGCGGTGGCGAGCTGTCCGGCGGTCAGGTTCGGTCGCCGCGACAGCGCCATCGTGTCGGGAAAGCGCAACCGCTGGAACAGGGTGCGCGATTCGTCGAAATAGGCGGCGGGCGATACGCCCATGCAGGTGCCGTGCTTGGCATATTCGTGCTGGAGCAGCTGGGCCGAGGGGGTGACGCACAGGTTCTTCTTGATCACCGCGTCGGGCAGGATCGGCGTCGAGGTGCAATATTGCGGCCAGTCCTTGCCGGTCCCGTCGGGCCACAGGCCGTGGAGGGTGAAGCCGAAGCGGTTGCCGCCGCCGCATTGGAAGGCGTTGCGCGCATCGTCGCGGCGCGTGCGGCAATATTCGGGGCTCCACGTGATCGCCAGCGTATAGCTGCCGATCGGGAGGACGCGGCGCGGTTGCTGTGCGCTGGGCAGATCGGGGCGCGGGCGCTCGACCTGCGCCGGGGCGGCACATTGCAGCGCCTGCGCATGCACCGCGACCGGCGCCAACAGCGTGGCGAGGGTGAGGACGATCCGCTTCACGCTTCGTCCTCCAGCGCGGCGGGGGCGAACCACGCGGCGGCGTCGGGACGGAACAGGAAGAAGACTGCCGCCGCCTGCAACGCGACCGCGACGATGCGGACGATACCGCCGGTGTCGAGGATCACCGCGCCGGTGGAGAAGCCGACCGCCAGGCTGCCGATCGCGAAGACGGTGAATACGACGAGGATCCATTTGGCGACGGTGCTGGCCCGTTGCGCGATGAAGAACCACAGCAGCAGCGCGATGACCACGCCGACGACGATCATGCCGCCCGCCGCCACCGCCGCGCTCGATCCCAGCGCCGCGGTATCGGGGTTTTCGGCCAGCCGTGCCATGGTGACCGGCCATTCGAGAATGTTGCCGATCAGCCCGACGGCGATCGAGGCGAGATAGAGCCGGTCGAACCGGACGATCGAAGACGGACGCATCGCGTTTCCCCCCAAGTTGCGCTGTCGGTGGTTATGCCGCCGGACGGGCGTCGTCGAGCGTGAAATCCAGCCCGATATCGGCAGCCGGCGCCGATTGGGTCAGGCGCCCGACGCTGACATAATCGACGCCGGTGTCGGCGATGGCGCGGATCGTGTCGAGCCGGACCCCGCCCGACGCCTCCGCCGGCACGCGCCCGGCGATCGTCGCGACCGCTTCGCGCAGTGTCGGCGGGCTCATGTTGTCGAGTAGCAGGTGGGTGGCACCGGCGGCCAGCGCCGGTTCGATCTGGTCCAGCGAATCGACCTCGACGATGATCCGTTCAATGCCCGCCGCCTTGGCGCGGGCGGTGGCTTCGCCGACCGATCCGGCGACGGCGACGTGGTTGTCCTTGATCATCGCCGCGTCCCACAACCCCATGCGGTGGTTGGTCGCGCCGCCCATGCGCGTCGCGTATTTTTCGAGGATGCGCAGGCCGGGGATCGTCTTGCGCGTGTCGAGCAGCGTCGCGCCGGTCCCGGCGATCGCTGCGACATAAGTGGCGGTCAGCGTAGCGATGCCCGACAGGTGCTGGACGGTGTTGAGCGCGGAGCGTTCGGCGGTCAGCAGCGCGCGGGCATTGCCGCGCAGCCGTAGCAGCGCGGTGCCGGCCGGTACCGCATCGCCATCGGCGACCAGCGGTTCGATGACGGCGCTAGGATCGAGATGGCGGAAAAAGGCGGCGGCGATGTCGAGGCCCGCCACGGTGATCGCATCGCGGCTGTCCATCACGCCGGCGAACACGGCGTCGGCGGGAATGACCGCGGCGGCGGTGATGTCGCCGGCGTCCCCCATATCCTCGGCAAGGGTGGCGGCGATGAAGGCGGCAAGGTCGAAACCGGGGATCATGGGCTAAGGTCCGCGCTGGGAAGGGGCGTTCGCTATAGAGCCGGGCAAGGGTAGGTGACAGGCCGTTTTGCGGGCGGTTCGCGGGCCAAAGTTCACTAAGTTCACACTAGTGGCGTTTGTTGCGCGGTTGGTGTGGCGGTGGCGGTCCGGGTGGGTCGTTAAGAGGGTGACCCGGTGACGATGGCAGGTGGTTGTCGTGTAGGAAAGATGGGGCGATGTCGCCGTCATATCGGCGGCTGCGGAATGATCGACGGTCAATCCGATCGTACCCCCGCGCAGGCGGGGGGGCCAGAGCCACACACGCTGTCCTTCCGTTACCCTGGACCCCCGCCTGCGCGGGGGTACGGTCGGAGGGTAGGCGGACCGTCCGAGCCCTACTTCCCCCGCTGCCCCTCGACGATGGCGATGGCGCGTTCGACCGCGGCGTCGATCGACAGGGTGCTGGTGTCGAGCGGCGCGGCGTCGGCGGCCATGGTCAGCGGGGCGGTGGCGCGGCCCGAATCGCGATCGTCACGCGCGCGGATATCGGCCAGCACCCGGTCGTAGCTGACGTCGGAACCGGCCTTGGCCAGTTCGGTGTGACGGCGCCGGGCGCGGATGGCCGGCGTCGCCTTCACGAACAGCTTCGCATCGGCGTCGGGCGCGATCACCGTGCCGATGTCGCGCCCGTCGAGCACCGCGCCGCCGGGCTGCTGCGCGAACTTGCGCTGGCGGCGCAGTAGTGCCGAGCGCACCAGCGGATGCGCCGAGACGATCGACGCGGTCTGCCCGGCCTCGTCGGTGCGCAGCCACGCATCCTCGAGCAGCGTGTCGGGAAAGTCGCAGGCGGCGACGCAATCCGCCTCGATCGTCGGGTCGAGCCCGTCGCGCAGCACGCGGGTGGCGACGGCGCGGTACAGGAGGCCGGTGTCGAGATGCGGCAGGCCGTAATGCCGCGCCAGCGCCCGCGCGATCGTGCCCTTGCCCGATGCCGCCGGGCCGTCGACCGCGATGATCACAGCGATGCTCCGATGCCACGCAGCAGCGCGGTGAAGGTCGGGAAGCTGGTCGCGACCGGGGACATATCGTCGATCGTCACCGGTGCCTTGCTGACCAGGCCGGCGACGACGAAGCTCATCGCGATGCGGTGATCGAGCTTCGCCGCGATCGTGCCGCCGCCGGGCAGCAGATCGCCGCCGGTGCCGTCGATGATCAGGCCGTCCTCGGTCTCCTCGACCGTCGCGCCGATCGCGCGCAGCCCCTCGGCCATAGTCGTGATGCGGTCGCTTTCCTTGACGCGTAGTTCCTCCAGGCCGCGGGTGACGGTGCGTCCGTTCGCCAGTGCGGCGGCGACGAACAGCACCGGAAATTCGTCGATCATCGCCGGGGCGACCGCCGGATCGACCTCGATCCCGGTCAGCGTCGACGCGCGCACGACGATATCGGCGACCGGCTCTCCCCCGACCTCGCGTGCATTCTCGAATACGATGTCGCCGCCCATCGCGCGCAGCACGTCGAACAGCGCGGCGCGGGTCGGGTTCAGGCCGACATTGGTGATGGTGACATGGCTGCCGGGCACCAGCAGCGCGGCGACGACCGGGAAGGCGGCCGACGACGGATCGCCCGGCACGGTGATCGTCTGCGGCTGCAATTCCGCCTCGCCGTGGAGTTCGATCACGCGGCCCGCCTCGGTCACCTCGACGGTGAGCTTCGCGCCGAAGCCCTGCAGCATCCGTTCGCTATGGTCGCGGGTGGGGACGGGCTCGAGGACGCGGGTGATGCCCGGCGTGTTTAATCCGGCGAGCAGGATCGCCGACTTCACCTGCGCCGAGGCGACCGGCAGCGTGTAGTCGATCGGCACCGCCGGCACGATCCCGCGCAGCATCAGCGGGAGGCGTCCGCCGGGGCTGGCGGTGATCTCCGCGCCCATCTGCGACAGCGGTTCGATGACGCGGCCCATCGGACGCTTGCTGAGCGAGGCATCGCCGGTGAAGGTCGCGGTGATCGCGTGGGACGACACCAGTCCCATCAGCAGCCGGGTCGACGTGCCCGAATTGCCCATGTCGAGCGCGCCCGCCGGTTGCAGCAGCCCGCCGACGCCGACGCCGTCGATCGTCCACACGCCGTCGTCCCCGCGCACGATCGTCGCGCCCATCGCCCGCATCGCGGCAGCGGTGGCCAGCACGTCCTCGCCCTCCAGCAGTCCGGTCACGCGGCTGGTGCCGACCGCCAGCGCCGAGAGCATGAGCGAACGGTGGCTGATCGACTTGTCGCCGGGAACGGGCGCGGACCCGGTCAGCGGGCGGCTGGCGGAGACAGAAAGGGGAGTGGGCGTGGCATCGTGCATGACCGGCGGCTTTGACAGCGCGTGCCCGCTATGGCAAGGCGCGGCCCCATCCGGGGTTTCCGCCCCGTTCTTCCACAACACCGAGAGGTTTGGCTACACATGGTGAAGCCGGAATGGGGTACGAAGCGTACCTGCCCGAAATGCGCGACGCGCTTCTACGACCTTGGCAATGACGAACCGGTCACCTGCATCAATTGCGGCGTGCACTGGAATCCCGAACCGATCCTGAAGTCGAAGCAGCCGCTGCCGTTCGAACAGGTGAAGGTCGAGAAGGAAGGCGCCAAGGACGCCGATCTGGGCGACGATCTGGACATCGAGGGCGACGACGAACCGTCGGCCGACGACGATGTCGATTTGGGCGGCGACGACGATCTGGGTGTCGATACGTCCGACGAGGACAACGAAGCCGAGCGTTGATGCTTTTTTGGCGGGCGGGCCAAAAACCCGCTTGCCAAGACCGCGCCCTCCGCATAGAGGGCGCCTTCCCCGACGGGGACGCCGACCGGTTCTTCCAGATGCCGGACGGTCGTAAAAAAATGAGGGGCCGTAGCTCAGCTGGGAGAGCGCTGCAATGGCATTGCAGAGGTCAGGGGTTCGATCCCCCTCGGCTCCACCATTTTTCCAAGAACCCCGCAGCGATGCGGGGTTTTTTGTTGGTTTCCCGTATAATCCGTTGCGAAGGCGATCCAAAATCGGCGCCAAATTCCGCCGATTAAACCAGTATATCGTGCCGCCGCGCATTAACCGCTAGCTGGAGCCCCCTATGACAGGGGCTCATGATCTGCGCTATCGTTCTCGACTGCTCGCATATTCCGAACTGACCGAAGCCGACCGGACGGCGATCGATGGCCTGCTCGATCAGCGGCAACGTATCGTCGCGCCACGTCGCGATGTCGTGGCCGAGGGGGAGATGCCGCGATTCGTCCATTTCGTGCTCGACGGCTGGGGCTGTCGCTATCGGCAGCTGCCCGACGGGCGGCGGCAGATGCTGTCGCTGCTGTTGCCGGGCGACCTGTTCGACCCGCATCTGCAGGTGGTCGGGCGGACGGACCATGCGATCGGCACGATCACGACGATGACCGTGGCGGAGGTCGTGCCAGAACAATTGAGCGCGCTGAGCCATGACAGCCGTACCATCGCGCAGGCGCTGTGGTGGAACGACCATGTCGCGATGGGCACGCACCGCGAATGGATCGCCAGCCTGGGGCTGCGGACCGCGCGCGAGCGGATCGCGCTGCTGTTCTGCGAGGTGTATTTCCGCTTGCGGCTGATCGGGCGGTGCGCGGACAGGAGCTGCGAATTTCCGCTGACCCAAGCCGATCTGGCGGAGGCGACCGGGCTGACCCCGGTGCACGTCAACCGGATGGTGCAGGATCTGCGCCGCGACGGGCTGATCGCGTGGGAGGCACGGACGCTGACCATCCTCGACCTCGACCGGCTGTGCGAGATGGCGATCTTTACCCCGGCCTATCTGCATCTCGACCGCACCGTGGCGGCAGGATAGCGACTCGTCCCGTTATCGGACGGGGGTCGGCGGGATCGCACGCGACCAAAAGGTAAAGAATGCGTTAACGCGGTCATGATGAAACCGCAGAGCGAATCCCGCAATCGTCATCCGTTCCGCGCCAGCCTGCCGCGGCTGGTCAGCGTGCCCGTGACCAGCGAAGACAGCGACCTGAAGCTGTTCGTCGTCAGCTTCACGGCGTTCTTCATCTGCTTCTATACGTTCATTCTGTAGGGGCGGGGAAACGTGAACTCCCCTCCATAACAAGGGGGGGAGCAAAGCCGGCTGCTACGCCGGACACTCGTCACATGCCCGGTGCAGCCGCCAGGCGAGCCATGCCGAGCCGAGGCACATCGCGGCAACGATCAGCAGCATGTCGGTGGGACCCAGCCCGGCCTTGGTCAGCAGGATCACGCTGATCGCGCCGACGGTCATCGACGCGCAGTTGACGACGTTGTTCGCCGCCACCGTCCGCGCGGTCTGGTCCTTGGTCACCGTCGTCGTCAGGAATGCGTAGAGCGGCACCACGAACATGCCGCCGAAGATCGCGATCAGCGCCAGCGTGCCGAGCAGGAGAAGCGATTGCGGATGGGTGGCGAAATCGATCACGCCGTACAGGCCACCGTCGGGTGCCGGCACCCACGCCTTCGCCTCGAACGCGAAGGCCAATACGCACGCCGCCATCGCGATGACCGAGGCGGGCGAATAGCGCGCTGAAATCTGCCCTTTCAGCAAGGCGTTGATGATGACCGATCCGATCGCGACGCCGATCGAGAAGATGGCGATGGTCAGCGATGCGACCTGTTGATCGGCGGTCAGCACGTTCTTCACCAGCACGGGGAAGATCACGATCAGCACCGATCCGATCGTCCAGAAGAAGCTGATAGCGATGATCGCGAGGAACAGGCGGCGGATGTGCATCGTCGCCGCGATCAGATGCCATGACGCGGTGAACGGGTTCCAGTTGATCGTCAGTTCGGGACCGCTGCGGGGCGCCGGGGGCACCTGTCGTCCGGTGAACCAGCCGACGATCGCGACCGCGACGACCAGCCCCGCCGCCCATTCGACGCTGATCCATCCCGCGACGATCGTCCCGGTCAGCACTGACAGATAGGTCGCGGCCTCGATCAGGCCGGTGCCGCCCAGCACCTGATGATCCTCCAGATGCTGCGGCAGGATCGCGTATTTGATCGGCCCGAAAAAAGTCGAATGGACGCCGAGCAGCACCACCGCGGACAGCATCATTACCACGCCGGTGGTGACATAGCCGGTGCGCGCGACCAGCATGCCGGCCGCGCCATAGAGCATGATGCCGATCTCGGCGGTCTTCACGATGCGGATGATCCGCGCCTTGTCATGCGTGTCGGCCAATTGCCCCGACAACGCCGACAACAATACGAAGGGCAGGATCGCAAGGCCGGTGGCCAGTGCGTTGAAATTCTGCTCGCTCGCCGGGTCCTTGAACAATTGATACGTCGCGAACAGCACCATTGCGTGCTTGAACAGATTGTCGTTGAACGCGCCCAGAAACTGGGTGACGAACAGCGGCAGGAAACGGCGCTGCTTCAGCAACCCCAGCGCATTATTCATTCCGGGTACGACCTGATCTACCTTGCCCAGCGGGCTGTCGAACGGGGTTTAGCCAGCACGTCCGTGCGCTTCAATCGCCGTTTTGCCGCTTTCACCCGAACCACCGGGGATGCTAAGCGCCGGGATGTGCTGACGCTTCCCAACATCCTGACGTTGTCGCGTATCCTGGCGGTGCCGCTGCTGGTCGCGTTCCTGTGGTGGCCGACCTGGGCGGCGGGCTATGCGATCGCCTTCGCGCTCTACTGCCTGATGGGCATCACCGATTATTTCGACGGCTATCTCGCGCGCGCGCAGGGGACGGTGTCGAAGCTGGGCGTGTTCCTCGACCCGATCGCCGACAAGATCATGGTGGCCGCCGTCATCCTGATGCTGGTCGGCACGCGCCACGATGTCGCCATCATCACCGGCATCCACCTGATCGCCGCGCTGGTCATCCTGCTGCGCGAGATCGCGGTGTCGGGGCTGCGCGAGTTCCTTGCCGGCATTCAGGTGTCGTTGCCGGTGTCGCAGCTCGCCAAGTGGAAGACGACGTTGCAGCTGGTCGCGTTCGGCGCGCTGATCTTGGCGGGGGCGGTGCCGGCCTATGCGTTCGTGCATGTGACCGGGCTGGTGTGCCTGTGGGGCGCGGCGCTTCTGACCGCGATCACCGGGTGGGATTATCTGCGCCTCGGCCTCAGGCACATGGACACGTAATGGCGATCGAACTGCTGTATTTCGCATGGGTGCGCGAGGGCGTCGGCACGGGCGGCGAGCGCGTCGATCCGCCCGCAGAGGTTGTAACGGTGGCCGATCTGGTCGACTGGCTTGCCGAGCGGGGCGGGGGCTATGCCACCGCGTTCGCCGACCGGCAGCGGCTGCGCGCGGCGGTGGATCAGGCGTTCGTGCCGCTCGACACCCCGATCGCCGGCGCGCGCGAAGTGGCGCTGTTCCCGCCGGTGACCGGCGGATGATCCGCGTCGTCGTGCAGGAGGCGCCGATCGATCTGGCGGCGGAGTTCGCCTTGGCCGAAGCGGAGGATGCCGGCGCGGTCGCGACCTTTACCGGGCTGGTGCGCGGTGACGATGGCGTGACCGAACTGGCGCTCGAACATTATCCCGGCGCGACCGAGCGGGCGCTGGAGGCGCTGTGTGACGAAGCGGTAGCGCGGTGGGAGCTGGCAAAGGCGACGGTGGTGCACCGCGTCGGGGAGATGGTGCCGGGCGACCGCGTGGTGTTCGTCGCGACGACCGCGCGGCATCGCGCGGCGGCACTGGAGGCGTGCGCGTTTCTGATCGACAGGTTGAAGACGGGCGCGCCGTTCTGGAAGCGAGAGCGGCGGGGCGGCGATGCGCGCTGGGTCGAAGCGCGGGAAAGCGATGACGCGGCGGCCGCGCGTTGGGGGGACGGGGCGTAGCGTTTGGGGCCGGTCCTTCGATACGCCATTTCGACAGGCTCAATGGCTACTCAGGACGAACGGGGTTTTTCCAAGCCGTCCTACAGTTCTTGCCCACACCCACACCCAATCTTGCGCCCAGCCCTCAACCACACCGTTTGGTTCGAGTAGCGATCGAGCGAAGTCGAGAGCGCGTATCGAGAACGGGGTTCCGCTGGGCAATTCGCCCCAGTCTGCCACGACGACACACCTCCCTCCGTCACCCCGGGCCTGACCCGGGGTCCCGCTTTCGACCGCAGGCAGAAGAAGAAGCGGGACCCCGGATCAAGTCCGGGGTGACGGGTTGGTTTCGTTTGTGGCGGGCCGTTCTCGACGGACGCTTCTCGACAAGCTCGAAGCTGCTCGAACCAAACGGAGTGGCTCGGGATAGGGCAAACAAAAACCGGGCGGGATCGCTCCCGCCCGGCTGTCGCCTAACCCAAAACCCGGATCAGCCCAGCTTCGGAGCCAGCACGCCGTTCACGACATGGACGATGCCGTTCGACTGTTCGACGTCATACTGCGTGACATAGCTCTTGCCACCGCCGACATCGGTCAGCACCAGCGCGCCGTTCTCCAGCGTCGCCTTCAGCGGCTGGCCCTCGACGGTGGTCAGCGTGGCGGTGCCGCCGCCAGCTTCGACCTGCTTCTTGAGCGCTTCGGCGTCGAGCTTGCCGGCCACGACGTGATAGGTCAGCAGCTTGGTCAGCGACGCCTTCTGCTCCGGCTTCATCAGCTGGTCGAGCGTGCCGGGGGCGAGGCGCTGGAACGCTTCGTTGGTCGGGGCGAACACGGTGAAGGGGCCCGGGCCCGACAACGTCGCGGTCAGGTCGGCGGCCTGTACCGCCTTGACCAGCGTGGTCAGGTTGCTCGCCTTCGACGCGTTGGCAACGATCGTCGCGGTCGGCAGCATCGGCGCGCCGCCGACCGTCACCGGCGCCTTGGCAGCGGCGTTGACGTTGGCATTGGCACCGGTCTGCACCGTGCCGGCCGGGGTGGTCACGGTCGCGGTGGTGCCGGTCTGCGCGCCGGTCGAGGCGGTTGGGGCCGCGGGCACCGGCTGGGCCGGGGCGGGCTGGGTCGTGGTCTGCGCGTTGGCGGCGGCTGCCAGCGACAGGGTCAGCGCGGCGGCGGAAATGGTGGCGCGAATCATCGGTATTCTCCCGGTGGTTGCGGAAAAGGATGCGATACCGAAACGGCATCGACCGGGGAAATACGGTTAGCGGCGGCGAACGGTTCCCCGCGTGCGACCAAACTCAACCGCGATGCGCGGCAAGTACCTCTGCCAGCAACCGAAAATCCCGTTCGCGCGGGGATGCCCGACGCCACACTAGCGCAATGCCCCGCGACGCGTTCTGCGCCTCGATCGGACGCGCGCTGACCGCAGTATTGTCGAGAATGCCGGCGTCGATCGCCATTTGCGGCAGCATGGTGGTGCCAAGGCCGTTGTCGACCATCTGGACGATGGTGTGCAACGACGTGCCCATCATCATCGCCTGTCCCCGCGCCTCGGGCTGCTCGCACGCCCGCAGCGCATGGTCCTTCAGGCAATGCCCGTCCTCCAGCAGCAGCAGCCGTTCGGGATCGATGTCGTCGGCCACCAGCGCTTCGCCGCTACCCGCCGCATCGTTGCCGGGTACGGCGAGGAACAGCCGATCCTCGAACAGCGGCGCGACCTCCACCTCGCCGCAGGCATAGGGCAGAGCGAGTAGGACGCAGTCGGTGCGACCATGGTGCAGTCCCTCGCAGGCCGCCGCGCTCGGTTCCTCGCGCAAATACAGCCGCAGGTCGGGATAATCCTGCCGCAACTGCGGCAGCAGCCGGGGGAGCAGGAACGGGGCGATCGTCGGGATGACGCTCATCCGCATCTCGCCCGACAGCGGCCGCCCGGCGGCGCGTGCCATGTCGGTAAGTTCTTCCGCCTCGCGCAGCACCTTACGCGCCTTGGCAACGATGCTTTCGCCCAGTGGCGTGAAGCGGACGACACGACGGGTGCGTTCGACCAGCACCACGCCAATCAGCGTCTCCAGCTCACGGATACCCGCCGACAGCGTCGACTGGGTCACGAACGACGCCTCCGCCGCGCGGCCGAAATGGCCGGCGTCGCGGAGCGCGACCAGATATTGGAGCTGCTTGAGCGTGGGCAGGTACACCGACATGCCGCCTACTTATTGGCTCCGTCGATCGATCCCAAGGGGAATTCCGATTGGATCGGTCCGGAACGTACACTATATCGCGATGCAGCAATTCACGGTGCGGCAGCGCACCAAATGGAAAGGGCATTTTCATGCTGACCGTTGGCGACAAGCTTCCCGAATTCACCGTTCCCGTCCAGCAGGGCACCGATGCGCTCCCGGCCGGCGAAACGCTGAGCCACGACGCGTTTCCGGGCAAGTGGAAGGTGCTGTTCTACTGGCCGAAGGACTTCACCTTCGTCTGCCCGACCGAGATCGTCGGCTATAGCGAGCTGAAGGAAGATTTTGCCGATCGCGACGCCGTCCTCATCGGCGCATCGACCGACACCGCGCACGTCCATCTGGCATGGCGCAAGTCCGATCCGGATCTGGCCGCCGCCGACTTCCCGTGGATCGCCGATAACGGCGCGGTGCTGGCGAGCAAGCTCGGAATCCTCGACAAGAACGAGCATGTCGCGTTCCGCGCGACCTTCATCGTCGACCCGGACAACATCATCCAGGCGGTGCAGGTCAACGGCCTGAACGTCGGTCGCAACCCGGCCGAAACGCTGCGCGTGCTCGACGCGCTGCAGACCGACGAGCTGTGCCCGTGCAACTGGAACAAGGGCGACGACGTCCTCCAGGTCGCAGCCTGATTTCGACGGGGCGGGCCGAGGCTCGCCCCATGCTTCCGACACCCCAGCGCAGACCGGGTCGCACGGCCCGGTCGGCTGGGGTGTCGTGTATCTGACGGAGTTCCCCCATGTCGCTCAAGGAATTTGCGGGCCAGCTGCCCGATTTCGCCAAGGATATCCGCCTGAACGTCGGCTCGCTGCTGAACGAGACGGTGCTCGATCCGCAGAAGAAGTTCGGGACGATGCTGGCCTGCGCGCACGCCACCGGCCACAAGCCGCTGGTCGATGCCGCCGAGGCGGAAGTCGCCGACAAGCTGTCGCCCGAAGCCGCCAATGCGGCACGCGCGGCGGCGGCGGTGATGGCGATGAACAACGTCTATTACCGCTTCGTCCACCTCGCCAAGAACAAGGAATATGGCAACATCCCCGCCAAGCTGCGGATGAACGTCATCGCCGCGCCGGGGATCGACAAGGTCGATTTCGAACTGTTCAGCCTTGCCGTGTCGGCGATGAACGGCTGCGGCATGTGCATCGACGCGCATGAGGACGTGCTGAAGAAGCACGGTATCAAGGCCGAGGTCATTCAGGGCGCGGTGCGGATCGGCGCGGTGATGGCGGCAGTCGCGACGGTGCACGCGGCGGTCGCGTAAGGCGCTTCCTCACCTGAAACTCTAACGTCACCCCAGCGCAGGCTGGGGTGACGTCGTTTATCTGGATCAGGAAAGCGCGCGATACACGCTGTACAGGCTGGTCACCGTCAGCACGATCCCGACGAGGATCAAGAGCGTCCGCGCCGGGATATGCTTGGCGAACATCGCCCCGAACGGGGCGGCGACGATGCCGCCGATCAGCAGGCCTGCGACCGCAGTGGTGAACGCCTCCAGCCCAAGATGGATCAGGAAGGTGGCCGAGATGCTGACGGTCAGGAAGAATTCGACCGTGTTGACCGTCCCGATCGTCGTGCGCGGCGTGGCGCCCTGGACCAGCAGGTTGGAGGTCACCACCGGTCCCCATCCGCCGCCACCCGCCGCGTCGAGGAAGCCGCCCACCAGCCCCAGCGGGGCGATGACCTTCGGCTCCTTCGGCTCGGGCGGTTTGCGCAGGCCCCGCCACAGCAGATACAGGCCGATCGCCGCGAGATAGCTCATGACGAACGGTCGCGTGACCGACGCGTCGAGCGAGGACAGCAGGTAAGCCCCGGTCACCCCGCCGGCGACGCCGGGCAGCAGCAGCCGCCAGAACAGCTTCCAGTTCACATTCTTGTGCAGCACATGGCTGATCCCCGACACGCCGGTCGTGAAGCATTCCACCACGTGGACGCTGGCGGAGGCGGTGGCGGGCGGTACGCCCAGCACGCTCACCAGCAGCGTCGACGAAATCACCCCGAACGCCATGCCCAGTGCCCCGTCGACGATCTGGGCGGCAAATCCGGCAGCCACGAATTCGGCCAGGCGCGCCCAGTCGATATTCTCGAACATCCAATTTCCTTCGATATCGGCTCAGCGGCGGACAGTGATGACGGCAAACGACAATGCCTACAAGATACATAGGGTTTGTTGCGCCTACAGCACGACTTGGCGGGGGGCGGCCGGCGACCTACATGAACCCTTCGACTAAGGGGACTGCCCATGTTCGCGCGGCTGTTGCGCTATCTGGATTCGATCAAGGCGCGCGACCCCGCGCCGCGGTCGCGCGCCGAAATCCTGACCTATCCCGGCGTGTGGGCGGTGGCGTTCCACAAGGTCGCGCATCGGCTGTTCCGGGCGCGCTGGTATTTCGCGGCACGCTCGGTCAATCATTTCTCGCGCTTCCTGACCGCGATCGACATTCATCCCGGTGCGACGATCGGGCGGCATTTCTTCATCGACCACGGCTTCGTCGTGATCGGCGAGACGGCGGAGATCGGCGACGGCGTCACGATCTACCAGAACGTCACGCTCGGCGGGACCAGCCCCGACAATGGCGTCGCGGGCAAGCGGCATCCGACGATCAGCCATGGTGCGATCATCGGGTCGGGCGCACAGGTGCTGGGCCCGATCACCATCGGCGTGCGTGCGCGCGTCGGAGCGAACGCGGTGGTGACGAAGGACGTGCCCGAGGGAACGACCGTCGTCGGCATCCCGGCACGCCCGACGGTGGTCGAGGGCGGGCAGGCGGCTGATCCGCGCTTCGTCCCCTATGGCACGCCGTGCCGCGACACGTTCGATCCGCAGACGCAGCGGGTCGAGCTGTTGCGCTGCGAGGTGGAAACGCTGCGGGGGCGGCTCGACGAGCTGCTCGCCGAGCAGCGGGACCATCGCGACCGCGCTTGATGGGCATCGTCACCCCCTTTCCCAACCAAAAGCAGCCCGGGCAGGTCGGGTTCGAACGCGTCGAGCTGACCCGCATCCTTGACCTCTATGGCCGGATGGTCGCGGCCGGACATTGGCGCGACTATGCGATAGATCTAGGGCGTGATGCGGCGGTGTTCAGCGCGTTCCGCCGCGCGACCGAACGGCCGGAGTTCCGGATCGAGAAGCGGCCAAGCCTGCGCAACAAGCAGGGGATGTGGGCGCTGGTCGGTGAGGCTGGTGCGGTGGTGAAGCGCGGGCACGAGCTTGGTCCGGTGCTGGCGCCGGTCGAGCGGCGGCTGATGAAGCTGGTCGAGGAATGATGTTCCGTCGCCCCAGCGCAGGCTGGGGCCTCCTGCGGCGAGGCGTGCGCTCGATTACAGGGAGATCCCAGCCCTCGCTGGGATGACGTTCGCGGTGGGGGAAGGCGCACACAAAAAAACGGCCCCGGTTGCCCGGGGCCGTAAGGTTCGCTTCCTAAGGAATGGTTTCAGGCCATCGCCACCGGCGGCAGGCGTTCGCCCAAGCCGCCGACCAGTCCAACCACCGCGCGGCGCATCGGTTGCCAGAAAACCGACAGCGTCAGTAGCGCCGATCCGATGACGAAGGCGGTGAATGCCGCCGACAGCTCGACCGCGCCCGCCTTTTCGAACAGCGCGTAGAGCGCGTAGAGGACATAGGCGAGGCTTGAGACCAGCAGCGCGCGGCGATCGACCGCAAGTGCGACGATCCCGAACAGGATGTAGAGCGCGATCACCACCGCCGCCATCGGCAGCGTGACGCTGGGCCCGAACACGCCCAGCAATTGGAACAGCGAATGCGCGATCAACGGTGCGGCGACGAGGTGCAGCCAGAAGGCGACGTCGCTGCGCCGGGTGCGGCGGTCGCGATCGCTCATGTCCCAACGCATGGCGGCGACGAACACGCCGATGCCACCGATCAGCGTGACGGGATAGAAATTGTCCTTCAGCGACGGCACGGCGGCGACGATCAGTGCCGATACGGTCACGACCAGCGCCGCTGCCCCCGCCGCGACGGTGATCGGCACCATGAACCGGCGCCAGTGCGCCCATGCCGCTCCTGCGGCGACCACGCCGATGCCGGCAAAGATCATCGCGGTCGTCCGGTCGGGCACGTTCTGCGGATCGATTTCGACCACAATCCCGAACAGCGTCGCCGCAACCCCGCCGACGAACGCCAGCAGCAGCAGAATGCTGGGCAGCGCCATGCGCCGCTTCGCCGTGAAATATTCGGCAAGGAACCACGCCGCCCCCGCGACGCCCAGGCCCCCCAGCGGCGTCAGGATCGTGCCGCCGATCCATGCCAGCGATACCAGCAGCAACGCCAGCGCGACCGACACGAAGATGTCGTTGAACCCGGTAAGCAGGCGGAAATGTTCCTCGTCCACCACCGGCGTCGCGCGTTGCTGCGCGATATGGGCCCGCAAAGCGTCGGCAGCGTCGCGTGATAGTATGCCCGCCTCCACCGCACCGTTCAGATCGCTTTCGCTGTACATGCCTCTACCTCCCTGTATTGGTCAGGTATAGCAGTTGTGTGTTGTCGATGCAATACACCTATGCAGGTCAGTAGACCGGCCACAATCCGGGCGTGGCCAGTTCGAGGACATGGCCGTCGGGATCGGTGAAATAGAGGCTGCGCCCGCCGCCGGGCCAGCGGACCTCGCTGGTGATCGCGATGCCCTGTTCGGTCAGGTGGCACTGCCATGGATCGTAGTCGACAGCGGCGATGGCGAAAGCCATGTGCAACCGGCCGCTGCCGTCATGGCCGGGGATGATGCCGCCGGGCGTCGCCATGTCGTCGGCCGACCCGCCGGCGACGAACAGCAGCAACACGCTGCGCCGCCCCGCGTCCAGTGCCGCCATCCGCGCGTTGCGCATCAGCAGCGGACGGCCGAGCGTCTCGGCAAAGAACGCCACCGAGCGATCGAGGTCGCGCACGTACAGCGCGGTTTCGAGGACACCGTCGATCGGCGGCACCGCCACGCTATTGCAACTGCTTCAGGATCGACATCGCCTGTTCGGCGCCCGATCCCGGCACGATCTCGCCACTGCGGTCGGTGATCGCCGCCCAGTGCGCCGCGACCCCCTCCGCCGACAGCTCGTCGCCTGTTAACCGGACGCCGGGGGTCAAGGTGACATAGGCCGCCTGAAACACGCCCGCGCCCGCGCCGACGATCGCGCCCGACGGCGCGTCGTCGGACACGAGATAGACCGCGGCGGGCGCGACGCTGTCGGGGGTGAAGGCAGCGAACGCCTGTTCGGGAAAGATGTCCTGCGTCATGCGGGTACCAGCGGTCGGGGCGATGGTGTTGACGCGGATCCCGTATTTCGCACCCTCCAAGTGCAGCGTCTTGGCAAGGCCGACGATGCCGAGTTTCGCAGCACCATAATTGGCCTGTCCGAAATTGCCGTACAGTCCGCTCGACGACGCGGTCATCAGGATGCGGCCATAGCCCTGCGTCCGCATCGCTTCCCACACCGCGCGGGTGGCGTTGGCCGATCCGGTGAGGTGCACGTCGAGGACGAAGGCGAAGTCCTCCGGCGTCATCTTGGCAAAGCTGCGGTCGCGCAACACGCCGGCATTGTTGATGAGGATATCGACCCGACCGAAGCGGTCGATCGCCTCCGCCACCATCGCCGCCATCGCGGCAGCGTCGGTCACGCTGGCACCGCTGGCGATCGCTTCGCCGCCCAATGCCGCGATCTCCGCGACCACCCGCTCGGCGGCGTCGGATGCGCCGGTGCCGTCGCGGCCGGCGCCGACATCGTTGACGACCAGCTTCGCACCGCGCCGGGCGAGGTCGAGCGCATAGCCCCGGCCGAGACCGCCGCCCGCGCCGGTAACGATGGCGACCCGTTGATCGAAGCGAAGCGGCATGGACGGTCCTTATCTGGTTGCTACCCGCAACCTATCGGTCCGCCATTCCCAGGCAATGAAAAAGGCGCCCCGCCGGGTGGGCGGGGCGCCGTTGCTGGCCGGTCAGGCCGGTGCGGTGTTACTTACCGCCCGGATTGCGGCAGCTGTCCTTCACGGTGCGCGAGCACACCGGATAGCTTTCCTTCGCCGCCGGCGGCGGGGTCATCTGCGGCGGGGCGAACTGGACCTGCGGGGTGCCGGCCATCGGCGCGCCTGCCATCGGAGCGTTCGGAGCCATCGGTGCGCCCGGTGCCGGGGCGGCGGTCGGCGCCATCGGGTCGGCCGGCGGCGTCGTCGGCGCGGCGGCGGGATCGGCCGAAGCGTCGGGTGCCGGCGGCGGGGTCATGTTGTCGGCGGGCGGCGTCGGCGCAGCCGGGGTGCCCGGCTGCATCGTCGTGTCGGCCGGCGGCGTGGTCGGCGGGGTGGTCTGCGCGACAGCGGCGCTGCCCATCAGCAGGGCGGCCATGAATGCAACAGTCTTCATCGGATAGCTCCTTTTTCGACTTTTATCGTTGAGGCTGCGAACCAAACGACCCAAGTCGAAAAGGTTTCCGACGAAGTTTTCAGCCTGTCGCGTCCAGCGCGTACCCTGCCGAACGGACGGTGCGGATAATATCCGGACGATCGCCGACGTTGATCGCCTTGCGCAGACGCCGAATATGTACGTCGACGGTACGCGACTCGATATCCGAATCATGGCCCCAGACTGCATCGAGCAGTCGTTCGCGCGAGAAAACCCAGCCGGGATGTTCGAGGAAGTGCTTGAGAAGACGGAATTCCGTCGGCCCAAGCGGCACGACTTCGCCGCCGCGCCGGACGCGGTGGCCGACCGTATCCATCTCGATATCGGCATAGGTCAGCGCCTCACCCGCCAGTGCCGGGCGGACACGACGCAGCACCGCGTTGACGCGCGCGACCAGTTCGCGCGGGCTAAACGGCTTCGTCACATAATCGTCGGCACCGGTCTCCAGCCCGCGCACGCGGTCCTCTTCCTCGCCGCGCGCGGTCAGCATGATGATCGGCACGTTCTGCGTCTCGGCCTGTCGGCGCAGCTGTCGGCAGACCTCGATCCCCGACAGCCCCTCGACCATCCAGTCGAGCAGGACGATGTCGGGCGTCGCCTCGCGCGCGAGCAGCAACGCTTCCTCGCCCTCGTGCGTGCGGACGACCTCGAAATCCTCGCGCTGGAAATGAAAGGCGATCAGTTCGGCGAGCGCCGCATCGTCTTCCAGCAGCAACATCCGTGCCTTGGTCATGATTATCCTGCGAATTCCGTGGTTTCACGCTCGGCCATCGTCTGGCCGGTCGCGGCGAAATAGACCATTTCGGCGACGTTGGTCGCATGATCGCCGATACGTTCGAGGTTCTTGGCGACGAACAGCAGGTGGGCGACCTGGCTGATCGTCTTGGGGTTTTCGACCATATAGGTCACCAGCACGCGGAAAATGCTGTTGTAATAATCGTCGAGCGCATTGTCGCGCTTGCAGATTTCCACCGCCGCCTGCGCGTCGCGCGCCGAAAAGGCGTTGAGCACGTCATGCACCATGTCCGACGCCAGCTGCGCCATCGCCGGCAGGATGCTGAGCGGTTCGATGCGCGGGTCGTGGGTTTCGCCGTGGATCGACGACACCCGCTTGGCGATGTTCTTCGCATAGTCGCCGATGCGTTCGATCACCGCGGCGATCTTCAGCGCGGCGACGACTTCGCGCAGGTCGTCGGCCATCGGCGCGCGCAGCGCGATGACGCGCACGACCAGCTTTTCGACCTCCGCCTCGATCGCGTCGATCGCCTTGTCCTGCGCCCGAACCTGCTTGGCGAGCGCGGGATCGTTGCGCGACAGTGCCAGCATCGCGTCGGTGATCGCCTGTTCGGCGAGGCCGCCCATCTGCGAAATCAGCGCGCGCAGATGCCCGATATCGCGGTCGAATGCCTTGACGGTATGTTCGTGGCCCGTCGCCATCTCGCCTCCCTCAACCATAACGCCCCGTAATATAGTCTTTTGTGCGCTCTTGCCGGGGGTTGGTAAAGATGTCCGAGGTCCGGCCATATTCCACCAGCGTGCCGAGGTGGAAGAAGGCGGTGCGCTGCGACACGCGCGCCGCCTGCTGCATGTTGTGGGTGACGATCGCGATCGCATAGCGGCCGCGCAGTTCGTGGATCAGCTCCTCGATCTTGGCTGTCGCGATCGGGTCGAGTGCCGAACAGGGTTCGTCCATCAGGATCACTTCGGGATCGACCGCGATCGCGCGGGCGATGCACAGCCGCTGCTGCTGCCCGCCCGACAGTGCGGTGCCGCTGTCGGTCAGGCGATCCTTGACCTCGTTCCAGAGGCCGGCGCGGGTCAGCGAGCGTTCGACGATGCCGTCCATCTCGCCCTTCGAGGTGGCGAGGCCGTGGATGCGCGGGCCATAGGCGACGTTTTCGTAGATCGATTTGGGGAACGGGTTGGGCTTCTGGAACACCATGCCGACGCGGGCGCGCAGCTGCACCACGTCCATCGCGGGGGAATAGATATCCTCGCCATCCAGCCGGATGTCGCCGGTGACCTTCGCCGAAGCAACGGTGTCGTTCATCCGGTTCATCGTGCGCAGGAAGGTCGACTTGCCGCAGCCCGACGGGCCGATAAAGGCGGTGACATGTTCCATGTCGATATCGATCGACACGTCCTTGATCGCCTGTTTCTGGCCATAGAACACGTCGACGCCGCGCGCCGACAATTTCGGCGGTGCGTTGTTGAGTTGGGTGTCGGTCATTACCAGCGGGTCTCGAAGCGATTGCGGAGATAGATGGCGAGCGCGTTCATCGCGAGGAGGAACGCCAGCAGCACGAGGATCGCCGCGCTGGTCTTTTCGATGAAGCCGCGGCTGACCTGATCGGACCACAGGAAGATCTGCACCGGCAGCACGGTCGCCGGGTCGGCAAAGCCCTGCGGCGGCTGGCTGATAAAGGCGCGCATCCCGATCATCAGCAGCGGCGCGGTTTCGCCCAGCGCGCGCGCCATGCCGATGATCGTGCCGGTCAGGATACCGGGCAGGGCAAGGGGGAGGACGTGGTGGAACACGACCTGCACCTTCGACGCGCCGATGCCGAGCGCCGCGTCGCGGATCGACGGCGGCACCGCCTTGATCGCGTTGCGCCCGGCGATGACGATGACCGGCATGATCATCAGCGCCAGCGTCAGCCCGCCGACGATCGGCGCCGAACGCGGCAGGTTCAGCGTGCCGAGGAACACCGCGAGGCCGAGCAGGCCGAAGATGATCGACGGCACCGCGGCGAGGTTGTTGATCGATACCTCGATCAGATCGGTCCAGCGGTTCCGCGGGGCGTATTCTTCCAGATACAGCGCCGAGAGCGTGCCGACCGGGAAGGCGATCAGCAGCGTCACCAGCATCGTCATCAGCGAGCCTTTCAGCGCGCCCCAGATGCCGACCGCGGTCGGATCGGTCGAATCGGCCGATTGGAAGAAGTCGGTGTTGAACCCGGTCGAGATCGCACCGGCGCGCTCCAGCCGGGCGACCATCGCCTCGTTCGCCGGCTCGCCATCGCCCTTGGCGGCTTCCTCCAGCCCCGGCGCGGCGGGGACGGGGATGGCGACCTTGCGCGTCAGGATCGACGGATCGGCCTTGATCGCGTCGCGTACCGTCAGCCACGCGCTGTCGGAGACGACGCGGTTGTCCTCACCAAATGTCGCCGCGGCCGCGCCGTTGACGGCGTTTTCGAGGCCGGCACCTGCAAGCGCCAGATCGGCGCCGCGCCCCTTCAACTGCGCGCGGTCGACCTCCAGCCCCGCGGAGGGGAAGTCGATCGGCAGCGTCACCAGCGTGCGCTGGAACCCGCCGATCCCGCTCATCAACATCGTGATCAGCAGGAAGGCGAGGAACCCGGCCGACAGCGACACGGCGGCAAGGCCGAAGAAGCGGAAGCGACGCTCGGCCGAATAGCGGCGGCGGATGCGTTTCTGCATCGACCCCGTCTTCCAGTTGGTCGGCACGCGCTCGGGCACGTTCCGTTCGACCGCGGGCGATCCGGCGACATTCGCAGGACTATTCATACGCTTCCCGATACCGTTTGACGACGCGCAGCGCGACGACGTTGAGGAGGAAGGTGATCGCGAACAGCGTCAGGCCGAGTGCGAAGGCGGCGAGCGTCTTCGGGCTGTCGAACTCGGCCTCGCCGGTCAGCAGGTCGACGATCTGTTTGGTGACCGTCGTCGCGCTCTCGAACGGGTTCAAGGTGATCGATGCCGCGCCCGAGGCGGCCATGACGACGATCATCGTCTCGCCGATCGCGCGGCTGACCGCGAGCAGCACACCGGCAACCACGCCGGGGAGGGCGGCGGGAAGCAGCACCTTGCCGATCGTTTCGCTGGTGGTGGCGCCCATTGCGAGGCTGCCGTCGCGCATCGACTGCGGCACCGCCGCGATCGAATCGTCGGCCATCGACGACACGAACGGGATGATCATCACGCCCATGACGAGGCCCGCGGCGAGCGCGCTTTCCGAACTGGCGAACGGCATGCCGAGCAGCACCGCAAGGTCGCGGATCGCCGGACCCACGGTCAGTGCCGCGAAATAGCCATAGACCACGGTTGGCACGCCCGCCAGAATCTCGAGGATCGGCTTCATCCACTTGCGCACGGTCGGTTTGGCGTACTGTGTCAGGTAGATCGCGCTCATCAGCCCGAACGGGATGGCGACGATCATCGCGATCACCGCGCCGATGAAGAAGGTGCCCCAGAACAGCGGTACTGCGCCCAAGGTCGCGCCCGGATCGTTCGAGCGGATGACCTGCGGGCTCCAATTGGTGCCGAACAGGAAATCGCCGACCGGCACGATGCGGAAGAAGCGCCAGCTTTCGACGACCAGCGACACGAAGATGCCGAGCGTGGTCAGGATCGCGATCAGCGACGCGACCAGCAACGCCAGCATCACCGCGCGTTCGACCTGCGTGCGCGCGCGATAATCGGGGCGGATACGGGTGAAGGCGAACGCCCCGCCGGCAAAGGCGAGCAGGACGGCGAGCGTCGTGCCGATCCAGTCATAGCGGCTCTGCGCGGCGGCATAGGCGGGGGCCAGCACCTCCGCCTGCTGGTTGAACGCACCGTACGCATTGCCGCTGGCCAGCGCACGCGCTTCCGCCAGAATCGCCGAGCGTTCGAAGCCGGGGCCGGGCAGGCCGGTGGCGCCTGGCGTCGACAGCACCGCATCGCGCACCAGCGCGGGCGATACCGCACTCCAGACGCTCAAGAACAGCAGGGCGGGCGCGGCGATCCAGATCGCCATGTGCCAGCCATGCTGGCTAGGCAATGAATTGGGCCGGTCGGCGGCGGTGACCGGCTTGGCAAAGCGCGCGGCGCGGGCGCGCGCCACCATCCAGCCGATACCGCCGAACCCCAGCATCAGCAGGATCAGGGTGAAACCGTGCATCAGTGCAGCCCCGCCGGGTTCATCGGGGTCTGGTTCTCGATCTCCGCTTTCGATTCGGCGCGGATCGCTTCGGGCGCGGCGATCATGCCGCGGCGGGTCAGCGGCCCGCCGGGGTCCCACGACTTCGCGAAGGTGGCGAGGAAGTCGGTCATGCCCGGTACCGGCTTGATATGCGCCTTCTTCACATAGAGGAACAGCGGGCGGGCGCCGGGATAGCTGCCATCGGCGATGCTGTCATAGCTGGGCGCGATGCCGTCGATCGGCACGCCGTGCAGCCGCGACTTGTTCTCCTCCAGATAGGAATAGCCGAAAATGCCGATGGCGTTGGGGTTGGTCGACAGGTTCTGCACGATCAGATTGTCGTTCTCGCCCTTGTCGACATAGGCCGCGTCCTCGCGGATGCGGGTGCAGATGTCCTCGTAGCGGTCCTTGTCGCTGTCCTTCAGCGCCTTCACCTGCGGCATCGCCGCTTCGCACGCCGGGACCATGATGAGTTCGACCAGTGCGTCACGGGTACCGCTGGTCGATGGCGGGCCAAAGAACTGGATCGGGATCGCGGGCAGCGCCGGGTTGATCTCGTTCCACATCCGCGCGGTGTTGGGCTTGCCCAGCGGATTGGCCGACAGCGCCATGTACACGTCGCGCTTCGAAAGCTGCAGCTTCGGTCCGTTGTTCGATTCGGCCAGCGCGACGCCGTCGACGCCGACCTGGATTTCCATGATGTCCTTCACGCCGTGCGACACGCAATTGGCATATTCGGATTTCTTCAGGCGGCGCGAGGCGTCGAGGATGTCGGGATGCTGCGGGCCGACACCCGCGCAGAACAGCGCCGCGCCGGCGCCGGTGCCGGTCGATTCGACCAGCGGCGCGCGCAGATCGGGGTTGGCGTTCACCAGCATCTCGGCAACCGCGGTGGTGAAGGGATAGACGGTCGACGACCCCACGACGCGGATATGGTCGCGCGACGTCTGCGGCTCGCACGCGGCAAGCGCTAGGCCAAGGGCCAGGACGGACGCGATCCGGCGATACATGCGGTTCCAGTTTCCAGGGGCGTATGCGGACATTCGCGACGCTCGGCGGTGCTGTGTTACCATGGCGTTACGGCTTCATGACACCGTGGAGCGGCAACAGGACGGAAACCGTCGTCCCGTCCCCCACCACGCTGCCGATATCGAGCCGCCCGCGATGCCGCTCGACGATATGCTTGACGATGGCGAGGCCGAGGCCGGTGCCCCCCAGCGCCCGGCTACGCCCCGAATCGACACGATAGAATCGTTCGGTCAGCCGCGGGAGGTGTTCGATCGCAACCCCCTCGCCATGGTCGCGCACAACCAGTTCGGCCATGGTGTCGCGCGGGGTCAGCCGCACCTCGACCGGCGTTCCGGCGCGACCATATTTCATCGCATTGCCCATGATGTTGTGGAGCAGTTGCGACAACTGCGCGCGGTCGCCGATGACGGTGACGTCGCCGTCGATCGTCAGCGCGACATCGGCGCCGCGCGTCGGGTTGGTCGCGGCCAGTTCGTCGCGGACGGCGGGCACCATCGCCGACAGGTCGATCGCCTGATCGGGCGGACGATATTTCTCCGCCTCGATCCGGCTGAGCGAAATCAGGTCGTCGATCAACCGCTGCATCCGGCGCGCTTCGTCGTTCATGACCTTCAGGAAACGTTCGCGCACGCCCGGATCCTCGCCCGCCTCGTCGCGCAGCGTTTCGATGAAGCCCAGCAGCGAAGCGAGCGGGGTGCGCAGTTCGTGGCTGGCATTGGCGACGAAATCGACCCGCATCCGCTCGGTCGCGCGGTTGCCGGTGCGGTCGACCAGATGCACCAGCCGCCGGTCGTGGGTCAGCGGGCGCACCCGCATCTCCCAGCTCTGGTCGCGCGCGCCCAGCCCGACCAGCCCTACGGGCTCGCGATCGTCGCTGGTGCCGAACAGCCGCTCGGCAGCGGCCGGGTGGCGGATGGCGAGGCGGACGTCGCCGCCGACGACATGCTGGCCCAGCAGCGCGAGCGCCGCGGGGTTCGCCGCCTCGACATGGCCCGCGGCAATGACGAGGATCGGTTCGTCGACCGCGTCGATCGCCGACTGGGTCGCGGCGGCGGCATGCTGGCGCGCGGTGTCGGGCGATTCGGTCGGGCTTCGTTCGGGCGCGTGCAGCCCGGCGACCAGCACCGCGGCGACCGCACCTACCGCCACGACCGCGCTGGCGTTGATCCCGGCTCCCAGCAGCAGCGCCAGCAGGGCGACACCGACCGCGATGACGAGGGCGAGGGGCAGGCGGGGGCCGAATTCGTCCATCACCCCCGATTAGGCGGAAGTGTCGCCCAAGGCCAGAGGGGGCGGGCTTGCCCCGCGATCGGACAGGTTAACCCTCTTTGCGATTGCGAATTGTGCCGGGTTGGGGAAGATGGCGCATGACCGACGCTCCCACCCCTTCGCCCGATGGCAAGCTCGCGCGGCGCACGCTGCTGATCGGTGCGGCCAGCGCGTCGGCGGTGGTGTCGATCCGTCCGGCGCTGGCGCAGACCCAGGCGTCGATCATGACCTGCGAGATTCCGATCCCCGATCGCGCCCGCGCTGGACAGATGATCGCCGCCGACGGGCAGACCGTGGCCCCCGGCACGCCCGGCGCCTTCCCCGGCGCCAACCGGCCGTTCACCGGCGAACAGATCAAGGCGGCGATGAAGGGGCAGAACCTGCCTGGCGCCGATGGCGACACGACCCGCGCCTATCTGAAATATGTCCAGCGGTTGCAGAACGGGACCAGCGGCTTCACCTGCTTCGCCTCGCTCCAGATGCCGCGCGGCTGATTCAGCCGTGCCGGCACGCTATCGCGCGCCGCCGGCGGTATCGCTGCGCATCGTGCCGCTCGATGCGCTCAGCGCCGTCTATCACCGCGCGTCGGGACAGACCCATATCGTCGCGCCGCCGGTGCCCGAGATACTTGAACTGATCGCCGATCAGGCGATGACGCCCGAGGAATTGCTGGCAGCGCTGGCCGAGCGGTTCGACCTGCCCGATGGCGATGCAGCGGGGCTGACCGCGCGGCTGGACGAGCTGGTGGATACCGGGCTGGTCGAGCGGCTATGAGATACGCGACGACGCTGCGGATCGGGCCGGTGGGGTTCCGCATCGGCAGTGACTGGCGCAGTCCCGTCGACCAGCTGCGCGATCTCTACCGCGATTATCCGCAGCCGAGCGACGGCATCGTCGATTTCAACGTCCGCCTGTTCGCCGCGCGGCCATGGCGGCGCTTCGTGCGGCCGTCGGTGATGATCGGCGGCGACTTCACCATTCCCGACGCCGCGCCGCTGCCGTTGGCACAAGGGCTGCTGGCAGCAGAGATGGGGATGAATTTGCAGATGGCGCTGGCGCAGCGCCGCTACCTGCTGCTCCACGCCTCGGCGGTCGAGCGCGACGGGCGGGCGTTGCTGATGACCGGCGAATCGGGTGCCGGGAAATCGACGCTGGCGGCGCTGTTGATGACGCGCGGCTGGCGGTTGATGGGTGACGAGTTCGCGCTGCTCGATCCCGCGAGTGGCCAAATCCACGCCTTTCCCCGGCTCGTCAGCCTTAAGAATGAAGCCATCACCGTGATGGAGCGCGCCGCGCCGGACGGGCGGTTCGGGCCGCTGCTGGCCGGAACGCCGAAGGGCGACATCCGCCACCTCGTCCCCGATGCCGCCGCGATCGCCGCGATGGACCGGCCGGCGACCCCGGCGCTGCTGCTGTTCCCGACCTATGGGCAGGCGAGCGACGTACGCGTAGTCGAACCAGCCGAGACGTTCGTGCGGTTGACCCAGGCGTCGACGAACTATGTCGCGATGGGCGAGCGCGGGTTCGATGCGCTGACCGGACTGGTCGCGCGGCTGCCGGTGCGGGCAATCGACTATCCCGACACCGACACCGCGTTGGCGCTGGTCGAGCGGCTGTGGGGGGAGGTGGCGTGAGCGCCCTGTGGCTTGCCATGGCGCTGGAAGACCCGTCGACCTACGACATGTTGGATGCCGATGGCTGGAACGCAGTCATCGCGGCGGCGCGGGCCGAGCAACTGATCGGCAGCCTTGCCGTGCGGCTGGAGGGTCTGACCATTCCCGCCGCGCGCATCATGGCTGATGCTCGCGCCTCGGCCGAACAGGGGCGGGTGGCGGCATTGTGGGAGGCGGAGGCGGCCCGCCGGGCGCTGGCGCCCTTGGGTGTGCCGATCGTGCTGTTGAAGGGTACCGCCTTCGTCGCCGCCGGGCTGGATGCGGGGCGGGGGCGCTCGATCGGCGACCTCGACATCCTCGTGCCGCGCGAGCATCTCGACGCGGTAGAGGCGGCGTTGCTGGCGGCGGGGTGGGAATGGGTGAAGCCCGACCCCTATGACGACGCCTATTACCGCCGCTGGATGCACGAACTGCCGCCGCTGATCCACCGGGAGCGCGATCGGATGATCGACGTCCACCACACGATCCTGCCCCCGACCGCACGGCCGACGCCCGATGCCGGAGCACTGATCGCCGATGCGGTGGCACTCGAGAACGGGCTGTTCGTGCTGTCGAACGAGGACATGGTGATCCACGCCGCCGCGCACCTGTTCGCCGATGGCGACCTGCAGGGTGGCTTGCGCAACCTGTGGGACATCGACCGGCTGGTGCGCGAGTTCGTCGAGCGGGACGCGGGGTTCTTGGCCTCGCTCACGCAGCGGGCGGCGATGCACGATCTTTCCGGAGCGGTCGCGCGGGCGCTGCGGCTGGCGCGGCGGATTTACGGCACGCCCGGCGGCGGGGAGCCGGTGGCGTCGGATGCGCTGTTCGCCCGGCGGTTACTGGCGCGCGATGGCTGGGGGCGGTTAAGGCATAAGGGGACCGAGTTCGGCTTCTACGTCCGCTCGCACTGGCTCAGGATGCCGCCGGCAATGCTGGCGCGGCATTTGTGGACGAAGTTTCGGAAGAAATAGGGTTTTCACGCGAAGGCGCGAAGGCGCGAAGGCGCGGAGAAGAAGAGATTTGTTCGCGCAGAGGCGCAGAGGACGCAGAGGTGTTGTGGAGCAGGCCGTGTCCGCCTGTCTGGCGCAGCCTCGTTTTGGTCGGCGGCCGAGGATGGAGAGCCGCTGTCGCGGCGAGCGCTACACCTCAGCGCTCTCTGCGCCTCTGCGCGAAATCAAAACTTCTTCTTCGTGCCTCCGCGCCTTCGCGTGGAAACCCTATCTTCTTCCGATTACCGCCACATGCCCCGCGTATCGTACAGCTGCTTGCCCGCCCGAGCCTCGACCGACACCGCCTTGAACGCGCTGTGATCGACCAGCACGACCAGAATGTCGTTCGCCAGCCCTTCGTCCAGCGACACCAGCCGCCCGCCGTCCAGCGACCGGGGCAGGGCAGTGACGAACGGCTCGACCAGGTCGACTCGGTCGCCATAGCGAGAGATCAGTTCGGCGGCGACCTTCACCGCCGGGCTTTCGCGCAGGTCGTCGATGTCCGCCTTGAACGCCAACCCCAGCAACGACGCGCGGGCACCTGGCGCCGCGTCCAGCATCGCCACGACCCGGCCGACGACATGGTCGACCTTGCCGTCGTTCACTTCGCGTGCGGTGCGGATCAGCGGGGTCTGTTCGGGGGCGGCATCGACGATGAACCACGGGTCGACCGCGATGCAGTGTCCGCCGACGCCGGGGCCGGGCTTCAGGATGTTGACGCGCGGGTGGCGGTTGGCCAGCTCGATCACGTCCCACACGTTCAGTTCCATCTTGTCGCACACGATCGACAATTCGTTGGCGAAGGCGATGGCGACGTCGCGGCTGGTGTTCTCGACCAGCTTGACCATTTCCGCCGTGCGGGCGGTGGTGACGGTGCAGGCGCCTTCGACGAAGCGGCGATAGAAGCCGCACGCTGCCTCTGCGCAGGCCGGCGTGATCCCGCCGATCGAGCGTTCGTTGGATACGAGTTCGAGGATGATGCGGCCGGGCAGCACCCGTTCGGGGCAATAGGCGACGGCAATGTCGGGCACGTCCGACACACCGGGCAGCGACAGGTCGGGCCGCAATTCGGCCAGCAAGTCGCGAATCTGTTCGGTGGTTCCGACCGGCGAGGTCGATTCGAGGATCACCGTATTGCCCTTCGCCAGCACCGGCGCGATCGCGCGGGTGGCGTTCAGGACATAGCTGAGGTCGGGCACATGGCCCGGTCCGAACGGCGTCGGCACCGCGATGACGAAGATATCCGACGGCGCCGGGGTCGTCGCGGTGGTCAGGCGCCCCAGCAGCACGACGTCGCGCACCAGCGTGTCGAGATCGGCTTCCTCGATATGGATATCGCCGCGCGCCACCGTGTCGACGACATGCTGGCTGACATCGATGCCGATGACCCGCGCGCCCGACCGGGCGACGACCGCAGCGGTCGGCAGGCCGATATAACCCAGCCCCACGACGCACACGTCATAGGTGTCGGCGGCGGCGATCCGCTGTTCAAGCATAGAGGGTCTCCACGATGCGGGCGGACGCATGGCCGTCTCCGAAGGGGTTATGCGCCTTGGCCATCGCGGCGTAGGCGGCAGGGTCGTCGAGCAGCGTGCCGACTTCGGCGACGATGCGGTCCTCGTCCGATCCGATCAGCTTCGCGGTGCCGGCCATCACGCCCTCGGGACGCTCGGTCGTCTCGCGCATCACCAGCACCGGCTTGCCGAGGCCGGGCGCTTCCTCCTGCACCCCGCCCGAATCAGTCAGGACGAGGTGGCACAGGTCGAGCAGGCGGACGAAATGCGGATAGTCCTGCGGCGCAATCATCGCGACGCGGGGATTGGTGCCGAGGATCGCTTCCATCGGTGCGCGAACCTGCGGGTTGGGATGGACCGGAAAGATCACGCCGACGTCTTCGCGTGCGGCGATGCGGGCGATGGCGCGGGCGATATTCTCCATGCCGCCGCCGAAATTCTCGCGCCGGTGGGTCGTCACCAGCACGACGCGCTTGCCCGCGAACCGCTCGGCCAGCGTATCGAGCGCTTGCGTCCGCTGCGGTTCGGCGGCGATCCGCTCGCGCGCCATGTGCAGCGCGTCGATGACGGTATTGCCGGTCACCAGCACGCGCTCCGCCGGCACATTCTCGGCCAGCAGCGCGTCGGCGGCGGTCCGGGTCGGGGCGAAGTGCAGGTCGGCGATGCTGCCGACGATCTTGCGATTCACCTCTTCGGGCCAGGGATGATAGATATCGTGGCTGCGCAGGCCCGCCTCGACATGCGCGACCGGCACCTTGCGGTAATAGGCGGCGAGGGCGGCGACCATCGCGGTCGCGGTATCGCCCTGCACGACCACGCGATCGGGCTGCTCTGCGTCGAACACCGGGCCGAGCGCATCCAGCAGCCGTGCGGTCAGGCCGTCCAATGACTGGCCGGCGGTCATGATGTTCAGGTCGATATCGGGGACGATCCCGGCAAACTCCATGACCTGGTCCAGCATCTCGCGGTGCTGCGCGGTCACGACGACGCGAGTGTCGAAGCCGGGATGGGCGCGCAGGGCATGGATCAGCGGAAACAGCTTGATCGCTTCGGGCCGGGTGCCGAATACGACCAGAATCCGCTGCATCTGCTTGCCCATCATACGCCCCCGCGACCCGGATTGGCCGCTACCACGCCGAAAGTAGCCGGGGGAGCTTAATAATTGGTGGCGCTTCCAGCCCGCCCCGCTCCGCGGGGAGGGGGACCAGCGAAGCTGGTGGAGGGAGGTCGCCATGCGACGCAACGGCTCCGTATGCGGACAACCTCCACCACCACTTCGCGGCGGTCGCCCTCCCCGTACCGGGGAGGATTTAGTTGTGATACCGCTCCGCGATCCGGTCCCGCGACGCATTCGGCGCGATTTTCGCTTCCGCCGCTTCCAGTGCCTCCCAATCCGCCACATCGGGCAGCGACGGGATGCACACCGCCTCGCCCAGCTCCAGCCCGCGCAGCGACGCGACGACCAGATCGTCCGGCTCCATCACCCGTTCGGGCGGGAAGTCGTCGACGCTCTTGCCCGCGACATGGTGGAAATCGGTTGCGGTGACGCCGGGGATCAGCAGCTGGACGCGGATGTTGCCGTCCTTCGCCTCCGCCTGCATCGTGCGGGTGTAATAGGCGACATAGGCTTTGGTCGCGCCATAGCCGGCATAGCCCGGCATCTTGGTGAACAGCGTGCCCGACCCGACATTGATGATCGTGCCCTGGCCGGTGCGCTTCATCCCGGCCATCGCCGCATCGGCGAGCCGGCTGAACGCGACGACGTTGAGCAACAGCATGTCGGTCATGTCGTCGCGGTCGCCTTCGCCGACCTTGCCCATCGCGGCAAAGCCGGCATTGTTGACGAACAGTGCGATCGGATCGCCCGCCTCCAGCCGCTCCTCGACCACGTCGAGGTCGTCGGGGTCGGCGAGGTCGGCGGCGATCACCTCGATATCGATGCCGTGTTCGACCGACAGCTGTTCGGCGAGATCGCGCAGCCGGTCCTCGCGCCGCGCGACGATGACGAGGTCGTGGCCGGTGCGGGCGAGGTGATGCGCGAAGCTCAGGCCGATACCGGACGATGCGCCGGTGATGAGGGCGACGGGGCGGGTCATGGCAATTCCTCGACTGAGAAGGGGGTCAGGCGCCCAAACGCGCGAGCGTCGGGATCAGTTCGTCGAAATGATCGATCACTGCATCGGCCCCCAGTTCGGCGACCGGCTGCATCAGGAAACCGAACGAGCAGGCGATACCCGGAATGCCGGCATTCTTCGCCGCATCGATGTCGAAATGCGAATCGCCGACGAACGCCGCGCGCCCGCCGCCGCAACGTTCGATCATCGCGTCGATCGGTGCGCGGTTGGGCTTGGACTTGCCCGGCCCCAGCGTATCGCCGCCGATGATGCAGCCGAAGCGGCGGGTCAGGTCCAGCTCGTCCAGCAGCCTTACCGCCAGCCCCTCCAGCTTGTTGGTGACGATCGCAACCTTCACGCCCATCGCGTCCAATTGGTCCAGCGCCGCCATCGCGCCGGCGAAGGGCCGCGAATGCACTGCGATATGCGCTTCGTAATGGTCGAGCAGCAGGCGGTGGAGCCGGGTGAGCTCCGCCTCGTCGCAGCCGCCGGTCGCTTCCATCCCCTGGCGCAGCATATGCTTGGCACCGCCGCCGATCATCGGGATGACCTGCTCACGCGACAGCAAAGGTCGCGCCGCATTGGCCAGCGCATGGTTCACCGCATCGGTCAGGTCGCCGCTGGTATCGATAAAGGTCCCGTCGAGGTCGAAGCCGACGATATCGAATGAAATCTTTGTCATGATCGCCGCATTGGCGTGCGCGATATGGAATTGGCAAGGGTCGTGTGCCACAGACGACCCCATGAGCGCACAACCGATCGCCGCCGTGATCCTCGCCGCCGGGCAGGGCACCCGCATGAAGTCGACGAAGCACAAGGTGCTGCACCCGCTCGCCGGGCAGCCGATGCTGTTCCACTTGCTCGACAGCCTGTCCGCCGCGAACGTCACCCGCCGGGTGGTGATCGTCGGCGCGGTCGGCGAACAGGTGGAAAAGGCGGTCGCCGGGCGGGGCGTCGAGATCGCGTGGCAGCGCGAACAGCTGGGCACCGCGCACGCCGCGTTGCAGGCGAAGGAAACGCTGGCCGATCATGACGGCATCGTGCTGGTCTGTTTCGGCGACACCCCGCTGCTGTCGGCGGACACCGTCGCACGGCTGACCGCGCGGCTGGACGGAGCGGACGCTCCGGCGGTCGCGGTGCTGGGCTTCCGCCCGGCCGATGCCGCCGCCTATGGCCGGATCATCGCCGACGATGCCGGCAACATCGCCAAGATGGTCGAATATAAGGATGCCTCGGCAGATGAACGCGCGGTAAACCTGTGCAACAGCGGCGTGACGGCGGTGCGCTCGGCCGATCTGTGGGCGCTGCTCGAACGCGTCGGCAACGACAATGCGGCCGGCGAATATTACCTCCCCGATATCGTGATGCTCGCCATCGCCGATGGACGCGGCGCGGTGGTGATCGAAACCGGTGCGGACGAAGTGGCCGGCATCAACAGCCGCGCCGAACTGGCGGCGGTCGAGGCGGCGTGGCAGGCCAAGCGCCGGCAGCAGGCGATGGCCGACGGCGTCACGCTGGTCGCGCCCGAAACCGTGTTCTTCGCGCACGACACGCAGCTCGGCCGCGACGTGACGATCGAACCGAACGTCGTGTTCGGTCCCGGCGTCACCGTCGCCGACAATGTCGTCATCCACGCCTTCAGCCACCTCGAAGGTGCGACCGTCGCGACCAAGGCGGACGTCGGTCCCTATGCCCGCCTGCGCCCCGGCGCGGTGCTGGGCGAGGGGAGCCGCGTCGGCAATTTCGTCGAGGTGAAGAACACGACGCTGGGCGTGGGCGCAAAGGCTAATCACCTGACCTATCTCGGCGATGCGACGGTCGGTGCGAACGTCAACATCGGCGCGGGCACGATCACTTGCAATTACGACGGCTTCTTCAAATACCGTACCGAGATCGGCGAGGGCGCGTTTATCGGGTCGAACAGCGCGCTGGTCGCGCCGGTCAAGATCGGCGACGGCGCGCTGGTCGCCGCCGGCTCGGTCGTGACCCGCGACGTCGCGGCCGATGCGCTGGCGCTGGTCCGTGCCGAACGCGCCGATCACCCCGGCTGGGCGATGCGCTTCCGTCACAAGCAACAGGCCGCCAAGGCCGCGAAGAAATAACAAGCGGGCCATCCCCGCCGGAGAGAGACGACTATGTGTGGAATTGTTGGCATCATCGGCACCGAGAGCGTCGCCGACCGCTTGCTCGATGGCCTGAAGCGCCTCGAATATCGCGGCTATGACTCGGCGGGCATCGCCACGGTCGAGGGGCAGTCGATCGAACGGCGCCGCGCGTCGGGCAAGCTCAAGAACCTCGCGACCGAACTCGCCGCGCATCCGCTGCCCGGCAATATCGGCATCGCGCACACCCGCTGGGCGACGCATGGCGGCCCGACCACTGACAATGCCCACCCGCACGCGACCAACGAAGTCGCGGTGGTCCACAACGGCATCATCGAGAATTTCAAGCCGCTGCGCGAGGAACTGACCGCGCGCGGCCGGGTGTTCACCAGCGAAACCGATACCGAGGTCGTCGCCCATCTGGTCAGCGAACAGGTCGAGGCCGGCCTGTCGCCGGCCGATGCGGTGAAGGCGGTCCTGCCGCGGCTGCACGGCGCATTCGCGCTCGCCATCCTGTTCCGCCAGCATGACGACCTGCTGATCGGTGCGCGGCTCGGCTCGCCCTTGGTCGTCGGGTACGGCGACGGCGAGGTCTATCTCGGCTCCGACGCGCTGGCGCTGGCGCCGCTGACGCAGCGCATCGCCTATCTCGAGGAGGGCGACTGGGTCGTCTGCCGCCGCGACGGCACCGACATCTTCGACCGCGACAACAACCCCGTCGAGCGTCCGGTCACGCTGTCGGGCGTCACCGGCGCGCTGATCGACAAGGGCAATCACCGCCACTTCATGCAGAAGGAGATTTACGAGCAGCCGATCGTCGTCGCGCAGACGCTGCGCTCGTACCTCCAGCGGTTCGAGGGCAAGGTGACGATGCCGATCCCCGATTTCGACCTGTCGGGCATCAGGCGCGTCACGATCGTCGCGTGCGGCACCAGCTTCTATGCCGGCATGGTCGCCAAATACTGGTTCGAACAATTCGCGCGCGTTCCCGTCGACCTCGATGTCGCCTCCGAATTCCGCTACCGCGCGCCGGTGATGGAGGAGGGCGGCTTGGCCCTCTTCATCAGCCAGTCGGGCGAGACCGCCGACACGCTGGCGGCGCTGCGCCATGCCAAGGGCGAGGGGCAGACGATCGCGGTCGTCGTCAACGTGCCGACCAGCACGATGGCGCGCGAGGCCGACCTGCTGCTGCCGACCCATGCCGGACCGGAGATCGGCGTCGCCTCGACCAAGGCGTTCACCTGCCAGCTGGCGGTCCTCGCCGCGCTCGCCGCGAACCTCGCCAAGGCGAAGGGGCGGCTGAGCGAGGCCGAGGAACGCAGCATCGTGCGCCATCTGGCCGAGGCACCCGCGTCGATCAACGCCGCGCTCGCCTATGACGAGGCGATCGAGGGCATGGCCGGCGTCATCGCCGCGGCGCGCGACGTCCTGTATCTCGGCCGCGGCACCGACTATCCGCTGGCGCTGGAAGGGGCGCTCAAGCTCAAGGAAATCAGCTATATCCATGCCGAGGGCTATGCCGCGGGCGAGATGAAGCACGGGCCGATCGCGCTGATCGACGAACATGTCCCGGTCATCGTCATCGCTCCGTCGGGCCCGCTGTTCGACAAGACCGTCAGCAACATGCAGGAAGTGCAGGCACGCGGCGGCAAGGTCGTGCTGATCTCCGACTATGACGGTATCCAGGCGGCGGGCGACGGCGCGGTGGCGACGATCACCATGCCCAAGGTCCATCCGCTGATCGCGCCGATCGTGTACGCGGTGCCGGTGCAGTTGCTGGCCTACCATGTCGCGGTGGCGAAGGGCACGGACGTCGACCAGCCGCGCAACCTCGCAAAGTCGGTGACCGTCGAGTAATCGGGCGCGGACGTGGATCGGGCTCGCGTGGGTCCGATCCAGCCCGCTGCCCCAAGCGTCATCCCAGCGCAGGCTGGGATCTCCCGGTGACAACGCGCGGCAGAAGCCGCGAGAGGCCCCAGCCTTCGCTGGGGCGACACCCAGACGAATTGACTCGATAAGCTCACCAATTCCATCACCCCGGGTCAAGCCCGGGGTGACGTTTCAGATGGCACGCCTAGCCCGATCGCGGCAGCAACAGGCTCGCGTCGCCGTAGGAATAGAACCGATACCCCTGCGCGATCGCATGCGCATACGCCGCCTGCATCCGCTCGCGCCCCATCAGCGCCGACACCAGCATGAACAGCGTCGACTTCGGCAGGTGGAAATTGGTCATCAGCCCGTCGATGCCCCGGAATCGATAACCGGGCGTGATGAAGATCGCGGTGTCGCCCTCGAACGGCCGCACCCGTCCGTCGGCGTCGCAGGCACTCTCGATCAGGCGCAGGCTGGTGGTGCCGACCGCGATCACCCGTCCGCCGGCGGCACGGACCGCGTTCAGCCGGTCGGCGGTCGCAGCGTCGATCCGGCCCCATTCGGCATGCATCCGGTGGTCGTCGGTATCCTCGGCCTTGACCGGCAGGAAGGTGCCCGCACCGACATGCAGCGTCAGCGTGGCATGGCCGATCCCCGCCGCCGTGAGCGCCGCCATCAACCCCGGCGTGAAGTGCAGCGCCGCGGTCGGCGCGGCGACGGCACCCGCTTCGCGCGCGAACAGCGTCTGGTAATCCTCGGCATCGCGCGCATCGGCCCCGCCGCGCTTGGACGCGATATAGGGCGGCAACGGCATGCGGCCGGCGCGTTCGAGCAGTAGTTCGACCGGCGCATCGCCCTGAAAATCGAGTGCGACGCTGCCGTCCTCCCCCTTGTCACCCGCGATCGCGATGACGCCGGCGCCGAAATCGATGCTGTCGCCGTCGCGCAGCCGCCGCGCATTGCGAACGAAGGCGCGCCAGCGGCGTGGCCCCTCGCGCTTGTGCAGCGTCGCGCCGATCGTCGCATCGCCGCGCTTGCCCTCGAGCTGCGCCGGGATCACCCGCGTGTCGTTGAACACCAACAGGTCGCCGGGGCGCAGGCAGTCGGGCAGGTCGGCGACGCCGCGGTCGAGCGTCGCATCGCCGTTCAACACCAGCATCCGCGCCGCATCGCGCGGGGACGCCGGGCGCAGCGCGATATGGTCGTTCGGCAGTTCGAAGTCGAACAGGTCGACGTGCATCGGTGGCGTTGTGCCTTAGCGCGGGCGGGCGGGCTGGGCGGCGCGCGGCGCGGACGTACGCGGCGTGGTGGCGGGCAGCGGCGCGACCGTTTCGGGCAACGCGACCGGTGCCGCGGCCTGGTAGGGCGGGGGATTGTCGCTGGCGATATAGGCGTGGACGATGCGCGACGGGTTCGCCGGCGGCTCGCCGCGTTCGATCGTGTCGACATATTGCATGCCGCTGATCACCCGCCCGAACACCGTGTACTTCTTGTCGAGCGCGAGGCGCGGGGCGAGCATGATGTAGAACTGGCTGTTCGCACTGTTTTCGTCCTGCGCGCGTGCCGCGGCCACCGCGCCGCGGACGTGCGGCAGGTAGTTGAACTCCTTGTCGACGTTCGGCAGCTTCGATCCGCCGGTGCCGTCGCCATCGGGATCGCCGCCCTGCGCCATGAACCCGTCGATCACGCGGTGAAAGGCGAGGCCGTCGTAGAATTTGTCGCGGGTCAGCGTCTTGATCCGCGACACCATCTTGGGCGCGACGTCGGGACGCAGCCAGATCGTTACCCGCCCGCCGGTCGACAGGTCGAGAATCCACAAGTTGCGCGTATCGGTGGTCGACGGCGGCGGCTCGCGTCCGGGCACGTCGATGACCTGCGCCAGGGCAGGAAGCGCGAAGAACGAGGCGATGAGAGCGAGCAGGATAGCGAGACGACGCATGAACTTCCCGGGATGCGCGAGGGAACACGAAGGTGCAGACGGGGGCGCATAGACCATGTCGCGGCTTGCGCCAATCTGAACATGTCATGGCCGCCGAACGCCATGATACGGCAAAAGGGATTGGCAAACGGTCGAACGCCCGGCTATCACCCGTGTGACTGGACGAAAAACCGATCGGTCCGGCGTCGCCTCAACCGAAGGCGACCGGAGAGGGGCAGGACGCATATGCGTCCGACGACAAGGGCTGTTGAATGGCGACTGACGACGATCAGCACGTACCCGCAGGCGGCGCATCTGCGCTGGACGCCGGGCCGGACAATCCCCGCAGGCGCGACTATCTGTCGATCGGCGCGGTGGCGTTCGCCGGCGTCGGCGCGGGCGTGATCGCGCTGCCGCTCATCAACCAGATGTCGCCGGCGGCCGATACGCTGGCGCTGTCGACGACCGAAATTGACCTGTCGGCGATCGAGCCGGGACAGGCGATCAAGGCGACGTTCCGCAAACAGCCGCTGTTCGTGCGCAACCTGACGCCGAAGGAAATCGCCGAGGCGGACGCGGTGTCGCTCGCCGATCTGCGCGATCCGCAGACGCTGGAAGAGCGCACCAAGACCGGCAAGACCAACTGGCTGATCACGCTGGGCGTCTGCACCCATCTCGGCTGCGTGCCGCTGGGCGCGGGCGAGGGCGAGAACAAGGGGCCGTTCGGCGGCTATTTCTGCCCGTGCCACGGGTCGGCCTACGACACCGCCGGGCGTATTCGTTCGGGTCCTGCGCCGCAGAATCTGCACGTTCCCGAATATGCATTCACGTCCGACACCGTCGTGACGGTCGGCTGAGGAGACAGTCATGAGCTTCCCCTGGGCCAAGCATTACGAACCGAAACAGCCGCTGATGCGCTGGCTGGACGAGAAGCTGCCGCTTCCCCGGTTGGTCTACAACGCGGTCGGCGCCGGTTATCCGGTGCCGCGCAACCTCAACTATTTCTGGAACTTCGGCGTGCTCGCCGGGGCCGCGCTCGCGGTGCAGATCATCACCGGCATCGTGCTGGCGATGCATTATGCCGCCAACGGCGCGGTGGCGTTCGATTCGGTCGAGCGCATCATGCGCGACGTGCCGTCGGGCTGGTTCATCCGCTATGCCCACGCCAACGGCGCGTCGATGTTCTTCATCGTCGTCTACACCCATATCGCGCGCGGCATTTATTACGGGTCGTACAAGGCGCCGCGCGAAATGGTGTGGCTGCTCGGCGTCGTCATCTTCCTGCTGATGATGGCCACCGCGTTCATGGGCTATGTCCTCCCCTGGGGGCAGATGAGCTTCTGGGGCGCGCAGGTCATTACCGGCTTCTTCTCGGCGTTGCCGGGGGTGGGCGAGACGATCCGCGTGTGGTTGCTGGGTGGTTACGCGCCGGACAACGCCGCGCTCAACCGCTTCTTCTCGCTCCATTATCTGCTGCCGTTCGTGATCGCGGGCGTCATCATCCTGCACATCTGGGCGTTGCATATCCCCGGCTCGAACAACCCGACCGGCGTAGAGGTGAAGGGGCCGCAGGATACCGTGCCCTTCCACCCCTATTACACCGCGAAGGACGGCTTCGGCCTCGGCGTGTTCCTGATCGTGTTCGCGTCGCTCATCTTCTTCGCGCCGAACCTGTTGGGCCATCCGGACAACTACATCCCGGCCAACCCGCTCTCGACGCCCGCGCACATCGTGCCCGAATGGTATTTCCTGCCGTTCTACGCGATCCTGAAGGCGTTCACCGTCGACTTCATCTTCCCGGCGAAGCTGTGGGGCGTGCTGGCGATGTTCGGCTCGATCCTGCTGCTGTTCTTCCTGCCGTGGCTGGACAAGTCGCCGGTCAAGTCGGCGAACTACCGCCCGACCTACCGCATCTTCCTGATCGTGCTGCTGCTCGACGTGCTGGTGCTGGGCTATCTCGGCGGGGCGGAAGCGTCGCCGGGTACGGTGCTCGCCAGCCAGATCGCGGCGGGATATTATTTCGCGCACTTCCTGGTCGTGCTGCCGATCGTGTCGGCGATGGAGCGTCCGCGCCCGCTGCCCAACTCGATCACCGAAGCAGTGCTGAAGGGCGAAGGCGGCACCTCGCCTGCGCAGACTGCCGCCCATGGCCATGCCTCGCCGGCCGCGGCCGAGTAAGGGAACAACGATGCTCTCCTTCGCTTCCCGCTTTCTCGCCCGCAACCTGAACCTCGTCGTCGGCGCAGGCTTCCTGTTCGCGCTGCTGCTCGGCATCTTCTCGACCGTCAGCGGCATGATCAACGACACGCCGCTCCATTCGGCGGAGCATGAGTTCCACCTCAAGCCGCGCGACGCGGGGCTGCAGTCGGCCGGCATGTTCGGCACGTTCGACAAGCAGCAGCTGCAGCGCGGGTTCCAGGTCTACAAGGAAGTCTGTTCGGCCTGCCATTCGATCCGGCTGATGTCGTTCCGCGACCTTGAGGCGCTGGGCTATGACGAGGGCCAGGTTAAGACGATCGCCGCCGACTGGGCGATCGAACAGCCCAGCGTCAACCCGGAAACGGGCGAGGCGGCGACGCGCAAGAACCTGCCGTCCGATCGTTTCCCGCTGGTGTTCGCCAACGACGTCGCCGCGCGTGCCGCCAACAACAATGCGGTGCCGCCCGACCTGTCGCTGATGACCAAGGCGCGCGACGACGGCCCCGACTATGTGTATTCGCTGCTGACCGGCTATGGCCCGCAGCCGGCGGAACTGCTCAAGAAGTTCCCCGATGCGAAGACGCCTGCGGGCCTGCACTTCAACCGCTATTTCGCCACGCTGAACCTCGCTATGGCGCCGCCGCTGACCGGGACCGATCAGGTCCAGTATCAGGACGGCACGCGCGCGACGGTCGACCAGATGGCGAAGGACGTGTCGGCGTTCCTGACCTGGACTGCCGAGCCGAAGCTGGAAACGCGCCACACCTGGGGTCTGGCGACGGTGATCTTCCTGCTGATCTTCACCGGTCTCGCGTTCGGTGCCTATCGCAATATCTGGCGGGGCATGAAGCATTGAGCGATACGGATGGCGTCGGGCCGGCAGAGCTTGCCCGACGTATCCGTACCATTCCGGACTTTCCCAAGCCCGGCATCCAGTTTCGCGACATCACCACACTGATCCTCGATCCCGAAGGTTTGCGCCTGTCGGTCGAGGGCATGGTCGCGGCGGTCATGGGACCGATCGATCTGGTCGCGGGGATCGAGGCACGCGGGTTCGTGTTCGCGCCGGCCGTCGCGCTGGCGCTGGGGGCCGGCGTGCTGCTGATCCGAAAGGACGGCAAGTTGCCCGGCGCGACCATCGCCGAAGACTACGCACTGGAATATGGCACCGATCGGATCGCGATCCACGCCGATGCCTGTGCGCCCGGTGCACGGGTGCTGCTGGTCGACGACCTGATCGCCACCGGCGGCACCGCGCGGGCCGCGGTGCGGTTGCTCCGCAAGGCGGGGGCCACGGTCGAGCAGGCGGCGTTCGCGATCGATCTGCCCGATCTGGGCGGCGCGGCGGCGCTCAGGGCCGACGGGATCGCGGTGTCGGCGTTGGTCGCGTTTCCGGGGCATTGAGGCGGGCGGCCGCGGGGTAAGGCGCGTCGGAGCCGATGGCGCGGCGCCGGTATTTCAACCGGTTAGAGCGGTCGATCGGGCCTTGGCTCGGACCCTGTCGGGTGGACTTACGTCGGCGCGGACCTCCACCGAGGTGTATGGGCCGGTGTCGACGCGGGGCTGGTATGCGCCGTGGTTTGTAGCGCCTCCTATGGCACCTCAGGACACAGCGGTGCTTCGCTCGTAGGCTCGGTGCCGGACCGCTCGGGTTGACTCAAGTCACAGCGTTTCGGTCCGGAAGTCGCCGCTCGCTCGACATCGTCGATGCCTGCCCATCGTTACCCCGGACTAGATCCGGGGTCCCGATTCTTGCACCGGCCACAGTAGAAAGCGAGACCCCGGATCAAGTCCGGGGTGACGTAAGGGCGTTTCGGGCGGCAACGAGCGCTCAACGTGGTCGGCGACTATCCTGGAGGTCCACTTCGTCTATTTTGAACTGGACGTCATCCCAGCGAAGGCCGGGATCTTCCGGTGATAGCACGGGGCAAGAGCCGCTCGAGACTCCAGCCTTCGCTGGGGGGACGATTCGGTCAGATGGATTAAACGCCAGAAGGCAGGGCGGCATCCTTTCCCCACCGAAAGCCGCGCACGATCAACCACCTGCGCGATCCGGACAGCCCCCGTTCAGGCACGGGCGCGTACCCGTTGCAGCCTGTGCAGGAACCAGCGGTCGCGACCGACCGTTGCTTGTCCATCATCCAATTCGGCGCCGAGCCCGCAGCCCGTCGCCAGCGGGAGCAAACGCCATGTTTCATCGGCTTCGCGCGATCATGTTGACCTTGGCCATGGGGGCGGGGGCTTCAGCCTGTGCCTATGGCGATTACGGCTATGGTGGGGTCGGCGTGGGCTATGCCTCGCCCGGCTATTATGGCGGCGGTCTCGGTGGCGGATATTATGACGGCTTTGGCGGCGGTTTCGGCGATCCGTACTGGGGCTGGTTCGGCGACTATTATTATCCGGGCACCGGCTATTATGTCTACGACCGCTATCGTCGGCCATTCCGCTGGAACGATCGCCAGCGCTTCTATTGGCAGCAGCGTCGCAGCCAGTGGCGCGGGGATTGGGGTGGCGGGCGGCCCCGCTGGGACAATTGGAACCGGCCGGGCTGGCGTGGGGATCGTCGCCCAGGGTTCGACAATCGTCCGGGCTTCCAGAATGTCCCGCGCGGCAGCAGCCAGTCGCCTTATCCGGGGCGCCCCGGCGGGTGGCGCGATCGGCCGGGCGCGGGGGTCGGCGATGGACGCCCGAATATCGGCGACCGTCCGCGCGGCGAATGGCGTGGCAACCGGCCCGATGCGGTGCCGGGGCAAGCGCGGCCCGGCTTTGACGGGCGTCGCGGGTTCCAGAACGTGCCGCGTGGCAGCAGCCAGTCGGCGGTTCCCGGTCGCCCGGATGCCGGTGCCAGCCGCGGCTTCAACCGGCCCGAGCGGATCGGTGGAAACCCGGGTGCATTTCGAGGTGGCGAGGGGCGTGGACCGCGTGGCGGCGGCGGACGGGGTGGCCGCCGTCCGAACTGATCGGGATCAGGGCGGATCGACTGCCAGCGCGTACCCCCGCTTCCGCAGGGCACGACCGCCCGAAACGCGTCGTGTTCTGTTGAAATCCCTTCGGCTTCGGCGAACTTGGATCGAAGCTAGCCCTTCGTCGCGCCTGCCCTAGTGGCGATCAGCGCGAGCGAGATGAAGGTCACCACGACCTGATCGTCCTGATTGCGGACGGTCACCTTGCTGGCGACGCTGCCCATTTCCGGACGGCTGTTCGACGGTTTGGCCGACAGCACTTCGGTTTCGCACGACAACGTATCGCCGGGATAGACCGGGCGTTTCCAGCGCAACTCGTCGATTCCGGCGGCGCCCAGACTGGCGACCGGATCGGCGTTCCAATGTTCGACCAGCATCGCCATGGTCATCGCGCAGCTGTGCCAGCCACTGGCGGCGAGGCGCCCGAAATGGGTCTGCGCCGCCGCCTCATCCGACAGGTGGAACGGCTGTGGATCATATTGCCGGGCGAAATCGATCACCGCGTCGCGATCGACGGGGTAGGAACCGAAGCGGGCGGTATCGCCGACGGCGATGTCTTCGAAATAGCGCATGCTGTCAGTTTCAACCCGAAACGGGTCGCTCCGCAAGCCCTATCGCAGTGCCGTCGCACCGATCCCCGAATCGCCGTCGAGCGCCCGGTCGGGGGTGAGCCCGAGGATGCGGCGCAGCAGCGGGTGGATCGCGGTATTGCGGAACGCAGGCAGCGTCACGCCCGAACGAAAGGCCGGGCCGCCGGCGACGAACAGCGCCTGCATTTCCGGCGCGGCATCGTCATAGCCATGCGCGCCACCGGTGACCGGGCGTGTCGGGGTGGTCGGCGCGATCGTCCATCCGATTTCCGCCAGACAGAGGAACGAGGCGACCCGCGGGTTGGTGCCGTAGCGTAGCCGTGCCGGGATCGCCGCCTTGGGCCAGCATTGCATATGCGGATGCGGGCGGGCGAGCGCGGTTGCCAGTCCGGCCTGCTTGCCCGGCATCGGTTCGATCGCGGCATAGGGACCGGTTTCGATCAGGCGATAGCTGTCGGCGGGCGCCACCCGGTCGAACGCGATCACCCGGTCGTTGGCGATCGCCGCCATGCCATGATCGGCGACGACGATCAGGTTGGCCGGTTGGCCCAATGCGGCCAGTTCGCGTTGCAGCCGGCCAATCTGTTCGTCGACCCTGCGCATCGCCGTCAGGGTTTCCGGCGTGCCGGGGCCATGGTCGTGCCCGGCGATATCGACATCGTCGAAATAGAGCGTGACGAAACGCGGCCGGGTGGCGGCCGGGCGACGGAGCCAGTCGACGACGGCATCGACGCGCTGCCCGGCGTTGATCGCCGCACTGAACGCCTGCCAGTCCGACGCATGCGCGCCGCCGGCATAGACGCCGTGATCGGGCTTGCCGCTGCCGCCCCACGCGACCTCGCTGCCCGGCCAGAACATCGTCGCGCTGCGGATTCCGGCCTGTTCGGCGGCGATCCAGATCGGCTTGGCGGCGTTCCACCAGAACGGGTCGACCGTCTCCATGGTGAAATGCTCGTCGGGGCGCCGCGCGTCTTCCATCTTGTTGCCGACGATGCCGCTTTGGTCAGGACGGACGCCGGTGGCCATCGTCCAGAAATTGGGAAAGGTCTTGGTAGGGAACGACGGCTGCATCGATGCCGAAACGCCGGCCGCCGCCAGTCGCGACAGGTTGGGGGCGGCAGCGGGCGTCAGATAGTCGGGCCGGGCGCCGTCGACGCCGATTAGGATCGTGACCGGCGCCCGCGCCTCGACCACCGCCGGTGGGGCGGTCTTTGGCATGGGCAGCGTGGTGCAGCCGCACAGCAGGGTGATCGCGGTGAGGAGGGTCGGGATACGCATGACCGGACCTGCTAACGCTCTACGATGACGAGGTCGTGAATGATCAGACGTTGAAGCGGAACAGCATCACGTCGCCGTCCTGCACGACATATTCCTTGCCCTCGGCACGCAGCTTGCCCGCATCGCGTGCGCCGCTTTCGCCCTTGCAGGCGACATAGTCGTCATAGGCGATCGTCTCGGCGCGGATGAAGCCGCGTTCGAAATCGCTGTGGATTTCACCGGCGGCCTGCGGTGCCTTCGCCCCGACCGACACGGTCCAGGCGCGGGCTTCCTTGGGGCCGACGGTAAAGAAGGTCAGCAGGTGCAGCAGCGAATAGCCGGCGCGGATGACGCGGGCGAGGCCGGTTTCGGCGAGGCCGAGGTCGGACAGGAACTCGGCGCGGTCGGCAGGCTCCATCGTCGCGATCTCGGCCTCGATCGCGGCGGAGACCACGACGGCCTCGGCACCCTCTGCCTTCGCCTTGGCGAAGACCTTGGCCGACAGGTCGTTGCCCTCGGCGGCGTCTTCCTCGTTGACGTTGCAGACGTAGAGGACCGGCTTGGCGGTCAGCAGCTGCGCCTGCGCGAACAGGCGTTCCTCTTCCTCGTCCTTGATCTCGGTCAGGCGGGCGGGCTTGCCTTCGCGCAGCAGGTCGAGTGCGCGGCCGAGCACGGTCGCGGCGACCTTCGCCTCCTTGTCGCCCTGCTGCCCCTTCTTGGTCAGGTTGGGCACGCGCTTTTCAAGGCTTTCGAGGTCGGACAGCATCAGCTCGGTCTCGACGGTATCGGCGTCGGCGATCGGATCGACCCGGTCGTCGACATGTTGAATATCGTCATTCTCGAAACAGCGCAGGACGTGGACGATCGCGTCGACTTCGCGAATGTTGCCGAGGAACTGGTTGCCGAGCCCTTCGCCCTTCGACGCGCCGCGGACGAGCCCGGCGATGTCGACGAACGCCAGCTGCGTCTCGATCTTCTTGGCAGAGCCCGCGATGTCCGACAGCGCGTCGAGCCGGGGATCGGGGACGGCGACGTTACCGACGTTCGGCTCGATCGTGCAGAAGGGGTAGTTGGCCGCCTGTGCCGCCTGCGTCTGCGTCAGGGCGTTGAACAGGGTGGACTTGCCGACATTCGGCAGGCCGACGATACCGCAGCGAAAACCCACGTGATGCTATCCCGGTGACGATGGAAAGCCTGCGCCTTAGCCGCTGGCGCCGGGCATTGCAAAAACCTCTTAGATCCAGCGCGGATCGGCGGTGAAGTCGACGCTGAGCCAGGTGCCGGGGCCATCTCCGCCGATCGCGACGGCAAGGTCGTGGCGGATCGCGTCGAGCCGTTCATAGGCGACCGGTAGCGCATCGGGGGCGGCGACCAGCGCCACGTCGACGAATTGCTGCCGCCCAATCCGCGCGACATGCGACCGGCAGTCGATGAAGCCATGCGCCGCTGCGACCGCCCGCGTCGCGTCGCGGACGCGGGCGTCGAGGTCGGCAGGCGCGATCTGCAGCAGCTCGCGTCCCGACCGGCGGATGGTGGCGATCGGAAAGGGGATCAGCGCCAGCGCCACCAGCACCAGCGCGGCGGGATCGACGATTCGCGCCCAGTCGCCATGACCGGCGCGGTGAAGCACCCCCGCGACCCCGAAACCGGCGGCAAGCGCGCCCGACAGCACCGCCCCGGTCGCCCAGCCGCGCGCATCGACCGCGACCAGTTGCGAATCGAGGTCGCGGGCAACCCGGCGCAGGATCGCCCACATTGCGAGGCTCCACAGCCCGCTGACCAGCGCCACGACCGCGCCGGAGCCGAAGCTGACGTCGCGCCCGCCGTTCAGCAGGCCGTTGGCACCGTCGAGCAGCGCATAGCCGCAGGCGAGCGCCAGCGCGATGCCGTTGACGAAGGCGAGCATCGGTTCGAGGTGCCAATAGCCATATTGGAACCGCCGGTCCTCGCCCCGCGCGATCAGCCCGGCGGTGACGATGGCGAGCGCGGTCATCCCGGCGTCGACCACCTCGTACATGCCGTCGAACAGGATCGATTTCGATCCGATCCACAGCCCGGCCACGATACTTCCACCGGCCGACAGCAACGTCGCCGCCAGCGAGAGCGTCAGGACACGGCGTTCGCGGGCGACGGGCTGCACGGCATTACCAGCGGTAGTTGAAGCTGACGCTGATCCGCTCGCCCTTTCCGGCATGCGGCATGACTTCGTGGCGCAGCCAGCTTTCCCACAGCAGCAGCGTGCCGGGCCCCGGCGCTACCGTCTCGAAGGTGCCGGGGCGGGTGGGGGCGGCCATCAGCATCGGCAGCCGCGGGTCTTCGAAGCGGATGCCGCCCGCGCCCTCGGGGACCGCGACATAGACGGTGCCCGACACGACGCTGTGCGGATGAAGATGGCCCGAATGCCCGCCGCCGGGTTTCAGCAGGTTCACCCACAGGCTGTCGAGCTTGAGCTTGCGCCCCCCCAATTCCATCGCGCACGCCGCGGCGAACTTGGCGACATGGCGGTCGAGCACGCGTTTCAGGTCGGCAAAGGCCGGGTCGCGCAACGGCAGGTCGTTGAGCGAGGCATAGGATGTATAGCCGCGATAGCCCTTGTCCTTCGACCAGCGGCGCCCGGCCATGTCGTCCTCGGCCAGCGCGCGGACCGATGCGTCGAGATCGGCGACCAGCGCGTCGTCGGCGAGGTTCGCTTCATAGAGCTGGGTCGGGAAGAGGGTGCGGACGGTCATCCGCGCGGCTTGGCCGATCCGGGGCGATTTGGGAAGGGGCTGGCGATCGGTCCCGATCCCCGCCATTCTGTCATCATGACGTGGTCCGACCGCCTGATCGAGCAAGCCCGACAGGTCCCCACGAAAGGCCGATCCGGCGTTGCGCTCGGATACGGATCTGCATCGGTTCCGGTTCGAGATGCGGCTGCTACTACCGGTTCTGCCCTTCCTGTTGGGGCTGTGGTTCGAATGGGACGGGCGATGGGCGATGCTGCCGTTGTTCCTGACCCTGCTTATCGCAATCGTCCTGCTGCATCGGTTCAGCCTCTGGTGGTATCGACGCAAGGGACGCCGGGACGCAGGGTTCCCCGACTGGCCTTAGCGGCGATGCGCCGACAGGAACGCCCAGAGCGCGTCGTTGTCGACCACCCAGCTATGCCCGCCGCCGACGGTGATCCGCCCGGCCACGTCGGCGCCGTTCCGGCACGTGGTGTAGCGTTCCTCGTACACCTTGGGCGCGACCCAGCGGGTGGTGGGGGCGGCGGTGCAGCCGTTGAGGGCGGCCCAGCGCTGCTCGGCGGCGTGCATGGTGTAGGACCAGTATTTGGCGCCGCCGCCCTGAATGGGGTTGGTGGTGTCGGCATCGCCGGCAAAGGCGATCACCGGCAGCTGCTTCGACGGGCGGCAGGTCGCCGGGTCGGGGCGGGCCGGGTCGCTGGCGAGCGGGTTGCCGGCGCGTAAGCCCACGACGGGTGCGATCGCGGCGAAGCGGTCGGTCGCGACGCAGCCGAGCCACGACGTCATGCGACCCCCGCCCGACAGGCCGGTGGCGTAGACACGGGCCGGGTCGGCACAGCCCGCCTTGGCCAGCTGGTCGATCAGCGCGCCGATGAAGGCGACGTCGTTAGGGGCGTCGGAGCCGGGGATGGCACCGGTGACGGTGGGCACGCCGGGAATGTTCCAGACGAAACCCTTGTCATGCGGGATGCCGGCATCGGGTGCCGCGACGACGAAGCCGTGCTTGTCCGATGCCTCGGCGAGGTGCGAATCGCGTAGCATCGCCGCGCCGGTGCCGCCGCTGCCGTGGAGCAGTATGACGAGCGGGGCGGCGGTGGCGGGATCGAACCCGCGCGGGGTGTGGACCAGGACCGAGCGGCCGTTGCCGATCGCGATCCGCTGATCGCCGCCAGGGGCGAAGGTACAGCGCGGTGCGGCCTGTACGGCGGTGCCGGCGAATAGCAGGAACAGGAAGACGAGCAGTTGCAACGGCTTGGCCATGGGGTGCTTCCTATCGGGCGGGGGCGGCGCGGCGCAAGGTCGGGCCAAAGTTCACTAAGTTCACACTCGTGCGAAATGCGTCCTTGTGTCGGTTTTGTGGTCGGCGGCGGTGTGGTTCGGAGGGCGGACAGGCGATCGGTTCGGCGATCCTGATGGCGGCGGGGCGAGTAGGAAAGTGGTTTTCTGCGAGGTGAGTCGTTGTTTGCCGTACCCACGCGCGGGCGGGGGTCCAGGGCGATATGGAGCCACGGCCTGGCTCCAATAACCCTGGATCCCCGCCTGCGCGGGGATACGCTAAAGGCCTATGCGGCTGGTTTTTGCAGTGGGTATGCTACCGAATCGGCAGGAACAGGTCGGTGATCGCCTCTCCCTCGGCCGCGTCGGGGAAGAAGCGGACGCGCTGGCAGAAGAGCGGGGCGTCGCGCAGTTCTTCGCCGCTGTCGGGCAGCCAGTCGCGATAGAGGTGGAGCGCGGCGTCCTCCAGATCGTCGCTGCGACCGGTCACGCGCAGGACGGCGCAGCGGCCGCCGGGGAGGGTATCGGCGAACACGCCGTCGCTTGCCGGGAACGTGCGGTCGGTGGCGACGCACAGGTCGATGCGGACCGGGCCGGCGGCGAGGTCTGCGGGATCGCTGTGGAAGCGGTTGAAGGTGGCGCTGGTAGCGGGCGACAGGCCGCGCGTGCGGCGCCATGCGATGAAGCGGCGGATGGTGTCGCCGATCGTGGCGGGATCGCCGCGATGTTCCATGATGGCGATGGGCGTGGCGGGGAAGTCGCGGAGGGTGACGGGTGCGAAGGTCATGATCGTCCTCGATTGATCGAGCGGCAGGAGCGCCGCGCGCCACGGTGCCCAGTCGGGCGCGGAACGGAACGACGTCGGCGACTGGCCGAAGCGCCGGCGAAAGGCGCGCGCGAAAGCATCGGGCGCGTCGTAGCCGGCATCCAGCGCGATGTCGGTGACGTGATCGGTGCGGAAGGCGAGCCGGTAGGACGCGCGCTTCAGCCGGGCGAGCTGGACATAGCGGTGGACGGGCAATCCGAAGGTCGCGGTGAACTGGCGATGGAAATGCCAGGGCGAGAAGGCCGCGACCGCGCTGATGGTGGCAAGGTCGAGATCGTCGTCCAGATGGCGGTCGATATGATCGAGCGCGCGCCGCATCCGGTCGTGATAGTTGCGCTGCGCCGGCGTCATGTCCGTTCCTTGTGTGGCACGGGGGTTGTGGCGGGGGAAGGGGCGGGGGCGCTCGACCGATCTTGCGGGGTTTGGGGGGGCGCCGTCTATCTTCCTCGCCGCGAACGTCACCCCAGCGCAGGCTGGGGTATCCCTGTTGGATAGCGCATCGCCCGGCTACGCGGAGACCCCAGCCTGCGCTGGGGTGACGGGTGGCGCTTGGGGAGCGCCGCTCACCCCATCCGCCGGGCGACCTCGTTCATGAACCGTACGTCGTCGCCCGCCGCCAGCCATGGCGCCTCGGCGGCGACGGCGCCCAGCAGGTCGGTCAGGTCGTCCAGCTCGGCCTTGGCGAAATTGCCGAGCACATACGGCGTCACGCGGTCCTTGTGCCCCGGATGGCCGATGCCGAGCCGGATGCGGCGGAAGTCGGGGCCGATATGCGCGTCGGTCGAGCGTAGCCCGTTATGCCCGGCATGGCCGCCGCCGACCTTCACCTTCAGCTTGAACGGCGCGAGGTCGAGTTCGTCGTGGAACACGGTGACGTCGGCGGGGGTGAGCTTGTAGAAGCGCATCGCTTCGCCGACCGAGCGGCCGCTCTCGTTCATGTACGTGCCGGGTTTGAGCAACAGCACCTTTTGCGTGCCGATCCGCCCTTCCTGTACCCAGCCCTGGAACCCACGTTTGGGCGCGGCGAAGTCGTGCACCTCGGCGATGGCGTCGATGGCCATGAAGCCGATATTGTGGCGGTGCATCGCATATTGCGGGCCGGGGTTACCGAGGCCGGTCCAGAGCTGCATCGGGTGTCCTTTGGGTGAAGGTGGTCGCGTGCCGGTCCTATAGACGTCATTCCCGCGGAGGCGGGAATCCATATGCGCTGGCGTCGCAGATGGAAGCGCGGGCGTCGCGTTAAGGGTCCCCGCCTGCGCGGGGACGACGATGGGGAGGTTTCGTCATTCCGGTGCAGGCCGGACTCCATTGGGTCGGGTGTTCTCGATCGGGCCGCGACGTGGCCGTGTCCGTGAATCCCGGCCTGCGCCGCGATGACGTTGGTGCGGATGGCGCGCATCCCCCAAACGAAAAGGGAGCGGGACGGCCTCGGCCATCCCGCTCCCTCGAACGCCGGAAAGGCGGGGCGGATCAGCCCTCGGCCTTGTCCTCGGCTTCAGCGTCTTCGGCCTCGGCTTCGGCAGCCGCTTCGGCCGACTGTGCTTCGGCAACTTCGGCGTCGAGCGCTTCGTCGGCGGCGGTCGGGACCGTCGGCGGGACGATCGTCGCGACGGTGAAGTCGCGGTCTTCCACGGCCGGCTCGGCGCCGTTCGGCAGCGTCACGTCCGAAATGTGGATTGAATCGCCGACTTCGCGACCGGTCAGGTCGATCGTGATCTCGGTCGGGATGTTCGACGCTTCGACGACCAGTTCGATTTCGTGGCGAACGACGTTCAGCACGCCGCCGGCACGCTTGATGCCGGGCGCGTCGTCTTCGTTGGTGAACACCACCGGCACCGCGACGGTCACGGTCGCGTTCTTCGAGATGCGCAGGAAGTCGACATGGATCGGCTGGTCGGTAACGACGTCGAACGCGACGTCCTTGGCCAGCGTGCGGACCTTCTTGCCGCCGACATCGACCATGATGACCGAGTTCATGAAGTGGCCGGTCATCAGCTGCTTCATGAGTTCGCGGGCGTTCAGGTGGATGCCTTCCGGATCCTGCTTGTTGCCATAGATCACGGCGGGGACGCGGCCTTCGCGACGCAGGGCACGGGAGGCTCCCTTGCCTGCCCGATCGCGCGTCTCGGCCGACAGGTGCAGCGTGTCGCTCATCATGTCTTCCTTAAGATACGTGGATTGTCAGTCTTGCGCGGCCGGGCCTCCAGGGATGACCCCGGCACGAACAAGCGCGGGCGCATAGGTTAGTTCGGGGGAAAAGGCAAGGTTGGGGGTGTTGCTTCCTTCTGTTCCCGTCCGTTTGTTTCTTCCTCCCCCCACCACACACACGCACACCGTTTGCTTCGAGCCTGTCGAGAACCGAAGTCGAGAGGGGGGTGCCCCAAGCGACCAAGTTCTCGACGGACGCTTCTCGACAAGCTCGAAGCTGCTCGAACCAAACGGTGTGCGTGGGGGAGAGTGTGAGGAGAGTGGCGCTACTGCACCCGCGACACCTCGATCCCCATCGCCGCCAACCGCGCCTGCACGCTGCCTTTCCCCGACAGATGCCCCGCGCCGACCGCGACGAAGCGCGTAGCCGGCTGGCGCATCCACCGGGCGATCGTCCTCGCCCACGCCGCATTGCGCCGCTCGAGCAAAGCCGCCCGCACCGCCGGACCAGCCTCATCCATGTCGTTCGCCAGCAACCGGTCGAGCGCGGCGACATCGCCCTTGCCCCATGCGGCGACCACCCGGTCCATCGCAGCCACCGGATCGCGATCGTCGAGCACGCGCGCCAGCATCGTGCGCTGCGCCGGTTGCGGGAGCGCGGCGAAGGTCTGCAATTGTCCGTCCAGCGTTTCGAGCGGTTCGATCGCGGTGCCGCGGCGATCGGCGAGCGTCGCCAGCAGCGTCTCGGGCGCCGGCACCGCGCTATAGCCGGCGCGGGCGAGCGGCTGGGCACCAAGGGTCGTCGCCGCGAACCACGGGTCGGTCGCGTCGAAGGCGTTGGCCGGAAAGCCCAGCGCCCGCGCGCGCTGGCGCAGTCGCCGGTCGAGCGCGGGCGGCAGCGGTGCGGGGCGGACCGGCGCGACCGCGACCAGCGCCGCCGCCATTGCCGCCGGATCGGTCGGCGCGATCTCGAGCGTCAGCACGTCGCTGCTCGCAAACGCCCGCGCCACCGCTCCACTCAGCCACGGCGTGCCGGCGCGCAGCTGATGCACCGTGCCGAACAGCCAGATCACCGTGTCGCCGTCGCGCGCGACCCACAGCGCCGGGGCCAGCGCCGCCGGCGCCGCGACCGGGCTGGCCAGCGACAGCCAGCCGAGCAGGGCAAGGATCGCGGGCAGGAAGCGGCGAAGCGACATGCGGTCGGCTTAGCGGGGCGGGCACCCCGGCGGCAACCTTGACCCGCGCTCCGCCCAAGCGCTAGGCGCCATGGCTCTTGCACTCAAAGGCGAAACCATGGCCGCCCCGCTCAGCTTCCAGAAAATGATCCTGACGCTCCATGATTACTGGAGCGATCGGGGCTGCGTCATCCTGCAACCCTATGACATGCGGATGGGGGCGGGGACGTTCCACCCGGCGACCACGCTGCGCGCGCTGGGGCCGGAGCCGTGGAATGCGGCGTTCGTCCAGCCCTCGCGCCGGCCGACCGATGGGCGCTATGGCGAGAACCCCAACCGGTTGCAGCATTATTACCAGTATCAGGTGATCCTGAAGCCGTCACCGCCCGATCTGCAGGAACTGTATCTGGGGTCGCTGGCGGCGATCGGGATCGACTTCACGCAACACGATATCCGCTTCGTCGAGGACGATTGGGAATCGCCGACGCTGGGCGCGTGGGGGCTTGGCTGGGAAGTGTGGTGCGACGGGATGGAAGTCACCCAGTTCACCTATTTCCAGCAGATGGGCGGCTTCGATTGCAAGCCGGTCGCGGGCGAGCTGACCTATGGGTTGGAGCGGCTAGCGATGTACATCCAGGACAAGGACAGCGTGTACGACCTGGCGTTCAACGATGCCGGCGTGACGTACGGCGACGTGTTCCTCGAAAACGAACGGCAGATGTCGAAATGGAATTTCGAGGTCGCCGATACCGACGGGCTGTTCGACCTGTTCAGGAAGGCAGCGGCCGAGTGCGAGAATGCGCTGGCCAACGATGTGCCGATCGCGGCGTATGAACAGGCGATCGAGGCGAGCCATGTCTTCAACCTGCTCAATGCGCGCGGGGTAATCTCGGTCGCGGAGCGGCAGGCCTATATCGGTCGGGTGCGCGATCTGGCGAAGGCGTCGTGCGCCAAGTTTATCGAGACGCAGACGCCCGTGTGGCAGGCGAAATATCCGGGGTGGGTGGCATGACCGACTTTCTGCTCGAACTGCGGTCGGAAGAAATTCCGGCGCGGATGCAGGCGAAGGCTCGCGAGGACTTGTCGAAGCTGTTCGTCGGCGAACTGGCGAAGGCTGGGATCGCCGCGCCGCGGATCACGACCTATGCGACGCCGCGCAGGCTGGTGCTGATCGCGCACGACCTGCCCGAGCGGACCGAGGCGGTGCGCGAGGAAGTGAAGGGGCCGCGGGCGTCGGCGCCGCCGCAAGCGCTGGAAGGGTTTCTGCGCAAGACCGGGCTGACGCGCGAGGCGCTGACCGAGCGGGACGGCGTGTTGTTCGCGGTGACCGAGGTGCCGGGGCGCGAAACGGCGCAGGTGCTGGCGACGGCGATCCCTGCGATCGTGCGGGCGTTTCCGTGGCCGAAGTCGATGCGCTGGGGCGCGGCGTCGCTCAGCCCGGAAAGTCCGCGCTGGGTGCGGCCGCTCCAGGGGATCGTCGCGCTGTTCGGCAGCGACGTGGTGCCGTGCGAGGTCGCGGGCGTGACCAGCGGGGCGGTGACGCTGGGCCACCGTTTCCACCATGCGGGACCGATCACGATCGGGTCGGCGGCCGACTATGTCGAGAAGCTGCGGGCCTGCCATGTCATCGTCGATCAGGACGAACGCGCCGCGATCATCGCGGTGGGTGCCAAGATGGCGGCGCAGGGTGCGGGCTTGCGGCTGGTCGAGGACGAGGGGCTGTTGGCGGAGAATGCCGGGCTGACCGAATGGCCGGTGCCGTTGATCGGGCGGTTCGACGAAGCGTTCCTCGCCGTGCCGCCGGAAGTCATCCAGCTGACCGCGCGGGTGAACCAGAAATATTTCGTGTGCCGCGATGGGGCGGGGCAGTTGGCCAACGCGTTCGTCTGCACCGCGAATATCGACGCGGCGGACGGCGGCGAGCGGATCGTCGCAGGCAATGCCAAGGTGCTGGCGGCGCGGCTGTCGGATGCGAAGTTCTTTTACGAGACCGATCTGAAGACGCGGCTGGAGGACCAGTTGCCGAAGCTCGACAAGATCGTGTTTCATGAGAAGCTGGGGACGGTCGCCAACAAGGTCGAGCGGGTCGCGAAGCTCGCGCGGTGGTTGGTGGAGAGTGGCGTCGTTGGTGCGGAGATCCTCCCCGGCACGGGGAGGGGGACCGCCGGCGCAGCCGGTGGTGGAGGGGGGGCGCCAGCAGCGGTACCGCCTGCGGACACCCCCCTCCACCATCCTGCGGATGGTCCCCCTCCCCGTACCGGGGAGGATATGTCGCTCGCCGACATGGCCGAGCGTGCGGCACGTCTCGCCAAGGCCGATCTGGTCACCGGCATGGTCGGCGAGTTCCCCGAATTGCAGGGGCTGATGGGCGGTTACTATGCCGCCGCGCAGGGCGAGCCGTTTGAGGTCGCCGAGGCGGTGCGCGATCATTACAAGCCGGTTGGGCAGGGGGATGACGTTCCGACTGCGCCGGTGACGGTTGCGGTAGCGCTGGCGGATAAGCTGGATACGATCACACAATTCTTCCGCGTTGATTTGCAGCCAACCGGATCGAAAGATCCATTCGCGTTGCGGCGTGCGGCACTTGGCATCGTGAGTTTGGTTCGAACCAATCATCTCCGTCTTTCAATTGTGACGTCTTCTTTCATCGCGGCACTCGAGGGACTGGGCACTGGGTGGCCGGCACGAGATGCTCAGGCCGGAACGTTGCGCGAAACTATTGCGCAATTCGAACCGATAGCGGCACTAAAGGCTCTCGCTGCCTTGGCTCCGTCGCTTCCAAAGCCCGGTACTCCGAACCCAGAAAATTTTGAGAAGGCAGTTCGAGCCGCTGCGTCGGTTCGCGATTTCATGCTTGAACGTTTGGAGTTCGCCGAAAGAAGCGGTGGTGCACGGGTGGATTTTATCCGGGCAGCGGTCATTATTGATGGTGCCAATGCGCGCGAGGACGACCTCGTCCGCCTGCTCGCCCGCGTCCATGCCCTGCAAGCCTTCGTCACGACCGAGGACGGCGCGAACCTGCTCGCCGGGTACAAGCGAGCGGCCAACATCCTGAAGAAGGAAGCGCCGGGCTCCAGCAAGCATATCCCCGAAACCGGCGAGGAAGACCCGCTGGCGATGGTCGAGGACCCGGACTTCGCGCCCGTGGTCGCCGAACTGGCGCGGACCAACCGGGAAGCGCGGGACTATGATCGTGAACTGGCCGAGGCGGCGCTGGTCGCCGCGCTCGATGCCGCCGAGCCGCGCGCCGAAGCGGCGATCGACGCCGAGGATTTCGCGGGGGCCATGGCGGCACTTGCGTCGCTGCGCGCCCCGATCGATGCGTTCTTCACCGACGTGACGGTCAACGATGCCGACTCGCACAAGCGGACCGCGCGCCTCGCGCTGCTCGCCCGCGTGCGCGATGCGGTACACCGGGTCGCCGATTTCTCGAAAATTGAGGGCTGACCTGCCGGTTTAACCCGTTTAACGGGGCGTCAGGCGAATAGCCTTCGAATCGGATACCCCGTCGCGGCACGACCGCGTCGGAGAGCATGGGGACACGAGCATGACGCAGTATGTCTATCGCTTCGGCGGCGGGGTTTCGGACGGGGGGTCGGGCGACAAGGTGTTGCTGGGCGGCAAGGGCGCGAACCTTGCCGAAATGGCGTCGATCGGCTTGCCGGTGCCGCCGGGCTTCACCATCGCGACGACCATGTGCACCCGCTATTACGAAGAAGGGCAGACTTTCCCGGAAAGCGTGCAGGACGAGGTGAAGACCGGGATCGCCCATATCGAGGGGATCACGGGTAAGCGCTTCGGCGACGCTGCGGACCCGTTGCTGGTGTCGGTCCGCTCGGGCGCGCGCATCTCGATGCCCGGCATGATGGACACGGTGCTCAACCTCGGCCTGAACGACGACACCGTCGAGGGGCTGGCGAGCGTGTCGGACGATGCGCGTTTCGCGTGGGACAGCTATCGCCGCTTCATCCAGATGTATTCGGACGTCGTGCTCGAACTGGACCATGGCCGGTTCGAGGAAGCGCTGGAGATCGCGAAGGAAGATCGCGGCTATTATCTCGACACCGATCTCACCGCCGACGACTGGCGCGCGCTGGTGGCGCAGTACAAGGATATCGTGGTCGAGCTGTGGGGCAAGCCGTTCCCGCAGGACGTGCATGACCAGCTCTGGGGTGCGATCGGCGCGGTGTTCGGGTCGTGGCAGGCGGACCGGGCGAAGGTCTATCGCCGGTTGAACGACATTCCGGGCGACTGGGGCACGGCGGTCAACGTGCAGGCGATGGTGTTCGGCAACATGGGCGACACCTCGGCGACCGGCGTCGCCTTCACCCGCGATCCGTCGACCGGCGACAATGCCTATTATGGCGAATTCCTGATCAACGCGCAGGGTGAGGACGTGGTGGCGGGCATCCGCACGCCGCAGTACCTGACCACGGCAGCCCGCGCGGCGGCGAACGCCAAGCCGCTGTCGATGGAAGAGGCGATGCCCGACGCCTATGCCGAACTGGCTGCGGTGTTCGACCGGCTGGAGCGGCATTACCGCGACATGCAGGACATCGAATTCACGGTGCAGCAGGGCAAGCTGTGGATGCTGCAGACCCGGTCGGGCAAGCGCACCGCCAAGGCGGCGCTCAAGATCGCGGTCGACATGGCCGAGGAAGGGCTGATTTCGCGCGAGGAGGCGATCGCGCGCGTCGATCCGCAGGCGCTGGACCAGTTGCTCCACCCGACGCTCGACCCCGATGCCAAGCGCGACGTGCTGACCAAGGGGCTGCCGGCCTCGCCGGGTGCCGCCAGCGGCATCGCGGTGTTCGACAGCGATACGGCCGAGCGGCGTTCGAACGCGGGCGATGCGGTGATCCTGATCCGCACCGAAACCTCGCCGGAAGACATTCACGGCATGCACGCGGCGCGCGGCATCCTGACGGCGCGGGGCGGCATGACCAGCCACGCGGCGGTCGTGGCGCGCGGCATGGGCCGGCCGTGCGTGTCGGGTGCCGGCAGCATCTCGATCGATGCGAAGGCGGGCGTGATGAAGGTCGCCGGCCGCGAAATCCGCGAAGGCGATATCGTCACGATCGACGGCGCGACTGGCGAGGTGATGGCCGGTGCCGTCGCGACGGTGCAGCCCGAGCTGGCCGGCGATTTCGCCACGCTGATGGAATGGGCCGATGGCGTCCGTCGCCTGAAGGTCCGCACCAACGCCGAAACCCCGCTTGATTGCCGCACCGCGCGCGATTTCGGCGCGGAAGGGATCGGCCTGTGCCGGACCGAGCATATGTTCTTCGAACAGTCGCGGATCACCGCCGTGCGGCAGATGATCCTGGCCGAGGACGAGGCCGGTCGGCGCGTGGCGCTGGAGCGGTTGCTGCCCGAACAGCGCAGCGATTTCGTCGAGATTTTCGAGGTGATGGTCGGGCTGCCGTGCACCATCCGCTTGCTCGACCCGCCGCTGCACGAATTCCTGCCGCATGAAGAGGCCGAGTTCGCCGAAGTCGCGCAGGCGGCAGGGATCGAGGTCGAGCAGCTCAAGCGTCGTGCGAGCGAGCTGCACGAGTTCAACCCGATGCTGGGCCATCGCGGCTGCCGGCTGGGCGTGACCTATCCCGAAATCTACGAGATGCAGGCGCGTGCGATCTTCGAAGCGGCGGTGATCGTCGCGGAGAAGTCGGGCGAGGCCCCGATACCGGAGGTCATGATCCCGCTGGTCGGTACCAAGCGCGAGCTGGAGCTGATGAAGGCGGTGGTCGACAAGGCCGCGCAGGACGTGTTCGCCGACAAGGGGCGGACGATCGAGTATCTGGTCGGCACGATGATCGAACTGCCGCGCGCCGCGCTGAAAGCCGGTGAGATCGCCGAAGCCGGGCAGTTCTTCTCGTTCGGGACCAACGACCTGACGCAGACGACGCTGGGCGTCAGCCGCGACGATGCCAGCCGCTTCCTAGGCGCCTATGTCGAAAAGGGCATTTACGCGCGCGACCCGTTCGTCTCGATCGATGTCGAGGGGGTGGGCGAGCTGATCGAACTGGCCGCCGAGCGCGGGCGCAAGACGCGGCCCGACATCAAGCTCGGCATCTGTGGCGAGCATGGCGGCGACCCGGCGTCGATCGCCTTCTGCGAACAGGTCGGGCTCGACTATGTATCGGCCAGCCCCTACCGGGTGCCGATCGCCCGGCTGGCAGCGGCGCAGGCGGCATTGAAGAAGTGAGAAGCGTATGACGAACGATGCGGCACGGGTGACGAAGGACGGGTTCGACCGCATCGGTCCGTTCCACCCCGCGTTCGTCTGGGGCGCGGTGATCGTGCTCGACCTGATCATCGTCCTCGCCGTGCTGCTGGCGGTCACCAAGATCGGCGACAAGGTCGAGGACGTGGTGTTTCCGGGCGGGCCGGAATGGGTGACGTTCTGACGTAGCGCGACCCCGGAACGGATACGGGGTCCGTTCGGGAGTGTCGATTACCGACCCTTTGGCGCCCTCCGCGCAGGCGGGGGCCCAAGGCCCCCAGCGCAAGCGGTTGTCTGCGTGGCTCTGGACCCCCGCCTGCGCGGGGGTACGGTGAGTTCGCGGTTCAGTCCGACACCTTCACAGAAACATCGGCTCTAGTCAGCGTCCCGCTTTCTAACGCGCATCGAAGAAAAAGCGGGACCCCGGATCAAGTCCGGGGTGACGGATGGTTGTCCGGGCCTCACCCCCAGCGGCTGCGATGGTCGTCGTCATGGCCTTCGCGCAGCATCGCCGCCTGTTCGCGCCAGCGTTCGCTGTCGATCGTGCCGGGACGCAGGCGCAGATCGTCCTCCAGTGCGCGTTCGTCGGCTTCGCTGAGGTTTTCGATCGCGCGATAGGTCTTGATGCCGCGCTGGCCCAGCGCGTGTTCCAGATCGGCGTCGATGCCGCGGATGCGCGAGAGGTTGTCGCGACCCCAGCCGAAGAAGCCGCCGCCGCCGCCGCCGCTGCTGCTGGCGGTCGCCGCCGCGGTGGTGGTCGCTGCGGCAGCGGTCGCGGTGCCGCGTTCCTTGGCCAGCCGGTCGCGCTCGACCTCGACTTCGCGCAGGCGTTCGTCGCGGGCCTTCAGGTCGGTTGCGACTTCGGCGCGATAGGCCTTGTGCGCGGCTTCCTCGTCGCGGAACCGCTGCTTCCATTTCTTGCCGCCCGAAGAGGAGGCGAGGCCGAACAGCCAGCCGGCGAAGAGCAGGAGGGCCAAGACTGCGAACTGGGTCGGCGTCTGGAACAACATGGTCGGCGGGCCCCTATAATGGTTACGGGGCGATAACGGTCGGGGGCAGGCGGCGTTCCCGCCTGCCCCATCGGCTTACTTGCCGAACGCGTCGCTGATGCTGCAGGCCGCCGGACCCAGGATGACGACGAACAGCGTCGGCAGGATGAACAAGATCAACGGCACGGTCATGATCGCGGGCAGGCGCGCGGCCTTTTCCTCGGCACGCATCATGCGTTCGTTGCGGAATTCGGCCGAGAGGACACGGAGCGCGGAGGCGAGCGGCGTGCCGTATTTCTCGGTCTGGATCATGGTGGTCACCACGCCCTTCACCGCGTCGAGGTTGATGCGCAGCGCAAGGTTCTCGAACGCCTGCCGCCGTTCGGTCAGGAAGCCCAGCTCGATCGCGGTCAGCGAAAATTCCTCGCCCAGCTCGGGATAGGCCCGGCCCAGTTCGCGTGCGACGCGGTTGAAGGCGGCATCGACGGTCAAGCCCGCCTCGGCACAGATCACCAGCAGATCGAGCGCATCGGGCAGGCCCTTGCGGATCGCGTCCGACCGTTTGGTGATCTTGTTCTTCAGATAGATGTCGGGCGCCTTGTAGCTCAGGATAAAGGTACCCGCGACCAGTCCGTAGGCCTTCAGCGGCGACCAGTCGGCGAAGGTATCGGTGCCATAGACGATGTAGAGCATCGGCAGGCCGAGCACGATCGGCAGCACCAGCCGGCCGAAAATGACCGCGACCGCCCAGTCCTTCGACCGGATGCCCGCCTGCATCAGCTTGAGCTGCGCGACCTTCAGCTGCGAATCCTGCAGCACCTTCAGCGTCGACAGCAGGTCGCGGATGCGGTCGGTCGCCTCGTTCTTCTGCACCAGCTTCGCGCGGCGCTTGCTGGTCGATGCGGTGATGCCGGCCTTCAGCTGTTCGCGACGGTCGTTCAGTGCCTTGACCCGCCGCGTCATCGGATCGCGGCTAGTGGTGGCGACGTAAATCGCGAGCATGATCGACAACGCGGCGATGCCCGACAGGATCGTGGCGGCGTTGACGATATCGATACCCATCAGGGTCGGATTGGAGCTGGCCATCATCAAATCTCGAAATTGACCATCTTGGCCATGATGAACGCGCCGATCCCCATCCACAGCGCCCCCCCGAGGCCCGCGATCATCAGCCGCGGATCGACGAAGAAATTCTGCATATAGGTGTCGTTGATCGTCCAGATCATGCCGAACACGATGAAGGGCAGCGACCCGACGATATAGGCCGACGCCTTGGATTCGGACGACATCGCCTTGATCTTCAGCTTCATCTGCGACCGCTTGCGCAGCACATCGGCGAGGTTGGCGAGCGTTTCGGCAAGGTTGCCGCCGGTTTCGCGCTGGATGGCAATGGTGATGATGAAGAACTGGAATTCGGGCGTGCCGAGCCGGTCGCCGGTTTCCTGCAACGCGGCGTCGAGCGAGCGGCCGATCTTCATCCGGTCGCTGACCAGACGGAATTCCTCACCCACCGGGCCGTCGACCTCCTGCCCGACGACGGTCATCGTCTCGGTGATCGGCAGGCCGGAGCGCAGGCCCCGGACGAGCAGTTCGATCGCGTCGGGGAATTTGGCGGTGAAGCGGGCGATGCGCTGCTTGATGAAGAAGCTGACCAGGAAATGCGGCAGGCCCATGCCCATCACGAGGCCGAGCAGCAGCGCGAGGATCAGCGGCAACCCCTTCAAGGCAAGGAACGCGGTGACGACGACGATGATGCCGAGCGTCACCTTGCCATATTGCGACAGCGTCCAGTTGCGGCCGGTCTTTTCGAGGCGGAGCTTCAACTGTTCGACATTGGGCAGCAGCCGGGCGGCGGCGCGATCGCCCTTGGTCGTGCCGCGGTTGCCGATGCGGCGCATCTGCGCCTCCATCGCCGTCGAACTGGCGGCGGAGGCATGGCGTTCGCGCACCGCGAGCAGGCGGCGGTTGCGCGCCCGCTCGCCCGAGGGCCCCGAAAAGGCAAGGACGACGAGGACGAGCGTCATCGCCGCGCCTATCGCCAGCAGCAGGATCGGCAGCATGTCCATCGCCCGGCCCGCGCCCTACTTCTTGGCCCGGGCGGGCAGACGCGCGCGCAGCCCGGCGATCTTGCCGATCAACGACGTGCCGCCGCCGGCCTTGCCTTTACCCTTGCCCTTGGCGGCGGCATCGTCGTCGCAATTGTCGCTGAGCTGGCACAGTTTACGCGCGATGTCGCTCAGCGGGGCGACCGCGCGATTGCCCTTGCCGGCTTCGGCCATCGGCTTGCCGAGCTTCGCTGACTGTGCGGCCAGCTTGCCGTCATGGTTGATGACGAAGTCGAGCTTGCGTTCGATCGACCCTTCGAAATCCTTGCGGCTGATTTCCTGGCTGACCGCGGGTTGCAGCTTGTTGGCGACCAGCAGCACGGTGACGTGCGAGGCGTTCGACCGGAACCACGACAACAGACGGATGGTGTCGCGTGCCGCCGCCAGCGTGAGTTCGGTGACGATGACCGCGGTGCGGACTTCCTCGATCAGATGCGGGTGGTTGACCAGCATCGCCCGCGGCAGGTCGACGATCGTGCATTCGAACGCCGCGCGCATTTCCTCCTGCAATTGATAGAAGGCACTGCCGTCGGTCTGGATCGGGGCGTTGATCGGCGCTTCGGCCGACAGCACCGACAGCCGTTCGCCCGCGCGCACCATCGCGCGTTCGATGAACAGCCCGTCGATGCGGCTGGGATTTTCGATCGCGTCGGTCAGCCCGCGGCCGGGTTCGAGGTCGAGCCCGAGCGCGCCGGTGCCGAAATGGACGTCGAGGTCGAGCAGCGCGGTGCTGCGCTGTTCCTGTTCGCCCATCAGCCATGCGAGCGAAGTGGCGATGGTCGACGCCCCCGCGCCGCCGCGCGTGCCGATGACGGCGATCGCGCAATGCGGCCGCTCGACGCTCGCCTCGGCAGCCTTCGGCGCGTTCAGCAGCGCCTGCGCCTGCGCGATCGATTCGCGCACCATGTCGGGGTTGAGCGGCTTGAGCAGGTAGTCGTGGATTCCGCTGGACAGCAGGTCGCGGTACAGGCGGACGTCGTTGACCTGACCGGTCGCAATCACGATCGTGCCGGGTTCGCAGACTTCGGCGAGGCCGTTGATGTCGTTGAGCGGATCGCCCGATTCGGACAGGTCGACGAACAATACGTGCGGGCTGGCGGAGACCGACAGCGTCTGCACCGCGTTGCGCAGGCCGCCCTTCATGATCTTTTCGACCGGCCAGCCATGGCCGCCCGCGACGCCGCGCAGCGTCTCGGCCGAATTTTCGTCGCAGACGAAGGCGACGAAGGGATCGCGCTGGGCCGTGCGGGCGAGATTGAACGGGGCGTTCATTACTTGTTGCCTCCCCCGCTGCCGGCGCTGCCGACCGACGAACTGACCTGTCCGCCATTGCCGCTGGGTGCGGCGCGGCGCAGGGCGCCGACCGCCTTGGTGTTGACCATCGTATCGGTGGTGTCGGCATTGCCGCGACCGAGGACGAGGTCGCCCGGACGGGCGATCATCGCCGCGAGGTTGGAATTGGTCGCGCAACCGAAGTCGGACGAGGTGTGCGCGCCGAAATTGGGCTGGTAGGTGCGCGAATTGTCGGGGCATCCGGGCACGCTTGCCGCCATGCGCGACACGACGATGCGGACGGTGCCGGGTGCCAGCGCGCCGGGGGTCGGCGGGACCGCGTCGGCGAGCAGCAGGCCGACGCGCGCGGCTTCGGCGGCCACGTCGCTGCGGACCGCGTCATCGCCGCTGCCACCGTCGTCGACGCCGATCTCGTCGCCATAGCGCAGGCGCATCGCCTCCAGCCATCCGGCAAGGCGGGCGCGTTCGCCCGGTGCCAGCCCGGCGGGACCGGCGGCGACGTCGAACGAATAGGCGGACCGGGTAACGACCGGCTGGTGGACCGATTCGACGCCGCGATTGGGCGTGCCGGTGCAGCCGGCGATGCCGATCGCGGTGCCGAGCGTGAGGATACGGAGGAGGGTCATCGGAACGTGCCTCACTGGATGCTGAAGCCGGGCGCGGCGGGCTTGGGATCGCGGCCGCGCTTGCGCGGGGGCTGCGGGACGGGGTCGGCACCGGCGGCAGGGGCCACCGGGACCGGCGCGGTCAGGCCGACCGCGGGCTGGACCGGCGCGGACGGGGCCATGGTCGGCACCGGGCGCGGATCGGGGCGACGCTGTCCGGACAACTGGCCCATCAGCACCCGCTCGACGTCGCCGGGGCTGGAATAGGCGTCGGTGGGCAATGCGATCCGCGACTGGCTGTCTACCGGCTTCACCAGATAGGGGGTGATGACGATGACCAGCTCGGTTTCGTTGCGGGTAAAGCCGTTCGAGCGGAACAGCGACCCCAGGATCGGCAGGTCGCCGAGGCCGGGCGCCTTGTCGATCGAATTGTCGTGGCTGTTCGACAGCAGCCCGCCGATCATCATGCTCTGCCCCGACCCCAGCTCGACCGTGGTTTCGGCCCGGCGGGTGGACAGCGCGGGGACCGTCGTGCCGTTGATCTGCACCGCGCCCGCCGCCGACAGCTGCGAAACTTCGGGACGGACGCGCAGCGAGATGCGGCCGTCGGCCAGCACGGTGGGCGTGTAGGCGAGGCTGACGCCGTACTGCTTGTATTCGACCGACACTGCGCCAAAGCCCTGGCTGATCGGGATCGGGATTTCGCCACCCGCCAAGAACGAACCGGTCTCGCCCGAAAGCGCGGTCAGGTTCGGATTGGCGAGCGTCGTGACCTGTCCGATACGCTCGCCCAGATCGAGCGCGCCGAGCAGTTCGAGGCCGAGCAGGCGTCCGGCGAGGTTGAGCGTGGTGCCGTTGGTCGCCTTGGTCGGGAAGCCGAACAGCGTGCCGCCGGGGCGTCCCCCTGTCGGAAGGATCGTGGGATCGCCCGGCGTGCCCGGAATGGTGGTGATCGTGCCCTGCCGCCCCTGCGCGATGCCGAACAGGAAACCGCCCGAATTGTCGCGCGACGTCAGGTTGACGCCGATATTCTTGACGAAGTTGCGGCTGACTTCGGCGATGCGGACCTGCAGGTTCACCTGCAGCGGGGTGGCGAGCTTCAGCCGGTTGACCACCGCGACTTTCAACGCGGCATTGGGGTCGGTGGTGGCGACGCCCGGGTTCAGCAGCGACGTAACCAGCCGTTCGGCCTGCGCGCTGTCGGCGGGCGACGCGATCGTGCCGTTGATGACCGCGATCTGGCCGACCGTGATCACGCGGATATCGGCTTCGGGCATCGCCGCTTTCAGCATACGGTCGAGCGAAGTCAGGTTCTGGCCGACGCGGACATTGGCCGAATAGACAACGCTGCCGCCGGCGCTGGTGGCGAAGATGGTCGCTTCGCCATCGGCCTTGCCGAACAGGTGGATCTGGCGCGGGTTGCCGACATAGACGTCGGCGACCGTGGGGTTCGACACCCACACGTCGGCGACGTTGCTGGGCAGGGTGATCAGCTCGCCCTGGCCGATCGACAGCTGCACATCGGTGGACGGGCGCATCGTGCCGGCGGGCGTGCCGACGCGTGCGGCGCGGACGCCGCCAGTGCCCGGCGCGGCGACGGCCGGTGCCGCCGATCCCGCGACCAGCGCGATCGACAGCGTCGCCGCCACCGACCGGTGAAAGAGCTTCAGACCGCGCATCACTTGTTCCCCCCGACCGACACAGCGGTCACATCATTTCCGCGGGTGATCCGCACGACCGGCCCGGTCGGTACCGCCGGTGCGGCGGGCGCGCCCGGCGTCGACGTCGTCGTCATGGTACCCGGTTCGCCCGATGGTCCGGAGGACGTCCCGCTGGCTTTGCCGGGCACCGAGCTGCGCTGGAACCGTGAGACGTCGGCGCCGGTCGAGAAGGTCGAGCTGCCATCCACCGGACGGCTCGCGATCTTTTCGAGGGCAGCCTTTTCGGCCTTCGCATCGCCATTGGCGGGCAGCTGTACGTCGCCGCTGGCGATCGCTTCCTCGAGTTCCGAACGATTGTCGGCGATGGAGCGCAGCGACAGCGACAGCGTGCCGACGGTCTGCGCCACCGCGATCTTTTCCGCGATGCGCGGCGTCGCCTCGACCGTGACGGTCGAATAGGTCGATACCAGCGTCTTGCCCTGATCGTCGGTATTCTTGTCGGTGCGCTGATCGGTCGCCAGCACGCGCAGGTTGCGCAGGAACGTTTCCGACGCCTTGAGCGGCGGACCGTCGCCGCCGCCGGCCACGGTCTGCGTCAGCACCAGGTCGACACGGTCGCCCGGAAAGACGAACCCCGCGACCGCGCTCTGCGCCGACACCGGCACCGTCACCGCGCGCATCCCCGGACCGAGCGCGGCGGCGAGGAAGCCACGGTCGCCCGGCTTCACCAGCGCCCCCTGCGTGATCGGCTGGCCAGCGGGAATGCCGAAGCGGACGACGGTGCCGACCAGGTTGCGCGATTCCGGCATCGATTCGAGGAAATAGGCGTTTTCCACCAGTTCCTTCGGCCATGGCTGGAACCGCAGTGCGGTCGCGTCGATAATGGTGCCGACCGGCAGCGCCTTGGTCGCGACCATGACGCGCGGGCCGTCGACCGGTGCTTCGACCGTCGTCGCCGCGGCGATCGGGGTGGAGGCGCCCGACATCAGCGTGCGCGCCATGAATGCGGTAATGCCCGCTACCACCAGCGCCCCAATCAGCAGGAACAGTTTGCGAGAGTCCATGACGTCGGAGGCCTTTCAATTCGCCTGGCCGGTTGATTCGCCGTTAAGCATCACCGAAATGGGTTAAGAACGGGTTCGCGACCGCGAGCATGCCCGCAATGGCGATGGCGATTCCGTATGGAATCTCCGGCATCTGCTCGGTCCGCCGCCGCCAGCGATCGGCGAGGAACAGGAGCGTCAGCGCGCCGCCGACGAGCGACATCATCACCAGCATCGACAGCACGGCGCCGGGCGGCAGCCACAGCGCCAGCGCGCCGATCATCTTCACGTCGCCGCCGCCCATCTGTCCGGCGACGAACGCCGCGAAGAACAGGGCGAAGACGAGGAGCGCCACGCCCAGCTGCCACGCCATGTCGATCCCCGACAGGCCGTTGGCCCACCACCAGGCGGGCGCCAGCAGCGCGATCGCCGCATTCTTCCAGTTCGCGATTTCGCGGGTACGCGCGTCCTCGATCCCGGCGATGGCCAGAAGCACGACCAGCGCGAACGCCAGCCAAGGAACGACGATATCCCCCATGTCGTTAACCCCTAGACGTAAGGGGTTTCCAAACCGTAACCGGACCCATGGCCGCACACGCCCTGTACCGCCGCGCGATTCCCGCCGCCGCCGCCATCACTCGGTGGCAGGCGCCCGACGGCTGGTCGCATCGCCGGTTCGATTGGACCGCCCCCGCCAATGTCCGCCCGCGCGGCAGCCTGTTGTTCCAGACCGGGCGTGGCGACGTGTTCGAGAAATATCTGGAGACGTTCGCCCACTGGCATGTCCGTGGGTGGAGCATCACCGCGTTCGACTGGCGCGGGCAGGGCGGGTCGGGGCGGTGCACCCCGGCGGGCGATTGCGGGCATATCGACCGGTTCGAAACCTATCTCGACGACCTTGCCGCCTTCTGGGACCAGTGGGACGCCGCTGGACCGCGCGTGCTGATCGGCCATTCGATGGGCGGGCATCTGGCGCTGCGTGCCGTCGTCGAGCGGCGGATCGATCCGGCGGCGTGCGTGCTGGTCGCGCCGATGCTGGGGCTGCGTTCGCCGATCGGCCCGCGTTTCGGCGAACGGATGGCACGGTTGCTCGCCGCGATGGGCAGCCCGCTGCGCCCGGCATGGCAGGGTAACGAGCGTCCGCATACCCTCAAGTCGCGCGAGACGATGCTGACGCACGATCCGGCGCGCTATGCCGACGAGGTGTGGTGGCACGGGACCGACGCGATGTTGCGCACCGGCCCGCCCAGCTGGCGGTGGGTGATCGATGCGTTCCGATCGACGCGCGAACTGCGGACCAATCCGGCACTCGGCGACACGCAGGTGCCGATCCAGATGCTGGTGGCGGAGGCCGATGCGCTGGTCGATGCGCGCGCCGCGATCGCGATCGCCGCGCACCTGCCCGATGTCGAACTGCTGCGCTTCGGCGCTGAATCGGCGCACGAGATATTGCGCGAGGCCGACCCGGTCCGCGGCCGCGCCATCGCCGCGATCGACGCGTTCCTCGACGCCCGCGCGCCCGCGCCGCAGCGGACCCACGCATGACGCGTCGGCGGATTGCGATTGTCGGCGCGGGGATGGCGGGGGCGAGCCTTGCCGCCGAACTGGCCGCGACCGACGACGTCATCCTCCTCGAGGCGGAGGCGCAGCCCGGCTTCCACGCGACCGGGCGGTCGGCGGCATTCTGGTCCGAAACCTATGGCGGGCCGCTGGTCCAGCCGCTGACGACCGCGTCGGGGCCGTTGCTGCACGCACCGCCCGCCGATTTTGCCGAACAGGGGTTTTTGCGGACGCGCGGCGAGTTGCTGCTGGCACGCGACCGTGGCGTGCTGGAGGGGTTGGCGCGGGATTTCGCCGCGACCGGCGTGCCGATCGACTGGCGCGATCCGCACCGTCAGGTGCCGGGGCTGCGCGGCGAGTGGCATGCGCTGTGGTCGCCGGGCTGTGCCGATATCGATGTCGCGGCGCTCCACGCCGCCTATCTGGCGAAGGCGCGGCGTGGCGGGGTCGAGCTGCGCTGCGACGCGCGGCTGACGCGCGCGTGGCGGAATCGTGGCGTCTGGCGGTTGATAACGGAAGCAGGCGATGCGGTCGATGCCGATATCGTCGTCAACGCGGCGGGCGCGTGGGCGGATGCGATAGCGCAGATGCTCGGCGCCGCGCCACTCGGCATCGCACCCTACCGCCGGACGGTGGTGCAGGTGCGGGTCGATCCGCCCGCCTCGCCCGACCTGCCGCTGGTGATCGACGCCGCGGGCGGTTTCTATTTCAAGCCCGAGCCCGGCGGGCGGCTATGGTTGTCCCCGCATGACGAGACGCCCGACCGCGCGCACGACGTCGCCGCCGAAGAGATTGACGTGGCGCTGGCGATCGACCGGTTCGAAGCGGCGGTCGACTGGCGGGTCGCGGCGGTCGAGCGGCGCTGGGCGGGCCTGCGCAGCTTCGCACCCGACCGGTTGCCGGTGTACGGCTTCGACCGCCAGGTGCCGGGCGTCTTCTGGTGCGCGGGGCAGGGCGGCTTCGGCATCCAGACCGCGCCCGCCGCCGCCCGCCTCTGCGCAGCGCTGCTTGGGCGCGGAAATGGACCGGACGGGGTCGACGCGGCGGTGTATTCACCGCATAGATTGTCGGAGTAATCAACGTCCGCCATTTACGTTAGCGCTATCAGTGCCTATCTGATTGCCAACGCCATCAGCCCAAGAGGATGCACATGACGATCACCGGCGAACTGTTCCTGGGATCCAAGCGGGTTGCCCGCGACGATCTGTTCCAGGCCTATGACCCCGCCACCGGCGCGCTGTTCGGCGAGGGCTTTTCGAAGGGCACCAAGGAAGACGCCGACGCCGCCTGTGCGCGCGCGGCCGAAGCCTTCCCGATCTATGCCGCGCTGCCGCTGGAACAGCGCGCCGGCTTCCTCGACGCGATCGCCGACGAGATCGAGGGGCTGGGCGACGCGTTGATCGAACGCGGCAGCCGCGAGACCGGCCTGCCGGTCGCGCGCCTGACCGGCGAGCGCGGTCGCACCTGCGGCCAGCTGCGCCTGTTCGCCAAGGAAGTGCGCGACGGCGCGTGGCAGCGGCTGCGCATCGACCATGCCGATCCGGCGCGGGCGCCGGTGCCCAAGCCCGACTTGCGGCTGCGCACGATCCCGGTCGGTCCGGTCGTGGTGTTCGGGGCATCGAACTTCCCGCTCGCCTTCTCGACCGCCGGTGGCGACACCGCGTCGGCGCTCGCGGCGGGCTGCACCGTGATCGTGAAGGCGCATCAGGCGCATCCGGGCACCGCCGAACTGGTCGCCTCGGCGATCATCAAGGCGGCGGAAAAGACCGGCATGCCCGATGGCGTGTTCTCGATGGTGTCGGGCGCGGGGCAGACGATCGGCACCGCTTTGGTCGCCGATCCGCGCGTGCAGGCGGTCGGCTTCACGGGATCGCGCAGCGGCGGCACCGCGCTGATGAAGGTCGCGCAGGACCGTCCGCAGCCGATCCCGGTCTATGCCGAAATGTCGTCGATCAACCCGGTCGTGCTGATGCCCGAGGCGCTCAAGAACCGCGGCGAGGCGCTGGCCAAGGCCTATGTCGGATCGCTGAGCATGGGCGCGGGGCAGTTCTGCACCAATCCCGGCCTCGTTCTCGGCATCGCCGGACCGGAGCTGGACGCGTTCCTCGACGTCGCAGGCGATGCGCTGCTCGGCACCCCGGCGCAGGTCATGCTGACCGACGGCATCCACAAGGCGTACGAGGAAGGCCGCGCCAAGCTGGCGTCGAGCCCGGCCGTGACGCTGGTCGGCGAAGGGCAGGCGCCGGACGGCCCGACCCGCGGCCGCGCGGCGATCTTCGCGGTGTCGGGCAAGGACTTCATCGCCGATCCGGCGCACGCGCACGAAGTGTTCGGCATGTCGTCGGTCGTGGTGAAGTGCGCCGATGCCGACGAACTGGTCGAGGTGCTGAGCAAGCTCGAAGGCCAGCTGACCGCGACGCTGCAGATCGACGAGGGCGATTACGCCGACGCGCGCAAGCTGATCCCGGTGCTGGAACGCACCGTCGGCCGCATCCTGTGCAACGGCTGGCCGACCGGTGTAGAAGTTGCCCATGCCATGGTACATGGCGGCCCCTTCCCAGCGACGTCGGACGGGCGCACGACCTCGGTCGGGACGCTCGCCATCGACCGTTTCCTGCGGCCGGTATCGTATCAGGACTTCCCGGCGGAGTTGCTGCCCGACGCGCTGCGCGAAGGGAACCAGCAGGGTGCGCTGGCACGGATCGACGGGGCGTGGACGCTCGGTTGATCGCCGTCTGATCCGCTCGCGCGGATGCGGTGCCGGCCCGAGGGAGCGGATCGGCACCGCACGGACGGAAAGAAGGGGGCGGCGGGTCGTTGATCCGCCGCCCCCTTTGCGGTTGGATGGAGCCCATGGACGACGATACGATCATCGATACCCCCGAAGGCCCGAAGCGCTGGGGCGACTGGAAGAAGAAGAATCCGGTGCAGGTGCCGTCGCGGCGGACCAAGGGCAAGGATTTGCCGAACAAGGTGAAGATTCGGACGGAGGAGTGAAGGGTTTGGTGCAACCACCGTTCTCGGTATCTACCTCTCCCCACCTACCCCGTTCGGTTCGAGCAGCTTCGAGCTTGTCGAGAAGCGTCTGTCGAGAACGCCCTGTTTGGGGCAGGCGGGTTCTCGACAGGCTCGAACCGAACGGTGGTGAGGGTGGCTTGCTGCCGATAGCTCTACCCCTGCGGAACCCCGTTCTCGACAAGCTCGAACCAAACGGGGAAGGGGAGAGGGTAGTGAAACCCCCTACCGTCGCCCGGCCAACCAGATCACATGCCGCGCGCCTTTGGTCCCGCGCGCCCGTACCACCTGCTCATCCACCCCATAACCGCAGTCCTTCAACCGCTTGGTGAACGCCACATCGGCATAGGCCGACCAGATCGCCAGCACCCCGCCGGACCGCAGCGCGCGCTGCGTCACCTGCAACCCGCGCGTCGAATACAGTTTGTTGTTCCCGGCATGGGTCAGCCCGTCCGGACCGTTATCGACGTCTAGCAGCACCGCGTCCCAGCCGCCCTCTTCGATCGCCCACGCCACATCGCCCACCGCGATCCGCACGCGCGGGTCGTCGAGACAGCCGTCGAAGATATGCGCCAAGGGTCCGCGCGCCCATTCGACGATCTTGAGCACCAGTTCGGCGACCACCACCTCGGCATCGCTTGGCAGGATGCGCAGCGCCCGGCGCAGGGTAAAGCCCATGCCCAGCCCACCGATCAACACCCGCGCGCCCTTGCGTCCGGTCAGATGCGCGCAGCCGAGATCGGCCAGCGCTTCTTCCGACGCCGACATGCGGCTGCTCATCAATTCGTTGCGGTCGAGGACGATCATGAAATCGTCGCCACGCTGGACGAGGCGCAGTTCGACATTGTCGCCGGGGACCTGCGCCGTGTCGATCAGGACGCGCGGGATCATCGCTGCGCCACCGCGGCATCGCTCGCCAGCTTGTCGGCGCGCTCGTTGTCGGGATGGCCGGCATGGCCCTTTACCCACACCCATTCGATGCGGTGCGGCTTGGCGGCGGCGAGCAGTGCCTGCCACAGTTCGGCATTCTTGACTGGCTGTTTCGCGGCGGTCTTCCAGCCGTTCTTCTGCCAGCCTTTGATCCACTTGGTCAGGCCGTCCATTACATAGCGGCTGTCGGTCGACAGGATCACGCGGCACGGGCGCTTGAGCGCGTTCAGCCCCTCGATCGCGGCCATCAATTCCATGCGGTTGTTGGTCGTCTCGCGCTCGCCGCCCGACAATTCGCGTTCGCGGCCATCGGCGGCGCGCAGCACCGCGCCCCAGCCGCCGCGTCCGGGATTGCCCTTGCACGCGCCATCGGTCGCGATTTCCACGCGGGGGAGTTCGGGGGTGTCGGTCATGCGAACGCGGTCGGGTTCGCGTCGTACCAGTCGAGCCGGCGCAGATAGGCGAGCGGGTCCTTGCGCGTCACCAGCGCGTCGGCGGGCGTGTTGATCCAGTCCCAGGCGCGGGTCAGCAGGAAGCGCAGGCATGCCCCCTTCGCCAGCAGCGGCAGCGCGGCGACCTCGGCATCCGACAGCGACGCCTGTGTCCGATAGCCCGCCAGCAACGCCTGCCCGATCACGGGGGCGAGCGGCTGCCCTTTCGCATCGAAGCTCCACGCCGAATGGGTGATCGCGACGTCATAGGCGATGATGTCGGTGCAGGCGAAATAGAAGTCGATAAGGCCGGTAACGCGGTCGCCCAGCATCAGGACGTTGTCGGGGAACAGATCGGCATGGATCGCCCCGGTCGGCAGGTCGCGCGGCCAATCCGCCACGACCGCGTCGAGCGCATCGCCTACCCGCGCGCGCAAGCCGGGCTGGATCGTGTCGAGCTGTTCGGCGCAATCGGCGAACAACTTCGGCCAAGCTGCGACGCCCATCGAATTGGTGCGGGTCGGCGCGAAGTCGCGCAGGCTGCGATGCAGCGCGCCCAGCGCCGCGCCGGCGGCATGGGCCTGTTCGGGCGTCGGATGGCTGACCGACACCCCGGACAGGAACTCGATCAGGCAGGCAGGACGTCCCTCCAGCGTCTGGATCACCTGTCCCGCGCGGTTGGGCAGTGCGCGCGGCACCGGGTTGCCGGTGTCGGCCAGCGCATCGGTCATCGCGAAGAAAAACGGCAGGTCGGCCAGATCGACCCGCTTTTCATACAGCGTCAGGATGAACCGCCCGGTGGTGGTGTCGACCAGATAGTTGCTGTTCTCGACCCCCTCGGCAATCCCCTTGGCTGAAACCAGTTCGCCATGGTCGTAGCCGCTCAGGAAGCGCGCGAGCGCCTCCGCCGACACCTGCGTATAGACGGCCATTACGCGGCTTCGAGGCCGCGCGGCAGCTTGAAGGCGATGGTTTCGCGCGTCATTTCGACCTCGCGCTCGGTCACCTCGAAGCGTTCGGCGATCCGGTCGACCAGCTCGCGCACCAGTATTTCGGGGGCCGACGCCCCGGCGGTGATGCCAAGCGTACCGACGCCGTCGAGCCATGCGAAGTCGAGTTCGGCGGCGCGCTGGATCAGCTTGGCCGAGGTGCCTTCGCGCTCGGCCACTTCGACCAGTCGTACCGAGTTCGACGAATTGGGGGCGCCGATCACCAGCACCATGTCGCAGCTCTGCGCGATCGCCTTCACCGCATTCTGCCGGTTCGACGTGGCGTAGCAGATGTCGTCGGCCTTGGGCGCGACGATCGTCGGGAAGCGGGCGATCGTCGCCTCGACGATGGCGCGGGTGTCGTCGACCGACAGCGTCGTCTGCGTCAGGAAGGCGAGGTTGTCGGGATCGGCGGGGGCAAGTTTCGCAACGTCCTCGACCGTTTCGATCAGCGTCATCTGGCCGGCAGGTACCTGTCCGAAGGTGCCGATGACTTCCGGGTGGCCGGCATGGCCGACGAACAGGATGTGGCGGCCCGATGCCACCAGCCGTTCAGCCTGGCGATGGACCTTCGACACCAGCGGGCAGGTGGCGTCGAGATATTCGAGGCCGCGCTCGCTCGCCGCCGCGGGCACCGACTTGGGCACGCCGTGGGCGGAGAACACGACCGGCACGCCATCGGGCACCTGGTCCAGTTCCTCGACGAAGATTGCTCCCTTGGCCCTCAGCGAGTCGACCACGAACTTGTTGTGGACGATCTCGTGCCGGACATAGACCGGGGCGCCATGCTTCTGGATCGCCAGCTCGACGATCTGGATGGCGCGATCGACCCCGGCGCAAAAGCCGCGCGGGGCTGCGATCAACAGTTCGATGGCGGAGCGCTGGGTGTCGGTCATGGCCGATGCGCTTACAGCTTGTTGACGGGCAGGCCAAGTCGTGTGGGGTTTGGGGGCACGGTAGCCCGTGCCCGATGGTGCCAGCCCGTTCCCCCACCCGACCACCCATTCAGCATACTTGCTTGGGGCGCCGGGTGGGGGAGCGGGCTGGCACCGCCCATCTCGAAAGCGACTCGATTGCTTGCACGCGCGAAAGCCGGTTCCTATGAAGCGTGACGATCAGGAGGCGCGGCATCGCCGCACCCGTGCATAAGGTACAGATTTCCGTGACCCTCCGCAAAACCGCCGCCGTCGCTACTCTCGCCCTCGTGGCGCTGTCGGGGTGCAAGCGCACCGGCGAACTGGACGTCACGCAGGGCGTCGGCATTTCGGCGGTGCGGTCGGCCTGTCCGGTCGCGGGCGTGCCGGCCGGGACCGGCGACATCACGCTGTTCGACCCGCCCGCCAGCCGCGATGCGAAGGCGATCGACGTCGTCGCGACGCTGACCAACGTCCGCGCGACCTGTGTCGAGGGGACGGACACGATCAACAGCGCGCTGACCTTCGACGTACAGGCCCGCCGCATTCGCACCGACGCCGCGCGGACGGTCACGCTGCCCTATTTTGTGTCGGTCGTGCGCGGGGGCACGCAGGTCGTGTCGAAGCGGGTGGGCCAGATCACGCTGAGCTTCGCGGCGGGTGAAGCGCGGGCATCGGCGCAGGGGCAGGGCACCGCGATCGTCGACCGCGCCGCCGCAACGCTGCCGCAGGAAACCCGCAACCAGATCAACCGCCGCCGCAAGCCCGGGGACCAGGACGCAGCGATCGATCCGCTGTCCGATCCGGCGGTGCGCCAGGCGGTGCTGTCGGCGACGTTCGAGGCGCTGGTAGGCTTCCAGCTGACCGACGAGCAGCTGCGGTACAATGTCACGCGCTGAATTCGTCGTTCCCGCGAAGGCGGGAACCCATACACGCAAAGGCAGCGACTCTTGCTCGAACGTCAGCGGTTATGGATTGCCGCCTTCGCGGGAATGACGAGTTGGTGTGGTAGTTCAGAACCCGCCATCCCGGCCCAAGCCGGGATCCACGAACAGGTGACGTCGCAGCTCCATTGATACGGCCCGTATCTATGGATCCCGGCCTACGGCGGGATGACGAGGTTTGTTGGAGCATCGGGCGTATCCGTCCGCTCGCCCACACCGCTTTCCCGATTGACTAATCCCGGCCTCCGAGCCAGAGCTTCGCGCATCGAAGGCTTGTAGCCGACGCCATGCGCGGGAGAGTGCGGAGCGATCCGCCGCCGAAGGAGCAACCGCCCCGGAATCTCTCAGGCAACAGGGACCGCGCGGTGGCACAAGATACTCTGGAAAGCGTCGCGGCCGAACCGGTCGGACCACCGAAGGGGTAAGCAGGGCCAAGGTCCTCGCGAAAGCTCTCAGGTTCCGTGACAGAGGGGGCGATGGTCGCAGACGGGCGCTTGCCCGTGCGTCCGTCGTTTGACCCATGCACGAAGGACGCGGCCCATGAGCGACATTGCCCCCGAACCCGCCCACGAACTGCGCGCCGACGGCACCGATCCGGTCGAGGAACTGCCGCCGCAGGTCTTGCCACTCGATGCATGGCATCGTGCGCAGGGCGGGCGGATGGTCCCGTTCGCGGGCTATACCATGCCGGTCCAGTATGAAGGCATCATGGCCGAGCATCTGTGGACGCGGGACAGCGCCGGGTTGTTCGACGTCAGCCATATGGGCCAGCTGGTGATCCATGGGCCGGATACGACTGCTGCCCTCGAAGTGCTGCTGCCCGGCGACCTGCGTATCCTGAAGCCCGCCAAGATGCGCTATTCGCTGCTGCTCGACGAACAGGGCGGCATCCTCGACGACCTGATGGTCACGCGGCTGGATGCGGCTGATCCGGGTATCCCGTTCCCGATGGACGCGGCGGCGGGCGACGACGCCTTCTACATGGTCGTCAACGGCGCGACCAAGTATGACGATATCGGCCATCTGCGCGAACACCTCGCCGACGAGATCACGCTCAACCACCTCGACGACCGCGCGCTGCTGGCGTTGCAGGGGCCGAAGGCGGTCGATGCGCTCGATCGCATCGTGCCGGGCGTCGCCGCGCTGACCTTCATGACCGCAGGTAGCTTCGCGTGGAACGGCCACGCGCTGTGGGTCAGCCGCTCGGGCTATACCGGCGAGGACGGCTATGAGATTTCGCTGCAGGAGGACGCCGCGACTGCCTTTGCCGAAGCGATCTGCGCCGAGCCGGAGGTGAAGCCGATCGGCCTCGGGGCGCGCGATTCGCTGCGTCTTGAGGCCGGGCTGCCGCTCTATGGCCATGACCTCAGCCCCGACACGACCCCGGTCGCCGCCGATCTGGGTTTCGCGCTGTCGAAGCGTCGCCGTGAAGAGGGTGGCTTCCCCGGTGCCGAGCGCATCCTTGCCGAACGCGCCGCTGGCCCCGCGCTCAAGCGGATCGGCGTGATCGTCGACGGGCGCCAGCCGGTGCGCGAGGGTGCCGAAGTCGTAGACGCCGACGGAAGTGTCGTCGGCCACGTCACCTCGGGCGGCTTCGCGCCCAGCGTCCAGGCGCCGATCGCCATGGCCTATTGTCCGCCGGCGCTGGCGGAAAGCGGGGCGATCACCCTGCGCCAGCGCGGCAAGTTGCATCCGGCGCGCGTCGTGCCGATGCCGTTCGTCCCCCATCGTTACGTCCGTTAAGAGGGAGTTGCCCCGATGAGTCGTTTTTTCACGCAGGAACATGAGTGGATCGAAGTCGACGGTGAAGTCGCGACGGTCGGCATCACCGAATATGCCGCCGGCCAGTTGGGCGACATCGTGTTCGTCGACGTGCCCGCCGATGGCCGCGAACTGACCAAGGGCGACGATGCCGCCGTGGTCGAATCAGTCAAGGCCGCCTCCGACGTCTACACCCCGGCATCGGGCGTTGTGATCGAGGGCAATGCCGCGCTGACCGACAACCCCGCGCTGGTCAACGAAGACCCCGAAGGCGGTGGCTGGTTCTTCAAGCTGACGCTGCGCGACGACAGCGAGCTGGGCGAGCTGATGGATGAAGAGAAATACGCGGCGTATGTCGCGCGACTGTAAGCGACCTGCGATCACCCGCCCCCCGTTCGTGCTGAGTAGGGGTTGAGCGCAGTCGAAGACCCGTATCGAAGCACCTTGCCACAAACGATCCTTCGATACGCCCTTTCGACAAGCTCAATGGCTACTCAGGACGAACGGGGGTGGCGGTTGGCATTTCCGGCCCGCCCCCGGCGGACCAACAAGGACCATCATGCGCTATCTTCCCCTGACCCCGACCGACCGCGCGGATATGTTGTCCGTGATCGGTGCCGACAGCATCGACGCCCTGTTCGTCGACGTCCCCGAAGCCGCGCGGCTCGACGGGCCGGTGCCCGGCTTGCCCAACCATGCCAGCGAGCTGGCGGTCGAGCGGCATCTGTCGGCGCTGGCGGCAAAGAACGTCGCGGCGGGGTCGGTGCCGTTCTTCCTCGGCTGCGGCGCCTATCGCCACCATGTGCCGGCCAGCGTCGATCACCTGATCCAGCGCGGCGAATATCTGACGGCGTACACGCCCTATCAGCCGGAAATCGCGCAGGGCACGCTGCAGATGCTGTTCGAATTCCAGAGCCAGGTCGCCCGGCTGCTGGGCTGCGACGTCGCCAACGCATCGATGTACGACGGCTCGACCGCCTGCTGGGAAGCGGTGACGATGGCGCGTCGCGTGACGCGCAAGGCGAAGGCGGTGTTTTCGGGCGGGGTGCATCCGCATTACGTCTCGGTCGCAAAGACCATGGCGAAGTTCACCGGCGACGTGCTGGCGACCTCGCTGCCGGAACTGAGCGCCGCCAGCGATGACGATGCGATTATCGCGGCGATCGATGGCGATACCTCGTGCGTCGTCGTGCAGTATCCCGATATCCTCGGCCGCATTCCCGACCTGCAACGCATCGCCGACGCGGCGCATGCCGTAAAGGCGCTGCTGATCGCGGTGGTGACCGAGCCGGTGGCGCTGGGCGCGATCGAGGCGCCGGGCAATCTGGGTGCCGATATCGTCGTCGGCGAGGGGCAGTCGATCGGCGTCGGGCTGCAATTCGGCGGTCCCTATGTCGGCCTGTTCGCCTGCTCTGAAAAGCTGGTGCGGCAGATGCCGGGCCGGCTGTGCGGCGAGACGGTCGATGCCGAGGGCAAGCGCGGGTTCGTGCTGACGCTGTCGACCCGCGAACAGCATATCCGCCGTGAAAAGGCGACGTCGAACATCTGCACCAATTCGGGGCTGTGTGCGCTCGCTTTCTCGATCCACCTGACGCTGTTGGGGGAAAAGGGGCTGCGGCAGCTGGCCGAGGTCAACCATGCCAAGGCGTGCGCCGCCGCCGACCGACTGGCGCAGGTGCCGGGCGTCGAACTGGTCAACGACAGCTTCTTCAACGAATTCACGCTGAAGCTGCCGACCGAGGCGCGGCCGGTGGTGCGTGAACTCGCTGATCGCGGCGTGCTGGCGGGCGTATCGCTCGGCCGGCTCTATCCGAACGACGCGGGCCTCGCGAACGGACTGGTCGTGGCGGTCACCGAAACCGTGACCGAAGAAGATATCGAGGCGCTGGCGACGGCGCTGACGGAGGTACTGGCATGAGCGTGAACCAGAGCGGCTGGCGTCCCGAAATGGGCGATGCCTCGCAAGCGGCGCAGACGACCTTCACCGGCAATCGCGCGCTGATGCTGGAAGAGGCGCTGATCTTCGAGATCGGCTCGAACGAGACGACCGGCGTCGATATCGACGAAGCTCCCAAGGTCGCGTCGCGTCTGGGCAGCCATGCCCGCAAGGGCGCGATCGGCCTGCCCGGCCTGTCGGAGCCGGAAGCGGTGCGTCATTATACCCGCCTGTCGCGGCAGAATTATGCGATCGACCTCGGGCTGTTCCCGCTGGGCAGCTGCACGATGAAGCATAACCCGCGCCTCAACGAGCGGATGGCGCGCCTGCCGGGCTTCGCTGATCTCCACCCGCTAGGTCCGGTCGACACGGTGCAGGGCGCGCTGGAGGTGATCCACCAGCTGGCGCACTGGCTGGTGACGCTGACCAACATGGATTCGGTCGCGATGAGCCCGAAGGCCGGCGCGCATGGCGAGTTGTGCGGCATCCTCGCGATCAAGGCGGCGCTGGAGAAGCGCGGCGAGGGGCATCGCAAGGTCATCCTCGTGCCTGAATCGGCGCACGGCACCAACCCGGCGACGGCGGCCTTTGCAGGCTTCACGGTCAAGGACATTCCGGCGACCGCCGACGGCCGCGTCGATACGCAGGCGCTCAAGGACCGGCTGGGTCCGGACGTCGCGGGGGTGATGATCACCAACCCGAACACCTGCGGCCTGTTCGAGCGGGACCTGAAGGAAATCTCCGACGCGGTCCATGCGGCGGGCGGTTACGTCTATTGCGACGGCGCGAACTTCAACGCGATCGTCGGCCGGGTGCGGCCGGGCGATCTCGGCGTCGATGCGATGCACATCAACCTGCACAAGACCTTCTCGACGCCGCATGGCGGCGGCGGTCCGGGGTCGGGGCCGGTAGTGTTCTCGAAGGCGCTGACCCCGTTCGCCCCGCTGCCCTTCGTCGAGCAGCAGGACGGCAAGTTCGTGCTGGTCGAGGAAGAGACGGCGGGCGAGCATCACGCCGACAGCTTCGGCCGGATGGTCGCGTTCCATGGCCAGATGGGCATGTTCACCCGCGCGCTGAGCTACATCCTCAGCCACGGCGCCGATGGCCTCAAGCAGGTTTCGGAAGACGCCGTGTTGAACGCCAACTATATCCTGCGCAGCCTCGACGACACGCTCGACGCGCCGTTCGGCCGTAGCGGGCCGTGCATGCACGAGGCGCTGTTCAGCGATTCGAACCTGGCGGAGGGCTTCTCGACGCTCGACGTGGCCAAGGGGCTGATCGACGAGGGCTATCACCCGATGACGGTGTATTTCCCCCTGGTCGTCCACGGCGCGATGCTGGTCGAACCGACCGAGACCGAGAGCAAGGCCGCGCTCGACCAGTTCATCGGCGCGCTCAAATCGGTCGGCGAACGGGCCAAGGCGGGCGATCCGGCGCTGAAGTCCGCGCCGCACTTCGCGCCGCGCCGGCGCCTCGACGAAACGCTGGCGGCGCGCAAGCCGGTGCTGGCGTGGAAGGAAAGCGTTGCGCCGGTGGCCGAAGCCGCCGAATAATCGCACCCGCCCCGTCCGATCACCGGGCGGGGCGGGGGACTTGCCATGAACGGACAAACGGGCTGGCTGCCCACGCTGATGCCGATCGCCATCGTCGCGCTGGTCGTCGGACTGCGCTGGTGGCGGGGGCAGAACATGCGCCTGCTCCGGCTGGAAACCCTGTGGATCATGCCAGCGATCATCACGGTCGTCGCAGGCGGCCTGTTCTACAGCTTTCCGCCCGCCGGCTGGGGCTGGGCGGTGTGTGCCGTCGCGATGGGCGCCGGGCTGGTGCTCGGCTGGCAACGCGGGCGGCTGATGCGGATTGAGGTCGATCCGGCCACCCACCGGCTGAACCACCGCCCGTCACCCGCCGCGTTGCTGTTCATCGTCGCGCTGCTGCTGGTGCGGACCGGCCTGAAGCAGGCGATGGCACATGGCGGCGCGACGATGCTGCACCTGAACGCGGCGACCGTCACCGATGCCTTCGTGGCGCTCGCCTGGGGGCTGGTGGTGGCGCAGCGGGTCGAGATGTTCGTCCGCGCCCGCGCGATGCTGGCCGCGGTGCGCAGGGTCTAGGCGATAGCGGGACGCAATGCCGACGGCGTTGGCCGACGCCAGCGATCGAAGGCGCATGCGACTACGGCGGCCAGGGTGATCGTGCAGGCCAGCGCAACCAGCACCGCGCCGTCTGCGCTCAGCCCGAGAGCCTGCAACCGGGCGATGATCGCATAGCCGATCACCGCGTGGAGCAGGTAGAAGGGGTAGGAAATTGCCCCAAGCCATAGCAGCGCCGGATGCGCCAGCCAGCGCGCCCGGTGCTGCGCCACGACGAAGAACAGCACCGCGATAACGATCGCCAGTCCGGTCCCATGGCGATCGCTGGTCAGCGCGGTGACGGCGATCACCGCGGCGGCCAGCGGCAACTGCTGCATCCAGCGCGCCGATCCCAGCCAGATCGAGCAACCGATCAGTCCGATCGCGAAATAGGGCGCGTCGTCGATCAGCAGCACTTCCTGCATCCACCCCGGCATCGGCAGCAACCAGCAGAGCAGCCGCAGCGCCATCCACCCCAGCACGAGCCGATCGACCCGCCGGGTCCACCCAAGCCGCCATGCGATTGCGATCAGGGTGTAGAACAGGATTTCGATGTTCAACGTCCAGTAGACGCCGTCGACCATCGGCACGCCGGTCCAGTTCTGGAGCAGGGGCAGATTCGCCAGCCAGTTGAGCGCATCGACCTGCAACCGCGCCGGGCCCAAGATCCACGCGATTGCCGCGGTCAAAACCATCGCCACCCAATATTCGGGCAGCAACCGCCACGCGCGGGCGTACGCGAACTCGGTCAGGTCGCGCGTCCGCTGCGATGTGGCGAGCATCGCGAAACCGGAAATGGCGAAGAACAGCTTCACCCCGTCGCACCCCCAGCGCAGTTGCAACGATGGCAGCGCGGTACCGGGGACCATGAACTGGATGAAATAGCTATAGTGATAGAGCGCCACCGCCAGTGCGGCGATGCCGCGCAACCCGTCGAGCTCGCGTAGACGGTGCGGGGTAGGGGGGATCGGTATCGGCTCCACCGGCGCATTCTGGAATGAGCGCGGTCAAAGCCGGGTTAACGCGCTCAGTCCTCCTCGACCATCGAGCGTATCTTCTGCCGGCCGAGGCGGTGTTCGCGCCACACGATGAACAACCCGCTGGCGATGATGATCGGTGCGCCTGCCCACGTCATCGGCGTCGGCAGCACGCCGAACAGCAGGAAGCCATAGACGGTCGCCCAGAGCAGTCCCGAATAGTCCATCGGCACGACCGCGGCGACCGGGGCGGCGCGAGATGCGGAGGTCAGCGCGATCTGTCCCATGCCGCCGACCACGCCGACCGCGGCGAGGTTCAGCCACGTCAGCCAGTCGTGCGAGCGGATGTCGAAGGCATAGGCCGTGGCGATGAACGGCAGCGTCAGCGTGGAGAACCAGAAGACGGTCGTCCCGGCCGGCTCGTCACGCAACTGGCGCAGCGCGATCGCGACCAGTGCAACGAACAGCGCCGCCATCAACCCGACGAACGCGCCGAACAGCGGCACGTGCGAGCTGCCCGGCTGCGCCACGATCAGCACCCCGACGAAGCCGACCAGCACTGCGCTCCACCGCTGCCACCCCGTCGGTTCGCGCAGCACCAGCGCGCCCAGCAGGGTCGCAAAGATCGGCACCGTGAACTGGAACGTCGTCGCCTCCGCCAGCGGGAGCAGCATGACGGCGCCGAAGGTGAAGACCATGCCGACCAGCCCGATCATCGACCGCGTCAGGTGCCCCTTGAACCGCGTGGTGCGCAGCGAACGCAGCCCCGGTCCCGCGGCGACGAACCCCAGCACGATCGGCAGCGCGCACGCTTGGCGATAGAACATCGTTTCGGGCAGCGAGGCGCCACGCGATTCCGCGAGCTTCACCAACGCCGACATGGTGGACAGGAAAAATATCGCGAGCAGGCGCAGCGCCAACCCCCGGAGGATACGGTCGCCGGGCATGGGCAGGCCCCTACAGTCTGTTCGGCCGCGATGCCACCCCGGCTCCACATAGTCAGGACGGAACGCAGCGGCGCTCGGCAAGGAATCGCTAACCATGACCGTCGCGACCCGGCCGGCATCTGCGGCGGCGCTTCGATGCCGTCCGATGCACCTCGCGTCTTTCGCGCAGATCGCCCGGCGGTGCCGTCAGCGGTTCGACAAGAAAGCGACGTCAAAACAATGCGATGAAGGCCAGCAGGTGGAAGACGGGATGAAGTACGACAAGGAAATGCACCGGTCCGGCCAATATGACGTCGTGACGCTCCATGCCGCCGACCGGCGCGACATGGGGGATGGGCGTCGATCGCGTCCTCGCGTTGCGCTGCTGTGGTGGGCGCTGCTCGGCATCGTCCCGTGGCTGGTGATCGCGGCGATCCTGTACCGGTAGCGATCGATGGTTCGCCGGCGCATCCGCGCTTGGCGAACCGCCCCGTTTCCCGCTATCGCCCCTGCCCATGAAGCATGCTCTCAACGTCACGCGCGAACAGGATTTCGCCGCCTGGTATCAAGCCGTCATCGCCGAGGCCGATCTGGCCGAGGAGTCCGGGGTACGCGGGTGCATGGTCATCCGGCCATGGGGCTATGGCATCTGGGAGCGGATCCAGCGGCTGCTCGACGACCGGATCAAGGCGACGGGGCACGAGAATTGCTATTTCCCGCTGTTCATCCCCTTGAGCTATTTCGAAAAGGAAGCCGAGCATGTCGACGGCTTCGCCAAGGAAATGGCGGTCGTCACGCATCATCGGCTGATCGCGGACGGCAAGGGTGGGCTGACCCCCGACCCCGAAGCGAAGCTGGAAGAGCCTTTGGTCGTGCGCCCGACCAGCGAGACGGTGATCGGCACCGCCTTTTCGCGCTGGGTGCAGTCGTGGCGCGACCTGCCGGTGCTGATCAACCAATGGGCGAACGTCGTCCGCTGGGAAATGCGCACCCGCATGTTCCTGCGCACCGCCGAGTTCCTGTGGCAGGAGGGGCATACCGCCCATGCCACGGCGCAGGAGGCGCGCGAAGAAACGCTGAAGATGCTCGAAGTCTATCGGGAATTCGCCGAAACCTGTCTCGGGCTGCACGTCATTGCTGGCGAGAAGCCCGAGAACGAGCGCTTCCCCGGCGCGGTCGCGACCTACAGCATCGAAGCGATGATGCAGGACGGCAAGGCGTTGCAGGCGGGCACCTCGCACTTCCTGGGCACCAATTTCGCGCATGCGCAGAACATCCGCTTCCAGAACGCCGAGGGGCAGTTCGAACACGCCAACACCACCAGCTGGGGCGTGTCGACGCGGATGATCGGCGGGGTCATCATGGTGCATGGCGACGATGACGGCCTGCGCGTGCCGCCGGCGATCGCACCGTGGCAGGTCGTGATCGTGCCGATGCTGCGCGACGCGCCCGAGGACGAACCGCTGATCGCCTATTGCCGCGAATTGCAGGCGGCGCTGGCCAAGCAGACGGCGCTGGGCGAACCGGTGCGCGCGCTGCTCGACCTGAAGCCGGCCAAGGCCGCAACCAAGCGCTGGGGCTGGGTCAAGAAGGGCGCGCCGATCATCATCGAGGTTGGCGGGCGCGACATGGCGGGCGGCAACGTCTCGGTCGTGCGGCGCGACCGGCTGTACCGTGAGGACGGCAAGCTCGACAGCGCGATCGTCGCCAAAGACGGGTTTATCGGCGACGTCGGCACCGTGCTGGCCGATATCCAGGCGACGTTGCTGGCGCAGTCGACCGGGAAGCTGCGGGAGCGGATCGTGCCGGTCGACGACTGGGCCGGAGTCGAAGCGCATTTCGCCGCGGGCGTGAAGAACCCCGGCTGGGTCGATGTCCGCTGGTCGAAGCCGACCGGCGACGCGCTGGAGGCGGTGGTGCAGCGGTTGAAGGGGTTGAAGCTCACCATCCGCAACGCCCCGCTGGGACAGACCGGATGCGATGACGGACCATGCGTGTTCACCGGCACGCCGGCGGTGGAACGGGTGCTGATCGGGCGGGCGTATTGACGGGGAGCTGATGCGGAGGGCGTATCCCCGCGCAGGCGGCGATCCAGAGCCACGAACGCCAACACTTGCGGCTCTGGACCCCCGCCTGCGCGGGGGTACGAGTGGTTGGTGGGGAAGACATCGGCCGATCCGTCGCCGTACCCCGGCGGAGGCCGGGGTCCAGTTTCGGGCCAATCGTTCTAAGTCACCGGCGTCCCCCGACTGGACCCCGGCCTGCGCCGGGGTACGCCGACGTCAGCCCGCGCCTTAATCCTGCAACTTCCCCGGGACCTGCCCGCCGGCCTTGCCCAGTTCGCGCAGCACCGCGGCGTGCAGCCAGATGTTCATCTCCGCACTGCCGTCCTTCGCGCCGGTATAGCCGAGCTCGGTCGCCAGTTCCTTGCGGTTGTCGAGGCTGGAATCGAGGTCGAGCAGCTTCATTAGGTCGACGATCGACGTCCGCCAATTGAGGTTCGGGTTGCCCTTTTGCTGGGCGATGCGCTCGATCGCGGTCATCGGATCGACCGGCTGCGGTGCGGCGGGCGCGGCAGGCGCTGGTGCGGGTGCCGGGGTGGCGGGTGCCGGGGCATGCTGTGTCGGGGCATGCTGCGTCGGGGCCGGGGCAGGCGTTGGCTGCGGTGCCGGCGCGTCCTTTTTCTGGCCGAAATAATTGTCGCCGAACGGGCCGCCGTCCTTGCCGAAAATCTGCGTCTTGATGCGTTCGAAGATGCCCATGGTCGTCTCCCGTGCGAAGTTGCTGGGCCGCTAACGGGCGGGGTGCGGTTCGGGTCCCTTGGGCGTTTGCCATTGGTCTGACGCGCGGGGCGTCCTATGTCGTTGCCGATGGTACGCACCAAAACGCCGCCCGGCCTGCCCACCCGCGAGCAGATCCTCGATTTCATCCAGTCGTCGGACACCCCGGCGGGCAAACGCGAGATCGCCCGCGCCTTCGCCCTGTCGGCGCAGCAGAAGATTTCGCTGAAGGCGTTGTTGAAGGACATGGCCGACGAGGGGCTGATCGACAGCGCCCCCGGCCGCGCGTTTCACAAAATGGGCGGGCTGCCCAAGGTGACGGTGCTGCGCGTCGCCGATGTCGATGACGGCGGCAATGTGTGGGCGGTGCCCGAGCGGTGGGAAGCCGAAACCCCGCCGCCGCGTGTGCGGGTACGCGAACGCGGGCGGCGCAGTGCGCTGGGCGTCGGTGACCGTATTCTGGCTCGGACCGAGGAGGCGGGGGCAGGCTGGGCCGCGTATCCGATGAAGAAGCTCGACCGCGCGGCCGATGCGGTGCTGGGCGTGCTGCGGGCCGAGGGTGACAAGCTGTGGCTGCAGGGTGTCGACAAGAAGGAACGCCGCGAGGTGCCGGTGTCCGACGCGGGCGGCGCGGCACCGGGCGACCTGGTTCTGGCGGCGCTGGGTGGCCGTCCGCCGCGGATCACTGCGCGGGTGGTCGAACGGCTGGGCGATCCGTTCGAAGCGCGCAGCTTCTCGCTGATCGCGATCCACAAGCACGGCATTCCCGACGTCTTTTCGGAAGAGGCGCTGGCCGAGGCGCGCAAGGTCGCGGCCTATCCGCTGGGCGATGATCGCGAAGACCTGCGCCATCTCCCGATCGTCGCGATCGATCCGATCGACGCGCGCGACCATGACGACGCGGTCTGGGCAAGCGCCGACGATAGCGCGGAGAATCCCGGCGGGTGGCAGGCGATCGTCGCGATCGCCGACGTGTCCTTCTATGTCCGCCCCGGCTCCGACCTCGACAAATCGGCGCGGGCACGCGGCAACAGCGTCTATTTCCCCGACCGGGTCGTGCCGATGCTGCCCGAAATCCTGTCGGCGGACGTGTGTTCGCTGAAGGCCGGGCAGGACCGCGCGGCGCTGGTCTGTCACCTGACCATCGCGAAGGACGGCAAGCTCAAGGACTGGCGCTTCACGCGCGCGGTGATCCGCGTTGCCGCCAACATCGCCTACGAACACGCCCAGGCGGCGATCGATGGCGTCGAAGATGCGCCGGTGCCGCGCGAACTGATCGACGGCGCGCTGAAGCCGCTATGGGACTGCTGGGGTGCATTGGCGAAGGCGCGGGCGGCGCGCGAACCACTCGACCTCGACCTGCCCGAACGGCGGATCGTGCTGGACGAAAAGGGGCGCATCCTGTCGGTCGCCCCGCGCGAACGGCTCGATTCGATGCGGCTGATCGAGGATTTCATGATCGCCGCCAACGTCGCCGCCGCCAAGGCGCTGGAGGCGAAGAAGGCGCCGGTCATGTACCGCGTCCACGAACCGCCGACGCGCGAGAAGCTGGTGGCGCTGAAAGACTATCTCGAAACCTTCGACGTACCCTTCGCGCTGGGGCAAGTGATCCGGCCCGCGACGTTCAACCATGTGCTGGCGCGGATCGGCGATGCCGACTTCAAGCCGCAGGTGATGGAGCAGGTCCTGCGTACCCAGACACAGGCATTTTACGGCCCGCAGAACCATGGCCATTTCGGCCTCAGCCTCGGCTGTTACGCGCACTTCACTTCGCCGATCCGCCGCTATGCCGATCTGCTCGTCCACCGTTCGCTGGTCGGTGCCTACAAGCTTGGCGACGGTGCGCTGCCGGCCGACGATGCCGCGAATATGGAGCGGGTGGGCGAGGCGATCAGCGGTCTCGAACGCCGCGCGATGGAGGCCGAACGCGAGACGGTCGACCGTTATGTCGCCGCCTATCTGGCGGAGCATGTCGGCACGGTGATGGAGGCGCGGATCACCGGTGTCGCATCGTTCGGCTTCTTCGCGACGGTCGAGGGGGTGGGCGGCGACGGGCTGGTCCCGGCCCGCGACCTCGGCACCGAATATTTCCGCTTCGACGAAAGCTCGCAATCGCTGATCGGCGATCACAGCGGCGAGACGTTCAGCGCCGGCCAGCGGCTGCAACTGCGGCTCGCGGAGGCCAACCCGGTATCGGGTGCGCTGCGCTTCGAACTGCCCGACGGCAAGGGATCGGCCGGCGGCGGCGACCGGCGCAAGGGGCCGCCGCCGCGCGTGCTGAAACGCCGTGGGCGGCCGGCGAATATCCGGCATAACGGACGCAAGCGTTGAACGTCGCGGTACCCGCCGGATCGCGCAGCCGCCGGGGACGGTTTCGCCGCTGGTGGCGGATCAACGTCATCGGATCGGTCGATCATGATGCGGTGCTGCGACAGGTCGCGGACGAAGCGGGGTGGTCGCCGCGCTATGGGCTGATGATCGTGCTGTCGATGGCGCTGTCGCTGCTGGGGCTGTTGATGCCGTCGGTTGCCGTGCTGATCGGGGCGATGCTGATCTCACCGTTGATGATGCCGATCATCGGGCTGGGGTTCGGCATCGCGGTGCTCGACGTGCCCGATATCCGCAAGTCGCTGATCGCGCTGGCGATCGGCGCGGGGCTGGCGGTCGGGCTGTCGGCGGCGCTGGTCGCGCTGTCGCCGATCCAGACGATCACCAGCGAGATTGCCGGGCGCACCCGCCCGACGCTGTTCGACCTGCTGGTCGCGTTCCTGTCGGCGATCGCGGGTGCCTATGCGCTGATCCGCGGGCGGGGGGCGACGGTCGTCGGGGTAGCGATCGCCATCGCGCTGATGCCGCCGCTGTGCGTCGTCGGCTTCGGTATCGCCACGCATAATGCGACGGTCGCGGGCGGGGCGTTGCTGCTGTTCTTCACCAACCTGATCACCATCGCGCTGACCGCCGCGGCGATGGCGCGCATCTATGGCTTTGGCCGGCATCTGACGCCGCGCAATACGACGTTCCAGATCGTGCTGTTCGTCGGGGCGATGCTGGCGCTGTCGGTGCCGCTGATGGCGGCGCTGCGCCAGATCGCGTTCGAATCGCTGGCGCAGCGGCAGGTCCGCAGCGCGATCCTGTCGCATTTTCCCGACGAGGCGCGGCTGAGCCAGCTGGAAATCACCTACGACCGCAACGCGATGCGCGTGCGCGCCGTCGTGCTGACTCCGCAGCTGGATGCCCGCGCCGATACGGCGCTGGCGACACAGCTGGGCCAGCGGCTGGAACGCCGGCTCGACCTGCATGTCGACCAGATCCGGAGTTCGGCCGACCAGCAGGCGACCGAAGCGGCACAGATCGCCAAGGTGAACGAACGCGCCGGTGCGACCTTTGGCCCGGCGCGCGAACGGGTGCTGGCACAGGTCGCGCTGGTCACCGGCGCACCGGTCGACGCGATGCAGGCCGACGATGCCAGCCGCACCGTCCGTACGCCCGTTGCCGAGCTGCCCGGCCTGCCGCCACGCGGCTATCGCGCGATCGAGGCGCGGGCGCGGGCTGCGGCACCCGGTTGGCAGGTGGAGGTCGTGCCGCCGGTGGCAGGCGATGCGCCGCCGGCGATCCCGTTCGAAGGAGGCGTCGTCGACGGCCGCGCACTGGACGATGCGGCGTGGCTGTCGGCGCGGCTGGGGCGGGGGATCGTGGTCGGTGGCGGGCTGGGGGCGCAGCGTACCGCGCTGGTGGACGGTATCGTCACGCGCGGCGGGCGGGCAACCGTCGGCCCGTCGGCTGGGCCGTTGTCGCTGACCTGGGAGGCACCGGTAGCGTCGCCGACGCGATGAACGGCAGAAAAATGTCGGTTGTAACGTAGGTGTAACGCCCGGTTAGCCCCCGGTTTACCCCCCGCACCTATCGCCGGGGCATGGCTTCGCTCCCCCGCCTCGATCCTGCCGCGCCGGCCGGGCCCCCGACCATCGGGCAGGATGCGACGTTGCGCGAGGTCGTCGACCGGTTCCGCCGGCATCACGACCTGCGGCTGCTGGCGGTCCTCGACGGGCAAGGCCGGCCGGTCGGGGTACTGCGCGAGGTCGATGTGCGCGACTTGCTGTTCAACCCGTTCGGCCATGCGCTGCTCCGCAACCCCAGTTTCGGCGACGGGGTGGCGCATCTCGTCCGCCCGGTGACGGTCACCGATCACGACACGCCGCTGCCCGAATTGCTGGCGATGCATGGCGACAACGGCGTGGCGCTGGTGCGGCGGGGGGCGTTCGTCACGCTGCTCGATCCGGTGCAACTGCTTCGGATGGCCACCGCATGGCATAGCGAGGCATCGGCATCGGCCGAAGCCCGGTCGCAACGCATCCAGGACGCGGCGAACACCTTCGAAGCGGGCATCCGGGCGCTGGCGAACGATATCGGCGGGGCGTGCGTCGCGATCGGGCAGGTCGCTGCGGACCTCGACCAGCGAGCGGTGGTGACGCGTGGCGGGGCGATGTCGGTCGCCGCCGCCGCGCACCAGACCGCGCTGGGGATGGTCGATATCGAACAGCGCGGGCGCGCGCTCGCCGCATCGTTCGAACGCATCACCCGCGATACCGCTCAGGCCGATCGGCTGCGCCATGACGCGGACGCGGTGGTCGACCGCAATCGCGACCATGTCCAGTCGCTGTCCGACGTCGCGACCACGATCGAGGCGATGCTGGACCTGATCCGCGCCTTGGCCAAACAGACGAACCTGCTGGCGCTGAACGCCGGGATCGAGGCGGCGCGGGCCGGCGCGGCGGGGCAGGGGTTCGCAGTCGTGGCGGGCGAGGTAAAGTCGCTGGCGCGGCAGACCGACGTTGCGGCGGGGGACATTGCGCGCCGGGTCGATACCGCCCGCGCGCTGCTGGGTGACGTCGCCGGCGGCCAGCGCGCGGTCCAGTCGGCCATCGCCGCGATCGGCGCGATCACGACGACCATCGCCACCGCCGTCGCCGCCGAACGCGACACGACGCAGGCGATCGCCGTTCGGGTCGAGGAAGCGCGCGAGGCCGGCACCGATATCGACGCGCGGGTGGGCGGCATCGCCACCGCGGCGGACGGGATCGGCGATCAGGCGGGGATGCTGACGCGGCTGGTGGAGGGACTGTCGGGGCTCAGCCGGCAGCTGCAGGGGCGCGCGGGGGAGTTGGTCGCGGCGGTGAGGTGAGGGGGGCGGGAGTGCACCGGCCGGTTCGAGGCAGGGTAGATATTCGATAGGCGCGAGTGCGGTCGCCAGGTTGACGAGCGGTAAGGGAAAGTCTCCTTTCCCCATCCCATCCCGCTTGGTTCGAGCAGCTTCGAGCGAAGTCGAGAAACGTCCGTCGAGAACCCCGTCACTTGGGGCAACCCCTTCTCGACTACGGTTCTCGACACGCTCGAACCTGCGCTCGAAGCAAACGGGGGAGTAAGGGGTTGAGGGGGCAGGAAGGGGAAGGGAAAGGGAAAAGACGAAGGAGCGGAAAGGAAGGCCAGAGAAGGGACGAAACGCCCCTCAACCCGCCTCGTGAAACTGCAAATTCGCCAGCCGCGCATACAGCCCGCCCTGTGCGATCAGCTCGCCATGCCGCCCGCTCTCGACGATCCGCCCCTGATCCATCACGATGATCCGCGACGCCGCGCGGACCGTCGCCAGCCGGTGCGCGATGACCAGTGTCGTGCGGTTCGCCATCAACCGGTCGAGCGCGTCCTGCACCAGCCGCTCGCTCTCGGCATCGAGCGCCGAGGTCGCTTCGTCGAGCAGCAGGATCGGCGCATCGCGCAGCAGCGCGCGGGCGATCGCCACCCGCTGCCGCTGCCCGCCCGACAGTCGCGCCCCGCCTTCGCCCAGATAGGTGTCGAGCCCTTGGGGCAGATCGCGCAGGAACTGGCTGGCGTTGGCGGCATCGGCGGCGGCCCAGAGCTGTTCGTCGCTCGCATCCCAGCGGCCATAGCGCAGATTGTCGCGCGCGGACGCGGCGAAGATCACCGTTTCCTGCGGAACCATCGCGATCCGGGCGCGCACCGCCGCCGGATCGGCCATGCGGACGTCCACGCCGTCGACCGCGATTGCCCCCCGTTCGGGATCGTAGAAACGCTGGATCAGCTGGAACAGCGTCGACTTGCCCGCGCCCGACGGGCCGACCACCGCGACCGTCTCGCCCGGCGTCACATCGAGCGAGAAGCCGGACAACGCCGCGACTTCGGGCCGGGTCGGATAGTGGAAGGTGACGTCGTCGAACGCCACCGCACCGCGCGCCGGTTCGGGAAGTGCCACGGGCTTCGCCGGCGCGGCGATGTCGGGACGCTGTGCCAGCAGGTCGGCAAGGCGCCCGGCGGCGCCCGATGCGCGCAGCAGGTCGCCATAGACCTCTGTCAACGCGCCGAACGATCCGGTGACCAGCGCCGCGGTCAGGACGAAGGCGGTGATCGATCCGCCGGTAGTACGTCCGGCGGCGACGTCGCTGACCGCGTCCCACATGATCAGCGTGATCGCGGCGAACAACATGCCGATGACGAACGCGGTCATCACCGCACGCGTCGCAAAGCGCTTCTTGGCGGTGGCGAAGCCGCGATCGACGGCGGATTCGAAGCGCTGGCTCTCGCGCCCTTCCTGCCCGAACGCCTGCACGATCTTCATCGCGCCGAGCGTTTCCGATGCGATCGATCCGATATCGGCGATCCGGTCCTGGCTCGACCGCGACAATTTGCGCACGCGCCCGCCCAGCCACATGATCGGCAGCACGATCACCGGAATGCCGACGATCAGGTACGCGGCGAGCTTGGGGGCGAGTGCGAACAGGTACAGCACCCCGCCGATGCCGACCAGCAGGTTGCGCAGCGCGATCGATACGGTGGTGCTGACGATCCCCTCGACGATCGCGGTATCGGCGGTCAGGCGCGACGCGATCTCCGACGGGCGGTTCTCCTCGAACCAGCCGGGCGACAGGGTCAGCAGGTTGCGGTGCACCGCCATGCGCAGGTCGGCGACGGTCCGCTCGCCGAGCCACGACACGAAATAGAACCGCCCGGCCGTGGCGATCGCCAGCACGACGACGACGCCCAGCAGCCCTTCGAAATAGGGGCCGATCTCGCTCGCCGCCGCACCGGTCGCGAACCCGTTGTCGACTACCTGCTTGAAGGTGCGCGGGATCCACAGCGTCGCGATCGCAGCGGTGACTAGCGACACCAGCGCACCGACCAGTTGCAGCTTGTACCGGATGGTGAAGCGCCAAACGAGCCGCAGCGCCGGCAGCATTTTGGTACGATCGGGGGCGGGGGGCGTGTCGGCCATGGTGCGCTGCCTAGCGCCTGGGGGCGGCGACCGCAAAGGGAACATCCGGTGCCCTTCATTGCTTGAACGTATCGAAGGACACGTATGTCGCATTCGTAACGATGCTTTCAGCGCAAGGACAGGCGCGGCGTACGACGTTCGAAGCGTTGCCGATGGCAACGAATCGCTATATTTTCACTGGTACGGGTGTTTCCCGTCAGCCAGTTTCGGGGATGCCATGTTGTACGACACTTATGAATGGCAGCGCTCGCTGCTCGCCGGCGCCAGCGCGATGGCGAATTTCGGTGCGGGGTTGCTGCAGAATCCCAATAATCCGTTCGCCTATTTCGGCGGTGGTCCGGTGCTGGGATCGGCGCTGGCCGTCTTTGCCCATGCCGCCGCGCCGCGCGGCAAGCCGGCCTTCGGGCTGACCACCACGACCGTCGCCGGCAAGCCGGTGGCGGTGCGCGAGGAGGTCGTGCTGCGGCGTCCGTTCGGACAGCTCAAGCGCTTCGTGCGCGAGGGCGTCGAGGGCGGGCCGAAGCTGCTGATCGTGGCCCCCATGAGCGGCCATTATGCGACGTTGCTGCGCGGTACCGTCGAGCGGATGTTGCCGTTCGCCGATGTCTACATCACCGACTGGCGCGATGCGAAGCTGGTGCCGTTGTCCGACGGGCGCTTCGACCTCGACGACTATATCGATTACGTCGTCGCCTTCCTCGAAAAGATCGGCGAAACCGGTGAAGCCCGCCCGCATGTGCTGGCGGTGTGTCAGCCGTCGGTCCCGGTCTATGCCGCGACCGCGCTGATGGGTGCCGACCAGCATCCCAACCGTCCGCGCACGCTGACCATGATGGGCGGGCCGATCGACACGCGCGAGGCGCCGACCGCAGTCAACACGCTGGCGACCGAACGGCCGCACGCCTGGTTCGCGCAGAATGTCATCGCCACCGTGCCGATGACCTATGCCGGCGCCGGCCGCCGCGTCTACCCGGGCTTCCTGCAGCTCGCCGGGTTCATGAGCATGAACCTGGGTAGCCACATGATCTCGCATTACGAGATGTTCAAGCATCTGGTGCAGGGCGATGGCGAAGGGGCGGGGACGACCCAGCGCTTCTACGAGGAATATCGCGCGGTGTGCGACATGACCGCCGAATTCTATCTCCAGACGATCGACGTGGTGTTCCAGACCCACGCCCTGCCCGAAGGTACGATGAAGCATCGCGGACGCCCGGTCGATCCGGCCGCGATCACCGACACGGCAGTGCTGGCGATCGAGGGGGAACGCGACGACATCTCCGGGCTGGGCCAGACCCGCGCCGCGCTGACGCTCGCCACCGCGCTGCCTGACGCCATGAAGCAATATCACATGGCGCCGGAAGTCGGCCATTACGGCATCTTCAACGGTTCGAAATGGCGCACCCGCATCGCGCCGGTGCTGGAAGAATGGATCGCCCGCCACGAAGGTTGAGCGATCGACTTTCTGTGAAACAAGAGGGCGAGGGTGTGAACCCCCCGCCCTTTTTGCGTCAGACGTCGACTTTGGCGTGGCTGCCAGCTTCGTCGCCACCCTTGATCGTCTGGCCGGTGAACATCTTGAGCTTGCCCATCAGTGACTGGTCGGTTTCCCAGATTTCCGCGCTGCCCAGATCGAAGCGCAGCATCAGCAGCGACGGGTCTTGCCGGCCCTGTTCGTACCATGCCTCGACCTGCTTGGACCAATATTTGTCGATGATCGCCGGGTCGCTTTCCTCGGTCAACGTGCCGCTGATGCAGGCGAACAGGTCATGCCCCTTGGCGATGAACTGCACCATCGCCGGACCCCCGTCGGCGGCGCGGTTGTCGCGCTTGGTATAGAACCAGAATTCGCTCTGTGCGTCCTCGTCCAGCACGGCGTACATCGGTTCGGAATGCTGCTGCTTGCCGGTCAGGCCCAGCATCACATAGGGGCTGGCGGCCATTGCCTTCCACATGGCGTCGCGGATTTCGGCTGGGCTCTTGGTCGACATCGTCGGGGTTCCTTCGTGATTGCCCTCCGACAACGACCCAGCCCCCACAGGTTTCCACGCCGTGCGGCGCGCAAATCATATTGCGCAACGCCCCCGATGGCCCTAGTGCCTCCCTCCACCGCGCGAAGCCGCGGCTGCTGGGGCGTCGCCAAGCGGTAAGGCACCGGTTTTTGGTACCGGCATTCGTAGGTTCGAATCCTGCCGCCCCAGCCAATTTCTCGCTAAGTAGTTGATCTCGCTGGCTAACCCCAGTCCGGTGATGCCCCAGTGTGCAGGTGACTGTGCCATGTGGCTGTCCGGGGAGGTCGTCCTTGGCGTCGCTTCAGCATGTTTTCCGCCGCGGCCACATTTTCTGGTGGCGCCGGGTTCATTATTCGTTCCATACTAAGCCGATTGATGTCCGCCTGTCGCTCGGGACCCCCGACCGGCTGCAGGCGCGTAACCGGGGCGCGGTTCTGACCGCGTCGTATGATCGGGTGGTGTCCATGTTGAACGACCGTATCCGCGCCAATGGCGGCATGACCGAACGCGAGCTTCAGGCGATCGCCAAGGCGATGTACGAGGAGCGGCTGGCCGAGGTCTGCACCGAGCAGCGTGCCACGCCCGACGACGCCGAGTATCATTTGGCTACCAACCGCGCTTTCGTCGACTATTTCCAGCGCTTGACGTCGCGGGGCGGACATATGTCGTTCCTGCCGGAGGAGCAGAGCGCGCTCGAAGCGCAAGGGTGGGACGCGCAGCGCATTGCCGACCTGCAGACCGTCATCGCGTTGCGCGAGAACAAGGGCGTCAACCCGATCCGCAAGGACGAGATCGACCGCCATCTTGCCGCGGCGGGCTTCGCGATTGACGACCGGTTGCGCTGGATGGTCGAACTCGCGCTCTACCCGACCTATCGCGATGTCTATGCCGATGCCGAGAAGCAGTTGCGCACCCTGGTTGACCCTGTCGACGAAGCAGAGGCGCCGCTGCCGACGTCGACCGCAACGCCCGTGCCCGCCAACGACATATCCGCAACGGGGGCGGGTAGCGTCTCGGTCGTCCCGCCCGCGTGGGCGCACTGCGGCCCGGTCGAGGCAGCGGAACGGATGATCGCCGAAACGCCCAAGCTGCTCGATCACCGGCGTCAGGGCAAGCGCGCGAGGGAAAGTGTCGATGAGCACACCCTGCGGCAGATCCTGTGGGCGGCAACCTTGCTGCAAAAGTCGTTGCCGTCGGGAACGCCGCTCTGGAAGGTGACCAAGGCCGACATCCTCAAGCTCGACGAATATTTCGACAGGCTACCGGTCCATTATGGCAAGTCTCCCCGTCATCGCGGGGTAGCACAGACACTTGAAGAGGCCGTGGCGCTGGCGGAAGAAGATGTCGCGGCGAAAAAGCTGAAGGCAGACCGCATCGGCTTTTCCACCGGAACGACAAACAAGCACTTTCACAAGCTGGCTCAGGTTCATGCCTTTATGCGCAGCCAAGTCCCGTCCGCGCCGGTCATCGATTTTTCGGAGTTCACCACCGCGATCGATGAGGACGAACGCGAAGCCCGGAAGCGCTACACGCGCGAGCAGGGCGTGGCGCTGTTCAGGTTGCCGCCCTGGACCGGCTGTGCTGGCACTGGTGACAGGCTGGAGCAGGGCGAGATCGTTATCCACGACGGCCTTTTCTATCTGCTGCTGCTGGTCTGGTACACGGGCGCTCGCCGCGAGGAACTGTGCAAGCTGATGATCGAGGATGTCGAACACCGGCACGGAATCGACTATCTGCTCATCCGCGCCACCGACGCGGGACGCGTCAAGAACAAGTCCGCCCGCCGAGTGAACGTGATCGCAGACGAACTCGTCCGGCTCGGCTTCCTGCGCTATGTGGACGCCATGCGGGTGGCGGGTGAGCGGCTGTTGTTTCCCGAATTGGTGCCGGGCGGCGATACTAAGCGAAAGCTGGGCGACGTCTTCTACAAGCTGTGGTGGATCTACATCGCTCCAAAGTTGCCGAATCTCGAGCCGGGGCAGGCGATGCATTCGGCCAGGCACATGGTGTCGGACGAATTGAAGGATCAGGAGGTTTTCCTCGAATTCCGCAACGATCACCTCGGGCACCGGGGTAAGGGCGGCGAAGGCGAGACGCGCTATCCCTCGGCGGCATCGCTTCAGAGGCTCAAGTCGGTCGTCGAGAAGATCCCGATCGTCACCGGCCATCTGCTGGAGCAGCGCGTCATCACACTGCTTCCAGCTGACCTGCGAAAGCCCCGTCCCACGAGACGTGCAGGTCAGGGCAACGACACGGTGACGTGATGAAAGCGGGCAATTCCGGACGCAGGGGCGAAGCATTGCACGCCAAGCGGCAACGCAGTTCGAATATCCTCCTAGGCATGGTCGTCTAATACCCATCGGCCATTATGGTCGATGGCGGCGACTTCGCGGAAACCGATGCCGTCTCATTGGGCCGCCTTTAGCAGAACATGGGCCGCTTCGCGGCGCGGATCAATTGATGGGTGATGGCCATACCGGCGGAGTGCATTGGGGCGTCCGTGATTTGCCGGACGCGGGTCGGCCTGAGGGACCTACACCGGTGCCTAAAGGCAGGTATCTGCCGGTGGACTATCTGGTTCGTTCCCGAGCCAGTTGTTCGGCCGACCGGACGGTTTCGATGCTTCACCCCGTTCGATCAGCGAGTTAGACTGCTGGTCGGAGGCTTGATTCATCCATGCATGATTGTCCACCGCCTGCCGATGCCCTGGATCGCTGGCTAACGGCTTACCCCAGCATCAAGAGCAAGGGACGCTATGGCCATCTTTTGCTCGAGCAGGATTGTGACTGCGACGCCGATCTGATCGCCGAGATGCGGCCGTATTTCGAGTCGGCCCATCGCGACGCACGCACCTTCTTTCATGACCAGATGGGTATTGACCTTCATCCTGACGCCGACGACCCGGCGGCGCATGCGACCTATCCGACCTGCCTTCCGCCGATCACCCGTCGCGGACTGTTCGGCGAGGTCATGGCCGGCATGGTGAGCGAGCATTACGAACTGGTCGGCAAGCATTCATGGCGCATCCCGGTCTTCCTGTTCCGCCACCATGAGGATGCCGAACATTACCTGTTCGCACTCGCCCGCGACGGCACGCGGACGCGCGAACTGTTCGGGCGCAAAGGCTCCGATTTCATCGGCATCGCGCTGGCTGCCGATGGCAGCGTCGCTCGTGCCATCGTTGGCGAGGCAAAGTGGCGCAAGGACCTGCAGCCCTCGGTGATGGACGACCTGATGCATGGCAAGCTGGTCAAGAACAAGAAGACCGGGATCAAGGCACGCAGCGGCAAGGGCATCTGGTACCAAGTCAACCGCGATATCCCGGCACCGCACGGCCTCCGCCAGCTCCAGCGCCTGTTGCGCGAACTCGATCCGGACGGTCATTCCGCCGCGATCCTGTCGCTCGACCGGCTGCTGTCGGTGCGCAATGCGACGCCGCTCCCGCGCACCAACCTGATCCTCATCGCCGGCGGCGACGTTCCCGGCCGTGACGCACAAACCTCCCTCATCCCGTGGGAGAAGATGCCCGCCGACTATACGGCTCCGCACGCTCTCCAGGTAGTCGAGATGATCCTGAACGACGGCGACACGCTGATCGACGGCCTGTATGACGCGCTCTGGCCGGCGCCCTGATGCCTGAGCACGATCCGCAGCGGCTGGAAATCGCTAATAATATCCGCATCGGCTTGGCGCTGGAGAACGAACTCTCCGCCGACCAGGCGCGCGCCTATGTGCGTTGCCTGCAGACGAGCTGGCAGGTGCCGACCATCCAGTGGGCCGATCGCGACTCCCGCGAGCAACTCGCCGACGCACGCCGGCTACTCCATGCGGCAGGCGTGCTGCGTGAAATCGAGGGGTCGGCATCGACGCGCGCGGTCGACTGCTACCGGCGTGCCGGTGAGATCTTCGAGTGGCTCGCCCGCGCGGACGACAAGATGCGAGCCCGCGCACCGATCGAGCTCTTCGCCGCTGCGGCCTTCCAACTCGGCGGCCTTCCCGCGATGGCGAACGCATTGTTGTCGCAGCTGCCGCTCGATGGCGCGGGGTCGGGCCTCTATGCCGACTTCCTGCGCGCCGACTTCGACGGGGTGCTGGCCAAGGTCGCGAGGTTCTGGCGCGACCATCCGGACCTGACACAGCGCGACGCGGCATCGGCCTTGCTCCGCGAGGAAGCCGAGGATCGCATCGGCTGGTACTTTACGGTCGAACTGGTCCGCGCGCTCGGGCTGTTCGCCGATGCCCTCCGCCGTGACGACACTGTCCGCCTGGCCCAGGCGCTCGCCAAGCTGAAGGCGCTCGATGCGATGGCCTTGCGGACCTTCAGCGATGACGTTTCGCTGCTGGTGATGCTGCTGCATCTTGTCGGGCAGGGATATGCCGCGGCGAGCATCTATCGTCCAGTCGCGCGTCTGGCCGACCTCGCGCCGGATCGGGCGCTGCGGGTGATCGCCTATGCACGCGAGCAGTTTTCCCGTGGCCGCGGTATCCTCTGGTCGTCGCAGCAGGCCGGCCTCGATCGCCTGCTGAATCACTCCTCCTTCGCGCTGTGCACGCCGACGGGATCGGGCAAGACGCTCGTCGCCAACCTGGCGCTGGTGAAGGAACTGCTGCTCCGGGATCACGGCGACGTGGTGCCGCTGGCACTCTACCTGGTGCCCTCGCGCGCGCTGGCCGGCGAGGTCGAGGCGAAACTTCATGCCGAACTCGGCGCCGACCTCATCATCACCGGCCTCTACGGCGGTGCGGACTGGGGCATCACCGATTATTGGCTCGACGCGGACAAGCCGACCGTACTGATCGCGACCGTGGAGAAGGCGGATGCGCTGATGCGCTATCTCGCGCCGCTAATCCTCAAGCGCCTGCGGCTGCTGATCCTCGACGAAGCGCACCAGGTCGTGCCCGAGGCCAACGACAGCGCGCGCGTGGCATTCGCCGAGCATGGCAGCCGCCCGCTCCGGCTGGAGAATTTCGTCGCCCGGCTGCTCGCCCGCGCGCCCGATCTCGTTCGGATCGCGCTGACCGCCGTGGCTGGCGGCGCCGCCGGTCCCGTGGCGCGCTGGGTGGAGAATGATCCGAACGCGCAACCGATCGGATTGCGCTATCGCAGCACCCGGCAGGTGATTGGCGTGCTCCAGACCGCGCCGCAGCGGCGCTGTACGATGCTGCTCGACCTGATGAACGGCAAGCCGCTCTATGTGCAGGGGCGGGGCGATCCGGTCTATCTCAACCTCACCACGCCGCCGATGCCGCAGCTGCCTGGGACCATGCGCAATAGCATCTACCGCTTCAACCAGTTGACGGTCTTGTGGACCGCCCTCCATCTGGTCGAGGCCGACCGCCGCATCCTGATCTCGCTCGCACAGCAGCCCGAGCAGACGATGCGATGGTTCAAGGAGGCGTTGGACCTGCCGGCCTGGCAGGCGCTGCCCCGGTTCCTGCCGCCCGAGGACTGGCGGGGCGAGCGGTTCGCCGAGGCGCGTGCCGCCTGCGTCGATTATTGCGGCGAAAACGCCTTCGAGGTCGTGCTGCTCGATCATGGCATCGCGACCAGCCACGGCCAGATGCCGCAGCGGCTGCGCCGACTGATGACCGCGCTGATCGACGAGCGGATCTGCCCGATCACCGTCGCGACTGCGACGTTGACCGAGGGGGTCAACCTTCCGTTCGACATCATCTTCGTGACGGCGCTGAAGCGAAGCGCCTATGACGCCGTGGCAAGACGGATGGTCGATACGCCGTATACCGCCGCCGAATTCCGCAATCTCGCCGGCCGCGCCGGTCGACCGGGGGCGACGCGCGGTATGGAGGGGTTGACGCTGGTCGCGCTTCCCACGGCGGTCGCAGCGTCGGCCCCCGGTCAGCAGGACACCCAGATCGGCCAGATCGCGGGGATGGCGTCGGACTACGATGTGCTGCGCGAGGCGTTGCGCCTCGACGAACTGGCGGGCGACGCGGCCGTGGGGCCGCTGGCGCTGTTGCTCGAAACGCTCCGTGACCGGGTCCGCACCCATTACCGCATCGCCACCGACGAGGCCTTCCTTGCATGGCTCGAAGCGGCATTGCCCGAGGATATTAGCGACGAGGCGGGAACCGGCGCCACCGATCCAGCTTCCCGCTTCGCCGACAGCCTCGACGAACTGGATGCGTTTCTGCTGACCGCGATCGAGGAGGTCGCCCGCATCGACGATGGCACGAAGGATGGCGCCGCGCTCGAAGCGGACCTCGCCGCGCTGTGGCGGCGCACCTTCACCTTCGCGGCTCAGGTACAGGAGGACTGGCTCGAACGGGCGATCGTTCGGCGCGGACAGGCGATCGTCTCGATCGTCTATCCCGATGCCGACGAGCGCCGGCGGCTGTATCAATATGGCTTTTCGCCCTATGTCGGTCGGCGTTTCGAGGTGATCGCGCCCGCTATCCGTGAAATTCTAGAAGCGGCGACCGACTATGGCCAGGCCGATGCGGCGTCACGGCTGGCGCGGTTCGCCACCATCGGCCGGCTGCTGACCGCCGATCGCGGCTTCGGGTTCCGCATCCGTGATACCCAGACCGATCGCCGGATGCTGGAGAATTGGGTCGATATCCTCGGCTGGTGGATGCATGTGCCCGGCGCCGCAAAGCCCGAGCCGGCGGAGTTGCGGGCATGGCAACGGTTCGTGTCCGACAATCTGGAGTTCCGCCTCGGCGTCGCCATCGGCGCGGTGGTGGCGCAGAGCTGGTCGGCGGGGGCTGGCGATCCGCTCGCCATCCCGTCCCTGGAGGCGTGGCGGGAGACGACCAGCCTGCCGTGGTTCGGCTTCTGGGCACGGGAACTGCTGCGATGGGGGACGCTCGATCCCTTCGTCGCGTTCGCGCTGGCGCAGGGCAGGGCGAAGACGCGGGACGATGCGGTGCTCCTGCGGATCGACTATGACGCATGGCTTGCGCAGGAGCTCGATCGACCGACCTCGGAGGATCGGATCGATCCGCAACTCTTCCTTAGCTGGGAACGCGCGATGCCGCGCGGGCCACGAGAAGATTTCGATCAAGAGCCCGAGGCCGCCCGCCTGACTGGCACGACGGGGGGCAAGCGCCGCTATGGTGTCCTGCCGATCGCCGTCGATGGCGCGACCCGGTGGATAGATCCGGCGGGTTACGAACTCGCCCGTTCCGATCATCCGGCGATTGCGTTCGACGCGAGTGCCCTTCGAGACGATTTCATCCTCAATACGGCTGGCAGGCCATCGGTCGATCGTGCCTTCCGCAGCGGAGGGCGACGCTGATGAAGCGTTGATGCGACATCCTTCAGAATGGAGGTGAATTGCTTCCCGGAAACATTCGCATTGGTCCTATCAGCCCCTTCGGGCTGACGACTGCCTGCGGAGGATAAGGACGGTTCGATCCAATGCCGGTGATGCGCTCGTCTCGTGATGCAAGCGCCTTCAGGCCGAAGGTTGATGAGATCGGCTTGGACGTAACGAGGGATGAGGAAATTTCAGGCGCAATTCCGCGTCGCTGGGGAAACCCCGAGCTACGCTGGTGCGCGGACCCGATCGCCGGGTCCGGATGGCGCCCTGCGGGCGCGGTCCTCCTCACCCGCGGGCGGGTGATCCGGAAGGTGACGGCTGCCGTCATGAGGGGGGGGCTATCGGTCGGCGCCGATCCATTACACACTGATGCCGTCACGCCGTCGGCACGGCGTGCCGGAGGCGGAACGTGGTCGGCGAGCGGGCAATCAGCCAGAGCATCGAAGCAGCGAACGGCAGGCTCGCCGCGCTGCTGCGCGCGCGCGAGGAAGACGAGCAGTTGCTTCAGATCGGCCACGTTCGAATCAGGGAGCAGGCGAAGGAAGAGGCCACAAAGAGGTCAGTCGGCGGTCGAAGCGCCTACAAGATCGCCGCCGATTTTAGCGCGCCGCTACCCCGCCCGGGTCGTCCGCGGGCGGCGGACAGGATCACGACCAGCTTCCACTTCCATTCCTGCTCCGTGACCCGCTCGTCCGTTGCCGCCAAGAAGGGCGGCCTGGCAGCGAACCACGCCGCCTATGTCGAGCGGATCGAGGCGGTCGAGCTCGGTTCCGCCCTCGATCACGCCTACTATGTCGAGCGCGACGATGCGGTCGAGGTCGCGGATCGCGCGCTCATCTTCAGCAACATATCGGACGATCCCGAGCGTCGCCGCACCTATTGGGAGGCCGTCGATCTGTGCGAGCGCCAGGGCCATGCGGGGCTGAGCATCAAGGCCGGCGCTATCAGCGAGTGGTTGGACGCAGCGGCAGCCGACCTCCCAGCAGCGTTCGTCGCCCATTGCCGCGCCGAACAGAAGCGCTGGGCAGCCAGTCGGAAAAGGCCGAAGTCCTTCAAGCCGAAGCGCTACCGCGCCGACGAGCCTGCCTGCGCGGCGATCCTCGACGTCCTGCGGCAGGCGCCGGGTTGGCCGGACGAGGATCCGCCGGTCATCTTCACGCCCGGTTCGGCCGGCCGGACCCAGTATCGCTATGTCGCCGAGCTGCCGCATGAACTCGGTGCCGACGACCGCGCCGCGATCGTTCGCGACTTCTGCAACCATCTCGGCTCCTTCGCCCGCGACGCGGAGGGGCGACCCACGGGCATGATGTATACGGCGGTGATCCACGCGCCGGGGCCGGGCAACGACAGGCGCAACTTCCACCTCCACGTCATCGCGCATGATCGCCCCGCCAAATGGATGCCCGACCCGGGCAAGTGGGATTTCGAAATTGCCGAGGAGTTCAAGCGCAAGGGCGAAACGCGAGTCCGCTATCCGCACCGGCAGGAAAAGATCATCGAGGTCAGCCGCAGCCTCGCCCCGGACAAGCGGCCGGACCACTACAACGCCGCGATCGCCGGCAAAGCTTTCGTGCCGCACCTGCGGGAACGCTTCGCCGGCATCTGCAACGACCGGCTCGCGCTCCGGGGCATCCAGCGCCGGATCGACGCGCGGTCGCACGAGGCACTCGGAATCGACAAGACGCCTGAATTGCACCTCGGCACCCGGGCCGCCGCGCTGGAGCGGGCGGGCGTGCCGACCGTGATCGGCCGCTACAATGCGGCTGCTAGCTGGCAATACGCCGCGTTGGCCGAGCGGTGCCGGACTGAAAGCTACTTCGGGACATGGCAGCAGCAGGATGATGCGCTCGCAAAGAGCGTCGTCGGCTCGCCCGAGGGCGTTGCTCTGATGGGGGAACGCCGCGCGGTGCTGCATGCGCTTGAAGAGACACGGGATCTGGCGTGGGAGAACGATCGTCTTCGCGATCAGGCGCGGTCCCGTGCGAAGGCGACGCTCGACCATTGCGTCATGTCCCTTGCCCAAGTGAGTGGTAGCGCCGCGCATCGTAAAGCGGTCGAAAAGCGCAAGCAGGAAGCCGAGGAGCATCTTGCCCGAGTCGAGGCCGCCATCGCGGCGGGTTAGGCCGACATTCAGGCGGCAGCCATAGCAATCGGCAAATTGCACCTGCGGCATGTCGCGATCGATGCCCGCCTGGCGGAAATCGCGCGCGAGAGGAAGGCGCGCCTGAAACTCGTGGCTGGGCTCGATTTTGCTCCGCCCGTCGGAATGATTTCCGAACAGCAGGCACTGCAAGCTGTCGGCGCGCTGGCTGGCGCCAGGTCGCTCACGTCGGTGGGTGTGATGGCGGTCGTGCCGGCCAATGACGACGCGATCGTCGACAACGCACCGATCCAGCGGCGCGCGCATGTTGTCGATGCCGCAGCGCCAGCTGAACCAGTGGCGATACCCGTCCATGATGGGCGGCATCACGCGGGTGGGGAAGCCGCCGCTTCGGCCGAAGTGGTGGCGCCGGATCGGATAACCGAAGCCATTACACGCGACGAGCCGCGGCCAGCGTGTGTGGTCCTGCCTCGGGCCGACGAAGAGGCGCGCATCAGGCTCGGACGGCGCCACGAACTTGACGCCCTGTTCCTCCGCATCGCGCGGGACCGTGTTCCTGTTGTCAGGGTCGCCGGACGATTCACCATCGACGCACTGCTGCCGAGCGATGCGGCATTGTTGGCCAGCCCGTCCTTTCGGGTGCTCATCGACAAGCGGCTGACCGGCATCGCCAAATCGCAGGCGGCTGAGATCAAGCGGCTCGTCGACGCCATCAGGAAGCGAGCGTTCGACCCGACTATCGAGGGCGGACCACAAGCGCTTCAAACCTTGTGGCAGCACTGGCAGGAACATCCGGACGTGCAACGCGCGCTGCCCAAGACGGAGGGTGACCGCACCCTGTCATTGGTCGATAGCACGCCGAAGCAGAATGACACCGCACCTGTTGCGGAGGAAAAGCCGGTCGGCGGCTTGTCCGCGCAGGCGGCGATCGTCGTGCCTGTGTCCGATCACCTGGTGACAAGGCCGAAAGGGCCGGGAAACACCGCGGGACCAGTCATTCCGCGCGGCAAGGGGCCGGAGCGCTAGGCGTAGCCCGCCCATCCGGGAAGGACCGCCGGGGCCGGCGGGGAGGAGCATGGAGGGAGCCTGCGGCTGTGCCGTGAAGGCGAAATGATCGCGCGGAGGCTGCGTGCAGCCCGCCGCCCTCGCGCAAGAACAAGGACTTCCATGTATATCGTCACCAAGGAGCGTGCGCTGGCCCAGGCGCGCGCGCTGTCCGGGGCGCTCGCGTTCGCCGAGCGGGCCGGCTGGCACTTCGACCACGCGGCGCGGCTGATGCTGCGCCCGCCGTTCAGCAACTATCTCCATGTCGCCGCGTCGGAGTTGCTGCTCGTGCCCTCGATCGAGCCGTCGCGCGGCGACCTCGATATCGTCGATCGTGGCATGCGCGAGGCGCGCTGCGACGCGCTGGTCGTCAAGGCGTCGACCGCCGGCAAGCCGATGCTCTACTGCGCGGTCGGCCGCTGGCGCCACCAGCAAAACCTGTGGTGTCACGAGCGGCGCCCGTGGCTGACGGAACACGGTCAGGTCTGGCTGGTGGCGGAACACGCCTGGGCCGAGGATCCCGGGACCTCGATCCTGCTCGGCCCCAAGCGCCTTCAGGTCGCCTCCGAACCGCCCAGGCTTTACGCCCGGGAAATGGCGGCGGGGTTCGAGCGCGCCGACGTCTTCCTCGCGCAGATCTGGGGGGACCTGTGATGGCGGCGCTCCCATGGATCAGCCCGGCGGCCGCCGACGACATGCTGTTCGACGATCCGCTGGGCTCGTCGCCCGAGTTCGGCTTCGCGCTGATGCGCCCCAAGGCGAAGGGCAAGCGCAACACCACCGCCGACCTCGCCCGCGCGAAGCTCCAGCCGAGCAAGCCTGAGGACGCAGCGTGGGGATCGGACGGGTTGTGGCCGATCACCTGCACGACCAGCCGGCTGGTGCTGGCGCCCGGCGTCGCGATCGAGCCGGACGCGCTCGAAGCGGTGTTCGAGGGGTACGACGCCAGGATCAAGCCGCACCAGAAGCTGCTGGCGACGGTGCTGACGATGCGCTTCGACCACGGCTGGCAGGCGGCCGATATCCTATCGCTGGTCGGCGCCTATGCGCTGCGCCACCTCGCGCTCGAACGCCGGCTGACCAGCCTCACCGTCGTCCATATGCCGGGTGACGAGCTGTCGGCACGCCGGCCGCATGCGCATTGCGTGACGCTGGCACGGGTTCACCGTGCCAGCGGATGGGGGGAGCTACACCGCGATCTCGTCGTGAAGGACGCGCAGGCCGCCTTCCAGACGGAGTGGGAGGCGTTCCACGACGAATGGGCGCCGCGCTTCGCACCCGGCTGAGCATGCCTGCGAGCACCCGCGATGATGATCGCGGGTGCCTTCGGCCAAGGCGGAGCGGCGCCCGCCAGGAGGGGAATGGTCCGATGAAGTGTCCCCGATGGTGGGGACGAAATTGGGAAGAACCAGATGACCAACGAAAACGCCATTATCCACGCCCATGTCGCCGCCGTCTCCACCATGTTGCTCGGCAACCGTCTCCTAAAGCCATCGGCTGGGCTGGTGGCAGGTGATCGGCTCGATCCGCTTGCGCGGCTGACTGTCGGGCAGATAGCCTGCGATGCGCGGGCCGACCTCGTTCACATCGGCTTCGAGGAGGAGGCGGGCGAGACGGTGATGACCGACATCTCGATCTTCGTGCCGCGCGACCGGATCTGCTGGTCACACCTTGGCTGCCGCCTGTGGCTGTCGAAGAGCGGAACGCGGGCCCTGCTGCTGCCGCAGCCGCACGTGCGCGGCAGCTTCCGGCTGGCGCCGGGCGAAATCATCCACCTGCCCTTCAAGCCCACCGACGCCGAGCAGGGCATCGCCCGCGCCGAGGCGCGCCTGCGCCTGCTGGTCGAGCGCGGCGTCGATGTCGCGGGCCGCGTCGTCATCAACGACTGGCCGATCTGGCAGTGAGGCGAGCCCGCGTGAGCGGGCCATCCAGTACCCCTCGGCGATCTCCTCCCAGCGTTCCCGCTGTTGGGCCGAGGTGCCGAACGCCACCAGCATCAAGGAGAACGGCGTGTGCTGCGACCGGCCGCGGATGTCGGCGAAACGCACCCGGCCCAGCAGGAGGAAGATGTCGGCCTGGACGGTTAACGTTTCGTGGAACCAGCGGGAGTCGGTGCGCGCGGGGACGAGGCAGACGATGCTGCCGACGTTCCCGCACGACCATTGCTGATGCGCGCGCTTCAGCCAGAGCAGCGTCTCGGAAAAGGGTGGATTGACGAAGGCGAACCCGCCCGACCAGTCGTCGACGAACCCGTCGCCGCCTTCTTCGAGCAGGATGCGGCGCTTCGCGACCACCGGGCTCAGCTCATGACCGCACGGGTCGAGGTCGATCGCGCCGAACGCATCGTTGATCTTGGCCAGAAACTCGGGCGGGGTGAAGCGGACGTCGCGGTCCGCTTTATCGCCCTCGCTCCAGTAAACGCGTTCCTGTGCCCGGCGCCGCGCTCGCGGTGCGACCACCTTCAGGAGGCGCAGAAGGCTCGCGACCGTTCCGCCGCCGCGCTCGAGGCTGGCGACCGTGGTGCGCGACAGCTTCGCGCGCGCCGCCACGTCGACGACCGTCAGGCCGCGCCGCAAGCGGCAGGCGCGCAGTTGGGCGGCGAGATCCTTGCCCGGCGCAATGCCGGTCAGCCGGAAGTCAAGCGCCGCCATCACCGCCGTCAGCGTAGCCACCGACCCGACGCCGCGTTCGAGCCGCTTAATCTGCAGCGCAGGCACGCCGATCCGTGTCGCCAAGGCGCGTTGCGACATGCCCATCGACTGCCGCGCTTCGATCAGTGCCGTGACCAACATATGCTACCAAAAGGGTTCATATTCTGGTCGATATCAGCAGCCGTATACACTGAGTCAATACTTAGCCGAAACGTCAGTCCAGCAACGCCATTACTTGCAGCCGGCCGCCTAAACATGTCGTGAAATCTCGACAAAAGTAAACATCTCTTTACCATGTCAAGAATACCCGACATTGCGCCGCGAAGATTTGCATTGCCGACAGGCGCGCAGATCGCTTAACCTGTGCCCGCTCACCAGCAGGTGGGCCGAGGCGTGGAAACCTCGTGATGGGTAGCCGTATGCCCGGTCGAACCAGTTTCGGCCGGGAGGCGGACGCGTATGTCCAGGGCCTTCGGGCCTAAAGGCGTTCGCGCCTGTCTCATCACAGGTTTCCAACTTCCGGCTTTCGGGCCGGCACCGCCTCGCATTATGGGAGGCGGTGCCGCCGGCTGGAGCCGACCGGCACCGACGCGAACGGGGGTTCAAGCGTTGGGTGTTGAGGGACGGATGCGCGGGCGCCGCGCGCGCATAGCAAACATATCGGTGATATCGGCGGGGCTGCTGCTGGCCGCCTGCGGTAGTGGCGGTGGCGTCAATTCGGGCGGATCAACCGCTCCGCCAACCGCCACACCGGCACCGACACCCGCGCCCAGCCCCGCACCGTCGCCGACGTCGTCCGCCGATAGCGCCGAATACAAGGCATCGGGCGCCGTAGTCATCGCGAAGGCCGCCTACGCCTATGACCGCGGCATCACCGGCAAGGGTGTGACGATCGCGGTGCTCGATACCGGCATCAACCGCGCGACGCCCGAGTTCGCCGGGCGCATCTCGCCCGACAGCACCGGCTTCGAGCAGCGGATCGCCAGATGCGGCACCTGTGCAGCGGAAACGCTTGCGCCGTTTCCGATCGACGACAAGGTCGGCCACGGCACCGAGGTGGCCTCCATCGCGCTCGCCGCCCGCAACGGTGCGGGGCCGCAAGGGCTGGCGCCAGAGGCGACGCTGCTCGCGCTCAAGATCGTCGGCGCCGACCTGTCGGGCCAGACCGCAGGCAGCACCGGTCCGATCCCGGAGAGCAGCAGCGCGAACGCGATGCTGATCGCACCGGCGATCCGCTACGCCGTCGAGAAAGGTGCGTTCGTCAGCGTGCTGTCGCTGAACGGCTTCGGCACCGGCCAGCTGGCGCAGGACCAGCGCGCCGCGATGGATCAGGTGCGCCTCGCCGACCGGCTGCTGGTCAATTCGATCGACAACGCGACCGGCAAGGACAGCTTCACCGGCGAGTTCGCCGAGAATCTCGTCGGCACCGACCGCGCCAACAAGGACTGGTTCCTGTTCGCGATCGGGGTCGACCAGAACGGTAACCCGCGCAGCGCGAACGGCAATGCCGGCCCGCTCGACGACCGGATGCTCGCGGCGGGCGGCAACAACGTCCAGGTCGTCGACAAGGACGGCAAGGTCGTCAGCGTCACCGGCAACAGCTTCGCCGCGCCTGCGGTGGCGGGAGCGGCAGCGCTCCTCAAGCAATATTGGCCCCAACTCGGCGGCAAGGCGATCAGCCGCATCCTGCTCGATACCGCCACCGACGCCGGGGCGCCCGGCGTGGATCCTGTATTCGGTGCGGGCATCCTCAACGTCGAGAAGGCGATGCAGGCGCAGGCGCCCGCTTCATCGTTCGTCGCCGCCGATGCGGTGCTAACGCGCTTTTCGTCGCTGACGACATCGGCACCGTTCGGCGGGTCGGCTGCGGCGGCAGCGCTGACCGGGCAGGTCGGCGGCATGACGGTGTTCGACCGCTACGGCCGCGATTATGGGATGACGGGCTCGGCCGGCGTGCGGGCTCGCGGGTCGGGTCTGCTGGCCAGTGCGATGGTCGGGCAGACGGATGTGTCATGGCGTGCGGCGCAGGCCGAGGCCGCCCGCTTCGGCTTCGCGACCAACGTCGGCGCCTATTCCGGGATGCGTCCGGCCGTACCTGCCGTTGTCTCCTTCGCACCTGCCGCCGGGCAGCAGGTCACGCTCGGCACCAACGTCGCGATCGGTGGCGGCAACGGGCTGGCGGGTTCGGCGCTGCGCGGCATCGCATCGATGCCGGTCGGCAGCATGTCGGCATGGTCCGGCGGGGGTTGGTCGGCGTCCTTCTCGAGTGGCACGTCTCGGGACGGCCGTCTCCGGCAACAGATCATCGGCTTCGCCATGCCGCTGGGTTTCGGGTTTGAACTGTCCGACCTCGCCGAACGCGATCAGGTGCTCGGCATGCGCAGCGACGCGATACTTGGCTTGGCCGGCGCGCGGACCACGTTGGCTACGCTGACCTACCGCCAGACGCTGGCAGGGATCGACATCGCCGCCCGCGCCACGGCTTCGTCGACCAGGGCGTCGGGGGGCTCGGACCTGCTGCGCTTCGGCGGACCGCTGATTGGAAGTGCCTTCGCGCTGGAGGGTGCACGCGGCCTGTTCGGCGGCCGCGCGACGCTCGGGCTGTCGTCGCCGCTGCGGGTGGAGCGCGCCCGCGCCATGCTGCTGGCGCCGGTGTCGTTCGACCTCGTCAGCGGTGCGCTCGTATCCCGCACCGTCGCAGTCGATCTCGCCCCGGAGGCTCGCGAACTGGACCTCGAACTGGGCTGGTCGACCGTCCTGTCGCCCACGTCGTCGCTGCGGGTCGGGGTCGCCCACGCCTTCGATGCGGGCCACGTCGCGGGCGCGTCCAACACCGCCGGCTTCGTCACCATCGCCATCCGCTGAACGAAACCAGGAGCAGGAACCATGAAGAAGACGCTCGCCGCCGCGGCCATCGTGATCGCCGCCGCACCCGTGCCGGGATCGGCGCAGACGCTATCGATTAAGGTCATCCAGCGGATCGGGGCCAGAAAGGAGGCACCCGCCGCCTTGCCGACTGCTGCAACACCGCAGGGCGGCAGTGGCCCGGAAACGCTGGCGTTTCCGCTCGACGTAGCCGGGGTCCGCCTGGGCATGTCGGCGAGCGAGGCACGGGCCGCGCTGGTGAAGGCCGGCTATGCGATGCCGGCGACCAGCGGCGTAAGCTACGGCCCGAGTTTCGCCGCCCGTGTCCGCGCAGAGGCGGCGCAGCGTCGCACTGGCGCCGCCACGTCGCCGGCGATGACCGACCGGGTGATGACCCAGCTTCAAGGCGTCGGCCCGAACCGCGAGACCATCACCGTCGGCCTCACCGCCGCGCCCGCTGGCGGGTCGACCGTCACCAGCGTCCATCTGACGATGCCGCAGGACGTGATGAAGGGCGACGTCTTCCTGCGCCAAGTCGTTGCCAAATACGGCAGGCCTGATGGCAGCCGCGACCAGGGCATGACGCTCGCGTGGTGCAGCGCGCCGCTGAAATCCGTCTGCGGCACGATCACGCCGTTCCAGCGCCGGCCCGGGGCGCTGCCGAACCTGACCGCCTCGGTCGTCTACAACGACAACACGATCCGGCTGCAGGACGGCACCGAGCAGGGCCGCGATCGCGACCGCACCTTCGCTGCGGCCGTCGATGGCGCCGCGCCAAAGACCGACCGCGCGGCGTTCTGAGGGCGCACGGTCATGATCGCCGTCATCGGAGCCGTCGCGATCGTCGCGCTGCTGATGCTCGTTGGTGTGCTCAACGCCACCGGCTTCTTCCGCGCGCTGCCGCTGATCCTGCTGCTGTGCGTGCTTTCGTTCGTCGCCGCGATGGTCGCGAAGGTGAACCTCGGACCGGAATGGACGGTGTGGGCCGGGATTGGCGCGCCTGCTGCGCTGCTATTGTGGGCGGCGTGGCGGCCGGGATCGTCGCGGACGAAGCTGTGGATCATGAGCGGCGCGTCGTTCGCGATGAACAGCCTCAAGTGGCTGGCGGTCACCGTCTGCGGGCTGACGCTGCCTGCCAACGGCTTCCACCTTGATGTGTGGCTGACGCGCGGCTGGCCGTGGGCGGTATTGGCGGCAGTCGCCTGGGGCGTGCAGGTGTTGGTGGACCGGGTGACCATCCGATCGATCGCTAGCGAGCCGGGGGCGGTTGATCGGGTCGAAACGTTGTAGATCGAACCGCGTCGATTGGCCGAGAGGAGAGGTATGTCGATTATCATCGCCGCGCTGCTGCTGGCAGCCGGAAACCCATGCGACGGCTCGGCCACCCGCGATGTCGAGCAATGTCTCGCCGCCGAACTCTCCCGCGCCGATGCCGAGCTCAACCGATATTATGCGGCGGCAACGAAGCGATTGACGGAGCAACAGGATACGGCCGCGCTAGCGAAGCTGCGCACGGCAGAACTGGCGTGGATCGCCTACCGCGATGCCGAATGCGACGCCGTCTATCAATGGTGGGGTCAAGGCACGATCCGGGGCGCTATGGCGCTTGGCTGCCGGAAGAAGGTCACCGAAGCGCGCACAATGGTTATCTGGCAGAACTGGCTGACCTACGCCGACAGCACGCAACCAATCTTGCCCAAACCGCGAAAAGAGGAATAATTTTCGTTACCTAAGGGCAGCTGTGCGCTGATGAAGGAAAGGTCGTGTCCGCTTTAGAGCGGTCATCTCGGCTCACCCCATCGCGAGTTAAGTTGCTTCGCATGCTCGACGTTTCGGCGACGCGAACCACAGCGGATAGCCCGTTGACTATTTTTGTCAACTAGCTCAATCGGGCTCCACGGAGGAAGCGATGGTCGCGGTAGGTTTGCAAATTAAAAGACGCCGCGATGCAATGGGTATATCTCAAGCATCGTTAGCAGCGCAGATTGGTGTCGATAAAAGTTACTTGAGTATGGTGGAGAGTGGCAAGCGTCTTCCGAATGAAGAGCAAATCGGTTTGATTGGTGCGATCCTTGGCCTGCCGCCAGAGTTGCTTTTATTGCAGGCCGGACGCTTGCCGAAGGATGTGCGGGGCGCGATTGAATCCGACGCTACAGCGGTCACAGCTGCGGTCCGCGTGTGGGCTGAGCAAGATGCAATCGTGTATCCGAGCAGGCCTTCGATTATCCCATCATCGACCGGTCGATCAAAGGCTGCTCCGAGGACGGCTAAGGCGATCCCGCCCCTCATCCATGTGAGCAAGGCCAGTACAACGTATCGTGCTCATAGCTATCACACGAAAGTCCCGCCGTCAGCGATCATCCCTTTCATCGAGGCTTTCACCAGTCCTGGCGACTTGGTCAGCGATCCGTTCTGCGGATCGGGCATGACCGGAGTTGCCGCATTAGACACCGGCAGGAACGCGCTTCTTTCGGACTTGTCGCCGGCGGCGGTCCACATCGCTCGGAACTACACCGCGCCCTGCGATCCGGTCGCATTCAAGGAGGCGTTGGTGCAGGTCGAACGCGACGTGCGGGCGACGATGGACTGGCTCTACGTGCCGATCGGAAGTCAGGGCGAGCGGATCGAATACACTGTCTGGAGCGACCTGTTTGCATGCGACGGCTGCTCTGAGCACATCACCTACTGGGACGCGTTGCATGAGGGGCTCGGCAAGGAGCTGGTCTGCCCGGTATGCACTCTGATACTCGAGAAGAGTCGACTGATCTGGGTCGGCGAGGTGCCCGTCCAGACACACGTTTCGAAATCGGGTAGGCGCATTTCAGCGCACGAGCCGACGGCTTCGGAGATGGCGCTGATCGAAGAGGTCGCCGGAACGGCAATCCCCTACTGGATACCCTCGAATTCGTTCGGGTCCGACCGCGAGATGTGGAGGTCGGCGCATGCGGCGATGGGCATCGCAACGGCCGCCGACTTCTACAGCAGACGCAATCTGCACGCGCTCGCTGCGATCCGGCACGCGATCGTGCAGGTGGCGGAGGGCCGAACGCGCGAGGCGCTGCTTTTCGCGTTCACCGCCTGCGTCAACCGCGCGTCGAAGCGCTATCAGTGGAATGCCAAGCGTCCCACGAACGTCATGACCGGCACGATGTATGTGTCGTCGCTGCGTTACGAATGGAACGTGCTCAGCCTTTTCCGACGCAAGGCTGCCGACGTCCTCCGCTTCTACGAGAGCCGGCAGGGCATCCAGACCCAGGCGCAGGTATTCCAGTCGTCGGCTACCGATCTTGGTTGCATCCCCGATCAGGCGGCGGACTTGGTGTTCATGGATCCGCCGTTTGGCTCGAACATCTTCTACGCCGACAGTTCGCTGCTCTGGGACGCTTGGCTGGGAGCGCAGACCGACCAGACCAACGAGATCGTGGTCAATCAGCGCCGACCCCGCGAGTCCGGGGGCAAGAATCTCGATCTCTACGGAGATCTCATGGCGAAGGCGTTCAGTGAGGCTGGCCGGATCATGCGCAGGGATGGACGAGGCGTTTTGGCGTTCTCGAACACGGACGACCGCGTGTGGACCGAAGTGCAGGATGCATTGTCGGATGCGGGCCTGGAGACGCGTAGCGTCCACGTCCTTAACAAGGGGCAACCCTCGATCAAGGGCGTAAAGGGGCTGTTGGGGCAGGAGAAGGTGACGAGGCTCGATCTGACCTTGACGCTCGCGCATCGGACCCGCCCTGTCAGAAAGCGCGAAGGCGCCCCGCCGGCGTTCGTCGATGCATCGATCCAGCGTGCGCTATCTGAGGGCGCAACCGATCCCGACCACCTCTATACCGCAGTGCTGCGCGACGTGCTGCAGGCTGATCTTTCCGCCACCGGCATCACGATCGGCGGTGTCGAGGCGAGGCGCGCCGCGCTCGGGCCGGTTCCAGCCGCGGGGCGGATGACGGACTTCGTCGCGCGCTACGTGACGGACGGTCCGCTGCCGGCGAGCAACGGCGGCAGGGCTCCTGACGGGCCGCCGTCGGACCGCCTGGTTCCCGGGTCGCGGAACACGGCGTTCTACAATGCGCACAGCTACCATACCAAGGTGCCGCCCGAGGCGATACGCCCGTTCATCAGCCACTTCTCTAAGCCGGGCGACGTCGTGCTAGATCCGTTCTGTGGTTCCGGCATGACCGGCGTCGCCGCTGCGATGGAAGGTCGCCGCGCGATCTTGAACGACCTGTCGCCGGCGGCGAGCCATCTCGCTTGGAACCACACGAACACCTGCGACGGCGCGGCGCTTGAGGCGGCATTCGACAGGATTGCGGCTTCGGTGAAGCCGGAGTTCGATCGCTTCTACTCTACGCGCGACGAGAACGGCGAACCGGCGGTCATCAGGTGGACGTTGTGGAGCACGAGGCACCGCTGCCCCGAGTGCCGCCACGACTTCCTGCTGTGGGACACGGTGGATCGGGCGACGGGCCGGATCACACGCGAGACGGAGTGCCCGTCGTGCGATCATCGGGCCGACCGGCGCCATTTCGAGGTCATCGGCAACGAACCAGCGTTCGTCGCCTTCGACCGTGCGGACGGCAGGCGTGGCCAGCGTGCGGCGACCGAGGAGGACCGTCGCGACGCAGATCTGCTGGCTGGCGTCATCGTCGATGCTCCCTTTCCCGACGTACCGCTCGGCGCCGATCGAGAGATGTATCAGCGATGCGCGCTTCATCTGCAGGGCGTCAGGGCGGTGCGGGACATGTATACCGATCGAAATCGGCTGGCCCTTTCGGTCTTGTGGAAGGCCATTCAGGCGGAGCTCGACGAGCGGCTTCGCTCCGCGCTGGCGTTCGCCTTCACCAACACCGCCTGGCATGGCACAAAGATGCGCCGGTTCAATGCGCGAGGAGGGCATCGGCCCCTAACCGGCACGTTATACGTTCCCCAACTGTCCGCCGAAGCGAACGTCCTGCAGGTGATGCGCAAGAAGATCGGCCAGCTGAAGTCCTACTACGCGGCTTTCAAGCCTGCGACGCCCGATGCGCCGAAGGTGCTGACGGGAAGCGCGACCGACCTGTCGCGCGTGCCGGATGGCAGCATCGACTACGTTTTCACCGATCCGCCGTTCGGTTCGAACATCTTCTACGCCGATTGCAATCTGATCTGGGAGGCGTGGCTTGGTCGCGTCACCGACCCCGCGCTGGAGGCTGTGGTCAACCGTTCCCTCTCCCCCCAGCATGGTGGGAAGACGTTGAACGACTATTCCGGCCTGATGGCCGCGTCGCTGGCCGAGATCTCGCGCGTTCTCAAGCCGGGGGGGTGGGCCACGGTCGTCTTCCACAATACCAACAGCGCGGTGTGGCGGTCTCTGAGCGAAGCTGCCGCCGCCGCCGGCTTCGAATTCCATGAGGCCGCGTCGTTGGACCGCAAGCAGCAGAGCCATAAGGGCTACAAGGGTCGCGACGGGCAGGAGAACGTCGCCCACTTCGATGTGGTCATGAACCTCCGCAAGCCGTCGGCGGCGCGAGCCGCGCCCGTCGGCCGCAATGCCGAGATCGACCTCGTCCGCCTCGTCGATGATGCGACCGCCATACCCGAAGTAGCGGCGCGGGGCGTGCAAGGCGTCCATGCGGAAGTCATGCGGCGGCTGATGTCGGAGGGGCGGACGTCCTTCCCCGACTTCCACCAGATCCGGTCACTGATGAACCACGTCAGTTGACACCAGCTGATTTTTAGCTGATCTACAGCTTACTAAGCTGCGTAGTTTGCGGAAAAGGCAGCTGCGTTGTCGATATGGGCTGAGGAAAATGGACGATATTCTCACCATCCGAGACGTTGCGACTCGCCTCAAGCTGGGCGAGCGCACGGTCACGTCCATGCTCGCCGACGGCGAGCTGCCTGGCTTCAAGCTGCGCGGCCAATGGCGTCTTCGTCGTGATCACTTCGAGCGTTGGCTCGCCGAAGTCGCCGCAGGCGGACACGTCCAGTCGGTGACTGCCGACATCATGGGCAGCGTCCAGATCGTCCCGGTAGCGCCCGATCAGGAACGAGGGGGCGATGAGGCCGCTTTGGGCGCTGACGATGGCCTGTCGCTGCTGACGGAGAAGGTCCCGCAGTCGGAGTTGCATCGCCGGTTTCTTCAGGCGCTCGGCGGCCGTGTGCGCTCGCACAGCGACTTCGACCAGAAGCCGATGGAGGCCGACCTTGCGCCGCCTCTGCCGACAAGGGTGCGGGTCTACATGTTCAACGCGACCCGCCCCCCCGGGGGCAGGCCCACGGGCGAGCACAAGATCCAGCTGATTGTTCCGGGCCAGAAGCGGGGACAGCGGGCGAACTTCGACCATTCGGGCGGGCGTATCGTCCTGCTGGCCGGATATGCGGCGGAGGACGACGTGTTCGTGATCTGGGATGCTGGTCTCTACAACGACTTCGCTTGGTCGCGTAACGTTCAGGTCAGGGCGGCCACCATCATCGAGGCCACGGCGGGCAAGATAGCGCATCAGGAGCGTCGACTGCGCCCCGGCGACGGGGACGCGGTCACCGAAACCCTTCTTGCGTGCCCGCCGGGGCGCTTGGCCGATGCCATAGTCAAGCGCGTCGAGATGACGCGCGACCGGATGGCCGGGGCGTAGCATGGGCCGGCTTCGCGATCACGACTTCAAGCGGGCGTACCACAAACCCGAGGACGACGTGGCGGAGGGATTCTACCTTCCGGCGGTTCGTGCGGCGCTGACGTATGATCGCGCGGTCGGCTTCTTCTCGAGCACGATCTTCCTGCTGGCCTGGCCCAGCCTGAAGGAATTCGTGGGTGCGGGCGGGAAGATGCGTCTGATCTGCTCGCCGATACTCTCCGATGGCGACCATGAGGCGCTGCGCGACGGCTACAGCGAGCGCGCCGAGGCCGAGGCGGGCGCCGCGATCGCGGAATCGTTCAGGCAGCTGATGGCGAGCGACGGAATGTCCAAGCCCGCGGTCGTGCTTGCCTCCCTGGTCGCCGCAGGCGTGATCGACTGCAAGATCGCATGGGTGGGCGACGAGGCCGGCGGGCGGCCGAAGCGGCTTTTCCACGACAAGGTGGGCATCCTCGCCGACCGTTTCGGCGATCGTGTCGCGTTCAAGGGTTCGATGAACGAGACTTGGCCTGGTCTGGCGAGGGACGGCAACCTCGAGTCCGTCGACGTGTTCGCGAGCTGGCGAGATGACGGCGAGGGGCTGCGAGTCGAGGACGAGGCCGCCTATTTCGAGAGGGTGTGGGACGATCAGTGGCCGGGGATCACAGTGCGCTCGCTGCCCGACACCGCCCGCGAGGCGATCGTGTCGGCCGCCGATGCGGGGCGTTGGCCGGACTTCGTCGACGAAATCTGCCTCGAGCTCGAGCAGGCGGCGCGTTGGTCGGCCGAAGCCGGCAGCGCCGACGGGCGCGCGCCTCGTCCGCATCAGGTCGCTGGGCTGGATGCGTGGGAAGCGCGAGGGCGACGGGGAATCCTGAAGCACGCCACCGGTTCGGGCAAGACGTTCACCGCCCTGTGCGCGATCGGCGATGCGTTCCGGCGCGGCGAGACGCCGCTCGTTCTAGTCCCGAGCGAACTTCTCCTGAATCAGTGGGAGGTTGAGCTGCGCGGCACGTTCGCGCATGCCGGCTTGCAGCTGATGGTCTGTGGCGGCGGCAACGCCACCTGGCGCGACGGCGCCAGATTGCGCACTTGGACGCGTCCGGGGGCGCAAGGCGCTCCTCGTGCGGTCGTGTCGACCATCCAGACCGCTTCGAGCGAGGAGTTCCGCGGGCTGCTGGTCGGGGGTAACCATCTGTTCATGGTCGCCGACGAAGTGCATCGGCTGGGCGCCGCTGGCGCCAGCCGGCTGCTGACCCTGGATACGGGTCCTCGGCTTGGGCTCAGCGCGACCCCCGAGCGGGCGGGCGACCCCGACGGCACCAAGCTGATTTTGGATTACTTCGGGGGCATCGTGCCGCCCCCGTTCGGGCTCGAGGATGCGATCCGGGCTGGCGCCCTCACGCCCTACGCCTACAACGTCCATACGGTGTCGCTGGACGCGGGCGAGCGGGCCGAGTGGATCAGCGTGACCGACGAGTTCCGTCGGCTCTACGCGAGATCGATGGCTGGCGGCGGCGACGCCGACTCGGGTCAGTCCGCGCGTCTGAAGCTGCTGCTGATCAGGCGCGCCAGGATCATCAAGTCGGCAAAGGCCAAGGTGCCGCTCGCCGGCGCGATCCTGGCTCGCGCGTATCGGGCTGGCCAGCGCTGGATCGTCTACTGCGACGATCAGGGGCAGCTGGCATCCGTCAAGCGAGCGATTTCCGAAGCGGGCATCGCCGACGTCTACGAATACCACAGCGCGATGGTCGGTGACCGCGCCCGCACGCTCGAGGTGTTCGGGGAGCGCGGCGGCGTCGTTGTGTCGATCCGCTGCCTGGACGAGGGGGTGGACATTCCTTCGGTTACCCACGCGTTGATCCTGGCGTCGTCGAAGAACCCGCGCGAGTTTATCCAACGCCGCGGCCGGGTGCTGCGCCGCTCTCCGGGTAAGGCGCTTGCGCATCTGCACGACGTGATCGTCGTGCCGGAAACCGACGACGACGACGCGATGGGCGGCTCGATCCTGAAGGGAGAGCTGGCGCGCGCGATCGAGTTCGGCGGCCACGCCGTCAACCCTGGCGCGGTCGCCGACCTCCGGCGCCTGGCCGCGGCGGCTGGCTTCGACTGGGCGACGCTGACCGGAAACGGCTTCGAAGCCGACGAATTGGAAGAGATGGAGATGGCAGATGCCTGACGAAGCTCGCGTGAATCGGGACGCATCGGTCGCCGACACTATCGAACGGGTGCGATCCGACCGGTATCCCGACGTCGATCGCGATCTCGTGCTGGAGATCCTGCGCCTTCACGCAGACGGCGTGGTGGCCGACAACGTTCTTCGTCAGGTCGACGAGGCGATCGCCCAGCGCGCGGCGGAGGCGAACTGATGCTGCGGATCAAGTCCCTTCACCTGAAGGATTTCGGTGCGTTCAAGGGCGAGCAGGCGTTCGACCTGCCCAGCGACGAGGGCGTCACCGTGTTCTACGGCGAGAACATGCGGGGCAAGACGACCTTGCTGAACGCCTTCCGCTTCGCGCTGTTCGGCAAGATCATCGGCCGAGGGCGCCGGGCGGTCTCCTTCCACGACATGATCAACTGGGAGGCCCGCGCAGACGGTGCGCGCAGCTTCGAGGTGCGGCTCGAGCTGAGCCACGCAGGGGCGGACTACCGGCTCACCCGGACCTGTCGACCGAAGTCCGGGGCGGGCGCCCCCGCCGGGCATTCGGACTACGTCGCCGACTACTATCTCGAGCGCGGCGGACACATCCTGCCCGCGCAGCAGGCGGCGATCGAATTGGAACGCATCCTGCCGGAACAGATCGCTCGGTTCTTCCTGTTCGACGGCGAATTGCTGCAGGAGTACGAGGACCTGCTCCACGGCGACACGGACATGGGGCCCAAGATCAGCCAGGCGATCGAACGCATCCTCGGTCTGCCGACGCTGACGAAGTCCCGCGACACTCTGAAGCTGGCGCTGGACAAGGCCGAGGAACGGGTGGCGGTCGCCGCCCAAGGTGATCAGAAGACGCGCGAATTCGGCAATCAGCTCCAAAGTCTGGTCGAAGAGCGCGAGGTGCTCACTCAGGACCTGTTTCGGCATGAGAGAGACCTTGAGGGGCTGCGAGCGAAGAAGGTCGCGATCGAGGACGACATGCGCCGTCGCGAGCGCATGGCGACGCTTCTGGACAAGCGTGATCGGCTCGCCGGTGAGGTGGGTGGCCTGCAGAAGATCATCAGCGAGAAGAAGGACGATATCGGGAAGGCCATGGCGCCGGCCTGGTCGGCCATCATTCGACCCCGGCTGGTCGTGGCGGTCACCGCTCACCGGGCCCGTGAAGTGGAACTTCAGAGCGCCGTCACGCGGGCGCAGGTCCTTCACAGTCTCGCCGAGGGTCACGAGGCGTCCTGCCCCACATGTCTGCAGACCGTCCCGCCGGAAGCGCAGGCCAAAATCCGAGCAATGCTTCCGAGCGGGCAGGGTTCGACGGACGAGGCGCAACGCGAGCTGGGCGGGGTTCGCCGCAGACTCGACGCGCTCGAAGCGCAGCTTGCAGTGTCCAACCCCGAGGCCCTGCGCCTGCTATGGGCAGACCTCGAGGCAAAGCGTCTCGAGATGTATGCGAAGTCGGCCGAGATCGAAGAGATCGAGAAGCAGCTGACCGGCGATGCCGAGGATGAGTTGAAAGGGCTGCGTCGAGATTACGATTCCATCGTTCGGCAGATCGCGGCCTTGGAGGAAGGAATCAAGGCGACGAACGAAAAGCTCGCCGGGAACGCCAACTACCGCGACAACATTCAGAAGCGTCTCGACAAGCTGGCTGGCGGGCAGATGGACTCCGAACGCCGGCGCCGCGACATGGCGAGCAGGCTGTATGAGTTGTTCAAGGACAGCGTGGACGTCTACCGCGACCAGCTCCGTCATCGGGTGGAGGCGGACGCAAGCCGATACTTCAAGCTGCTGACCACGGAGCAGGACTACGCAGGACTGCGCATCAACGACAGCTACGGTCTGATGATCGTCCATCGGGATGGCAGCGACATCCCGGTGCGATCGGCGGGCGCGGAGCACGTGGTCGCGCTCTCGCTCGTCGCGGCGCTGCAGAACAACGCGCAGCTACGCGGTCCGATCGTGATCGACTCTCCCTTTGGACGTCTCGACGGCGGCCATCGGTCGCGGATCGTGGAGGTTCTTCCGGACATGGCCGACCAAGTCGTCCTGCTAGTCTACGAGGAGGAACTGCCGCCGGCTCGCGCACGGGAGGCGCTGAAGGGTCGCCTTCGGTCCGAGTGGGCGCTGGAACGTCAGTCGGCCCGGCACACCGAATTGGTCAAGCGATAGGAGACGGAGAGATGGCAGCGGAGAAGACCACCGACAAGAAGACTATCGGCGTGACGTCCGGCAACGAGCGGATACTGGCTTCGCTGGCCGCCGAAGGGCTGTTCTCTACCGATATCGAGGCGGCGAAGTTCGCCATGGCGCACGCGATCGACATGGACGTCAAGCGCGGAACGACGGACGGCGCCGGGACGAAGTGGAACGTCGGCAGCTTCGATTCCGATGGGGCGCTCAAGGCGGTGGTGGAGGCGCTCTATCCTGAGGAGGGGCAGCCCTACAGACTCGTTGAGCACCTCATCAACGAAGGTTTGAAGCTATTTGACAAGGGCTCCGCCCTCCCGCCCGACGTCGCCGGAACCCTGTTCGCGACTAAGTCTGCATAGGAGCACACGAGATGGCTCGTCTCAACAAGGAAGGCCTGTTCGGGCGGGTCATCGACGCCATCGTCGCCGACGGTTGGCACGTCGAGCGGTTTACCGGCCTTGGCGTCCATCCAGCGCGTTTCGCCATGCGCAAGGACGGCGTGGAGCACGTTGTCAGGCTCTACATCTGGAATCTGTCGCACGGAGGCAAGAGCCGTTCAGCAGAGGAGTTCCGCATCCAAGTCACAGGGATTGACGGCTTCGAGGTTGAGCCGAACGGCCGGACGCTTATCCTCGGCTTTAGTCAGCAGTTCGGCGTCTTCGCCGGATTCGATATCTATCACCGGCTCAAGGGTATCGGCGTCTCGCCTTCGATCCAGATAACAGCCGCAACGCTTTTGGCTGCGGCTGATCATGGAGCTGAAAAGCAGGACAAAACGAAGAGCGAGTGGGCCATCGCAATCCGTCCCGACAGGGTCGCGCGATACATTCAGCATTTAAGCTCAGCCCATACTGGCGACATCGGGCCGCTTCTCGCTGATGCCCAAAGCCCATTCGCTGACGCGCTATCTTCGGAGATCGCATCCCTCGCGGAGACTGCCGCCGGTTTTGATCTCAGTAGGCCAGGCGAAGTCGACCTTCGTGCCAATATCGAGGCTGGTGTTGACGGAGTACTTGCCGCCCTTGGCGAAGGCCCGACCGGTGCGCTGGCACAAATTGGGCATAACCAGCCGCCTGAGCCGATCGAGGAACCGCCATCCCTCGGTAGCGAGATTAAAGACGCAGCGGAGCAAATCAGGGACCATTTAAAGTCGGACACCGTCGATCCGCGTGAAATAGGTAGACGAGGTGCTCTGCTGGCGTGGGCACGCAAAATCCTCGATGCGGCCAAAAGCGAGGGTGCCAAGGTTCTCGAAAAAGGCAAGGATATAGCACGCGAATATATGGCTAAGGCCCTGTGGGGCGGCGCTGGTACGGTAGGCATGATCTTTAAGGAGGAAATCGTAGAGGCATTGCGCCATCTTGCCGGCAGTGTCCTAAATTGGCTCCAACATATCGTTGTTTTTTGAGATGAGACGTTAGCCGCGTAGATTGTCGTTCCTGCGATGGCGAGATAAAATAATCCCAAGTAGCCGCTGCAAGAAGATGCGATCTTTGTATAACAAAGTTCATTCCATTTGGTCATTCAAATTTTCTCGTCGACCGATCTGAAGCGACTTCGCGGCTTTCTATGACATGCAATTAATAGCCGATTACAATGAGATGGTAAGGCATTCGAACCCTGCTATGGCCGTAAAGTGCGTCCGCGACCGCACAGGTCCCCTCGTAGTCCTTGCTAACTACGGTTCGTCCCAGACTCTTACGCCGGTAGCCATTGGGAACAGCAAGAGCGAGAACGTTCAATTCAACCATGACCAGTGCTTGTATGAGGTCTCGATAAATCGCATTACCAAGCCATGCGCGGCCTGCCTCGATTTCAAGACCGCAGCGCCATTCGTGGTGAAATGCATCAATTTCATATTGCAGCGCCGGAGCGCCATTCTCACCGAAGAAGACAGGTCGCTTAATTTTGTCAGCTTGCGCTTTCCCCTGCTCGACGACAAACCCCAACGCGACCAAATCTGCAGCTAGGGTGGAGAGGACCTGGTTGCTCGTCATGCCCTTTTCTCTGCCTGTAGTGGCGATTAAGGCTTCCTTAGTTCTAAACGCATCAACCAGTTGCGCGGCGAAGCTTGGGGGTGACTCAGTCCTGGGAAACGTCGAAAAGCGTATCGTCGAGCTCATTCAATCTCCCCCATCGGTGTTGTACCACGCATTGATGCAGCCGGGGGGCGAGGCGGTAAAGCCTGGCGGTCAGGTTTCGTATTCCGGTCGCTGTTGGTCGCTCAAACCTGCTCGCTGGTCGAGAACGGCGAAGGTCAGCGCGAATGACCGCTTCTGGCTACTGATGTCGAAAGTGCGCGGCAGAGCAGTTTAGAAGCCTTGCACGTTGTGCCATCACAGTGTAGCAACTTGGTGTGCAAGTCTCTCTTGCGCGTCAATGATTTCAACTACTTGATGAGCGTGCTGGACGGGTGGGACTCCTGCCGCCCCAGCCAATTCACAGCTAAGTGATTGATCGAACTGGCTAACCCCGGTCCGGATACCCCAGTATGTACAGTCGACTGTGCCAATGGGGTGTGCGGGGAGATCAACGCCCTTGGCCTCGCTCCAGCATGTCTATCGCCGCGGCCACATTTCTGGTGGCGCAGGGTTCATTCTTCGTTCCATAATGCACCCATCGACGTTCGCCTGTCGCTCGGGACCCCCGACCGGCTGCAGGCGCGGAACCGGGGCGCGGTGCTGACCGCGTCCTATGATCGGGTGGTGACCATGCTGAACGAACATGTTCGCGCCAATCGCGAACTGACCGAGCGCGAACTTCAGGCGATCGCCAAGGCGATGTACGAGGAACGCCTCGCCGAGGTCTGTACCGAGCAGCGCGCCACGCCCTACGATGCCGAGCATCATTCGGCCGCGAACCGCGCCTTCGTCGACTATTTCCAGCGCCTGACGCTGCAGGGCGGGCATATGTCGTTCCTGCCCGACGAACGGCGCAAGCTGGAGGCTGAGGGTTGGGATGCGCAGCGCATCGCCGATCTGCAAACGATCATCGCCTTGCGGGAGAATAAAGGCGTCAGTCCGATCCGCCGGGACGAAATCGACCGGCCCCTTGCGGCTGCGGGCTTCGCGATCGACGACCGGCTGCGGTGGCTGGTCGAGCTCGCCCTCTATCCGACCTATCGCGACGTCTATGCCAATGCCGAGCAGTAATTGCGGACATTGGTGCAGCCGGTCGAGGCGACGGCGTCTCCGTCACCACCACAATCTGTCCCTGCGCCGGCCAATGACCCATCGCCACAGGTGTCATCCGGCATTTTCGGTGTTCCGGACGACTGGATGCACTGCGGCCCTGTCGAGGCGGCGGAGCGGATGATTGCGGAAACGCCAAGGCTTCTTGAGCATCGGCGCGACGGCAAGCGCGCGAAGGATAGCGTCGGCGAGCAGACGCTTCGGCAGATTCGCTGGGCGGCGACCCTGCTGCAGAAATCACTGCCAGCGGGGACGCCGCTCTGGAGGTGACCAAGGCAGACATTCTCGAGTTGGACGGCCATTTCGACAATCTGCCGATCCACTACGGCAAGTCGCCGCGTGATCGCGTGCTGGAGCAGACGCTCGACGAAGCCGTCGCGCTGGCGGCGGAGGATGTCGCCGACGGCAAGCTGAATATGGACGATATCGGGTTTTCCACTGGCACGACCAACAAGCATTTCAACAAGCTGGCGCAAATCCATGCGTTCATGCGCACCCATGTCGACGCGGCGCCGGTCATCGACTTTGCGCTGTTCACCGTTGCGATCGACGCGGACGAACGCGAAGCCCGAAAGCGCTACACGCGGGAACAGGGCGAAGCGTTGTTCAAGCTGCCACCCTGGACCGGATGCGAGGGGACCGGCGAGCGGCTGGAGGCGGGCAAGACCGTCGTCCACGACGGTCTGTTTTTCGTGCTGCTGCTGGTCTGGTACACCGGTGCCCGCCGGGAGGAACTGTGTAAGCTGATGCTGGACGATGTGGAGCATCGGCACGGCATCCACTATCTGCTGATCCGTGCGACCGAGACGGGGCGCGTCAAGAACAAGTCCGCCCGCCGGGTCGTCGTCATTGCGGACGAACTCGTCCGCCTTGGCTTTCTGCGCTACGTAGACGCGATGCGAGCGGCGGGCGAACGCCTGCTGTTCCCCGAACTGGTGCCCGGCGGCAATACCAAGCGGAAGCTCGGCGACGTCTTCTACAAACTGTGGTGGATGTACATTGCGCCGATGGTGCCCGACCTGAAGCGCGGACAGGCGATGCATTCGGCGCGGCACATGGTGTCGGACGAGCTGAAGGATCAGGAAGTGTTTCTCGAATTCCGCAACGATCATCTCGGGCACCGTGGTAAGGGCGGCGAGGACGAGACGCGCTATCCCGCAGCGGCCTCGCTCCAGAAGCTGAAGTCGGTGGTCGAGAAGATCCCCGTGGTGACGGGGCATCTCCCGGATCAGCGCAAGATCAACCTCTTGCCAGCAGGATTGCGTCAGCCACGGCCGACACGGGGTAAGGAGCGCGACAGGGAGGAAACAGGTGCCTGATACCCGTCTGTTCGCCCAACGCGCGGCGAACGGACTGGCGATGCGTCAGGCCGGACAGACCGCTGCCGTTTGCCGGCACTGAACGAACAGCAGGATCACCAGCGCCAGGGCTGCCATGCCCGCACCGGCGATCGCGACGGCGGGCAAGCCCAGTCCCGCACCGATCACCCCTCCGCCGAGCGCCGCGCCGATCGCGTTGCCAAGGTTGAACGCGCCGATGTTCATCGCCGAGGCAAGGTTCGGCGCATCGGCTGCCGCCACCATTACCCGCATTTGCAACGGCGGTACGATGGCGAAGCTGGCGATGCCCCAGATGAGGATGGCGCCGCCGGCGGCCCATGGCCATTGCATGACGCCCGCGAACACGACCAGCACCGCCGCGAGGACGGCGAAGCTGCCGATCAGCGTCCGCTCGATCGACCGATCGGCAAGGCGACCGCCGAGCGTGTTCCCGATCGTCAGCCCGATCCCGTACAGCACCAGCATCGCCGTAACGAACCCGGTCGAGCCATGGGTTTCCTCACGCAGGATCGGGACGATGTAGGTGAAGACGGTGAACATCGCGCTGGCACCGACCACAGTCAGCGCCAGCGCCGCCAGCACCGGTCCGCGTGTCAGGACGCGGAGTTCCGCCGCCATGTCGCCCTCCGTCGATGCCGGGAGCGAGGGCAGGGCAAAGCGCAGCGCCACGATCGCCACGGCACCGACGCCGGCAATGCCCGCAAACGCCGTGCGCCAGCCCAGCACCTCGCCGGCCCAGGTCGCGAGCGGCACGCCGCCGATCGTCGCCACCGTCAGCCCGGTGAACATCGCGGCGACCGCGCCCGCGCGCCGGTCGGGCGGCACGAGGCTGGCGGCGACCACCGAGCCGACACCGAAGAACGCGCCGTGATTGAACGAGGTGACGATCCGTGCCGCCATCAGCATCCAATAGCCGTCGGCGATCGCGGACAGTGCGTTGCCGATCGTGAAGATAGCCATCAGCCCGATCAGCAGCGTTCGCCGGTTCAGGCGCCCGGTCGTCAGTGTCATCAGCGGCGCGCCGATCAGGACGCCCATCGCATAGGCGCTGACCAGCAGCCCCGCCGCCGGGATCGAGACGCCCAGATCGGATGCGATGCCTGGCAGCATGCCCATCGGCGCGAACTCGGTCACACCGATGCCGAACGCGCCCATGGCGAGCGCGAGAAGGGGGAAATTCAGCTTCATCGAATGGCTCCCTTTCGTCAGACGAGTGGCGGGTTCAGGCGGGCGAAGCCCTCCTGCTGCACGTACGGGGTGTGCGGGTACGGCGGCAGCACGGCGCTCGCCGCATCCAGCGCGGTCATCTGCTCCGCCGTCAGCGACCAGCCGACCGCGCCGAGATTGTCGCGCAACTGCGCTTCGTTGCGCGCCCCGATGATGACCGAGGCGACGGTCGGCCGCTGCAACAACCAGTTGATCGCGATCTGCGGCACGCTCTTGCCCGTCTCGGCCGCGACCGCCTCCAGCGCATCGATCACGCGGTAGAGATGCTCGGCCTCGACCGGCGGCGCGAACTGTTCGGTATCGTGCAGGCGGCTGCCTGCAGGGATCGGACGGTCGCGCCCGATCCTGCCGGTCAACCGGCCCCAGCCGAGCGGGCTCCAGACCAGCGCGCCGACGCCCTGGTCACGGCCGAGCGGCATCAGGTCCGCCTCATAGGCGCGACCGATCAGCGAATAGTAGACCTGATGGGCGACGAGCCGGGGCCGACCGTGCCGATCCGCCAGGCCCTGCGCCTTCATCAACTGCCAGCCGGGATAGTTCGAGACGCCGGCATAGCGGACCTTGCCCGACGCGATCAGCCGGTCGAGCGTGGCCATCAGCTCATCGGTCGGTGTGGAGGCGTCGAAGGCGTGGAGCTGGAGCAGGTCGATATGGTCGGTGCCGAGCCGGCGCAGCGATACCTCCACCGCGCCGATCAGCCGGGCGCGCGAGACACCCCAGTCCTGCGGTCCGTCACCGATCGGCAGGCCGGTCTTGGTCGACAGCAGCACTGCGTCGCGCCGCCCCTTGATTGCCGCGCCCAGCACCTCCTCCGAGGCGCCGTTGGAATAGACGTCGGCAGTGTCGAATAGCGTGACCCCGGCATCGAGGCAGATGTCGACCAGCCGCCGCGCCTCGGCCGCATCGCTTTGTCCCCATGCGCCGAACAGCGGCCCGGTGCCGCCGAATGTGCCGGTGCCGAACGACAGCGCGGGTACCCGGAGTCCCGATGCGCCCAGTTGCCGATATTCCATTTGCCGCCCTTCCGTGTTTTCCATCAGGTGCATAGATGGCGGGACGGTTGCCGACACATAACCCGGCGGAAATGCGAAGGAGCTGTGCGTTGGATGCAAAGCTGATCGGGGGCACCGACCGAGCGCGTTCACTGGCGCTGTTCACTGCGGTGGTGGAGCAGGGGAGTTTTTCCGCTGCGGGCCTAGCGGTCGGCCTGACCGCTTCGGCGGTCGCGCGTGCGATTGACCGGATCGAGGCACGGTTGGGCGTGCGGCTGTTGCTGCGCTCGACCCGCATGTTGACGCTGACCGCCGAGGGCCAAGCCTATCTGCAAACCGCGCGGCGGATCCTGTCCGACCTCGACGACGCCGAGCAGCAGATCGCCGACCAGGGCGCGCCGCGCGGTCGGCTGCGGGTCAGCGCGGCGCTGTCGCATGGGCGGTTGTGCGTGGTGCCGCTGCTCAAGGATTTCGCGCGCCTCTATCCGCATATCCTGATCGACATCGCGCTGACCGATACGCTGGTCGACGTGGCCGGGGGCCAAGCCGATGTGGCGATCCGGTTCGGGCCGCTGGCGGACAGTAGTCTGACCGCGCGCAAGCTGGGTGAGAGCCGGCGGGTGATCGTCGCCGCACCCGACTATCTCGCCTGTCACGGAATGCCGGTGGTGCCGGAGGATCTGCACGGCCATAACTGCCTGAACTTCAATTTCCGCCGGGCGGAGCCGAGCTGGCCGTTCCGCCGCGACGGTCGGGATATGACGCTGACCGTGAAGGGGAATATTGAGGCGAACAACGGCGAGACGCTGGGGCAACTTGCCGCGGCGGGTGTCGGCATCACCCGTGTCGGCCGGTTCAGTGTGGTGGATGCGATCGCAGAGGGGCGGCTGGTGCCGCTCCTGGAAGACTATAATCCCGGCGACGTCGAGCTGATCCATGCGGTATTTGTGGGCGGCTCGACCGTGCCGGCGCGTGTCAGGGCCTTTGTCGACTTCCTCGCCGACCGGCTGGCGCATTGACGGCGGATCCATGTCGCGCCCGCCGGTATGGCGATGGAAAGCATCTTCTGCTATCAGCATCGCCGTCAAGCGATTCACGGAAGGAGGGCGACCATGACCGATCAGATCACGCCCGTCCGTGGGATTCGGTGCATCGGCGGCCTGTTTCGCCACTGACCTGCGCGGCTTTCCCCGACAGCCGCTGCCACCATCGCTGATACAAGGGCCGCGCCGGCTGGTGCGGTGACGTTTCCATGACCGACGACGACGAAGACCTGTTTCCGCGCGCATCCGTACTGCGCAAGGTTCTGTCCTTTACCTTCCGCCTGTGGCGCCGGACGCCGCTGCTGGCGGCCGCCTGTGCCATGGCGATGCTGCTTTCGACGCTGACCGAGGTGTTCGTGCCGCTCTATGCCGGCCGGATGATCGACGCCGTTGGTGGCGGTGATGCCGGTGCGGCGTGGCTGGCGTTCGGGGTCATCGCTGTTCTCGGGGCGGCCATGGTTGTGTTCCGCCATCTCGGCTGGTGGGCGATCACGCCGCTAACGCTCGACATGATGCGCGACGTGACGCAGGAGGCGTTCGCGCGCGTCCAGCGGCTGTCATCCGACTGGCATGCCAACGCCTTTTCCGGATCGACGGTGCGGCGGATTACGCGCGGCATGTGGGCGCTCGATACGCTCAACGACGTGCTGCTGCTTTCGCTATTGCCGTCGCTGACGGTGCTGGTCGGGACGGTGGTCCTGCTTGCCGCACACTGGCCGTTGCTCGGGCTGGTGATGGGGGTGGGGGCTCTTGCCTATATCGTGCTGACCGTCGGCTTGGCGACGCGCGTGCTCGCCCCGATCGCGCGACTGTCGAACCAGTGGGACACGAAGATGGGCGGCGTGCTGGCCGATGCGATCGGCACGAACGCGGTGGTGAAGGCATTCGGCGGTGAAGCGCAGGAAGAAGCGCTGCTCGCACGGACCGTCGCCAAGTGGCACCGGCGTACGCGCCGGACCTGGATGGCATTCACCTGGGCCGGGTCCGGCCAGCTCGCGCTGCTGTGGCTCATCCGCATCGTGGCCACCGGGGCGGCGTTGTGGCTGTGGTCGCGGGGGCAGGCGAGCGCGGGGGACATGGCCTATGTCATCACCAGCTATTTGGTGCTCAACGGCTATCTTCGTGACATCGGGCAATATGTCCATCAGCTCCAGCGCTCGGTGAACGAAATGGAGGAACTGGTCGCGCTTCACGACGAGCCGCTGGGTGTCGCCGATCGTGCCGACGCCCGTCCGATCGCGATCGAGGCGGGCGCGATCCGGTTCGAGGATGTGACCTTCCGTTATGCCGGGCAGGATCGCCCGCTCTACGAGCATCTAAGCGTCACGATCCCGGCCGGGCAGCGGGTCGGTCTGGTGGGACCGTCGGGATCGGGCAAGACCAGCTTCGTGAAGCTGATCCAGCGGCTCTACGACGTCGATGGCGGCCGGGTGACAATCGACGGGCAAGATGTGGCGCTGACGACGCAACGATCGCTGCGTCAGCAGGTCGCGATCGTTCCGCAGGAGCCGGTGCTGTTCCACCGCACCCTGGCCGAGAATATCGGCTATGGCCGCCCCGACGCCAGCCAGGCCGATATCGAACAGGCCGCGCGGCTTGCCAACGCCCATGACTTCATCATGGCGCTGCCCAAGGGCTATCGCACATTGGTTGGGGAACGTGGGGTGAAGCTTTCGGGCGGCGAGCGCCAGCGCGTGGCGATAGCGCGCGCGTTCCTGGCGGATGCCCCGATCCTGATCCTCGACGAGGCGACGTCTAGCCTCGATTCCGAGAGCGAGGCGGCGATCCAGCAGGCGATGGAACGGCTGATGGTCGGCCGTACCGCCATCGTCATCGCGCACCGGCTGTCGACCGTCCGGGCGCTCGACCGCATTCTGGTGTTCGCGGCGGGACGGATCGTCGAGGACGGCACGCATGACGACCTGCTGACGCTGGACGGTGGCCAGTATCGCCGCCTGTTCGAGCGGCAGGCGGGATCGGCGACGCCGGAAATCGCCTGACCGGGCCGGGATGCCGGCCCGGTCAGGCGACCCGGCATCGCATTCTCGCATGGAAAGGCGCATTCGTCGACGGCCCCTCATGGGGAGGGGCCGCCTTCCCCATCCTACGCGGTCGCGCCGCCATCGATGTTCAGCGTGGTGCCGGTGATATAGCTCGCATCTGGCCCGGCGAGGAACGCGACCGCGCCGGCGATCTCCTCTACCCGGCCATAGCGCCCGAGCGGAATGGCGCCCAGCACTTGTCCGGCGAACTCGCTGTCGGCGGGGTTCATGTCGGTGTCGATCGGCCCCGGCTGCACCGTGTTGACCAGGATGTTGCGCGGGGCAAGGTCCTTGGCCCAGCCGCGCGCCAGCGCCGCTACCGCCGCCTTGGTCGCGCTGTACACGGTGGTCGCGGGGAAGGCCATTTCGCCGGAGATGCTGCCGATCAGGATGATCCGCCCGCCATCGTTCAGGTGCGGCAGCGCCGCGCGGGTGCCGACATGCAGGCCCTTCACATTGACGCCGAACTGGCGGTCAAAGGTCTCGTCGGTGTCCTCGGCGACGGTCGAGAATTCCGCCACGCCGGCATTGTGGACCAGAATGTCGATCCCACCCAGAGCAGCGGCGGCCTGTTCGACGCCCGCGCGCTGCGAGGCCGGATCGGCGGCATCGGCCTGGAAAGCGAAGGCGGTGCCGCCCGCGCGCTCGATCGCCGACACGGTAGCGTCGGCGGCAGCCTTGTTGCCGGCATAGGTGATCGCGACGGTTGCGCCATCGGCCGCCAGCCGCTTGGCGATAGCCGAACCGATGCCGCGCGATCCGCCGGTGACGAGCGCCGTCCTGCCCTGAATCGACATAGATATTCTCCAAAAAATGCTGGCCCGCGATCACGCCGTCGTGCGCTGTCGGCAGGCGGGAAATGGGGTGATGCTTCGATAGTTCAAGAATGCCGAACTATTAAATCGAAGGTTGTGCCCTATATCGGTTCCATGGCCCGCTTCACGCATCCCCGGCTAGAGGACGTTCCGCTCGATCTGGCGCTGCACGCGCTGGCCGATCCCAATCGGCTGGCCATGGTGGCGCGGCTCGCCGAGACCGAACGGCTGAGCTGCACCGATGCCGCGCCGTGCGACTCCATCCCGAAGAGCACGCTGTCCAACCACCTGAAGCTGCTGCGTGCGGCGGGGTTGATCGACACGACGCAGGCCGGGCGTGAAATGATCAACACGCTGCGCCGCGCCGAATTTGACGGGCGCTTTCCCGGTCTCCTCGACGCGGTACTCGCCAACCGGCCGGTCTGATTACCGGCCGATCGTGACGAGTTCGGCCACGACATCCTCGGGCAGCGTCAGCGATGCCGCGGCGAGGTTTTCGTGGAGGTGCGCGACCGACGAGGTGCCGGGGATCAGCAGGATGTTGGGCGAGCGCTGGAGCAGCCATGCCAGCGCGACCTGCATCGGCGTTGCCTTCAGTCGTGCCGCCACATCGGAGAGTGTTGCCGACTGAAGCGGGCTGAACCCACCGAGCGGGAAGAACGGCACATAGGCGATGCCCTCCGCCGCCAGTGCGTCGATGAAGGCGTCGTCGTCGCGGTGGGCGAGGTTGTATTGGTTCTGCACGCAGACGATCGTGGCAATGTCGCGGGCTTCCTCGAATTGCGTCGGCGTCACGTTGCTGAGGCCGATATGCCGCACCAGACCCTGTCGCTGGAGATCGGCCACCGCCTTGAGCGGCGCGGCGAGCGATCCTTCGGCCGGCCCGTGGACGTCGAACATCAGGCGCAGGTTGACGACGTCGAGCGTCTCCAGCCCGAGGTTGGTCAGATTGTCCTCGACCGCACGGGCCAGTTCGTCCGGTTCGAACGCGGGCAGCCAGGATGCATCGTCGCCGCGGCGCGCGCCGATCTTGGTCACGATCAGCAGGTCGTCGGGGTAGGGGGACAGCGCTTCGCGGATCAGCCGGTTGGTGACGTGCGGGCCATAGAAGTCGCTGGTGTCGATGTGGTTGACCCCCGCCTCGACAGCGGCACGCAGGACGGCAAGCGCGGCATCGTGGTCGCGCGCCGGACCAAACACGCCGGGCCCGGCAAGTTGCATCGCGCCATAGCCGAGCCGCGTCACTTCGCGCCCGGCGAAGGAATAGGTGCCTGCCTGATCGATCATCGTCGTATCTCCTGTGCTGGCACCGAGATACGGCTTGCGGATCATAACGATAAGCCAGAGTGATCCGCACGGGCTGTACGGAAAACCGAACGATGAAGGCTGACCTTGCCGATCTCAATGCGTTCCTTGCGGTCGCGCAAGCGCGGGGGTTCCGTGACGCTGCGCGCACCGTCGGGTCGAGCGCCTCGACGCTCAGCGAAGCCGTGCGGCGGTTGGAGGCGCGGCTGGGCGTCCGGCTGCTCCACCGCACCACGCGCAGCGTCGTACCGACCGAGGCGGGGACCCGACTGATCGAACGTCTGGCACCGGCGCTGGGCGAGGTGGAGGCGGCGCTCGACGTCGTGAACCTGTTTCGCGACCGGCCGGCGGGGACGCTCAAGCTCAACGTGCCGGTCAGCGCGGCGCGGCTGGTGCTGCCGGCGATCCTGCCCGGCTTTCTCGCCGCCTATCCGGACATTCAGGTCGAGATCGTCGCCGAGGACGGTTTCGTCGACATGGTGGCATCGGGCTGCGATGCCGGCATCCGCTATGACGAGCGGCTGGAGCAGGACATGATCGCGGTGCCGATCGGCCCGCGCGTCCAGCGCTTTGCGACGGCGGCGGCACCGGCCTATCTCGATGCGCGCGGGCGGCCGGACCATCCGCGTGACCTGCTCGACCATGCCTGTTTGCGCGGTCGGTTCAGCAGTGGTGCGCTCACCAGCCCGTGGGAGTTCGAGCGCGATGGCGAGATCGTACGGATCGAGCCGCAAGGGCCGTTGATCGCCGGTGTCGCCGGCGCAGTGGACCTGCTGGTCAATGTGGCGGTGGCGGGCGGAGGGATCATCCACCTGTTCGAGGATTGGCTCGCGCCGACGTTGGGGAGCGGTGCGCTCGAACCGGTGCTGCCCGACTGGTGGCAGTCGTTCTCCGGCCCGTTCCTCTATTATTCCGGCCGCCGCCTCGTACCGCCGCCGCTGCGCGCGTTCCTCGACTTCCTCCGCGGTTAGAGCATCGCGAGCGGCTCGGGGCCGCGTGGCGGCGGGAACAGGACGTCGAGGCGTCGTAGCTCGGCCTCGGATAGTGTGAGGTCCAACGCCGCCCGGTTGGCCAGCGCATGGGCGATGGACCCGGCCTTGGGGATGGGGAGAATACCGTCCCGCGTCAGCAACCAAGCGAGAGCGAGCTGCGCGGGCGTGGCGTTGCGCTCGACGGCCATTTGGGCAAGGCCGGGATGGGCCACCAGGCGGCCTTGCTCGACCGGGCTGTAGGCCATGACCGGCATGCGATGCTGTGCGAGCCAGGGGATCAGATCATATTCGGGGCCGCGCCGGGTAAGATTGTAGAGGATCTGGTCGGTCTGGCATCCTTCGCCGCCACCGGCGACCAGTTCCTCCATATCGTCGGTGTCGAGATTGCTGACGCCCCAGCGCAAAATCTTGCCCGCCGCGACCAGCCGCTCCATCGCCTCGACCGTCTCGGCCAGCGGAACATTGCCGCGCCAGTGCAGCAGGTACAAGTCGAGCCGGTCGGTACCCAGCCGGTCGAGGCTTGCTTCGCAAGCTCGCGGCAATCGGTCGCCCGAGGCGTTCTGGGGATAGGCCTTGCTGACGAGGAACACCTCGTCGCGCACGCCCACGATCGCCTCGCCGACCAGGCGTTCGGACTCGCCATCGGCATACATCTCGGCAGTGTCGATCAGGGTCAGGCCGAGCGACAGTCCCTCGCGCAGCGCGGCGATCTCGTCTGACCGACGGGCGGGATCTTCCGCCATCATCCAGGTGCCTTGGCCAAGCGCGGGAACGGTCGTCCCGTCCGGAAAGCGGATCGTTTTCATGTGGCGGTCAACGTTCAACCCGGCGCATCAGGCCAACGTCCGGTTGGTGACGGCCAATGCCGACACGGAGGACCATGTCGCCGGACGCAAGATGCGGCGCATCTCGGGTCAGCTAACCGTGACCCCCTTCCAAAAGGCGATGCGTCCGCGGATGTTTTCGGCTTCGGGCTTGGGATCGGGATAATACCACGCGGCGTCGGGATTGTCGGCACCCGCGACGTCCAGACTGTAATAATGCGCCGTTCCCTTCCACGGGCAGATGGTCGTCGTGCTGCTTGGTCGCAGGAACGCGGCGTCCACACTCTGCACGGGGAAATAATGGTTGCCCTCGACGATCACCGTATCGTCGCTATGGGCGATCCGTACACCGTTCCATCGTGCTTCCACCATCATACGTCTCCTGACGCGGATGGACGTCGGCATTCTATCTACCTTCTTCAAGGTCAGGTCTGGGTCATTCGACGCGCGGGGGTTGATGAGCGCTACCGCATCGGTTCGCCGTGGCGGACGGAACTGTCGACCGATCTTGCCTCCAACGCGCTTGCCAGGAGATCGGGCGATGCCAAATGCGATCGATCCTGTTACCGGACGGTGATGCTCAAGACCCGCATGAAGCGCCTCGCCACCAGGACGGAACTCGACCTTCAGCGCCTTGCCGCCATCGAGGCGGCGGTGGCGGGCTTGAGCGATGAGGATCTGCTAGACTTCGCCGACATCTTTATCGGGGGTGATCCGACGCCGCTGCATGCCATGGCGGAGGAACAGATGCGCAAACGCGGTATCAGCCTGTGAGGAAAATGCCGTCTCGCTTCCGGCGGCTCGATGGCGCGCTGGCGGAACTTCCGGTCGAAGAGCCGATGCTGCTCACCGAACTCGACGGTTTCCTTACCGGGCTTATTGTCTGTCCCGAACCGATCCCCGTCGATGAATGGATGACGGTCATATGGGGCGTCGAGGCCGAGAGCGTCCCACCCTTCGAGGAGCCGCTCGACGTGCAATGGTTCGTCAAGGCGGTCGCGGCGCGGCGTGACGAGATCGCGCGCGACTTGTCCCGTGGCAGGTTGCAGCCGATCCTCGACGTCGACGAGCGCGATGGCGAGGTTCTGTGGGAATATTGGGTAGACGGCTTTTCCGACGCGATCGCGTTGCGGCCAGACGCATGGGGCGGGGCGGCCGCCGCTGCCGAATGGACCGATCCATGGCACCGACTTCTGGCGCTGATCGCGATCGCGCGAGGCGAAAGCGATCTCGACAGCGTCGAGGTCAACGCCTTTCAGGATCGTGCGGTGGCCGAGCTGACGGATACGGTCCAGCGCCTCTACGCGGCCCGTGCGCACGCTGGCGAGATGAAGCCGATAGCCGTGGATGCGATTGCGACGGCAAAGATCGGCCGCAACGATCCATGTCCTTGCGGATCGGGCAAGAAGCATAAGCATTGCTGCGCCTGACCCGACCCGTGGACCCGGCAGGCGGTCTCTTCTGATCCTCGCCGCACAGATGGCCAAGCGCTGCCCGTCCGCGACAGGGACGGGCAACACGGTCAGGCCATTATACGATGCGCCCGATTATTTAGGGAAATGGATTCCGCAAAGCTTGTTGCCGTCGGGGTCACGAAAATAGGCGAGTTCGATCGTACCCATCGACGCGGTCTGACGCGGGCCGGGCGGGGCTTCGATCGAGGTGCCGCCATTGGCAACCGCCATATCATGAAGTTGCTTCACCTGCTCGGGAGAGTTGCAGGAAAAGGCGACAGTGCTGCCGTTCGCAACGGTCGCCGGTTCGTCGTTGATAGGCTGGCTGACGATGAAGTTGGTTCCGTTGCCGTTATTGTAGATGAGCCGGACATGGCCGCTGTCGGCGATATTCCGCGCGGGTTCGCCGACGCCGAGCGTCCCCAGCACCTCGTCGTAGAAACGCTTCGACCGCTCGATGTCGTTCGATCCAATCATCGTGTGAAACAGCACTATATTCTCTCCTGCTCAGGGTCTTTTCAAACGGACATGAACCGCGTCCGTCGTCTGCAGTCGCTACGGACGGTTATCCAGTTCCGGCACGCCGCTGCTCCGATCGGCATAGGCGGCGAGGAAGGTCGGGCGGCGCTGCCACCGCTGCCAGAACGCATCGATATGTTCATAGCGTTCGTCGAGCGGCATCGCATTCACCTCGAACTTGGAGAAAGCGATCGCGGTCGCCAGCGTGATGTCCGCAAAGGTCGGCTCCGCACCACCGAGCAGCCAGTCGCGGCCATCGGTCAGATGCCGATCGACCAGCGCGGTGTGCGCCAGCGCTTCCTTGCGACAATGCTCGCCCCATGCCGGGTTCGAGGTCAGTTCGAGCTTGGGGCCAAGTCCCTGGTGCAGGACATGGAACGCGGTGGTGATGCGGTAGAGGATATGCACCCAGATGCGGTTGTCCCACATGGCGTCGAGCCCTTGCTCTTCGGGCGTCTCGCCCATGATCCGGCGGCCCGGAAACGCCTGGTCGAGATAGCGCACGACCGCGGCGGTTTCGGAGATGAAGCTGCCGTCGCCCAGTTCGAGCGTCGGGGTTTCACCCCACGGGTTCATCTTGAGATGCTTCCACTGCCGCTGCTCACCGACCGGCGACATATTGTAGACCTGCTCGTCGAAGCGGTCGGCAATGCCCTTTTCGTGCAGGAAGATGCGCAGCCGCTGGGGATTGGGGAACGCCGACGGGGAGGTAAAGAGGCGGAATTTCGTGGGGAGCGGCGACTGGAATGTCATGAATGCACCTACCAAGTGATCGGTAGGCGCGTAAATGCGCGCTTGCGTGAACGGCGTCAAGGTCTATCTACCACTTGGTCGGGTTGGTGGACACGGGTGAGCAGTGGCGGTTTCAACATCCAGGGAGGCAGTGCTGGCTGTGGCACGGCGGATGGCGATGGCGCGGGGCTATAGCGGCCTCAACTTCCGCGATATTGCCGCCGAGGTCGGGATCAAGGCGCCCAGCATCCATCACCATTTCGCGACCAAGGCCGATCTCGGCGCCGCGGTGGCGCGGCGCTATTGGGAGGACACGGTCGGACAACTTGATGCGATCTCGGGAGAGGCGCCTGACGCGATCACAGCCCTGCGCCGCTACCCGGAGATTTTCCGGGCGTCGCTGTCGAACGACAACCGCATCTGCCTGTCGAGCTTTATGGCGGCGGAGTATGACGACCTTCCCGATCCGGTGAAGGCGGAAGTACAACGCTTCGCCGACGTCAACGTCGCCTGGTTGAGCAGGCTGCTGATCGACGCTAAGGTCGTCGAACCGGGGGAAAGCGAAGTCAGGGCACGCACCATTTATGCAGCGGTCGCAGGCGCACAACTTTTCGCGAGGGGCCGATCGGACATCGCGCTCTTCGATGCGATGATCGCCAGCTACCGCGCGGTCGGGCTCTTACCGGCTTAACGGCTGATGGGAATTGCTGACCAGTAACGGATAACATCCGCCACAAGGCGTATCAGGTCGCGCGCAAACGCATCCAGACGGCACTTCATCGCTTGCTGCCGAAGTCCGAAGCCGTAACACCGAACGAAATCGCGCATAGTATCGACTAAGCCGGCTTGTAGGCTGATCCGTCATGTTTCTGCGCCGAAATGGGGAAGTGACATGAAATTGTACGGAGTGCCGGCCTGGGGTTCGGCAATCGTCGAGACGATGCTGGCACTGGTCGGCGAGGCCTATGACTTCGTCGATGTCGAAGGCTTCGACCATCCGGGCGCGGCGCAGGACAGGCTGGCAGCGGTCAATCCGCTGCGGCAGGTTCCGACGCTGGTGCTGGACGATGGAGACGTGCTGACCGAAACCGCCGCGATCGCGCTGTGGCTGGCGGACCGACACGCGCGGCTGGCCCCTCCGCCGGGATCGGCCGAACATCGCCGGTTCCTGCGCCTGCTGATCTGGATCGTGGCGAACGTCTATCCGACCTTCACCTACGGCGATTACCCCGAGCGCTGGGCGCCTTCGGCACAGCACGAACTGACCGATACGACCAACGCTCATCGCGAGCGCCTTTATCGCTGGCTCGAGGCGCAGGTCGTCGGCCCCTATGTATTGGGCGAGCAGGCGTCCGCGCTGGATTGCTACGCCGCGGTGATGATCGACTGGGGTCCGGGCCGCGAGTGGTTCGCCGAGAACACACCGAGATTGTTTGCTGCCGCCGAGTTGATGCGGCGCGATCCCAAGTTGGCGGCCGTGATGGCGCGCAACGAGCTGACCATCAATTAATGATCGATCTTCGTCGCTGCGCCGCGCCATCTGATCATCGCATGCGCCTACAAGTACCGACCAAATGACGATTGCGCGTTGTGCCGATGCATTGGAGCAATGCGGTGTGCAGGCGGTCCCTGCATGTCAATCAAATCAAGCGCTTAGCAGGTGTATTGGTTGGTGGGACCCTTGTCGCCCCAACCAGCTTTCAAAAACCTAGACATTACAGAAACTTGCCTCGTGCTCTCGTAGGCTTGCGGGGCAGTTTTGCCTGGCAGTCTTCAGGTGCCACAGTCCTTGATCCGCCGCCTGCAAATTCCTGCCATCCGACGATAGCTGAGCAGGGTGATGCGGGGGCGGGAACCTGGGTTTGTGCCTGTGCTGCTTTGCTGTGCTAAAGGCCCCGCCATGTCGAAATCCCACACGAACGCCGGAACCGTCACTGTCGATGGCGTCGCCTATGATTGGCACCTGCACAGCGAACCTCATCAGTCGGATGCCGAGGGATGGAAGGGCATGACGATTGCGATCCTCCAGCAGGACGCCAAGCGCGAAGCCCTGCTCGAATTTCCGCCGCCCAAGCGGCTGCTGAAGGGCTTGCCGCGCGGTCGGCTCCAGCTGGACGACGCGACGATCACGCGGTGTGTGCGCTCGGCGATTTCCGCGGGTTGGGAGTCGATGTCTCGCGGTAGGCCGGTGGTGGTCATGGTCGACGCCGAGGGCAATTGAGCCGCGCGGTGGATACCGGTCAAGACCGACAGCGTGGCAAGGGATTTGCCTTGTCAGCGGCTTTGGCGCGGGCCTACCTCGTCTTCAGATGAAAACATCACCAGTTTCTGACGAATATGCGCGCGGACGACGTGATGGGTTGCGCCTCGCGCTGTCGATCCTTGAGGCGGAGGAGGCCAAGTGGGAAGCAAGGCTGGGCGAGAGCCCGTCCTGGCGGACGAATGCTATGCGGGTCATCCGTCACAAGGCGTATCAGGTCGCGCACAAACGCGTGCAGACGGCGCTGCATCGGTTGCTGCCTAAGTCGGAAGCAGCGTTGCCGAGCGAAATCGCGCAACGGATCGATCAAGCCGGCTTGTAAGCCATGACGCGCCGACTACCACGACGTCAGCGGTCGTCGACCATGTCCGCCCAGTTCAGGTCGAACCGCGCCAAATACTTGCGCAAGCGATCTGCGTCGTTCGTCGACGTGCGTTGGCGGCGTGAGGCGGCGAACAGCGTGCGGCCGGCGTCGGACAGCGAACGGCTGGCCCGACATGTCGCCACGACGTGCGCGAGCTGCACGCGGTCGAACGGATCAAGTTCGTCCAGTTGCTCGGGCGACATCAGTCCGGTGAGCAGGTCGGGTGCATCTGATCCGTCGGTCCATAGCCGTTTAAGTCGTGCGATTTCCCCCATGACGCAGTCGACGTTGATCCGGCCGGACGGGCTGAAGGTCGCCATTCGCGTGACGCTGGCGGCAAGATCGCGGAAGTTGCCCGGCCAGCGGGCCTCGGCACCGGTCGCGAAGCCGAGATAGCGGTCGCGCGCTTCCTTGTTGAACGTGATGCGGTCCCCTTCGCGTTCCGCGTAACGATCGAGTTCATAGTCCAGATTGGGCGCGATATCCTCGCGGCGCCCGGCGAGCCCCGGCAGGGTGAAGGTCCAGAGATTCAGCCGCGCATAGAGGTCGTCGCGGAACGTGCCCGCCGCGACGCAGGCGGCAAGGTCACGATTGGTGCCTGCGATAAGCTGGAAGTCGCTCTCGACTTCCCGGTCGGCGCCGACTGGCAGGAAGCGCTTGTCCTCGATCGCACGCAGGATCATCGCCTGCTCGTCGAGGCCCAGTTCGCCGATCTCGTCGAGAAACAGCACGCCGGTATCGGCAGTGCGCAACAGGCCGGCACGGTCGGCGGCGGCACCGGTGAAGGCGCCCTTGCGGTGACCGAACAGCGCCGACATCGCGCTGTCGCCCTTCAGTGTCGCGCAGTTTACCTCGACCAGCGGGCCCTTCACCTGCCGCTTGATCCGTTTCAATTCGTAGATGCGCCGGGCCAACTGGCTCTTGCCGGCGCCCGTCGGACCCATGAGAAGCAACGGTGCGCGGCTGCGGACCGCTACCTGCTCGATCTCGTCGATCATCGTGTTGAACGCGGCGTTGCGCGTGTCGATGCCCGATTTGAGGAAACTGGTGCTCTCGGCGCTATCGGCGGCAAAGCGCGTGGCGATGCTGTCGTAGCGCGACAGGTCTAGGTCGATGACGTTCCAATTTCCGGCCGCACCACCAGATCCACGGGCTGGCTGCGTCTGGAGCAGCCGACCCGGCAGATAATGCGCTTCGGTCAGCAGGAAGAGGCAGATCTGCGCGACGTGCGTGCCGGTGGTAATGTGGACGAGATAGTCCTCGGCGTCCGGATCGAAGGGATAGGCCCGCGCGAAATCGAGCAGCTTTCCATAGACTTCCTCGAAATCCCACGCGTCGGTGAAGTCCATCACCTGCAACTCGACCTGTGTTTCCGGCGATACCGAGGCGATGTCGGTTTCGACGAACGCGGCAAGGCGCGCATGCTGCGTCCCGTGGATCAGGACGAGCCGGTCGACCCGCAAATCTTCGTGCATGGTCAGGGCGACCGTGGGCCGCCACCGGTTCCAGCGTTGCGTGTCGAACCTGCCCGCATCAAGGGTCGAACCGAGAAAACCAAGGGCAACGACGGGTTTCATTGCGATACCATAGGATAAAGTGCGATCCATGTCGATCGTCTGCAGCGGGCGACACTGCTGCCTGCTGGCGGTACGCCAGCAAGAAAAGAGCATAACTAACAATAGGATAGAGGTAATTCTCGTTGGATCGGCACCGTTTGGCACGCTCTTCGCAAAGAAAGCTGCGTCGGGTCACATGATATCGAACGATCCGACACGCGGCAGAGGCGGCCGGAATAGGCCGGCCGCCTCAAAGGTAAGTCCGAGGAGTTAGACGATGACAGCCACCGCTTACGAATACACCGACGTACCGGGCGGTGTGCCCATCAAGGCGTGGACGCGGGGCGTGCCGGTCGAGGATGGTGCGCGGGCGCAACTGGCACGCGCGGCGCAGATGCCCTTCATCTTCAAGCACGTCGCCGCCATGCCCGACGTCCATATCGGTATCGGCGCGACCGTGGGGTCGGTGATCCCTACCAAGGGCGCGGTCATTCCCGCCGCGGTCGGGGTCGATATCGGTTGCGGCATGATGGCGGCGCGCACTTCGTTGATGGCGAGCGACCTGCCCGACACCCTCGACGGTGTCCGTTCGGCGATCGAGCAGGCGGTGCCCCACGGCCGCAGCGTTGGCCGCGGCAAGCGCGACAACGGCAGCTGGGGTTCACCCCCGCCCGCGATCGTCGCGGCGTGGTCGACGCTCGTCCAGCGGTTCGACCGGTTGTGCGAAAAGCATCCGCGGCTCAAGAACACGAACAATCTCGTGCATCTGGGGACATTGGGCACCGGCAATCACTTCATCGAGCTATGCCTCGACGAAGAGGCGCGGGTATGGGTGATGCTGCATTCGGGTTCGCGGGGCGTCGGCAACGCGATCGGCACCTTCTTCATCGAACTCGCCAAGCAGGACATGCGCAAATGGCACCTGAACCTGCCCGACGAGGATCTGGCGTATTTCCCCGAAGGGACCGATCACTTCGATGAGTATGTCGAGGCGGTCGGCTGGGCGCAGGATTATGCGGCGCTCAACCGGCGGATGATGATGACCAACGTCATCGCCGCATTGCGCAGCGTGATCGCCAAGCCGTTCGAGGCGGAGCTGGAGGCGGTGAACTGCCATCACAACTACGTCACGCGCGAGAACCACTTCGGCGAGAATGTGCTGGTGACCCGCAAGGGTGCGGTGCGCGCGGCGAAAGGGGTGATGGGGATCATCCCCGGATCGATGGGCGCCAAATCGTTCATCGTGCGGGGGCTGGGCAACCCGGAATCGTTCGACAGCTGCTCGCATGGCGCTGGCCGGGTGATGAGCCGCACCGCCGCCAAGAAGCTGGTGACGCTCGATGAGCACATCGCCGATACGGCGGGGGTCGAATGCCGCAAGGACGAAGGCGTGATCGACGAGACGCCCAAGGCGTATAAGCCGATCGAAGCCGTGATGGCCGCCCAAGCCGATCTGGTCGAGATCGTCCATACGTTGAAGCAGGTGGTGTGCGTCAAAGGGTGAAGCGGAGCGCGAAGGCGGCCGTGGACGACGCACACCACGGGTCAGAGTGAATATCATGATCGAGATTGATGGAGCGGAAGGCGAAGGCGGGGGGCAGGTCGTGCGCAATGCGTGCGCGCTGTCGCTCGTCACCGGGGAGCCCGTCCGCATCACGAACGTCCGTGCCAAGCGGTCGAAGCCGGGGCTGATGCGCCAGCACGTTACCGCCATCGAGGCGGCCTGTGCGATTGGGGGTGCGAGCTGCGAGGGACTGGTTGTCGGGTCATCCGACCTGACCTTCCGTCCCGGTCGGGTGGCAGCGGGCGACTATCGCTTCTCCGTCGGCACGGCGGGCTCGACAGGCCTTGTCCTCCAGACGGTGCTGCTGCCGCTGCTGCTCGCCGATGGGCCCTTGCGGCTGGTGTTGGAGGGCGGCACCCACAACATGCTGGCCCCGCCGTTCGAATTCATCGAGCGGTGCTTCCTGCCGATCGTCCGGCGGATGGGCGGGCAGGTCGAAGCGCGGCTGATCCGCCACGGTTTCTATCCGCGCGGCGGGGGGCGGATCGAGGTGGACATCATCCCCGGCCCGCTTCAGCCGATCGAATGCCTGACACGGGGCGGGGCGCTGGCCTTCTCGGCGTGCGCCTTGTACGCCGGGCTGCCCATATCGATCGCCGAGCGGGAGATCGCGGTCGTCCGCAAGGCGTTCGACTGGTCGGACCGCGAATGCTTCATGCGGCAATTGTCGACGGATCAGGGGCCGGGCAACATCCTGCTGCTTGAGGCGCGGTTCGAGCATGTCACGGAGATCGTCAGCGGCTTTGCACAACTGGGTACGACGGCGGAGCGGGTCGCGAAGACCGCGGTCGGGCGGATGCGAGGCTATCTGGGCTGCGACGCCTTTGCCGGGCCGTATCTGGCCGACCAGTTGCTGTTGCCGATGGCCCTGGCGGGCGGAGGCGTGTTCACCACGGTCAAGCCGAGCGAACATGCCCGTACGGCGGCAACGGTGATCGAGCGTTTTACCGGGCGGCGAACCCGGTTCGAACAGCGCGCCGGGAGCTCCCATGCCGTGACGATCGCCTGATGGATTGCGAGCGTAACGACTTTCTGCTATCCGCCCCGCAGCCCGCATGAACCGGCGGGCCACACGGAGACATGCCTTGTTCGACCTTGCCGCCCATCGCGGTGCACGGGTTGGCGGTCTCCGGCCTTTCGCGTAGACGTCCCACGACGTTGGCGGCGGGCGGGCATCCGCCCCCGCCGCACCTCACCCATTCGACAGGAATGACGTCGACGCGCGCCTTTGCGCCGTCGGCCTGAGAGACTCGTGGATACGATATGGACGAACTGGATATCGTCCGGGGCCTGATGCTCCGGACGGCGGGCGCGTTGCCCGCCACGGCACCGCTCGCCAAAGCGCTGCTGGAATGGACGCAGCCGCACGGGCCGTGGCTGCTGCCCGCGGTGGAAGGCGAATGGAACTGGGAAACCCTGCTGGCAGGTCTTGCCGCCCCGCGTGGTGCGCCGGTACGGGCGGAGGCGCTAGAACTCGCGGATACGCTGGCCCGGTTGCTGGTGTTGTCGCCGGTCGATGCGGCGTTGCTGCGCCTGATGGTCGCGTGCGACCGCCTGCCCCGCATCGGTACTTTGGTGCGCTTGCTCAGCCGTCACGGGCAGGATCTGCCACAACTGCTCGGCGAGATGGCCGGGGCCGCGACGCAGGATGCCGAACGTGCGGCGCGGCAGGGTGCCGTCACGCGGCTCGGCCTCGCGTGCTTCACCGCCACGCGCGAGGGCGAGGTGGACGTGGAGGTTCGCTGGACGTTGCAGCGCCTGCTCGATCGGGCGCCGACCAGCGACGAGGCGATGCTCGACACGCTGATCGGTCGGCGACAGACCGCGACGCTCGATCTCGACGCCTTCGCGCATGTCGAGCCGATCGACTTTCTCGTCCGCCTGCTGCGCGGTGCGCTGGGTGCGCGGGCGGAAGGGATCAATATCCTGATCTACGGCCCGCCCGGAACCGGCAAGACCGAACTGGCGCGCACGTTGGCGGCCGCCACGGGATCGGTGCTGCACGGCGTGGGTGAGGCGGACGAGGATGGCGAGGAGCCGCGCCGGTGGGAGCGTGTCGCCGCGCTCGCGCTGGCGCAACGCCTGCTCGGCGGGCGCGGACCTGCGGTGCTGCTGTTCGACGAAATGGAGGATCTGATCGGCGATGCCAGTCCGTCGTCGGGCGGCGACTGGTTCAGCCGGCGCGAGGGCAGCAAGGTCTTCGTCAACCGGCTGCTGGAGGCGAACCCGGTGCCGGTGATCTGGACGACCAACGCGATCGGCAATGTCGACGCGGCGATCCTGCGGCGGATGAGCTTCGTGCTGCGGCTCGACCTGCCGTCGCGCGCGGCGGCGGCGGCGATGCTCGACCGGATGGCACAGGAGGAACGGGTGACGCCCGGCCCCGGCTTCGCCACGCTGCTCGACGCCGCGCCGGAAGCGGCGACCGTCCTGCGGATGGCGACTCGTGCGGGCAAGCTCGCGGGCGAAGCGGATGGCGGGAGCGTCGCGGCCGAGGCGCTGGTAAGCGCGCTGCGCGGCGGCACCTTGCCGCCACCGGGCCCGGCGGCGTTCGATCTCGACCTGTTCGAGGCCGATCGACCGGTCGATCGCCTATTCGCGGCCATGGCGGCGGACGGCGCGAGTGATGTGTCGCTGGTGCTGACGGGGCCACCCGGCACCGGCAAGACGGCCTTCGCCCACCATCTCGCGCGTGCGCTCGACCGACCGTTGCTGGTGAAACGCGCGTCCGACCTGTTGTCGAAATGGGTCGGCGAGACCGAGGCGCAGATCGCCGCTGCGTTCGCCGAGGCCCGGCGGCGTGAGGCGGTTTTGCTGTTCGACGAGGCGGATTCGCTACTCTTCGACCGCAGCACGGCGCGGTCGAGCTGGGAGGTGGAGCAGGTCAACGAATTGCTGACGTGGCTCGACCTGCACCCGTTGCCGGTCGTCGCGGCGACGAACCACGAGGCCGGACTCGATCCCGCCACGCTGCGGCGGTTCGTCTTCAAGTTGCGGTTGAAACCGCTTGGGACCGAGCGTGCTGCCGCTGCATTTCGGCGCTTCTTCGGCAAGCCTGCGCCCGGCAGCCTTGCCGATGTCGAAGGGCTCACCCCGGGCGACTTCGCAATGGTAGCCCGGCAGTTGCGCCACTGGCCTGCGGCGGATGCGCTGGAGCTGGTGGAACGGCTCCGGGCCGAAGTGGCCGTGAAGCCGTGCCAAGCGGTGCGACTCGGCTTTTGACCAGGCTGAAGGGATGTTCCCTGCGAGCGTGAGATCGTACGAGTCCCGCTGTGTAACCAGCGGACGATGGCATCGCCGGGCAAAAGAGCAGCAGCAGCGCGCTCGCCAATCCGGCCGCACCGCATCCCGCGATGGCGATGTTCAGACGCTGCATTGCCCCGGCCTTAGCCCGAAATGTCGAGCGGACTAGCCTTCGTTCAACTCGGTCACGAACTCATAGCGGTCGCCGCGATAGACCGAGCGGGTGAACTCGACGATCCGGCCGTTGGCGATGCGGGTGCTGCGTTCGATGCGCAGCACTTCGGACTGTTGTTCGATCGAAAGGATGCCGGCCTCGGTCGCGGTGGCGAGCGAGGCGCGCACCCGCTGGGTGCCGCCGACCGGGCGGAAGCCATGTGCCTCCAGCGCGGCGTACAGCGAGTCCTGCAGATGATCGAGATCGGGCATGAATTCGGCCGGCACCACCGCATGTTCGATCGCCAGCGGATCGCCATCCGACAGCCGTACCCGGCCGAGCCGCGCGACCCGCGTATCGGGCGCGACCTCCAGCGCGGCTGCCTCCTCTTCGGTCGGAAGGGCGTAGCTTTTGTAGATCCACACCACGCCCGCTGCGTCCCCGCGCGCGCGCGCGTCGTCGCTGAAGCTGGTCAGCCGCGCGCCGCGGGCTTCGATCCGGGGGGTGACGAAGGTGCCGGACCCCTGTTTGCGCACGACGATGCCTTCGTCGATCAGCTGCTGGATGCCCTTGCGGACCGTGACCCGCGACAGGCCGGCCATTTCGCTGATGTCGCGTTCGGACGGCAGCGCGCCGCCGGGGCCGATCGCGCCGCCGCTGATATGGTCGCGCAGGCTGCGCGCGAGTTGCAGGTAGAGCGGCGTATCCTCGTCGCTGCTCGGCCAGGCGATGGCGCGGGTCATGCCGATGCCGCGATCGCCGCGCCCAGCCGGCCATGATGGCAATCGAGCAGCGCGGCGGCATCGTCGGGGCTCAGACCGCGCGCGATCAGCACCGCGCGGCGAATGTCGTTACCGCCCTGCGTCAGCGCATCGGCGGCGGCGTGCGGCTCGATCCCCGTCAGCTCCTGTACCATCGCCCGCGCCCGGCGCAGCAGCTTGGCGTTCGACACGCGCATCGCCACCATTCGCCCGTCATGGACCAGCCCCAGCCGGATCATGACCGCGGTGGACAGCAGGTTCAGCGCCGCCTTTTGCGCGGTGCCCGCCTTCATCCGCGTCGATCCGGCGATGATCTCGCTGCCGGTCGCGGCGACGATCACATGCTCGGCGGCCTGGGTCAGCGGGGTGTCGGCATTGTTGGCGATGCCGATGGTCAGCGCGCCGGCGGTGCGGGCGGCGGCGATCGCGGCGACGGTGAAGGGGGTGCGGCCGCTCGCCGCCACGCCGATCATCACGTCGTTCGCGCCGACCCCGGCGGCGGCGACATCCTGTGCTGCGGCGTCGGCATCGTCCTCCGCCCCTTCGCGCGCGCGGGTCAGCGCGTCGGCGCCGCCCGCCATCAGGAACGCGGTGCGCTCGCTCGGCCAGCCGAACGTCGGGTGCAGTTCGGTGCCGTCCTGCACTGCCAGCCGCCCCGACGTGCCTGCGCCGACGAAGACCAGCCGTCCGCCCTGTTCCAGTCGGGCGGCGGCGGCATCGGCGGCATCGGCGATCGCGGCGATCTGGGTATAGAGCGCGGCGATGGCGGCCATCTGCCCCTCCAGCATAGCTTCGACCGCGGCATGGGTCGGCCAGCGTTCGACATCGCGAAACCGGGGATCGAGCGTTTCGGTGTTCATGGGCGAAGTCCGTCCGGTTGGCCGCGCCCGACTGTACCCGCCGGAGTGGCGCAGACGAGGAACGCGACGAAGGTGCCGATGCACAGTTGAAAGGGGAAGGCGAGGCCGGTCAGCGCCGCCGGCAACGCCAGCGCACGGGCGATGCCGGGCTGGAGCAGCACGATCACCGCGAACCCGGTGAGCAGCGCGGCGATCACCGATCCGGTCGTGCCGCGTGCGGTGAACAGCGCGGTGAAATAGACGCCGAGCAGCCCGGCATAGGTGAACACCATCACCTGCAACGCGAACTCCAGCAGACCCATGTCGCTGTGCCGCTGCCAATAATAGGACGCGACCGCCATCGCCAGCATGGCAAGGCCGATCACCCCCATGCCTGCGCGTCCGGCGCTCACGAAATGCGTCTCCGCCACGCTCCCACGCCGTTCGCGCCACGGGCGATAGAAATCCTGCACCAGCACCGACGACATGGCGTTCAGCGCCGAATTGGTCGTCGCGACCGCCGCCGCACAGATGCCGATCGTCACCAGCCCGCGCAAACCGCCGGGCAATTCGGTCAGGATATAGTGCATGAAGATGCTGATCTTCTCGCCCCCGAACGCCTGGCCCGCGGTCGCGGCGGCACCGCCCATCAGGTCGGGGCGGTTATAGAAGACGTGCAGTAACAATCCGATGACGATGAACAGTCCGACCGTCGGGATCGTCGCGAATACCGACAGATACAGGCCGCGCGCGCCGGTCTTCGCATCTTTGCACGCCAGCAGCCGCTGGGTCGTGTCCTGATCCATGCCGGCATTGGCGATGTAGAGCAGGGTGATGCCGGTCAGGATCGCCAGCAACGAGAAGGGGCGCGACAGGTCGATCGACAGGTCGAACAGTCGCAGCTTGTCGACCCCGCCGGGCGCATTGCGCAGCGCATCGACGATCGCTTCGTTCGACGCCGGAATCGACAGGCGCAGGAACACCAGCACCGCGATCGCCGAGCCGAGATACACAACGAACTGGACCAGGTCGTTCCACAGCACCGACTTCAACCCGCCGATGAAGGTGAACAACACGCTGGCGATGACCAGCAGCGCGGCGGCGATCAGGATGCCGGTCGCGTCGACCGATCCGGTGATGACCATCGCCAGCGCGATCGCCGCCAGATAGACGCGCGCGCCGCCGGCAAACACCCGCCCGACCAGGAACATGCCCCCGGCCCAGCGCGTCGCGCGGATGCCGAAGCGCATCGTCAGCAGCTCGTATGCCGTCGTCGCGCGGATCGCATAGAAGCGCGGGATCATCACATGCGCTACGAACATCGCACCCAGCAGCCCGCCGATATTGCCGGTCAGATAGGTCAGGTCGGCACCATAGCCGAAGTCCGGCCCGCCGAGGAACGTCGCCGCCGACTGCGTCGCCGACAGCACCGACACCGCCGCCAGCCATGCCGGCACATTACCGCCGGCAAGGAAATAGTCGTGCGCCGACGCGGTCTTGCGGGGGGTGAAAATCCACCCCCCGGCAATCAGCAGCAACAGATAGGCGGCGATGACCAGCCAGTCCGCCAGCGAGAAGGGCAGGTGCATCGCCCTTACATCTTCGCCGTCAGCGTGAACCCGATGGTGCGGCCGAGAATGTCATAGGTGTCGGGGAAGGTATTGAAGACGCCGCCGGCCGACACGCGCGGCGGACGGCGATCGAGCAAATTGTAGACGCCCGCGCTCATCGTAATTGCCGGGGTGAAATCGCGCGACGCCGACAGGTCGAACGTGTCCTGCGCGCCGATCGTCTCGGTCGATCCGGACGCGCTCGACTTTACCTTGCCGATCCGCTGCCAGTCGAACTGGATCACGCCATGGTCGAACAGCATTCCGATGCCGGCGGTGTGGCGGTAATCGGGCTGTACCAATGTCGTACCATCGCTGGAACAGGTAGCGCCGAACGTGCCCTTGCACTGGACCGCGTTCACCGTCGGGTTCGCCTGGATCAGGTACGACGTGACGATATTGCCCTGATAGCTGGCGCGCAGGCCGATACCGTCCATCCATTCGGGACGCAGCGTATAGCTGGCGGCGACGTCCAGCCCGCGCTGGAGCAGGCGGCCGAGGTTCTGGTTGTTGACGAACGCGTCCTTGAAGCTGCCATCGGCATTGCGCGTCACCAGATTGCACAGCGGATTGCCGGCGGTCGGATTGGTGATGTAGCAGCTGGTGATCGCCGCGATCGGCTGGATCACGCCCACGGCGCCGCGCAGGTCGAGTTCGTACCAGTCGACCGTCACGTTCATGCCCGGCAGGAAGGTCGGCGTCAGTACGCCGCCGATCGTCTTGGTAAAGCCGGTTTCCGGCTGGATATCGGGATTGCCGCCATAGAAGTAGTTGCCGGTCAGATAGCTGGCGGCAGTCGAATTGACCGACCCCTGTGCCGGTGCGCCCAGCCGGTCGCACTGCGCGGGGTTGCCGGTGCCGATCACGCACGGATCGCCGCCATAGCGCGGCCGCAGCCGGTCGACGGTCACCAGACTGCTGAAGGGCAGTGACGAGGTGCTGGCAGCGAACTCGCCGAAATTGGGGGTACGCAGCACGCGCTGGTACGTACCGCGCAGCCGCAGGTTACGGTCGACCGCCCAGTTCGCCTCGACCTTCCATGTGCCATGGGTGCCGAACAGGTCGTAATCCGACAGGCGATAGGCGCCGCCGACATCGAACTGGCGGATGAACGGCGTATTGTGGATCAACGGCACGCGCAGCTCGCCGTACAACTCCTTCACGTCGAACGATCCGGTATAGGCGGCCTGCACGCCCTGCCGGTAGGTGTTGCCGCTGATGAGCGCGCTGTCCTGCTGGATGCTCGCGGTTTCGCGGCGATATTCGACGCCCGCCGCGAAGCCGATCGGCCCGGCGGGCAGGGTGAACAGGTCGTCCAGCGTGCCGCTGACCGTCGCGGCGGTGACGAACTGGTCACGCTTGCGGTTGAAGCCGTTGATCGGGCTGCCCAAAGCAGCCGCGATACCGGGGCGGTCGGGACCGAAAATGTCGACCGTGTTGACGATCGAGGCGAAATTGTTGACCCCGCTGGCATTCGCCACCAGTCCGTCGCCACCGATCAGCGAATTTTCGATCGAACGGCCATATTGGGCATAGACGTTCCACTGCAGCGAACCCGTCAACGGCCCGCGTAAGCCGGACTGCAGCTGCAACGTGTCGCGCTCGGTGCGATAGGTGATCAGCCCTAGTTCGGCGAGCGAGCGGCTGACGTTCACCTGCGCCACGCCGTTGACAAAGGTCAGCTGGCTGCGGATCGCGTCGGTCAGGAACGGGTTGGTCGCATTGATGCCGACCGTGCGGCTGACGCTGGCCGGCTGCGCGCCGGGCGTGCCTGTCTCTTCGGTCCGGGCATTGGTGAACATCGCGCGACCATAGAGTTCGACCGCCGGGGCGATGTCGTATTTGTACAGCGCGGCCAGGTTGATTCGCTTCAATGGCGACACCAGCGGATAGCTGCCCGAGATGTTCGACGTCGCCGACGGACTGGTGGTGAACGTGCCGGCATCGGTGAAGCCGAACCGCCGCCCGCTCGCCACATCGGTGAACACGCCGCCGATGCTGGGAATGGTCTGGTTCGGCGTCGCCGCCCAGTCGCGCTGGCGCGCGAGGATACCGTCGCGCTGGGTATAGTCGGCGGCAAACACCAGATTGCCGCGATCCCCGACGCCCAGCCCCAGCATCACCGACCCGCCATATTGCGCGCCGCCGCGCAACGACAAGCGGCTGGCGGCGGTGCCGCGCACCCCTTCGAACTCGTCGTTCAGGATGAAGTTGACGACGCCCGCCACCGCATCGGCGCCGTACACGGCGGCAGCACCCCCGGTCAGCACATCGACCCGCTTGATCAGCGACGCGGGAATGGCGTTGACGTCGACCGAATTACGAAAGCTGAACGGTGCCGCGCGGGTGCCGTCGATCAGCACCAGCGAGCGACTCTGTCCGAAATTGCGCAGTTCCAGCACCTGCGCCCCAAACGCATCGCTCCCCTGCGAACCCTGCCGCACGCCGCCCGACAACTGCGGCAGCTTGGTGGAGAAATCCTCGATCGTCAGCGCCGACTGCAGGCGTATCTGCTGTTCGCCGGTCGACGCGACCGGGCTGCTGGATACGAGGCCGGGTGTCGGGATGCGCGTACCGGTAACGACGATCTCGCCTTCGGGTGGAGCGTCAGGTGTCGCCCGGGCCGGGGCATTGTCTTGTGCGATCGCGGCGGTGGGCATCTGCGAAAGGCCAATGGTGAGCGCGGCGAGGGCGATGGTGTGCCGGAACGACTGGGCCATGGATTTGCTCTCTCACTGTGGCGCTGGTGGGCTTTGCGGAGCGTAGCTTGTTGTCAATATAATACGACATGCATACCTATGACCGAAGCGGGGTGGCAAGGTATTATTTTGGTAATGGATTTAACGGAGGCATACAAACTATGGGGACAGCTCGACCTAGTTTAGGTGTCATACCGGTTCTATGATCGGTTTATCCATGTGATTCGCGATTGGGTCAGTTCGCAGGGGCAAGGGGTAAATTCCCGCGGATGCGGGGGAGACCCGTTAGGGAAGCCGCAAGCATCAGCGAAAACGGGTGGATCCCCGCGGGTGCGGGGGAGACGCGATACCTGCCGCCGTGTGACCTTGCGTCCGGGGTGGATCCCCGCGGGTGCGGGGGAGACTCGAAACCCGCAGCCGACGATCCAGACCCGTAGGGTGGATCCCCGCGGGTGCGGGGGAGACATCAACGAAGGTCGCCACGATCCACGCCCGCAGGGTGGATCCCCGCGGGTGCGGGGGAGACACGATGAGAAATTCCGGACGGATGCTGAGGAAGGGTGGATCCCCGCGGGTGCGGGGGAGACGGGGACTGTTCAGCCGCGCTCGCGCGCGACCTGGGTGGATCCCCGCGGGGGCGGGGGAGACCGGTCCGGTAGCCTTCACCATCCAACAGGAGGGGGTGGATCCCCGCGGGGGCGGGGGAGACACCTCGGTACCGATCGGCGCGCCCTTCGTCGCGGGTGGATCCCCGCGGGGGCGGGGGAGACCGGGTTCCTCGGCTTCATCGCCGGACCTTGGGGGGTGGATCCCCGCGGGGGCGGGGGAGACAGCGTCATATACCGCTTGTGATCCCCCGCGCCGGGTGGATCCCCGCGGGGGCGGGGGAGACCGCGCTGGCGGATCAAACGCGATACTAATACGGGGTGGATCCCCGCGGGGGCGGGGGAGACTGGGGTGGCCGATTGCGTCCAACCACTTGATCGGGTGGATCCCCGCGGGTGCGGGGGAGACTGGCACGCCCGGCAGGTCGACGCTGATCTTGTGGGTGGATCCCCGCGGGTGCGGGGGAGACTCGTCCAATTCGATATCAGCGGTGAGCGCCTGGGGTGGATCCCCGCGGGTGCGGGGGAGACGTCATCGCCGCCTTGATGGCCCCTTTCGCCGCGGGTGGATCCCCGCGGGTGCGGGGGAGACGCGCAGGACATCGTCGCGCTGTGCAACGCCAAGGGTGGATCCCCGCGGGTGCGGGGGAGACGCGCACCAGGCGCGCGATCGATCATCTTCTCGGGGTGGATCCCCGCGGGTGCGGGGGAGACCCGGAGAGTACCCGCGAAGGACCGGATTCGACGGGTGGATCCCCGCGGGTGCGGGGGAGACATCGGCGAGGGCCGGCAGGACGAAGCCGAGGCGGGTGGATCCCCGCGGGTGCGGGGGAGACGCGTCTATTCCGTTCTTGAGGAAATCGCGAAAGGGTGGATCCCCGCGGGTGCGGGGGAGACTGGTGGTTCTGCCACCACGGACGGACCAGCACGGGTGGATCCCCGCGGGTGCGGGGGAGACATACCTATAGCGTAGGCGCAGCCGTCTGGCTCGGGTGGATCCCCGCGGGTGCGGGGGAGACCCTTCGGCCAAGCGGTTCTGATACCCGGTGGCGGGTGGATCCCCGCGGGTGCGGGGGAGACCCGCGCTACGCAAAGCCAAGTATCGCGGCCCGGGGTGGATCCCCGCGGGTGCGGGGGAGACGGGGATTCGTTCCACGCGAAGGACAGCGCGCCGGGTGGATCCCCGCGGGTGCGGGGGAGACACCCTTCGCCCATGCGGTCGCGACGGCGATCAGGGTGGATCCCCGCGGGTGCGGGGGAGACGCCCTCAAACTGCCCCATAAGACCAAAGGCCAGGGTGGATCCCCGCGGGTGCGGGGGAGACTCGCTCCGCGCATCGACGCGCCGCCGCAATCAGGGTGGATCCCCGCGGGTGCGGGGGAGACAAAGCCGCCTGGTCATCGCCTTTCACCGTGCGGGGTGGATCCCCGCGGGTGCGGGGGAGACGGAGTATGAGGACGCCGCCGCCGGCATGCTCAAGGTGGATCCCCGCGGGTGCGGGGGAGACTCCTGCTGCTGCTGCCATTCCTTGAAAGGCTCGGGTGGATCCCCGCGGGTGCGGGGGAGACGGGATCGTGATTTCGGTGTCCTTGCGGATGACGGGTGGATCCCCGCGGGTGCGGGGGAGACTAGATGGACGCGCGCACGCCGATTTCGCGGAAGGGTGGATCCCCGCGGGTGCGGGGGAGACGGTGGACAGCAGGCCGGTGCGGCTGGTGTTCAGGGTGGATCCCCGCGGGTGCGGGGGAGACCCGCCCCACAGTGCGACGATCAGGTCGGCATAGGGTGGATCCCCGCGGGTGCGGGGGAGACCGCGACCGATCCTTGCCCCCTCGCGCATCATTGGGTGGATCCCCGCGGGTGCGGGGGAGACGCCAATCTGCGAATTGCTGGCGACTTTGGCTGGGGTGGATCCCCGCGGGTGCGGGGGAGACGCCGATTGCGGCGGTGGCGGCGGCCAGCTTGCGGGTGGATCCCCGCGGGTGCGGGGGAGACTCGCACGGCGCAGCTGGTGGCGCTGATGGAAAGGGTGGATCCCCGCGGGTGCGGGGGAGACCCTTAGAATTTGATGCAGGCCAGCAGCGCGACGGGTGGATCCCCGCGGGTGCGGGGGAGACATGTCCGAGCAACGCATCAAGCGGCCCGTTTCGGGTGGATCCCCGCGGGTGCGGGGGAGACTCTGCCTGCGTGATGATGCGATACCGCTGCTCGGGTGGATCCCCGCGGGTGCGGGGGAGACGGGCGCAGATGCACTCGTCCTGCTCTTCGAACGGGTGGATCCCCGCGGGTGCGGGGGAGACCCGGACAGCAGTGTGATGGTCCCCGACAGAGGGGGTGGATCCCCGCGGGTGCGGGGGAGACATCGCCACCGCCCTGCCCGACCACGCCGGCAAGGGTGGATCCCCGCGGGTGCGGGGGAGACGTCGTCTATATTCAGCGTGCGCACGATGGCGTGGGTGGATCCCCGCGGGTGCGGGGGAGACGCTGAAACCGAACCTGGCATCGGGATGACGGCGGGTGGATCCCCGCGGGTGCGGGGGAGACGAGACGGGGTGGATGGTGCATCGGCGTACCAGGGGTGGATCCCCGCGGGTGCGGGGGAGACCAAGGTGCGCGGCTGATGCGCTGGCTTCCCCTGGGTGGATCCCCGCGGGTGCGGGGGAGACATCGCGGATGGTCAGGTCGCCGCCGAGGCTCGCGGTGGATCCCCGCGGGTGCGGGGGAGACGTCCATGCGCGTGACCGCAAATGTCCTCGTTTGGGTGGATCCCCGCGGGTGCGGGGGAGACCCCGATACGGCGCCCGCTTGGCCGCCGAAACGGGGTGGATCCCCGCGGGTGCGGGGGAGACCATGTCGAGCAGCAGCGACCGGTCGAGCACCGGGGTGGATCCCCGCGGGTGCGGGGGAGACCGACGGGTGCCGGCCTGCGCGTAGCGCGACAGGGGTGGATCCCCGCGGGTGCGGGGGAGACTGGTCTGGATTGCCTTCGGTCCGAAGGGGCTGGGGTGGATCCCCGCGGGTGCGGGGGAGACTGACATCAGCCCCGCCCCGGCACGGTACCGAGGGGTGGATCCCCGCGGGTGCGGGGGAGACCGGCACGCGTCGCGAAAGGGATTGAGGATCGAGGGTGGATCCCCGCGGGTGCGGGGGAGACTGGCGAACGCAAGGCTGTGCGCGTCTAGGTCGGGGTGGATCCCCGCGGGTGCGGGGGAGACACTCCGTCTCGTCGTCAACATACTCGAACGGGGGGTGGATCCCCGCAGGTGCGGGGGAGACGACGTGCCGCCAGCCGCGACGGTGCCTGACCCGGGTGGATCCCCGCGGGTGCGGGGGAGACGCGTGGACCTTTCGCCTAGCGATGACCGTGTGGGGTGGATCCCCGCGGGTGCGGGGGAGACTCAAGGTCGTGCTGGCGGACGGCGAGAACCAAGGGTGGATCCCCGCGGGTGCGGGGGAGACGACCACGACGTCGCGACACCGACACTATCCCCGGGTGGATCCCCGCGGGTGCGGGGGAGACTGATGATCGCGACTGGATCGGAGCCGCGATAGGGGTGGATCCCCGCGGGTGCGGGGGAGACGTGAACTCGCCCGTCAAATCGCTCCAAGCGGCGGGTGGATCCCCGCGGGTGCGGGGGAGACGTCGCCGCGACGAGCTGCTGCGTGTGGGCGATGGGTGGATCCCCGCGGGTGCGGGGGAGACCAATGCGGCACGTGGGGCCAGCGCGACCGCGATGGTGGATCCCCGCGGGTGCGGGGGAGACAACGCGGGAAATAGCGCGCAGAACGCGGTGATGGGTGGATCCCCGCGGGTGCGGGGGAGACCGCGCCCGCCGGGATGGGCACAGCCAAGATCAGGGTGGATCCCCGCGGGTGCGGGGGAGACGCGCAGGTCGATGCGGTGACCGATGCTATGCGGGGTGGATCCCCGCGGGTGCGGGGGAGACATCGTCAGGCCGATCCGCTTGCAGCCCGAAGCGGGTGGATCCCCGCGGGTGCGGGGGAGACTAGGCTTCATCGTACAGCGTGGACGGCGGGAAGGGTGGATCCCCGCGGGTGCGGGGGAGACGCGGACCCGCTGCGCTTGGCCGTAAAATTAACGGGTGGATCCCCGCGGGTGCGGGGGAGACCAACGGCACCATGGGCATGTCGCTGCGGGACTGGGTGGATCCCCGCGGGTGCGGGGGAGACCTTTGCGATCGTGCCGGCATCCATCAGGACCAGGGTGGATCCCCGCGGGTGCGGGGGAGACACCGCCACAGGGTTCCTGTGGCTGAAAACTCAGGGTGGATCCCCGCGGGTGCGGGGGAGACCACTAGTCCGTCACCTATCCCCATTCCGATTGGGGTGGATCCCCGCGGGTGCGGGGGAGACTTGAACTCGATACCGTGGCGGATAAACCCGCCGGGTGGATCCCCGCGGGTGCGGGGGAGACTCGCTCAAACAATAGCCCCGACCAGCCAGCAGGGGTGGATCCCCGCGGGTGCGGGGGAGACTGCCGACAGCGCGGTGTTGGCCACGGACTGCAGGGTGGATCCCCGCGGGTGCGGGGGAGACGTTCCGAAAACATCGGAATGGATGACAAGGACGGGTGGATCCCCGCGGGTGCGGGGGAGACCGCACCGTGCCCACGATGCCGTTGATGGTCTGGGGTGGATCCCCGCGGGTGCGGGGGAGACGCTTGGCCTTGCGGATATTGAGGATGGACATTGGGTGGATCCCCGCGGGTGCGGGGGAGACCGTGTGATACGCAGATGCGACCGGCCGACGTCGGGTGGATCCCCGCGGGTGCGGGGGAGACTTCGGCGTCCGGTGGACCTATCGCCACGACCGGGGTGGATCCCCGCGGGTGCGGGGGAGACTGCGACGTGCTCTGCTGCAGCGCCAGCTCGAGGGGTGGATCCCCGCGGGTGCGGGGGAGACGCGGGGCCGCCGCCCAAACCGTCGGATGCGGGGGGTGGATCCCCGCGGGTGCGGGGGAGACGCCGGGGGACGGAACCGGCATTGGCATTCAGGGGGTGGATCCCCGCGGGTGCGGGGGAGACGTGGCGCTGTAGGCTTCGGCAAGAGCGTGGCGGGGTGGATCCCCGCGGGTGCGGGGGAGACTGACGCGCTGCTCGACAAGCTCGCTGGTGTCGGGGTGGATCCCCGCGGGTGCGGGGGAGACTCTTGGGATTAAGATGTTCAACTTGTTTGGATTGTTGGTAACGGCCTTGCATCCGTCAATTTCTTTACGATTTCAAAGACACGCCTGCAACGCTGCTTCAGCCGGTTGGCTGCTGCGGGCCGTTGCGGGAGGAGAGGGCGCGGCGGACGAGGAGGATTCCGTCGTGCGATACGACGTCTTTCGGCGGTTCGCCGAGCACCGACAGGCCGAGTCCGCCGGCAGACGAAGGTTCGGCCCAGCACATCACGATGCTGCCCCGGCGCAGGCGGGCGTGCCATTCCTCGACCACCGTCCAGATGCGGCCACGCACGCCGGCACTCATCCGCGGCTGGGCATAGACGCCGGGCGCCAGTTCGAGCATCGCCGAGCCGAGAAAGCCGCGATAGCGGTCCTCCACGTCGCGGGTGATGACGACCGTCAGCGGCATCAGGTCGCCACCCCCGCACCGGTGTCCGCCGCAACCGCCTCTCCGGGCATCAGCAGCGTCTTGATCCGGTCGATCATGCCCGGGATCACGCTGCGCTGGCGGAACAGCAGCGCCGCGCGTTTCCGCACCAGCCGTTCGATCGGGGCGGCACCCCGCCCGCGCGCCTCGCGCACCGCACCGAAGGCGATGTCGAGCAGCACGTCGTGGCGGTACAGGTCGGCGATATCGAGGACGAAACTCTGCCCCGAATCCTCGTGCACGAAGCCTAGCTGCGGGATGGCGCCGGTCGCCGCCACCGCGACCGCCGCCGCGGCGGTCATTGCCGATCCGGCATGGTTGATCGCCTGGTTCGCGAGGTCGCCGCCTTCCGGATTTTCGCGGTCGTAGCGGCGCCCGTTCCACACGATGCCATGGCGTTCGGCGGCCATGACATAGGCACGCTTGATCCGCGCGCCCTCCTGCCCGCGCAGCACGGTGATGTCGCGCGTCCGCACGATCTGTCCGAAGCGCATCGCATACATCGCCCGCGCGGTTTCCATGCGGAGCTTCGGGTCGGACCAGCGCCGTACCTGCGCGCGGGCCAGCGCCGAACTGTCCGGCATCAGCGGCGGCGCGGTGTAGAAGCGGACCGCGCCGTCACCGATCGCCGCCAGCGCACAGCCATGCCGCGCCAGCAGCCGGAGCGCGTCGTGCGTCACGCTGGACCCCGGTCCCAGCAGCACGATCGAGATCGCATGGTAGGGAATCTGGTAATCGCCCGCGCCCAGCGCCCCGCCACCGGCGGTCACGAAGCGCAGGCAGCCATCCTCCACCTCCAGCCGCCCCCGGTCGAGCCAGACCAGCCCCTGCCGGTCGGCATGGGGGATGCGGGCCTTTTCGAGGCCGAGGCGCCCCGACAACATTATCCGCGGGCGGGCGGGGCGAGCAGCAACATGCCATAGCCGAAGGCGCTATGACGCCCGATGCCCTTGGCCAGCAGCGTGGCAAAGGCGGCGGGATCGGCGATGGTCAGCGTCCCGCCGATCAGCGCGTCGGGCCCTTCGACCCGCTGGGTGCGCCGTCCTTCGCTGCGGTGGGTGTTGCGCAGGGTGCGGGTGCGGCGGAAGTGCCGCAGATCGGTATGGTCGAGGGTTGCGGCATCGGCGAGGCGTTTCGCGAGCCAGTGGATATAGACCGCCTCCCGATCGACCGTATCGGGGTCGCCACCAGCCAGTTCGGCCCGTTCGCGTGCGGCGGTGTGGGCGTCGATCTCTCCGGCGCCTTGCAGCCAGCCGCCGGCACGGTCGTTGCGCGCGGCGCGCACGCTCTTGCCGAAGCGGACGACGGGGCGCACCCGCACCTCGAAGCCATAGCGCGCGCCCTCGCGCCACGTTTCCGGCATGGTTCGTAGACCGGGTTCGCCTCCGAACACGGCATCCACAGCAGCATCGGCCGGCGGCAGCGCGGCAGCGTCGTCGAACGCGGCCCGATCCTCGACATAGCCCAGCAGATGCGGTCCCGATTCATGGTCGGGGAGGAAGCGGAACGGACGCGGCGCGGCATCGCCGAAGCGGGCGGTGAGCGCGGCGTGGAGCGCATAGCCGAAATCGTCGTCGCTTAGCCGTCGCGCCACCGCGAAGGATGCGAGTGCGCGGACATGGATGCCGATACGGATGAGGTGCAGTGTCATGGCGTCACCTGCGGCCAGTCGAGCCGGCCATGGACCACGCGGCGGAGGCCCGCATGGACCCCGGCGGGCCAGTGGCGTTCGTCGGTCAGTTCCGCCGTTTGCGCACCGTGGGTCACCACCGCGCCAGTCGGTTCGCCGAAGGGCCATTGCGCGCGGATCGCGGCGGGGCGGGCAAGATCGATCCTTTCGAACCCCAGCGTCAGCGCGTCGAGGATCGTGTCCGCTTCGACCACCGCCAGAAGCAGCGGACGCGACGGCACGAACGGCTTGCGCCCGAGGAAGAGCGGGCGTTCGGGGCGGATCAGCGCCGCAGCCAGCGCGTCGAGATCGGGCGCGGCGTCCGCCGGTTCGAGCCGGCAGGCAATCAGCACGCGGGCGTCGGCGTCCATGTCGCGGTAGCGGATGTGCGGCGATTTATAAGTGTCGGCACCGCCCGCGCGGCCCTCCACCCGGCCGCGCGTGGTCCAGCCGCGATCGTTCGCGCCCAGCTGCGCGGTCTGGAACTCGCGCTCACGCCGTCCTTCGCCGACCCGCGCCGATCCGATCGTCAGCCGCGCCTGCAACGCGGCATGGGCATCGGCGTCATGGCGTTCCCAGCCGAGCGCGTTGGCGAACAGCCCGGCAACCATCGATTTCGCCGGGAAGTCGCGCACCACGCCATACGCATCGACCAGATCGCCGCCGAAGCTCATCAACGGCGCGTCGCAATCGAGCAGCAGGTGTTTCACGCCCGCGCGTCCCGGACGACTTGGCCCGCCCAGGCGGCGAGTTCGCGCAGGCTGCCATTGGCGACTTCCGGTACGGCCATGTCGGGCAAGGCAGCGAGGCGGCGGGCCTCGCCGGTTTCGTACATCGTGTCGAGGTCGTGCAGGTGCTTAGTCATCGCCTGCGCCGTGCGGTGACCGAGCGAACGGTTGGAGGTGCGATCCTCCGTCGCGATCGCGTCCCGAAAGGCGTTGGCGAGGGTGCGCGGCTGGCGGTCGCCCGCCTCGACCAGCACCAGTTCGGCGCGACTGTACGGCGCAGTCGAGCCCTTCTTTGCGCCGGGCGAGATTTCGGCGACGAGGTGGACGAGATGCTCGACGACCTGCGCAGCAAGCGCGCGGTCGTGATCGCCGGTCCAGTCTTTGCGGTCGCAGCCGGTCAGGTTCGATACCAGCAGCGGCACGTCGACGACGACATAGCCGTAATAGAGGCCGGAGGTCAGTTCGGTGTCGAAGACGCCTGCCGCACCGGCATCGTCGCCCTGTTCCTTGTCGCGCAGGTCGTCGACGACGGTGAAATAGTCGGTTTCGGTCTGGAGCGCATGGACGGTGAAGGCATGGGCGACATGGATCGCGGCGTCGCGGTTCGCGCGGGTGTCGCTGGTGACCATGCGGCCGAACAGCGCGGCCTCCAGCGAGGCGGCCAGCAGATTCTGGTCGCGCAACTGGTTCAGATTGTTCTTCTGTTCCTTGACCCAGACTTCGGCGGCGGCCTTTACGCCCGCCGCGCTGCCGCTTTCGGCGAGCAGGCGTTCGGCTTCCTCGCGCAGCCAGTTCAGTTCGGGTCGACCGAACAGCAGTGCCTGACGCTGCTGCTTGTCCTTGGCATTCTTGCCGTAGAATTTGGTGATGAACGCTTCCTCGACCGCGTCGATCATGTCCTTGTCGAACCGGGCGCGCAGCGGCCCGGTGACTTCGCGCTCGATGGCCTGTTTCGAGCGGAGGCCCTCGACACCGTTCTGCTTGGCCAGTTCGTGCAGTGCGCGCGGATCGTCGGCCATGCGCCAATGGCGTTTCAGGCATTGCGACGACACGCGCGTCCGGGTCGCGGTGCCGAAGGGCAGGCGCTTGGCGAGGCCGGCATCGTCGCGGTTGAGCAACGCACCCGGCCATGCGGCGAGGAAATGGATCTGGATAAATTTCGGCACGATGCCGTCGGTTGCGGTGGTCGTCATGCGGAATCCCCCTTAGTTCTATTTCGCCTGCGCGGCGTAATAATGCCGCGCCATGCGCAGCCGGGCGGCGTCGGATTTGACCGGATCGCCGCCCAGCAGGTGATAGATGTCCCACAGGTTCACCGGCTGACGTTCCCGCGACAGAATGCGGACGGCGAGCGCCAGCTGACCGCCCAGCGCCTCCCCCCGGCTGGCGAGCAGCCGCAGCAGGCGTTTTTCCGAAAAGCCAGCTTCGAACAGCGCCGCCCCGACCCCGCGCCGTTCGTCATGCGGATAGAGCGCGGCGGTGCCCGACAGCAGCCCGGCGAAATGGCCGATCAGGCGCAACCGGGTCCAGTCGTCCCTGACCCGCAACTCCGGCACGTCCGCCCGGAGCAGCATCTTGATCGCGACCGCATCGGCGCCCGGCGACCTGGTCAGCTCCATCCGACGCAGCGCCGCGCGGTCGCCGCTCGACATGCCATGCGTCTGGCGCGAGATCGACGTCATCCAGTCGTCGGGCTTCTCAGCGGTCGTGGGGTCCGCGTTCGCGGCGGCGGGGTTACTCGCCATATTCGGCATCCTCGACCCATTTCTTCATTTCATAGTGGAGTAGCGATCCGGCGCGGGCGCGGGCCGGGATACGGCGGACTTCGGTACCCGGTGCCGCTTCGGCGGCCACGTCGAAGACGTCGCGGGCGATGTCGCGCAGCGTGATCCGCCAGGCCATGCGCGGATTGTCGGTCACGCCCGACACCTCGTCCCAGAAGGGGGCATCGAAGAAGATGCCGTCGACCGCGTCGTTGAAGCGGGCGAGCCAGCGTTCGGTCTTCTTCTTGGCGGAATCGTCGTCCAATCGGGCGCGTTCGGGGCCGCCCTGTACCAGTGAGATCAGCGCGCGGCTGAGGCGGCGGCTGGCCTCGAACCCTTCGTCGGCGCGTTTGCGGGCGACTTCGCCGATGCGTTCGATCGCGATCGGGCGAACATCGGTGTCGCGGCGCGCGCCATGGGTGCGGATGGTGCGGCGGTGCAGCCCCTCGGTCTTGCCCTGCCCCCGCACCAGCGCCGCCGCGACGATCGACAGGCCGTCAGGGGCGTCGGCCGGGTCGGCATAGGCGAGCGGGGGGAGCGTGATCTTGGTCTTGTCGAGCAGGTTCGCCATCTGGCGATAGCCGAAGCCCGCGCCGGTCGGGGTGTGGCTGGTCGATCCGTCGGCCTTCATCGGCGCCCATGGGTCGCGCGTGCGGCCTTTCAACTCGCTGGCCGCGACGCGGGGGGCCTTCGACCCGGCCGTCAGCGCCTCGATGCCGGTCGACGTGCGGCGCAGGCGGACCCGGCGGCAGATTTCGACATAGAGTTCGTCGAGCTTGTCATAGTCGAGCGGCAAGGCGCCGTCCCATGGCACGGTCCACAGCAGCGGGGTGCCGGTGCGGCGGTTCGGGCGCGCGCGGGCGTCGGCGAGCAGGCGCTCGACGTCGCGGCGGAACGCGTGGCCCGCGCCGCCCGCCGGCCGGATGCCGAGGCTCATGCGGGTGGCGAACCCGCCATTCATCCGCGAGATGCCGTAGTTGCCGGCGCCGAGAAAGCCTTCGGTCGTTTGCAGCGTCACCAGCGCGAACAGCCAGTGTTCGTCGCCCGCGCCGACCATCCGCGCTTGCTTCAGGTCGTGATTCTTGGCGGTCACCAGCATGTCGAGCGTGTCGGGGGTGGGCAGGCGGTTCTTGTACGCGGCCTTGTCGGCGGGGGTGGCCGTCGGCGGCTGGAGCAAAGCGGGTTTCGACCAGTCGTCGACGACCAGCTCCCACGCCTCGGGCGTGTCGGGGGTGAGGGCGAGCAGCAGGTCGCGCCATGCGGCTTCGCCGGTCGGGAGCGTGTCGGTACCGGCGTGGATCAGCGCGAGCGCGGCGACCTGTACGGTGAAGGCGTGCCACGGCTCGCGCTGATGCGGACGGAGCGCGGGGAAGCTGTGCGCCTGTCCGCCCGCCAGCGCCGCGAACGCTGCGAACAGGGTGCCGCGATGGGTGTCGCCCGCTTCGTCCTGCCAACCGATCATGTGCCCCTCCGCCATGTGCAGGGGAGCGCGATCGGCGGCGTCGGTCAAGCCCGGCAGGGGACTTATACGATCAACCACCGAACAGCGCTGCGGCATCGGTCAGGATCGTCGGCGCGGTGAGCGCGCGGTCGAGGTAGAGGTTGCGCGCCTCGCACGACGTTTCGGCGACCAGCAGGCAGCTGTGGCAGGCGGCACCGCTCAGCGCGCGCTCGTCGACATGGGCGTCGGGATCGTGTTCGGCGCAGATCGGGTCGCCCGAACACAGCGCCAGCCGGTCTAGCGCGCGCTCGGCGATGGCGCCGAGGCGAGGCAGGACGGCGACGAGCCCGCCCAGCGTGCCCTGCGAGCCGGTCGAGGCGGTGTAGAGCAGCAGGCCGTAGCGCGGGCCGTCTTCGTCGACGACGGCGTAGAGGCGTTCCTTGAGCGCGGTGGCGGGGTAGCCGCAGTCGAGCGCGATCTCGTTCATCAGCGCGTGGCTGAAGCCGTGCATCGCGTAATAGGCGAGGTTGGGGAAGCGCAGCTTGTCGGCATGCGCCTGCGTCGCGCTCCAGCGTTCCCAGCCATTGTAGAGTGCCTCGCCGCGGGCGGCGACGGCGGGGCGGGAGAGCCACGCGGCGATGGCGGCGGCGTCGAAGCGCAGGAAGATGCCTTCGCCGAGTTGCTCGACCGCGGGCAGCCATTCGAGGTCGTTGGCGAGCGCCGCGCCCTCGACCGCGATGTGCAGTTCCTCCAGATCGCCGTCGATCGCGGTGGGGGCGGCTTCGAAGCGGGTGAAGCCGTAGAGGCAGGCGACCTCGCGCAGGCGGTGGACCGCGACGGCGCACGCGATCGGCGACAGGCGGGGGCGGTCGCCGTCCCACTGGTCGCGCGTGAGGGTGCGGGCGAACAGGCGGGCGTCGGGAGTGTCGGCGCCGATTTCGGGGAGGCCGGAGGCGAGCAGGTCGAATTCGGCGACCTTGGGTGCCTTGGCGAGCGTCAGGTGGCCGGTGGCGCGGAGCTGGGCCACGCGCGCGACGATCTCCGCATCGCTCCATCCTTCCAGTGCGGCGCGCAAGGGTGGGTTGGCGCGGCGGGCGATCGCCATTTCCGCTTCGGTGGTGACCCAGTCGATCGCGTCCAACTGCGCCTCGACCAGGCGGGTCAGTTCGTCTTCGGCGGCGGGGAGCGAGATGACGGTTAGCACCTGCGGAAAATAGGCGTTGGTCGCGGTGCGCGTGAGGAAGCGCAGGTTTTCGCCGCAGTCGACCGGCTCGTCGCGGTTGAGCCAGGGGCGGCGGCCGCGGCACTTGCCGAAGCGGCCATCGGCCTGCGCATCGCGCAGCGACAGCGCCGCACCGCAGCCGCAGACGATGCGGGTCGAGGCCGGATCACCCGACGTGCCGCGCTCTTCCAGCCACAGCGGCTGGACGCAGCGGCTGCCCATGTCGACATGGACGGCATAGCCCCAGTCGATGTCCTGCAAATGCCCCTTGTGACAGCCGGCGACGAAGCGGATCGGGGTGACGGGCAGGCGGCGGTCGTCCTCGTCGACGAAATCGGCCCGGCCGCGCGGGTTCAAATCCTGCCAGCGGACCAGCCGGCGGCGGCGGATGTCGCCCGCGGCCTCGCCCTCGCGTGCCACGAACCATGCCGGGAAGATGCGCGCCTCGATCCCCGGCGGCTCGGCCGTCGCGGTGCGCCCCTCGTCATGCGCGGGCGGGGTGCGCAGCGTCAGGCGGACGTCGTCGCCCAGCCGGTGGGTGGCGCGCAGCAGCGTTTCCAGCACCGCGACGGCACGCGGTTCGTGAATCGTGCGCCAGCTGCCGCGTTCGCGCATGTGCCACAGGTCGAGCCCGCCGACGACCACCGACCGCGTCGGCAGGTCGACCATCGCGCCGGGGCCGAAGCCGAACACCAGCTGCGACTGGCGCAGGGTGATGCGCTTGTTGCTCATGCCATGTCTCCCGCGCCGGTCACTTTTTCGCCACCCGGTCCGCGCGGCTTGACCAGCACGCCGGGTTCGACGTCGCGCATGCTCCACCCCGCCTGAAACCGGCGGTGCGCGGGGGAGAGGTTGTCGAGCACCGGGTCGAGCGGCGGGTTGAGTAGCCGTTGCGGCCGGTCGTCGTAGCTGAAGCGCCCACCGGCCTGCACCTGTTCGTCGGCGATCGCGATCCAGTCGTCGAGCAGGCCGTCGATCGTCGCCGCCAGCCGGTCGCGCCCGCCGTCGATGCCGGGCGGGGCGCGATCGACCAGATGCGCGACCACCGCCGCGCGGGTGGCAGGCGCGTTCGCCAGCGCCGCGACCGCAGCCGAAGGCGTGAGCGCCGGGTCGAGGTGGCGGGCGATCGCCACCACCACGGCGGCCAGCGACCGGTCGAGCGCGCGCGCCGACCATGGCGTCACGCTGGTCGCCTCCACCGCGCGGTAGAAGGTGTCGTGGAAATGGGTGAATTGTTCATAGTGCATCCGGTCGCGCGGGCGGTGGATGTTGAGGACGACCGCCACCAGCCCGGGTCGTGCCGGGTTGCGCCCGACGCGGCTGGTCGCCTGGATATATTCCGCCGCCGTCTTGGGCTGGCCCTGCACCAGCATCAGCCCGAGCCGGTCGATGTCGAGCCCGACCGAGATCATGTTGGTCGCCAGCGCCACGTCGACCGGTTCGGCTTCGGTGTCATCGAAGCGTGCCTCCAGCCGGCGCTTGGCCGCCGCAACCTGATCGGTCGATACGCGCGAGGTCAGTTCGACCGGCTCGCGCAGCGTCCGGTTGCCGAAGGGCTGGTCGACGGGCTCGATCCGCCGCCGCCGGTCGCCATAGTCGGCGAGGCGGGCGGCGACCTCGTCCTCGACGATGCGCCGCGCACCGCCCAGTTCGCGCAGCGCGTTGAAATAACAGAGCGCGGTGCGATAGGCGTCGGCATCGCCGTCGCTATCCGCCAGCCCCTGCGCCGCACCGAGCAGCGTCACCAGCGCCTGCAAGAACACCAGTTTCGGCCCGCGTCCCGATGCGGCGATGCCGACATACCAGCGTGCAGGATCGGCGGCGCTTTCGGGCCGGGTCTGCGCGAAGAAGCTGTCGCGGCGGTCGATGCCGGGCGGCGGGAAGATATGGGTCGCGTCGCGATCGAACAGCGCGCGGATCTGGTCGCGGGCGCGGCGGACGGTGGCGGTGGAGGCGACGATCTTCGGCCGGATGCGGTGACCGGTGACGGTGCGTGACGCGAGGCCGTCGATCGCCGCTTCATACAGCCCGGCGACGGTGCCCAGAGGACCGGAGATCAGGTGCAGTTCGTCCTGCACCACGAGGTCGGGCGACGACAGGCGGTGGCCGTTGTCGAGCGGACGTCCGCGCCCCGGCTCCGCCGCGCCATAGAAACCGTCCTCGTCGGCGCGGTCGACATGGCCGAAGAAGGCGCCCGCCGCGCCGTTCCACGGCAGCGCGGCGAATTTGTCGACGGTGGCGATCAGGAAGGCGGGCAGCCGGCGATAGATCGCCTCGTCCACCGTCACCACCGGCAGGGCGCGGTCGCCGGTGAAGGGACAGACATGGTTGACGCAGCGCAGTTCGAGGTTGGTCGGCGCATCGGCATTGGGCACGCAGCGAAAGCTCTGCGGGGTGAAGGCGGTGCCGCACCATGGACACGCCTTGATCGGGGCGGGCGCGCGCGTGTCGCGCCCGATCGTATAGGCGCGGACGCGGCGGACGGCGGTGCCCTCGCTGCGGTCGCCGCGGCGGCCCAGCCGGTTCGGGCTGGCGTCGGAGCCGACCCACAGTCCGATCTCGATCGGCCAGTCGCCGAGCAGCGGGCGACCGGCGTCGTCGCGATAGTCCGACCCGGTGCGCAGCAGTTCGAGCGCGCAGACCAGCCCAGCGGCACGTCCGAGCTGGTCGAGCGTCAGCAGCCGCAGCGTGTAGCGCATGACGACCGCGACCCCGGCGCCCAGCACCCCGCTGGCACGCAGCCGGCGCAGCGCGATGGTGAAGGCGGCGAGGCCGAGATACGCCTCGGTCTTGCCGCCGCCGGTCGGGAAGAACAGCAGGTCGGCGGCGTCGCGATCGGGGTGGGTCGGATCGGCCATGCCCGACAGGTTGAGCAGCAGGAACGCCAGCTGGAACGGGCGCCATGCCGGGGTGGTGTCGGACGGGCGGCGGGCGCGGGTGGCATCGGCGACCGCGCGGTTGGCGATGGCGAAGGCGGTGCGGACGCTCGCGTCGTTGGCGAGCAGAGCGATACCGGACGCGATGCGGGTACACGCTTCGTACTGCGCGGCGATCAGCGTGGCGGCGGTGCGGGCGCGTTGCGGGGCGTCGGCGACGCTGGCGGCGGCGGCGTGCTGGTCCGACGACCATGTGCGGTAGGCGGCGACCAGTGGGGTGAGGGCGGCATGTAGCGCTGTGCCGTCGTCGGCCAGCGCGGCGAGGAGGTCCATGCCGAATTCGGTACCGGCGACCGGAGCGGCGACGGTGCGTTCGACGGCGGCGTGGGGCAGGTGGGTGGTGTGGACCCGGCGGACCGTGCCATCGGGATCGGCGACATGGCCGGTCGCGCAACCTAAGCCCACCGCATAGGCGGCGACGTCGCGATAATGCAGGTCGGCGAGCTGATCGTCCCAGTCGTCGCGGGCGATGCGCGACAGGTCGTGCTGCGCGACGAAGCCGTCGTCGCAGCCGAGCGACAGGCGCACCTGATAGGCATGGGCGAGGTCGCGGTAGCGCGGGGCGGGCTCCAGCCGTTTGTTGACAAGGAACACCGTCACGACCTGCACATGGCGGACGGTGCCGCTGGCGAGGCGCAGCGCGAAGGGGCGCGCGCGCACCGCGAGTTCGAGCGCGCCGCCGGGCCGGGCGGTCGCCGCCGATCCGGGGATCGCCGTCCGTTCGATCCCCGCTTCGTCGGCGGGAATGTCGAGGGTCAGCGTTGCGCTGCGTGGGATGCGGCGCCAGCCGACCGGGCCGCCATGCGGATCGCCGCCGCCGTCGAGTATCTCGGGGGGCAGCGGCGGTTCGGGGACGTAATCGCCCCAGTCGACCGTGACGTCGAGGGTGCGGACGCCCGGTGCGACCATTGCCGACAGGCCGATGGTACTGGGCAGGAAGCGGCGGCGCGCAGGCGGCGTGTCGGGTTCGTCATGATCGCCCGCCGCGCCGCCCGCGCCGAAGCCTTCGTCGGTCAGGAAGCCGTCGATCTCGTCCCATTCCGCTTCCTCGGCGGCGGGGGCGTCGGTGGTCAGCTCGCCCGACGGGGCGATGAAGCCCGCCAGATACCAGCGCGATGGTGCCTCCCCCGGCGGCAGGCGTTCGGTGGCGAGGTCGGCGTCCTCCTCGCCCGGCCCGATCAGGTTGCGCCGCAGCCGCGCCACCATCTCGCTGCGCACCTGTGTGGCGTTCATCGCATCAGCTCCTGTCGTGCGCGTTCTTCGTTGAGCAACAGCAACCGCCCGAGCGCCGCGTCGCGCAGCGGCGCGGGCCAGAACAGGCGGTTGCGGTAACGGTGGTCGTCTTCTTCGACTTCATCGAGGAAGACGGCGGTGGCCTGTTCGGCGAGGTCGTCCCAGCCGTACGCCGTCAGCACCGCGCGATCGATCGCGTCGTGCAGCGTGCGCAACCGCGCGATGTCGGGGGCGGTGTCGCCCTTGCGGTGGAAACGGTTGTAGGTCGGGGTCATGCCCTGTCCACTCACGATCATCAGGTCGGCGCGGTGGTCGTGATAGGCTTGGCCGGCGGCATCGAGCACGGGGGCGTCGTCGAGGCCGGGGGGCAGGGGGAAGGTTTCGAAACAGTCGGACGGGGTGTAGCGGAGGTCGTCTTTCATCGACGACGCGAAGAAGCGCGCCCAGACTTCGTGGACGCGCGATTGCAGTGTGGCGAAGGCGGCGTGGGAGGCGAGGGCGAAGACGGTCAACTGCTTGCTGGGCAAAAGCGACGTCGGTAGCCGGGCGATCGCAAGGTGCGGGGAGACGCAGGGGCAGCACAGGAACGTTGCCAACGGCGCCAGCGCCGCCCGCATTTCGGGACGGTCGCGAAGATATTTCCACCAGTGGCGCTTTGCGATCGGATCGGCCTGTTTCAGCCGTTCCGGCTTCACGCGATCCTCGACGATCCGCAGCAAGGGTGCCGCTTGCTCGCGCGCTTCCTCCAGCGTCAGGTCGTTGAGCCAGATCGCGAACCGTTCGTTCCCGGGCACGACCGCCGACATCAGTTCGTCACCGCCGACCAGCGGACCGACGAAGCGCGCCTGATCGGGATACCGAATAGTCAGCGCGGCCAGATCGTGCAGCGAGCAGGATTTGCCTTTCCCCGCGAGTTGATCGTCGAACAGGAAACCCTGGCCGAGAAGGTCGAAGCCCTTGAACGACAGACGGGCGTTCTGCCGCAATCGAGCGGGCGAACGGTCGAGATGGCCTTCGACTAGGTAGGCCGAAATGCGCTCGACCGCGCGATCGTCGAGATGCGGGATCATGTCGGCCCCGCCGGGCGACTTGCCGACGAACACCTGTGCCACGACGACGGCGGCATCGCCTTCCCAGCGATGGCGACTGATCGCGCGGAAGATGACGCCGCCTTCCTCGACGATCCGTTGCAGGCCGGTTTCGCGCGTGTCGCCTTGCCGGATGCTGTTGGTCGCGATAAGTCCGAACGCACCGCCGGGGCGCAGGAGCGAGAACGCCCGCCGAAAGAAGTGTGCGGAAAGATCGGCGTTGCCGTGCGTGCCGGCATGCATCGTCTTGAGCCAGTCGGGATAGGTCTGGACGTGACCTGCCAGCACGGTGTCGCGTCCGGCGAAGGGCGGGTTGCCGACGATCGCGTCGAAGCCAGGATTGGGGCGGGCGAAGACGTCCTCGAATTCCAGCTCCCAATGGAACGGGCGTATGCCGATCGGGGCGGCGTGCAATGCGTCCTGCCATGCCGACAATTGCGTCCAGCTGGCGGTGCTGGGCGCGAGGACGCATTGCTGTACTTCGGCCAGCAGCAGCGCGCGGTCGCGGACCTTGGCGCCGGTGAAGAACGACCACAGGATCGCATCGGCGACCAGATGCGCGCGGGCGAGCGCGGTGGTGGCTGCCAGGTGACGGCGTTCCTGCGCGGCATAGGGCGCGATCTCCGCCTCGTGCCGCATCAGCCGGCGCAGTTCGGCGGCGGCGTCGATGCCGTCGCGCACGATCGCCTCGACGAAGCTGTGCTGGCCCGACACCTTGTCCCACGTCACCGCGACGATCTTGGGATTGGGCAGGCCGACCAGGCTGTCGCCACAGCGCAGCACCGCGTCGAGGAAGGTGAATTCGTGCGCGCTCGCCAGCGTTTCCAGCCATAGCGACAGCTTGGCGAGGTCGATGGCCAGCGGATTGCGGTCGACGCCGCGCAGGCAATGCTGTGCCACCAGCCGCTTGGCGTGGAGCAGTTCGTCCTCGTCCGCCGGGATCGTCGGGCGCTGGGCGGGCCAGCGGGTCCAGGCGGCGACCAGCCGTTCGCCCAGCTGGCGGCACGCCTCGACCAGGAACGCGCCCGACCCGGCGGCGGGGTCGCAGACTTTCAGGTCGAGGATGTCGGCGGGGCCGGCGTCGGGGCCGAGCCGGGCGAAGGCGGGGGCCAGGGCGTGGGTCACGATCGGGCCGGTGAGGGCGCGGGGGGTATAGTGGCTGCCGGTGCGGCGACGCTCGTCGGTCGGTTGCAGTATCGGGGTGCCCGCCCCGACCGGCATGGCACGGGGGCAGGCGCGCGGGTCGGCGACCGGAGCCAGCGCGGTCGCGAGGTCGGCTGCGTCGGTGGCGGTGCGCAGCGCCTTCGACACCGCGGCCGGCCATGCGCTGCGCCCGGTATCGGTCTTCAGCCGCTTTTCGCGGTCCTTGTCCGCGACGTTCGCCAGCGCGGACAGGTCGACCCAGACCGGCACCTTGTTGCCCTTGCCCGCGCGGATCGCGAGCATCGGACCGGCGGCGCGTTCGGCGGTGAAGCCCATGACGGTTTCGTAGACCGAGCCGATCTGTTCGACGCTCAAGGAGCGATAGGCGATGCGTTCGCCGCGGTCCATCAACAGCCCGTCGAGGACGCGCAGCACGCAGCCGTCGCCGACCGGCAGCACGGTTTCGGGATCGCTTGAGCCATCGCGGCCGAGCAGGAAGGGAAAGGCATGTTCGCTGAACAACTTGCCGCCGCGTGCCTGCATGAACCCCGACGGATCGCCGCGATCGACCAGCCGGAACAGCGCCAGCAACCGGCCCCAGCTCCCACGCCGTTCGTCCATCGTGTCGGGATAGAGCGCGGCATCGTCGCGCAGCCGCAGGTGGAGCGCGCCCAGCGCATATCCCTGTTCGTACAGCGCCGCCGCCGTACCGCCCGGCGTCGAGGGCATCAGCGCGCGATCCTCGGCATAGAGGATGAAGATCAGGCGCAGCAGGACGGTCAGCAGCCCTTCGTAGAGATGCTGCGGCCGTTCCTCCGCAAGGGCGCGGATACGCTGCGGATCGGCGGCGTCGAGGCCGCGGAGCAGTTCGTGGAGGCTGGCAAGCACCTGTCCGGCGAGGCGCGACGACACGTCGGCCTGCGCCGCGCGGCTTTCGGCCAGCAGCGCGGGCAGGCGGTGCGACGGTGGGCCGGTGAACAGTGCGTGCGCGTCGAGCAGCAGTTTGAGGCCGGCGAGCATCGTGCGACCGCTCGTTTCGGTGAGCGCGGCGAGCGGCCAGCTCATATGCCCCGACACCTCGCCGCGCGGGGCGACGACCAGCCGCAGGACGGGCTCGCTGTCCGCGCCCTCGCGCCGCCCGGTCTCGCGCGCGCCGACGATCACCCCGGCGCCGACGCCGGTTTCACGCAGCAGCCGCTCGAAGCGTTGCTGCGCGGTCGCTTCCCATCCGTCCAGCGTACCACGCCGGTCGAGGATCAGCCCCGGCGTTTCGATCCGCACCAGCAGCATGGGCGTGCCGTCGGCGGCCAGCACTGCCCAATGCGGTTCGAGCAATAGCTCCTGTTCGGGAAAGGCGATGCGCAGCGTGTCGGCAAGCGGCGGACCGCCCGGCGCCCCCGCCACGCGGGTCGCGATCCAGCCCAGCACGTCGCGGAAGAAGGGCCAGCGATCGTCCTGCGCCAGCGCCGCCGCGACCGCGCTGCCATCGGCGGCACTCTGCGGCGTGACCCACGCGCCGATGCGGGTCAGCGCGGCGGGGGCGACGACCAGCCCGACCGGTTGCAGATAGCCGATCCAGTCGTGTGGGCCGGGACCGTCGCTCATGCCGCGGGCCATAGATAGACGAGGCCGATCGGTTCGATCCGGCTGGCATGGACCCGCGCGGCGGCGCGCAGCCGTTCGGGTTCACGGACCAGTTCGTCGTCGAGCCGGGTGGCGGTGCGCTCCCACGACCGGCGATCCGCCGCACGTTGCCGTTCCTCGGCGGAATCGAGCAGCAGGTCGAGCTGGGTGTCGTCGCCGCGGCGTTCGCGCTGGATGCGGGCGATGCGCTGCCTGAGCAGCGTTTCGAGGCCGTGCGCTTCGGCAGCGGCCCGGCGGATCAGTTCGGTGGCGACCTTCGCCAGTCGTGCCTCGGCGCGTTCGGTCAGGATCGGGCGCAGATCGGCGACGTCGCGGGTGGCGCCGGCGGTGGCGTGGCGGATCGTGTCGGGATCGGCATCCTGCGCATCGCGCAATGCGGCGAGCAGTTCGTCGAGGACGCGTGCCTCCGCCTCACGCCCCTCGGCCAATGCGCGCAGCGGCGCATCGTTGGCGTCACGCGGGCGCCAGTCGGCGGCGACGCTCAGCACCTCCTCATGCAGCCGTGCGGCCTGTTCGCCATAGAGCGCGAGGCGCCCGAGCAGGACGACGCGCGGGGCGGCGGTGGTCGCGGTGCGGATGACGCAGCTGCGCTCCAGCCCCTGCCGGAACCCCGCCGACAGGAACCGTCCGAGCAGTCGCCGCACCAGCCGGTGTTCGAGGTGGAGCTGCACCACCCCGCCGGCATCGCGCCCGTCGGGCAGGATCGCGGGGGCGAAGCTGACCTGTCGCACCGCCGCGTCGGTGCTGGCGCGCCAGTCATGGGGACGCTCGCCGGGGCGGGCGGGGCGGGCGCGCAGGTCGTCGAGCAGCGGCGTCCAGCTGGGGTCGCCGGCGAAGCATGTGGTATCGAGCGCGAAGACCGGGGTGTCGCCGACCGCGGCGGGCATGGTCCATTCGCCGCCGGCCCGCTCCAGCGCGAGCGCGACGACCGACTGCAACTCGTCCGGATCGACGCCGACCCGCGCGCGTGCCCGTTCCAGCGCCTGTGCCAGATCGGCCTGTTCGCGCCGCAGCCGCGCCAGCCGCGCATCGGCACCGTCGTCGAGGTCGCGGACGGCGGCGGCGACCTGTGCATCGGCCTGTGCCGAACGGATGCGATCGGCGATGTCGCGGGCCGACGCGCGGTCAATGCCGTTCGCCAGTCGCCCGGCGATGCGGTCACCCAGCACTTGCCCCGCCGATCCCAGCTGCCGCCGGATCAGTTCGGTCTTGCGCACCAGCGCGTCGAGCACGACGTCCTCTGGCCGCTCGGAATATACGAAATAGCGGCAGGTGACGGTGTCGGCCGGTTGCAGCTTGCGGTCGATCCGCCCGTTGCGCTGCTCCAGCCGCGACGGGTTCCATGGCAGGTCGACATGGATCAGGTCATGGCATTGCGATTGCAGGTTGATGCCTTCGCGCGCGGCATCGGTGCAGATCAGGATGCGCAAGGGGTCGGCGGGATCGTTGAACGCGCGTTTGATCGCGTCGCGCCGTTCGGTCGAGGTAATGCCGGTGAAGCTGTCGACTCGCCGTGCCTCGTGCGGATCAGCGGGGTCGAGCAGGACCGACAGCTGTCGCTGCAACCAGCGGCGGGTGTCCTCATATTCGGTGAAGAGGATCAGCCGGCGGTCGCGCCAGCGCCCTTCGCCATCGAGCAGATGCGTCGTCGCCCAGTCGAGCAGCCAGCGGACCCGCGCATCGGGGGCGCTGCGCGCGGCATCGGCATGGGCGAGCATCGCCAGCACTTGGTCGCGTTCGGCGGCGAGCTGGCGGGGCAAGGCACCAGCGGCGCCGTCGATCGCGGCGGCTTCGGCGCGGGCGGCGTCGCGCTGGGCCAGCCGGTCGAGTGCGGCATCCTCTTCGGCGATCGTGTCGGGGGCGTCGGGCAGGTCGAGCGTGGCGGAGGCGGCGGCGACACCGGCGATGGCGCGGTCGATCCCGGCCAGATGCACCCGTAGCGTCCGGGCGAAGGCGGCGACCGACGACAGCAATCGCTGCTGCAACCCGACGAACGCCAGCCGCGCCCGCGCCGCCTGTGCCGGGGGCAGCGCGGCGATGCGGGTCTCGCGCAGGGTACGATAGCCGGCGAGCATCGCCGCCAGCACCAGTTCGGGCGTGTCGTCGGGCAGGCCGTCCAGCACCACGGGCTCGACGACCCGTTCAGGGAAGCGTTCGCCCAACGCGCGCAGGTCGCTTTTCAGGCGGCGGACCATGACCGGTTCGAGATCGGCGGGGCGCACCTGTACGCCGCGGGTGAAGCGTTGCGGGTCGAGCAGTTCGAGCAGCGTCGCGAAGCTGTTGGGATGGCCGTTGTGCGGCGTCGCAGACAGGAACAGGCGATGTTCGAAGCGATCGGACAGGTCGCGCAGGCCCCGTGTGAACTGGCTTTCGATCGCATAGCGTCCGCTGCCTGCCGGGGCGGCGTGATGCGCTTCGTCGAGGATCAGCAGCGAGCGCGCGCGAAAATCCTCCAGCACGTCGCGCAGGCCGGCGACGTAATTCTCGTCGCCGAGCAGCCGGTGCGACAGGATGAAGCGCGACCCCGCCGCCCATGGGTTCGCGCCATAGCCGCGGCGGCGGCGGAGTTGTTCGAGGTGGCGGGCATCGACGATCTCGAAGGCGAGGCCGAACTTGCTCTGCAACTCGTCGCGCCACTGTCCGGTCATCGCCGCCGGGGCCAGCACGACGGTATAGTCGACCCGGCGACGCAACAGCAGCTCGCGCAGCACCAGCCCGGCCTCGACCGTCTTGCCCAGCCCGACATCGTCGGCGATCAGCAGGTTGACGCGCGGCAGGCGCAGCGCCTTGCGCAAGGGCAACAGCTGATAGGGATCAAGGCGGATGCCGGCGCGGAACGGCGCCTGGAACAGGTCGCGTTCGGCGGCGGTCGCGGTACGCCAGCGCACGGTGCGCAGATAGGCGGAAAAGGTCGCCGCATCGCCGCCGCCGGCACCCCCTTCGGTGCCGAGCGTCGCCCATGCCTCCTCGTCGTGGAGCCGGGCATCGACCTCCGCGCTCCACAGGATGCGCGCGTCCTCGCCGCTGGCATCGTCGTCGATACAGGCGAGGCGGTGGCCGTCGAACGGGCCGTCGGGCTGCGCCTCGACCATCCACAGCCGGCCGCGCAGCGACACGAACTGGCCGACGCCCGGCTGGGGCATGCGGATGCTGGCCATGGTGTGTCCCCTCCCTTGCCCGGCAGGGTGGGGGGGAGGGGGTGGGTGTGCCAACGGGGTACTGACTCCGCTTTGCTCGACGTGGGTGGCGGACGTGATCCGTTTTGGATGTATCGGGTGTTGACGTGTGGCTTGTCGGGTCGGTGCGCCGCGCTAGGATTCAGGACATGACGATCGAACCCGGGCCGTGGGCCAAGCTGATCCGTGACGACGACAGGCAGGCGATCGCCGCGCTGCCGCTGGTCGACCACTGCCTCGACGTCGGTGCGGCAGGCGAGGCGGTGGTGCGGGCGTGGGCGGCACCGCTGGCGGCGGCGGGGCGGGTGCTGACCGAACAGGATGTCGCGCGGCTGGTCGTGCTGATCGCGCTGCACGATCTGGGGAAGGCCAATCGAGGGTTTCAGGCGCGGATCGATCCGAAGGTGCGCGAGTATGTGGGGCATACCGGGGTGGTCGCGGCGTTGCTGACCCACTCGAAGCTCCGCCAGACACCGGCGGCGGTGTCGATGCTGGCGATGCTGGAAGACTGGGGCGCGACCGAGCATTTCGCAGGCGTGATGGCGCACCACGGGCGGCCGCTGGTCGAGTTCGGTGAGGACGTGACATCGACCGATTGGACAAAGCATACCCGCCAATGGATGCCCAAAGCCGATGGCGATCCCGCCGCTGCCGTCCTACTGCTGCTGGAAGCGGTTCGCGAACGCTGGCCGCTCGCGTGGGAGGCCGGGCCGGCGTTGCCCGATGCGCCGCGCTTCGTGGCGTTGTTCGCCGGGCTGGTGACGCTGGCCGACTGGCTGGGGTCGGACGAGCAGCGCTTTCCGATCGATGGCCCCTACGGCGCGGCGCGCGATGCGCTGCGGGCGGAACAGGTCGCGGCGGCGGCGCAGGCGCGGGGGTTCCTGCCGCTCGATACCCCGCCCGGCGATTTCGAGGGAGCGCTGGGGTTCGCGCCATTTGCATTCCAGTCGGCGGCGGCACGGGGCGATCTGGGGCCGGTCGCGTTGATCGAGGCGGAGACGGGGTCGGGCAAGACCGAGGCGGCGCTGTGGCGCTGGCTGGAATTGAGGCGGCGGGGGGAGGTCGACGGGCTGTTCTTCGCGCTGCCGACGCGGTCGGCGGCGGTGCAGTTGCACAAGCGGGTGAACGACATACTGCAGACCGTCTGGGGTGCCGGCGAACTGGAAGCGGTGCTGGCGGTGCCGGGATATCTGAAGGCCGGCGCTACCACGGGGCAGGCGCTGCCGGGCTTTGCCGTGCGCTGGGACGATGGTGCGGCGGGGGACGAGCGCTGGGCGGCGGAGCGCGCCAACCGCTTCCTCGCCGCGCGGGTCGCGGTGGGGACGATCGACCAGGCGCTGCTGGGCGTGCTGCCGGTGAAACATGCGTTGTTCCGCGCCGGCGTGCTGACGCGCAGCCTGCTGGTGGTCGACGAGGTGCATGCGTCGGATGCCTATATGACCGGGCTGCTGGAACGGCTGCTCGACCATCATGTCGCGGCCGGGGGCAGGGCGTTGCTGCTGTCGGCGACGCTGGGCGCGGCGGCGCGGGGGCGGTTGTTGGGCCAGCCGGTCCCGTCGCTGGCGGAGGCGGTGGGCGTGCCGTATCCCGCGCTGTCGGGGCGCGATGCCCCGCCGGTTGCGGCAGAGGGGCGGAGCGGGAGCAAGCCGGTCCGGATCGAGGTCGCGCCGATCATCGACGATACGGACTCGATCGCCGCGCGCGCGGTCGAGGCGGCACGCGCGGGCGCGGCGGTGCTGGTGGTGCGCAACAGCGTGCGCGGTGCGATCGCGGTGGCGCAGGCGGTGGCGGCGCAGGGCGATGACGTGGCGTTCAAGGTGGCGGGCGTGGCGACGCTGCACCATGGGCGGTTCGCGCCGGTGGATCGCAAGCGGCTCGACGAAGCGGTGACGTTGGCGTTCGGCAAGGGACGCGCGGCGGGCGGGCGGGTGCTGGTGGGCACGCAGACGCTGGAACAGTCGCTCGATATCGATGCCGATCTGCTTATTACCGATCTGGCGCCGATCGACGTGCTGTTGCAGCGGATCGGGCGGCTCCATCGTCATGCGCGGGACAACCGTGGCGGTTTCGCGCAGGCGCGGGCGATCGTGTTGCGGCCCGCCGAGCGTGATCTGGCGGCGCTGCTGGCAAGGAAGGCAGCGTTGCATGGGCTGGGCGGCGGGGCGGACCGCAGTCCCTATCCGAACCTGATCCAGCTGGAGGCGACGTTGCAGCGGATCGAGGCGACGCCGGACATCGTCATCCCGCGCGACAATCGGCGGCTGGTCGAGGAAGCGCTGCACCCGGAGGTGCTGGCGGCGGTCGCGGCGGCGGGGAGTGCGGCATGGGCCGGGCATGGTCATGCGCTGAGCGGCGGGGCGACCGCCGAACGGCAGACGGCGGAGCAGGTGGCGCTGGATTTCACGCAGCGCTTCACCGCGATGCGGCCGTTCGATCGGGAGGAGACGGTTGCGACGCGGCTGGGCGTGCGCGATCTGCTGATCGATCTGCCGCAGCCGTTGGCGGGGCCGTTCGGCGGGGCGATCGAGCGGATGGCCATTCCGGGGTGGCTGGTGTCGGGTCGTGGCGGGGACGCGGTCGAGACGGTCGATGCGCAGCGGTTCCGGTTGGGCGACCGGGAGTTTCGGTATGACCAGTGGGGGTTGCAGGTCGTTTAGGATTGATCCGCCGATCCGAAAAAGCCGCCCAGCGGAGGCTGGGGCCTCTATCGGCTCTTGTCGCGTGCTATCAGAGGGAGGTCCCAGCCTGCGCTGGGATGACGGGTGGGGCTAGGTCTGATCGGCCTTGGAGACACCCCGCGGCCCGTACCCCCGCTTGCGCGGGGGTACGGCTTTGGTGGCGACGCTAACTCCTCTCAAAACAACGATGCGCGCCATAACCGGCGGCCATGGCCCGGTTGACTTCCGCCCCCCGATCGCCGGAGGTTCGCGCTTTGCTTGTGGGAGCCGTCATGACCGCATCCGCCGCCGCCGCGGTCCCGTCCGTCGCCGCGCCCCATCCCGGGCGCAACGCGATGCTGGTGTACGGCCTGCTCGGCTTTGCCGCCGGGCTGCCCTTCTACATGTTTTCGACCGTGCTGGTGCTGCGGTTGCAGGCGCATGGGGTGGCGTTGACGGTGCTGGGGTTTTTCGCGTGGGTGCAGCTGCTGCCGACGCTGAAGTTCGTGTGGGCGCCGTTGCTCGACCGGTACGACGTGCCGGGGTTCAGCCGCTTCTGGGGCAAGCGGCGCGGGTGGATCATGCTGGCGCAGCTGGGCATCGTCACCGCGATGGTGGCGATGGCGGCAACGTCGGACGACGCGTCGCTGCCGCTGACCGCGTTGTTCGCGGTGCTGCTCGCCTTCTGGACCACCACGCTGGAGGTCGCCGCCGATGCGTGGCGGATCGAGCTGTTCCCGACGCAGGATCAGCAGGGGCCGATCGTCGCCGCGAACCTGTGGGGCTATCGCACCGCGATGGTCGCGGCGGGGAGCGGGGCACTGTTGCTGGCCGATACCGGAGGATGGGCGATCGCCTATCTGCTGATCGCGGTCGCCGCGTTCCTGCCGTTCCCGATCCTCGTCGCGATGAAGCCGGAAGGCGGTGCCGGTGGCGGGCGGATGGTGGCGCTGGCGACCGGGGTCGCCGGCGGGGTGGTGATCTTGGGGCTGGCCTGCGCGGTGACGGCGGGGGTCGGCTATGCGCTGTTGTCGGTCGCGGCAGGGATCGGGATCGATGCGAAGAGCAACGTGACGCCATGGGTATTGGGGCTGTGCATGGTCCCGTTCCTCGGCATGGCGGCGGCGCTGCCGTGGATCCGCAAGGCACCGCCGACCGCGCCGATCCGCACCTCGACCGCGATCGGGCCCTATGTCGATTTCTTCTGGCGCTATGGCTATGGCGCCATCCTGTTGATGGTGTTCGTGTCGCTGTACCGGATGGGCGACGTGCTGGCGCTGAACCTGTCCAAGCCGATGATCAAGGAACTGGGCTATTCGCTCAGCCAGATCGGGCGGGCGGATGGCGTGGTGGCGCTGGCGGCCAGCATGGTCGGCGTGGGGCTGGGCGGATGGATGGTCACGCGGCGGCCGATGGCATGGGCGCTGGCGGTCGGCGCGGTGGTCGCGGGGATCGGCAATTTCGGCTTCGTCTGGCTGGCGCATCAAGGGGTAAGCGAGGCGATGCTGTACGTCGCCACCGGGCTGGACCAGTTCGGCAACGGGTTCGCGGGCGCGGTGTTCGTCGTCTACCTCTCGCTATTGGTGAACCCGCGCTATCCGGGGGCGCAATATGCGTTCCTGACCGGCTTTGCGTTTCTCTTGCCGCGAATGCTGGCGGGGGCGGGGGGATCGATGGTCGGGGTAATCGGCTATGACGGGTTCTTCCTGCTGTCGGGCGCGGTGAGCCTTGCCGCCATTCCGCTGCTGCCGGCGCTGTCGAAGGTCCGGGCGCGGGAGGATGATGCGTGATCGACCGGGCGTTCAGCGAAGCCGCGCGTTATGTCGCGGCGGGGCGGATACCGGGGGCGACGTTGGGCATCGTCACCGCCGATGGCGCGCGGCAGGTGCGGGTCGCCGGGCTGGCGCAGCGGGTGCCGGTCGAGGTGCCGCTGACGCGCGCGCACTGGTTCGACCTCGCGTCGGTCAGCAAGGTGATCGCGACCACGCGGTTCGTGCTGCAACTGGCGGACGAGGGGCGGATCGACCTCGACCGGCCGCTGACCGATGCGATCCCCGATCTGCGGCAATATGACGTGGCAAACGCGGCGGAGCGGCGGCTGACGTTTCGCGACTGTCTGGTCCACCGTACCTTCCTGCCCGCGGTCGAGCCGATCTATACCTATGGCGACGATCCGGCGCGGTTGCGGGCGTTCGTGCTGCAGCGGGAGTGGAAGCAGGGGCCGGCGGTCTATTCGGACATCAACTTCCTCCTGCTGGGGATCGCGGTCGAGCGGATCGTCGGTGCCGGGCTGGACGCGTTGCCACTGGGGCCGGGGCTGAGCTGGGGGCCGCCGCCGGGTCCGGCGGTCGCGACCGAGCATTGTCAGTGGCGCGGGCGCGTGCTGGTCGGTGAGGTGCATGACGAGAATTGCTTCGCGATGGGCGGGCGGACCGGCCATGCCGGGTTGTTCGGGACGGTCGACGGGGTGCTGGATTTCGCGGCTGGCCTGCTGGACGGCAGCGGGGCGTCGGCGGCGATGCTGGCGGCGATCCGGACGCCGGTCGAGGGGCATCGGACGGCGGGGTGGGAAATCCGCTTTCCCGGATGGTCGGGGGGGCAGGCCTGCTCAGCTGCGACGATCGGGCATACCGGCTTTACCGGGACCGGGCTGTGGGTGGATTTCGAGCGGGGGGTGGCGTGGACGCTGCTGACCAACCGGGTGCATCCGACGCGGCATTTCGATAGCGGGATTTTCGAGCTGCGGCCGGCGACCGGGGACGCGGTGGTGGCGGGGTTTGATGCTGGATCAATGGGTTAGCGGATAGGGCGTAGGCCAAAGTTCACTAAGTTCACACTCACCGCGTTCTTGTGTGGCGTCTGGTGCCGGCCGCGTGGCGGCGGTGGGAAAGAGCCTGCGCAGAGTAGCGGGGTGGCGGTTTGTAGGAAAGTGCGCGTCGCCCCGGCGCAGGCTGGGGCCTCCTGCGGCGAGGCGCGCGGTTTATTACCGGGAGACCCCAGCCTTCGCTGGGGTGACGTTTGTGGTGGTGCGCGCAGGTGCAGAAGAAGCGGGACCCCGGCCTTCGCCGGGGTACGGGCTTGTTGGGGGAGGGCGATCCGGCCCTCAGGCCGCTTCGATGACCTCGCGCAGTACGCCCAAAAATTCGCTCGCCAAGGCGCTGGGCGGGCGGTCGAGCAGGTGCATCGCGTGGACGTCGAAGGTCAGCGACGGCTTTAACGCCCGCATGGCGAGGCCTTCGGCGAGCGAGGCTTCGGCGGTGAAATTGTCGACGACGCTCAACCCTACGCCGGCGCGGACCAGCGCGGCGGCGATGTAGAAGGTGCGGGCCGACGCCACCTCCTGCAATTCGATGCCGAGCCGTTCCAGTTCCTGCACGAACAGCTGGCCGATGGGGCCGCTGGCGGCCAGCGTGATAAAGGGGTGGCCGACCAGTTGCGGCAGCTCGATGCGCTGCGCCGCGCCGGGCAGGTCGGCGTCGCGGTAGAGGACGACCAGTTCGCCTTCGCCGAGCCATATTTTGCCCAAGGGCGCGCCGCGCGGGACTTCGGCGGCGATCGCGATGTCGGTCTCGCGCTCGTACAGCTTGCGCAGCAGGTCGTCGTGATGGACGGTCTGCAGGTCGAAGCGGACGTCGGGACGCTTGGCCATGAAGCGCGCGACCGCCGTCGGCAGGGCACCGAGTGCGAGGCTGGGGAGGGCCGAGATGCGCAGCGTCGCACCACCGCCGCTCCGCAGGTTGCGGCCGGCTTCGCGGAGCGCGCGGACGCGCTCCTGAATGTCGGCGACGTCGCCGAACAGCGCGTGGGCGTCTTCGGTGGGGACGAGGCGGCTGTTGGTGCGCTGGAACAGCTCGAACCCCAGCAGCGTCTCGGCATGGCGCAGCGTCTTGGAGACGGAGGGCTGCGAGATGTTGAGCGCGCGCGCCGCCGCGCTGACCGATCCGTTGACGTAGACGGCATGGAAGATTTCGATGTGGCGCAGGTTCATGTCGTCGTGTGACCGCGATAGCGCGCCTCGTCCAGCCCGTCTTCGGCCCGCGCCACCAAGGTCGCCACGGTCAGGTTGGCGCTGGCCGAGGGGACGGTGCGGGTCATGTCGAGCAGGCGGTCGAACGGCAGGACGAGGCCGACGACCAGCGCGGTCTGCTCCGCGCCGACCCCGACCGCACCCAGCATGGCGGCGAGCATGAACAGCGAGGCGGACGGCACCGGCGCGGTGCCGAATGCGGCGAGCGCACCGGTCAGCAGCATGACACCCAGCATCCACGCGTCGGGGACGATGCCCAGCGCCTGCAGTGCGAACTGGCCGAGCAGGCCGACATACATCGCCGTCCCGTCCTTGCCGATGCTGGCGCCCAGCGGCAGCACGGTCGAGGCGATCGGGCGGGCGATGCCGAGATTGTCTTGGGCGACGCGCAGCGCGACGGGCAGCGTGGCGGAGGACGATGCGGTCGAGAAGGCGACGATCAGCGCGTCGACGATCCCGCGAAAGAAGCGCACTACGGGCAACCGCGCGACGAAGCGCAGCAGCGCGGCGTGGACCACCAGCATCTGCGTGCATGAGGCGAGGATGACGCACAGCGCCAGCCAACCGACATTGACGAACACCGCCAGTCCGTTGCCGGCGACGGCGTTGGCGATGAGGGCGAGGACGCCGAACGGGGTCACTTCCATCACGATGCGGACAAGGTGGAGCAGGACGGCGGCAAGGCCCTGTAGCAGCGCCACGACCGGCTTGCCCGCTTCGCCCGACACGACGCTGGCGATGCCGAGCAGGACCGCGACGAAGATGATCGCGAGCATGTCGCCCTTCGCCAGCGCGTCGATGATGTTGACCGGCACGATGCCGAGCAGCTGGTCGGCGGGGGTGACGGCCGGCCCCAGCACATGCGGCGCGACGCCGGCCAGCACGATGCCGTCGCCCGGCTGTAGCAACAGTCCGAAGCCCATGCCGATCGACACCGCGACCAGGGTGGTGAAGGCGAACAGCGCCACCGTCCGCCCGCCGATCCCGCCGAGGCGCCGCGGATCGCCGAGCGACGCGATGCCGGCGGCGATGGTGATGAGGACCACCGGTACGACCAGCATCTTGATGAGGCGGACGAACAGGTCGCCGATGATCTTGATCGCCGCCGCGCCCTGTGGCCACAACAGCCCGATCGCGATGCCGAGCAGGAGCGCGCCGACGACGCGCTTCCAGAGCGGTATCGCGAACCACGCGCGCATCAGGCGGGCGACCCCCAGAAGCCGGGCGCGGGGGGCGACAACATGCCGTCGCGGTCGATCACGCCGTCGGGGCGATCTTCGCTGAGCCACAGCGGGCCATCGAGGTCGACGAACGCCGCCTGCGCCCCCAACAGCATCGCCGGTGCGATCCCCAGCGACGAACAGACCATGCACCCGACCATCAACCCGAATCCCCTTTGCCGTGCCCGGCCCGCGAGGATCAGTGCTTCGGTCAGGCCGCCGGTCTTGTCGAGCTTGATGTTCACCACGTCGTAGCGCCCGGCGAGGCGGTGGAGGTCGGCGGCGGTGTGGAGTGCTTCGTCGGCGGCGATGGGGACCGGGCTGTCGAAGCTGGCCAGCGCGCCGTCTGCGCCCGCGGGCAGCGGTTGTTCGAGCAGGTCGACGCGCCATTCGGTCAGGTGGGGCTTCAGTGCCCGCAGCGTGTCGATCGTCCAGCTTTCATTGGGGTCGACGATCAGCCGGGGTGCGGGGGCGGCGGCGCGGACGGCGGCGATCTGCGCGGCGGGGTCGTGGTTGTCGACCTTGATCTTCAGCAGCGGGACCTGGGCGACCTTCGCCGCCGCACGCGCCATGGCGTCGGGGGTGTCGAGGCCGATGGTGATGGCGGAGGGCAGGGGTGCGGGCTTGGCGATCCCGGCCAGCGCAGCGACGCTGGTGCCGGCGAGGCGGGCTTCGAGGTCCCACAATGCGCAATCGACCGCGTTGCGGGCGGCACCGGCGGGCAACAGCGCGGCAAGGTCGGCGCGGGTCGCGCCGGCGGCGATCTGCGGTGCGATCGCGCGGATCGCGGCGAGCGTGGTGTCGACGCCCTCGCCATAGCGGGCATAGGGCACCGCCTCGCCGCGTCCGATCGCGTCACCTTGGCCGATCGTCACCGTGACGACGTCGGCCGCCGTCTTGACCCCGCGCGAGATGCGGAAGGGGGTGCTCAGGCCGAAACGGTCATGGCGGGCGTCGAGATGTCGAAGCATGTCTGCATCCAGTCGATGATCGGGTCGGCGCCGAAGCGATAGGGGTCGGTGCAGGGCAGGCCGAGCGCCGCGCCGGTTTCGGCACACAGCGCGCGTGCCGCATCCTCGTCGAGCCTGGCGGTGTTGAGTGCGATGCCGACCGCCTGCACGTCGGGGCTGGTCAGCCGCGCGACCGACAGGTTGGCGGCGAGGCAGGTGGCGAGATCGGGCAGGGCGTAATGCGGCAGGCCGCGCATATGGCCGCGCGACGGATCGTGACACAGCACCAGCGCGCGGGGCTGGGCACCGTGGAGCAGCCCGGTCGACACCCCCGCGAAGGACGGGTGGAACAGCGAACCCTGTCCCTCGATCAAATCCCAGCCATCGTCGTCGCGCGCCGGGGTGATGGTTTCGATCGCGCCCGAGATGAAGTCGGCGACCACCGCGTCGACCGGCACGCCCGAGCCGGCGATCAGGATGCCGGTCTGTCCGGTGGCGCGGAAATCAGCCTTGATCCCGCGCGCGACCATCGCCGCATGCAGGGCGAGCGTGGTATACATCTTGCCGACCGAGCAATCGGTGCCGACGGTCAGCAACCGGTTGCCGGCGCGGGGCTTGCCATTGCCGACGGGCAGGTCGGCGGGGGGATCGCGCACGTCGAACAGCTGGACACCGGCGTCGGCCGCCGCCTTCGCGATGCGGGGTTCGTCGCGCAGCCGCTGGTGCAGGCCGGAGGCGACGTGCATGCCGGCGGCGATCGCGGCCAGCGCATCCTCCACCAGCGCATCGCCCATCTTGCCGCCGGCATTGGCGATGCCGAGGACGAGCGTGTTGGCACCGGCCGCGCGCCCTTCGGCTGCGTTCATGCGAGGCAGGCCGAGCGTCAGCGGGCAGTCGTCGTGGCGCCATTCGCCGACGCAGTCGTCGGGGCGGAAGGCGGCGAGCCCGCGCGAGGTCTTGATGCCGACCGCGTCGTCGGAATGGCCGAGATAGAGGAGGAAGGGACCGGGGATCATCGCGCACCCTGCTGGCTGTCGGGACACCGGGATAGGGCGCGTCGCGCGCCCACGCCCAATCATGCTGTCGTCGCGACCTATAACGCCGGGCTATGGGGACGTTTTACCTGTCCCACGTCAGCCCGGATCAAGTTCGGGGTGACGTGAGGTTCAGGCCGTGGGCGGACACTGTTTCGGCGTCGGTCGCAGCAGCACCCGGCCCGCCGCCGCGCCGGTCGTCGCGCTGTCCTTGAGTGCCAGTTTGCCATTCACGAAGAGGGCCTTCACCCCGACGCTCGGCACGCGCGGGTTCACATAGTCGGCGCGCGGGGCGTAGCCTACGGGGTCGAACACCACGACGTCGGCATAGTATCCGGGCTTCAGATATCCGCGCCGATCCATCCGGTACATGTCGGCGGTGAGACCGGTCGAACGGCGGATGAAGTCCTTGAGCGCGATCACTTTCCGCTCGCGGACATAGGTCTGGTACTTGCGCGGGAAGGTCGCGTACTGGCGCGGGTGGCCGTTCGATCCGTCGGAGCTGGTGACGACCCAAGGCTGCTGCATGATCCGGTCGACATCCGCGTCGATCATGTTGAAGCTGGCGACCGAGACGCCCGCCGGTTCCTTGCCCGTCGCATCGGCCACGCGCAGGATCCTGATCGCGGCGTCAATGGGGTCGATGCCCCAAGTCGTCGCCATCTGGCCCAGCGTCTTGCCGGTCCATGGCATGCCCGCACTGGTCAACAGGATCGATTCCTTGCCACCGCGGCGGCGCAGGTTTTCGGCCATTTCGACCTTGATGTTCGTCAGCGTCGCCGGGTCGTCGAACCGGGCGATCAGTTTGGGATAGCCGCCGTCGTTCGCCCAGCGGGGGACGAGCGACGCATCGACGCTGGAGCCCGAGGCGAGCCAGGGATATTGGTCGGCGGTGACGTTCTGCCCGGCTTTGCGCGCCGCTTCGATTGCGGCGATCAGTTCGGGCGCCTTGCCCTGCACGTCGACGCCCAAGGCTTTCAGATGCGCTATGTGGACCGGCATCTTCGCTTGCCGTCCGATCTCGATCACTTCCTTCGTCGAGTTGATCAGGCCGATGCTGTAGTTGGATTCATCGCGTTGATGCGTGTCGTACATGCCGCCGCGAATGGCGGCTTCGCGGGCGATGGCGACGACTTCATCGGTCTTGGCGAAGCTCTGCGGGGCGTAGAACAGGCCGGTCGAAAAACCATAGGCGCCCTCGCACATCGCCTTGGCCACCAGCGCCTTTTCCTCGGTCAGCTCGGCGGGCGTCGGGGCGCGGTCGTCCTGTCCCAGCACCCGCCCGCGCACCGCGCCGAAGCCGACGAAGGGTGCGACGTTGGTGCCGATGCCGGCGGTGGTCAGCTTGCGCGCATCGTCGGCGACGTCGGGCGTGCCGTAGCCGTCGACGCCGATGACGATGGTCGACACGCCCTGCGCCAGCCATGGCAGGTTCAACCGCTCCCTGGCATCGTCCGAGCGGATATAGCTGTCGGGATGGGTATGCGCGTCGATGAAGCCGGGCGCCACGATCTGCCCACGCGCGTCGATGACCTGTGCGGCCTTCGTTCCGCGGGTCGGCCCGACATAGACGATGCGGTCGCCCGCGATCTCGACGTCGCCGGTCATCGGACCGGTATCGGCACCGGTGTAGACCGTGCCGCCGCGGATCACGACATCGACCTTTGGCGCAGGGGCGGCGCCAGCCAGCGCGGCGAACAGGGCGATCAGCGGCAGGCGGGTCATCGGCGAGTTCCTTGCAACGTGATGCGGCGGGCGACCTTAGCGTCGATCGCCGTCCGGCTGAACAGCAGCGGCAGGGTCCGTCCGTCGATCCACGGCGCGAACTGGTCCCGGTAATGCGGCGAGCGGGAGTCGTTCGACTGGCCGGGCAGGTTCAGGAACACCGAATTATCCCATGCGCCGACATCGATCACCTGCAGGTAGCTCGCCCCGCCGCCGACGCGCCAGCCGGGGCCGTCGCCCAGCCAACGGGCCATGACGGTGTAGGAGTCGCCGCCCGATGCCCCGCCCTCGATTGGCGGAAAGGCGGCGGCAATGGCGGGGATGCGCGACAGCGGATGGGCGATGCGCACCTGATGCAGCCTGCCCCAGCGCCATTTGGCGGGGTCTGCGCCCAGCAGCGACTGTGCGCTGGCCCATGCCGCCGCCAATGCGTCGCGCAGCATCGCGTCGCGTGCCGCGACCGGCAGGCGGGCGTCGGGACGGGCAAGCAGCCCCAGCAGCACCGATGGATCGATCTCGGTCACCAGCGCCTTCGCCCGCGTCGGCACGATCGCGGCGAGCATGCGTTTGCTCAGGTCGCGCCACAGGATTTCGAACAGTGCGGCCGGGCCGCTGTCGGCGGTCAGCCGCCCGTCCCAACGGCGCAGCATGTCGCCGGCGGGCGAGGGGGTGGCGGGGAGCAGCGCCACCAGTTGTCGTGCGGGGGTGGAGAGCGTGTCGAACTGCAACGCCACGCTGTCGGCGACGCTGTGCTTCGGCTGGACGGCGAGGACGTCGGCGATCCGTTCGTAGCGATAGGGCGCGCGGAACGAGAAGGCGGGGATGCGGTCGCGCGGCCAGTCGGCGGGCAGGTTGTTCTGGTTGGCCGAGGCGAACCAGCCTTTCTTCGGGTTGTATTCGTTGGGCAGCGAGGCGAAGTCGCGCATCCCCGTCCAGTCGTAGCGTCCGTCGCCCGGCACCGGCAGCAACCCGTCGCCGCGTTTGCGCACCGGTGCGAAGCCGATCACCTGCCACCCGGTATTGCCGTCGATATCGGCATAGTGGAAATTGGTGGGCGAGGGGTGGAGGCGGAACGCTTTCCTGAGCGAAGCCCAGTCGCGCGCGAGGTTGATCGCGATCATCGCGAACGCCCCGCCGCCGCCCGGCTGCATCGCGATCGACCCCAGCACCGTCGCGCGGCGCTTGGCGGGATCGTAGGACACGACCGGCCCCTGCACCGCGTAGCGCAGCGTCGCGACATAGGGGGCGCTGTCCTTCACGGGAATCGCGATGTCGACCTTGGTGAAGCGTTTCCACCCGCCATTGTGGCGGTAACGTTCGGGATCGGCGGGATCGAGATCGAGGACGAACAGGTCCTGCTGGTCGATATGGAAGTTGGTCCGCCCGAACGCGAAGCGGTCGGTATGGCCCTGCATGATGCCCGGCAGTCCCGGCGCGCCGCCGCCGATCACGTCGAGGCCGGGGGCGGTCAGATGCGCGACATGGCGCGGCCCGAACCCGCCGATGCCGAGATGCGGGTCGTTGGCCAGGATCGGGCGGCCGGTCGCGGTGCGGTTCGCCGCGACGGTCCAGGCGTTGCTGCCGGCATTGGCGCGCTCCATCGGCCCCTCCGCCGGATCGCGCGTCGGGGTGTCGGGACCGAAAGGCAGGCCGCCCTGTCGCAGTACGCCCAAATCGGCGGGCGACACCGCCGCCGGGTCGAGGCCATCGGGCACGGTCATCGTCCAGTTGGGCCGGAGCGGCGCGACGATCGCGTCCAGCTCCAGCATGCCGATCGCCGCCAGCTGCGCGCGGCGGATTTCGTCATCGGCATTGCCGATCGCGCCGCCGCGGGCGAGGACAAATTCCTCAAGTCGCCATTTCATCGGCTGTACGCCGAGGATCGCATATTCCTGCGGCAAGAGCGTCGGGTCGGCGATCACCTCGTCGATGCGTGCGTTGATTCCGGCGATATAGGCCTTGGCGCAGGCGAGCACGTCGGCGGGTATCTTGCGCAGTTCGGCGTTCAGGTCGCCGCGATAGTGGAACAGGCGTGCCGCCGCGTCGTGCTTGGCGAAGTCGACGCCGAACGCCTCCGCCAGCCGTCCCAGTTCGCGACGATGGCCGAGGTCGATCTGGAACAGCCGGTCGCGGGCAACGACATAGCCCTGCCCGTAGAACGCGTCGGGGATCGAGGCGGCGCGGACATGCGGGACGCCGTACACATCGTCGACGATGTCGATCGGGGCGGACAGGCCCTCGGGTGCCGGCGTGGCGCTCGCGACCATCGGCGCCAGCGCGAACGCGGCGGCCGATCCCTGCAAAAACGCGCGGCGGTTCATCATGGGCGACATTCCTCGGGCTCCGGACCGGTGCAGGCTAGGCCCGGCCGTCCGATCACCGGGTATGACAACCACGCCCCGGACCATAGGGCGCGTTTATGGCGCCCGCCCGGTATAGTCTGCGGCTATGGCCCGGCGAAGCGATAGAAGCGCGGCCCGCTTGACGCGCATCCCCGCCACCGCGCAGCTTTGCCGTTCCGACACGAAACGGCGACGGGGCAGACCCGCGACCGGAACGGCGGTGCCGCAGGACCTAACGTCGAACATCCGCCCAACTGCGGGCAAGGGGAGCTTTCCATGACGACATCCATGCCTTTCCGGCGGTATCTCCCGGCCCTGGCCCGCGCCACCAGCCTTGCCGCGCTGTGCATCGCCACGCCCGTGTTCGCGCAGGACACTGCCCCGGCAGCACCGGTGAGCGAGCAGCCCACCGACGCGGCGACGCAGGCCGAAGGCGAAATCCTCGTCACCGGTTCACGCGTCGTGCGCGACGGGTTCCAGTCGCCGACGCCGCTGACCGTGCTGACCGCGCAGGATATCCAGAACAGTTCGCCGACCAACAACCTCGCCGATTTCGTCAACCAGATTCCGGCGGTCGCGGGCAGCCTGCGCCCGGCCAACTCGCGCCTTGCGATCAGTTCGGGCCTTGCCGGAATCAACGCGCTGAACCTGCGCGCGCTGGGCGAGATTCGCACACTGGTGCTGCTCGACGGGCGCCGTTCGGTCGGGTCGAGCGTCACCGGCCTCGTCGACATCAACACCTTTCCGCAGGCACTGGTGAAGAGCGTCGAGATCGTCACCGGCGGCGCATCGGCAGCCTATGGGTCGGACGCTGTCGCGGGCGTGGTCAACTTCGCGCTCGACAAGACCTATGAGGGGCTGAAGGTCACCGCCGACAGCGGCATCACCGAATATGGCGACGGCTTCAACTATTCGTTCAGCGTCGCGGGCGGCACCAGCTTTGCCGATGGGCGCGGCCATGTACTGCTGAGTGGCGAGGTCGCGCATCGCGACGGCATCTTCCAGGTCGATCGCGAATGGAACGCGCGCGGGCGGGTCGTCGTGACCAACCCGGCCTATACCAATACCAACGGGGTGCCGCAGTTCCTGACGCTCGACCGGATCGGGGTCGCCAATGCGACGCCGGGCGGCATCATCCTCAATTCGGCGGGCGGCACCGCCAATCGGCTGCGCGGGCTGTATTTCGGGCCCGGCGGGTCGGTGAACCAGTTCAACTATGGCAGCTTCAATTCGCCGGCACTGGGCGGCAGCACCGCACCGACGCGGACGCAGGGCGGCGACTGGCAGCTGAACGACCAAGGCCGCAATATCGGGCTCGACGCCGATGACGATCGGCATGGCGTGTTCGGGCGGGTCAGCTATCAGCTGGCCGACTGGATCACGGTGTTCGGCGAGGCGTCGTACAACTGGCAGAAGACGCTGTTCAACGCGGGCCCGCAGCTGTCGACCACCACGACGCTGCGCAGCGACAACGCCTATCTCATCAACACGCTGGGCGCGGCACGGCTGGCCGGGATCACGTCGGTCACGCTCGGCACCACCGCGGTCGATCTGCCGTACCGCAAGAACAACAGCTCACGCGACGTGCAGCGCTATGCGATCGGCGCGGAGGGCGATTTCCAGCTGTTCGGCAACAAAGCGGTGTGGAGCGCGTACGGCCAATATGGCGAGACGAACGCGCGCGAGCAGTTGCGCGACATCATGAACGTGACGCGCATGGCCAATGCGACCGATGCGGTGTTCGCGCCCGCGGGCAATGCGCTGGGCGTGGCGGCGGGGACGATCGTGTGCCGGTCGACACTGACCGCGCCGACCAATGGCTGCGTGCCGATGAATCGCCTTGGTATCGGCGTCACGAGCCAGGGGTCGATCGACTATGCGCTGGGCGATCCCTATCGCGACCAGACGCTGAAGCAGACGGTCGCCGGCATCAACCTGTCGGTCGTCCCCTTCGCCACCTGGGCCGGCGACGTCAGCGTCGCGGTGGGCGGCGAATATCGCAAGGAAGAGGTGTCGGGCAACGTTCCGACCGAGTTCCAGACGGGATGGTCGGTCGGCAACTTCCTGCCGACCTTCGGCAGCTATAACGTCAAGGAAGCCTATCTCGAAACCGTTGTACCGCTGGGGTCGGGCGTCGAGTTCAACGGCGCGGTCCGTGCGACCGATTACTCGACCTCGGGCTATGTCACGACGTGGAAGATCGGCACGACGTGGCAGCCGATCGACGACATCCGCTTCCGCGTCACCCGCTCGCGCGATATCCGCGCGCCGAACCTGAGCGAACTGTTTCAGGCCGGCACGTCGCGCACCAACACGCTGACCGATCCGTTCACCGGGCGTAACGGCGTGACGTTCCGTGAAACGACCACCGGCAATATCAACCTCGATCCCGAGGTCGCCGATTCGACCAGTGTCGGCGTGGTGCTGCAACCGCGCTTCCTGCCCGGCTTCTCCTTCTCGGCCGACGGTTTTCTGATCCAGCTGAAAGATGCGATCGGCCAGTATTTCGCGCAGGACATCATCAATCGCTGCGCCGAAGGGCGACAGGAATTCTGCGCGGCCTATGGACCCGATCCCACGGGTGATCGCGAGCTGTTCTTCCGCGCGAGCCCGTTCAACTTCGCGCGGCAGACGGTGCGCGGCATCGATTTCGACACTACCTATCGCGTCGCGCTGGACGAGGTGTTCGGCAACGCGCCGGGCAATGTGACGCTGAAGGCGTTGGCGACGCGCTATATCGACAACATCACCGATGCCGGTGTGCCGAACGTGGTGCCGATCGATATCGTCGGACAACTGGGCGGAGCCAGCCTGCCCAAATGGATCTACCGCTTCAACGCGACCTACGATACCGACAGTTTCGCGATTACCGGCACCGCGCGCGGGGTCGGTGGCGGGACCTATTCGAACAACTATATCGTCTGTGCGAACGACTGTCCGACCGGGCGTCCGGCCAGCACCGTGCTGCAATTCCCGACGATCGACAGCAACCGTATCGACGGCGCGACCTATTTCGACCTCAACCTGACCAGCAAGATCGACATGGGCGGCGGGGCGAAGGGCGAGCTGTTCTTCAACGTCACCAATGTGTTCAACGGCGAACCGATCCTGCTGCCCGAAACCGGACTGGCGGCGAACAGCACCTATTCGGACTTGCTGGGTCGGTCGTTCCGCATCGGTATCCGGATGCAGACGCGCTGATCGGTCGTTCGGTTCGTTACAAGCTAGAGCATTTCGCGTTCCGGTGAGATCGCCCTCACCCTTCCGGCGCTTCGCGCCTCCCTCCCTCTCCCACTGGGAGAGGGAAGGGGCCCGCCCGGCGCAGCCGGGTGGGAAGGGTGAGGGTGCCGGGGGAGGGGCGAAGTGGTAGGCATGATCGTATGACGGACGAACCGGCAACCGAGCAACTGATCGGCCAACTCCGCACGGCGGTCGGAGCGCGCCATGTCCTGACCGGCGCGCGGCGTACCGCGCGCTTTCGACGTGGCTATCGCACCGGCGAAGGCGCGGCGTTGGTGGTGGTGCGGCCGGCGACGCTGGTCGAGTTGTGGCGGGTGGTGCAGGCGTGCGTCGCCGCCGACGTGTCGATCCTGATGCAGGCGTCGAACACCGGGCTGACCGGTGGGTCGACGCCCAACGGCGACGATTATCCCGGCGGGCTGGTGATCGTCAGCACGACGCGGCTCGACCGGCTGCACCTGCTCAGCGGGGGCGAGCAGGTCGTCTGTCTGCCGGGTACCACCCTCTACAAGCTGGAGGCGGCGCTGCGGCCGCTGGGGCGCGAGCCGCATTCGGTGATCGGGTCGTCCTGCCTCGGCGCGTCGGTGGTCGGCGGGGTCTGCAACAATTCGGGCGGGTCGCTGATCCGGCGGGGGCCGGCCTATACCGAACTGGCGCTGTTCGGGCGGGTGGAGGACGACGGCACGCTGCGACTGGTCAACCATCTCGGCATCGATCTGGGTGACGATCCGGAGGCGATCCTGTCCCGGCTCGACCGGGGCGACTTCACCGCTGCCGAGGTCGATCCGGCGGCGGACAAGCCGGCGCACGACCACCGCTATGTTACCCATGTCCGCGACATCGACAGCGACGTGCCGGCGCGCTTCAACGCCGATCCACGCTGCCTGTTCGAAGCGGCGGGGAGTGCGGGCAAGCTGATCGTCTTCGCGGTCCGGCTCGACACGTTCGCGCGCGAGGACGATAGCGTCACCTTCTATATCGGCACCGACGATCCCGACCGGCTGACCGAACTGAGGCGCACCATGCTGCGCGACTTCGCGGCGCTGCCGATCGCGGGCGAATATATGCACCGCGGCGCGTTCGACATCGCCGATCGCTATGGCCGCGACACGTTCCGCGCGATCGAGCGGCTCGGGACCGACCGGTTGCCGGCGCTGTTCGCGGCAAAGGCATGGGTCGATGGCGTCGCCGAACCGATCGTCGCCAATCTCAGCGACCGTGTGTTGCAGCGCCTGTCGCCGCTGATGGGCGATCACCTGCCGCCGCGGATGCGGGCGTGGCGCGATCGGTTCGAGCATCATCTGCTGCTGAAGATGCCGCTAGCCGACGCGCCCGCGACCGCCGCGGTGCTCGACGACCTGCTGCCTAGCGGGTGGTTCGAATGTTCGGCCACGGAAGCGAGCAAGGCGTTCCTGCACCGCTTCGTCGCCGCCGGGGCGGCGGTCCGCTACCGCGCGGTGCATGGGGACATGGTCGAGGATATCGTCGCGCTCGACGTCGCGCTGCCGCGCAATGCGCGCGACTGGGCCGAGCAGCTGCCGCCCGAGCTGCAGGGGCAGGTGGTCGATACGCTCTATTACGGGCATTTCTTCTGCCATGTGTTCCACCGCGACTATATCGTGCGCAAGGGTGTCGACCCGGTGGCGTTCGAACATGCGCTGTGGCGGCGGCTGGATGCGGCGGGCGCGCAATATCCGGCCGAGCATAATGTCGGGCATCTCTATCGCGCGAAACCCGCATTGGCCGACTTTTACCGCACGCTCGATCCGCGCAACCAGTTGAACCCGGGCATCGGCCAGACGCCGCGCGAACGGGGCTGGGGGCAGGGGGCATGACCCATTTTCTGGGCATCGATGCCGGGGGCAGTCATTGCCGCGCACGGCTGGTCGATGCGGCGGGCACGGTGCTGGGTAGTGGCGAGGGTGGTCCGGCCAATGCCGCGATCGGCATCGACGCACTGCGCGTGGTGCTGGCGGACACGATGGCACAGGCGGTAGCGCACGCCGGGCTCACCGCGAAGCAGCGGTCGGACGTGCGGGTCGGCATGGGAATCGCGGGTATCCGCCGGCCGGGCATCCGCGACGGCCTTGCCGCGACCGACTTCGGCCTGGGGCCGGTCGCCTTCGCCAGCGATGCCGAGATCGCGCATCTGGGCGCGCATGGCGGCGGCGATGGCGCGATCCTGATCCTCGGCACCGGTAGCGTCGCACTGCTGCGGAGCGGTGGCGAGACGGCGATGATCGGCGGCTATGGCTTTCCGATCTCCGACGAGGGCAGCGGTGCCGCGCTGGGGCTGAGCGCGATGCGCCATGCGCTCCGCGCGCTCGACGGGCGGACGCAGCGTACCGCACTCAGCGACGCGGTGCTGGCGCGGTTCGGTCATGATACCGCGCGGGCGGTGGCGTGGATGGCGCAGGCTTCCCCGCGCGATTACGGCGCGCTGGCGCCGTTGGTGATGGACCATGCCGATGCCGACGATCCGATCGCGCGATCGATCGTCGAGGATGCGGCGGGGCATGTCGAACGCTTCGTCGACACCATCGCCCTGCGGGGCGTGGCGCGCTGTACGCTGGTCGGCGGGCTGGCCCCGCGGATGGTGCCGTGGCTGCGGATGCGGACGGTGGCGCGGCTGACCCCGCCGATCGGCGACGCGCTGGACGGCGCGATCCGTCTTGCCGGGTTTGTCGGGGCGGCGCGTTAAGGCGGTTTCAACCATCCTGCCGCACAATGTCGCACGGAACCAGACATGCGGCATATCCTCCTTCTCTTCCTGCTGCTCGTGGGCATGATTCCCGGCGGAGCGATCGCTGCATCGTCGGCGATCGACGAATGGTCCGACTGGCGCACGCCGCGGTTCCATACGCTGGACGGCAGCGCGGGCCTGCCGCACGCCACGACGACCGCGATCGTACAGGGCAGCGACGGGCTGATGTGGATCGGCACGCGCGGCGGTTTGGCGCGTTATGACGGGCAACGGCTGAAGATTTTCCGCCAATCCGCCGTCGATATCGGCAACCTGCCCGACAATTATATCCGCGCGCTGCTGCCCCTGTCGCATGGCGGCATCCTGGTCGGTACCAATGTCGGCGGCATGGTGCGCTACGACCCGGTGTCGAACAGCTTCGTGCCCACACCGGGGGCCAGCGGGGTGGGGCCGGGCAGCCGCATCCTCGCGCTGGCCAGCGACCATCGCGGCGGGGCGATGATCGCGTCGGACCGTGGCGTGTTCCACTACGATGCCGCGCGCAACCGCGTGCAGCCGGTGACGCGGCCGGGCAGCCCGCTGTCCGACGGGGCGTTCGCGGTTCATGTCGATACCGACGGGACCGTCTATGCCGGTGGCGATGCCGGGCTGTTCGTCTGGCGGAAAAGCGCACGCGATTTCGTGCAGGTGGCGACGCCCGATATCGGCGACGTCTGGGCGATCGCGCGCGACGCGGACCGGCGGCTGTGGGTCGGCACCGGATCGCACGGCATCTATGTGCAACTTCGAAACGGCCGGTTCGTCCAGCCCGCGGCACTGGCAGGCGATGCGCCGCAGATCCGCCACCGCACCATCCGCGCCTTTGCGATCGGGGCCGATGGCGTGATGTGGGCCGGGACCGATGGCGTCGGCGTGTTGCGCATCGCGACGCGCGGCAGCTTTGCGGTCCGGGCAATGCGCAACGGGCCGGCCAATCGCGGGTCGCTGGCCGGCGATACGGTGCGCGCGGTGATGATCGACCGCACCGGGCGGCTATGGGCCGCGACCGAGGTCGGCGCGTCGCAGGCCGATCCGGATATGGACGCGATCTTCACCATCGCCAACGCGATGCCCGATCCGCGCCAGTCGCTGGCCGATCGCAACGTGCGCGGGGTGATGGTCGATCGGCGCGACCGCATCTGGGTCGGGATGGGCAACGGGCTGATCGACCGGGTGGATCGGGTCGCCGGCGTCGTCCGCCACTTGCGCCTGGATGGCAATCATGCGGGGCAGGACGTCAAGGCGTTCGCCGAACGGTCCGACGGGACGATCCTGGCCGGCGGGCGCGGGATCGTGGCGATCGATCCCGATACGCTGGCCGAACGGACGCTGCCGCTGCCCGACCTGGGTGACCTGCCGGTGATATCGCTGGCTTGGGCGGAGCAGCGGCTGCTGATCGGGACGTATAAGGGCCTGTTCGTATGGGACGAGCGCGCGCAGCGGATGCAGCGTTATCGCCATGTCGATGGCGACGACGGCACGCTGGCCAATAACGAAGTGATCAACATCGTCCCTGCCCCCGGCGGCGGGGTGTGGATCGCGACGCCGGGCGGGGTCAACCGGTTCGATCCGGCCACCGGACGCTTTGCAACCTATCGCCACCAGCCCGGCGATCCCGCCAGCCTGCCGCAGAATTACACCGGATCGATCGTGCCGCTGGCCAACACGCTGTGGATCGGCACCTATGGCGGAGTCGCGCAGGGCGTGCGTGCCGGGGACCGCTGGCGGTTCCATGCGATCAACGAGACACGGGGCCTCGCCAACGACAATGTCGCGGCGTTGCAGGCCGATCGCGCCGGGCGCATCTGGTCGACCGGCGCCAGCGGCATTTCGGTGATCGATCCGCGGCGCGAAAACGTGCTGGTGGTCAGCCGGCGCGACGGGCTGACGTCGGATGCGTTCAACCAGCGGGTGGCGGCGATCACGCGCGGCGGCGACCTGTTGTTCGGCGGGACGGGCGGGTTGCTGGTGCTGCGGCCCGACCGGATGCTGGCGGCGCGCCCCGCGGTCGCCACGACGCTGGCCCCGACCGAGATCGAGGAGAATGGGCGCGCGATCCCGATCGATCCGTTTGCCGGGCGGCACAGCATCCTGACCGACGGACGCGCCATCCGTATCGGCTTCGCACTGACCGACTATGCCGCGCCGGAGGAGATCCGCTACCGCTACCGCCTGCGCGGGTTCGACGAGAATTGGGTGGCGGTGCCCCCTGCCACGCCCGCGGCGGCGATCTATACCAACCTGCCCGGCGGCGATTACGTGCTGGAACTGCAGGCGCAGATACCCGGCGTGCATCCCCGCGTGGTGACGACGAGCGTCGACCTGCTGGTGTCGCGGGCATGGCATGAATGGTGGTCGGTTCGCGTAGCGCTGGTGATGCTGGCGGGATTGGTGATCTTCGGCATCGTCCAGTTGCGGACGGTGGTCCTCCGGCGGCGGACCCGCGCGCTGGAGACGGTGATCGGACAGCGGACGCAGGAGCTGCGCGCGGCCAATGTCACGCTGGAGCGGCTGGCGAGTACCGATCCGCTCACCGGCCTTGCCAACCGGCGCACGATGATGAGGATGCTGGAAGCGGCACGCGAGAATGCGATGCGCGCCGGGCGGCCCTATGTGGTGGCGATGATCGACATCGATCATTTCAAGCGGATCAACGACGCGCATGGGCACCAGATCGGCGACCTGGTCATCGAAGCGGTCGCGGCACGGATCGCCGGATCGGTTCGCACGGTCGATTGCGTCGCGCGCTATGGCGGCGAGGAGATCGCGATCCTGTTCGCCGATGCGAGCCCGGCGGAGGCCTATGCGGTCACCGAACGGCTGCGCAAGGCGATCGCGCAGATGTCGATCGAAGCGCGCGGCATAGCGGTTTCGGTGACGGTCAGCGGCGGGATCGCCGCGGCCGGGGCGGACACCCCGCCTGCCGCGATGCTGCACCAAGCCGATCTGGCGCTGTACCGGGCGAAGCGCAGCGGGCGGAACCGGGTCGAACTGGCCGATGCGACGACGGTGTCAGCCGACACCTGATCGCCGGAACGTCAGCACGCCGTCGGCCAGCCGGCCGAAGCGCAGCGCAAGATAGTCGAGGAAGTAATTCTGCCGCAGCCGCCACGGCGTGCGCGACCCCTGCGCCGGGGTCATGTCCGCCGCGCGCTGGACGTATCCCGAGCTGAAGTCGAGCAGTGGGCGCCGTTCGATATCCGGCCCCGGTGCGGCGGGAGTGCACACGTCATAGCCATGCGCGCGCATATGGTTGAGCATCCGGCACATCCGCCGGGAGATGAGGTCGATTTTCAGCGTCCACGACGCGTTGGTATAGCCGACCGCCAGCACCAGATTAGGCACGCCCGACACCATCATTCCGCGATAGACCAGCCGGTCGGCGGGCACGAGCGGTACCCCATCGATGCGGAGCGTAATGCCGCCCAGCAGGTGCAGCTTCAGCCCCGTCGCGGTGACGATGATATCGGCGTCGACCTGGTCGCCCGATCCGAGTTCGATGCCGCCCGTCGTGAAGCGGCGGATCGTATCGGTGACGATGGTCGCCGAACCGTCGCGCAACGCAGCGAACAGGTCGGCATCGGGGACGAGGCACAGCCGCTGGTCCCACGGATCGTAGCGCGGGGTAAAGTGGCGGTCGATATCGGGCAGGTCGGACAGTTCGGCGCGCACCCCGCGCAGGATGAACGCGCGCATCCGTTTCGGCCAGGCGCGTGCGAACTGGAAGGCGGCGAGGCCCAGCGCGGCGCTTTTCCACCGCGCGAGCCGTCCGGCGACGGGTTCGGGAAGCCAGCGGTACAGCTGTCGGGCGACGGCGTCGCGTGAGGGCTGCGACACGATGTAGCTGGGCGAACGCTGGATCATCGTCACCTGCGCACCGCGCGCGGCGAGTGCCGGGACCAAGGTGACCGCGGTCGCGCCGCTGCCGATCACCGCGACCCGCCGGCCCGCGACGTCGAGTTCGTCCGGCCAATGCTGCGGATGGACGATCCGGCCGGCAAAGTCCCGCTGCCCGGCGAAGTCGGGGGCGTGGCCGGCGGCATAGTCGTAATAGCCCGACCCCATGAACAGGAAACGGCAGGCGATCGTGCGCGTGGCGCCTTCGACTTCGTAGGTCAGCGTCCAGCGCGCGGCGTCCGACGACCAGTCGGCGGCGATCACCCGGTGGCGGAAGCGGATGTGGCGGTCGATGCCGAAGACGCGCGCCGTATCCTCGATATAGTCGCGAATGTCGCCGCCGTCCGCGATCGATTTGTCGCCACGCCACGGCCGGAACGGGAAGCCGAGCGTATGCATGTCCGAATCCGAGCGGATGCCGGGATAGCGGAACAGGTCCCAGGTGCCGCCGACCGCACTCCGCCCTTCAAAGATCGCGTAGCTATGATCGGGGCAGCTGTGCTGCAGGTGCCAGGCGGCGTCGATACCCGACAGTCCGGCACCGATGATGATGACGTCGAGATCGCGGTCGGCGGGGAGTGGCGTCGGCATGGGAGAAACTATCCGCCCTGCCGACGCGCTTGCCAAGCCTGCCGTTACCGCGGCGATCCGAGCAGCAGCGCGGTCAGCACCGGATCGCCGGTCCGGCGCGGGTCGGCGCGGATTGCGGCTTCCTCGCGCCCGATCGCCCGGAAGATCGCGTTCCCGGCCTGATCGGCGGCGCTGCGGGCGATCGCGGTATAGTCGATGCCGGTTTGCGCGGTGACGATCGCCGACAGGATCTCGGTCGTGTCGGAGCGCAGGCCGTTCGAAAATTCGGGGAACATCGCGTCGATCACCGCGCCGCGCGTCGACCGGGCGAGCAGGTCGGTGGCCGCGGTCGGGCCGCCGCGCAGCACCGCCAGCGCATCGGCGAACGTCAGCCCGCGGATCGAATCGAGCACCACCGGCGTGGCGCGATCGGCCGCATCGACCGCGATATCGTTCAATGCCATCGCGATCCGTCCGCGCACCGCATTGGTGCGGAGTACCGCGGCCAGCACGTTGTTCTGCCCGCCGGTGTCGGGCAGCGTCAGCCGGGTCAGCTGGTCGTCGTAGAATCCGCCCGGACGGATCAGCCGTTCGAACGCGCGCTGGCTGGACAGGGTCAGCAGCCGGCGGACGCCTTCGTCGACGCCGTAGCTGCCGAGCGGCGTCGCGCATCCGCCGAGCAGGGCGACCGGAACGAACAGGACGGTGGCGCCGAGGATGCGGCGGCGGGTCAGCGGGGCTTCGATCATGACGGGCTTCTCCGGATAGCGATTGCGCAGCCAACGCAGGCGATGGCCTCCGGTGCCGCCGCGCGCGTGAACCGACGTTGAACCGGGGATCGTTTAGGGGGCGTTTCGTAGGGACAAGGCATTGCCGAGTCGCACTGCGCGCCTTAGCTACCGGACCATGGCTGATCCCTATGCAACCCTGGGCGTCGCGCGCGGCGCCACCGAAGCGGATATCAAGAAGGCGTATCGCAAGCTCGCCAAGGAGCTGCACCCCGATCGCAACAAGGACAACAAGGCGGCATCGGACCGGTTTTCGAAGGTTACGCAGGCGTACGACCTGCTGACCGACAAGGACAAGCGCGCGCGGTTCGACCGGGGCGAGATCGATGGCGACGGCAATCCGGCGTCGCCGTTCGGCTTCGGCAACGGCGGCGGGGGCGGCGGCTTTCGCCCCGGTCCGGGCGGACGCGGCGGGTTCGACATGGGTGCCGAAGGGCAGGGTGGCGATTTCTCCGATATCTTCGAAGGGCTGTTCGGCGGTCGCGGTGCGCCGGGCGCGGGCGGGGGCGGTTTCGCCAGCGGGTTCGGGCGGCGTGCGCAGCCCAAGGGCGGCAACGTCGCCTATCGGCTGAAGGTGCCGTTCGAGGATGCGGCGATGCTCAGCCCGCAGCGGATCACGCTGGCCGATGGCAAGACGATCGACCTGAAGCTGCCCGCCGGCGTCGATACCGGCACGCAGATGCGACTGTCGGGCAAGGGCGACCCGGGACCCGGCGGCGCGGGCGACGCGATCGTGACGGTCGAGGTGCAGCCGCATCGCTTCTATACCCGCGACGGCGACGATGTGCGCGTCGACCTGCCGATCAATCTCGCCGAGGCGGTGCTGGGCGGAAAAGTTCGCGTGCCGACGGTCGAGGGCGCGGTGATGCTGAGCGTGCCCAAAGGCGCGACATCGGGCAAGACGTTGCGGCTTAAAGGTCGAGGATTCCATCGGAAAGACGGCACGCGCGGCGATCAGTTGGTGACGTTGATGGTCGACATTCCCGCCGACGATGCAGAACTGGCGACCTTCGTCGAAGGGTGGAGCGGCGCGAACACGGACCCGCGGGCGAAGCTGGGCGTTTGAGCCGGTTGCGTAACCAGCCGAGCCGAACTGCATGACCCAGCCGTCCCCTGAAAGTCCCGAGGTGCGGCACCGGCAGGGGCGCCCGGCCTTGTCGCGTCTGCGCCCGTCCGCGCGGGCGATCGAGGTGGTGAAGCGCGTCGCCATCGGGACGTTCAACGACGGCTTCACCCATGCCGGCAACCTTGCCTATCTTTCGCTGCTGACGCTGTTCCCGTTCTTCATCGTCGCCGCCGCGATCGCGCGGGCGGTCGGGCGGAGCCAGGACAGCATCCATGCCGTCACCGCGTTCCTCGAAACCGTGCCGAGCGAGGTTGCGACGGTGTTGCAGCAGCCGATCCTCGACGTGTTGCAGGCGCGGTCGGGGTCACTGCTGTGGCTGGGCGGGCTGGTCGGACTATGGACCACGACCGGGTTCATCGAAACCGTGCGGTCGATCCTGCGGCAGGCGTATGGCATCCCGTTCTCGCGGCCATTCTGGGAATATCGGCTGGGGTCGATCGGGCTGATCGTCGGATCGGTGCTGATGCTGATGATCGCGTTCAGCCTGCAGGTCGTGCTGGTCGGCGTAGAACAGCTGATCTACCGCGCGCTGCCGTTCCTGCAGCCCTATGCCGCCTATCTGTCGATCGCGAAGCTGTTCCCGGCGCTGGCGTTGTTCGTCGCGCTCTACACGCTGTTCTATTCGCTGGCGCCGAAGAAGTATCGCTATTCCAAATGCCCGAAATGGCCGGGCGCGGTGGCGACGGCCAGCGTGTGGATCGGCACGACGCAGCTCCTGCCGCTGGCGATCGATGCGCTGGGGGGATATGACCGGACCTATGGCAGCCTGGCCGGCGTGATGATCGCGTTGTTCTTTTTCTATATCGTGGGCTTGGGCGTGGTGATCGGCGGCGAATTGAACGCGGCGCTGGCGGAAACGCCCGACCCTGCGCTAGAGGGGGTGCCAACAGACGAAAAAGGGACGGTCGCGTGAACGGTTTGATGCAGGGCAAGCGGGGGGTCATCATGGGCCTCGCCAACGATCGGTCGCTGGCCTGGGGCATTGCCAAGCAGCTGGCGGCGCAGGGCGCGGAGCTGGCCTTCACCTATCAGGGCGAGGCGCTGGAACGGCGCGTGCGCCCGCTGGCGACCGAACTGGGCGCCGACTTCCTGATCGAATGCGACGTGGCCGACATGGGCGCATTGGATGCTGCGTTCGACACCATCGCCGCGCGCTGGCCAACGATCGACTTCGTCGTTCACGCGATCGGCTTTTCGGACAAGAACGAGCTGCGCGGTCATTATTACGACACCAGCCTCGACAATTTCCTGATGACGATGAACATCAGCGTCTATTCGTTCACCGCCGTCGCCAAGCGCGCGCGGGCGTTGATGCCGAACGGTGGATCGCTGCTGACGCTGACCTATTACGGGTCGGAAAAGGTCGTGCCGCATTACAACGTCATGGGCGTGGCCAAGGCAGCGCTCGACATGTCGATCAAGTATCTGGCGATGGACATGGGGCCGGAAAACATCCGGGTGAACGCCATTTCCGCCGGTCCGATCAAAACCCTGGCCGCCAGCGGCATCGGCGATTTCCGCTATATCCTGAAGTGGAACGAGCTGAACTCGCCGCTGCGCCGCAACGTCACGATCGACGATGTCGGTGGGGCGGGGCTGTACCTGCTGAGCGATCTGGCGAGCGGTGTCACCGGTGAAATCCATCACGTCGACGCCGGCTATAACGTCATCGGCATGAAGGCCGAGGACGCGCCCGACATCGCGCTGTCGTAAGCGCATGAGCGTCATCCGTGCGGCGACCGGTGCGGATGCGCCGGCGGTCGATGCGTTGCTGCGCGCCTGCTTCCCGCGCGATGCCGAGGCGCGACTGCTCCAGCAATTGGCGATCGACGGCGATCTGGTGCTGGTGCTGGTCGCCGAGGATGACGGCGCGGTGGTGGGGATGATCGCCGCCAGCCGGATGCAGGTCGCCGCCGATACGCGGGAGATCGCCGCAGTCGCTATCGCGCCGCTGGCGGTCGATCGAACGGCGCGGGGGCAGGGCGTGGGCGAGGCGCTGGTCGCCGCTGCCATTGCCCATCTGCGTAGCGCGGGGGTCGAACTGGGCTTCGTGCTGGGCGATCCGGCCTATTATGGTCGCTTCGGGTTCGAGGCGACGACGGCGCGCGGGTTCGACAGCCCCTATGCCGGGGAGTATCTGCTGGGCATCCGGCTGAACGACGGGCCGTGCGTCCACACGCCCGGCATGGCGGCGCATGCGCAGGCCTTTGCGGCATTGGGGGAAGACGCATGAGCCACAACAGCTTCGGACATCTGTTCCGCTTCACGACCTGGGGTGAGAGCCATGGGCCGGCGCTGGGCGCGGTCGTCGACGGGTGCCCGCCGGGGCTGGCGCTGAGTGAGGCCGATATCCAGCCGTTCCTCGACGCGCGGCGGCCGGGGACCAGCCGGTTCACGACGCAGCGGCGCGAGCCCGATGCGGTGCGCATCCTGTCGGGTGTGTTCGATGGGCGTACGACCGGCACGCCGATCAGCCTGATGATCGAGAATGTCGACCAGCGGTCGAAGGATTATTCGGACGTCGCCAAGGCCTATCGCCCCGGCCATGCCGATTATGCCTATGACGCGAAATATGGCTTTCGCGATTATCGCGGCGGCGGGCGGTCGTCGGCGCGCGAGACGGCGGCACGGGTCGCGGCGGGGGCGGTGGCGCGGCTGGTGATACCGGAAGTGACGATTACCGCCTGGGTCGAATCGATCGGTGGCGATGCGATCGATCCCGCCGCATTCGATGTGGCGGAGATCGGGCGCAATCCGTTCTTCTGTCCCGATGCTGCCGCTGCCCAGCGCTGGGAGGCGCTGGTCGATGGCGCGCGCAAGGCCGGGTCGTCGATGGGCGCGGTTGTTGCGTGCCGGGCGGAAGGCGTGCCGGCCGGTTGGGGAGCGCCGCTCTATGCCAAGCTGGATGCCGAACTGGCGAGTGCGGCCATGTCGATCAATGCGGTTAAGGGCGTCGAAATCGGCGACGGCTTTGCGGCGGCGGCGCTGTCGGGTGAGCAGAATGCCGACCCGATGCGGCCGGGTGCTTCGGGCGTCGAGTTCTTGGCCAACCATGCGGGCGGGATTGCCGGTGGCATCTCGACCGGGCAGCCGGTGACGCTCAGGGTCGCGTTCAAGCCGACCAGCTCGATCCTGACGCCGGTCGAGACGATCGGTCCCGACGGGCAGGCGACGACGATCGCGACCAAGGGGCGGCACGATCCGTGTGTCGGCATTCGTGGCGTGCCGGTGGTCGAGGCGATGGTCGCGCTGGTGTTGGCGGACCAGAAACTGCGCCATCGTGGGCAGGTGGGGTAGGTTCCTCGTCGGCTTGGGTGTCACCCTCGCCCTTCCGCGACTGCGTCGCTCCCTCCCTCTCCCGCCGGGAGAGGGAAGGGGCCCGCCCGGTGCAGACGGGTGGGAAGGGTGAGGGTGGTTTTGCTGGGACGCTTCTGACGTCACGCCGCGAAACATGCCTGGCACGCTGCCCGGATGTGGCATTTTCGGGGCAATCGGTCGCCAAAGTGCCACGGTCTGTCCCCGTTCTGATCCCGGCGCGCGGTGGGGCGAGCGGAGCGCATGGACCTATCGACGCGACAAGGCATTGAAACTCCCGACTGACGCAAGGAGATTTTCAATGCGCAAGACCATTTTCGCGAGCCTGCTGATCCTGGGTAGCACGACTGCCGCCATGGCACAGACCCAGACGCAGCCGACCCAGCCCACCACGACGCCGGGCACGCCGGACCCGATGCGTCCGACCCAGCCATCGCCGCAGACGACCGGGCCGACGAATCCCACGACGACGCAGCCGAGTGACACGACCCGTCCGGGCGCGCCGACGACCGACGATACGACCACGGACGACACGACCACGCCGACCACCGGCGATCCGTCCACGACTACGCCGCCAGCGCCCGGTACGCCGCGCTGATCCGGCAAGGATAAAAGGCCCGCCCGGAGCAATCCGGGCGGGCCTTTTCCTTGTCTGAAGCCTAACTCGCCAATCCCAGTCCCAAGCCGTTTGCTTTGAGCGCAGCTTCGACCCGGTCGAGAACCGAAGTCGAGAAGGGTTTGCCGCAAACTAAGGCGTTCTCGACGAGGGTCGGGTCGGATTGTCCCCCGGACAATCCTGATACCCAAGCGGGGCATGGTTCACCCGACCCTCTTCTCGACAAGCTCGAAGCTGCTCGAACCGAACGGGGATGGTCGAAGCAAACGGGGAAGCAGGAAGTTAAGTAGCCGATCAGTCCGCGAAGGGATCGCGTACGAGGATCGTGTCGTCGCGTTCCGGGCTGGTCGATACCAGCGTCACCGGGCACTGGATCAGTTCCTCGATGCGGCGGATATACTTGATCGCCTGCGCCGGCAGTTCGGCCCAGCTGCGCGCGCCGGCGGTCGATTCCGACCAGCCGGGCATGGTTTCGTAGATCGGCTCCACCTTCGCCTGATCGGCGGCATGGGCGGGGTAATAGTCGAGGACCTGGTCGCCAAGGCGATAGCCAGTGCAGATCGCCACTTCCTCGAACCCGTCGAGCACGTCGATCTTGGTCAGCGCGATGCCGGTGATGCCGCCGACCGCCGCCGCCTGTCGCACCAGCACGCTGTCGAACCAGCCGCAGCGGCGCTTGCGGCCGGTTACCGTGCCGAATTCATGCCCGCGCACGCCGAGGCGCTCGCCGGTTTCGTTCTCCAGTTCGGTCGGGAACGGGCCGGAACCGACGCGGGTGGTGTACGCCTTGGCGATGCCCAGCACGAAGCCGACCGCGCCCGGCCCCATGCCCGAACCGCCCGCCGCGGTGCCGGCGATGGTGTTGGACGAGGTGACGAACGGATAGGTGCCATGGTCGATGTCGAGCAGCACGCCCTGCGCGCCTTCGAACAGGATGCGCTTGCCGGTCGCCTTGGCCTGCGCCAGCATGCGCCATACCGGCTGGGCATAGGGCAGGACGAAATCGGCGATCTCGCGCAGCTCGGCGATCAGCTTGTCGCGGTCGATGGCCGGTTCGTTGAAACCGGCGCGCAGCGCGTCGTGATGCGCGGTGAGGCGATCGAGCTGCGCCTCCAGATCGTCGAGATGGGCGAGGTCGCAGACGCGGATCGCGCGGCGGCCGACCTTGTCCTCGTACGCCGGGCCGATGCCGCGGCGGGTGGTGCCGATCTTGCCGGCGCCACTCGCATCCTCGCGCAGACCATCGAGGTCGCGGTGGAACGGCAGGATCAGCGTGCAGGTCTCGGCTATCATCAGCGTGTCGGGGGTGACCGAAACGCCCTGTTCGCGCAGTCGTTCGGTTTCCGCCTTCAGCGCCCAGGGGTCGAGGACGACGCCGTTGCCGACGATCGAGGGGGTGCCGCGGACGATACCCGAGGGGAGCAGCGACAGCTTGTAGACGGTGCCGCCGACGACCAGCGTATGGCCGGCATTATGCCCGCCCTGGAACCGCACGACCATGTCGGCGCGCTCCGCCAGCCAGTCGACGATCTTTCCCTTGCCCTCGTCACCCCATTGGGCGCCGATCACCGCTACGTTCGCCACGTCGTGTTACCCTCATGCATGCCGGTATCGGCGCTGCACTAGGCCTGTCGCACGCCCGCGTCCACCTTGGCCGTGGGAATGTGACGATAGAGTTGCGTTTCCTCGCGGTGGATGCGGTCGGCCAATGCCGCCGCCAATCCCCGCGTCGCGGTTTCGAAGGCGTCGGGCTGGGCTTCGATCCGCGGCGCGTCCCAGTCCTGCATATAGGCTTTTAAGCCGTCGGACAGGCCGCCCATCTCCCCCTCGAACCGGCGCGACAGCGCGGCGGCGACCGGGTCGGCGCCCCGTTGCAGCATCGGGTGGAGCAGCCTGTCCTCCTTCGCCAGATGCGCCAGCAGCAACCGGCTCAGCCGCCAGCGCAGTTGCGCAAGATCGGCGATGGGGAGCGGGCGCAGGGCGGCGCGGCGCAGCAGGTCGCCGATCACCGTGCCCAGTTCGGCATGTTCCTCGACCAGCGTCTCGCGTTTCAGCGCCATCGCCATTCCCTCCGACGCCCGACCCTGCGGCGGCACGTCCTAACAAAGCATGTATACGGCGGCTCGACATTGTGCGCGACGACGCGCAAACGGGGGGCAGGACATAGAAGGAGAGAGTGCCGCATGAAACTTGCCAGCCTCAAAGACGGTCGTGACGGACGCCTGGTCGTCGTGTCGAGCGACCTTGCCTGGTATGCGGATGCGAGTGCGATCGTGCCGACGCTGCAGGCCGCGCTGGACGATTGGGACCGGGTCGAAGGCGACCTGCGCAACCTTGCCACCGATCTCGACCATGACGTGATCCCGAAGGACCGGTTCCACGAGCGCGACGCGGCGTCGCCGCTGCCGCGGGCGTATCAGTGGGCCGACGGATCGGCCTATGTGAACCATGTCGCGCTGGTGCGGCAGGCGCGCGGGGCGGAGATGCCCGAAACCTTCTGGCACGATCCCCTGATGTATCAGGGCGGGTCGGACGGGTTCCTGAGCCCCCGCGATCCGATCCCGCTGGCCGATCCGGCATGGGGCTGTGATTTCGAGGCCGAGGTGGTGGTGGTGACCGGCGACGTTCCGCTGGGCGCGTCGCGTGGGGACGCGCTGGCGGCGGTGCGGCTGGTCGGGCTGACCAACGACGTGTCGCTGCGCGGGCTGATCCCGGGCGAACTGGCCAAGGGGTTCGGGTTCTTCCAGTCGAAGCCGGCATCGGCCTTTTCCCCCGTCTTCGTCACGCCCGATGCGCTGGGCGAGTGGTGGCGCGACGGCAAGCTGCACCGGCGGATGTGCGTCGACCTGAACGGACAGCCGTTCGGCCGGGCGGAAGCAGGCGAGGACATGACGTTCGATTTCGGCACGCTGATCGCCCATGCCGCCAAGACGCGGGCGCTGGGTGCCGGCACGATCATCGGGTCGGGCACGGTGTCGAACCGCGATGGCGACGGTGGGCCGGGCAAGCCGGTCGCCGATGGCGGCGTAGGCTATTCGTGCCTGGCGGAAATCCGCACGGTCGAGACGATCCGCGGCGGCAAGGCGGAGACGCCGTTCCTGAAAAGCGGCGACACCGTCCGCATCTGGGCCGAGGACGACCGGCATCACCCGATCTTCGGCGTGATCGAACAGACGGTGGCGTAAGCGTGTTGCGCCGCTATCGCCTGCTGACCCCGTTCCTGCTGGCCGGATGCACGCCGTCCGGCCAGACGCCACCGGTCGCCATCGTGGCGCCGGCGGCGATGGTAGCGACCCCCGCCGACCGGTTCGGGGCGCTGTTCGACGCGGTGCAGATGCGGCGCATCTTTCCCGATGGAAAGACCTTCGTCGATGCGGTGCCCAAGCGGGCGGATGTGGCGATCATGGCCGATTTCCGGGGGCGGCGCTTTGCCGACGATGCGGCGTTGAAGGCGTTCGTGCTGGCCAATTTCGACGTGCCGGGGCTGGCGCCGGTGCCCGAATCGGTCACCGGCCCGCAGCTGCCGATCGCGCGGCACATCGCCGAGCTGTGGCCGCATCTGACCCGCGATCCGGTGACGCCGCCTGGCGGTTCGAGCGCGCTGGCGGTGGCCGATCGCTATGTCGTGCCGGGCGGACGATTCCGCGAGCTATATTACTGGGACAGCTATTTCACGATGCTGGGGCTGGTCGCCGACCGGCGGCAGGACCTGGTCGAATCGATGGTCGATGGCTTCACCGATCTGGTCGAGCGGTATGGCCATGTGCCCAACGGGACGCGGAGCTATTATCTCAGCCGGTCGCAGCCGCCGTTCCTGTATCTGATGATGGGGCTGTCGCAGAACCGCGATCCCGTTGTGCTCCAGCGGCGGCTGGCGGCGCTCAAGCGCGAACATGCCTATTTCACCAGCCCCGAACGGTCGGTGACGCTGCCCGACGGGGCGGTGCTGCAACATTATTGGGATGCGCGGACCAGCCCACGCGACGAATCGTGGCGTGAGGATGTCGAGACCGCGAAGGCGAGCGGCCGGCCGGCAGCGGAGGTCTATCGCGACCTGCGTGCCGGGGCGGAGAGCGGCTGGGATTTCTCGTCGCGCTGGCTGGTCGATGGCAAGACGCTGGCGACGATCGACACGACGAACGTCCTGCCCGCCGATCTCAACAGCTTGCTGTGGGGGATGGAGCGGGCGATCGCCGACAGTGCCACGAAGCTGGGCGACCGCGCGACCGCCAGCGACTTTGCCGGACGTGCCGCGAAGCGGGGCGCGGCGATCGAGCGCTGGCTGTGGAGCGAGGGCGAGGGGCGCTATGGCGATTACGACGTCCGGCGCGCGCGGCTGCGCGGCGGGACGACCGCCGCCACCGCCTATCCGCTGTTCGTCGGGCTGACCACCGGGCCGCGTGCCGGCCGGGTCGCGGCGACGATCGAGGCGCAACTGCTGGCACCGGGCGGATTGCGGTCGACGACGGTCGATACCGGGCAGCAATGGGACCGGCCCAACGGCTGGGCGCCGCTGCAATGGATCGCAGTTGCCGGGCTGGACCGGACGGGGCACAAGGCGCTGGCGGACAGGATCGCCACGCGGTTCCTGGCCAGCGTCGAGCGCGAATATGCCGCGTCGGGCAAGCTGGTCGAGAAATACGACGTCGAGGAAGTGAAGCCGGGCGGCGGCGGCGAGTATCCGTTGCAGGACGGGTTCGGGTGGACCAACGGCGTCACGCGGGCGCTGATGGTGCGGGGCGGGCGGTAGGCGCGCGGCCAAAGTTCACGAAGTTCGCACTCGTGCGCAGTTTGTCGCTGGCGGTGGAAGTTGGCGAAGGTTGCGGCACGTCGTGTTCGCAGCAGGTCCAGGTGCGGTCGAAGCCGGTTTAATTTCAATCGCTTAACCGGGTTGAGTGTGACGTTTGGTGCGCGGAAGTTGGCGTTGATGGGCGCGGAGCAGGCGTGGCGTGCTGCCACCGGGAGATCCCAGCCTTCGCCGGGATGACGAACGGGGTTGGCGTCCGATGCATCGGGACGCTGGAGTGGACCTGTCAAAGAACGTCGCGAGCATGGCAGTCCGCCCGCGTGTAGGAAAGCGGTTCACGCGGCCCATGCCGCCAGATCATCCTGCTGCCCGATCAGCGCGAGGCCGTGGGCGACCGAGGTGAGTTCGTTGCCCGACGCCAGCCGATCCTGTCCGAACCGTGTCGCAAAGGCGCGGCGGATGGCGGGGGTGAGCGAGGTGCCGCCGGTCAGGAACACGCGGTCGATGCCGCCTGCGTCCAGCCCGGCCGCGTCCAGCGCGCGGTCGACCGTCGCCATGATGCGGGCGAGGTCGTCGGCGATCCATGCCTCGAACTGGTCGCGGGTTACCTGGGCATGGATCGAGATGCCGCCGCCTTCGAACGCGAAGGTCGCTTCGTCGCCGTTGGACAGCGCGCGCTTCACCTGCCCGACGGCGTCGTAGAGCGGATAGCCCTGTTCGCCTTCGATCACCGCGATCATCCGGTCGATCGCCGCCGGATCGGTGGCGGAACGGCGCAATTTGTCGAGTTCGGCCATGGTCTTGCGGTTGCGCATCAGGGCCAAGCGCGACCAGTCGGTGAAGTCGGTGAAATGGCCCGCCGGTATCTCCAGTACCTTGTCGAACGAGCGATAGGTGCCGCCCTTGCCGAGCAGCGGCAGGACCAGCTTGTCGAGGATGCGGCGGTCGAACTGGTCGCCGGCGATGCCGATACCGGCGTGACCGAGCGGATGGGCGCGGCGTTCGCTGCCGGGTGCTTCGAGGCGGACGACCGAGAAGTCGCTGGTGCCGCCGCCGAAATCGGCGACGAGGATGGTGGCGGCTTGCGTCAGGGTCGCGGCATGGCTGAACGCGGCGCCGAGCGGTTCATAGACATAGGCGATCTCCGCGCCGAGCCTTGCGAACATCGCGTCGTAGCGCTGGCGGGCGAGCGCTTCGTCGGGGCGGTGGCCGGCATAGGTGATCGGGCGGCCGACGACGATCCGCTTCGCGCCGTTCAGCGCACCGTGCGCGCGGGCGGCAAGGCGGTCGAGGAACGCGCGACCGAGGTCTTCGAACCGGTAGCGTTTGGTGAAGATCGGCGCGGTGTCGAAGCTGGGGCTGGCGGCGACCGACTTGAACGACTGCAGGAAGCGGCAGCCTTCGGGGTATTGGAGGTACTCGTCGATCGCCCACGGCCCCGCTTCTACCGCGATGCCGCCGGGCACGTCGTCCTGCCAGAAGCACAGCGCCGACCGGAACACCGGATCGCTGCCGTCCGGGCCGTCGAGCGGCACGAGCGCCGCGCCATCGCCATCGGCGCGGGCGAGGACGGAATTGGTGGTGCCGAAATCTAGGCCGAGGGACATGGGGGAGGGCTCCGGGCAGCGGCGGGACGCCCTACACGGGTTGGGTGAGTTTGTCTTGGGGGTGTGTGGGGAAGAAGGTTGGTTCACGCGAAGGCGCGAAGGCGCGGAGAGAAGAAGTTTAGATTTCGTGCAGAGGCGCAGAGGCGCGGAGAGGTTGTGCGTCGGGTGGTCGTCGTTCTTCCGGCGAAGCCGTTGCGTTTTGGGCAACAGGTATGAAGGCTGCTGGCGCAGCGCGGAGGTAGCCGCGCGCCCTCTGCGTCTCCGCGTCTCTGCGCGAAATCTACTGTATCTTTGCGCCTTCGCGCCTTCGCGTGAACCGAACTTCTTCGTGTTCGCCAGCCTGGCCGATTGAGTGCGGCGTGGGGTGAAGGCTCGGGCGTTGCGTTCGTGGCTCTGGACCCCCGCCTGCGCGGGGGTACGGCGGTTGGTTGGCGGAGGCGCTTCTTCCATCGACCGTCCCCGGCGAAGGCCGGGGTCCAGTCGGGCGACGCTGGTGGGTTGTCACCATCGTCCCGTTGCTGGACCCCGGCCTCCGCCGGGGTATGGTGTTGGTTTGGGGTTAGCGGGTTGCGCGGGCGGGTGCCGGGGCTGGCGCAGCCGCTACCGGTGGTGCTCCGGCCGGTGCGGTACCTGCCGGCGGGGGCGGGGGAACAGTGCCGTTGGCCGGGGGCGGTGGCAGGGCTGCGCCATCGGCGGGCGGCGGCGGGGGCATTGCGCCGGGTGCGCAACCCGGACCGCCGGGGCCACCGGGACCACCCGGACCGTGCGCTTCGGGGCCACCCGGGCCACCCGGACCATGCGGGCCGGGACCGCGGCCTTCGGGGCCGTGGCCGCGGCGGGGCGGCGGGCCGACCGGGGTCACCTTGCCATCGGCATCGACAACGTAGGACGCGCGCAGCTGTCCGTCGTCATAGCGGCCCTGCACCTGCACGGCTGCGCCCTTCGTCACCGAGGCGTCGCGGCCACCATCGACCATCGCCCGGCCCGAGGCGTCCTGCACCACGAAGCGGTCGCCATAGACCTCGGCCACGCGGCCCTTGACCGTCACCACGCCGCTGCCGTCCGCCAGCTTCGCGACCGGCGTCGCCACGGTCGGCGCCATCTCGACCGCCGGCCGGGTCAGCGACACCGCGCTCGCCCCGCCCGCCGCGCCGATGGCGAGGCCGATCGCGACGCCGAGGCCCAGCCTGGCCGGGCTGCCGAGGGAAAATTTCGCCATGTGCTTCACTCCTTGGTTGTTCGATGAAGCCGTTCTACCGATTCGCCCCCACGCCACGCTGAACCCCGCGGTTCAGTTTCGGTTTAAGCGCGGAGCATAGCGGAGGACCCATGCGTATCCTGCTTGTCGAGGACGATCCCGATCTGGGCCCTGCCATCGCGCGCGCGCTCCGGGCGGAGCAATGTGCGGTCGACCTGGTGCCGAGCGGGATCGATGCGCAGCATCTGGGCGATACCGAACGCTATGACGTGGCGGTGCTCGACCTGGGCCTGCCCGATCGCGAGGGGACGGCGGTGCTGAAGGGCTGGCGCGAGGGCGGGCGCGACCTGCCGGTGCTGGTGCTGACCGCGCGCGACGGGTGGTCGGACAAGGTCGCCGGCTTCAAGGCCGGGGCCGACGATTTCCTGACCAAGCCGTTCCGGATCGAGGAGCTGATGATGCGGCTGCGCGCGCTGGTGCGGCGCGCCGCCGGGCATGGCGCGACGCGGATCGCGTGCGGGCCGCTGGCGTACGAGACGCAGACCGGGGTGTTCGAGCTGGACGGGCTGCCGATCAAGCTGACCGCGCTGGAACACCGGGTGCTGGCGGCGCTGATGCTGGCGAAGGAGGCGGTGATCGAGCGGCTGGACCTGATGGAACGGGTCTATGAGGGCGATGCCGATGTCGATTCCAACAGCCTCGAGGTCATCATCGGGCGGCTGCGCAAGAAGATCGGCGCGTCGTTGATCGAGACGGTGCGCGGGCGGGGATATCGGCTGACGGCAGGCGGCGCGTGAGGGAGCCGCGCTCGATCCATGGCCGGATGCTGGCGCTGTCGGTGGCGACGACGCTGGTGGCGCTGCCGGTGGCGGGGTTCGCGATCGGCGGGGTGCTGGAGCGGTTCGTGACGCATGGCGTTGACGAACGGCTGTCCGACCGGCTGCAGCTGCTGGGGGCGGTGGTGCGCGGCGACGGGACGGTCGATCGCACGCTGCTGGCGCGGGCCGAGGTGACGGCGGCGTTCGAACGCGGCGGGGTGTGGACGATCGACGCGCCGGACGGGGCGTTCGGCAGTGCGATGCTGCCAATCGCGATCGCGCCGCCCGGCGACCCCCGGCTTGGTCCGGGGCCGCGCCGCGAACGCGATGCGGGGATGCCGTTCGATACCGAACTGGCCGACGGCACGGCGATGCACGGGTTGATGACGGTACGGCAGAGTAGCGCGGGGCCGGTACGGCTGGGCGTGGCGGTGCCGCGGGCGACGATCGAGCGGCCGCTGCGCGGGGCGTTGCTGCCGCTGCTGGCGACGCTGGCGATCGTCGCGCTGCTGCTCGCGGTGGCGACGCTGGTGCAGTTGCGCCTGGGGCTGCGGCCGCTCCGTGTATTGCGCGATCGGGTGGCGGCGGTGCGGTCGGGCGCGGCGGGCGATGTGCCGGAGGACCAGCCCGAGGAATTGCGGCCGCTGGCGGTCGAGCTGAACGCGCTGGTGCGCGAACAGGGCGCGGCGCTGGCGACGGCGCGCGGGGCGGCGGCGAACCTCGCGCATGCGCTGAAGACGCCGGTGGCGACGCTGGCGCTCGACCTGGCGGGCGATCCGCGTGGCGGTCAGGTCGCGCGGATCGATGCGACGATCCGCCACCATTTGTCGCGGGCACGCGGCGGCGTGGTCGACCGGCGGGCGGCGACGGCGTTGCAACCCGCGGTCGAGGCGCTGGTGGGCGTCGTGGCGGCGCTGCACCGGGGGCGGGGAGTGACGGTCGCGGCCGAGGTGCCGGACGCTACGGTAGCGATCGATGCCGCGGACCTCGACGAGCTGGTCGGCAATCTGATCGACAATGCCGCGCGCCATGCACGGTCGTCGGTGATGGTCGCGGCCGAGCGCGTCGGCGGTTTCATAGAGCTGCGCGTGACCGACGACGGCCCCGGCATTCCCGCCGCTGACCGGGCGCGGGCGACCGATCCCGGCGTGCGGCTGGACGAGCGGGGCGACGGGCATGGCTTCGGCCTGACCATCGTTCGTGATCTGGCGGCGCTCTATGGCGGGCGGCTGACGCTGAACGAAGCGGACGGCGGCGGGCTGGTCGCCGCCGTCACGCTGCCGGTCAGCGCGGCAGGTTGAACACGATCCGCGTGGCGTTGCCGGTGCAGGCGGTGTCGCTTTCCGGGCGGAAGCTGCTGCGATAGCGGGTGGCGCCGATGATCTTCTGCGCCGCATCGCCAAAGACGAACGGGGGATAGGCGGCGATGGTGCGCGGGGTCATGGTATGGCCGTCGGCGGCGATGTCATATTCGACCTTGGCCCACCCTTCGAAGCCCATCGCCTGCGCTTCCTGCGGGAAGCTGTCGCTGCTCCAGCCCGCGCGCTGGACCGCCGGCATCGGGGCGATCAGTGCGCATTGGTCGCTGCTGAGCCCGGTTTTCGTGAACGCTGCCTGCGCCGCCGCGACGTCGCCGCGCTGCGCCGACAGGTCGGCGCGCGTCAGCAGCGCCGCGACCTTCAGCGGATGCCGGTCGGGCAGCGGCGAGGCGAGAACGGCGTCGACCATCTCGCTGCGCTCGGCTGGCTTCACGACGAAAACGTCGCCTGCCAATATCATGCGGATCGTTCCCGCGGACAGCGGGTCGGCGGCAATGTCCGCACGCTGGAGCAACGCGCGATAGCTGCGCAGAACGCCGGGATAATCCTTTGCCTCGACCCGGGCGGCGTGCACTTGCAGCCTGGCGAGGACCGGCAGGGGCGCGCGCATTGCCTGTGCCTGCGCCAGCGCTTCGGCGACGATCGGTCGCGAATCCTGGTCATCGACCAGTTCCGAGCCGAGCAGCCATATATTCGCACGCAACCGGTCGATGGGTTTGGTGGCGGTCCGCGCCGCTTGTGCCTGCGGCAGCGCGCGGGCGGACGGCAACTCGCTCCACGACGGTTCGGGGGAGCCTTGCGACGTCAGCCATGCGGCGACCGCCTCGTCGAGCGGAGCAGTCGGCCGCGGGCGTTCGGCAGCGTTCGAGCAGCGCAATTCGACGCGGGCCGACTGGCGCCAGAAGGCGGGGATCGCCACCGCATCGACCGGTGCCCAAGACCAGTCGGCGACGGTGCGGGCAAAGGCGAGCGCGGCGGCGCGGTTGCCGGTGGTATAGATCGGCGCGACGTTGCGGACGATGCCGTCGTCGCCCAGCGAAAATTCGATCACCGCCACGTCGTTGGGCTTGATGCCGGCCACGCCGCCGCAGGGCGTCGTCGCCATTTCGCGCGCGCCGGCAAAGGGCGCCTTCTCCATCCGCCCGGCACCGGTATAGGCGAGATAGGTTCGCGCCTTTTCCCGGTCGCCGTTCAGCAGTGCCGCCTGCGCCAGATCGGCGCGGGTCGCGATTTCGGACAGGTTGACCCGGACGTCGAGGCCGCCCTGCTTGCGCAGCGAGTCCTTCAGCACGGTATACGCATCGGCGGCGCGGCCTTCGTTGAACAGCACGCGGGCATAGCGGGTCTGCACCGCCGCGACGGTCTGCTTGTCGATCGCAGTATCCGCCATGACGAGGCGGCGGGCCTCTTCGGCATAGCCAAGCGCCTTGCCGTCATGGTCGAAGCTATGGGAGCGGGCGAGCGCGAGGAGGGGAATGACCCGCTCGGTCCCCCTGGCGATAGCGAGCGCGTCGCGATAGGCGGCGGCGGCGCCGTCATAGTCGAAGGCGTCGAACGCGGCGTCGCCCATGGCGAGGTGCGCGTTGGTCAGGTCCGGGGCGAACTCTTGCGGGTTCGCGGCGAGAACGGGCAACCCGGCGCGGATCGACGCGATGCCCGCCGGGCCTTCGCCGGTGCGGACGAGGCAGATGCCCCGGCGCACCGCGATCGCGCCGCGGAATACGGCGTTCTTGCTGCCGGCGGTACGGCGGTCGAGTGCATCGTAGAGCTTCAGCGCGTCGGGGCAGCGCTTTTGGACATAGGCGGCGTTGGCGGCGTCGAACTGCGCCTGCAGCGTCTGCGGCGCGGGTGCGGGCGCGGCGGCCTGCACCATGGCCAGCAGGCCGTGCAGAATTGGATCAGGCATCTGGTTCCCCCTTGTTTCGGCAAAGGAAAGCACGGCAATGGTACGGCGTCGATGGGGGACAAACATGGGGCCGCGTGAAAACTGGGGCGGATGGGCGGCGCTGGCGCTGCTGGCATGGGGCGCGGGACCGGCGGTCGCGGCGCCGATGCCCTATCCGCCGCGCACCATCCTGCTGTTCGTCGCGTCATGGTGTGCGCCGTGCCATGGCGAGATCGCGCAACTGCCGCGATTGACCGAAGCGGCGCGGCCCTATGCGGTGACGGTGGTACCGATCGATCGCGGGCGGGCGACCGCGGCGATGCTGGTGGGGGTGCCGGCGACGCAGCGCTGGGTGCCCGATGCGGCGGCGTTGGCGACGATCCGCGACGGGCTGTTCGGGGGGACGGCCGGGTTGCCGTTCAGTGTCGCGATCGGTGGTGACGGGCGGGTGTGCGGCGAGCATCGCGGGGTGTTGTCGCCGGGGAAGGTCGAGGCGATGCGGCGGGGGTGCGGGTAGGGGATGCGGGTCGATCGGGGCACAGAAATGTCACCCCCGTGACGACCGGGATCACCCTCACCCTTCCCACCCGGCTGTGCCGGGCGGGCCCCTTCCCTCTCCCGGTGGGAGAGGGAGGGAGCGGCGAAGCCGCGGAAGGGTGAGGGTGTCTTGCGATCATCGAGGGTCGGAGTGACGGTGATGGACAGGGGGCTGCCCGCTCCGGCTACAGCGTGACGCTACCCCCCGTGCCGCCGCGCAGGGTCAGCGACTTCACGACATTGCCCTGCCGCACGTTCACCTGATTGACCTGTGCCCGGTACACGTCGGTCAGCACGGTCGAGCGGACCGCGACGGTTTTTGGCTTGCGCGGCGCCTTGCCGGCATATTCGATGCGGACCTGCGAATGCGACAGGTCGGTCGAGACATGGGTGAGCGCGACCGGCTTGCCGTCGATCGTCAGCACGAAGCGGCGCTGGACATAGGATACCAGCACGGCGACGGCGGCCGGATCGTCGAGGCTGACCTGTGCGGCGGGCGCGATCTTCGCCAGGGCGGGTTCGATGTCGTGCGCTTCGAAGCGGTGCGACACGGTGACCTTGCCATCGATCAGCGTGACCAGCGCCAGCGAGTCATGCCCGCGATGCGCCTGTGCCGGCGCGATCAGCGCGACCGCGGCGAGGAGGGCGAGCGGGCCCCTCACTTCGCCACCGGCGCGGCATAGGTCTGTAGCGAGCCGGGCTTCACCTGCACGTCGAAGTCCTTCATGCGGTTTTCGAGGTCCTCGACATCCTCGATCTCCAGCACCACCGGGCGGATGGCGCCGCGATAGACGTTGTTCGAGCGGTCGGCATCGGCGATTTCGAGCTGCGGGTCGACTTCGGCGCCGGTGATCGTCTTCGCCGTCACATATTGCCACGTCACCGCCTTGGGATCGTAGCGCCACACTTCGGCGGGGATGCGCACGATCTCGCTGGTGCCGTCGCTGTAGGTCAGCTTCAGCGGGATCGGCATGACGAGGCCGCCGACATTGCGGAACGAGAAGCGGTAGAATTTGTCCTTCACCTGGAACGCGGCGCGTTCCTCCGGCGTCAGCTTGGCAAGCTTTTCCGCCAGGTCACGGCGCTGCTGCGGGCTGACGGCGAAGCGGTCCTGCCGGTCGTAGAAGTCGCGGGTGGCGGGATCGCGTTCGGTCACCGTCTTCTGCCCGGCATTGTTGCGCACGGTCAGCGAGGTGTTCTCCGCATCGCTCAGCGCGCGGCGTTCGCGGGCATTGGCGTCGAGGTCGCCGCCGGCGATGCGGCCCTCGACCACCTTGTCCAGCGCGATGTCGACATGGTCGGTCGAATAGAACCAGCCGCGCCAGAACCAGTCGAGATCGACGCCCGAGCTTTCCTCCATCGTGCGGAAGAAGTCGTAGGGCGTCGGCCGCTTGAAGCGCCAGCGGGTGGCATATTCGCGGAACGCGCGGTCGAACAGTTCGCGGCCCAGCACGGTTTCACGCAGGATGGTGAGCGCCGTCGCCGGCTTGCCATAGCCGTTGGCGCCGAACTGCAGCACCGAGTCCGACTGGGTCATCAGGGGCACCTGATTGTCGGAGAGCATGTATTCGGCAATGTCCTTCGGCTCGCCGCGGCGCGAGGGAAAGTCCTTGTCCCACAACTTTTCGGCCTGGAATTGGAGGAAGGTGTTCAGCCCTTCGTCCATCCACGTCCATTGGCGTTCGTCGCTGTTGACGATCATCGGGAACCAGTCGTGGCCGACCTCGTGGATCACCACGCCGATCAACCCGGTCTTGGCGCGTTCGGTATAGGTCAACTGGCCGGTCTTGGCGTCCTTCACCGGGCGCGGCCCGTTGAAGGTGATCATGGGATATTCCATGCCGCCGACCGGGCCGTTGACCGACTGCGCCACCGGATAGGGGTAGGGGAAGGCGAACTTGCCATAGACGTCGATGGTGTGGGCGATCGCCTTGGTCGAGTACGCATCCCAGAGCGGGCGCGCTTCCTTCGGGTAGAAGGACATCGCCATGACGTGCGGATTGGCGGCATAGTCCTGTCGCACGCCCATCGCGTCCCATGCGAACTTGCGCGAGGAGGCCCAGCCGAAGTCGCGGACATTCTGCGCGGCGAAGGTCCAGGTCCTGGTTCCCGAGGCGCGGCCGCGTTCGGCGGCGACTGCTTCGTCGGGGGTGACGATGTACATCGGCGCGGTGGCGGTCTTTGCCTGCTCCAGCCGCTGGCGCTGGGTCGCGGTCAGCACCTGATCGGCGTTCTGGAGGACGCCGGTCGCCGAAACGATGTGGTCTGCGGGCACGGTCAGCGCGACCTTATAGTCGCCAAATTCGAGGGTGAATTCGCCCGCGTCGAGGAACGCCTTGTTATGCCAGCCCTCGTAGTCGGAATAGACGGCGAGGCGGGGAAACCACTGTGCCCCTTCGAAGATGCAGTTACCGTCCTCGCCTTTCTGCGTGAAGCATTCGTACCCGGAGCGGCCGTCGACGACCTTTTGTTCGGCCATCGGGAACGACCAGTCGATCGACAGCGTCACCTCGCCGCCATTGCCCGCGACCGGTTGTGGCAGTTCGATACGCAGCAGCGTGTCGGTGACGCGGTGGCTAAGCGGCTGGCCATCGGGGCCGCGGACGGCAGCGATGGTGAAGCCGCCTTCCCATTTCTGCATCGCTTCCGCCCGGCGGATTTCGCCGATGCTGATCGACGTGGCGTCGGGCACGGTCGCGCTCATTTGCGCGATCGAGGCGCGCTTATACTGATTCTGGTCGAGCAGCAGCCAGAGATAGGGCAGCGCATCGGGCGAGTTGTTGCGGTAGCGGATGGTTTCGGTGCCGCGCACGACCTTGGTCGCTTCGTCGAGCGATACCTTGACGTCGTAGTCGACCTTTTGCTGCCAATAGCGATAGCCCGGCGCACCCGATGCGTTGCGATAGTCGGTCGGGGTCGGCCAATCCTCTCCCTCCAGCTGGCGGAACTTGTCCTGCCAGTCGCCCTTGGTCTGGCGGATCGGATCGGCGAACGCGGGGGTGGTGCCGAGCAACAGTGCGAGCAGCGCGAGACGGGGGGCAGCGGACAAGGAGACGGCCTTTCGATGAATGGCGCGATCGTTGCCCGCGATATGAAGCGCGTCAACCATAAGCGTGTGCGAATAGGTAATATTGTCTCATGATGCCACCGATCGCGGCGCGGGACGTTGCCTCTGGTGACAACCAAGGAACCTACCCATGACCCGACCCGACGGCACCGAAGGCTTCACCCTCAACCAGACGATGCTGCGCGTCCGCGATCCCAGCGCCAGCCTCGCCTTCTATCAGGACGTGTTGGGGATGACGCTGCTGCAGAAGCTGGATTTCGAGGAGGCGGCGTTCTCACTCTATTTCCTCGGGTATCTGCGCGATGGGGAGGTGGTGCCGGGCGATCCGAAGGAGCGGGCGCGGTTCGTATTCACGCGCGAGACGACGCTGGAACTGACGCATAACTGGGGGACCGAGGATGATCCCGACTTTGCCGGCTATCACAGCGGCAATGACGATCCGCGCGGCTTCGGCCATATCGGGATCAGCGTGCCGGACGTGCCCGCGGCGTGTGTGCGGTTCGAGGAACTGGGCGTGACGTTCCGCAAGCGGCCGGACGAGGGGCGGATGAAGGACATTGCGTTCATCACCGACCCCGACGGCTATTGGATCGAGATTTTGTCGCCGAATGGGATGACGGCGGCGGTGAGCGAGGCGGGGTAGCACCGCTCGCCATTGGTCACCCCGGATCAAGGCCGGGGTGACTGTGTGGTAGTCGCCGCCCCTTTCGTCATTCCCGCGAAGGCGGGAATCCATTGCCGCTGACGCTCGTAATAGCGCACGGAGCGTTGCGTGTATGGATCCCCGCCTGCGCGGGGATGACGATGGGGCGCACTTCCTTCCGCCTCAATTCCCGCTGGGCGACTTCGCCTTGACCGTTTCCGGCGGGGTGATCGGTGACAACGTCTGCTTCTGCGTCGCGGTGTTGATGCGACGGCGGCGTTCGAACGGGGGCAGATCGACCCGGCGGCCGGTCTTCAGCGCCTCGACGATCCCCTCGATCACGCGCAGGTCGGCGATGCCTTCCTCCGCATCGGGTTCGGGATCGTCGCCGTTCAGGATGCAGTCGGAGAAATACTTCATCTCACCGCCGAACTGGTCGGTCGGCTTGAACTTTTCTTCGCGTTTGTCGGTGCCGATCGTGATCGTCTGATGCTGGGTGTCGCCATAGCCGAAGGCGGGGTCGATATGGATGCTGCCCTTGGTGCCGGCGATGGTCAGGTGGTCGACATTGCCGGCGTAATAGCTGACGGTGAAGCTCGCCAGCCGGTCGCCGGGCATGCGCAGCACGACCGCGAAGGTGTCGTCGAGATCGCCGAAGCCCGCCGCCGCCTGCCGCGTCGCGACCGCCGATTCCACCGCGACCGGCTCCGCCCCGAACAGATAGCGGATGGCGTTGATCGGATAGGGCCCCATGTCGAACAGCGGACCGGCGACGATGCCGTGCTTGGCGCGGTGGTTGTCGGGGTCGAGCGACTGGCTGAACGTTGCTGTGAAAGTGACGAGGTCGCCGAGCTTGCCGTCGCGGACCGTGTCGATCGCCGACAGCGTGCCGGGTTCGAAGTGCAGGCGATAGGCGGTCATCAACTTGGCCGACGATGCCGCCTGCGCCGCGGCGATGGCGCGGCCCTGTTCGACCGAAATTTCCAGCGGTTTTTCGCACAGGACATGGATGCCGGCGGCGAGCGCAGGGATGGCGAATTCGGCATGGCGCCAGTTGGGCGTGCCGAGATAGATCGCGTCGATCGTGCCCGACGCGAGCAGTTCGTGGAACTGGTCGTAATCATAGGTCGCCTCGACGTCGTACATGTCGGCCAGCGCCTTGGCCTTGTCCGCGTCGCCCGTGACGATCGCGACCAGTTTCGAATTGCCGGTGTGCTTGATGCCCGGCAGCATCGAACGCTGGGTGATGTCGCCCGCGCCGACGACGGCGTAGCGGACCTTCTTGCCTAGCCCGAAGGCGGAAGCGATGCTCATGAGGCGGTTCTCCGTGGGGGATGGAATGGTGCGCCAACGCACGCCGTCCCGAGTATCTCCCGCCGGTTCGGACATTTGCACTCTATCATAAGTTATCGGCAGCATGTTGTTTCACCCGCGCGCCGCCGATCCCGCCACCCTCCGCGATGCCGACGGCTATCTGCCGCTCGCCCGCTATGGCGCGCTGGGCGACGGGCGCGCGGTGGTGCTGTCGGGGGCGGACGGGTCAATCGACTGGTGGTGCGTGCCGAACATGGATTCGCCCGGCCTGTTCGACCGGATGCTCGACGGGAAACTGGGCGGCTATTTCGCGATTACCCCGGTCGAGCCGTTCACCAGCGAGCAGCGCTATCGCGGCGACAGTAACGTGCTGGAGACGGTGTTCACGACTGCGAGCGGTCGGGCGAAGCTGACCGAAAGCCTGAATAGCGGGACGGCGGGGCGGCTGCCCTGGGCCGAACTGGCGCGGCGGGTCGAGGGGCTGGATGGGCATATGAGCTTCGCGCTGACGCTGCGGTTCGGGCGGCGGGCGGATACGGTCAGCCCCTATTTCGCGCGCGCCGGCGGACATGACGTGTTCCATGTCGGCGCGGTGCTGGGGCTGGTCCGGTGCAGCGATGCTGTCCATATCGATCGGCAGGAGGATGACGGGATCGATGGGCGGATTGCGGTGGCGCAGGGGGAGCGCGCGACGGTGGCGATCGTGGCCGGCGCCGACGAGCCGCTGGTGGTGCCGTCGATCGAGGCGATCGATGCGCGGATCGACCTGGCCGACCGCGAATGGCGCGACTGGACGCAGGCGCTCGACTGGTCGGGGCAGCTCAACTGCGATGGCGCGCGGCGGGCGCTGGCGATCCGCAGCGCGCTGGCGCTGAAGCTGCTGCTGTATTCGCCGACCGGGGCGATCGTCGCCGCCGCCACGACCTCGCTGCCCGAAAAGATCGGCGGTCCGAAGAACTGGGACTATCGCTATGCGTGGATTCGCGACGCGGGCTACACGATCAAGGCGTTCCTGCGGATCGGCGCCCATGCCGAGGCGAAGGCGGGGTTCACCTGGCTGCTGAAACGGCTGGGGCAGGGGGTGCCGAAAGTCTGCTACACGCTGGGCGGCGATCCGGTGCCGGCGGTGCGGGAAATCGACATTCCGGGCTATCGCGGATCGAAGCCGGTGGTGACCGGCAACCTTGCCACCGATCAGCATCAGCACGGCATCTATGGCGACATCTTCGAGACGGCCGAGCGGTTCGTGGCGTGCGGCAATATCCTCGACGCGACCAGTGCCGCGACGCTGTCGCATCTGGCCGATCTGTGCGCCGATCGCTGGCGGCAGAAGGATGCCGGCATCTGGGAACTGCCCGAGGTGCAGCATTACACCATGTCGAAGATCAGCTGCTGGCAGGCGCTGCAACGCGCGGTCGAACTGGCCGATGCCGGGCAGATCCCGACGACCTGCCGCGACCGCTGGGCACGCGAACGCGACCGGATCATGGAGTGGATCGGCGAGCATTGCTGGGACGAGGAACGTGGGGCGTATCTCTGTTATCCGGGGGCCGAAGGGCTCGACGCGTCGCTGGCGCTGGCGGTGCGGTTCCGCTTCGACGGGCAGGACCGGCTGGCGCGCACGCTGGACGCGATCGACCGCGAGCTGGGGGCGGGCGCGTTCCATTATCGCTATGCGGGGATGGAACGCGAGGAAGGATGTTTCCTCGCCTGCACCTTCTGGATGGTCGAGGCGCGGGCGATTCTGGGGCAGCACGACCGGGCGGAGGCTGCGCTGGCCGCGGCAATGGACGGGCTGGCGCATGGCGTCGGGATTTTGCCCGAGATGATCGATCCGGCGACCGGCGACTATCTCGGCAACCTGCCGCAGGGGTTGAGCCACCTCGCGCTGATCCAGGCGATCGCGACGCTGGGGGGCGCGGAGTTATAAGACGGGCGACCGTATCCCCGCGGAGGCGGGGATCCAGAGTCACGGGCGGTAACCTTCGTGGCTCTGGACCCCCGCCTGCGCGGGGGTACGGTGGAACGTTGCCTTATGTCGCCCATGTACCCCGGCGAAGGATCCGATGGGTCAGACCAGCACCTTGTCCGGCTTCTGCACCTCGCCCAGCGGGGTCGTCGCGTCGATTTCCATCAGCGGTTTGAGCAACCCGTCGCGCAGGTCGTAGACCCAGCCGTGCAGTTCCAGCGGCTGGCCGGCGGCAAACGCCTTTTGCACCACGTCGGTCCGCGCCAGCTGGACCAGCTGATCGTGGACGTTCAGTTCGACGAGGCGGTTGGCACGCTGGTCTTCGGGCAGCGCGTCCAGTTCGGCGCGGTGGTTTTCGACCACGTCGCGCGCGATCGCCAGCCAGTCATGGACATGGCCGTCGACACCGCCCTGCAACGCGGCCTGGATGCCGCCACAGGCATAATGGCCGCAGACGATGATGTGCCCGACCTTCAGCACCTCTACCGCGAACTGCACCACCGACATCAGATTCTGGTCGCCGGGATGGATCAGGTTGGCGATGTTGCGGTGGATGAACATCCCGCCCGGTTCGGTATTGGTCAGCTGGTCGGGCGCCACGCGGCTGTCGGAACAGCCGATCCACAGGAATTCCGGCTGCTGCCCGGCGATCTGCCGCGCGAAATAGTCGGGATTGTCCTCCAGCCGCTCGGCGGCCCATGCCTTGTTGGCGAGGAGCAGGTGCTTGTATTCCCTCATGCGTAGGCGACCTCCTTGCGCGGTGCCTTGATCAGCGGCGCTGTCTTGTCACCGATATCGCCGCGCACGAGCACGTTGATGTTGCGATATTGCGCGTTCTTGATGAAGCCGTTGATGATGTCGATATTGTCGAGGTCGACATAGCTGGTCGCCGACAGATCGATCACCACCGTGCAGTTGTCGGGCACCCGTTCCAGCTCCTTGGTCAGTTCGACCTTGTGGATGAAATACAGGTTGCGCTTGGCGCGGACCATGCAGCTGGCACCCGGACCTTCGCCGTCCTGCACGAACGTCACCGCCGGGCGGAAATTGCGGGCGATGACGAACACGAACCCGACGACCAGCCCGATGACGATGCCCTTCAGCAGATCGGTGAACAGGATGGCGAGGATCGTGACGACGAACGGCACGAACTGGGTCATGCCCTGCTTCCACCGCTTGGTGAACAGTTCGGGCTTGGTCAACTTGTAGCCGGTCTGGATCAGTACCGCGGCCAGCGCCGACAGCGGGATCAGGTTGAGCAGCGTCGGGACCAGCAGGACGCTGAGCAACAGCCAGGTGCCGTGCAGGATCGTCGACATCTTCGACGCGGCATTGGCGTCGACGTTCGCCGACGACCGCACGATGACCGAGGTGACCGGCAGGCCGCCGATCAGCCCCGAGATGATGTTGCCGCTGCCCTGCGCCAGCAGTTCGTGGTTCTTGTTGGTCACGCGACGCTTGGGATCGAGTTCGTCGACCGCCTTCACCGACAGCAGCGATTCGAGGCTGGCGACGATCGCGAGCGTGACCGCGACGGTCCACACGGTCGCGTTGCCGATCTGACCGAAGTCGGGCAGGCTGAACAGCTTCACGAACCCGCCAAGGCCATCGGCGATCGGCACGCTGACCAGATGGGTCGGCTTCACCTGGATCGCAGGGGCAATCACGCCAAGCAGCGCATTGATCGCGATCGATCCGACCACCACGACCAACGGGCCGGGGACGAAGCGCAGGGGGCCTTCCTTGGGCTTGTTCTTGTCCCACCAGAACAGGAACGCGATGCTGATCGCTGCGACGATCGTCGCACCCCACACCACCTGTTCGCGCAGCACGAACAGGATGGTGTTGAAGGTGTTGAGCCCGTCCCCCTGGTTGAACGCGAAATCGCCGCCCGGATCGCCGTCATAGCCGATCGCGTGCGGGACCTGCTTCAGGATCAGGATCAGGCCGATCGCCGCCAGCATGCCGGTAATCACCGACGAGGGGACGAATTCGCCCAGCACGCCCGAGCGCGAGAAGGACAGCAGGATCTGCATGCAGCCGGCAAGGAACACGGCGAGCAGGAACGCTTCGAAGCTTGGCAGCCTGGTGATCGCGTCGAGCACGATCACGGTCAGGCCGGCGGCGGGGCCGCTGACCGACAGCGGCGATTTGCTGAGCGACCCGACGACGATGCCGCCGACGATCCCGGCGATCAGACCGGAGAAGAGCGGTGCGCCCGAGGCGAGCGCCACACCGAGGCATAGCGGGAGCGCGACCAGCGCGACCACGATCGAGGCGGGCATGTCTTGCCGCAGATTGGCGATCAGAGAGGGTTGCGACATGGTCGTCGGTAGCCTTCGTTAAAACAGGATGCGCCGGACGCGCTTGGGGGAAGCACGCCCGGCGCGGAACCCGCGGCCGACGGAACGGGGGAGGGAAGATTCGCCCCGCCGAACACGCAGGAACTGGTTATTCGGCGGCCTCGGCCGTCACGAAATCCGCAGCGAGCCGCTTGGCGGCCGGCAATGCCACCGGCAGCGCGCGATCCGACTTGATCGGTGCGAACCGGCCGGTGTCGCCGTCCAGCGCCAGGATGGTCCCGGCGTGGATGTCGACGAACCAGCCGTGCAGCGTCAGCTCGCCCTTGGCGATGCGCGACGCGACGGCGGGATGGGTGCGCAGGTGCGAAATCTGGACCACGACGTTTTCCAGGCTGGCGGCACGGACCGCAGCGGCATCGTCGAGATCGGGATAGCTGTTTTCGACCACCGAATGGGCGGCATGGCTGTGGCGCAGCCATGCAGCGACGCTGGGCAGGCCTTCAAGCGTATCCGGCTTCATCAGCGCGCCCATCGCGCCGCATCCCGAATGGCCCGACACGATGATGTCGGTGACGCCGAGCACCGCGACCGCATATTCGACGGTCGACGTGGTGCCGCCATTCTGTTGGGTGAAGGGGGGCACGATGTTGCCGGCGTTGCGGATGACGAACACGTCGCCAGGCTTCGCCTGCAGGATATGTTCGGGGACGACGCGCGAATCCGAGCAGGAGATCATCAGTACCTTGGGGCTCTGCCCATCGGTCGCCAGCTTCGAATAGAGGTCGGCATCGGTGCCGAACACATCCTTTTCGAAACCGAACACCCGTCCGATCACGTCGTTCATCGTCTCTCCCTCCGACTATCCGGCGGCGCTGGGGCCATCGGCTCGACATCGGATATAGAACAACCAATCTTGCTGGGTTCGACGGACGTGTAACGAATTATTGCCGGGTATCGAGCGGTGCGGGCAGCACGATCGCGGCGCACAGCCCGCCGCCGTCGCGGTTGTGCAGCTCCAGCCGGCCGCCTTCCGCCTCCACCGCGCGCAGCACGATCGACAGGCCGAGGCCGAAGCCGACCGTGTCGCGCTTGCGCGCGGTGTCGAGCCGGACGAACGGTTCGAGCACGTCGGCCAGCGATTCGTCGGGAATGCCCGGACCGTCATCCTCGACCCGGATCACGGTCGCGCCCTCCTCGATCGCCAGCGTCAGTGTGGCGCAGCCGCCATAATGCAGCGCGTTCTCGACAAGGTTGACGACGGCGCGGCGGAAGTTCGACCGGCGCACCGCGCGTTCGAAATGGTCGGGGCCGACATAGGTCGCGTCGTGGCCATGGTCGGCGGCATCGTCGACGATGCTGGCGCACAACACGGCGATATCGACCAGCACCGGCCGTTCGGGTTCGCTCTCACCGCCCAGGAACGCCATCAGCGACGTCACCATCGCCTCCATCTCGGCAAGGTCGTTCTGCACCGTATCGCGCACATCGCGCTCTTGGATCGCGTCGGTGCGCAGCCTGAGGCGCGCGAGCGGGGTGCGCAGGTCGTGGCCGACGGCGGCCAGCGCGCGGGTGCGTTCGTCGATCAGCCGGTGGATGCGCGCCTGCAACCCGTTGAACGCGACGACGAGGCGGCGGACCTCGCTCGGCCCAGCCTCCTCGACGATCGGCAGCGTCGATCCACCACCGGGGCCGAAACTGTCGACCGCATCGGCCAACTGGCGCATCGGACGGAGCGTTCGACGGATCAGCAACCCGCCGACGACCATCAGCGCGATGGCGGGGATCAGCGCCAGCAGGATGCGCCCGATCGCGAGGTCGAACGCGCGCAGCGGTTCCAGCGTGCGGAAATAGAGCCAGCTGTCGTCCTCCAGCTGCAACGCGCCGCTGACCACTGATCGTCGCCCTTGCCCGATCAGTGTCAGGTGCAGCCCTGTCGGCGCCAGCGTCGGCTCCCACGCGAGGATCTGCTGCTCCATCTCGCGCAGTTCGGTGCCGCTGGCCGGCAGTTCGGGGGCGGTTGCGCGCCACTGTACCGCGTAGCGTTCGGTGGTCAGTTCGGTCGCCATGCCGGCGCGCTGTTCGACCGGGCGTTCCTCGACGATCCGCCGGGCGATCACCAGATGTTCGGCCAGCCGCCGTGCTTCGTCGTCGCGCACCGAAAACTGGCTGGCGCGTTCGTACAGCAGCACCGACACGCCGAATTCGATGACGATCGTCAGCAGGAGGATCGCGACGATCCGTCCGATCAGCCCCACCGGCAATGCAGGAAAGCGCCGCGCCAGCACCGGTTCAGCGCCGTTCGACCGGCACGTTCAGCATATAGCCGACGCCGCGCACGGTGACGATCGGCGGGGTGCCGCCCGCGGTCGACAGCTTGCGCCGCAGCCGGCTAATCAGCACGTCGATGCTGCGGTCGGACGAATCGCCCAGCCGGGTGCGCGACAATTCGATCAGCCGTTCGCGCGCGATCACCCGCTGCGCATGGTCGAGCAGCACGACCAGCAGGTCGAATTCGGCCCCGGTCAGGTCGACCTGCGCGCCCGTCGGCGAGGTCAGTTCGCGGCGCGGCAGGTTCGCGGTCCAGCCTTCGAAGCTGTACACGCCTTCCTCGCGCTGCGCGGCCTGGGCGTTCAGTTCGCCCCGGCGCAGCACGGCGCGGACGCGGGCGATCAGCTCGCGCGTGCCGAACGGTTTGGGCAGATAGTCGTCGGCACCGAGTTCGAGGCCGATCACGCGATCGACCTCGCTCCCCTTGGCCGACACGAAGATGATCGGCACCGCGCTGTTCTGGCGAATCTGGCGGCACAGGTCGATGCCGCTGGTGCCCGGCAGCATGATGTCGAGCAGGATCAGGTCGACCGGCCCCTGTTCGAGCGCCAGCCACATTTCGGGCGCGGCGGAACAGGTGCGGACGTGATAGCCGTTTTCCTGCAACGCGCGGGCGGTCAGGGTGCGCAGCGCGGGATCGTCCTCGACGACGATGATCGAAGGGGCGGTCATGGGGTCAGGCTCTCCATCGCGTTCTTCCGGGTCCGTCGACCCACTCCGTCATTCCCGCGGAGGCGGGAATCCATACAGGCTACGGCTTCGGATCGATCCGCTTTCGTGGCGTCTATGGATCCCCGCATGCGCGGGGATGACCTTGGTTGGTGGACCGGTTCGTCGAATTCGGGGCGAATGTCCACTAGCCTGCTTGCTTGGTCAATTCACCTCGCGCCCGATCGGATACAGCTGGTAGCGCGCGTCGTAATAGGGCGTGCGGGCATAGAACCATTGCAGCCGCGCGGTCGGATCGCCGGCGAAGGCGGGATCGGCGGCGACTTTCGCGTCGAACTCCGCCTTCAACTTCGGATCGCTCACCAGCATCCGGTCGGCCAGCGGGGCGATCGCATAACCTTCGATATATTCGGTGCGCTGGAGCATGCCCGGCGCCATGTTCCACGCCAGCGCCCCTTCCTCGCTCTCGGGTTCGAGCAGGAAGGCGGCGAGCAGGCCCAGCGGCTGGTCGGCAGGGACGCGGATCGATCCCGCCGGCATCGTCTCGCGCCGGCGTTCGTGGACGATCGTCGCTTCCAGCGGAACATGGCCCTCGCTCGCCGCCTTCAGCTTCGGATCGGTCGCGCGCGCCATGTCGAGGTCGAGGGTGCGGGGGGCGGCGATCTGCTCGACGGTGACGCCGTGGAGCTTCAGCAGGTCGATGACGTGCGGCAGCGTGGCGGGCACCCACCATGCGCGGGGCAGCGTCACCTGCTTGTCGGGCGTGCTGCCGAACACCGGCATCTTGAACGTGACCGGCTTTGCCAGCCAGCGCAGTTCGTCGCGGCCTGAGGCGGGCGAGCGGTACGTGTCGTGTGCCAGTCCGAGGAAGTCGACCGAATAGATCGGTTCGGTCGTCGGCTTCCACGTCATCGTCGCGGTGGTCGGGCGGGTAGCGCGGTCGGCATCGATCGCCTGGCGCAATTCGGCGGCGCGTTCGCCGGCCAGCCGCAGCGATTCCTCCACGAAGACATAGGTGCCCAGCACGCGCTGGCGATAGGGTTTGAGCGAATGCGTTTCGACCAGAACCGTCGGAATATGGGCGATATCGCCGTAACCGGTCGAGAAACGCGGCGTGTCGACGTCCTGCGTCATGCCTTTCTCGGGTTCGCGGTTGTCGATCGTGCTGACATAATAGCCCGGAATATGGCCGTTGCGCTTCAATGCCGCGTCCATCGCCGGTCGCAGCCGCGTGTCGAGGAACCGCCCGATCGCCGCCGAGCGCGCGTAGAAGCCGCGCCAGCCGGAAAAGGCGTAGGTCACGTCGTAGCGATGGTCGATTCCGTCAGTGACGTGCAGGTCGAGATAGAGGATCGGATCGGTCCGGCGGATCAGGCCGATCATCCCCTGCGTCTCGGGCGCGTCGGCCTTCAGGTAATCGCGATTGAGGTTCAGGTTCTGCGCGGTGGTGCGCCAGCCCATGTCCTTCGGCCCACGTTGATTGGGGCGGTTGTACGGGCCAGAGCGTTCATGGCCATCGACATTGTAGATCGGCACGAACACCAGATCGACCTTGTCGAGCAACCGGTCCTTGCCGCGCAGCGCAATGTCGCGCAGCAGCATCAGCCCGGCGTCCTTGCCCTCGATCTCGCCCGAATGGATGCCGGCCTGGACCAGCACGACCGGTTTCGGCGTCGTGCCCCCCTGCGGCGAAGGCTTGTGCGCGCGCACCGCGTAGAGGTCGCGGCCCTCGGGGCTTTTGCCGAACGTCTCGATGGTCAGCAGCGGCGAGGCGGCGACCAGCTTGTCGATCCACGCACGGGTCGCGGCATAATCGGGGGTGGTGACGAACCCGCTCGCCTCCGCCGGGGTGATCCACGGATCACCGGACTTCACCACCAGCTTTTCGCTGGCGCCGTGCCAGGCGCGGACCGGGGGGAGGGGCGCTTCGAGCGAAGTCTGGGCGGCGAGGGGGGCGGCGAGCAGCCCGGCGGCGAGGATCAGCGAACGCATGGGGCGGACCGTAGCGGAAGTTATCGGTGATGCCAGTTATACTACGTCGCCCCAGCGTAGGCTGGGGGCTCCCGCGGCGAGGAGGGTGCGCAATTACCGGGAGACCCCAGCCTGCGCTGGGGTAACGATCGTGGCAATGGAGCAACTACGCGTCGTATCCATTGTGGACCCGGAACGATATGTTCCGTAACAAGTTATTGCTCGATCGATATTCCCATATGGAGCCATGGCGATCGCCCCGGCGTATGAATTCAAGCCGCACGAGCGGCCGTTCCTGCCCGGTTCCCCCGCGACGCCCGAGCATCCGTTCGGGCGGCGCATCGGCTATTTCGCGATCGGCATCCTACTGGGCGTGACCGGCGGGTTCAACAACGGGCTGCTGATTGCCAACCTGCCGCAGATACAGGGATCGCTCGGGCTGACCCCGGTCGAGGGCGGGTGGCTGACCGCGATCTATTCGATGACCAGCGTGTGCATGTCGATGCTGCTCATCAAGTTCCGCCAGCAATTCGGGCTGCAGCGCTTCACCCGCATCTTCCTGCTCGCGTTCCTGATCCTGAACGTGTTGCAGCTGTTCGTGCACAGCTATGGCGTGCAGCTGATCGTGCGTGGTGCGGCGGGGGTCGCAGGCAGCGCGCTCACCACGTTGTGCTTCCTGTACATCATGCAGTCACTGCCCGCCGCCGCGCGGTTGTCAGGGATGATCATCGGCTTCGGCGCGTCGCAGGTCGCGTTGCCGCTGGCGCGCACGCTGTCGCCGCTCCTGCTGGCCGATGGGCGGATCGAGGCGCTGTTCCTGTTCGAGCTGGGGCTGACGCTGATGTGCCTCGGTTCGGTCGCGCTGCTGCGCTTGCCGCCGTCGGAACGGACCGCGGCGTTCGAGCGGATCGACTTCCTGACCTTCGCACTGTTTGCGCCGGGGATCGCGCTGCTGTGCGCGGTGCTGGTGCAGGGGCGCATCCAGTGGTGGTCGACGCCATGGCTGGGCTATGCCACCGCCGCCGCGATTCCGCTGATCGGCGGGGCACTGCTGATCGAGCATAACCGCGCCAATCCGCTGCTGAACACCCGCTGGATGCTGGGGCGCAACATCATACGCTTCGCGATCGTCGCCGCGTCGCTGCGCATCCTGTTGTCAGAACAGACGTTCGGCACGGTCGGGCTGCTGACCGTCGTCGGCATGGGCAACGACCAGCTGGTGACGCTGAGCCTCGTCATGACGCTGGCGTCGATCGCGGGGATCGTCGTCAGCCTCAAGACGCTGAACATGCAGGATTTGTACAAACCGGTGGTGATCGCGGTCGCGCTGATGGGCATCGGCGCGTGGATGGATTCGGATTCGACCAACCTGACGCGACCCTCCAGCCTGTATCTCAGCCAGGCGATCATCGCCTTTGCCGCGCTTTATTTCCTGGGGCCGATGGTGATGATCGGCATTTTCCGCGCGCTCGCGCGGGGGCCCAGCCATATCGTCAGCTTTTCCGCCATCTTCAGCATCACCCAGACGCTGGGCGGGCTTGCCGGGACTGCGCTGCTGGGCTCGTTCCAGATCGTGCGCGAGAAATATCACGCGTTCGAACTGACCCAGAGCCTGACCGCGACCGACCCGCTGGTGGTGCAGCGTATCCAGCAGCTGGGCGGGGCCTATGCCCGCGTGCTGGGCGACCCGGCGTTGCGGCAGGCGTCGGGCGCGGGGCTGTTGGGTCAGCAAGTGACGCGCGAGGCCAATATCCTTGCCTATAACGATGTGTTCCTCGCCGTCGCGATCCTTGCCGGCGGGGTGGTGCTGTGGCTGGGGGCGCTGTGGCTGCGCTTTCGCGTGAGCGGCCAGAACCCGCTCGCCGCCGATCTGGCGGCGGTCCAGCGGATGCGACAGAAGCAGATGTCATGACCGATACCCAACTTTCCGAAGACGAAAAGCAGCGCCTGACCGATCCGGTCGAGGTGCCGCCCGAACCGGCGAAGGCGCGCGGCTGGGCGCCGCCGCGCGGGTCGCTGAAATCGACGATCGGCTTCGTCGCGCTGCTGCTCGGCGGCATCGCGCTGGCGCTCTATGCGTGGGGGCTGTGGCCGTTCGGCAGTGCGATCCAGGCGACCGACAATGCCTATGTCCGCGGACAGACGACGATCATCGCGCCGCAGGTCAATGGGTATGTGACGGAGGTGCTGGTCCGCGATTTCGAAAGCGTGAAGGCGGGGCAGGTCCTCGCGCGGATCGACGATCGCATCTATCGCCAGCGCGTCGATCAGGCGCAGGCCGGACTGGCGGCGCAGCAGGCGAACCTCGCTAATTCGCAGCAGAGCGAGCGGTCGAGCGAGGCGAGTTTGGGCGGGCAGGCGGCGGCGGTGCAGAATGCGCGCGCACAACTGGCGCGCGCACAGGCGGACATGGCGCGCGTCAACGATCTGGTCCGCGAAGGATCGGTGTCGCTGCGCGAACGCGATCAGACGCTGGCGGCACTCCGCGCGGCAGAGGCGGGGGTGGCGCAGGCACAGGCGCAGCGCAGCGTCGCGCAGGAACAGGTGCGCACCGTCACGGTCGGGCGCGGCGGGCTGACCGCGGCGGTCGCGAACGCTGAGGCTGCGGTGCGGCTGGCGCAGATCGACCTTGCCAACACCGTCATCCGTGCGCCGCAGGACGGGCGGCTGGGCGAGGTCGGGGTGCGGCTGGGCCAATATGTCACGGCAGGCACGCAGATGATGTTCCTCGTGCCGCCGACCGTGTGGGTCACCGCCAATTTCAAGGAAGCGCAGACCGCGCGGATGGCGGCGGGCCAGCCGGCGACGATCCGGGTCGACGCGCTCGATCAGGCGGAGTTGCATGGGCGCGTGGAGCGGATCGCCCCCGCCGCCGCCAACGAGTTCGCCGTGATCCGCGCCGACAACGCCACTGGCAATTTCGTGAAGGTCGCACAGCGCATTCCGGTGCGGATCGCTGTCGACCGTGCCGATCCGCTGTTCCAGCGGCTGCGGCCGGGCATGTCGGTCGAGGCACGGGTTGATACGCGCAGCGGCGTATCGCCGGCGGCACGATGAAGCGGGCGGCCCTGATCGCGCTGGTTGCACTGGCGGGCTGTGCGCCGGCCGAGCGCCCGCGTCCGCAGGCGGCGGCGGTGACGCCCCCGGCCGGCTGGCGCACGGCTTTGCCCGGAAGCGCGCCGATCGCCGCCGAGTGGTGGCAGGGCTTCGGCGATCCCGAACTGACCCGGCTGGTACAGGCGGCGCTGGCCAACAACCCCGATATCGCGATCGCGGTCGGGCGGGTCGCCGAGGCGCGGGCGGCCGAGCGGGTGGCACGGGCGGCGCGCTTCCCGACACTCGACGCCGGGGTCGGGTTGATCGAGCAGCGGGCGCTGAACGCGTTCGGAACGGCCAGTACCGGTACCTCGCTGCAACCGGTGTTCCAGTCGGCCTATGAAGTCGACCTGTTCGGACGGGTCGGGGCGACGATCGATGCCGCGCGGCTGACCGGCGATGCCGCTGCCGCTGCCGCCGACACCGCGCGGCTGTCGGTTGCGGCGGCCACCGCCAGCGGCTATGTGACGCTGCGCGGGCTCGACGCGCGGATCGAGACGGTGCGCGCGACGATCGCATCGCGCGGCGAGGCGCTGCGCATCGCCCGGTCGCGGGCGGAGGCGGGCTATACCTCGCAACTCGAGCTGCGGCAGGCGGAGGCGGAATATGCTGCCGTCACCCAAACGCTGCCGCAACTGGAGCTGCTGGCGCGGCGGCAGGAAAATGCGCTGGCGCTGTTGACCGGCACCCCGCCGCGAACGATCGCGCGTGGGCGGGCGCTGGAGGCGCTGGTGCCGCCGCCGATCCCGGCCGGATTGCCCAGCGACCTGCTGCGCCGTCGTCCCGACATCGCGCAGGCCGAAGCGACGCTGGCGGCTAGCGATGCGTCGCTTGCCGGCGCGCGGGCACAATTCCTGCCGCAGCTGCGCCTGACCGGATCGACCGGCGAGGTGTTGTCGAGCGCGCTGCCCAATCCGGTCGGCATCTGGTCGATCGGGGCGAGCGTGCTGGCGCCGCTATTCCGCGGCGGGCAGCTGCGCGGCAATTACGACGCGGCGACCGCGCGGCGCGATCAGGCGGCGTTCGCCTACCAACGCAGCGTGCTCGGCGCATTCCGCGAGGTCGAGGACGCGCTGGCGGCGGTCGATCGGCTGGCGGCGCAGCGCCGCGCGCTGGAGGCGCAGCGAACGGCGACGGCAGAGGCGCTGCGTCACGCGACCAACCGCTATCGTGCGGGCTACAGCCCGTATCTCGAACAGCTCGATGCACAGCGCGCGTTATTCAGCGCCGAATTGTCGCTGGAACAGGTGCGCGCCGATCAGCTGACCGCGCTGGTCGCGCTGTATCAGGCAATGGGTGGCGGCTGGGGGGGCGGGGCATGATCCGGATTGCGACCATGGCGGACATTCCGGTGCTGCACGCGCTGGTCGAGGCGGCGTTTCGTGGCGACAGCGCGCGGGGCGGATGGACGCATGAAGCGGACCTGCTCGATGGACAGCGAACCGATCCGGCGGCGCTGGCCGAGGCGATCGCCGACCCGGATAAGGTCATCCTGATCGCAGAGCGCGACGGGGAGGCGATCGGTTGCGTGCAGGTCGGCCGGGTCACGGCAGGGCTGTCGACCCTCGGTTTGCTAGCGGTCCGCCCGACGCGACAAGCCGGCGGGCTGGGGCGGACGCTTGTCGCGGCTGCGGAAGCGCATGCCCGCGACGTTCATCGCAGCAGCCGGATGGAAATGACGGTGATCGCCGCGCGGCGCGAACTGATCGCATGGTATGAACGGCAGGGCTATCGCGCGACCGGCGAGGTGCGGCCGTTTCCGGTGGAGAACCGCCGCTTCGGATTGCCGCGCGTCGATACGCTGTCGTTCGTCGTGCTGGAGCGCGGGATCGCGTGACGTCCCCTGAACCGACAAGCCCCGCCCGGCGAACCGGACGGGGCCTGCGACTGCCGCGCAAGGGAGTGCGCACAATCGGTTTAAGTCGCCGTCACAAATCCGCAATGCTCTTTTTGGAGGATGGGGTATGGTGCGGTAGCGATCATTTGGTCGATCGTCGCATCGACATGCGCGCTCATCTGGCGGTACGCGGCTTCGTCGTCGAAATCCGGGTCGGCAATGCGCCGGTGCATGATGCCCGCGCCCCAGGTCAGGATCGTTTCGGCCAGTTCGCCGCGTGCGTTCGCCTGATCGGCATGCGGGGCGAGTGCGGTCAGCGCCTGGACCAGCGCCTGTTTCACCCGGCGGTTGATGGTGTGCGCGATCCCCTTGATGCGGTCGTTGCGCGCGGCCTCCGCCAGTATCTCGGGCATCAGCGCCCGCGCCTCGCTGGCCTCGCCGCAACGCATGAACATGCGCAGCCAGTCGCGAATCGCCGCGATGTTCCGCCGTTCGACCGCCTGCGCGATTTCCGCTTCGTGGAGGAACAGCCGCAGGTCGTTCTCGACGATTTCGGCGACAATCGCCTCCTTGTCGGCGAAGTCGCGATAAATCTGCCCGACCTTGATTCCCGACTCGGCGGCGATCTGCGCGACGCCGGTTCCGTGGAAACCGTGTTCCGAAAACAGCTTACGAGCCACGGTCACCAATTTTTCGCGTCGCGCCACCGCCCGACTGGCTCGACACGCCTCTCCGCACTGCAACAAATTCACGTTAGATTCACCTGTAACCTCTTGCCACATCCGCTCCGGCGGCGTACGCGCCGCCAATGTGTGAGTGATCGATCACTCACGTTTAGCACATCCGTCGAGGACGTTCATGAAAAATCGCATGGCCCCATTGGCTCTGGCTCTCATCCTTTCGGCCTGCGGAAGCGGCGGCGGCGACCAGCAGCAGCAGGCGCCGCAGGGGCCGCCGCAGGTCGGGTTCATGACCGTCCAGTCGCAGCCGGTTACGCTCACCACCGAACTGCCCGGGCGTACCGCACCCTATGAGACGTCGGACGTCCGGCCGCAGGTTAACGGCCTGATCCTCGCGCGCCTGTTCCAGGAGGGCGATTACGTCCGGCAGGGGCAGCCGCTGTATCGCATCGATCCGTCGCCTTATCAGGCGGCGGTGGCGAGCGCGCGGGCGGCATTGGCACGGGCGCAGGCGTCGATCGCATCGACCCGCAACCTTGCCCGACGCTATGGCGAACTGGTCAAGATCAACGCGATCAGCCGCCAGGAATATGAGAACGCGATCACCGGCGCGCAGCAGGCCGAGGCCGATATTGCAGCGCAGCGTGCCGCGGTCCGCCAGGCGCAGATCGACCTGTCGCGCACGACGATCACCGCGCCGATTTCGGGCCGGATCGGGCGGTCGGTGTTCACCACCGGCGCGCTGGTGTCCGCCGCGCAGACCAATGCGCTGGCGACGATCCAGCGGCTCGACCCGATCTATGTCGATATCCAGCAGTCGAGCGCCGACCTGCTGAAGCTGCGCCAGCAGATCATGGGCGGCGACCTGTCGCGCGGCGGCAATGCGGCGCGCGTCCGGTTGAAGCTGGAGGATGGGAGCACCTATCCGATCGAGGGGACGCTGAAGTTCACCGACGTGACCGTCGATCCGGCGACGGGGACGCAGGCGATCCGCGCCGTCTTCGCCAATCCGCGCAACCTGTTGCTGCCGGGCATGTATGTCCGTGCCGAGCTGGTGCAGGGGACTCAGGCGAACGGCATGCTGGTGCCGCAGCGGGCGGTGACGCGCGATCCGACCGGCAACGCGACGGTGCTGGTGATCGGTCCTGACGGCAAGCTGGCCCCGCGCGCGCTCAAGACCGAACGGACGATCGGTGACCAGTGGCTGGTGACCGGCGGGCTGCGGCCCGGCGACAAGGTTGTGATCGAGGGTGCGCAGATGCTCCAGCCCGGTACGCCGGTGAAGGGGTATCAGTGGAAGCCGGGTCAGGCACCGCAGGGTGGCGCGCCCGCTGGCGCCGCCCCCCAGGCACAGGCGAAGTAAAGAGCCATGTCCCGCTATTTCATCGACCGACCCATCTTTGCATGGGTCATCGCCATCGTGATGATGCTGGCCGGCGCGATCGCGATCCGCAGCCTGCCCATCGCGCAGTTCCCCGAAATCGCGCCGCCCGCGGTTGCGATCACCGCGACCTATCCCGGCGCCGATGCCGAGACGCTGGAACGCACGACGACGCAGATCATCGAGCAGCAGCTCAAGGGCATCGACAATCTGCGCTATTTCTCGTCCTCGTCGTCCTCGGCGGGGACGGTGACGATCACGCTCACCTTCGAACAGGGCACCGATCCCGACATCGCGCAGGTGCAGGTGCAGAACAAGCTGCAGGCGGCGACCCCGCTGCTGCCGCAGGAAGTCCAGCGCCAGGGCATTCAGGTCACCAAGTCCGCCGCCAGCTTCCTGCTGGTCGTCGGTCTCGTGTCGACCGACGGGTCCCACAGCAATACCGACCTGTCGGACATGGTCGTGTCGCAGTTCCAGGACCCAATCAGCCGGGTGAGCGGCGTCGGCGAGTTGCAGGTGTTCGGCGCGCAGTACGCGATGCGCATTTGGGTCGATCCTATCAAGCTCAACAGCTACCAGCTGTCGGTCGGCGACGTAACGGCGGCGGTACAGGCGCAGAACGCGCAGGTATCAGCCGGGCAGATCGGCGCGCAGCCGGCGCCCAAGGAGCAGATGCTGAACGCCACGGTCAGCGTCCAGTCGCGCCTGCAAACCCCCGAGCAATTCGCCAATATCCGCCTCAAGACCAACGCCGACGGCGCGGTCGTCCGGCTGGGCGATGTCGCGCGGGTCGAGATCGGGGCGGAAAATTACGGCTTCGACGTGCAGTATAATGGCAAGCCGGCATCTGGCTTCGGCGTTCGTCTGGCCGCGGGTGCCAATGCGCTCGATACCGTCGAACTGGTCAAGGAACGCGCGGAGCAGATCGGCAAGGGCCTGCCCGCCGACGTCAAGGTCATCTATCCGTACGACACCACGCCGTTCGTCCGCCTGTCGGTCGAACAGGTCATCCACACGCTGATCGAAGCGGTCGTCCTCGTCTTCCTCGTCATGTTCCTGTTCCTTCAGAACTGGCGCGCGACGATCATTCCGACGATCGCGGTGCCGGTGGTGCTGCTAGGCACGTTCGGCGTGATGGCGGTGGCCGGGTTCACCATCAACACGCTGACGCTGTTCGGCATGGTGCTGGCGATCGGCCTGCTGGTCGACGACGCGATCGTCGTCGTCGAGAACGTTGAACGCCTGATCCAGACCGAGGGGCTGTCCCCCCGCGAAGCCGCGCGCAAGTCGATGGACGAGATCACCGGCGCGCTGGTCGGCATCGGCCTGGTGCTGTCGGCGGTGTTCCTGCCGATGGCGTTCTTCGGCGGGTCGACCGGCGTGATCTATCGCCAGTTCTCGATCACGATCGTCTCGGCGATGGTGCTGTCGGTGCTGGTCGCGCTGATCCTGACGCCAGCTTTGTGCGCCACGATCCTGAAACCGCATGACCCGCACAAGCACGAACAGGGCAACGGCCCGCTCGCGCGTTTCTTCCGCTGGTTCAACGACCGGTTCGAACGCAGCCAGAACAAGTATGAGAACGGCGTCCGGCGCACCACGCGCAGCTGGAAGCGGTCGATGCTGGTCTATCTGCTGATCGTGCTGGGCATGGTGTTCGTCTTCACGCGCCTCCCGTCGGGCTTCCTGCCCGACGAGGATCAGGGCACGGTGCTGGCGCTGGTGCAGGGTCCGGCGGGTGCGACGAGCAGCCGTACCGAAAAGGGCCTGAACCTGGTACGCGACCATTTCCTGAAGCAGGAATCGGGCAACGTCGCCGGCGTGTTCACCATCAACGGCTTCAGCTTTGCGGGACAGGGGCAGAATGCCGGTCTGGTGTTCGTCAACCTGAAGCCGTGGGACGACCGCGGCGGTGCCGAGAACAAGGCGCAGGCGATCGTCGGCCGCGCGATGGGGGCGTTCGCCCAGTATAAGGACGGGCTGATCTTCGCGCTGGTGCCGCCGGCCGTGCAGGAACTGGGCAATGCGACCGGGTTCGACGTGCAGCTGGTCGATACCGGCGGCATCGGCCATGAAAAGCTGGTGCAGGCGCGTAACATGATGCTCGGCATGGCCGCGCAGGACCCGCGCCTCGCGCAGGTCCGTCCGCTCAGCCTCGACGACGCGCCGCAGCTCAAGGTCAATATCGACGAGGACAAGGCGCGCGCGCTCGGCCTCGACCTGTCCGACGTCAACTCGACGATCGCGACCGCATGGGGCGGCGGCTATATCAACGACTTCATCGACCGCGGTCGCGTGAAGCGCGTCTATATCCAGGCCGATGCCCCCTATCGCCTGAGCCCGGAGGATGTCGGCAAGCTGTTCGTGCGCAACGCGACCGGTCAGATGGTGCCGTTTACCGCCTTCTCGACGCTGGAATGGGCCAATGCGCCGGTACAGCTGACGCGGTATAACGGCCAGTCGGCGATGCAGCTGCAGGGCTCGCCGGGGCAGGGCCTGAGCACCGGCGCGGCGATGGAGGCGCTGGAGGAAATCCACGCCAAGCTGCCGCCGGGTACCGCGCTGGAATGGACCGGGCTGTCGTTCGAGGAACGGCTGTCGGGTGGTCAGGCGCCAGCGCTCTACGCGCTCTCGCTGCTGATCGTGTTCCTGTGCTTGGCCGCGCTGTACGAAAGCTGGTCGGTGCCGATCTCGGTCATGCTGGTGGTGCCGCTGGGCATTCTCGGCGCGCTGCTCGCGGCGTGGCTGACCGGTCTGAACAACGACATCTACCTGCAGGTGGGCCTGATCACGACCATCGGCGTGTCGGCGAAGAACGCGATCCTGATCGTGGAGTTCGCCGAGGAGCGGATGGGCGACGGCATGGGCCCGGTCGAGGCGGCGGTGGAGGCGGCCCGGCTGCGTCTGCGGCCGATCCTGATGACCTCGCTGGCGTTCGTCTTCGGCGTGCTGCCGCTGGCGCTGTCGACCGGCGCGGGTGCCGGTGGGCAGAATGCGATCGGCCGGGCGGTGGTCGGCGGCATGTTGTCCGCCACCATCCTCGCCATCTTCTTCGTACCGATGTTCTTCGTCGTCGTGCTCCGCCTGTTCGGACATGGCGGCAAGGACACTCCGTCCGCGAACCGGGACGTCGAGCCCGATGGCGGCAACCGGTCCTCCGATGGCGGCGAACCTGCGCCGCAGGGGGCATGATCATGAGCAAAGTGATGACGCTGCGCAGCCTGACCCTGCTGATCGCCACGACCGCGCTGACCGCGTGCAACCTGGCGCCCAAGAATGTGCGGCCGGAAGGGGCGATCCCGCTGACCTTGCCGCAGGGCGGGCCATACCCCGCGCTGGGGGCGGAGCAGGCCGATGTGACCCGGATCGCCTATCGCGCTTTCTTCGTCGATCCGCGGTTGCAGGCGGTGATCGCGACGGCGCTGGAGAATAACCGCGATTACCGGGTGACGGCGGCGAACGTGCTGGTGGCGCGGGCGCAGTACCGCGTGACCCGCGCGTCGCAGGTGCCGACGACCTCGGCCAATGGCGGCGTGACCTATACCAACAACCCGTTCGGCGCGCTGGGCGGGGCGGGTGGTGCCGGGACTGGTGGGGCGGGCGGCGTGCCCGCGCAGACCGGCAACCTCGAAATCTATCAGGCGTCGGTCGGGTTCTCGGCGTTCGAGCTCGACCTGTTCGGTCGCGTCCGCAACCTCAGCCAGGCGGGCCTGCAGGAATATTTCGCGACCGAAGAGGCGCAGCGCGCCGCCCGGATCGCGTTGATCGGCGAAGTCGCCACCGCGTGGCTGACCATGGCCGCCGATCAGGACCAGCTGCGCCTGTCGCGCGAGACGCTGACCAGCTTCGGCCGCACGCTCGAGCTGACCCGAGCGCAGTTCCGCGTCGGCGTCATCTCCGAACTGGAGGTGCAGCAGGCCGAAACCACCTATCAGCAGGCGCGCAACGATATCGCCGCGCTGACCGCGCAGATCGCGCAGGACCAGAATGCGATCAACCTGCTCGCCGGCACCACCGTGCCGCTGGAGCAGCTGCCGACCGAGCTGGGCGAGCGCGATCCGGTGCTGGCGAACCTGCCGACCGGCGTGTCGTCGACAGTGCTGCTGCGCCGGCCCGATGTGTTGCAGGCGGAACGGCGCCTGTATGCCGCCAACGCCAATATCGGCGCGGCGCGCGCGGCGCTGTTCCCGACGATCTCGCTGACCGCGACGCTGGGCACGATCAGCACCGCGCTGGGCGGATTGTTCGGTTCGGGCACGCAGAACTTCTCGATCGCGCCCGCCGCCACGCTGCCGTTGTTCGACGGCGGCCAGCGGCGCGGCAATGTCGAGGTGGCGCGCGCGCAGCAGCTGGCCGCCGTGGCGACCTATGAAGGCACGCTCCAGACCGCGTTCCGCGAGGTCGCCGATGCCCTGGCGACGCGCGGCACGATCGGCGAGCAGCTGTCGGCGCAGACCGCCCGGGCCCAGGCGGCAGCGACCGCGCAGCGCCTGTCCGACGCGCGCTATCGGGCCGGGATCGATTCGTTCCTCAACACGCTCGATGCGCAGCGCACCAGCTATGCCGCGCGGCAGACGCTGGTGCAGACCCGACTGGCGCGGGCGACGAACCTCGTCACGCTGTACCGGACGCTGGGCGGGGGGCTGAACTAGGACTGGTCCTTCCTCCGTCACCCCGGACTTGGAGCCGGGGTGACGATGCTTCCGCCACCACTGGCGGCGCATGCACCGCGCGCGCCCCTTGCGTCCGCGCGCCATCGGCATATGCTCTCCTGTATAACATAAGGAGAGGAACGATGAATCCGATCGAACCGTGCGATGCCGCCGGCGAAAAGAGCATGGTGATCCTGCAGAGCCTGTTGTGCCTGCTGCGCGAAAAGAACCTACTGTCGCGCGCCGATATCGAGGATCTGGCGGCCAAGGTCGCGATCCGCGCCGCCGACCGTGAGCATGATCCGCTGCCGTGTCAGTCCGATGCGGTCGTCGCTGCCAAAAGCGAGATGGACCGGCTGGGCGCCTATATCGGCGGCCGCTATGGTGGCAAGCACCGCCGAATGTGATGCGTCGCTGCGGCGGAACGCTGCGCCCATCGGTGTAATGACGGCGTCAGAATTTGCGGCGACACGCATCCCCGGCACTGGTCGTGCGTTTTCCGCATGTCCGGTTCCGCCGGGCGAGTATCATAAACGGGCGCTTGAACGTCCCCGAGAGGTTGTCGTGTCTTCGATTGGACCGGACGAAATGTCCTACTTCGTACGCCGTGCCGAACAGCAGCTGGAACTGGCGCAGCAGGCCGATCATGAGCAGGTCGTGCATGCGCATTACGAGCTGGCGAATTTGTATCTCGATCGCGCCTATGCGCCGGTGTTGCCGGTCGACGGGACTGCGCAGGCGGCTTGAGAAAGTTGCGGCGGAGCAGGCGTGGCTGCCTAGACGTCGTCGCCGAGCGCGAGTTGGTCGAGACGTTCGCTATACGAAGGCCGCCGGTCCCGAACGCATATGTCGCTGGTGAACGGGCGCCGTGATGCCGTCCGACCCTGCCAACCGTCACCCCAGCGAAGGCTGGGGTCTTCTGCGGCTAGGCGCACGCTGCGAGACCCACCGCCGCCCGATCAGGATTGATCTACAACCCACTATCCGTACTCCCCCCGCAGGCGGGGGTCCAGGGTAACGACAGGACAGCGCATGTGGCTCTGGACCCCCGCCTGCGCGGGGGTACGCGTGGCTTGAAAGGCGTTCCGTCCCGTCGAAATGCCTTCAACGCCGTCGAATGCCGATCGGCCGCAAGCCATCGGAATGGAAAGGTCGTCCCGGCGAGCGCCGCAAGCGGCTTCTGCTTCGCACCGTTGTCGAGAGATTCGAGCCTTCGCTGGAATGACGCCTGGTTCGATGTGGCATCCAGCAAAACCGTTCGTGCTGAGTAGGGACTGCGCTTGTCGAAGGCCCGTATCGAAGCATTCGTGGCGGTCCTTCGATACGCCACTTCGACAAGCTCAGCGGCTACTCAGGACGAACGGTTCCACCTTGGATCTTTCGACACGAGATGAGGGTAACACCCTGGCGAACCCGCAGCTTCCTCCGCCAAACGCAGAAAGGGCGGCCAACCGGCCGCCCCTCCACAACACAAACCGTCGTCAGAACCGTCGGCTCACTCGCCCTGCTGGTTCGACATCGCATCGTCGACCGGCTGATCGTCGCGATCGTCCTGTCCGCGGGTCGAGCGCGAGGTCATGCCGGTGGCCGACGCGTCGTCCAGCACCTGCTGGTCGGGCTCGACCGGCGGGGGCGGGGGCAGAACTTCGGCCGGGGCGACCGCCGACAGGTTTTCGACCACCGGCGGCGCGGGCTCTACCGTTTCCTCGGGCAGCGGGGTCGGCGGCGGGGCTTCCTCATCGAACGCGCTGTTCTCGATCGGGGCGTCGGGTTCGTCCGTCCCCGAACACGCCCCAAGTCCGGTCGCCAGCAACAGGCCGCTGCCCGCCAGCAGCGCTACGCGCCATCCGCTCTTCATCGTCATCCCCTTATCGTGCCGCTAACTGGCTGGCTTCAGCGCGTGCGACGATCTTGTTCGCCAGCACGCCGTCCCATTTATACGGATCCTCGCGGAAGCTCATCGTGCCGTTCGGCGTCGCGAACGCGGTCCAGTAGAGCAGATAGACCTTTACCGGATCGGCAACCTTGGCCCGCACCGTCTTGCCCGATGCCAGCGTCGTGTCGATCTGTTCGGCGGGCCATTCGGGCGTAGTCCGCAACAGCAGGCGCGCCAGATCCTCGGGCTTTTCGAGGCGGACGCAGCCATGGCTGGCCAGCCGGTCAAAATTGGCGAAACCCGACTGCGCCGGCGTGTCGTGCAGATAGACCGCGAACGGATTGTCGAAATCGAACTTGAACCGGCCGAGCGCGCTGCGCTCCGACGCCTGCTGCAACCGGCGCCCGCCGCCCTCGGTTTCGATCACGCGGAAGCCGTTGCGCTTCAGATAGCCGGGGTTCGCCCGCTCCTTGGGCCACAATTCCTTGTCGGCGATCGACGACGGCACGTTCCACGGCGGATTGAGCACGATCGAATGGATGGTGGAGGTCAGCATCGGCGTCTCGTCGCCCGGACGCCCGGTCACCGCCTTCATCGACGTCACCGGCTGGTCGCCGTCGAACACGGTCAGCACCGCCGCGGCGATATTCACCTGAATGCGGTTCTTTTCCAGCTCGGTCGGCAGCCAGCGCCACCGTTCCATATTCGCCTTGATCTGCTTGATCCGCTCGCCCACCGGCACGTTCAGCGACGCGACGGTCTGCGCACCGACTTGCCCGGCGGGGTTCAGGCCATAGCGGCGCTGGGCACGGCGGACGCCGTCGAGCAGCGACTGGTCGAACGTATCGCCGCTCGCCGACACGCCCGAATCCTCGACCGCCAGCCGCTTGCGCAGCGCCGCGACCTGCGGTCCCTTGCCGCCCATGCGCAGTTCCGATCCGGCACCGATCGTCGACCAGCCGCCATCGGCCTGGATCTTCCGATAGCGCGCCAATCCGGCGACCAGCGTGTCATAGCCGGCATAGGGCGGCGGCAGCGACGCGATCCACGCCGCCAGCCGATCCTTCGCCACCGCGTCGCGGAACGAGGGGAGGGGATCGAACCCCTGCGGGCGCATCGCCCAGTCCTTCTGGAAATCGCTGGTGTCCAGCCGCCCGGCGCGCACTGCATGGGCATGGTCGAGCGCTGCCTGCACCAGCGCGGTACCGGTCAGGTTCGCCAGCTGCGGCTCGCGGTCCTTCAACCCCTGCGCCACGGCATCGCGCGCCAGCAGCTTCGCAAGCTCGCTCTCCTGCGCGGGGCTCAGCGTCGGCAGCGGCAGCGGGGCCGGCACCGGCTGTACCATGGGCGGCGTCGTCGGCAGCGTCGGTACGACCGGCGGCGGCACGACCTGCGCCGACGCGGCCCCGGCGGCGGTCAGTGCGATCCCGGCGAGCAGCGCGCGGCGCACGATGCGATCGAAACGATGGCGGTGGTCGGTAATCGTCTTCATCCTATACTCTGTGCGGTGCGGCGGCATGCTTAGTGCAATCGAACCTGCCACACGATGAACCGTTCCCCTTATGCGCCCTGATACCACAGGCGGCGGGCCGTTTCGAACCCCTTGCGTTCAGGAAAGATGGCGCTTGTCGAGCTTGCGCGCCAGCGTGCGACGATGCATCCCCAGCCGCCGCGCCGCTTCGGAGATGTTGAAGTCGGTATCGGCCAGCACCTGGTGGATATGTTCCCATTCCAGCGTCTTGATCGAAGTGGGGGCGGCGGTCAGGTCGGCGTCCGCATTGCCCTCGACCCGCGCGAACGCCGCCTCGATTTCGTCGGTGTTGGCGGGCTTGGTCAGGTAGTTGGTTGCGCCCAGCTTGATCGCCTCGACCGCAGTCGCGATGCTGGCGAAACCGGTCAGCACGACGATGCGCATCGCCGGGTCGATCGCCGACAGCACCGACACGCAGGCGAGGCCCGACGCCCCGCCCAGCCGCAGGTCGACCACCGCATGGTCGGGGGCGAAGTCGCGCGCCAGTTCGTCCAGCCGGTCGGGGCCGCCGGTTACTTCCACGACATAGCCGCGCCGTTCGAACGATCGGCACAGCGTGCGGGCGAAGGTAGCGTCATCCTCGACGATCAGAAGGCGGCGGGCGGTCATCGCGTCTTCTCCAGCGCCAGCGAATCGATCGGCAGGACCAGGGTAGTCTCCGCCCCGCCGGCATCGCGGTTCAACGCTTCGATCGTACCGCCCAGCGGACGCAGCACGTTGGTGGCGAGATAGAGGCCAAGGCCCGCGCCTTGTCGGTCCTTGCTGGTATTATAGGGTTTGCCGAGGCTGGAGAGAATACGGTCGGAAAAGCCGTTGCCGTCGTCGCGTACCGTCAGGCGCAGCATCGCCCCGTCACGCAACGCGATCAGCGCGATCATGCGACCCCCGGCTTCGACCGCATTGTCGAGCAAATTGGTCAACGCCTGCGCCAGTGCGCGGTCGGCGACGATCGGGACGTCGGGCCCCAGCCGATCCTCGAACACTGCGCGCGTGGGGTCGGACCCGCGCCAGCGATCGAGCGTGTCGGTCAGGAAGGTGCGCAGCGTGGTCCGCGTCGGCGCCTCGCCGGTCACCTCGCCCGCGGCGAACAGGATGCCCGATACGATCTCCTTGCAGCGCATGACCTCGGCCCGCATGTCGTCGACTTCGGCGACGAAGCGCGGATCGCGGCGGATCGCCGGCTCGTTCTTCCAGTCGCCCAGCAGCACGGAGATCGACGACAGCGGCGTGCCCAGTTCGTGCGCGGCGCCGCTGGCGAGCAGGCCCATGCGGACGATATGCTCCTCCTCCACCGCGCGCTGGCGCAGTTGCGCGACCTTGGTATCGCGGTCGCGGAGATTGGCGGCGATCCGCGTGACGAACGCGACCAGCAGCGTGGCGGCGAGGACGAAGTTGATCCAGTTGCCGATCAGATAGGCGTCGGACAGGCTGCTGACATAGGCGGGGGGTAATTGCAGCGGGCGGTGAAACGGGCCGAGCAGCGCGAACGCACCACTGGTGATCGCGACCAATGCCCAGCTCGACCACACTTCCAGCAAGATCGCGCCGATCACCACCTGCAACAGATAGAGCGAGACGAACGGATTGCGCGCGCCGCCCGACAGGTAGAGCTGCGCGGTCAGCGCCGCGACGTCGAGCACCAGCGCGGCGAACAGCGGCAGGTTGGTATCGCTCCACCGCGACCGGCGGGCGAGGGTGACGAGGTTGAGCAGCACCAGTCCCGCCAGCACACTCGCCATCGGCAGCAGCGGCAGGCGGATGCCAAGCAGTCCGTCGACGACGAGGATCGTACCCAGCTGCCCGCCGACCGCCAGCCACCGCAGCTGGACCAGCAGCAGCATGTTGCGCCCGACGCCCTCGGCCGGCGGCGGCAACGGAGTCGCGGAAGGGGGGGCGGGCTGCATCGGGCGCATGTTACGCCCGTGGTTCGCGCCGTACGACCCACCATGTCATGCCCGCGAGCAGCGCAGCGAGCCCGAACCAGGTGAGGGCATAGACGAGGTGGCTGTTGCGGAAGGTGACGACGGTCAGCCCACCGCGCGGCCAGCCCTTGCCCGACGTCGCGGCGGCATCGATGAAATAGGGGGCGGTGTCGGTCAGCCCACGCTTGGTGGCGATCGCAGCGACATCGCGCGAATACCAGCGGTCGGCGGAGGGGTCGTTGCGGCGCAGGAAACCGCCCTCGGGCTCGGTAATGCGCAGGAGTCCGCGGACGGTGACGGTGCCGGGGGGCGGCGCCACCTTGCCGCGCTGCTCGGGGGGCACGAAGCCGCGGTTGACGAGCACGGTGAAGCGCCCGGTATCGAGCGGGGTCAGGACCCAGAAACCGCCGCCCAGCGCGGTCGCGGCCTGGGTATAGGTGTCGGCTTGCGGCCGGTAGCGCCCGGTCGCGACGACGGGACGATAGACGTCGTTCCCGGTGATCCCGTCCCATGCCGATGGCGGCGGGGCGGGGACGGGCGGGGAGCGCAGCATCGCCTCGGTCCGCTGGATCAGGTCCAGCTTCCACGCCCGCCGCTGCAACTGCCACACGCCCAGCCCGATCAGGCCGGCGATGACGCATCCGATCAGGGTCCCGATCAGGATGCGTCGGATCGGCCGGGCGCTGCTCACATCGCGCTCATGTCCCCGGACATCTGGGGCATCATGTTCACGTTCATATGGTACATCACCCACAACGACCCGGCGAGCACGATAACCACGAGGATGACGGTGAAGATCAGCGCCATCAGCGTCCAGCCATTCTCCGACTTGGTGTTCATGTGCAGGAAGTAGATCATGTGGACCACGATCTGCACGACCGCGCAGAGCGTGACGATCGCCGCGGTGATCCGCGTGTCGGCAAAGGCGTTGGTCATGACGAGCGCGAAGGGGATCGCGGTCAGCACCACCGACAACAGGAAGCCGATGACGTATTCACGGCGCGAACCGTGCGAAGGCGCATCGCCATGGCCGCCATGGCCGTGATCGGCCCCGTGGCCGTGCGCGTCGTGATGTGCGTGGCCGGCCATTACAGCACTCCCAGCAGATAGACGAAGGTGAAGACGCCGATCCAGACGACGTCGAGAAAGTGCCAGAACAGCGACAGGCACATCAGGCGACGCATGTTGGCGGCACCCAGGCCATGCTTGGCGACCTGTACCATCAGCGTCGTCAGCCAGACGATGCCGAAGGTGACGTGCAGCCCGTGCGTGCCGACCAGCGTGAAGAACGCCGACAGGAACGCGCTGCGCTGCGGCCCGGCGCCTTCGTGGATCAGGTGGCTGAACTCGTACATTTCGATGCCGAGGAAGCACAGGCCGAACACGCCGGTGATGGCGAGCCAGCGCAGCGTGGCGGCCTTCTTGCCTTCTTCGGCTGCGATCATCGCGAAGCCGTAGGTGATCGACGAGAACAGCAGCATCGCGGTGTTGAGCGCGACGAGCGGCAGGTCGAACAGCTCCTTGGCGTCCGGGCCACCCGCGGTGCTGCCCGAATAGACGCCATAGGAGGCAAAGAGCATGGCGAAGATAAGACAGTCGCTCATCAGGTAGAGCCAGAAGCCGAGCATCGTGCTCGACCCGGCTTCGTGCTCATGTTCTTCCGCGAGGTGGTAGGCGCGTTCGGACGCGCCTGCCGGGACTTGAACCGACGAACTCATGATCCTTATACCCCCGCGGCCTGGAGGTCGGCAGTGCGCTGCCGCTCCGTTTCGATGACTTCTTCGACCGGAATGTGGAAGTCACGGTTGTAGTTGAAGGTATGGTAGATCGCGACGCCGATCACCGCGACGAACGACAGCGCCGCCAGCCACCAGATGTACCAGACCATCGCCAGACCGAAGACGGTCGAAATGCCGGCCAGCACGATCCCCGCCCAGGTGTTGCTCGGCATGTGGATGGCGGTGAAGCCTTCCGTCGGCCGGGCATATTTGTGCTCCTTCATGTCGTACCACGCGTCCATGTCGTGGACGACGGGCGTGAACGCGAAGTTATAGTCGGGCGGCGGCGACGAGGTCGCCCATTCGAGGCTGCGACCGCCCCACGGATCGCCGGTGAAGTCGCGCAGCTTGTCGCGGTTCATGATGCTGACCGCGATCTGCACCAGGAAGGCGGCGATGCCGACCGCGATGATCGCGGCGCCCACGGCGGCGATGATGAACCAGATCTGCAGGCTCGGATCGTCGAAGTGGCGCAAGCGACGGGTGATACCCATCAGCCCCAGCACATAGAGCGGGGTGAACGCGACCCAGAAGCCGACGAACCAGCACCAGAAGCTGACCAGACCCCATTTCTTGTCCAGCTTGAAGCCGAACGCCTTGGGGAACCAATAGTTGATGCCGGCGAACATCCCGAACACCACGCCGCCGATGATGACGTTGTGGAAGTGCGCAACAAGGAACAGCGAGTTGTGCAGCACGAAGTCGGCAGGCGGCACCGCGAGCAGCACCCCGGTCATGCCGCCGATCGTGAAGGTCAGCATGAACGCGATCGCCCACAGCATCGGCAGCTCGTACCGGATGCGACCGCGATACATGGTGAACAGCCAGTTGAAGATCTTCGCGCCCGTCGGGATCGAGATGATCATCGTGGTGATACCGAAGAACGAGTTTACGCTCGCCCCCGAACCCATGGTGAAAAAGTGGTGCAGCCACACCAGGTACGACAGGATGGTGATGACCAGCAGCGCGTAGACCATCGACGTATAGCCGAACAGCCGCTTGCCCGAGAAGGTCGACACGATTTCCGAGAACACGCCGAATGCCGGCAGGATCAGGATGTAGACTTCGGGGTGGCCCCAGATCCAGATCATGTTCACGTACATCATCGGGTTACCACCCAGCGTGTTCGTGAAGAAGTTGGTGCCGACATAACGGTCGAGCGACAGCATCGCGAGCACGGCGGTCAGCACCGGGAAGGCGGCGACGATCAGGATATTGGTGACCAGCGCCGACCAGGTGAAGATCGGCATCTTCATCAGGCCCATGCCCGGCGCGCGCATCTTCACGATGGTCGCGATCAGGTTGACGCCGGACAGCAATGTCCCGACGCCCGCCAGCTGGAGCGCCCATATATAATAATCGACCCCGACGTCGGGCGAATAATCCAGCCCCGACAGCGGCGCGAATGCCAGCCAACCGGTGCGCGCGAACTCGCCGACGAACAGGCTGGCCATGACGATCACGACGCCGGAGGCGGTCATCCAGAAGCTGAAATTGTTGAGGAAGGGGAAGGAGACGTCGCGCGCGCCGATCTGCAAGGGAACGATGTAGTTCATCAGCCCGGTGACCAGTGGCATCGCCACGAAAAAGATCATGATCACGCCGTGCGCGGTGAACACCTGGTCGTAATGGTGCGCGTTCAGGAAGCCTTCGTTCTGGCCGAACGCCATCGCCTGCTGCCCGCGCATCATGACCGCGTCGGCGAAACCGCGCAGCAGCATGACGATGCCGAGGATCATGTACATGATCCCGATCCGCTTGTGATCGACCGTGGTGAACCACTCTTTCCAGAGATAGCCCCACAGCTTGAAATAGGTCAGCGCCGCCAGCACCGCCGCGCCGCCAATGGCGACCGCGATGAAGGTCATGACGATGATCGGTTCGTGGATCGGGAAGCTTTCGATCGTCAGGCGACCGAAGATCAGCTTGGTCAGGGTTTCGGACATGATCTCTCGTCTCAGCCTTGCGCCGGAGCGGGGCGGCCCGGCATCGCGAACGGTGCGATGCGGGTCATGTTGCGGTTGGCGTCGCTGCCGGGTTCGGCGGCGCCGGGAGCGGCCTTCGACCCTTGCGGCGCATCGCCGCTGCTGTGCGGGCTGACGCCATAGTCGGACGGTGCCTTTTCCAGCGCGCCCTTGGTGCGCTCACCTTCCTGCGGCAGGCGGCTGTTGACCGCCGAGCCGTGGCCGCCATGGCCCATGCTTTCGGTCATGCACGGCGTACCGGGCTTCACGCACATCTGGACGATGCGGTTGAACAGGCCCGGTTCCACCCCGGCAAAGCCCATCGGCGGCACCTTCTCGCTGGGTTTTTCCAGTTCGAGGTAGCGCTGGGTGTCGAGCCGGTTCGGCATCGCCTTCACGCCCGCGACGAATTTGTCGAAGCCGGCGGCGTCGGTGCTGGTCGTCTTGAAGTTCATGTAGGAGAAGCCGGCGCCGCTATAATGCGCCGACATGCCTTCGAACGTACCGGGACGGTTCAGCACGGCGTGCAGCTTCGTCTCCATGCCCGGCATCGTATAGATCATGCCGGCCATCGCGGGGACGTAGAAGGTGTTCATCACCGACGACGACGACAGGCGGAAGCGCACCTGGCGATCGACCGGCACGACCAGTCGGTTGACGGTGGCGATCCCCTGCTCGGGATAGATGAACAGCCATTTCCAGTCGAGGGACACGACCTGGATTTCCAGCGGCGCATCGCGCGGCGTCTCAGGCTTTTCCGCGGAAATTCGGCCGATCGGGCGATAGGGGTCGAGCAGGTGGGTGCTGATCCACGTCAGCGCGCCCAGCGCGATGACGATCAGCAGCGGCCCCGACCAGATGACCAGTTCCAATGCGGTCGAATGGTCCCAGTTCGGCTTGTACGTCGCCTTCTCGTTGCTCGCGCGGTATTTCCACGCGAACCACACGGTCAGCGCCATGACCGGCACGATGATGAGGAGCATCAGGCCGACCGAGATCATCAGGACGTCGGCCTGCTGGCGCGCAACGTCGCCGGCGGGATTGAGCACGACCATGTTGCAACCACCCAAGAACGGCAGAGCCGCGAGAGGCAGGAGCGAACGCAGTGGCCGGTGCCACGGAAGCGAGCGGGGCAGGATCATGGCCGCGCCCTATGCCTGTCGATGCTGCACTGCGATAGGACATTTTGTCCTATCCCCGCGTTTGGTGCATTGCGATAACGGGCGCATATTCAGTCTTATCGCGCGCCCGTCGCGCAGCTCTTGGAGTCCCTATGGCCGAGGCCGTCCATTCCCGCGAGATCGAGGCCGACGCTCGCGCCGTCAACCGTGGCGACGGCGAGGTGAACGTCCAGTCCGAAGAGATCGCCATCGGCGTCATCATCGGGCGCACGTCGGAATTCTTCGACTTTTTCGTGTACGCGATCGCATCGGTGATCGTGTTCCCGCAGCTGATGTTCCCCTATGTCGACCGGCTGACCGGCACGCTCTATTCGTTCGCGCTGTTCCCGCTGGCGTTCTTCGCCCGGCCGCTGGGTACGCTGCTGTTCATGTGGATCGACCGGCGGCATGGCCGCGGGACCAAGCTGACCATCGCGTTGTTCATGCTCGGCACCGCCACCGTGGCGATGGGCTTCCTGCCCGGCTATGCGCAGGTCGGCGCGTGGTCGGCGATCCTGCTGGCGGCGCTGCGCATCCTGCAGGGCATTGCGCTGGGCGGGGCATGGGATGGCCTCGCCTCGCTGCTGGCGCTCAACGTGCCGCAGGACCGGCGTGGCTGGTATGCAATGATCCCGCAGCTCGGCGCGCCGCTGGGCCTGATGGTCGCCAGCGCGCTGTTCGCGTTCTTCACCGCCTATATGAGTGCCGAGGATTTCATCAGCTGGGGCTGGCGCTATCCGTTCTTCGTCGCGTTCGCGCTGAACGTTGTCGCGCTGTTCGCACGGCTGCGCATCGTCGTGACGCCCGAATATACCGCGCTGTTCGAGAATCGCGAACTGAAGGCGTCACCGGTGCTGCCGACCGTCGGTCGCGAATGGAAGACGATCGCAATCGGCGCGCTGGTGCCGCTCGCCAGCTTCGCGCTGTTCCACATGGTCACGGTGTTCCCGCTGTCATGGATCTTCCTGTTCACCGAACAGGAAATCGCCCGCTTCCTTTGGATCGAGACCGCCTGCGCGATCTTCTTCATCTTCGCGATCGTCATCTCGGGCGTGCTGGCCGACCATGTCGGACGCCGTACCCTGCTGGGCTTCGGCGCAATCGCGATCGCACTGTTCTCGGGCCTCGCGCCGCTGCTGCTCAATGGTGGCGATGCCGGTGAGATCGCGTTCATGATCACCGGCTTCATCCTGCTCGGCCTGTCGTTCGGCCAGTCGTCGGGGACGGTGGCGTCGAACTTCGCCAAGGATTCGCGCTATACCGGCGCGGCGCTGACGTCGGACCTTGCATGGCTGTTCGGGGCGGGCTTCGCGCCGCTGGTCGCGCTGGCGCTGGCGGGCAAGCTGGGGCTCTTCGCCTCGGGCCTGTATTTGTTGTCGGGTGCGGTCGGTACGCTGGCGGCGCTGGCGCTGAACAAGGAACTGGCGCGGCGGCTCGATTGAGTTTTTCCGTGCTGCGGCAATTGGTGGCGGCGCTTGCGCTGGTGGTGGGAACCCCCGCCATCGCGCAGGACGCCGCCACGGTCGTTTCGAGCGAAGCGGCATTGGCACAGGATGCTGCCGAGGTAGCGCGGGTGCGCGGGATCGACGCGACCGCTGCGCTGCGATTGCTGAAGGCACAGGCGGCGAGCGTATCCGCGACCGAATGGGTCGAGGGGCAATATCGCGATCGGCTGTCCGGGATATCGATCGAGCGCGACGGCGCGGTCACCGTGCTGCTGACCGGCAGGCAACCGGTTGCCGATGGCGAGGTGCGCGACGGCGATATCGTCGTGCCGATCCGCTTTCGCACCGGGGCGAAGGCGACGCGCACCGAATTGCTCGGCGCGATCGCGGCGCATCAGGCGGCGATCCGTGCGATGCTGGTACGGCCACCGGCAATGGGGGTCGATGCGCGGCGGGGCGAGTTGTTGGTCCTGGTCGGCGCGAGCGATGCAGCAGGGGATACCGCGGCGCTGCGGCGGCGGATCGAGGATTTGGCCGGCGTGCCGGTGCGAATCGCGACGACGGGACGGCCCGACCTCGATCTGGCGGGTGAGGTCGTCGGCGGATCGCGGTTGATCGGTCCCGATCCGATCACCGGGCGGCGCTATTTCTGTACGACCGGCTATGTCGTGACCGACGGTGCGCAGACCGGCATCGTCACCGCGGCGCATTGCCCCGATACGCTGGAGCATATCGCGAAGGACGGCACGCGCACGCCGCTGACCTTTATCGGCCAATGGGGCTGGGGGTTTCACGACGTGCAGGTCAATGCCAGCCCGGAGGCGACGTTGCCGCTGTTCCATCCCGATGCGGCGCGCACCGCGCTGCGTCCGGTCGAGGGGCAGCGCAGTCGGGTGGGCACGCGGGTCGGCGATATCGTGTGCCACCGTGGCGAGAGCAGCGGCTATAGCTGTGCCGAGGTCGAGATGGTCGACTTCGCGCCGTCGGGCGATCTGTGCGGCGGGCCGTGCCTGCCGACCTGGGTTGCAGTGGCGGGGCCGGGGTGTCGCGGCGGCGATAGCGGCGGGCCGGTGTTCATCGGCACGACCGCGGTCGGCATTGTGAAGGGCGGCAGCTATCGGCCTGACGGGTCGTGCGTTTCCTATTATTATATGTCGCTGGACTATCTGCCCAACGGATGGCGGCTGGTGCGGTCGGTGCCGCCGGATACACCTTCAACTGTCATTCCCGCGCAGGCGAGAATCCATATGCGCTGACGTTCGTGCAAGAGACGCTATCATAGGGGTTATGGATTCCCGCCTGCGCGGGAATGACGATCGTACTCGGCTTGGGTTTCGTTAGGCGAACATAGTCAGGTATCGCGCAATCGCGGCCTTCACAGCGACGCCGGTTGCCCCCAAGTCGTTCCCATGACGCCTGCCATTCCCGCCGCCACGTTGATCCTGCTGCGCGACCGTGCCGTCGGGCCGCCCGAAATCCTGATGGTCGAGCGGGCGGCGGCGATGGCGTTTGCCGGCGGCGCGCTGGTGTTTCCCGGTGGGCGGATCGACCCCGGCGACGAAGCGTTGGCGCTGGTGATGGGCGATGGTGATCTGGCACCGCGACTGGCCGCGATCCGCGAGACGATAGAGGAGGCGGGGATCGCAATTGGCGTCGCCGGCGACGTGGACGCGATGCGCGCCAGACTCGCGCAAGGGGCGACGATCGGTGAGATCGGGCCGGTCGATCCGTCACCGCTGATCCCCTATGCCCGCTGGCGGCCCGAGCATATGCCGGTGCGGGTGTTCGATACATGGTTCTTCGTCGCGCGCCTGCCCGACGACGCGCCCGCCGCGGTCGTCGATGCGACCGAGAATGTGCGGACGCTGTGGACCAGTGCCAGGGATGCGCTCGCGGCGGCGGACCGGGGCGATGCGGCGCTGCTGTTCCCGACGCGGCGGGTGCTTGAGCGATTGGCGCAGCATGACGATGTCGCGGCGGTGCTGGCCGATGCGCGGACGTGGCCGGTGCGGACGATCACGCCATGGCTCGAACGGCAAAGCGATGGCGACTGGATCCGTATCCCCGACGATCTCGGCTATCCGGTGACGGGCGAGCCGGCAACGCGGGCGGTCCGCGGGTGAAGGCGTTGTCGACCGGCATCCGTACCTTGGTCTGGCTGGCGATCCTGGCGGCGATCGCCTTTGCGCTTTATGCCTTTACCCGCAGCCGGCCGCAGGATGTGCCGTGGACCCCGCTCGACCTGTCGCAGCCGATCGGCATGTTCACCCGCGGCAAGATCGGCGACCTGCGCGGCGACTTGGCCGGGTGCCGCGCGCTGCTCGACGGAGCGGGGGTGCGCTATACCGCGCTGCCGCCGCGCGATGGGGCGGGGCAGTGCGGCTATGACGATGCGGTGCGGCTGCGCGGCGGCGGATCGCGCACCATCGCGATCACGCCGGACGTCGGCGTGTCGTGCCGGGTCGCGACGGCAATGGCGCTATGGGAATGGCAGGTGGTGCAGCCCGCCGCGCAGAAGCATTTCGGGCAGGCGGTTGCGCGCATTCAGAATTTCGGCAGCTATAACTGTCGGCGGATGTACGGCCGCGATACCGGAGCGTTCAGCGAACATGCGACCGCCAACGCGCTCGACATCGCTGCGTTCGTGCTGGCCGATGGGCGCCGGATCAGCGTCGTCGGCGATTGGACCCCGGGGCAGGGGCGGGACGATGCCGCCAAGGCCGCGTTCCTGCGCGAGGTACGCGACGGGGCATGCGGCGTGTTCTCGACCGTGTTGTCTCCCGACTACAACGCCGCGCACCGCGACCATTTCCATTTCGACCAGGCGGCGCGCGGGTTCGGCGGGGCCTGTCGCTGACATGACTTTTCCGGAGGGCGGTACCGCTCATCCATCAATGCATCGGTGCGCCGGCTTCGACCTTTTCGACCCATGCCGGATAGAAGGCCGGTTGCCGCATCGACCAGCCCGACGCGGTCGCCGCGGCCTCGCTGAGCGATTGCAGCAGCTTGCGACGCAGCTCCGGGTGGAGGTGCGGCAGCGCGGCCGAGGCGCAGAAGGCGGCGGGCAGCCATGGCCGCGCCTCGGCGCCGACCAGCCGTTCGTAGAGGAAGCGATAGGCGCCGAACGTCGTCAGCCGCCCCTGGCCGAGATCGAACGCGGTCACCAGCAGCAACGGCGTCATGAACGGCTCGATCGCATCCAGCCCGCTATCGTCGGGAATGCAGGCGCGAATGTCGGGCAGGCGGTCGTAGATCCGCGCCTGGGCACGGATGCTCGCTGCCTCCACCACGTCGCGCGACCAGCGGCGCATCGCGTCATCGCGGTCCAGCCCGATGTCGAGCGCGCGGCGGATATACCGCTGCGTCGATGCCGGAAAGGTCGCGAACTCCTTCATTTCCGCCAGCGTCATCGCGCCTTCTGCCGGCCGCCGTGCAATCGCCATTCTTCTGAACTCCCCGCCCATGGCTTCTAACAACCGGATATTGCCGGATAATGGTTAACGGCTTGCTGAACGAAACGCGGCTCGTCCGGTTGATGACATATTCGATCACGGACCGTTTTGCATTGCAACATTGTACCCACACGGTTCGTCGCATTCCGCAGCGCCTGTGGTTTTCGGGGCAAATTGGGAGGGGGAAGGAACGGCACGGATCGGTTCATCCGCCGGTCATCGCCGCGCAAACACGGTTCGTCGGAAAAGGTTCCCCTGCGAAGTGCGGTGGGGTTTCCGTGTGTATCAAACCCTGCTTCATGCCGCTTACGACATTCGTGGGGCCGTGGGGGTCAGATGAAGTTTGGTGCTGTTGCAGCGCGTTTCGCGCTGGTGGTTTCGTGCGCTCTGGCGATGGTGGCTCCGGCCCAGGCCCGCTTCTGGCAATGCGCGCCCTATGCCCGCGAAATTTCCGGTGTCGAAATCTTCGGCAACGCCCACACCTGGTGGGGTCAGGCCTCGGGCAAGTATGAGCGCGGCCATGCTCCACAGGAAGGCGCCGTCCTGTCGTTTGCCGCCACCTCGAAAATGCGCCTCGGCCATGTCGCGATGGTGTCGAAGGTCGTCAGCGAGCGTGAAGTGCTGCTGACCCATGCCAATTGGTCGCGCCGCGGCGGGATTGAACGCGATGTCCGTGCGATCGACGTATCGCCGGCGGGGGACTGGACCGAGGTCAAGGTGTGGTTCGGCCCGGTCGGCGGGCTTGGCACCTCGGCCTATCCGACCAACGGCTTCATCTATGCCAAGCACGCGCCGCGCGCGACCGAACTGAACGCACCGCTGGTCATTGTGAAGACCGATCCGCCGGCACCGATGCCGGGCGGCGGCGGCGTGCAGTCGGCGCAGGCGCGGATAGTCGTCGCACTCAACGACTGATCCTCCGTCACCCCATGTAAAGGCCCGCCGCAGACGATGCGGCGGGCCTTTTGCGTTTCATGCCGGGCGAAAGGTCATCGCGACGCCGTTCATGCAATAGCGCTTGCCGGTCGGTGGCGGCCCGTCGTCGAACACATGGCCGAGATGCCCGCCGCAGCGACCGCACAGCACCTCGGTTCGCGACATCATCAGCGACCGATCGGTGCGGTTCACGACCGCGCCGTTGCGTGGCGCGTAGAAGCTGGGCCAGCCGGTGCCGCTTTCGAACTTGGTCGTCGACAGGAACAATGGCTGCCCGCAACCGGCACAGGCAAACACGCCCTTATGCTTTTCGTCGTTCAGCGGGCTGCTATACGGCCGTTCGGTCCCTTCCTGCCGCAGCACGTTATATTGCGCGGGGGTCAACCGCGTCTTCCACTGCGCATCGGTCAGCTTGAACGGGAAGTTCGGCGCGGCCTCGCTCTCGGAGGGAGCACAGCCGATCAGGGCGGCCAGTCCCGACAGGCCGGTCAGTTCGAGCAGGCGGCGGCGATCGATCGACATGGGGGAATCCTTTCGGATGCCATGTGGTAGGTGCGGCGAATAGTCACAACGGCTGGGTACGCCAGCCGACCAACGCCGGCCCACAAATGAAAGTCTTTTGTCGGATTCGGGTTCGCCGACATGCTAAACCGGCGCTGCGGCCTTGCCGTGGCCGCAATTTGGGGCCATTTGGCGAATTATGCCTTTTTCGACGTTGCCCGAACCGCTCGCCGCGGCGCTATCCGCGCGCGGCTATGAAGCCCCGACCGCTGTGCAGGCGGCCGTCCTGACGCCCGACGCCGAAGGGCGCGACCTGCTGGTATCCGCGCAGACCGGGTCGGGCAAGACCGTCGCCTTCGGCCTCGCCATCGCGCGCGACCTGCTCGACGCCGAGGACAAGATGCCGCGCGCTGGCACGCCGCTGGCCCTCGCCATTGCCCCGACGCGCGAACTGGCGTTGCAGGTCGCGCGCGAACTGCTGTGGCTCTATGGTCCGACCGGGGCGCGCATCGTGTCGTGCGTCGGTGGCATGGATGCGGCGCGCGAACGCCGCAACCTGAGCCACGGCGCGCATATCGTCGTCGGCACGCCGGGGCGTCTGCGCGACCACCTCGAACGCGGCGCGCTCGACCTGTCGGGGCTGAAGGTCGCGATTCTCGACGAAGCCGACGAGATGCTCGACATGGGGTTCCGCGAGGACCTCGAAGGCATCCTCGACGGCACGCCGGCGGAACGCCGCACGCTGCTGTTCTCGGCAACGCTGGCCAAGCCGATCGTGGCGTTGGCCAAGCGCTATCAGAAGGACGCGTTCCGCATCGACACGCGCGAAGCGGAGCGGGGCCATGGCGACATCAGCTATCAGGCGATGACCGTCGCGCCGAACGATATCGAGAATGCGGTCGTCAACCTGCTGCGTCTGCACGAGCCGGACACCGCGTTCCTGTTCTGCGCGACGCGGGAGGCGGTGCGGCACCTGCACGCGAATCTGGTCGAGCGCGGGTTCGATGCGGTGGCGCTGTCAGGCGAACATTCGCAGTCGGAGCGCAACCATGCGTTGCAGGCGCTGCGCGATCGCCGCGCCCGCGTCTGCGTCGCGACCGACGTCGCGGCACGCGGCATCGATCTGCCGTCGCTCAGCCTCGTCGTCCATGTCGAGCTGCCGCGCGATGCCGAGGCGCTGCAGCACCGCTCGGGTCGTACCGGCCGTGCGGGCAAGAAAGGCATCGCCGCACTGATCGTGCCGTATCAGCGCCGCCGCCGCGTCGAAGGGCTGCTGCGCGACGCCAAGATCAACGCCGAATGGATCGGTGTGCCGACCCCGGACGAAATCCATGCCGCCGATCGCGAGCGGTTGCTCGCCAAGCTGGCCGAACCGGTCGAATTCGACGAGGCCGATGTCGAGCTGGGCGCGCGCCTGCTGACCGAGAAGACGCCCGAGGATATCGCGGCGCTGCTGGTCCGCGCCTATCGTGCCAAGCTGCCGGCACCAGAGGAACTGTCGGCGGGTGGCGCACCCGAACGCCGCGAGCGTCCCGAAGGGCCGCGTCCGGGGTTCGAGGATACGGTGTGGTTCCGCATGAATGTCGGCCGCCGGCACAATGCCGATCCGCGCTGGCTGCTGCCGCTGCTGTGCCGCCGCGGGCACATCACTAAAGGGGAGATCGGCGCGATCCGCATTGCCAACGACGAGTCGGCGTTCGAGATTCCGAAGGCGATCGCGGGCAAGTTTATCGCATCGGTCAAGCGGACGGCGACGCCCGACGACGATCTGATGTTCGAGCAGATGTCCGGGCCGCCGGCGGCGCCGCAGCGTCGCACCAACGGCGCACCGCCGCGCCATGCCGCCAAGCCGTATCGGCCGGGGCGTCGGGGGTGATTTTAGTTTTGGCGTGACGAAGGTTTTTCACGCGAAGGCGCGAAGACGCGGAGTAGAAGGTAGATTTCGCGCAGAGGCGCGGAAGCGCAGAGAGGTTGCGTTTGCGGTGGCCGCTTGCCGCGTTGGCGGCCCGCAGCTTCTGGCACGGTTCAGTGGTGTGTTCCGCAAACCGACTTGAACGTCATCCCAGCGAAGGCTGGAACCTCTCGGTGATAGGTCTGGGCAGGAACTGGGGGAGGCCCCAGCCTTCGCTGGGGCGAAGCTTTAGGCTTCGCCGGACATACGGCAGTCGCCGCGAACGCAACCTCTTTGCGCCTCCGCGCCTCGGCGCGAAAACAATCATCTATTTTCTTCCTTCGCGTCTCCGCGCCTTCGCGTGAACCGACCTTCCTTCTGCTTCCTGAGTAGCCCCCAACCGTTGCACGCCCACGCGAAAACGCGTATGGCGCGCCGGTTCGACGAGCACAGACTCGCGAAGGCCGGGCGTGCGCGCCCGATTCCGTGATCGACGGGGCAAGCCTTTCGTGACGACATGGTCGCCGGATGCCGCGTGTCGTATTCGGCGCGCGCGGCAATCCCGGTCAAAGACCGCCGGACACAACCGGCCGGCCGGAAACATAGTGTACTAGGAACCACGTTCTTTATGGCCAGCATGGCAAATCCCACCCGTGATGATTTCGCGTCGATGCTCGACGACATGTTCGGTGCCTCGGAAAGCTTCGAGGGCCGTGTCGTCATCGGCACCGTTACCGGCATCGAAAACGACCTCGCCGTCATCGACGTCGGCCTGAAGTCGGAAGGCCGCGTGCCGCTGCGCGAATTCGCTGCGCCGGGCCAGAAGGCCGACCTGAAGGTCGGTGACGAAGTCGAAGTCTATGTCGACCGCGTCGAAAATTCGAACGGCGAAGCGATGCTGAGCCGCGACCGCGCCCGTCGCGAAGCCGCGTGGGACAAGCTGGAAACCGAATTCGCCAAGACCGCGCGCGTCGAAGGCGTGATCTTCGGCCGCGTGAAGGGTGGCTTCACCGTCGACCTGTCGGGCGCCGTGGCGTTCCTGCCGGGTTCGCAGGTCGATATCCGTCCGGTGCGTGACGTCACCCCGCTGATGGACATCCCGCAGCCGTTCCAGATCCTGAAGATGGACCGCAAGCGCGGCAACATCGTCGTGTCGCGTCGCGCCGTGCTGGAAGAGACCCGCGCCGAGCAGCGTTCGGGCCTGATCCAGTCGCTGGCCGAAGGCCAGGTGATCGATGGCGTCGTCAAGAACATCACTGATTACGGTGCGTTCGTCGACCTCGGCGGCATCGATGGCCTGCTGCACGTCACCGACCTGTCGTACAAGCGTGTCGGGCATCCGTCGGAAGTGCTGAACATCGGCGACACCGTCCGTGTCCAGATCATCCGCATCAACCGCGACACGCAGCGCATCTCGCTCGGTATGAAGCAGCTGGAAAGCGATCCGTGGGATGGCGCCGGTGCGAAGTATCCGGTCGGTGCAAAGCTGTCGGGCCGCGTCACGAACATCACCGAATATGGTGCGTTCGTCGAACTGGAGCCGGGCATCGAAGGCCTGGTCCACGTGTCGGAAATGAGCTGGACCAAGAAGAACGTCCATCCGGGCAAGATCGTCTCGACCTCGCAGGAAGTCGACGTGATCGTCCTCGAGGTCGATCAGGACAAGCGCCGCATCTCGCTGGGCCTCAAGCAGGCGCAGGCGAATCCGTGGGAGAAGTTCGCGGAAGATCATCCCGTTGGTTCGACCGTCGAGGGCGAAGTCAAGAACGCGACCGAATTCGGCCTGTTCATCGGCCTGGACGGCGATGTCGACGGCATGGTTCACATGTCGGACATCGCGTGGGGGATTTCGGGCGAAGACGCGCTCAACCTGCATCGCAAGGGCGAGACGGTTCAGGCCGTCGTGCTCGCGATCGAGCCGGACAAGGAGCGTATTTCGCTCGGCATGAAGCAGCTTGAGCGTGGCGGCCCGGTCGCAGCGCAGGCGGGCGATCGCCTGAACAAGAACGCGATCGTGACCGTCACCGTGCTCGAAGTCCGCGACGCGGGCCTCGAAGTGCAGCAGGGCGACGATGGAGCGACCGGCTTCATCAAGCGCACCGATCTCGGCCGCGACCGCGACGAGCAGCGTCCGGAGCGTTTCCAGGTCGGCCAGAAGTTCGACGCGATGGTCACCGGCTTCGATCGTTCGAAGAAGCCGACCTTCTCGATCAAGGCGATGCAGATCGCCGAAGAGAAGCAGGCCGTGGCGCAGTACGGTTCGTCGGACTCGGGTGCGTCGCTGGGCGACATTCTGGGCGAGGCGCTGAAGGCTCGCGGCGAACAGAAGTAAGCCGCTTTTCTTTACGGACAACAGGAACGGGGTGCTCCATATCGGAGCGCCCCGTTTTTGCGTTCATTCGAAAGACGGATTGTTCCACCGGATAGATATAGGTTAGTGGCTGGCTCTGCCCGGATCGTACCGATCGGGGTGCAGGGTTTTGATTTACCGAGGGAATGATGATCCGATCCGAACTGGTGCAGCACGTGGCGCAGGAAAATCCCAACCTGCCGCTTCGCGATGTCGAACGGATCGTGGCGACCTTTTTCGACGCCATCACCGAACAGTTGCGCAGCGGCGGCCGTGTCGAACTGCGCGGCTTCGGTGCATTTTCGACCCGCGCGCGCGATGCCCGCACCGGCCGCAACCCGCGCACCGGCGAGGCGGTCGAGGTCGACGCCAAGCGCGTGCCGTACTTCAAGCCCGGCAAGGAAATGCGCGCGCGGTTGAACGTCTGACCCGTAGCGGGACGGATTTAGGCCCTTTCGCGCCCGTCATCGCTGGCGCATGTCGGTCGCCGAACCGATGAAGGACCGGCCGATGATCGCTGCCCGCTTGTTCCTGCCCGCCGCGCTGGTGCTGGCGGTATCGCCGCTGCCCGCGCAACAGCGCAGCGCCCCGTTCGTGATCGAGCAGACGGGCGAGGGATATTCAACGATCGACGCCGCGGTGACGGCGGTGCGCGACGGGACCGCGACGATCCTGATCGCGCCGGGGACCTATCGCGACTGCACGGTGCAGACCGGCGGCGACATCACCTTCCGCGCACGGACGCCAGGGACCGTGATCTTCGACGGCGGCGCGTGCGAGGAGAAGGCGACGTTCGTGCTGCGCGGGCGGCGCTCGACGGTCGACGGCATCGTGTTCCGCCGCATCCGCGTGCCAGACGGCAATGGCGCCGGCATCCGGACCGAGATCGGCGACCTGACCGTCACCAATTCGACCTTCCTCGACAGTCAGGAAGGCATATTGGGCGGCAATCCCGACGGGCAGCAGCGCATCACGATCGACCGGTCGACCTTTGCCGGGCTGGGGCAGTGCGACGAGACGACCGACTGCTCGCATTCGGTCTATCTCGGCAATAACGGGTCGATCACCATCACCCGCTCGCGCTTCGAACGCGGCACCGGCGGCCATTATGTGAAGATCCGCGCGCCGCGGATCGAGATCACCGATTCGAGCTTCGACGACAGCCGCGGCAACAAGACCAACTACATGATCGACCTGCCCGAAGGGGCGACCGGGCTGATCGCGCGCAATACCTTCGTCCAGGGCAAGGCGAAGGAGAATTGGACCGGCTTTATCGTCGTGGGTGCGGAAAAGCATACCTTCCCGGCGCGCGGGCTGCGGGTCGAGGACAACGACGCGCGCCTCGCGCCCGGCATGGACAAGAGCCCGGCGTTCGTCGCGGACTATACCGGCGATGGCGTGGCGGTCGGCGCGAACCGATTGGGGCCGGGCGTGCGCAAGTTCGAGACGCGCTGAGCGATTTCGCTTCGATCCCGGCGGGACCGGCGGTAGCCTGTTCGCCTATGCATCACCGTTTCACCATCGCCGCGTTCTTGATCCTGCTGGCGACGCCGGCACTGGCCGAGCCGCGGCAGTCGCCGCCGGTACGGTCGCTCAACAAGCTATCGAACTGGGTCGGGCAACCCGATGCCGCGCGGCGGAGCGACGCGCCGGTCCTGCGCCGACCCTTGTCAAAGGCCGAGGCGGAGGTAGCCGTCGACCTGTTGGCGGCGGCGCGAAGCCGAACCGTTGCGGCCGCAGACCGGCAGGCGATGGCGGGACAGGCGATCACGATCGGCGATCGGACGCTGCGCTGGGAAAGCCGCCGGTTCGGCGATGCGCCGTTCGGCAAGCGCAGCCTGTGGATATCGATGCACGGCGGCGGCAACGCCGCGCCGGCGGTCAACGACCGGCAATGGCACAACCAGATCGGCCTGTATGCGCCGGCGGAGGGCATCTACCTCGCGCCGCGGGCGCCGACCGATACGTGGAATTTGTGGCACGAGGCGCATATCGATCCGCTGTTCCAGCGACTGATCGACGTGCAGGTCGCCATCAACGGCGTCGATCCCAACCGGGTATATCTGCTCGGCTATTCCGCGGGCGGCGACGGGGTGTGGCAGCTGGCGCCGCGCATGGCGGACCGCTTCGCGGCGGCGGCGATGATGGCGGGGCATCCGAACGAAGCGGGCGTGGCGTCGTTGCGCAACCTGCCGTTCGGCATCTTCATGGGCGGAGCGGATGCCGCCTATGACCGCAACCGGATCGCGGCGGAAAAGAGTGCCGAGCTCGCCCGGCTCCATGCGGCCGACCCCGATGGCTATGTGTCGATGACGCGGATCTATCCCGGCCTGCCGCACTGGATGGACCGCAAGGATGCCGAGGCATTGCCGTGGATGGCCGGCTTCACGCGCAATCCGTGGCCCAGGCGGATCGTGTGGGTGCAGGACGATGTGACGCACGATCGCTTCTACTGGCTGCATCTCCCCGATGCCGCGGCGGCGAAGGCCGGCGACCGGATCGATGCGGCGGTCGCGGGGCAGACGATCACGCTGACCGGGACGGTGCCGGCGGGGACGATCGTGCGATTGTCGGACCGGCTGGTCGATCTGGACAAGCCGGTGCGGGTGGTCGTCAACGGGCGCAAGGCGTTCGCGGGCAAGGTGCCGCGGACCGCGGCGCCGATCGTGACGTCGCTGGAGGAACGGCTCGATCCGGCGTCGGCGGCGACCGCGTTGGTGCGCCTCCCCTGAAGTCGGCGTCCGTCGAGCGAAGTTCTCGACGGACGCTTCCCGACAAGCTCGAAGCTGCTCGAACCGGACGGGTGGTTAGCGGCAGGTCGTGCCTTCGCCCGGATCGAGGTCGAGGCAGCGGCCGTCGATCTCGCCTTTGGGTACGGGCAGGCGGATCGTCGCCGCCAGCGTCGGCAGGATGTCGACCGTCTCGACGCCGAACGGTTCCTCGAACCCGCCTTGCCCCTTGCGCCAGAACAGGATCGGGACGCGGCGGTCATAGTCCCAGAAGCTGCCATGCGTCGCGACCGAACTGCCGACGACCGGGTGCGGCAGGGTCAGCACGCGCGGCTTCATCGCCACTAGCAGGTCGCCCGAGCGCGGCGGGTAGTAGGACGCACGGGCACGCTCGATCAGCGACCAGGTTTCGGGCGGGGTGTTCGGCACCGTCGTCGCCATCACCTGCGCACGGGTGAAGACCGCCTGCGTCTGCGGGTGGGCCATGAACATCGCGATCGCCTCTCGCTCGACCGCGGCCTTTTGCGCTGGGGTCAGCTTGATGTCGTACCACACGTCGCCGTTCACGCCGCCGAACAGGACGGGGCCGGCGATGCCGAGCTTCCGTCCGATGGCCGTGCCGATGCCCTCCACCGTGAAGTCGCCATCGAGGCGGACCGCATCGGGTACGGCGTGGCTGGCAAGGCGTTCGCTGGCGTCGCTGCCGCCATGGTCGGCGGTCAGCACGACCTGATAATCCACGCCTGTCGCATCGAGCACCTTGAAGAATTCGCCAAGGCTCTGGTCGAGCGAGGTGAGCTGCAGGCACATCTCGCTGCCTTCGGTGCCGTAACCATGGCCGACATAGTCGGTGGCGGAGGCGCCGATCGAGATGATGTCGGTCTGCGGTCCCTGACCCAGCTTCATGTCCTGGATCAGGCCGGCGGCGAGCGCCAGGACCGCGGCGTCATATTCGGGCGAGCGGCGGAAGCCGGCGATATCGCCCGCAGCGCGTTCGAAGCGGCCAGTGCCGATCGTCTTGTCGCCGACGCGCACCGCGCGCGCCAGCGGCTGGCAGAAGGTCGGGAGCGTCATCGCGGGCTGCGGCGTGGCGATCTGTTTGGCGACGGCGGCGTTGGCGCGGGCGACGACCGGCGGCATCTTGCGCCCGGCATAGCTGGTGAAGCCGTCCTTGCCGAACCACCACAGTTCGTCGACCTTGTGCCCGCCCATCATCACCGCCGCGCGGTCCTTGCCCGCGACCGAGACGACGCGGGTGCGCGGATCGGCGGCCTTCATCCGCTCGCCCAGCGTCGGCACCATCAGGTGGGTGTCGGAGACGGTATAGTCCTTGAAGGTCGAACCCGCGACGCGTTCGTCCTCGGCGCAATAGACCTTGTGGTCGGGGCGGGTGTTGTTGCGCTGGTCGATCCAGTCGTTGGCGATGATGCCGGTACGCGACGGGCGGGCGCCGGTCAGGATCGTCGAATGGCCCGGGCAGGTTTCGGTCGCGGCATGGCTCTGATAGCCCGACGGAAATACCGCGCCCTGCATCATCCGCGCGAAACCGCTGGTGAAGCGCGCGCGATATTCGGCGAACAGGTCGGCGGAGAATTGATCGACCGAAATCGCGACGATCAGCTTGGGCGGCGTCGCCGGATAGGTCGGCGGCACGGGCAGGTCGGCCGGCGCCGGTGCGGCGGTCTGGGCGATCGCGGGGGTGGCGGACGCCAGCAACAGCGCGGCGAGGGAAACGAGACGCATCGGGTACTCCGCGGACGGTGCATCCGTCCCGGAACTCCGCTACTCCGCGTCCATGACAGCGGCAAGAACACTATGGTGTCGAATCGTCCTGCTCGCCGCGCTGCTGTGTGGCGCGTGGCCGGCGATGGCGCAGGTGCCGGGGCAGCGGCACGTCCAGATGCGGATCGTGGCCGAAAGCGATACTCCCGCGGCGGGCACCAATGTCGGACTCGCGCTGGTATCGGTACCCGATGCCGGCTGGCATGGGTATTGGCAGAACCCCGGTGCGGTGGGGACGCAGCCGCGGCTCGACTGGACGCTGCCCGCCGGGGCGAGCGTCGGCGATCTGCGCTATCCGGTGCCCGAGCGACTGACCGTCGCGGGCATCATGAACTATGTCTACGAACGGCCATGGACGATCCTGACCGAGCTGCGACTGCCCGCAGGCCTTGCGAAGGGCAGCGTGGTGCCGGTGCGCCTCGCCATCGATTATCTGGTCTGCACCCGGGAAATCTGCGTGCCGGAAAAGGCGGTGCTGTCGACCGACCTCACCATCGGCGACGGGGCGATCAAGCCCGAACGCCGCGCCGCGTTCGATGGCTGGCGCCGCGCGCTGCCCAAGCCGCTGGGATCGCCGGCATTGTTCCAGGCGGGTGAGCCGCTGCGGCTGCGCGTGCCGTTCCCGGCGACCCAGGCGATCGGCGACCCGTATTTTTTTCCGCTGACCGAGAATGCGATCGATTACGACGCGGCCCAGACGATCCGGCGCGACGGCGATGCGATCGTCATCGAGACGAAGGGGACCGGCAAGCCCGCGTTGATCGAAGGCGTGCTGGCGACCGGCCCGGGGCAGGGGTTTGCGATCCGCGCCACCCCCGGCGTCGTTGCTGCGCCCGCCGAACCCGCGCCGGTCCGTGCCGCGCTGCTGGCCTTTGCCGGGGCGTTGCTCGGCGGGTTGCTGCTCAACATCATGCCGTGCGTGTTCCCGATTCTGAGCCTGAAGGCGCTAAGCCTTGCGCGATCGGGCGAATCGGCGGTGCACGCGCGGGCGGAGGGCGTTGCCTATACCGCCGGGGCCGTCGTCACTTGCATGGCGCTGGGCGGCATTCTGCTGGCGATCCGCGCGGCGGGGGTCGCGGCGGGATGGGCGTTCCAGCTTACCGATCCGCGGGTCGTGCTGTTGCTGCTGGTACTGACCGGCGGGATCGCGCTGAACCTTGCCGGGCTGTTCGAACTTCCGACGCCGCAGGTCGGCACGCGGAACGGACGCGGCGGGGCGTTCGCGACCGGTGCGCTGGCGGCATTCGTCGCGACGCCATGTACCGGGCCGTTCATGGGCGCGGCGCTGGGGTCGGCACTGGTGCTGCCGCCGGTCGCGGCGATGGCGGTGTTCGCCGGGCTGGGGTTCGGTCTTGCGCTGCCGTTCCTGCTGCTGGGGTTCGTGCCCGCGCTGCGGCGGCGGTTGCCCAAGCCCGGCGCGTGGATGGATGTGTTTCGCAAGGCCCTGTCGGTACCGATGTTCCTGACCGCGCTAGCGCTGGCATGGATTTTGGGGCGGCAGGCCGGCGTCGACGGCATGGCGCTGGGGCTGAGCGCGCTGCTGCTCGCCGGGCTGGGGCTGTGGTGGACCGGGCGGCGGCAGTTGCGCGGGCGCGACCGGGCGTGGTGGCCGGGGATCGCCGCGCTGCTGCTCGCGATCGGTACGGCGACGCTGGTCGAACGCGCGCCGCCCGCCGGCGCGGCGGCGACCGGGATTGCCGGGGCGGAGCCGTTCAGCGAGGCGCGGCTGGCGGCGCTCAGGGCCGAGGGCAAGCCGGTTTTCGCCTATTTCACCGCCGACTGGTGCCTGACGTGCAAGGTCAACGAACGCGCCGCGATCGAGACGCGGGCGGTGGGCGATGCCTTTCAGAAGGGCGGGGTGAAGGTGCTGGTCGGCGACTGGACCGATGGCGACCCGGTACTGGGCCGCTTCATCGAAGCGCATAACCGCGCCGGGGTACCGCTCTATCTCTATTATGCGCCGGGCAAGGGGGAGGCGCAGGTGTTGCCGCAAGTGCTGACCGCGGCGACGCTGACCGATCTGGTATCGTGATCGTATAAAGCCGCTTGCCTCCATCCATTTCGCAGCGCAGCATAGGGAGCGTTTACCGTCAGGTTGCGTTGGAGGACGGATGGGGCAGGCGTTCGACGAAATCTGGGGACATGGCGGGCCGGATCATCCGCGCACCGACCTGGCGGCACTGGCACGATGGATGCGCGGGGTGCCGCCCCATGAGTTGAAGCGCCGCCTGCAATCCGCCGAAGCGACCTTTCGCCAGCTGGGCATCACCTTCGCCGTCTATGGTGACAGCGAGGCGGCGGAGCGGATCATTCCGTTTGATATCGTGCCCCGGGTGTTCATGGCGGATGAGTGGGCGCGGCTGTCGCAGGGGTTGATCCAGCGGACGCAGGCGATCAACGCGTTCCTCGACGATATCTATGGCGAGCGTCGCATTTTGAAGGCCGGCGTGCTGCCGCCCGACCTGATCTTCGGCAATGCGCAGTTCCGGCCGGAAATCGCCGGCATCCGTCCACCGCACGGCGTGTGGGCGCATATCTGCGGCATCGATCTGGTGCGGACCGGGCCGGACGAGTTCTACGTGCTGGAGGACAATGCCCGCACCCCGTCGGGCGTGTCGTACATGCTGGAGAATCGCGAGGCGATGATCCGGCTGTGCCCCGAACTGTTCCGCAATTTCCGCGTGGCGGCGGTCGACAGCTATCCGGACCGGTTGCTGGAGACGATGCGCTCGGTCGCCCCGCCGGGCGCCGGCGCGCATCCGACCTGCGTCGTGCTGACGCCAGGTCACTTCAATTCGGCCTATTACGAACACAGCTTCCTCGCCGATTCGATGGGGGTCGAGCTGGTCGAGCCTGCCGACCTGCTGGTCGACGACGACGTGGTGTGGATGCAGACCATCGCCGGGCGGGTGCGGGTCGACGTCATCTATCGCCGGATCGACGACGACTTCATCGATCCCGTCGTGTTCCGCCCCGAATCGCTGCTGGGCGTGCCCGGACTGATCTCTGCCTATCGCGCGGGCAATGTCGCGCTGGTCAACGCGCCGGGCAACGGCATCGCCGACGACAAGGCGATCTACAGCTACATGCCCGAAATCGTCCGCTTCTATGCCGAGGCCGAACCGCTGCTGCCCAATGTCGAGACATGGCGTTGCCGCGAGCCGCAGGCGCTGAAATACGTCCTCGATCACCTCGACGAAGTGGTGGTGAAGCTGGTCGACGGGTCGGGCGGCTATGGCATGCTGGTCGGCCCGACCGCATCGAAACAGGAGATCGAGGATTTCCGCCGCGCGCTGATCGCCGAGCCGCAGCGCTATATCGCGCAGCCGACGCTGGCGCTGTCGACCGTGCCGACGCTGACCGAGCAGGGGCTGGCGCCGCGCCATGTCGATTTCCGCCCGTTCGTGCTGACCGGTGCGCAGACGGTGCAGGTGGTGCCCGGCGGACTGACCCGCGTCGCGCTGAAGGAAGGATCGCTGGTCGTCAATTCCAGCCAGGGCGGTGGGACCAAGGACAGTTTCGTGCTGATGGACGACGCTCCGGTACAGTCGCAGACGATGGGCGGCATGACCCAGTCGCAGGGAGGACGCTGACATGGCGATGCTCTCGCGCACTGCCGCCTCGCTCTACTGGCTGGGGCGCTATGTAGAACGCGCCGATTTCCTCGCGCGGCTGGTCGAGGCGACGGTGCGGCTGGATGCGCTGTCGTCGCGGCCGGCGGGCGATGCGGCATGGGCCAGCGCGCTGGCGGTCAGCTACACCGAGGACAGTTTCGCCGCGACCGGCGAGGCGGTCGGGCAAGGATCGGTCGCCCGCTTCCTGACCTGCGACCGCAGCCATGCCGGATCGATCCTGTGGTGCCTCGACGCCGCGCGCAACAATGCGAAGGCGGTGCGCACCGCGCTGACCCGCGACGCATGGACCGCGATCAACCGTGCGTGGATCGTCTTCAACGCGCCGCGCGGCGAGGAGGGCGAGGATATCCTGAACCTGGTCGAGGCGATCAAGGCCGAGGCGCGCGGGTTCGAAGGTGCCGTCCAGCGGATGATGAAGAACGAGGCGACGTGGTTCGTCCAGCTGGGTGCGGCGATCGAGCGCGCCGACAACACCGCGCGGCTGATCGACGTCAAATATCACCTGCTGCTGCCCGAAGGCGAGGCGGTCGGCGGTGCGATCGACCGCGATCAATGGACGACGATCCTGCAGACGGTATCGGCGGTCACCGCCTATCGCTGGCTGTATAGCGAAGGGTTGAAACCGGCGAACGTCATCGAACTGCTGCTGTCGCGTGGCGAGGTGCCGCGCAGCCTGGCGGCGTGCGTCGACGAAACGGTCGAGATGCTGAACATGCTGGGCAAGCGCACCGGCTTTCAGGGCGAGGCCGACCGGATGGCCCGCGCCCGGCTGGCGCGGATGCAGAAGACGCGCGCGCACGAGGTCATCGTCAGCGGCCTGCATGAATATCTGAATGCCTTCATCCGGGAGAATGCGATGCTCGACGCCGCGATCGCCCGCCAGTTCCGTTTCATCTGATGCGGCTGTCGGTCCACCACGAGACGCGGTATCGCTTCACCGAACCGCAGGCGCGCATCGTCCAGCTGCTGCGCCTCTTTCCCGCCGATACCAGTCACCAGACGGTGGTGAACTGGCGGATCGACGTCGATTGCGACGCGCGGCTGCGCGACAGCATCGACGGATACGGCAACATCACCCGCATGCTCTATGCCGAAGGGCCGGTCGAAACGCTGCTGCTGACCGTGTCGGGCGAGGCGTTGCTGACCGAGGATGATGGCCCGATCAAGGGAACGGACGAACCGTTTCCGCCCGAGCTGTTCCGCCGGGTGACGTCGCTGACCCGCGCCGATGCGGTGATCGAGGGGCTGGGGCAGGGCGATGACCTGCCCGCGATGACCGCGCTGGCGGCGGCGATCCACGCCCGCTGGTCGCTCGACCGACGACCGACGCCAACGATCCGCACCGCGATTGAGGCGGCGGGCGACGAGCGGCTCGGGCCGCGTGACATGGCGCAGATCTTCATCGCCGCTGCGCGGGCGCGCGGTGTGCCGGCGCGCTATGTGTCGGGATACAGCCTGTCGGGTGATGACGAGCGCCGCACCGCCGCGCCGCATGCGTGGGCCGAAGCCTATGTCGCCGGCGGCTGGTATGCGTTCGATCCGGCGATTGGCGGGCGGTCGGGGCTGGACCATGTCCGGGTCGCGGTGGCGCTGGATGCGGCCGGTGCTGCGCCGATCGCCGGCGTGCGGATGGGCGCCGGCGAGGAGGAACTGGACGTGGATGTGAGAGTCGAGGGCGCCTAAATCTTCCCCGTCACGGGGCGGGGGACCATCCGCAGGATGGTGGAGGGGGACTTCAGCAGGCGGTGCGCTGCTTGGAAATTCCCCTCCACCACCGCTTCGCGGCGGTCCCCCTCCCCGTGCCGGGGGGGAACTTTGGGTTACGCTTCCTGCCCGCGATAGTTCTTCAGCTCGTCACCGACGATCTGCACGACGTGCAGCACATTGGTCGACCCCGGCGTCCCGAACGGCACGCCGGCGCACACCACCACCCGGTCGCCGGCCGAGGCGATGTTGTGGCGCAGCAGCATGCGCTTGGCCTTCGCCACCATTTCTTCGAACGAACCCACGTCGCGGGTGTGGACGGCGTGGACGCCCCATAGCAGCCCCAGCCGGCGCGCGGTGTCGAGCTGCGGCGTCAGCACCATGATCGGCACCGCGGGACGTTCGCGCGCGATGCGGCGTGCGGTCGAACCCGACTTGGTAAAGCACAGGATTGCCTTCGCATCGACCGTCGCCGCGATGTTCTTGGCGGCCTCCGCCAGCGCGTCGGCAGTGGTGGGGTCGGGGCGCAGCACGGTGAAGTGGACGCGGTCGCCATGCGCCGGATCGCGTTCGACGGCGTGCGAGATGTCGTTCATCATCGCGACCGATTCGACCGGCCAGCTGCCCGCGGCGCTTTCCGCCGACAGCATGATCGCGTCGGCACCGTCATAAACCGCGGTCGCGACGTCCGACACTTCGGCGCGGGTCGGCGAAGGCGAGGTGATCATCGATTCGAGCATCTGCGTCGCGACGACCACCGGACGGCCGAGGCGGCGGGCGGTTTCGACGATGCGCTTCTGCAGCGGCGGCACCGATTGCGGCGGCAGTTCGACGCCCAGGTCGCCGCGCGCAACCATCACGCCGTCGCATTGTTCGACGATCTCCTCCAGCCGCGCGACCGCCGAAGGCTTCTCGATCTTGGCGAGCAGCGCCGCCCGGCCCTGGATCAGCTTGCGGGCCTCGGCCAGATCTTCGGGACGCTGCACGAACGACAGCGCGATCCAGTCGACACCCTGTTCGACCGCGAAGTGCAGGTCGGAAATGTCCTTGGGTGTCAGCGCCGCCATCGGCAGCACGACGTCGGGGACGTTCAGCCCCTTCGAATTCGACAGCGCACCGCCGACCACGACCTCGGTCACGATCTTGTCGTCGTCATGGTCGAGCACGCGCAGCACCAGCTTGCCGTCGTCGAGCAGCAGTCGGGCGTCGCGGGCGATCGCCGCGAAGATCTCCGGGTGCGGCAGTTCGACGCGGGTCGCGTCGCCTGGTTCGTTCGAGCGGTCGAGCGTGAAGCGCTGCCCGGCTTCGAGCATCACGCGCCCTTCGGCGAAGCGGCCGACGCGCAGCTTCGGCCCCTGAAGATCGGCGAGGATCGTCGTCGGGCGGCCATATTCCCGCTCCAGCCCGCGAATCGCCTCGATCACCGCGACCTTCGACTGCTGGTCGCCATGGCTCATATTCACCCGGAACGCATCGGCGCCGGCTTCGAACAGCTTCGCGATCATTTCGGACGTGTTGCTGGCGGGGCCAAGCGTGGCGAGGACGCGTACCTTGCGCGAACGGGGGCTGATGGCCTTGGTCATTATCACTCTCCGGGCGTTGCGCGCCTGCCTCTAAGGCTTATTCGTAAACGATCAACCTTTAGGACCACAGCTATGACGACAATCGATTCCATCAGCGAGGCGGCGCAGGCCGCCGCCTTCCGCCGCCTGGTCCGCCACCTGCAGCATCGGACCGATGCGCAGAATGTCGACCTGATGGGCCTTGCCGGTTTCTGCCGGAACTGCCTCGGCGACTGGCTGGGCGAAGCGGCCGGCATGTCGAAGGAGGAAGGGCGCGAGGCGGTCTATGGCATGCCCTATGCGCAGTGGAAGGCGACGCACCAGCTGCCCGCCACCCCCGAACAGATCGCGCGCATGAACGAAAGCGTGGCAAAGAACCGCACCGATGCGGCGCTGGACGAAGCGCTCGACGACAGTTTCCCGGCGAGCGACCCGCCGTCGATGACCGAACCCCGCTGATCGGTTGAGGCGGACGCGCGGATCGGCTAGGCGCGCCCGTTCACGAATTCTTGACCATCGTAAGGGGAACCCATGACCGACAACGTTTCGGCGGAACAGCTCCGCCTGCTGATCGAGCGCATCGAGCGCCTGGAAGAAGAGAAGAAGGGCATCAGCGACGACATCAAGGACGTCTATGGCGAAGCCAAGTCGACCGGGTTCGACGTGAAGACGATGCGCACGATCATCCGGCTGCGCCGCATGGAAAAGCACCACCGCGACGAAGCGGACATGCTCCTCGAAACCTACAAGACCGCGCTCGGCATCTAACGCCGGACAAGGGGGCAGGGACATGGCCAGCGTCTTCCACTTCGCGACGCGCCTGCTGAAAGGGCATGGCGATCCGCATGGCGAGGAAGAGGCCCATGTCCTGTCCGCGATCGAACGCGGCACGCCGGTCAGCCGCGACGCCGCCGACGAATCGGACCTGCGCTCGACCTTCGGCGATCGGCTGGCGGACCGGGTCGCGGCGGTTGGCGGGTCGTGGGGGTTCATCATCGCCTTCACGGTGGTGCTGCTGGGCTGGATGCTGCTCAATTCCGACGTGCTGTCGCATTTCGGGCTGGCGTTCGATCCGTACCCCTACATCTTTCTCAACCTCATGCTGTCGACGCTGGCCGCGATCCAGGCGCCGGTCATCATGATGAGCCAGAACCGGCAGTCGGAAAAGGACCGGTTGGCGGCGCGGCTCGACTACGAAACCAATCTGCGCGCCGAGATCGACATCCTCGCGCTGCATGCCAAGCTCGATACCGACGTGATCGACCGGCTGGCGGCGCTGGAGGCGAAGATCGACGCGCTGGCGCATAACGCCGCTCGGGGCTAGAGCAGGCAAGAACCTAAAGAGGCACCGATGGCAGGCCATAGCAAATTCAAGAACATCATGCACCGCAAGGGTGCGCAGGATAAGAAGCGGTCGGGCATGTTCAGCAAGCTCAGCCGCGAAATCACCGTCGCGGCGAAGATGGGCCTGCCCGATCCCGACATGAACCCGCGCCTGCGCGCGGCGATCAACGCCGCCAAGGCGCAGTCGATGCCCAAGGACAATATCCAACGCGCAGTCGACAAGGCGTCTAAAGGCGACATGGAGAATTACGAGGAAATCCGCTACGAAGGCTTCGGCCCGGCGGGGGTCTCGCTCATCATCGAGGCGCTGTCCGACAACCGCAACCGCACCGCGACCAACGTGCGTACTGCCGTGTCGAAGAATGGCGGCAACCTCGGCACCGCCGGATCGGTCAGCCATGGGTTCGATCGCGTCGGGCTGATCAACTATCCGGCCAAGGCCGGTGATGCCGAAAAGGTGTTCGAAGCGGCGCTGGAAGCCGGGGCCGAGGACGTGACGTCGAGCGAGGACGGTCACGAAATCTGGACTGCGGTTGGCGATCTGCACGAAGTTGCCAAGGCCTTGGAGCCGGTGCTGGGCGAAGCGGAAGGTGCGAAGCTAGCGTGGCGGCCGCAGACGATGGTCGCGGTCGGCGAAGACGATGCCGCGACGCTGTTCAAGCTGCTCGACGCGCTTGACGACGATGACGACGTCCAGACGGTGTGGGGCAATTACGAAGTGTCCGACGAGGTGATGGAGAAGCTGGGTTGAGTCCAAATCCTCCCCAAGCGTACTTGGGGAGGGGGACCGGCCGCAGGCTGGTGGAGGGGGCCGACGCGTCAGCGTCGGCTGCGCCGCCGCCCCCTCCACCACGCCTCGCGCGGTCCCCCTCCCCATCTGCGATGGGGAGGATGTGCGGTTGCTGATCCTCGGCCTCGACCCCGGCCTAGGCACCACCGGCTGGGGCATGATCCGCGCCGATGGCAACCGTTTGAGCCACATCGCCAACGGCCAGATTCGCACCGATCCGTCGATGCAACTCCCCCGTCGGCTGGCCCTGCTGTTCGGAGCACTCGGCGAAGTGATCCGCACCGAACGCCCCGATGGCGCGGCGGTCGAGGAAGTGCTGGGCAACAGCAACGCGCAATCGACATTGAAGCTGGGGCAGGCGCGCGGCGTCGTGCTGCTCTCCGCCTCGACCGCCGGGCTGGCGATCGGCGAATATCACCCGAGCATCGTCAAGAAGGCGGTGGTCGGCACCGGCGGCGCGGACAAGAAGCAGATTCAGGCGATGGTCAGCCATCTCCTGCCGGGCGTGAAGCTGTCCGGGCCGGACGCGGCCGACGCGCTGGCGGTGGCGATTACCCACGCGCATCACCTCGCCAGCGCACAGGCACGGGCGCGACGATCGACGGGGATCGGGGCGTGAGCCTAGCTAAGACCGTATTTCCGCGCAGGCAGGGACCCAGGGCCCAGCAGAACCGGCATCGATCGTCGCCCCGGATTTCCGCCTGCGCGGGGATACGTCATTCTCACGGAAACCACCCATGATCGCCCATCTCAAAGGCACGCTGTCCGTCTCCGGCATCGACCACGCGGTCATCGACGTGAACGGCGTCGGCTATCTGGTCGGCGCATCCTCGCGGACGCTGCAGGCGCTCGGGTCGGTCGGCGGCAGCGTGACGATCCACACCGAGATGCTGGTCGCGGAGGACTTCATCCGCCTCGTCGGCTTCGCCAGCGCCGACGAGCGCGACTGGTTCCGCCTGCTGACCGGTGTACAGGGCGTCGGCGCGCGGGTGGCGCTCGGCATCCTGTCGACGCTGTCGCCCGAGGAAGTCCGTACCGCGATCGCCCGCGGCGACAAGGCCAGCATTGCCCGTGCCAACGGCGTCGGCCCGAAACTGGCGCAGCGCATCGCGATGGAATTGAAGGACAAGGTCGGCGGCATCGCCATCGGTCCCGGCGCGATCGCCCCGGCGGCGGGCGGCGACGGGGTGGAGGGCGACGCGGTGTCGGCGCTGCTGAACCTGGGCTTCAAGCCAGCCGAGGCGGCAACGGCCGTCGGCAAGGCGGCAGAGGAGCTGGGCGCGGACTCCAGCCTCGACGCGCTGGTGAGGCTGGCGCTGCGGAAGGCGTCGCGCTGACGACGGACCGTGCCGACGGGACGGCCGGGGCGCATCTGCAGGGTCGACAGAATTCGGAACTGGCGGCGGTGAAACGGGAAAGCGGCTTATGATCGGCAGGCGAATTGCGGGGGTATTGCTGGCGGCCATGCTAAGCGTACCGTCGATGGCCCTGGGAAATGGTGGCGAATGGCTGATCCTGCAAAGTGCCTCCGATCCGTTGGCGCTGGTCGGGGCAGCGGCTGCCAAGCGTGCGCCGGGCGCCCATGTCATCGCCACCGACGACTGTCCTGGGATAAAGGCGGGGCTGTATGTCCTCGCAACCCGTCCCGGTGCCGCACGACCGGCCGGCGCCTATGTCCGGCGCTGCACGCCCCGACCGCATAGCGTTGCCGCGCTGGGCCTGCCGGTGGTCGATCCCAGCTTCGCCACCATGCGCAATCCGCCGGTCAATTTCGACGGTAGCGACATCGTGACACGGCAGCGCGCCGGATTGTTGCTGCGGCCCTATTATGTCGCCGCTCCGAACGACCCGCGCGAGGGGCTGCGCATGGCGGTGGACGACGTCGCCGGACGCCGTCGTCCGATCGAGCGCGACTGCACCGATCCGGAGGTTGCACGGCAGGGAGATCGCATCGCCATCGCCTGCGCGGTCGAGCAGGCTGCGGGGCAATATATCTATCGTACCACCGTCTACCGTGCGCGCGACCTAGCCCGGATGCAGGCGGTACCGCGTTGCCGCAACCCGCGCTTCGTGGACAGTGCACTGATGCGTTGCGATGCGCAGCGGATCGCGCCCGATGGAACGGTGACGATCGCGCCGCGGGATGTGTGGCTGTAACCACCGGCCCACAAGCTACCTCGACCGCCCCCGCGCGAACAGCTAGGGAACGGGCGTGACCGACGACCGTATCACCACCCCGATCCGCCGCCCCGACGATGTCGACGCCGCGCTGCGGCCCAAGGCGCTCGACGAATTCGTCGGACAGCAGGCGGCGCGCGAGAATCTGCGCGTGTTCATCGACGCGGCGCGGGGGCGGGGCGACGTGCTCGACCACGTCCTGTTCTTCGGGCCGCCGGGCTTGGGCAAGACGACGCTGGCGCAGATCGTCGCGCGCGAGATGGGGGTGGGGTTCCGCGCCACCTCCGGCCCGGTCATCGCCAAGTCGGGCGACCTCGCCGCGCTGTTGACCAATCTCGAGGATGGCGACGTGCTATTCATCGACGAGATCCATCGGCTTAATCCGGCGGTCGAGGAAGTGCTGTATCCGGCGATGGAGGACCGCGCGCTCGACCTGATGATCGGGGAGGGGCCGTCGGCACGCAGCGTCCGCATCGACTTGCCGCGCTTTACATTGGTGGGCGCGACGACGCGGCAGGGGTTGTTGACCACCCCCTTGCGCGACCGGTTCGGCATTCCGATCCGCCTGCAATTCTACACCGTCGACGAACTGACCCGCGTCGTCACTCGTGCCGCCGGGTTGCTTGGTCTTGGCATCGGCAAGGACGGCGCGACCGAAGTGGCGCGGCGGGCGCGGGGGACGCCGCGGATCGCCGGGCGGCTGCTGCGCCGGGTGCGCGATTTCGCCAATGTCGCAGGCGTCGAGATCGTCGATGCGCGCACCGCCGATGCGGCGCTCAATCGGCTGGAGGTCGATGCCAAGGGCCTCGACGCGATGGACCGGCGGTACCTGACGATGATCGCCGACATCTATCGTGGCGGACCGGTCGGGGTCGAGACGCTGGCCGCCGGACTGTCCGAACCGCGCGACACGATCGAGGAAGTGATCGAACCCTATCTGATCCAGATCGGCATGATCGCCCGCACCGCGCGTGGGCGCTGCCTGAACGCGGGCGGCTGGAAGCATCTGGGGTTCGAACCGCCCGCAGGATTGCAGGACGGGCTGTTCGATTGAGGGGAATGCCATGAAGCGGATATTGTTGTCGTCGGCCGCGATCGGCGTGATCGCAACGCCGGTAGGGGCCGAAACCCCGACGCCGCTGATGATCGGTGTCGAAATGGCTAGCGAAGCGACGGCGCACGTTACCATCGACAAGGCGACGTTCGTCCTTCCCGACGAACGGGAGGCGATGTCGGCGGCTTTGAACGCGAGGGGGGACAAGCATCGTCCCGTCACACTGGTCGTTACCGGAAAGACCGCCGCGCCCTATCGCATCATCGGCGGCATGATCTACCTCACCCAGTCGGCCGGGTTCACGCAGGTCACCGTCGCCACCGAACCGCCGGTCGATTGAGCGCAGGCGGTCGCTGCCCCCTTTCCCCCGCTGCCCCCGATGGTTAAAGCGGACAAATGACCGACCCCGACCAGCCGGCCGGCGGCCGCTTCGTCGGCGGCACGCATCGCTTTCCCGTCCGGATCTATTTCGAGGACACCGATCTGTCGGGCGTCGTCTATCACGCGAATTATCTTCGCTATTTCGAACGCGCGCGCAGCGACATGCTGATGATCGCCGGGATCGATCAGCGCACCGCACATGAAACGGGCGAGGGCGCCTATGCCGTGCGGTCGATGCAGCTCGACTGGAAAGCGCCCGCGCGGCTGAACGATGCGCTGGTCGTGGTCAGTACCGTCGAGCGCGTGCGCGCGGCGGCGGTCGATATTCAGCAGAGAGTCATCCGCGACGATCTTCTATTGGCGTCGGCACGGGTGGAGGTCGCGTTCGTGGCCCCGTCCGGGCGGCCGCGTCGCCAGCCGGCGGCGTGGGTCGAGACGTTCACCGCGCTGGTCGCAACCGATAAAGGGGCATGATGGACGTTTTCGTGAACACCGACGCCGCGACGATGTCGCCGGTCGCGCTCTTCCTGCAAGCCGACTGGGTGGTGAAGGCGGTGATGCTGGGCCTGCTTGCCGCCAGCGTCTGGACCTGGGCGATCATCGTCGGCTTCCTGGTGCGCGCGCGGAAAGTGCGCCGCGACATCGACCGGTTCGAGGTCGAGTTCGAACAGGCCGAGGATATCGACGCGTTCCACCGGTTGCAGGGATCGCGCGATACGGCGATCGCCCGCGTCTTTTCGTCGGGGGTGCGCGAATGGCGCCGCTCGACCGCGTCGAAGCAGATCGACCGCGACGGCACGCGCGAGCGCCTCGCCACCGCCATGGCGTCGAGCGTCGCGGACGAAAGCGAGACGCTGGCCGACCGGCTGAACGTGCTGGCGACGGTCGGGTCGGTCGCACCGTTCGTCGGGCTGTTCGGCACGGTCTGGGGCATCATGCGCTCGTTCACCGCGATCGCGTCCGAACAGAACACGTCGCTTGCCGTCGTCGCGCCGGGTATCGCCGAAGCACTGTTCGCGACCGCGATCGGCCTGTTCGCCGCCATCCCGGCGGTCATCGCGTACAACCGCTTCAGCCATAGCGTGAACCGGATCGAGGCGCGGCTGAACCGCTTTGCCGATGCGTTCCACGCGACGCTCTCGCGCCAGCTCGAAGGCGTCTGAACGATGGGCATCAACCTGCCCTCGGCCAAGGGGAAGGGGCGCCGTGCGCCGATGGCGGAGATCAACGTCACGCCGCTGGTCGACGTGATGCTGGTGCTGCTCATCATCTTCATGGTCACGGCGCCGCTGATGACCGCGGGCGTGCCGGTGAACCTGCCCGACAGCCGGGCGAAGGCGGTCGAACAGACGCAGCAGCCGGTAACGCTGTCGATGGATGCCGAAGGGCGGACCTATCTCGACGATATCGAGGTGTCGGCCGATAACCTGCCGGGCGAACTGGAAAAGATTGCGGCGGCGGGCGCCGGCGCGACCGAGCCGCGGCAGGTGATGCTGCGCGCCGATCGTTCGCTCGATTACGGGCGGGTCAACGCCGTGCTGGGCGAGTTGAACCGCGCCGGGCTGAACCGCGTGTCGCTCATCAGCGTGGCGCAGTAAGCCGCATGCAGAAGGCGGAGAAGATCGGGCTGGGTGTAGCGCTGGCAGGGCATGCCGTCCTGTTCGGGCTGTTGTCGGTCGGGTTTCTCGCGACGCCCAATCCGTTGAAGCTCGAATCCAAGCCGATGGACGTCAGCTTCGCCGAGGACGTCGCCGCCGAACAGAGCGCGCCCGAGCAGACCGATGCGCCGGCGATCAGTCAGGCGCCCGAAACCGGCCCGCCCGAGGATGCTGCGCCGAGCGAGCCGGCGAGCGAGCCCGAACCTGCGCCGGAACCGGAACCCGCGCTGCCGGCACCCGCGCCGCGGCCGCAACCGGCACCCCGGCCCGAACCCAAGCCTGCGCCCAGGCCGGTTCCCGCGCCCAAGCCGGTGCCGAAACCGGTCCCCAAGCCGGCACCGAAGCCTGCGCCTGCGCCAAAACCCGAACCGAAACCGGCGCCCGCCCGGCAGCAGGCGCGCCCGGCACCGGCCCGCCCGACCGCGGTGGCGAAGGCGCCACCCAAGGCCGCCCCTGCGAAGCCCGCCGCAGCACCGACACGGCCGGCAGCGAAACCCGCCGCGACGCGCGGCGAAGGCAGCAATGCGCAGGCGACCGCGCAGCGTCCGCGCGGCGGTCGGCTGGGCAATGATTTCCTCAAGGGGATCGCCGATACGCCCGCACCGGGCAAGGCACAGGCTCCGCGCGGCACCGCGGTCAGCACCCAGTCGGTCGCGGGCCTCGCCAGCGCGATCCAGCGGCAGGTGCAGCCCTGCGCCAACAAGATTCCCAATCCGGGGCCGGGCGCGAACCAGATTCGTTCGAAGGTCCGGTTGCAGATGCGTGCCGACGGCACCTTCGCTGCCAAACCCGAACTGCGCGGACAGACCGGGATCGACGACGAGAATCGCCGCTATGCGCAGCGTGTGTCCGAACTGGCGATCGCTGCGTTGATCCAGTGCGCGCCCTACGAACTGCCCGCCGACCTGTACGAGGGCGGCTGGAAAGACATCATCATCAACTACAAGCTGCCCGGCTGACCGGAGGGGATGTATGCGTAAAGTCACGATGGCATTGGGGGCGGTGCTCGCCAGCCTGCTCGCCGCACCCGCCGCGTTCGCGCAGGTCGAGGTGGATATCGAAGGCGGCATTTCCGAACCGCTGCCGATCGCGGTGCCGGTGATGCCGACGCCGCAAGTCGCATCGACCCCGGCCGGCGCAACCGACGCGCTGGGGCGGCAGCTGGCGGAGATCGTCGCGACCGATCTGCGCAATTCGGGACTGTTCAAGCCGGCCGGTCCCGCCGGCCTGCCCGCCGTCGCCATGGCGCAGGTGCAGGCGCCGGACTATGCCGCATGGAGCGGGGCGCAGGCGCTGGTGCAGGGCTATGTCCGCGCGGAGGCGAACGGGACGCTGACCATCGGCTGCTATCTCTACGACACGTTCGGACGCACCGAGCTGACGCGGCAGGGGTTCAACGTCGCTCCGGCCGAATGGCGTCGCGCCGCGCATAAATGCGCCGACGCTGTCTATACCCGCCTGTCGGGCGAGGGCGCCTATTTCGACAGCCGCATCGTCTATGTCAGCGAGACGGGGCCCAAGGGCAACCGGATCAAGCGGCTGGCGATCATGGATCAGGACGGGGCGAACCACCGCTTCCTGACCAATGGCCAGTCGATCGTGCTGACGCCGCGCTTCGCGCCGAACCAGCAGTCGATCGTCTATATGTCGTACGCCAACGAACGGCCGGCGATCTACATTCTCGACGAAGGCAGCGGGCGGTCGCGGCTGCTGGTGCAGAATGCGTCGTTGACCTTCGCGCCGCGTTTCTCGCCCGATGGCCGCTATGTGCTGTTCTCGATGGCGCAGGCGGGCAATACCGACATCTACCGCGTACCCGCCGGCGGCGGCAGCCCGCAGCGGCTGACCAACGCGCCGGGCATCGACACCGGCGGCAGCTATTCGCCCGATGGGTCCAAGATCGTGTTCGAAAGCGATCGGTCGGGATCGCAGCAGTTGTACGTCATGAACGCCGACGGATCGAACCAGACGCGGATCAGCTTTGGCGGCGGACGCTATGCGACGCCGGTGTGGAGCCCGCGCGGCGACCTGATCGCCTTTACCCGGCAGGGCGGCGGCACGTTCCGCATCGGCATCATGTCGCCCAGCGGCGGCGGCGAAAAGCTGCTGTCCGACGCGTGGGGCGACGAGGGGCCGAGCTGGTCGCCCAATGGCCGCGTGCTCACCTTCTTCCGCAGCGCACAGGGGTCGGGCCGGGCGCAAATCTGGTCGGTCGACCTGACGGGATCGAACATTCGTCGCATTCCGACCGCACTCGACGGATCTGACCCGAGCTGGGGGCCGATCCGCCCCTGACCTTTCACCAACGGGGGCCATTTCCGCTACAGGGGCATTGTAGTGGAAGGCGCAAAGACCAAGGGAGGTTTATGATGACCAAGATTTCCGCGACGCTGTTCGTCGCTGCCGGGCTGCTGGCGACCGCCGGCTGTGCCAAGAAGCGCCCGGCGGTACTGCCGCCGGCACCGGGCCAGACCGTCGATCCCAATGCCGGGATCGGCACCGGTACCGGAACGGGGACCGGCACGAACGGCGTGGTGCCGGGATCGCGTGCCGATTTCCAGCAATCGGTGGCCAGCGACACGATCAACTTCGGCCTCGACCAGTATGATATCGACGCGACCGCGCGGCAGATTCTCGACAGCCAGGCGCAGTGGCTGACGCGCTATCCCAATGTTCGCGTCACGATAGAAGGCCATGCCGACGAACGCGGTACGCGCGAATACAACCTCGCGCTGGGTGACCGTCGTGCCAATGCCGCCAGCAGCTACCTCGCCACGCGTGGTATCTCGCCATCGCGGATCACCACGATCAGCTATGGCAAGGAACGGCCGCTGGCGCTGGGATCGGACGAGGCCGCATGGGCACAGAACCGCCGAGCGGTTACGGTGGTGTTGCAGTAATTGACATCGGCGGCGGTGCCCGACGCATCGCCGCCGTTCAGTCGAGCGGCCGGGCCGCCGACCATTTCCGCCGCTTCTTGACGAAGCGGGTTTCGTAGCGGCGGACCACCGGGTCGTTCGCCAGCATCGCATCGGCGAAGCGGTTATAGGCCGCCATGTCGGCCACCACGACCATCAGCGTCAGGTCGAACACCCCGGTAATCTCGAAGATCGCCTGCACCTGCGGGTCCGCATGCAGCCGGCGTAGCAGCGCATCGATATGCGGCAATGCGTGGCGATCGAGCTGGATGTCGACCAGCGCGGACAGGAACGGCCCGATGGCATCGGACACGATCGACACGTCGGCGACGATCGTCCCATCCTCGCGCATCCGGCGCACGCGGCGGGTGATCGCCGATGGCGACAGCGCGACGTCGCGCGCCAGATCGTCGGCAGTGCGCAACGCGTCGCGCTGCAGCCAGTACAGCAATTCGCGATCATGCCGATCCAGCGCGCGCATTCCGTCCCCGTTTTCCCCCTGTGCGTTGCCGGTTTTCGGCACCGCCGCCGCCAACTTTGCCGAGATCGGGCGGGGTCGCCAAGCGATAAGGCGGTTCGATTTCGGGAGGGAATATGCGTCGTTCGATCATCGCCATCTTGTTGCCCATAGCCATGGCCGGGGGCGCCGCCGCGCAGATGGTCAGCGACGATCCGGCCGCCGTCACGGCGGCTACCCGGCGCGCGATCGCCGAACGCTACGTCCTGCCCGATGTCGCGGCGCAGCTGGGGACGGCACTGGCATCGTCCGATCGCTATCGTGGCCTGACCGGGCAGGCGCTGGCCGACCGGATCAATGCCGACATGGCGAAGGTGACCGCGGACAAGCATCTCGGGCTGAAATATGATCCGAAGCTGGCCGCAATGCTGGGTGACCAACCGCTTCCCGACGACGATGCGAAGATGCCGCCGGGCATGGCGCGGATGATCGCACGCTTCAATGGCGGCGTGCGCAGCATGGAGTTGCTGCCGGGCAATATCCGCATGATCGCCTATGAAGGCTTTGCATGGGGCACGCCCGAAGCGGAGGCGGCGATTGCCGGCGCGATGCAGTTCCTGCGCGGGGGGGATGCCTATATCATCGACCTGCGGCGCAATGGCGGCGGTTCACCGGAAGCGGTCGCGGCGCTCGCGAGCTATTTCGTGCCGGCCGGCACGCCGCTGATGCGGTTCGAGATGCGCGGCAAACCGGGCGAGGCGACCTCCGCACCCAAGGCACCGTTCAGCCTTGCCGGCAAGCCGCTCTATGTCCTGACCAGCGGCGGCACGGCGTCGGCAGCGGAGGAGTTCGCCACGCACGTATCGGCGCTGGGCTTCGGCACGCTGGTGGGGGAGCGTACCGCGGGCGCCGGTTTCCGCAACGATCTGCTGCCCGTGGGTAAGAGCTATGTCTTGAGCGTGTCCAGCGGGCGGGCGATCAGCCTCAAGACCGGCAAGGATTGGGAAGCGGTCGGTGTCACGCCCGCCATCGCCGTTCTGGCCGACCACGCGCTGGCCACGGCCAAGGCGGCGGCGATGACCACGATCGCGGCAAAGGCGCCGGCGGAAGAACGTGCCGAGGACGAACGTCTCGCCGCCTTCTACGGCGCGGCTGCGAAGGACGTGAAGCCGGCGCACCCGGTCGCCGACTATGCCGGCGTCTATGGCGATCGGAAGCTGGTGGTCCGGGGCGATCGCCTGACCAGCAGCCGCGGATGGCGGCCGGCGTCGGTGCTCGTTCCGGTCGAGGCGAACGTCATGGCGCCCGAGGACGATCCGCTGGCCCGCTTCCGCTTCGTGGAACGGGACGGTCGCATCGTCGCGCTGGAAGTCGAGCGGATCGACGGATCGGTCGAGCGGGCGGAACGCAGCGCGGGATAGCGCTATTGTTGCTTGATCGGATCGGCATCCCGTTCGCTGTACGCGGGACGACCGTTCCCCTGTCGTCACTCCCGCGAAGGCGGGAGTCCATATGCGCCGACGTCGCAAATCCAACCGAAGCGTCGGCGTCTATGGATTCCCGCCTGCGCGGGAATGACGAAATCCGTAGTTGTTGCTGAACGTCGATCCGATCTGGTGGTCACCTTGACGAGAAACGGGGTCTTCTGTGGAACATCCGCGATTTTTCGAACCCCAAACGAAAACCGCCCCGTAGATTGCTCTACGGGGCGGTGTCGCGTTCAGGCTTCCGCCGGAGCCTTCGCCTTGCCGCCCTTGCGCGGCTTCTTGGGCGCCGCGGGCGTCATTTCGAATGTCAGCGCATTGTCCTTGAGCGTGACGTTGACCTCGCCGCCATGGACCAGCTTGCCGAACAACAACTCCTCGGCCAGCGGCTGCTTGATCTTGTCCTGGATCAGGCGGCCCATCGGACGCGCGCCGTAGAGCTTGTCATAGCCCTTGTCGGTCAACCACGTCTTCGCTTCCTCGTTCAGGCGGATATGGACGCCGCGATCGGCGAGCTGCAGTTCGAGCTGGAGGATGAACTTGTCCACCACCCGCGCGACGATTTCGGGCGGGAGGTAGCCGAACGGTACGATCGCATCGAGGCGGTTGCGGAATTCGGGGGTGAAGAGCTTCTTCACCGCCTCCTCCTGCACGTCCTCGCGGTCGATCTGACCGAAGCCGATCGATTCCTTGGCCATGTCCGACGCGCCCGCATTGGTCGTCATGATCAGGATGACGTTGCGGAAATCGACGGTCTTGCCATGGTGGTCGGTCAGCTTGCCGTTGTCCATCACCTGCAACAGGATGTTGAACAGGTCGGGATGCGCCTTCTCGATCTCGTCGAGCAGCAGGACGCAATGCGGCTGCTGGTCGATCGCGTCGGTCAGCAGGCCGCCCTGGTCATAGCCGACATAGCCCGGAGGGGCGCCAATCAGCCGGCTAACCGAATGCCGCTCCATATATTCGGACATGTCGAACCGTTGCAGCGGGATTCCCATGATCTCCGACAGCTGGCGTGCCACCTCGGTCTTGCCGACACCGGTCGGGCCGGTGAACAGATAGTTGCCGATCGGCTTGTCGGGATCGCGCAGGCCCGCGCGCGACAGCTTGATCGCCGAGGACAGCGCCTTGATCGCGTCGTCCTGCCCGAACACTACCCGCTTCAGATCGAGTTCGAGATTGGCGAGCACCCGCGTATCGTCGGTCGACACCGTCTTCGGCGGAATGCGCGCCATCGTCGCGATGACCTGTTCGATCTCCTTGGCGGTGATTGTCTTCTTCCGCTTGGGCGCGGGAACGAGCATCTGCATCGCGCCGACTTCGTCGATCACGTCGATCGCCTTGTCGGGCAACTTGCGGTCGTTGATGTAACGCGCCGACAACTCCACCGCCGACTTGATCGAATCGGGGGTGTACTTGACCTTGTGGTGTTCCTCGAACGCTGAGCGCAGGCCGGTCAGGATTTTGATCGTATCCTCGACCGAGGGCTCGTTCACGTCGATCTTTTGGAACCGGCGCAGCAGCGCACGATCCTTTTCGAAGTGGTTGCGGAATTCCTTGTAGGTCGTCGAGCCGATGCAGCGAATCTGGCCGCCCGACAGCGCGGGCTTGAGCAAGTTCGACGCGTCCATCGCCCCGCCGCTGGTGGCACCAGCGCCGATGACGGTGTGGATTTCGTCGATGAAGAGGACCGCGTGCGGCAGCTTCTCCAGCTCGGTCACGACCTGCTTCAGCCGCTCCTCGAAATCTCCGCGATAGCGGGTGCCGGCCAGCAGCGCGCCCATGTCGAGCGAATAGATGACCGCGGGCAACAGCACCTCGGGCACGTCACCCTCGACGATCTTGCGCGCAAGGCCTTCCGCGATCGCGGTCTTGCCGACGCCCGGATCACCGACATACAGCGGGTTGTTCTTCGAGCGGCGGCACAGGATCTGCACCGTGCGGTCGACCTCGGCCGAACGGCCGATCAGCGGGTCGACCTTGCCGACCTTGGCCTTCTCGTTCAGGTCGACGCAGAACTGCTTGAGCGCACTTTCGCCCTTGCCCTTGTCGGCGGCCTTGGTGGTTTCCTTTTCCTCGGCACCCTTGGGTGCCGGGGTTTCGGTGGCGGTCGATCCGCCCTTGCCGACGCCGTGGCTTATGAAGCTGACCGCGTCCAGCCGGCTCATGTCCTGCTGCTGCAGGAAATAGACGGCATAGGTTTCGCGCTCGCTGAACATCGCGACCAGCACGTTGGCGCCGGTTACTTCGTCGCGGCCCGACGACTGGACGTGCAGGATCGCGCGCTGCACGACCCGCTGGAAGCTGCTGGTCGGCGACGGATCGGTCGCAGCGTCGAGTTTGAACGTGTCGAGTTCGGTGTCGAGATAATGGGCGACGGTCGCGCGCAGTTCGTCGAGGTCGACGCCGCAGCCGGTCATCACCTTCGCCGCATCGACGTCGTCTGTCAGCGCGAAGAGGAGGTGTTCGAGGGTCGCATATTCGTGCCGGCGCGAGGATGCGGCCTCGAGCGCCTTGTGCAGCGTGGATTCCAGTGCGGATGCGAAGGATGGCATTCAGTTCACTCCGGTCGGCCGGCGAGAACGCGCCGGCCCTGCGTCCCGGTATCCCGGGTCTCCACCAATGTCGGTATGCGGCCGCCCGGCATCAAGCGGGGCGGAACATCTCATGACCGGAACAGCGCGTCGGCGCTGGCCCGGTGGCTGTGCGCATGGTCGATTCGCGCGCGGCACCGGGCGATCTCACCCTCCAGCGCGGCGATACGCTTCGTCAGTTCGTCGACCGACAGCGGGTCCAGATCCTCGGCAAGCACCATGGCGAGCAGGTTGCCACGAACATGGTTAACATTTTCGTCGGGTTCCATGCATGCAGCGTTGACCCTGCCGCCAGCGATGTCAATAACGCCGACGCAGGGGGAAAAGGCCATATGGACGTACCAGCGGCAATGCGTGCAATCGATCCGACCGAACCGGGCGGTCCGGAAGTATTGACCGTCGTCGAGCGCCCGACGCCGCATCCGCGCGCGGGCGAGGTTCTGATCCGCGTGGTCGCCGCCGGCGTCAACCGTCCCGACGTGCTGCAGCGGACCGGGGGCTACCCGCCGCCGCCCGGCGCGCCGTCGATCCCCGGCCTCGAGGTCGCGGGACAGGTCGTCGCGGTCGGTGACGATGCCGATGCCCATCTGGTCGGCCAGTCGGTCTGTGCGCTGCTCGCGGGTGGCGGCTATGCCGACTATGCGGTCGTGTCCGCCGGCCAGTGCCTGCCGGTGCCGGACGGCCTGTCGATGGTCGAAGCCGCGGCGCTGCCCGAGACGCTGTTCACCGTGTGGACCAATTTGTTCGAGCGCGGCTATGCGGCCGAGGGCGACAGCGTGCTGGTCCATGGCGGCACCAGCGGCATCGGCACGATGGCGATCCTGCTCGGCAAGCTGTTCGGCCTGGACGTCATTGTCACCGTTGGCAGCGATGCGAAGGCGAAGGCCGCGCTGGAGTTGGGCGCGGCGCATGCGATCAACTATCGCACCGAGGATTTCGTCGAACGCGTCGCCGAGATTACCGGCGGCGAGGGTGTCAGCGTCGTGCTCGACATGGTCGGCGGCGACTATGTCCCGCGCAACCTGAAATGCTTGGGCGAGGACGGACGCCACGTATCGATCGCGGTGCAGGGCGGGGCGAGCGCCACCGTGCCGCTATGGGATATCATGCGCCGTCGCCTGACTCTGACCGGATCGACGCTGCGCCCGCGCGACGCTGCGTTCAAGGAAATGGTCGCCGACGAACTGTCGCGCACGGTGTGGCCGCATGTCGAGGGCGGGCGGCTGCGCCCGATTATCGACCGCACCTTCCAGCTGGAAGAGGCCGCCGACGCGCATCGTCGGATGGAGGCGGGCGACCATGTCGGCAAGATCGTGCTGACGCTGCAGTAGGTCGGTTCGTCGCCGCCAGGCTGCAAGCGGGGCTGGCGGACGATAGGTTCGTCGGTGATCTGCATAGGAGATGACCGATGCGCACAACCCTTTTCCTGCTGGCGCTGGCGGTTGCGATACCGGCACACGCGCAGGTGGACCCGGTAACGACCGCACAGGGGCAGATATTGTCGGCGACCGCCCGCGGCTATGCCGAACGCGATGCCGCCCGGCTGCGCCGCGGTGTGCCGCCCAAGACCGCGGCGGAGCGCAAGCAGGAGGCCGATTGCGCCCAATTATGGAAGCTGCGCGAGCGGATGACGCGAAGCGAACGGGTGCGGCTCTACGACCTTTGCCCGCGCTGAACGCCGGTCTTGCCTAGTTCGGCTGCCCGGACTACATCGGGGGCAACGTGGCCGCCCGGTTTGGGCGGCCCTTTCTATTTCGGAGACCCGTCGTGGCCCAGCCGCTGATGCCGCACGCGACCGCTTCCTGGCTGGTCGACAATACCGCACTGTCCTTTCCGCAGATCGCCGACTTCTGTGGCCTGCACGTCCTCGAAGTGCAGGCGATCGCCGACGATACCGCCGCGACCAAGCTGACCGGCCGCGATCCGGTACGCGCGCACGAACTGACGATGGACGAGATCGAGAAAGGGCAAAAGAACCCCGATTATCGTCTCGTCATGATGAAGGGCCCCGAGCAGGTCCGCCGTACCAAGGGTCCGCGCTACACGCCGGTCAGCAAGCGGCAGGACAAGCCCGACGGCATCGCGTGGATCATCCGCAACCATCCGGAAATCACCGACGGCGCGATCGGCAAGCTGATCGGCACCACCCGCACCACGATCGCCGCGATCCGCGACCGGACGCACTGGAACATCGGCAACATCACGCCGAAAGACCCGGTGACGCTCGGCCTGTGTTCGCAGCGCGAGCTCGACGCGTTGGTCGGCAAGGCGGCGAAGGCCGCCGGCCTCGAAGCACCGACCGACACCCGGTTGGAAGGCGACCGTGAGGCGCTGATCGAACAGCTCCGCAACGAGCGGACCCAGGCGGCGCGCGACGCCGAACTGGCCGAGCGCGGCGAAACGGCGGAACCCTCGGCGTTCTTCGACCCGTTCAAGCGCTGACACGTTTCCCCAGGGAATCTGGACGGCCCGGTCACCAACGGTGATCGGGCCGTTTGCGTATCGGCGGCAAAGGCTTAGGCTGCGGTTTCTTCACGGGAGTGCCAGCCATGTCCGACCTTCGTGCCCGCGCGATCGCGCTTTACGACGCCTTTACCCACGAACATCGGGACCGGCGGGCGTTCATGGCGGAGATGGTCGCGCTCGCCGGATCGGTGGCGGCGGCCGAGGCGCTGATTGCCGGCATCGCCGCATCGCCCGCCGCCGCGCAGCAGGTCGCGCCCGGTGATACGCGGCTCGATACGGCCAAGACCAGCGGGGCCGAGGCTGGGCATCCCGCCACCGCCTATTTCGCGGCGCCCAAGGGCGGCCGCGCGCTGCCGCTGGTGCTGGTCATCCACGAAAATCGCGGGCTGACCCCGCATATCGAGGATATCGCCCGCCGCGTCGCGCTCGCCGGTTTCCGCGCCATCGCGCCCGACCTGCTCGCGCCACAGGGCGGCACGCCGACCGACGAGGACAAGGCGCGGGCGATGATCGGCACGATCGATTATGATCTGGCGCTGGCACAGGCGAAGGCGTTCCTCGCCAAGGCGCGTGGCGAACGCAAGGGACTGCGTACCGGCGTAGTCGGCTTCTGCTGGGGCGGGGCGTTCGTCAACCGGCTGGCGGTGGCCGACCCGCTGTTGACCGCCGGGGTCAGCTATTATGGTCCGGCGCCCGATCCGGCGGAAGCGCCCAGGGTCCGCACCGCGTTGATGTTGCAACTGGCGGAAAAGGATGCGCGGGTGAACGCGACCGCGCTGCCCTGGGGGGAGGCGTTGCGCAAGGCGGGCAAGACCGCGACGACCCATGTCTATCCCGGCGTCGACCATGCGTTCAACAACGACACCTCGGCGATGCGCTACAATGCCGCCGCGGCGAAGCTGTCATGGGATCGGACCATCGCATTCCTGCGTAACGAGCTTGACGCGAAATAGGCGGATGTTCCACTTTCGTTCCAACGAATCGCAGGGGAGATGCATATGACCGGCCTGACACTCTACACGAACCCGATGTCGCGCGGACGGATCGCCCGCTGGATGCTGGAGGAGGTCGGTGTGCCGTACGATGTCGAGATGCTCGGCTACGGCGGCACGATGCAGGACGGTGCGTATTTGGCGATCAACCCGATGGGAAAGGTGCCGGCGATCGTCCATCACGGGCGCGTCGTCACCGAATGCGCCGCGATCTGCGCATATCTGGCGGAGGCGTTTCCCGACGCCGGCCTCGCCCCGACCGACAGCGAACGCGCCGATTATTATCGCTGGATGTTCTTCGCCGCCGGCCCGGTCGAAGCGGCGGTGACCAACCGTTCGCTGGGAGTGAACCCGAGCGACGACCAGCAGCGGATGGTCGGTTATGGCGATTACGACCGGGTGGTGTCGGTGCTCGAAACCGCGGTATCGGCACCCCCCTACATCGCCGGCGACCGCTTTACCGCCGCAGACGTCTATGTCGGATCGCACCTGATGTGGGGCACGCAGTTCGGTACGCTGCCGAAGCGCGATGCGTTCATGGCGTATATCGGGCGGCTGGCCGAGCGCCCGGCGCATGTGCGGGCGAGCGAGCTGGACGATGTGGCGATGGCGGAGATGCAGGCGGCGGGTTGAGGGGAAGGGCCGGCCAGCAACCTTGCCGTGACCCGGGCTTGACCCGGGGTTCCGCTTCTCACCACCGTCGGCAAGAAGCGGGACCCCGGATCAAGTTCGGGGTGACGAAAGAGGTGGGTCGTATCGATCGACGGCGATGGTCCGCTTCGGACTTACGGTCCGGACAGGCATCGGAAAGTCCAACCTTGGAAACGAACGTCATCCCAGCGAAGGCTGGGATCTCTCCATAACGGAGCGCGCGCCTCGCCGCGCGAGGCCCCAGCCTCCGCTGGGGCGACGTCCTAAAAGAATGACGCTTTAAAACGAGTGGCTCACGCCGCGGTCATTCGGCCGACGCCGACCGACCGGCAGGCTCCCCCTACCGCCGTACCCCGATCAACCACACCTTCGGTCCACCGGTCGGGTGCGGCTTCCCGTCCAGCCTGCGCGCGCGGAGGATGCGGATGGGGTCGAGGATCATCTGCCCCTTCATCGCATCCGACCCGCCGCCGGTCGGCACCGCGAGGATGCGCTTGACCGTCGCCATGCCGCCCACCACCCGTCCGAACGCGGCATAGCCGGCGAAGTCGCCCTTGGCGTCCATGCTCGGCATTGCGCCGACCAGCAGCACGAAATTGCCACCCGCCGAATTGGGTTCGGGGCGCCGCGCCATCGAAATCGCGCCGTCGACATGGCGGACGCCGGTCCTGTCGGTGCGCTCGTGCGGGAAGGGGGGCAGGATGCGGCGCGCATCGGTGCGGATGCCACCCTGCACGAAGCCGAGCTTGGGATCGGCCTTGCGCCGCGCCGACCGGTAGAAATCGGTGCCGTCGAACCGGCCGTCATCGACATAGGCGAGGAAGTTCTTCGACGTCGCCGGCGCGCGCTTCATGTCGAGCGCGACGACGATCGGCCCGGCCGAGGTGTCGAACCGTACCCGGACATAGCCCGGCGTCGGGCGGGTGGCGGACTGGGCATAGGCGGGCGGACCCGCGAACAACAGCAACAGGGCGAACACGATACGCATGGGCGGCTTCCTATCGACCGAAGCCTGCCTAAGGAAGCGTCGCGTCAGTCGGCGTGCAAGGCGGCATATTCCGCCAGCAGCGGGCCGAACGCCTCGGCCGGAGGAAATTTCGGGTAGCGATGCCGCGCCGGCGTCGTCGCCCATGGCAGCGCCTCGTCGGTCCAGGTTTCGATGAACGGCGGAAACGCGTCCGGCGTGTCGAGCGCGCCCAGCCGGACGTTGGCGAACCCCGGATCGGGTTCGATGCGGGTGAACAGCCAGCTCTTGCAATGGGCGCAATGGTGGTGACGAATCTGTTGGCCATGCAGGCCGCCGCTCACCGTCTCGCCGGTGACGTGCAGCGCCCCGCTCGGCACCGCGAGGTTCGCGGAAAAGGCGCTGCCGGTCATCTGTTGGCACCCGCGGCAATGGCACGCCATGGTGAACATCGGCGCGGCATCGATGCGGAAGCGGACGCGGCCGCAGCGACAGCCACCTTCGATCGGCAGGGCAGGGGACATGGTTTCGCTCCGTTGGCGGATGGACGGGCACGGTATAGGCTGGCTACGGGCCGGCGAACAGCGGGCGTGCGTAAAGGGGGCGGGCGATGATGATGACGCGGGCGATCCTGTGGCCGACCTTCGCCTTGGTGGCATTGGTGTTCCTCGTCAGCCTGACGCTGATGCGGGCGCGGATCGGGCATATGCGACGCCATCGACCGCAGGCGGCGGACCTCGCCGATGGCGATGCGATGCGCGCCTATTTCCGCCCGGTCGAACGACCGGCGGCGAACCTTGCCAATCTCTTCGAGATGCCGGTGCTGTACTTCGTGCTCGTGCCACTGCTGCTCGCCACGGGTCTCGCGACGCTGACGCAGGTGGTGCTGGCGTGGGCGTATGTCGCATTTCGCGCCGGGCACAGCATCGCGCATATCACCGGGCGCGTGCGGCCGCGGTTCGCGCTGTTCCTCGTGTCGCATGCGGTGCTGGCGGCGATGTGGATCGGCTTTGCGGTCGATATCGGCTTTTCGGCGCGCTGACGGACCGGAACGGGCATCGCCCTTGCGACGTTGAGCGGCCAAGTTGCTGGAGAGATTGTATGACCCGTTTCGCCGCCGCCGCCGCTCTGCCCGTCCTCGCCCTGCTCGGCGCGTGCGGAGGGCAGGAGATCACCACGACGAACGACAGCAACGTCGTCTCGAACGACATCTATGCCAACGCCGCCTTCCGCAACGACGGCGAGGTCGGCAACGAAATGATCCCGATCAACCCGATGGAGACCGAAGCCAATTCGGTGACTACCGCGGGCGATGCGATGATGGGCAACACCCCCGACGCGATGAACGCCGCGATGGGCAACAGCGCGAACTGATCCATCGACGATCGGGTGCGTCCGAATGGGCGGCGGGGCAGGGCTCCGCCGCCCGTTGTGCATGGGCCCCCGTCCGAAGCGCACCATTGACCGGACGGGGTGCCGTCGGTATAGGCCGCGCGTCCCACTGGGTCGGCGTCCTAGCCGTCATCGGCCTGCATGTGGGTGCAAAGAGCTGAACATTGCTGGAGACATCGGCCTCGTGGCGATTCGCACACGTGGCCTTTGCGCATTTCTGACAGGAACGGCTCCGGCAAAGTAACCGCAAGATAAGGTGAAGGGCTTCATGCCGACGATCAACCAGCTGGTCCGCAAGGGCCGCGAACCGCAGAAGGCCAAGTCGAAGGTCCCTGCGATGGACCAGAACCCGCAGAAGCGCGGTGTCTGCACCCGCGTCTACACGACGACCCCGAAGAAGCCGAACTCGGCTCTGCGCAAGGTGGCCAAGGTTCGCCTGACCAACCAGCGCGAAGTCATCAGCTACATCCCGGGTGAAGGCCACAACCTGCAGGAGCACTCGGTCGTGCTCATCCGCGGCGGTCGTGTGCGCGATCTTCCCGGCGTTCGCTACCACGTCCTGCGCGGCGTGCTCGATACGCAGGGCGTCAAGGATCGCCGCCAGTCGCGTTCGAAGTACGGCGCCAAGCGTCCGAAGTGATCCTGTGCCGCGCTGATCGCCAGCGCGGACATGAGGTCCACCTACCCCCAGTAAGCCCCGGACGGGTTCCGGAACCGGCTGAAGATTGAAGGAATATCTGATGGCTCGTCGTCGTCGTCCCGAAAAGCGGGAAATCCTGCCTGATCCCGTATACGGGGATGAGGTTCTGACCAAGTTCATGAACTCGGTGATGCTGGACGGCAAGAAGTCCGTCGCCGAAGGCATCGTCTATTCGGCATTCGAAACCGTCGAGAGCCGCGCGAAGCGGGATCCGCTGGGCGTGTTCCACGATGCGTTGAACAACGTGAAGCCGAACATCGAAGTGCGTTCGCGCCGCGTCGGTGGTGCGACCTACCAGGTGCCGGTCGAAGTCCGCTTCGAACGCGCCCAGGCACTCGCCATCCGCTGGCTGATCGCATCGGCCCGCAACCGCAGCGAGAACACCATGTCGGCGCGCCTGTCGGGCGAACTGATGGACGCCGCCAACAACCGCGGCAACGCGGTGAAGAAGCGCGAAGACACGCACCGCATGGCGGAAGCGAACCGCGCCTTCTCGCACTACCGCTGGTAAGCGTCGGCGGTGGCTTTTCACCGCTGATCTAACCGCCTATATCGTGGGGAGCGGGCGTCATGCCTCGCTCCCCACATTGCTAAGGAAGCACGACCATGGCCCGCAGCCATCCGCTCGAACGGTATCGTAACATCGGCATCATGGCGCACATCGACGCCGGCAAGACGACCACGACCGAGCGTATTCTTTACTACACCGGCAAGTCCTACAAGATCGGCGAAGTGCACGAAGGCACCGCCACCATGGACTGGATGGAGCAGGAGCAGGAACGCGGCATCACCATCACCTCGGCGGCAACCACCTGCAAGTGGCGCGCGGAAGAGGGCAAGGGTGAAGAGCACCTGATCAACATCATCGACACCCCCGGCCACGTCGACTTCACGATCGAGGTCGAGCGTTCGCTGCGCGTGCTCGACGGCGCGGTCGCCTGCTTCGACGGCGTTGCCGGCGTGGAACCGCAGTCGGAAACCGTGTGGCGTCAGGCCGACAAGTACGGCGTGCCGCGCATGTGCTTCGTCAACAAGCTCGACCGCACCGGCGCCGACTTCTATTTCTGCGTCGACTCGATCATCGAGCGTCTGGGCGCGCGTCCGGCGGTCCTGTATCTTCCGATCGGTATCGAAGGCGGCTTCAAGGGCCTCGTCGACCTGGTCGAGAACCGCGCGATCATCTGGCTCGAAGAGTCGCTGGGCGCCAAGTTCGAATATCAGGACATTCCGGAAGACATGAAGGAAAAGGCTGCGAAGTATCGCAGCGACCTGATCGAAATGGCCGTCGAGCAGGACGACGACCTGATGGAAGCCTATCTCGAAGGCAACGAGCCGTCGGTCGCCGACCTGAAGAAGCTGATCCGCAAGGGTACGCTCGGCATGCAGTTCGTGCCGATCGTCTGCGGTTCGGCGTTCAAGAACAAGGGCGTGCAGCCGCTGCTCGACGCCGTGGTCGACTATCTGCCGTCGCCGCTGGACATTCCGGACGTGCAGGGCGTGAAGCTCGACGGCGAGACTCCGGATTCGCGTCCGGCCGCCGACGATGCGCCGATGTCGCTGCTGGCGTTCAAGATCATGAACGATCCGTTCGTCGGCTCGCTCACCTTCGCCCGCATCTATTCGGGTACCCTCACCAAGGGCGGGTATCTGAACTCGGTGAAGGATAAGAAGGAAAAGATCGGCCGTATGCTCCTTATGCACGCGAACTCGCGTGAGGACATCGACGAGGCACGCGCAGGCGACATCGTTGCGATCGCGGGCCTGAAGGAAACGACGACCGGCGACACGCTGTGCGACGCGTCCAACCCGATCATCCTCGAGCGGATGGAGTTCCCGGAACCCGTTATCGAGCTGTCGGTGGAACCGAAGACCAAGGCCGACCAGGAAAAGATGGGCATCGCGCTCAACCGCCTAGCCGCCGAGGACCCCTCGTTCCGCGTGTCGACCGACCATGAATCGGGCCAGACGATCATCAAGGGCATGGGTGAACTTCACCTCGAAATCCTCGTCGATCGCATGAAGCGCGAGTTCAAGGTCGAGGCGAACGTCGGTGCGCCGCAGGTGGCGTATCGCGAATATCTCGCCAAGCCGGTCGAACTGACCTACACCCACAAGAAGCAGTCGGGTGGTTCGGGCCAGTTCGGCGAAGTGAAGGTCAAGGTCGTCCCCGGCGAGCGTGGCTCGGGCTACCAGTTCTTCGACGAGATCAAGGGCGGCAACATCCCGCGCGAATATATCCCGTCGGTGGAGAAGGGCATGCGCGAGACGGCACAGACCGGTTCGCTGATCGGCTTCCCGATCATCGACTTCGAAGTGCACCTGATCGACGGCAAGTACCACGACGTCGACTCGTCGGCGCTGGCGTTCGAAATCTGCGCACGTGGCGCGATGCGCGAAGCGGCCCAGAAGGCCGGCATCAAGCTGCTCGAGCCGATCATGAAGGTCGAGGTCGTGACCCCGGAAGACTATCTGGGCGACGTCATCGGCGACATGAACAGCCGTCGTGGCCAGATCCAGGGCACCGACAGCCGCGGCAACGCGCAGACCGTCGAAGCGATGGTCCCGCTCGCCAACATGTTCGGCTATGTGAACCAGCTCCGCTCGTTCACCCAGGGTCGCGCGCAGTACTCGATGCAGTTCTCGCACTATGACGAAGTGCCGCAGAACGTCGCGGACGAAGTGAAGGCGAAGATGGCCTGAGGCGCACGGAGCTAAGCCAGCTTAGCTCCGAGACGCCGAAAGGCCGGCCGGCGGGGCGGTCCCACGACCGTCCCGTCCGACGACGAATTTACTTCGTCGTCCTGTCCCCGGTTCGGGGGCTGGCATTACGAAACAACACCCGCTAAAGGGCCGCGTTCGCGTGGCCCCGGCGGCACCGAATTCGAATCAGAAGGTAGGAAAATGGCTAAGGCAAAATTCGAGCGGAACAAGCCGCACCTCAACATCGGTACCATCGGTCACGTCGACCACGGCAAGACCTCGCTGACCGCCGCGATCACGAAGGTGCTGGCGGACACGATGGGCGGCGTCGCCGTCGACTTCGCCAACATCGACAAGGCCCCGGAAGAGCGCGAGCGCGGCATCACCATCTCGACCGCGCACGTCGAGTATGAAACCGCCGCCCGCCACTATGCGCACGTCGACTGCCCCGGCCACGCCGATTATGTGAAGAACATGATCACCGGCGCCGCGCAGATGGACGGCGCGATCCTGGTCGTGTCGGCCACCGACGGCCCGATGCCGCAGACCAAGGAGCACATCCTGCTCGCCAAGCAGGTCGGCGTTCCGACCATGGTCGTCTTCCTGAACAAGGTCGATCTGGTCGACGACGAGGAAATCCTCGAACTCGTCGAAATGGAAATCCGCGAAGAACTGTCGAAGCGTGAATTCGACGGCGACAACATTCCGATCATCCGTGGTTCGGCCACCTGCGCCCTGTCGGGTTCGGACGCCAAGCTCGGCCAGGAAGCTATCCTGGAACTGATGAAGGCGGTCGACGAGTCGATCCCGCAGCCGGAACGTCCGCTGGACAAGCCGTTCATGATGCCGATCGAAGACGTGTTCTCGATCTCGGGTCGCGGCACCGTGGTTACCGGCCGCGTCGAAACCGGCATCGTGAAGGTTGGTGAAGAAGTCGAAATCGTCGGCATCCACGAATCGGTCCGCAAGACCGTCGTGACGGGCGTCGAAATGTTCCGCAAGCTGCTCGACCAGGGCCAGGCCGGCGACAACATCGGCGCGCTGATCCGCGGCGTCGCCCGTGACGAAGTGGAGCGTGGTCAGGTTCTGGCGAAGCCGGGTTCGATCACCCCGCACACCGACTTCCAGTCGTCGGTGTACGTGCTGTCGAAGGACGAAGGCGGCCGTCACACGCCGTTCTTCGCCAACTATCGCCCGCAGTTCTACTTCCGCACCACGGACGTCACCGGCACGATCGAACTGCCGGAAGGCACCGAAATGGTCATGCCGGGCGACGAAGTCGCGCTGGGCGTGAAGCTGATCGCACCGATCGCCATGGACGTCGGCCAGCGCTTCACCATCCGTGAAGGCGGTCGTACCGTCGGCGCAGGGGTTGTCAGCGGCATCGACAAGTAATATAGCGACTCGAACAGGCGGCGGCCCCCGGAGACGGGGGTCGCCGTTTGCTATTTAATGAGGGCACCTCGCTTGTAGCTGGGGTTTCCACTAAGCCATTCGTTGTTAATCAAGAGCCGTCCCAACGGCCCGCTCTTTCGCATCGGTAGGACCATGGACAACAATATCCGTATTCGCCTGAAGGCGTTCGACCATCGCGTGCTCGACCAGGCGGCCGGCGACATCGCCGACACCGCGCGTCGCACCGGCGCCCTGATCCGTGGACCCATTCCGCTGCCCACGCACATTGACAAGTTCACGGTCAACCGCGGCCCGCACATCGACAAGAAGTCGCGCGAGCAGTTCGAGACCCGCACCTACAAGCGTCTGCTCGACATCGTGCAGCCGACCCCGCAGACGGTCGACGCACTGATGAAGCTCGACCTCGCAGCAGGGGTGGACGTAGAGATCAAGCTGGCGTAAAGCCCGCTTGCCGCGACGTAGGGTGATTCCGCCCTGCGTCGCGCTTTCGCTTCCCGCCGGTTCGTTCTGAACGACAGGCGGTAGAGGCCGGGAAAGCAACCACAGGGATACCGAACGGCACGACGCTTCCGGGCAAATGCCGTTGTCCGCGTCCCCGCTATCGTCGATGCGACCCTTCGGTGGGGGATATCGGCGATGTCTGGCCCTGGCGGGGGCGTGCAGATCGCAAGGGCTGGGGCTTCGGAGGCGGGTGACCGCGCACCGGGGCCTTTTTCGTTAGGCAAGCTCGTCGTCAAGACGAGCCTCTGTTGGAGGAGTGGGTCATGCGCACTGGCGTGATCGCGAAGAAAATGGGAATGACCCGGTTGTTCCAGGACGATGGGCGCCACGTGCCCGTCACCGTCCTGCAGCTGGAAGACGTGCAGGTCGTCGCCCGTCGTGAGAAGGATCGTGACGGGTACGTCGCGGTGCAGCTCGGCGCCGGCGTCGCCAAGGCGAAGAACGTCGCCAAGCCGCAGCGCGGCCATTTCGGCAAGGCCGAAGTGAGCCCGAAGGCACGCGTCGTCGAGTTCCGCGTCGACGAAGACGCGCTGCTCGATGTCGGCGCGACGATCTCGGCCGACCACTATGTCGCCGGCCAGATGGTCGACGTCTCGGGCCGTACGCAGGGCAAGGGCTTTGCCGGCGCCATGAAGCGTTGGGGCTTCGGCGGTCTGCGCGCGACGCACGGCGTGTCGGTGTCACACCGTTCGCACGGTTCGACCGGTCAGCGTCAGGATCCGGGCAAGGTCTTCAAGAACAAGAAGATGGCCGGCCACATGGGCGACCGTAACCGCACGCAGCAGAATCTGCAGGTCGTGTCGACCGACGTCGAGCGCGGGCTGATCTTCATCAAGGGTTCGGTTCCCGGTCACAAGGGCACCTGGCTGACGGTCAAGGACGCGGTGAAGGTCGCGCGCCATGCCGACGCGCCGTACCCCGCTGGTCTGAAGAGCGCCAACAGCAACGACGCGGCCGCACCGGCAGCGACCGACGGCCAGGAGGGCTGATCATGAAGGTCAAGGTACAGACCCTCGATGCCGTCGAAAGCGGCGATATCGAGCTGAACGACGAGGTGTTCGGCCTCGATCCGCGTGCGGACATCCTGCACCGGGTCGTGACGTGGCAGCTCGAAAAGCGTCGCGGCACCGCCCGCGGCACCCGCGAGCGCGCCGACGTCGCGCGTTCGGGCAAGAAGCTGGGTCGCCAGAAGGGCGGCGGCGTCGCCCGTCACGGCGATCGCCGCGCACCGGTGTTCATCGGCGGTGGTAAGGCGCACGGCGCCCGCGTCCGCGACTTCAACCCGGGCCTGAACAAGAAGGTTCGCGCACTGGGCCTGAAGATGGCGCTGTCGAGCCATGCCAAGGCGGGTTCGCTGGTCGTTCTCGACGAGCTGACCGTTGCCGATGGCAAGACGCAGGTCCTGCTCGGCAACCTGTCGAAGCTCGGCTTCGGCAAGACGTCGCTGGTGATCGATGGCGACGCCGTCGAGAACAGCTTCGCGCTGGCCGCCCGCAACCTGCGTCAGGTCAATGTCCTGCCCGCCGGTGGCGCGAACGTCTATGACATCCTGAAGCACGACACGCTGGTGCTGACCCGCGCCGCCGTCGAAAAGCTGGAGGCCCGCTTCAATGGCTAAGCAGCAGCAGTCGGCTATCGACATCCGTCATTACGACGTGGTGCTGAGCCCGCACATCACCGAAAAGGCGACGATGCTCTCCGAGCATAACGCCGTCGTCTTCAAGGTCGCGAACAAGGCGTCGAAGCCGGAGATCAAGGCAGCGGTCGAAGCGCTGTTCAACGTCACCGTCACCGGCGTCAACACGATCGTGACCAAGGGCAAGACCAAGAAGTGGAAGGGCGCGCCCTACACCCGGTCGGACTTCAAGAAGGCGATCGTGACCCTGGCCGAAGGCCAGTCGATCGACATTACCGAGGGGGCCAAGTAACATGGCACTCAAGCAATATAATCCGACCACGCCGTCGCAGCGTGGCCTGGTCCTGATCGACCGTTCGGCGCTGTACAAGGGCCGTCCGGTCAAGGCGCTGACCGAAGGCAAGACCAAGACCGGCGGTCGCAACAACAAGGGCCATGTGACCTCGCGCGGCATCGCCGGCGGTCACAAGCAGCGCTACCGCATCATCGACTTCAAGCGTCGCCTGTGGGACGTTGAAGGCACCGTGGATCGGATCGAATATGATCCCAACCGCACCGCCTTCATCGCGCTCATCAACTATGGTGCGGACGAAGCGGGCAAGGACCGCGTCGCCTACATCATCGCGCCGCAGCGTCTGAACGTCGGCGACAAGGTGATCGCGGGCAAGAAGACCGACGTGAAGCCGGGCAACGCGATGGAACTGGGCCAGGTGCCGGTCGGCACGATCGTCCACAACATCGAGATGAAGCCGGGCAAGGGCGGTCAGATCGCCCGTTCGGCCGGCACGTACGTGCAGGTCGTCGGCCGCGACAAGGGCATGGTCATCGTTCGCCTGAACTCGGGTGAGCAGCGCTACATCCACGCCGCCTGCATGGCGACGATCGGTGCGGTGTCGAACCCCGACAACCAGAACCAGAATCTGGGCAAGGCCGGCCGCAACCGCTGGAAGGGCATTCGCCCGCTGACCCGCGGTGTCGCCAAGAACCCGGTCGACCACCCGCACGGTGGTGGTGAAGGCCGGACCTCGGGCGGCCGTCATCCGGTCACCCCGTGGGGCAAGCCGACCAAGGGCGCGCGCACGCGGCATAACAAGGCGACGGACAAGATGATCATCCGTAGCCGTCACGCGAAGAAGAAGGGCTAAGCGATGGCTCGTTCCGTATGGAAGGGTCCGTTCGTGGACCTCAATCTGCTGAAGAAGGCGGAAGTGGCGCAGGACGCCGGCACCCGTGCCGGCCCGATCAAGACCTGGTCGCGCCGCTCGACGATTCTCCCGCAGTTCGTCGGCCTGACGTTCAACGTCTATAATGGCCGCAAGTTCGTGCCGGTTTCGGTCAACGAGGACATGGTGGGCATGAAGCTCGGTGAGTTCGCGCCGACGCGCTTCTTCCCCGGCCACGCCGCTGACAAGAAGGGCAAGCGCTGATGAGCAAGCAGGCAGCACCCCGCCGCGTCGGTGACAAGGAAGCTCTGGCCGTCGCGACGCAGGTTCGCGGCTCGGCGCAGAAGCTGAACCTCGTCGCCGCGCTGATCCGCAACCGCAAGGCCGGTGACGCGATGAACATCCTCGCCTTCTCGAAGAAGGCGATGGCGGTCGATGTCCGCAAGTGCCTCGCTTCGGCGATCGCGAATGCGGAAAACAACCACAACCTCGACGTCGACGCACTCGTCGTCAAGGAAGCCTCGGTCGGCAAGTCGATCACGATGAAGCGTTTCGCGACCCGCGGTCGCGGCAAGTCGACGCGCATCCTGAAGCCGTTCAGCCGCGTGCGCATTGTCGTGTCCGAGGTGGAGGAAGCGTAATGGGTCACAAGTCCAATCCCATCGGTCTGCGTCTGCAGATCAACCGCACCTGGGACAGCCGTTGGTATGCCGAAGGCGCCGACTATGGCCGTCTGCTGCTGGAGGATCTCAAGATCCGCCAGTACATCATGAAGACGCTGCCGCAGGCCGCGATCTCCAAGGTGGTCATCGAGCGTCCGGCCAAGCTGTGCCGCATCTCGATCTTCGCTGCCCGTCCGGGTGTGATCATCGGCAAGAAGGGCACCGACATCGAGAAGCTTCGCAAGAAGCTGGGTTCGATGACGTCGTCCGACGTGTCGCTGAACATCGTCGAAATCCGCAAGCCGGAAATCGACGCGAAGCTCGTGGCGCAGGGCATTGCCGATCAGCTCGAGCGTCGTATCGCCTTCCGCCGCGCCATGAAGCGTGCGGTGCAGTCGGCGATGCGCCTGGGTGCCGACGGCATCCGCGTCGCTTGCGGCGGTCGTCTGGGCGGTGCGGAAATCGCCCGTTCGGAAGGCTATCGCGAAGGTCGCGTGCCGCTGCACACGCTGCGTGCGAACCTCGACTATGCCGAGGCCGAAGCGCACACCGCGTATGGCGTCTGCGGCGTCAAGGTCTGGATCTTCAAGGGTGAGATCCTCGGCCATGACCCGATGGCGCAGGACCGGCTGATGATGGAGGCTCAGACCTCCGGCGTGCGCCCCGCGCGCGACGATCACCGCCGCTAAGGATGATGTGAGATGCTGCAACCAAAGCGCACCAAATTCCGCAAGGCCTTCAAGGGCCGCATCCATGGCGATGCCAAGGGCGGTACGTCGCTGAACTTCGGGTCCTATGGCCTGAAGGCGATGGAGCCCGAGCGGATCACCGCCCGTCAGATCGAAGCGGCTCGCCGCGCGATCACCCGCCACATCAAGCGCCAGGGTCGCCTCTGGATCCGGATCTTCCCGGATCTGCCGGTGTCGTCGAAGCCTGCCGAAGTCCGCATGGGCTCGGGCAAGGGTTCGCCCGAATTCTGGGTCGCTCGCGTCAAGCCGGGTCGCATCCTGTTCGAACTGGACGGCGTGCCCGGCCCGCTCGCCGCGGAAGCGTTCTCGCGCGCCGCGATGAAGCTGCCGATCGCGGTCAAGGTCGTTGCCCGTCTGGGCGACACCTCGCACCTGGAGGGTTGAAAATGACGAAGGCAACCGATCTTCGCGCCAAGAGCGACGACCAGCTGGTCGATGAGTTGACCAGCCTGAAGCGTGAGGCGTTCAACCTCCGTTTCCAGGCGGCGACCAGCCAGCTGGAAAAGCCGACCCGCGTGAAGGAAGTCCGTCGCGACATCGCGCGGATCAAGACGCTGCAGGGCGAGCGTTCGCGCTCGTCCGACAAGTAAGGACGAGAGACATGCCGAAGCGCGTGCTGACCGGGATGATCGTCTCGGACAAGACCGACAAGACGGTGGTGGTGAGCGTGGAGCGGAAGGTCAAGCACCCGCTCTATGGCAAGATCATCCGCCGTTCGAAGAAGTACCATGCCCATGACGAGGGCAATGAGTATCGCGAAGGCGAGACCGTGCGCATCGAAGAGACCGCGCCGATCTCGAAGCTGAAGACCTGGAAGGTGATCGAGCGGGTCAACACCCACGCGACGCCGGCGGAAGTCGCAGCCGAGGCGTAAGCCTTTGCGGGGCGGGGGTTTCCAACCCCCGCCCCGTACGCAATTCCGGGGTCAGGCCCGGAGGTAACGAACATTCGCGGAGAGGCGCTTGCCTTTTCGCCATGGGGCGGTTAATGGGCCGCTCCCCCCGGCGCGGTATGCCCGCAGCCGGGGGTTCATTTTTAGCAGGCGGGGTCCGGTCGGAATCGGCCCCATAGGGTAAGGAATCGCATCCATGATTCAGATGCAATCCAATCTCGACGTCGCAGACAACAGCGGCGCGAAGCGGGTGCAGTGCATCAAGGTGCTTGGCGGGTCCAAGCGCCGCGTGGCGGGTGTCGGTGACGTCATCGTCGTCAGCATCAAGGAAGCCGCTCCGCGCGGCCGCGTGAAGAAGGGTGACGTGCATCGCGCCGTCATCGTTCGCACCGCCAAGGACATCCGTCGCACCGACGGTTCGGTGATCCGTTTCGACGGCAATGCCGCGGTGCTGGTCAACAAGAACGAGGAGCCGATCGGCACCCGTATCTTTGGCCCGGTGGTCCGCGAGCTGCGCTCGAAGGGCTTCATGAAGATCATCTCGCTCGCCCCTGAGGTGCTGTAATGGCTGCTGCGAAGATCAAGAAGGGCGACACCGTGATCGTCCTGTCGGGCAAGGACAAGGGCAAGACCGGCCAGGTCACCCAGTCGATGCCGAAGGACGGCAAGGTTGTCGTGTCCGGCGTGAACATCGCCGTGCGCCACAAGAAGCCTAACCAGGCCGACCCGCAGGGTGGTCTGGTGCGTGTCGAAGCGCCGATGCACGTCAGCAAGGTCGCGCATGTCGTCGACGGCAAGCCGACGCGCGTTCGCTTCGAAGAGCGTGACGGCAAGAAGGTTCGGGTCGCCGTGAAGGGCGGGGAGGTCATCAATGGCTGATGCATACAAGCCGCGCATGAAGGCGATCTATGACGATCGCATCGTGAAGGCGATGACCGACAAGTTCGGTTACAAGAACGTGATGGAAATCCCGCGTCTCGACAAGATCGTCCTGAACATGGGCGTCGGCGAAGCGACGCAGGACAAGAAGAAGGTCGAGCAGGCCAGCTCCGAAATGGAACTGATCGCCGGCCAGAAGCCTGTCGTCACGAAGGCGAAGAAGTCGATCGCGCAGTTCAAGCTGCGCGAAGGCATGGCGATCGGCTGCAAGGTCACGCTGCGCCGCGAGCGGATGTACGAATTCCTCGATCGCTTCATCACCATCGCGCTTCCCCGCGTTCGCGACTTTCGTGGCCTGAACCCGAAGTCGTTCGACGGCCGTGGCAACTATGCCTGCGGCATCAAGGAACAGATCGTGTTCCCCGAAATCAACTATGACCGCATCGACAAGGTGCGCGGCATGGATGTGATCGTGACCACTACCGCCAAGACCGACGAGGAGGCTCGCGAGCTTCTGCGTCTCTTCGGTTTCCCCTTCCCGCAGGAAGAGGGTGCCGAGGAAAAGAAGGCGGCATAACCAATACCGCTCCCCTTCGCCGGGGAGCGGTCTGCGCTTTAACGAAGAGAGCTTAAGTCCATGGCGAAACTGAGTTCCGTGAACAAGAACGAGCGCCGTCGCGCCCTCGTCAAGAAGTTCGCACCCAAATATGCGAAGCTGAAGGCGATCGCAGCCGACCAGTCGCTCGACGAAACCGAGCGCCTGATCGCGCGGCTGAAGATGGCCGAGATTCCCCGCAACGGGAATCCGACCCGCATCCGCAACCGTTGCGAGCTGACGGGGCGTCCCCGCGGCTATTATCGCAAGTTCCGTCTCGCCCGCGTCATGCTGCGTGAGCTGGCCAACAAGGGCCTGATCCCCGGCGTCACGAAGTCGAGCTGGTAAGGAACACAGCAATGGCATTGACCGATCCCCTGGGTGACATGCTCACCCGCATCCGCAACGGCCAGCGCGCGCGCAAGGACTCCGTCCTGACGCCTGCCAGCAAGTTGCGGGCCCGTGTCCTCGACGTGTTGCAGCGCGAGGGCTATATCCGTGGCTACAGCGAAGAGCAGATGGGCCCCGCGGCCGGCATCCGCATCGAGCTGAAGTATTTCGAAGGCCAGCCGGCGATCAAGCACGTCGCGCGCGTCTCGAAGCCCGGCCGCCGCGTCTATTCGGGTTCGCAGGAACTGCCGAAGGTCCGCAACGGCCTTGGCATCACCATCGTCTCGACGCCGCGTGGCGTTCTGTCCGACGCCGAAGCGCGCGAACAGAATGTCGGTGGCGAAGTGCTCGCGGAGGTCTTCTGATGAGCCGCATCGGTAAGAAGGCAGTCCCGGTTCCGGCCGGCGTGACCGCCAACATTGCAGGGCGCGAGCTGAGCGTTAAGGGCCCCAAGGGCACGCTGACGTTGCCGCTGGCGGACGACATCGCCTATGCCGTCGAAGGCGACAGCATCTCGGTGCAGCCGGCCAACGAAACCAAGCGCGCGCGCGCGTTCTGGGGCATGCAGCGCACGCTCGTGCAGAACCTGATCACCGGCGTGACGACCGGCTTCACCAAGAAGCTGCTGATCACCGGCGTCGGCTATCGCGCCGCGGCCCAGGGCAAGAACCTGAAGCTGCAGCTCGGCTACAGCCACGACGTCAACATCGACGTGCCGGAAGGCATCGAGATCAAGACGCCCGATCAGACCACGATCGAAATCAGCGGGATCGACAAGCAGAAGGTCGGTCAGATCGCTGCCGAGATCCGTCGTTGGCGTAAGCCCGAGCCGTACAAGGGCAAGGGCATCAAGTACGACGGCGAGTTCATCTTCCGCAAGGAAGGGAAGAAGAAGTAATGACCAAGGGTCTCTCCCTCTTCGAGAAGCGCCGTCGGCGCAATCGCACCGCGCTGAAGGCGCGTTCGGGTGGCCGTGCGCGGCTCTCGATCCATCGTTCGGGCAAGCACATCTATGCCCAGGTCATCGACGACGCAGCCGGCCGTACGGTCGCTGCCGCATCGACCCTAGAAAAGGACGTGCGTGGCACCTCGGGCGCGAATGTCGATGCCGCCAAGGGCGTCGGTACCCGCGTTGCGGAAGCGGCGAAGGCCGCCGGCGTGACGCAGGTCGTGTTCGACCGTGGCGGCTTCCTGTTCCACGGCCGCGTCAAGGCGCTGGCCGAGGCCGCCCGCGAAGCCGGATTGGAGTTCTAAGACATGGCTGACGAAAACAATCAGGCCGAAACCCCCGCCGCCGACGTGTCGGCCGCGCCGGGTGGCGAGCAGCCGCAGGGCCGTGGTCCCCGTGGCGGTCGCGGTCGCGGCGGTCCGGGTGGTCCCGGCGGCGGCGGTCGCGGTGGTCGTGACGGCAACCGTGGCGGGCGTCGCGACGACCGTCGTGGCGGCCAGGACGATGGTGGCGAAGAGCTGATCGAAAAGCTCGTACACATCAACCGCGTGTCGAAGACCGTGAAGGGCGGCAAGCGCTTCGGTTTCGCAGCGCTCGTCGTCGTCGGCGACGGCAAGGGCCGCGTCGGTTTCGGGCATGGCAAGGCGCGCGAAGTGCCGGAAGCCATCTCGAAGGCGACCGCCGCTGCCAAGAAGGCGATGGTCCGCGTTCCGCTCAAGGACGGTCGCACGCTGCACCATGACGGCAACGGCCACTTCGGTGCCGGTCGCGTGACGCTGCGTTCGGCGCCTGCCGGTACCGGCATCATCGCGGGTGGCCCGATGCGCGCCATCTTCGAATCGCTGGGCGTGGCCGACGTCGTGACCAAGTCGGTCGGCACGTCGAACCCGTACAACATGATCCGCGCGACCTTCGAGGCGCTGAACGACCAGTCGTCGCCGAAGGCGGTGGCCCAGCGTCGCGGCAAGAAGATCGCCGACCTGCTGGGTCGTGGCGGATCGCAGACCGCCGAGGCTGATGCCGCGGCGATCGTGGAGTAACGAGCGATGGCAACCGTCAAGATCACCCAGACCGGGTCGCCGATCCGCCGGACCAAGGACCAGCGCGCGACGCTGATCGGTCTCGGCCTCAACAAGATGCACAAGACCGTGGAACTGACCGACACCCCCGAGGTGCGCGGCATGATCCGCAAGGTGCAGCACATGGTGTCGGTCGAAGGCTGAGCCTTCTACCTTTACCGGTGACAAATACGGGGAAGGGGGCTAAGCGGCCCCCTTCCTCATTTATTCAGCGCGAACATAGCGAAAGCGAGTGCAACACATGAAACTCAACGAAATCCGCGACAATGCAGGCGCCCGCAAGAGCAAGATGCGCGTCGGACGCGGCATCGGCTCGGGCAAGGGCAAGACCGCCGGTCGCGGCCAGAAGGGTCAGAAGAGCCGCGAAGGCGTCTCGATCGCCGGCTTCGAAGGCGGCCAGATGCCGCTCCACATGCGCATCCCGAAGCGCGGCTTCAACAACATCTTCGCCAAGGATTATGCCGAAGTGAACCTCGGTGCGATCCAGAAGGCGGTCGACGCCGGCAAGATCGAAGCCGGTGCCGCATTGGACCACGCCGCGCTGAAGGCCGCGAACCTCGCCCGTGGTGGCAAGGACGGCGTCCGTCTGCTCGGCAAGGGCGAACTGAACGTGAAGCTGGCCTTCACCGTCGCCGGCGCGTCGAAGTCGGCGATCGAAGCGGTCGAAAAGGCCGGTGGCTCGGTGTCGGTGATCGAAGTCGTGCCCGCGCACGAAAAGGCCGCTGCGAAGAAGGGCAAGACGCTCGCCGCCAAGAAGGCTGCGCACGCGTAACACCCGCTCCCGTTCGGTTCGAATAGCGATCGAGCCTGTCGAGAGCGCGTATCGAGAACGGGGTTCCGCTGGGCGGCCCGTTCTCGACAGACGCTTCTCGACTGCGCTCGAAGCTGCTCGAACCTGACGGTTTCCTAAGAGGGTTAGCGCTCCCCCCTTAGACATCCCGGCAGCAACCCCTATATGGTCGCCCGGGGGGTGGGTTGATGGCCCGCCAGCATCATTCGGGACATATCCATGGCAGCCGCCTCAGACGGTCTTGCGACCAATCTCAATCTGTCGAAATTCGGTCAGGCGACCGAACTGAAGAAGCGCCTGTGGTTTACGCTTGGGGCACTGATCGTGTTCCGTATGCTGAGCTATGTGCCGCTGCCGGGCATCGACCCGACGCAGCTCGGCCTGCTCGCGAACCAGACGCAGGGCGGCGTTCTCGACTTCTTCAACACCTTTTCGGGCGGTGCGCTGACGCGCATGTCGGTCGTCGCGCTGGGCGTCATGCCCTATATCACCGCGTCGATCGTCGTGCAGCTTGCGACCTCGCTCAGCCCGCAGCTTGCCGCCATCAAGAAGGAAGGCGAATCAGGGCGCAAGAAGCTCAACCAATATACCCGCTACGGCACGGTGCTGCTGACCGCGATCCAGGGCTATACCATCGCCGTCGGGCTGGAGGCGTTCGGCGCCTCGGCCGGCGCGCAGGCGGTGATTGAGCCGGGCATGACCTTCCGCGTCGCGGCGGTCATCTCGCTGATCGGCGGTACGATGTTCCTGATGTGGCTGGGTGAGCAGATCACCAGCCGCGGCATCGGCAACGGCATTTCGCTGATCATCATGGCCGGCATCGTCGCCCATCTGCCGACGACGCTGCTGCAGCTGTTCGAGGGCAGCCGGTCGGGCACGATGAACCCGATCACGCTGATCGGTATCGTCGTCGCGGTCGCCGGGCTCGTCCTGTTCATCTGCTTCATGGAGCGGGCGCAGCGCCGCATCCTGATCCAGTATCCCAAGCGCCAGACGGCGCGCGGGGTGCAGGCCGATCGCAGCCACCTGCCGCTCAAGATCAACACCGCGGGCGTGATCCCGCCGATCTTCGCTTCCTCGCTGCTGCTGATGCCGGTGACGATCACCCAGTTCGCGGGGCAAGCGACCGCGGGCGAGAGCCGCTGGGGCGATTTCATCATCACGCTCAATCAGTATCTGGCGCACGGCCAGCCGCTGTACATGCTGCTGTACGGCGCGGGCATCGTGTTCTTCTCGTTCTTCTACACCGCGATCGTCTTCAATCCCGAAGAGACCGCCGACAACCTGAAGCGCTATGGCGGGTTCGTCCCCGGCATTCGCCCGGGCAAGAATACCGAGAATTACTTCGATTACGTCCTGACCCGGATCACGGTGATCGGCGCGGCCTATCTGGTCATTATCTGCCTGTTGCCGGAATATCTGGTATCGGCGCTGTCGATCCCCTTCTATCTGGGCGGCACCAGCCTGCTCATCGTGGTCAACGTCACGATGGACACGGTGACGCAGATCCAGTCGCACTTGCTGGCGCACCAGTATGGCGACCTCATCAAGAAGGCGAAGCTCAAGGGCGGACGCTTGCGCTAAGGCGCACTACGGGACAAGGGGGCAGCTATGGACATCATCCTTCTCGGACCGCCGGGAGCGGGCAAGGGAACCCAGGCCGCGCGGCTCGAAAGCGCCCGCGGCATGGTGCAGCTCTCCACCGGCGACATGCTGCGCGCGGCGGTCAAGGCGGGCAGCCCGGTGGGGTTGCAGGCCAAGGCGGTGATGGACGCGGGCGAACTGGTGTCGGACGCGATCGTCTCGGCGCTGATCGGCGAGCGGCTCGACCAGCTGGGCGATCGCGGCGCGATCTTCGATGGCTATCCGCGCACGGCCGCGCAGGCCGACGCGCTCGACCTGCTGCTCGAACATCGCGGGCGTCAGCTGACCCATGTCATCGAACTGGTCGTCGACGAGGATGCGCTGGTCGAGCGGATCGTAGGTCGCTTCACCTGCGCCAATTGCGGCGCAGGCTATCACGACACGTTCAAGCAGCCGGCGGTAAGCGGCGTGTGCGATGCGTGCGGCGCCACCGAGTTCAAGCGGCGTCCCGACGACAACGAAGCCACCGTGCGCACCCGCATGGTCGAATATCGCGCCAAGACCGCACCAATTCTGCCGCTGTACGAAGCGCGCGGGCTGGTCCACCGCGTCGACGGCATGGCCGACATGGACGATGTGACCGCGCAGATTGCGGGTATCCTCGACAAGTAGGGGGAGGGCGGGCCATCGGCCTGCCGCTCCACTATTACAATTTACGACGTCACCCCGGCCTTGAGCCGGGGTCCCGCTTCTTCTTCTTCCTCTTTTTCTGCTGCTGCTACGCTCGCAGGGAGCGCGACCCTGGATCAAGTCCGGGGTGACGATGAGATCGAGGGCGGCGGCTGCTCCTGTGGTCTAGCGATATCCGGCACATCGCCGAGTGATAACGCCTCACGCCCCATCCCGATTTTGGTTCCGTCTACCGGTTGACACCCCGGGAATCGGTCCGTATCAGCGATCCACCCCGACATACCGGTTACGGCGGCGCTTTCGCGCGTTCGCCGCGATCGCGCGTGACGGGTCGCAACGCTACGAGATGAAGCCCGCTGCCATGCGGCGCTTCGTGGAGCTGGGAGAATTTAGTTCATGGCACGTATCGCGGGTGTTAATATCCCGACCAACAAGCGCGTGATCATCGCGCTGCAGTATATCCACGGCATCGGTCCGGCAAAGGCCAAGCAGCTCACCGACCAGCTCGGCATCGCAGCGGAGCGTCGCGTGCAGGACCTGAGCGACCAGGAAGTGCTGCAGATCCGCGAGGCGATCGACGCCAGCCACACCGTGGAAGGCGATCTGCGTCGCCAGACCGCGATGAACATCAAGCGTCTGATGGATCTCGCCTGCTATCGTGGCCTGCGTCACCGCAAGGGCCTGCCGGTCCGCGGCCAGCGCACGCACACCAACGCGCGCACCCGCAAGGGCAAGGCGAAGCCGATCGCGGGTAAGAAGAAGTAAGAAACAGTCCGGGGGACTGTTTTTGACTTCTTCTCCGTCGGAGACAGGTAAGAGGCTGACCGCCTCCCGATCTCCGTACCACGCACGATACTCAGGTCAGGATTTCCAATAATGGCACGTGAACCGCAGCGCCTTCGCCGTCGCGAGCGCAAGAACATCACCGCCGGCGTCGCCCATGTGAACGCCAGCTTCAACAACACCATGATCACCATCACCGATGCGCAGGGTAATGCGATCAGCTGGTCGTCGGCCGGCATGATGGGCTTCAAGGGCTCGCGCAAGTCGACCCCGTACGCCGCGCAGGTCGCTGCCGAGGACGCCGGCCGCAAGGCTGCCGACCACGGCGTGCGCACGCTCGAAGTCGAGGTGAAGGGCCCGGGTTCGGGTCGCGAATCGGCACTGCGTGCGCTGCAGGCTGTCGGCTTCCAGATCACGTCGATCCGTGACGTGACCTCGATCCCGCACAACGGCGTGCGCCCGTCGAAGCGCCGCCGCGTCTGATCCGTGCCTGCCGCCCCGCCGGGTTCGTCCGGCGGGGCTGTTCTTTCATGGCGCGGACCCGTCCTTTCCGCGCCGCCAAGCTAGGGGAAGCCCGTGTCCGTCAACGCTAAGAACTGGCAGGAACTCAAGAAGCCGAGCGGCCTCGAGAAGAAGCCGGGCGGCGATCCCAAGCGCCGTTCGACCTTCGTCGCCGAGCCGCTGGAACGTGGGTTCGGCCTGACGCTCGGCAACGCGCTGCGTCGCGTGCTGCTGTCGTCGCTGCAGGGCGCCGCCGTCACCTCGATCAAGATCGAAAACGTCCTTCACGAATTTTCCAGCCTTGCCGGCGTCCGTGAGGACGTGACCGACATGGTGCTGAACGTGAAGCAGATTGCGCTCAAGATGCAGGGCGAAGGCCCGAAGCGTCTGCAGCTGTCGGTGACCGGTCCTGCCGAAGTGAAGGCCGGCGACATCGCCGTCACCGGCGACATCGAAGTCATGAACCCGGAACTGGTGCTGTGCCATCTCGACGATGGTGCGACGCTCAACATGGAACTGACCGCCGACGTCGGTAAGGGCTATGTGCCCGCCGCCGGCAACCGTCCGGCCGATGCGCCGATCGGCCTGATCCCGGTCGATGCGCTGTATTCGCCGGTTCGCCAGGTCAGCTACAAGGTCGAGAACACCCGCGTTGGGCAGGAACTCGATTACGACAAGCTGACGCTGACCATCGAAACCGACGGCACCGTCACCCCTGAGGACGCACTGGCCTATGCCGGTCGCATCCTGCAGGACCAGCTGGCGCTGTTCGTCCACTTCGACGATTCGACGCTGCCCCGCGCTGCCGCCACCGGCACGCAGGTTGCGGCACCGCAGAGCGAAGGCCAGGGCGATACCGCGCAGATCAACCGCTACCTGCTCAAGAAGGTCGACGAGCTCGAACTGTCGGTCCGCTCGGCCAACTGCCTCAAGAACGACAACATCATCTATATCGGCGATCTGGTCCAGAAGACCGAGGCCGAGATGCTGCGCACCCCGAATTTCGGCCGCAAGTCGCTGAACGAAATTAAGGAAGTGCTGTCGTCGATGGGCCTTCGCCTCGGCATGGACATCCCCGGATGGCCGCCCGAGAACATCGAAGAGATGGCGAAGAAGCTGGAACAGGAGATAATGGGCTGATTTTGCACCGGGGCAGGCGAGCCTGCCCCGGAGACAAAACCAGCCCGGCCGGCGGGCTTCCAGCCCGACCGACGCCAGCGGCTTTGCCGCTGGCCGCCCGGCAAACAACTACGCGGCAAGTGTGAACTTAGTGAACTTTGCCGCGAACAGGCGACCCGGTGGCGGCCTCCAACAGCCACCAGCTCTGGGGTACCGTGACACGGCCCCTTAACGAACGAAGGAAATACTCATGCGTCATCGCGTCGGCGGCCGTAAGCTGCAGCGTACCTCGGCACACCGCATTGCGCTGTTCCGCAACATGTCGGCCGCACTGATCAAGCACGAGCAGATCACCACCACCGTCGCCAAGGCGAAGGAACTGCGTCCCTATGTCGAAAAGCTGATCACGCTGGCGAAGAAGGGCGGCCTGTCGAACCGTCGTCTGGCCCATGCGCGTCTGCTCGACGATGCGCAGCTGACAAAGCTGTTCGACGTGCTAGCGACCCGCTATGCCGACCGCAACGGCGGCTATACCCGCATCATCAAGGCCGGCATCCGCGCGTCGGACGCCTCGCCGATGGCGATCATCGAATTCGTCGACCGCGACGTGTCGGCCAAGGGTCAGGATTCGGGGCCGGTCCTGGCCGACGAGGATTTCGACGAAGCCGCCTGATCGGCGCGTTTCGCGAAAGCCGGAACAGGGGGCGGTCGTACTTCGGTACGGCCGCCCTTTTTCGTTGGCGCGGGTTACGGTGTCTCGCGGGGTTGCGCGGACGCGGCGCTCGCGTATCCTGCTGGTAACGCCGGATACTGTCCGGCCTGCCCGATGGAGCAACGATGTACCGCCATGCCTTTGCCGCGATCGCGTGCCTGATGACCAGCACGACTGCCCTTGCCCAGACCATCGCCTATCCCCAGACCCGCACCGTCGATCAGGTCGACGAACAGTTCGGGGTGAAGGTCGCCGACCCGTATCGCTGGCTGGAAAACGACGTCCGCAACGATCCGCAAGTGGCGGCATGGGTCGCGGCGGAGAACAAGGTCACCGACGCCTATCTGGCGACGCTGCCCGGCCGCGATATCTTCAAGAGCCGCCTGACCAAGCTGTTCGACTATGAACGCGTCGGCGTGCCGCAGCGCGAGGGCGGCCGCTATTTCTACAGCCGTAACTCGGGCCTGCAGAACCAGTCGGTGCTCTATGTCCGCGACAGCGTGAACGGGCAGGGACGGGTGCTGATCGATCCCAATGGCTGGTCGAAGGACGGCGCGACGGCGCTGGCCGAATGGTCGCCGTCGAAAGACGGCAAGCGGCTGCTCTATTCGATTCAGGACGGCGGCAGCGACTGGCGCAAGCTGCGCGTGCTCGACGTCGACAGCGGCAAGGTGCTGGACGATCAGATCGACTGGGTGAAGTACGGCCTGTCGGCGTCGTGGGTGAAGGACGGCTCGGGCTTCTACTATGCCCGATTCCCGACCCCGGAAAAGGGGCAGGAGTTCCAGAGCCAGAACCTGAACGCCAAGGTCTATTTCCACAAGCTCGGCACGCCGCAGACCGCTGACCAGCTGATCTATGAGCGGCCCGACCAGCCGCGCTACACCTTCTATCCCGGCATCACCGACGACGGTCGCTGGCTGGTCATTTCGACCAGCGGTCCGGGCGACCATACCGAGATCGCGGTCCTCGACTTGACCAGGCCGAACGACAAGCCACGGACGATCGTCAACACCGACAACGTCGATTGGTCGACGATCGGGTCGAAGGACAGCACGCTGTTCCTGACCACGACGCAGGACGCGCCCCGCCTGCGCGTCGTCACGCTCGACATGGCCGCCGTCAATCCGGTGCCTAAAGAAATCGTGCCGCAGGAAAAGGCGGTGCTGAACGGCGCGTCGCTGGTCGGCGGGCGGATCATGGCGGCGTATCTGGTCGACGCGAAGACCGAGGTGAAGCGCTTCACCCTCGACGGCAAGCCTGACGGCGCGATCGAGCTGCCCGGCATCGGTACGGTCGGCGGTGTCGGCGGTGAGCTGGACAATAACGAGGGCTTCTTTGCCTTCTCCAGCTTCGCGACGCCGACCACCATCTATCGCTACGACGCCGCGACCCGCGCAGTGACGCCGTGGGCGACGCCGAAGGTCGCGTTCGACCCCACGCAGTATGACGTGCGCCAGCGCTTCTACACGTCGAAGGACGGGACCAAGGTCCCGATGTTCATCGTTAAGCGCAAGGACGTGACCAAGCCCGCCCCGACGCTGCTCTACGCCTATGGCGGGTTCAACGTGCCGATCCTTCCGGGCTTCTCGGCGGGGCGCGTTGCGTGGCTGGAGCAGGGCGGCGTGCTGGCGGTCGCCAATATCCGCGGCGGCAGCGAATATGGCAAGGAATGGCATGACGGCGGCAAGCTGCTGAACAAGCAGAACGTGTTCGACGACTTCATTGCCGCGGGCGAGGACCTGATCGCGCAGGGTGTCACCGGCAAGGGCCAGCTGGCGATCCAGGGCGGGTCGAACGGCGGCCTGCTGGTCGGCGCGGTCGTCAACCAGCGGCCCGACCTGTTCGCCGCCGCGCTGCCGGCGGTGGGCGTGATGGACATGCTGCGCTTCGACCGCTTCACCGCCGGCCGCTACTGGGTCGACGATTACGGCGTACCGGCCAAGGAAGCCGATTTTCGCAACCTGCTGACCTATTCGCCGTATCACAATGTGAAGGCGGGGGTGACCTATCCGGCGATCCTCGCGACCACCGCCGACACCGACGACCGCGTGGTGCCGGGCCATACGTTCAAATACACCGCGATGCTCCAGTCGAAGGACATCGGGCCCAAGCCGCACCTCGTCCGTATCGAAACCCGCGCCGGCCATGGCTCGGGCAAGCCGACCGACAAGGTGATCGAGGAGACGGCCGATCTGTGGGCGTTCATCGCCAAATGGACGGGCATGACGGTGAAGCCGATCGGATAGGGCCCGTGCGTGCGCGCGAAGGCGATCGTCCTTCGCGTGCACGAATATCGCGCGTCGGCTTTCCTACCGCCAAGCTCCCCGCTATCGGGTGCCCATGAACGAGACCCCCGACTCCATCCTGATCGTCGACTTCGGCAGCCAGGTGACGCAGCTGATTGCGCGTCGCGTGCGCGAGGCCGGTGTCTATTCCGAAATCGCCCCGTTCCAGAAGGCCGAAGAGGCGTTCGAACGGATGCGGCCAAAGGGGGTGATCCTGTCGGGGGGGCCCGCATCGGTCTGCGACGACGGCAGCCCCCGCGCCCCGCAGGCGATCTTCGATTCCGGCGTACCGGTATTCGGCATCTGCTACGGCCAGCAGGTCATGACCCAGCAGCTGGGCGGCAATGTCGAGAAGGGCCATTCGGGCGAGTTCGGCGAAGCCTATATCGAGGTCGGCGACGACTGCGCGATGTTCGACGGCCTCTGGGCCAGGACTGATCGGCATCAGGTCTGGATGAGCCATGGCGACAAGGTCACCGCGCTCGCCCCCGGTTTCCGCACCGTCGCGACCAGCCCCGGCGCACCTTACGCCGTCGTCGCCGATGACGACCGCCGCTATTACGGCGTGCAGTTCCATCCGGAGGTCGTCCACACCCCCGATGGCGGCAAGCTGATCGCCAATTTCGCGCGCCATGTCTGCGGCCTGACCGGCGACTGGACGATGGCCGAGTTCCGCCAGGCGAAGATCGCCGAGATCCGCGAGCAGGTCGGTTCGGCCAAGGTCATTTGCGGCCTGTCGGGCGGGGTCGATTCGTCAGTCGCCGCGCTGCTGATCCACGAAGCGATCGGCGAGCAGCTGACCTGCGTATTCGTCGATGGCGGCATCCTGCGCGCGGGCGAGGCCGAACAGGTCGTCAGCCTGTTCCGCGGTCACTACAATATCCCGCTGGTCCATGTGGATGCGCAGGACCTGTTCATGGACGGTTTGGCCGGTGTCACCGACCCGGAGGCCAAGCGCAAGTTCATCGGCAAGACCTTCATCGACGTGTTCGAGGCCGAGGCGAACAAGCTGGGCGGCGCGCAGTTCCTTGCCCAGGGCACGCTCTACCCCGATGTGATCGAAAGTGTCAGCTTCACCGGCGGCCCCTCTGTCACCATCAAGAGCCACCACAATGTCGGCGGCCTGCCCGAACGCATGAACATGGCGCTGGTCGAACCCTTGCGCGAACTGTTCAAGGACGAGGTCCGCGCGCTGGGTCGCGAACTGGGCCTGCCGGATGTGTTCGTCGGTCGCCACCCGTTCCCCGGACCCGGCCTCGCGATCCGTATCCCCGGCGAGGTGACGCGCGAACGTTGCGATATTCTGCGCAAGGCCGACGCGATCTATCTCGAGGAGATTCGCAACGCCGGGCTGTACGACACGATTTGGCAGGCGTTCGCGGTACTGCTGCCGGTGCGCAGCGTCGGCGTGATGGGCGATGGCCGCACCTATGACAACGTCCTTGCCCTGCGCGCCGTCACCTCGACCGACGGCATGACCGCGCAGGCGTTCCAGTTCCCCGGCGACTTTCTGCCGCGTGTGGCGACCCGGATCATCAACGAGGTGAAGGGCATCAACCGCGTGACGTACGATTACACGAGCAAGCCGCCGGGTACCATTGAATGGGAATGATCCGGTAGCGCGATAACGACCAGCTCCGGACCCAAGCGTCACCCCAGCGCAGGCTGGGGTCTCTCCCGGCTCTTGTTCCGCTCCATCACTAGGGCGGATCGACATTCAGTTCGCTGGATGCACGACGTTCGTTCCATCCTCCGTCGTCACTCCCGCGCAGGCGGGAGCGCAAATGCGCCAGCGTCGCGGATCCAGCCGAACCGTCGGCGTGTATGGATTCCCGCCTGCGCGGGAATGACGAACATCATCGTCATCGCTGAATGTCGCGTCGGCCCTGGGAGACTCCAGCCTGCGCTGGGGTGACGCTTGGGGCGAGGCCGCTCACCCCACCACCACCGCCTCCGGCTGCATGATGACGCTGCCCGCCGCGACGTCCTGCAACAGCCAGACATTGCCGCCGATCACCGCCCGGTCGCCGATCATCACCCGGCCGAGGATCGTCGCCCCGGCATAGATCACCACATCGTCGCCGACGATCGGATGCCGGGCGACGCGCTCGGCCGATGGGCCGCTCTCGGTCCGCGGCTGCGAGCGGTGCGGAGTCCGGGCGCCCAGCGTGACATGCTGGTACAGCCGCACCCGCGCGCCGATGACCGCGGTTTCGCCGATCACCACGCCGGTGCCATGGTCGATGAAAAAGCCCGGCCCGATCGTTGCACCGGGATGGATGTCGATGCCGGTCCGCTCGTTCGCGATCTCCGACACGATCCGCGCGACGATCGGCGCGCCGAGCGCATCGAGCTCATGCGCCAGCCGGTGGTGCAGGATCGCGGTAGCGCCGGGATAGCAGATCAGGATTTCATCGACGCTGCGCGCCGCCGGATCGCCGCGAAAGATGGCGGCAACATCGGTATCAAGCAGCGCCCGCACTCGCGACAGCGTGCCCGCGAACAGCTGTACGATCTCCGCCGGCCGGTCGGTCGCGGCATCGATCCCGGCCGCGTCGCGCCAATAGGCGAACTCGGCGGTGATCGCCGCGTCGAGCAGCGCCAGCGCATCGGTCAGCAGCGCAGCGACGAACGCGTCTTCACCACCGGTAGTGCCGGTAAAGCCCCCGATCCGCGCCGGGAACAGCGCATCCGCCAGCAGTTCGACGGCGCGCGCGATCGGCGCGCGGCGGGGAAAGTCGGCGGGATGCCGCCGGCTCGGCTGCGCCTGTCGCCACGCCATGCGCGCAGTGGCAAGGGAACGGGTGGCGTGATCGATCGCGCGGCGGCGATCCTCGTCGGGATCGGACATGGCTGGGCTCGAAATAAAAAGGGCCGGGCGGTTGCTGCCGCCCGGCCGAGGTTACGCTTAGGGAGCTACCTAGCGTCGCGGAAGCCGCGCCGGGGCGCGGCGAAACTCAAAGGGCGTTCGTGACCGGATCGACCCCGTTCGCTGCCGGGGCGTCGAGCAGCGCATCGTTGCCGAGCGGAGCGACATCGTTACCGAATGCGCCGTCGGTACCGAACGTCGCATCGTTCGCCAGCGGCTCGTCGAGCGTGGTCAGGTTCGTCTCGATCACGGCATTGTCGACGGCGGCGTTGTCGGTCGCGCTATTGCCCGAGCAGGCGGTCAGGCCGAACAGCGCGATGGCGGCCAGCGGTGCAAAGGACATCTTCAAACCCGTGTCTCCCCGTTCATGGTCGCCACCGGGCGACGTCGATGCCCCGTTGTACGGCGGATCGGGAACGGGGGAATAATCCCATTACTTTAGTAGGGTATTATTTTGCTTTCAGCGGACGCCATGGGGAAGCGTGAAAGAATTCGATGCTGAAAGGAAAGGGGGTGGTGGAGCTGAGGGGAATCGAACCCCTGACCTCTGCAGTGCGATTGCAGCGCTCTCCCATCTGAGCTACAGCCCCGCCCCGTTCCCGGCATAGCCGGGGCCGTCCCCTTAGCGGCCCCGAAAAGCGGATGCAACGGGTCTCCACGCAAATCCGTCAAAATCCTTCGACCGCTGTAGCACGGCCCTTCGTCGTGCGGGTCGGGTTCGGTGGGAACCAACATACGGGTCGGCGCTTGTGTGAATACGACACGGCAGCACCGCTGCTGCGCCGCGAAAACAAGAACCACATGAACCATCTGCAGGAGATTTTCATGGGCAACGATCGCTATTCGCGCGACGACGACTGGTCGCGGAACAACCGGGGCGACGACGGACGCTGGCGGGATGCGGAGGATCGCGGACGCGGCGGCTATGGCGCGCAGGGCTATGGCAGTGCGTCGTCGCAGGGCGGCGGTCGGGATAACGGGAACCGCGACTATTATGGCGGTCGTTCGTCCTATGGATCGAGCTATGGCGGCGACCGCGGACAGGGCTATGGCAGCCGGGACTTCGACTATGGCGATCGCGGCGGGCGGTCGTATGGCGCCCAGAGCGACCGGTATCGTGGCAGCTATGCCCATGACGGCCATCGCTTCACCGAGCAGGGCGACCGCAGCTACGGCAACGATCGCAGCTACGGGGCCGACCGCAGCTATGGTGCCGACCGTGGCTATGGCAGCGACCGGAATTATGCCGGCAATCGGGCTTTCGGCAGCGACCGCGGCAGCGACCGCTTCCGTGGCGATCGCCAGCGCCAGGACCTCGACTATGACGCCGGGGATCGCGGTTTCCTTGCTCGCGCCGGCGACGAGGTCCGCTCATGGTTCGGCGACGAGGATGCCGAGCGTCGGCGCGAACGCGACCAGCGCTATGACGAGCAGATGTCGCGCTACGACGACCGCCATAGTGACCATGCCTATCGCTCGTGGCGCGATACGCAGGTCAGCGCGTTCGACCGTGACTATGACGAATATCGTCAGGAAAATGCGACGAAATTCCAGAACGAATTTTCGGCCTTCCGCACCGAGCGACAGACGCAGCGTGACAGCCTGACGCGCGTGACCGAGCATATGGAAGTCGTCGGATCGGACGATGCGCATGTCGGCACCGTCGACAAGGTGCGCGGCGACCGCATCATCCTGACCAAGAGCGATCCGGATGCCGGCGGCCACCATCACTCGATCCCGTCGCGTTGGGTATCGTCGGTCGACGGCAAGGTGAAGCTGCGCAAGACCGCGTCGGAAGCCAAGGACGCATGGCGCGACGAGGAACAGCAGCAGGCGATGTTCGGCAACCAGTCGCAGCAGCGGTACGGCAACGACCGCTTCGGCAGCGCCACGTCGAATAACGACCGTACGCAGGAAGCCAATCGCTATGGCACGTCGAGCACGACGGGTCAGGCAGTGGGTGCGGGTACGTCGACCACGGCGGGTACCGGTGTGACCGGGTCGGCCACGGACAAGGACGACACCAACCTCAATCGCAGCTTCCCCGGCACCTATTAAACGGTTCGCGGTGGCGACAGGCGGAGGGGCTCGGGCAACCGGGCCCCTTTGCTTTTGATTGGCGACGCACTAGGTTGCGGTCTGAAACTGATATGGAGTATCGATGATGGCGAAGGCATGGCATCTGGTTCGGCGTCCCAACGGCATGCCGGTCGCGGAGGATTTCGCGTTGCGCGACCTGCCGGTGCGCGACCTAGCCGATGGGGAAGTGCGGATCGCCAATCGCTGGCTGTCGGTCGATCCCTATATGCGCGGACGGATGAACGACGTGAAAAGCTACGTCCCGCCCTTCGCGCTCGACGCGCCGATGGATGGCGGCGCGGCGGGCGAGGTGATCGAAAGCCGCGCCGCCGACCTGCCGGTGGGCACGCGCGTCCAGCATATGGCGGGCTGGCGTGACGAGGCGATCGTGCCGGCCAAGGGCGTGCAGAAGCTCCCCGATCTGGGCCTGCCCGACCAGGCATTTCTCGGCGCGCTCGGCCTCACCGGCATGACCGCGTGGTTCGGACTGCTAGCGGTGGCCGATGCGAAGCCGGGCGAGACGGTGTTCGTGTCGGCAGCGGCGGGTGCCGTCGGATCGGTCGTGGTGCAGATCGCCAAGGCGAAGGGCATGACCGTGATCGGATCGGCGGGTGGCGCGGAGAAGGTCGCATGGGTCCGCTCGCTCGGCGCCGATCAGGTGATCGACTACAAGGGCGACGTGCCGCTGGTGAAGGCACTGGGGGCTGCGGCGCCGGACGGGATCGATGTGTATTTCGACAATGTCGGCGGCGATCACCTCGACGCGGCGCTGGCGCATGCGAAGCAGGGCGCGCGCTTCGCGATCTGCGGCATGATCGACGGCTATAACGCGTCGCAGCCGACCAGCCTGCGTTACCTGATGCGGGTGATCGCTGCCCGTATTCGCGTGCAGGGCTTCATCGTCAGCGACTTCATGGGCCGCATCGGCGAGTTTCAGCAGGGCATGGGTGAGATCGTCGCCAGCGGCAATTTCCAGCGCGAGGAAACGGTGATCGACGGGCTGGAGAACACCACCGACGCGTTCCTCGGCCTGTTCAGCGGTCAGAACAAGGGCAAGATGCTGGTGCGGCTCTAAAAATCCTCCCCGCCTTGTGGGGAAGAAATAGCCTACCGCAACTTCGCGATCTTCAACCCGTCTTCCTTCGCCCGATCCTTGATCGATTCCTCGCTACGGGTCAGCGCCTTGGCGAGCGCCTTCAACGCCATGCCTTTTCCCGCCAGCTGGTGCAGCTTCTGGATTTCATCGGGCCGCCACGGCTGGCGGTGACGTTCGAATTTTTCGGCCATGGCGCTTCTCCTATCGTTGGCGGGCCAGCCGCACCAGCGCGGCGTCGAGCGATTGCAGGAAGCGCGAGCGGTCGGCCTTTCCGAACGGCGGCGGTCCGCCCAACTGCTCGCCACCCGCGCGCAGGTCGGCCATGATCGCTCGCGTCGCGATCGCGCCGCCGATCGACGCAGTCGTGAACGGCTTGCCATTGGGCGCGACGACCACCGCACCGACCTTCAGGCAACGATCGGCAAGCAGGATATCGGCGGTGACCACCACGCAGTCCTGGTCCGCCCGTTCCGCGATCCAGTCGTCGGCGGCATCGAAGCCGTCCGACACCACCACCCGCTCGACCCAGGGCAGCAGCGGCACGCGGAAATGGCTGTTGCTGACCACCGAGACCTGGGCACCATGCCGTTCGGCGACCCGGTACACCTCGTCCTTGACCGGACAGGCATCGGCATCGACCAGGATGCGGATCATGGCTCGATCAGACCGGTCTCGATCACCTCGATCGCGTCGCTGCGTCCGCCGAAATCGGCGGTCTCGCCCGCCATCAGCCCGGTCATCGCCAGCGCCAGCGGCGCGGTGAAGGGGATGCGCCCCGCCGCCGGATCGGCCTCGTCGCTGCCGACCAGCTCGATCGTCTTGCGCTGTCCGTTCAGCGCATAGGTCACGCGCGAGCCGAAGCCGACCTCGTCGGTCGGGGCAGGAGCGATCTCCGCGGTCGAATGGCGCGTCCGCCAGTAGCGCAGGTCGCGCCGGATCGCGGTGATCCGTTCGGCATCGCCCTCCGCCGCCAGTTCGCCCTCCAGCCGCTCGACCTGTTCGGCCATTGCCGCCAGCCCGCGCCGGGTGACGAGGTTGGGGCCGGGCGGCAGCGGCAGTTCGAAGCGCGGTTCCTTATGCTCGTCGTCATCCTCCCGCCGGAACGCGACGCTCATCAGATCGCCCCCGAAAAGGTGTCGCACTGCGCCGGATCGCCGCTGTCATAGCCGCGCTTGAGCCAGCTCGCGCGCTGCGCCGCCGTGCCGTGGGTGAAGCTCTCGGGCGAGGCGGCATTGCCCTGCAGCGTGTCGTCGCCGATCGCTTCGGCCGCGCGCAACCCCTCCTCGATATCGCCCGGCTCCATCCGGCCGCTGCGCTTGGCCCACACGCCGGCATAACAATCCGCCTGCAGTTCCAGCCGGACCGACTGGGCATTGCCCTGCGCCTTGGGTAGCGTCTGCTGCGCACGGCTGACGGCTTCGGCCTGCCCGGTCAGGTTCTGGATATGATGGCCGACCTCGTGCGCCACGACATAGGCCTGCGCGAAATCACCGCTCGCCCCGAAACGCTGCGACAGCTCGCGGAAGAAATTGGTGTCGAGATAGACGCCGCGATCGGGCGGGCAATAGAACGGCCCCATCGCCGATTGCGCCGCGCCGCAGCCCGACTGGCCATTATCCTGATAGAAGCGCAGCCGGGGCGGGGTGTAGCGGGCACCCTGTTCGGTGTAGATCTGTCCCCAGACCTGCTCGGTCGATTTCAGCACGCGACAGGCGAACAGCTCCTCCGCGGTATCGCACGGCACGTTCGCCTGCGACGAACCCTGCTGCGTGGTCGGCGCCTGCGATCCGCCGCCGAGCAGGCCGCCCCCGCCCGAAAACATCAGGAACGCGACGCCGACGATCGCGATGATGCCGATCGTGCCACAGCCCAGGCCGCGCCCGAGCAGCAGCGGCAACAGACCCAGCAGGTTGAACCCGCCGCCGCCCATGCCGCCACTACCGCGGCCGAGATCGTCGACATTGCTGGAGGGATCAAGATCGTCGAGGCGCATGGGCAGCGGTCCGTTCGTTGAAGGTGCGTACTGAAATGCGCGAAGCCGCCCCGATGTTGCAACCGTGCGCCGTGAAATCGGTTGTAGTGCCGTTGAACCCAGACCCCATTACGCGCAAAGTGTATCCGATGGCCGAAGCCGACCCCCGTTTGCGCCGACGATCCCCGACCGGCCTGCCGCTTCCCGACTGCGTTGCGCTGGTGTTGCAGGGCGGCGGCGCGCTCGGCAGCTATCAGGCCGGGGTGATCGAACGCCTGGGCGAATCGCAGATCGAGGTCGATTGGGTCGCCGGCATCTCGATCGGCGCGATCAATGCCGCGATCTTTGCCGGCAACCCGCCCGAGCGCCGGGTGGAACGGCTGCGGCAATTCTGGGAAACGGCGGCGGGCGTGCTGCCATGGTTTCCGATCCTGCCCGACGACCGGGTGCGCGAATGGGTGCACGAATGGTCGGCGGGCGTCGTGCTGGCGACCGGTGTTCCCGGCTTCTTTCGCCCGCGCGGGGTTCCGCCGCAATTCGCCGCGCCGGGCACGCCGGCGGCGCTCAGCTATTACGACGTCGCGCCCTTGCGCGAAACGCTCGACACGCTGGTCGACTGGGACCTCGTCAATGACGGGCCGGTGCGGCTGTCGGTCGGCGCGGTGGAGATCGAGAGCGGCAATTTCGTCTACTTCGACAGCGCGCGCGAACGGCTGGACGCGCGGCATGTCATGGCTTCCGGCGCGCTGCCGCCGGGACTGCCCCCGGTCGAGATTGACGGGCGCTGGTATTGGGACGGCGGGTTGGTCAGCAACACGCCATTGACCCACATCCTCGATCATCAGCGCGATCCGATGCTGGTGTTCCAGGTCGACCTGTTCTCCGCCGAAGCGGCGATGCCGCGGACGATCGGCGACGTGGTGGCGCGCGAAAAGGAAATCCGCTTCTCCAGCCGTACGCGACAGGTGACTGCGGACCGCCTGCGGTTGCGGCAGGAGCGCGAGCTGATTCGGCGCATGGTCGCCAAGCTGCCGGTGGAACTGCGCGATGACGCCGATGTCCGCGCGCTGGAGGCGATGGCCGACGAACACCCGCTAAGCCTCGTCCACCTGATCTACCGCGCCAACCGCTGGGAAGGCGGCGCGCGCGATTTCGAATTTTCCGCGCGCGCGATGCAGGAACATTGGGCCGCCGGCCGCGCCGCCATCGCCGACACCATGGCCAATGCGCAGGTCGTGGCCGAAAATATCATCGACGGACGCACCGCCGCGTTCGACCTGACCCCCCATCTTTCCAAACGCCAAGGATAAGCGATGTTCCTGAAAGGCAAGACCGCGATCGTCACCGGTTCCACGTCGGGCATCGGCCTCGCCTATGCGAAGGCCTTTGCCGCCGAAGGCGCGACCGTCGTCATCAACGGCTTCGGCGACGCAGGCGCGATCGAGCAGGAGCGCGCCGCGCTGGCGGAGGCGAGCGGTGCGGAGGCGCGCTACGACGGCGCCGACATGACCAAGCCCGATCAGATCGCGGCGATGGTGGACAAGGCGGCGGCCGAGTTCGGATCGGTCGACATCATCGTCAACAATGCCGGTATCCAGCACGTCGCCAAGATCGAGGATTTCCCGATCGACAAATGGGACGCGATCCTCGCGATCAACCTGTCGTCCGCGTTCCACATGATCCGCGCCGCCGTGCCGCACATGAAGAAATCGGGCTGGGGCCGGATTATCAACACCGCATCGGCGCACAGCCTAGTCGCAAGCCCGAACAAATCGGCCTATGTCACCGCCAAGCACGGGCTGGCCGGCCTGACCAAGACGGTCGCGCTGGAAGTCGCGACCTGCGGCATCACCGCCAACTGCATTTCACCAGGCTATGTCTGGACCCCGCTGGTCGAACAGCAGATCCCCGACACCATGGCGTCGCGGGGCCTGACCCGCGAGCAGGTGATGAACGACGTGCTGCTGGCGGCACAGCCGACCAAGGAATTCGTCACCGCCGAACAGGTCGCCAGCCTCGCACTCTACCTCTGCCGCGACGAGGCGAAGGGGATCACGGGCGCGAACCTGTCGATCGACGGCGGCTGGACCGCGGCGTGATCGCGGCATGAACCGGGGTACGTGCATCATCGGTGTTCTGCTAGGGCTGCTGACCGGCGGTTGCGGTGGTGGGGCGGCGGTCGCGTCGTCCGGCACCGCAGCACCTGCGCGGCCGAGTGGCGACGATTGGCGGCGGGTGGCGACACCGGCCGATCGCGACCGGTTGCGGCGCTGGCGCGATGCGTGGCTGGCGGCGCTTCCGCGCGCACGGGCGGCGGACCCGTCGGCGATCACTGCGCAGGGCGCGCTGTTCGTGCCCGACGCGGCGCTGGCGGGCAGTACACCGCCCGCCGGGCGCTATCGCTGCCGCGTGTTCAAGCTGGGCGGTGCGGGCAGCGCGATGCGCGACTTCACCGCCTATCCCGCGTTCGACTGCATGATCCGCGATGAAGGCAGCGTCCGCAGCTTCTACAAGGAGACCGGGTCGCAGCGCCCGGTCGGGCTGCTGTTCCCCGACGGCGACCGCACGGTGTTTCTCGGCACGCTGCTGCTCGGTGACGAACGCGCGGCATTGCAATATGGCCAGGATCGCGACCGCGACATGGCCGGGGTGCTGGAGCGGATCGGCGAGAAGCGCTGGCGGCTGGTGCTGCCCTATCCCCGGTTCGAGTCGTTGCTGGACGTGGTGGAGCTGGTGCCGGCGGAGTAGGGCGCTGCCCCGAAGCTATGGGTAACCGCTCGACATTTATCCACGAACGTCACCCCAGCGCAGGCTGGGGTCTCCCGTTGATAGCACGGCACTTCAACCGCGAGAGACCCCAGCCTGCGCTGGGGTGACGTCTGGGGCAAAGCGGGTCAGCGTCTACGCCAGCGTCCGCCGCACCGTCTCATAACAATCGTCGATATGCGAATTGCCGACCAGCTTCATCGCGCCGAAGCTGATCCCCGCCGCCGCGATCTGTCCGGCGAACGGCACGAAGCGCAGCAGCGACTTGCTGGCATAGCGCGCACCGACGCGGCGGATCAGCATCGTCACCACCCGTCGCGTGATCGACCGTCCGATGACCCCGTTGCCGAGGTTCGCGGCAATCAGCAGCACCTGCTTGGCGCGATCGGGCTCCAGCGCGTTGACCTGCTTTTCGCTGAGGCCGAAGCGGCTGCTGATATCGGGCAGCAATTTGGTCAGGATATTCGCATCGACGATCAGGTCGGCGCCCGGCACCGGCACCGCCGACGCCCCCGCCGATACCAGCGCGCGCTTGGTCACCAGCTTGCGCGCTTCGTCGCGCACGCGGTCGAGTTCGGTCAGCGAAGTGATCTGCATGATGGCCCCGTATCGTTTCGTTGCCGCATCAACGCCGATCTTGCCAAGCGGCTCCCGATCTTTAGGCTTGCCGATATTCGATATTCAGAACGGACCTGTTGATGATCGTACGTCTCGGCGCGTTGCTTGCCTCCACCGCCCTTGCTTTGCCGGCTTATGGTGCCGCCATGCCACAGGCCCCCGCCGCGACCGCGGTCGATGCTACCCCGCTGACCGCGAAATGGCCCGGGCCGTATCAGGGGGTGCCGCCATGGGACAAGGTGACGCCGGCGATGTTCCCCGCCGCCTTCCCGGTGGCGATGGCCGAAATGCGCCGCGAAATCCACGCGATCCGCGACGACAAGCGCCCGGCCACCTTCCAGACGGTCATCGAGCCGATGCAACTGGCCGGCGACATGATGAACCGCGTCGGGTCGATGTGGGGCGTCTATACCAGCAACCTCGCGACGAAGGAGGTGCAGGCGATCGACCGCTTATGGTCGCCCAAACTCTCGGCGTTCAACGACGAGCTGTTCCTAGATCCCAAATTGTTCGCGCGGGTGAAGGCGGCGTACGATAGCCGCGCCACGCAAAACCTGAACCCGCAGCAGTTGCGCCTGCTCGAGCGGACCTATCGCAGCTTCGTTCGCCGCGGCAGCTTGCTCACCGATGCGCAGCGTACGCAGGTCACCGGCCTCAACCAGCAATTGTCGGTCGCCTATAACGACTTCAGTACCAAGGTGCTGGCCGACGAGGAGACGTGGATCGTCGTCGACGATGCGAAGCAGCTTGCCGGCCTGCCCGACAGCTTCGTCGCCTCGCTGAAGGCGGCGGCGGACGAACGCGGGCTGCCCGGCAAATGGGCGATCGTGAACACGCGCTCGTCGGTCGCGCCGGTGCTGACCTATGCCACCGACCGGGCGTTGCGTGAAAAGGTGTGGCGCGCGTTCGTGATGCGCGGCGACAACGGCAACGCCAACGATACCAAGGCGACGATCGCGACGATCCTGAAGCTGCGGCAGGAGCGGGCGAAGCTACTCGGCTTCCGCAACCACGCCTATTTGCGCATGGACGACACGATGGCGGAGACGCCGGCCAATGCAGAGGCGCTGATGATGCGCGTCTGGCCCGCCGCCGTGGCGCGCGTGCGCGAGGAAGTGGCCGATATGCAGGCGCTGGCCAAGGGCGAGGGCACCAACCTGACGATCGAGCCATGGGACTACCGCTTCTACGCCGAAAAGGTGCGCAAGGCGAAATATGACCTCGACGAGAGCGAGGTGAAGCCGTACCTGCAACTCGACAACATCGTGCAGGCAGCGTTCTATGCCGCCGGGCGCCTCTATGACCTGAAGTTCACCGAGAATACCGGGCAGATCCCGGTGTTCGAAAAGAACGTGCGCACCTTCGTCGTCACCGATGTGAAGACGGGTCGCAATGTCGGCGTGTTCTACCTCGACAATTTCGCGCGTTCGGGCAAGCGATCGGGCGCCTGGGCGACGCGTTATCGCGGGCAGCAGAAGTTCGGCGGCGCGACGAACGTACTGGCATCGAACAACAACAACTTCGTCAAAGGCGCAGACGGCCAACCGACGCTCATCAGCCTCGACGATGCGACGACGCTGTTCCACGAATTCGGCCATGCGATCCATTCGCTGGTGCAGGACGTGACCTATCCGGGCCTTGCCGGCACGCCGCGCGACTTCGTGGAATATCCCAGCCAGGTGAACGAGAACTGGCTGCTGACCCGCGACGTACTCGACCGCTTTGCCAAGCATTATCAGACCGGTAAGCCAATGCCGCAGGCGCTGGTCGACAAGATCGAAAAGTCCTCGACCTTCAACCAGGGCTTCGACACGGTTGAATATCTGTCGTCCGCAATCGTCGACATGGAACTCCACGATCGCGAGACGCCGGTGACCGACGTCGCTGCGTTCGAGCGGGAAACGCTGGGCACGCTGGGGATGCCGAAGGAGATCGTGATGCGGCACCGGTTGCCGCAGTTCAATCACCTGTTCTCGTCCGACGCCCATTCCGCCGGCTATTATTCGTACCTGTGGTCGGAGACGATGGACGCCGACACCTGGGCCGCGTTCGTCGCGACCGGCAATGTGTGGGACAAGGCGACGGCGGACCGTTTCCGCAAGACGCTGTTGGCGACGGGCAACGAGACCGACCGCAAAGAGGCGTATCGCGCATTCCGCGGACGCGACCCGGACGTAACCGCTCTGTTCAAGCGGCGGGGGTTCCCAACGAACTAAATCGTCCCCATCGCATGGGGACGGGGGACCAGCCGCAGGCTGATGGAGGGGTGTCCGCGAACGCAGTCGAGCCATTTGCGGTGGTACCCCTCCCCACGGGCCGGGGAGGATTTATAGTGCCTCCGGCCAGTGCTCCGCCTGCACTGCCGGTTTCGCCTTGATCGCGTCGGCGGTAAGCTTCGTCCGGACCCCGTCCTTGCCGAACATCAACTCCCCCGGCGCCAGCGCGTGCAGCGTCTCGCCCACGCCGCCGACCCCGCCGGTGCTGACCACGACATAGGCGACCGCATTGTCGCGGCAGTTGAGCATCGCGTCGACGACCGTCCCGATCGCTTCGTCATCCGGCCCGGTCAGCCGCGTGCCCACGACCCCGCCCGCTGCGTAGAGCGACGGCACCGCATGGCGCGCGCTCGCATCCTCCGCGGCGCTGCTGCCCTTGTCATAGCTCGCCTGCCGTCCCAGCCAGCGCCACACACCGACGATGTTGACGACCGTCAGGAACGCGTTGGACAGCACCAGATTGGTCTGTCCGCTGGTCAGCCCGACCGTCGTCCAAGCGACTGACCCGATACAGAATACGACGAATCCCCAGCCGGTGATCCGTGCGCCGAGATTGGCCGCAGTCATCATCGCGGCGATCATCGTCGCGATCGGTGCGATCCATCCGGCCAGTTCCGCCATCATTTTCTCCGTTCCGCCTCAATGCGATACGGATAGTCACGGCGCCAGTTCCTCCGCCGGGCAACGATCCTCTCGCCAAGCGTGTTGAAATTATATAACAAGCGTTGATAACGAGTCTGCGCGCCCGGGAACGGGCCGAGCAGCGACATGGAGAGTGCATGACCGGCGACAGCCGCACGAATATGCCGCGCCTCGCGCTGCATGTGCCCGAACCCAAATTCCGTCCCGGCGACGCGGTGGACTTCGCCGATGTCGCCGTGCCGCCCGCCGGTGCGCAGCCCCGGCCCGACACCGCCGCCGCACCCGACAGCTTCCACGACCTGTCCTACACGCTGGTGCGCGTGCTCGACGAAGAGGGGCAGGCGGTCGGTCCGTGGAACCCGCGGCTCGACCCCGACACGCTGCGTCAGATGCTGCGGCATATGGCGATGGTCCGCGCGTTCGACGAACGCATGTTCCGCGCGCAGCGGCAGGGCAAGACCAGCTTCTATATGAAGTGTACCGGCGAAGAGGCGATCGCGGTCGCGGGCACCATGGCGCTCCACCGTGACGACATGACCTTTCCCAGCTATCGTCAGCAGGGCATCCTGATCGCACGCGACTATCCGCTGATCGAGATGATGAACCAGATCTATTCGAACCGAGGCGACAAGCTGCAGGGCAAACAGTTGCCGATCATGTATTCGTCGAAGGATTTCGGCTTCTTCTCGATCTCCGGAAATTTGACCACGCAATATCCGCAGGCGGTAGGCTGGGCGATGGCGTCGGCCTCGAAGGGTGATACGCGGATCGCGGCGACATGGTGCGGGGAGGGGAGCACGGCCGAGGGCGACTTCCATTCGGCGCTGACCTTCGCCACGGTCTATCGCGCGCCGGTGATCTTCAACGTCGTCAACAACCAGTGGGCGATCAGCAGCTTTTCCGGCTTTGCCGGGGCGGAGGCGACGACCTTTGCCGCACGCGCCATCGGTTATGGCATCGCCGGGCTGCGGGTCGACGGCAATGATGCGCTGGCGGTCTATGCCGCCACCGCCTGGGCTGCCGAGCGCGCGCGGACCAATGCCGGGCCGACGCTGATCGAGCATTTCACCTATCGCGCCGAGGGCCATTCGACCTCCGACGATCCTTCGCAATATCGCTCGGCCGGCGAACCGACCGCATGGCCGCTGGGCGATCCGGTCGCACGGTTGAAAGGGCACCTGATCGCGATCGGCGAGTGGGATGACGACCGCCATGCCGACATGGACCGCGAGGTCGCCGAACAGGTCCGCACTGCGCAGAAGGCGGCGGAGGCCAACGGCATCCTTGGTCACGGCCTGCACCAGCCGCTCGACACGCTGTTCGACGGGGTTTTCGAGGACATGCCGTGGCACCTGCGCGAGCAACAGGCGCAGATGATGGCCGAGGAGGAAGCCTCCGGCCGCCCCTGGGCGCGCAAGGAGGGCCACTGACATGGCGCGGATGAACATGATCCAGGCGATCAATTCCGCCATGGACGTGATGATGGATCGCGACCCGAACGTCATCGTGATGGGTGAGGATGTCGGCTATTTCGGCGGCGTGTTCCGCGCGACGGCCGGGCTTCAGTCGAAATTCGGCAAGACCCGCGTGTTCGACACGCCGATTACCGAATGCGGCATCATCGGCGTCGCCGTCGGCATGGGCGCGTACGGCCTGCGTCCGGTGCCCGAAATCCAGTTCGCCGATTATATCTATCCGGCGCTCGACCAGTTGGTCAGCGAAGCGGCACGGCTGCGCTATCGTTCGGCCGGCGATTTCACCGCGCCGATCACGGTGCGCTCGCCGTTCGGTGGCGGCATCTTCGGCGGGCAGACGCATAGCCAATCGCCCGAAGGCATCTTCACCCACGTGTCGGGCATCAAGACGGTGATCCCGTCCACGCCCTATGATGCCAAGGGGCTGCTGATCGCCGCGATCGAGGACAACGACCCGGTCCTCTTCTTCGAACCCAAGCGCATCTATAACGGCCCGTTCGACGGCAACTGGGACAAGCCGGCGCAGAACTGGTCGAAGCATGCGGGCGGCGAGGTACCCGAGGACTATTACCGCATCGAACTGGGCAAGGCGAAGGTCGTGCGCGAAGGCGGCGACCTGACCATCCTCGCGTACGGGACAATGGTCCATGTTGCGCAGGCGACGGTCGAAGCTGCCGGGATCGACGCCGAAATTCTCGACCTGCGCACGCTGGTGCCGCTCGACATTGATGCGATCGAGGCGTCGGTAAAGAAGACCGGGCGCTGTATGATCGTGCACGAAGCGACGCGGACCGGTGGCTTCGGTGCCGAACTGTCGGCGCTGGTGCAGGAACGCTGCTTCCACCATCTCGAAGCGCCGATCGAGCGCGTGACCGGCTTCGACACGCCGTATCCGCACAGCCTCGAATGGGCGTATTTCCCGGGGCCGGTCCGCATCGGACAGGCGCTCAAGAAAATCATGCAGGACTGATCGCCATGGCACGTTTCTCCTTCCGCCTGCCCGATATCGGTGAAGGCATTTCCGAGGCCGAGATCGTCGCATGGCACGTCGCCGTCGGCGACCGCGTCGAGGAAGACGGCCGGCTGGCCGACATGATGACCGACAAGGCAACGGTCGAGATGGAAAGCCCGGTCGCGGGCACCGTTGTTGAACTGGCCGGCGAGCCGGGCGATCAGGTGGCGATCGGCGCGACACTGGTGGTGATCGAGACCGAAGGCGAGGTCGTGCAGCCGGCTGAGCCCGAACGGGTCGAGGCGGAAAATCCGGGGGTCGAGGAGACCCAAAATCCTCCCCGGGACGGGGAGGGGGACCATGCGCAGCATGGTGGAGGGGGCGTGCCGCAAACGCCAGCGCCCGCCGTATCCCCGCAACCCGCACTGCAGGAGGCCACCCCCCTCCACCGTCCTGCGGACGGTCCCCCTCCCCGTACCGGGGAGGATAAGGTGCTGGCTTCTCCCGCCGTTCGCGCTCGTGCGGCCGACCTCGGCATCGACCTTTCGGCCGTGCACCATGACGGCCCGCATATCCGCCACGCCGACCTCGACGCGTACCTCCGCTACGGCAGCGCGCAGGGCTATCGCGCCCCGCACACCTCGCACGCGCGTCCGGACGAAACCGTCAAGGTCATCGGCATGCGTCGCCGCATTGCCGAGAACATGGCGGCGGCGAAGCGGCATATCCCGCACTTCACCTATGTCGAAGAGATCGACGTTACCGCGCTGGAGGCGATGCGTGCCGACCTGAATGCGGCGCGGGGCAATCGTCCGAAGTTGACGATGTTGCCGCTGATGATCGTTGCCATCTGTCGTACGTTGTCCAACTTTCCGATGCTCAACGCGCGCTACGACGACGAAGCCGGGGTCGTCACCCGCTTCGGCAGCGTGCATCTGGGCATGGCGGCGCAGACCGATGCCGGGTTGATGGTGCCGGTGATCCGCAACGCGCAGGACATGAACCCGTGGCAATTGGCGAGCGAAATCAGCCGGTTGGCAGAGGCGGCGCGGACCGGCAAGGCGAAGTCGGAGGAACTGTCCGGCGGGACGATCACCGTCACCTCGCTGGGGCCGCTCGGCGGCATCGCGACCACGCCGGTGATCAACCGGCCCGAAGTTGCCATCATCGGTCCCAATCGCATCGTCGAGCGTCCCGTTTTCCGCGCGAAACCGGGTGGCGGTGAGGAGATCGTGAAGGCGAAGTTGATGAACCTGTCGATCAGCTGCGATCACCGCGTCGTCGACGGCCATGACGCCGCCAGCTATGTTCAGGCGTTGAAGCAGCTGATCGAAACGCCGGTGCTGCTGTTCGCGGACTAATCGCGGGGAATGCTGGAATGCGCGCAGGTTTGACGATCGGGGTGGTGACGCTGGCGGCGGCGATAACGGCGCCGACGGTCGCGCAAACATCGGTTGCGACCAGCGATTACGTGTTCGAATACAGCTACCCGCCACAGGCCGCCCGCATCACGCCGTTGAAGGCGTGGCTGGAGGCGGACAAGGCGAAGCGCCGCGCATGGCTCGTCCGGACGTCAGCCCAGGCGCGCCGGGAGGCGAAGGCGGCGGGCGCGCCGTTTCGCGCCTACGACATGCAATATGGCTGGGACGTCGTTGCGGATACGCCGCGGTTTCTTAGCCTGTCGTCGGCCAGCTATAGCGATACTGGTGGTGCCCATGGCAACGGGTCGTCGGGCGGACTGGTCTGGGACAAGCAGGCCGGGCGGCGGATGGAGGCGATCGCGCTGTTCGTTTCGGCCGCCGCGTTTCAGTCGGCGGTGATGACGCCGTGGTGCCGCTGGATGCGTGCGGAGCGGACGCGCCGGGTCGGGGCCGACGTGGCCAGTGATACGACGTTCGGACAATGTCCGCCGGTCAAGGACGTCACGGTACTGCTCGGATCGTCGAACGGCCGCAGCTTCGACCGGATCGGGGTGATCGCCGACCAATATGTCGTCGGGTCCTATGCCGAGGGACCGTATGAGCATACGTTGCCGATGACGGCGGCGGTGCTGCGCGCGGTGAAGCCGCAGTATCGTAGCGCGTTTGTGGCGAACTAAGGTCTGATTGATCAAATTCGAGGCAAACGTCATCCCAGCGAAGGCTGGGATCTCTTCGTGATAGCACGCAGCAGGAGCCGCTTGAGACCCCCGCCTTCGCTGGTGTGACGTTTCTGCGAAGGTGGACAAACTCTGGATACTCGCACACGAGGCGGTGGTGGAGGGGGCGCTGCAAGCGTGGCGTTCTTGGCTTTGCCCCTCCACCAGCCTGCGGCTGGTCCCCCTCCCCATCGGAGGTGGGGAGGATTTGCGTCAGGCGATCGCTTCGTTGAACATTAGTGCCCGCACGAACCTTACCGGCGGCGATCCGTGCGAGATCGCGGCGTCGTTGTAGCGCATCAGGTCGAACTTGCCGCCCGCGCGGCGTTCCGCCTCGCGGCGCATGTCCATATGCTCGCTATAGCCGACAAAATAGCTGAGCAGCTGGGTCGACCCCAGCCGGGCGCGCGTCCATTTGCCCGCCGCCTCGCGCTCCTGCTGGAATGCGCCTTCCATCATCAGCTTCATCGCCTGGGCTTCGGTCAGCCCTTCGGTATGGATGCCGATGTCGAGCAGCGTGTTGGTGATCGAGCGCATCCGCATCTTGAGCACGGTCAGTTTGAACAGCGGATCGCCATCGAGGTAATCGGCATCCGCCATCAGCCGTTCGGCATAGACCGCCCACCCTTCGACGAACGGTCCCGACGACAATACCGCGCGCAGCACCGACTTGTTTTCGTTGCTGTGCGCAATCTGCAGGTAATGGCCCGGCATCGCTTCGTGGATGGAGAGGTCGTGGATCATGTAGTTGTTGTATTCGCGCAGGAAGGACGTCGTCTGCGCATCGGTCCAGTCGGCGGGGATCGGCGACACCGCGTAGAAGGTGCCGAGATGCTTTTCGAGCGGGCCGGGGCTGTCGCAATAGGCGACGGCGACGCCCTGCTGGAACTTCGGCATCTCGATGATCTGGACCGGGGTGGTCGGCACCCGCACCAGCTTCTTCTCGCGGACGAAGGCGGTCGCGGTTTCCAGCGTGGCGCGCGCCTTGTCCATCACCTGCGACCGGGTCGGACGGCGAGCGTAGCTCATCTCCAGCGCCGCCTCGATCGCCTTTTGCTGCTGCGCCGGGGTCGGCTTGGCGGGCGTCGGCGGGGCCTTGGGCTGACCCCGCAGGACGAACCGCGCAAGCTGGTACATCTCGCTCCGGGTCTCCGCCGCAGCGCGGACCGCGCGCGCCTTGATCTCTGTGCGCGACAGCGGCGAGAGCAGCGCGAACTTGACCTTCTGATCGTACAGTTCGGGGCTTAGGCGAAATTCGCCCCTCGCGGCGGGGACCAGCACGCTGTCCAGCCAGCGCTGCTGCCCGGCGGTCGCGGTGCGCAGCGTCGCCACCGCTCGATCGAACCGCGCCCGGTCGCCGCGCGACAGCGTGCCCTTGTGGGGGCTGAGCATCGTGTCGACGATCTGGAGAATGCCCGCATTCTGCTTGGCGACGGTGGTGGCATAGATCGCGGGGACGCGTGCGGGCACGATGCTTTCGCGCATCTGCGCGAACATCGCCGGCACCGCCTCCATTCGCTTCGTCGCCGAACGCAGCCGCTGCGGCCACGGCGCGAAGTCGCGCGCGGCCAGCGCATAGAGCCCGCCCGAGATCGTGCCGGCTGCCCCTTGCGGGTCCCAAGCGAAGGGTTGCAGCACTTCCAGCGTCCACAACTGATAGCGCAATTCATTGTCGAGCAGCGCGGCATCGACCTGATCGTCGCGCGACAGCGACGTGCGCGGGATCGCGGACAGCTCGGTCAGCGTCGTGCGCAGGAATTCGGCATCGCGGGCGCGCCCGGCGGCCGACATATCCTCGACCTGATCGTCATACGCATGGTTGCCGAGCGCGGTCGCATAGCCCGGATGCAGCTTTGCCATGCCGTCGAGATAGCGTTTCGACAGCCGCGCGAAGTCGCCTGCCGGGCCGCTCTGCGCCAGTGCCGGAAAACTGCCGGCGAGCGGCGCGAGCGCCATCAACGCGACGAAGTGGCGACGGTACATCGATATCCCCCTGAAGTCCGGCGCGCACGCTATCGTGCGTCCCGCGCGGCACAAAGGGGAATCAGCGGGCGTCCCGCAGTTCGATCGCGCGGGTGAAGACGGCGGCGAACATCTCCGGCGTCAGCCGCCCGGTATTCTGGTTGTAGCGGGAGCAGTGATAGCTATCGAGCAGCACCTGCCCGCCCGGCATGACGTGTTCGGCAAGGTGCGCGAACCGCGCCTTGGGCAGGCGACCGCCGAGCACCTTCACCGCCGATTGGTGCGCGATCGCCCCCAGCGCGACGACGACGCGCAGCGACGGCATCGCCGTCAGATCGGCGTCGAGGAACGGGCGGCAGGTGCGAATTTCCTCGGGCGTCGGCTTGTTTTCGGGCGGCAGGCAGCGCACCGCGTTGACGATCGCGATCCCCTTTGGAACGGGCGCGTCGTCCGGCTTGCCGGTATAGCTGCCCTCGGCAAGGCCCGCGGCGATCAGCGTGTCCCAGAATAGCGGCCCCGACCGGTCGCCGGTGAACGGGCGACCGGTGCGGTTGGCGCCCTGCAATCCCGGCGCAAGGCCGATAATCGCCAGCCACGGATCGACATCTGCGAGCGGCGCGACGGGCGCGTTCCACCACGTCGGATGTTCGACGCGGAGCTGTTCGCGCAGGGTCACGAGGCGAGGGCAGCGCGGGCAATCGCGCGAGGGTTCGGCAGCGACGGGTTCGAGGGTGGCGGTTTCCATCGCCAGCCGATAGGCGCAGGCGATGGCGACCTCAACCTATGCGATTGCGATCGGTTCGAACCGGCCGGGCCGGCACGGCGGTCCGGTCGCGGAAGTCCGCGCCGCCATCGCCGCGCTGGACGGGGTGCGCGCGGTCGCGCCGATCATGGGCAGCGCACCGTTGGGGCCGTCGCTGCGCCGCTATGCCAATAGCGTGCTGTTGTTGGATACGTCGCTGTCGCCGCCCGATATGCTCGCGCAGTTGAAGGCCGTCGAGCGCAGCTTCGGCCGGCGGCGCGGGAGGCGCTGGGGATCGCGGGTGATCGACCTCGATATCATCCTGTGGTCGGGGGGCAGCTGGCATGGCCCCGGGCTGTGCGTGCCGCATATCGCGTTTCGCGAGCGGCTGTTCGTTCTGCGGCCGCTGCGGCATGTCGCACCCGACTGGCGCGACCCGGTCAGCGGGCGTACCGTCCGCCAGCTGCACCACATGGTTGACCGCGCCCGTCCGCGTGACTAGGGGCGGGGGCTTCGTGGGCCCGTAGCTCAGTTGGTAGAGCAACGGACTTTTAATCTGTAGGTCTCGGGTTCGAATCCCGACGGGCTCACCACCTCCGCGCCGCCGGGATTCAATAGCGTTTGCCGTTACTTGGCGTCGCATTCGCCGGTGCGGCGTCCTTCGACATGCACCTTTTGCGACATGGTCATCGCGCCGGTCATTTCCATCTGCTGGTCGGTGGTGAAGCTGGTGGGGGTGAAAGTGCCGGTGGTCTTGCCGGTCATCTGCGTGTTGCCCGGCATCTTGCAGGCGACGTCGCTCTCGATCTTGCCACCCGCAAAGCTGTTGCTGGTCGCGGTGCAATCGGCCCCGGCCTGTTTCAGCATGTCCGCCGGCCCCTTCGACGCCTGTTCGGGCGTGATGCAGACGCTGGTGGTCTGCGCGGGCGGGTTGGCGGGCATCCCCTTGGGCATGTTCGCCATCTTCAGGTCGCTGACCTGCGTGCGTACTTCCCATTTGCCGGGTTGCAGCTGCGGCGTTTCCGCACCCGCGCCGGTTTCGGACGTGGTGACCTCGCCGGTCGCCGAGTTGCTGGTCAGCGTGGTCGACCCGGTCTTCCGATCACCGCAGGCGCCCAGCGCCAGCGCGCCGACCAGGGTAAGGGGGATGAGCTTGTTCACGACATTCTCCTGTCCAGTGCGTCCCGGTTGCCGGGTACGACACCCAAACCGCCAGGATACCGTTCCGGTTGCGAAAGGGTATTTTGGCGATATGCTGCGTTCGGTTGGCCATGGTGCAAACGCTTCGCCCCGAACCCCGCCCCTCCCGCCACGTACCGTGGAGCATCGTCGGCATCGCCGCGGCGCTGGGCGTGCTGTCGCTGCTGTTCGTGCTCGCGGAGCGGGTGGTACAGGGCGACACCTTCGCGTTCGACCGGCGGTTGCTGCTCGCGCTGCGCGGGATTGACGGCGCACCGATCGGGTCGGAGCGGTTCACGTCGATGGTGCGCGACGTGACGGCGCTGGGCAGTACCACCGTGCTGACCCTCGTCGTGGCGTTCGTCGCGCTGCTGCTCGCCAGTGCCGGGCGGTGGCGGACGGGCGCGCTGGTCGCGCTTGCCTGCGCCAGCGGGAGTTGGGGCAACGTCCTGTTCAAGCAGGCGGTCGCGCGGACCCGTCCCGACCTGGTCCCGCACCTGATGGCGGAGACGTCGAACAGTTTCCCGAGTGGTCATGCCGCCAATTCGGCGATCGTGTACCTGACGCTGGCGACGCTCGCCTGGCCGCTGCTGCGCCAGCCGGCGGCGCGCGCCTTCGCGATCGCTGCCGCTGCGATGCTGGTCGTCGCGATCGGGATGAGCCGGGTCTATCTGGGCGTGCACTGGCCCAGCGACGTGCTGGCCGGATGGCTGTTCGGTTCGCTGTGGGCGATCGGGTGGTGGCGGATCGAGCTGCGCATGTTGGGCGGGCGCTGGGGTCTTGGCGCACGGCAAGCCGCGGGGTAGTGTTAGCGCGAACACGCCGCGGCAGACCGGCGGGTCGGGAGAGAGCAGATGGCTATCAGTTGGGTGATGGGCAGATTGGTGTTGTGCGCCGCATCTCTGGCGCTGTGCGGAGCGGCCGCGTCGGCGCAGACGGCGAACAGTCCGGGCACTCCCAACGAAACCGCGACCGGCAACGACACGTCGCGCAGCGTCAACGCCGATCGCGACCAGCAATTCGCGCTCGATCAAATCCGCGACGAGGCCGGGACGACCACCGGTCGCCGGCCGTCGCGGCGCAATGCGAACCAGGTGATCGCGGCGACCGCGGCCGATTTGAAGGTCGGGGCGCAGGTCTATGACATTGCCGGGGTCACGATCGGATCGATCGAGGCAGTGAAGCCTGAAGGGGTACAGCTGCTGTCGGGCAGTGCGCGGGCAATGGTGCCGGCCGACGTGTTCGGCAAGACGGCGGGCAAGCTGGTGCTGAACGTGACCAAGGCCGAGTTCGAGAAGCAGACTGGGGCGAAGTAGAGGGTCTGTCTAGGCTGGCGTCCGGGCGGAGTGCCTGTTGTTGGCAGGTGACGAGCGTCGGGACGTCGTTCCCCCCGGTTTCGTCACTCCTGCCGGGGCAGAAGGGCGCCGCCGTTGCCGATCATGTCGCAGCGTTGGCGTGTATGGATTCCCGCCTTCGCGGGAATGACGGGTGGAACTAGGGCTCCACCGCGTACGTCGCCCCAGTCTGCGCCGGGATGACGGGTTTATTTGGCGACCATCCCTGCCACTACCCGCCCAACTGCGTCAGCAGCGCGGTCGCCGCGGCCGTTTCGGCATCCTGTTTCGACGTGCCGGTCGCTTCCGCCGTGGCGAGCTTGCCGACGCTCACCCGGACGGTGAAGCGCGGGGCGTGGCCGGGGCCGCTTTTGTCGACGATCGCATATTCGGGCGGGCGGCGGTTGTGGGCGGCGGCCCATTCCTGCAGCGCCGATTTGGGGTGGCGCGGCACGCGCAGCTGCGCGTCGATCCGCGAACCCCACAGGCGGCGGACGAGGTCGCGCGCGGCGTCGTGGCCGTGGTCGAGATAGAAGGCACCGATCAGCGCCTCCATCACGTCGCCCAGCACATTGTCGCTGTCGCCCGCGCCGTCGTCGCGCGCCTGCTTGCCGAGTTTCAGATGCGGCACGACGCCGATGCCGCGCGCGATTTCGGCACAGACCGCGCCGGTCACCAGCGCGTTGAAGCGTTTCGACAGCGCGCCTTCGGTTTCGGAGGGAAACCGGTCGTAGAGCCATTCGGCGACGGACAGGCCGAGGACGCGGTCGCCGAGGAATTCGAGCCGCTCATAGGTCGCCTTCGCGGTGCTGCCATGGGTCAGCGCCCGCGCATAATCGTCGATCCGGGTTGGGGCACGGCCGAGCGCCGTTTCGACCCAGCGGGACAGGGCGTCGCTCAGAAGCCTTCCCCGATCCGGTGCCACCGCGCCGCCGATACCCATGTCCATGGCAGCAGCCACTGCGCCGACCCGTCGGTCGAGAAGAAGTTCACCACGGCCTTGCCCTCGATATTCTCCAGCGGAACGATGCCGATGCCGCCGCCTTCGCGCGCCGGGAAACGGCTGTCGGCGCTGTCGTCGCGATTGTCGCCCATCAGGAACGCATGGCCGGCGGGCACGGTGAACACGCCGGTATCGTCGGCCTCGGTCGTGCCGAGGTCGAGCACGTTGTAGCTCTTGCCGCCGGGCAGCGTCTCGCGGAACTGCGGATAGGCGCAGACCGGCTTCTCCGCGACGACGCGCTGGAACATGGAGTCGCAGTCGGTGTTGGGCGATACCGGCACGACGAAATCGGGCATCCGCTGCTTCGGGATCGCCTTACCGTTCAGGAACAGCTGTCCGCCGCGCATCTGCACCGTGTCGCCAGGGATGCCGATCACGCGCTTGATATAGTCCTGCTTGGCGGTCGGCGGTGCCTTGAACACCACCACGTCACCGCGCGCGGGCGTGCGCGGCAGGATGCGGCCGGGGATCAGCGGCACGCCCCATGGCAGCGAGTAGCGCGAATAGCCGTAATTCCATTTGGTGATGAACAGATAGTCGCCGATCAGCAGCCGCGGCTGCATCGACCCTGAGGGAATCGAGAAGGGCGAGAACAGGAACGATCGGATGATGAACACTACGATCGCCAGCTTCAGCAGGAAGACCATCAGGTCCGCCCCCTCCGAACGCTTCGGCTTGGAGGCAGGCGCGGGCGGAGTCGGCGTGGGGGCAGCCGGGACGGGGTCGAGAGCCATGGGGTGAGCCATGCGTGCGACGGGGCGAGGCGTCAAGCGGGTTGGGGGATGCTTGTTGGGCGGTCGGGCAAGAGCCGCGGGAGACCCCAGCCTTCGCTGGGGTGACGTTTGGGTAGGATTATCCAAATATCGTCACCCCAGCGAAGGCTGGGGTCTCCCGCGGCTTACACGATATCGTCGAACAAATCCCGCCACTCCGGGTTCGACTCGGTGATCAGCCGGTGCTTCCATTCCGTTTGCCACGCCTTCAGCGCTTTCTCGCGCCGGACGGCGGTTTCGATGCCGTCATGCAGTTCCGCGAGCACCAGCATTCTGATCCCGTACTTCCGGCAATAGGCCGAACCCTCGTCCCGCCGATGCTGCCACGCACGAGCGGCAAGGTTCGCGGTGACCCCGACATAGGTCATGCCGAACGGGCGGTTCGCCATGATGTAGGTCCAGCCGCCGCGCATCGGGCTGGCGTACCGTGATGCGCAGGGAGATGCCAGCCTGCGCTGGCATGACGATATAAGGGAGTGGACCTGCCCCCGGTCCCCGCTCTAGGGCTGCCCGCATCCTAACCGACGACAAGACGAGGGACGATATGGCGATGCAGGACTGGTCCGCGATCGAGGGGCTTGGCAGCACGAAGCTCACCGAATTGTTCGCGAACGATCCCGATCGGCTGGCCAAGCTGACCGTCGATGTCGGGGCCGTGCATTTCGATTTCGCCAAGACGCATCTCGACGACGCTGCGATCGAGGCGTTCACCGGATTGGCCGCGACGATGGAACTGGCCGCCAAGCGCGATGCGCTGTTCGCGGGCCAGGTCGTCAACGTGACCGAAGGGCGCGCCGCCACGCATACCGCCGAGCGGGGCGAGGGTAATCCCGACGATGTGGCGCAGGCACGCGCGTTCCAGGCGCGGATGCGGCAGGTGATCGACGCGATCGAGGCCGACGCGTTCGGCCCCGTCCGCCACATCCTGCACGTCGGCATTGGCGGGTCGGCGCTCGGCCCAGACCTGATCTTCGACGCGCTGGGCCGCGACGAGGACAAGTATGACGTGGCGATCGTGTCGAACGTCGACGGCGTGGCGATGGAGGAAGCCGTGAAGGGCTTCGATCCCGCAGCCACGCTGCTGGTCGTGGCGTCGAAAACCTTCACCACGACCGAGACGATGCTCAACGCCGAATCGGCGATGGCGTGGATGCGCGAAGGCGGGGTCGAGGACCCGTTCGGCCGGGTGATCGCGCTGACCGCGTCGCCGGACAAGGCAGTGGAATGGGGCGTCGACGAAACCCGCGTGCTGCCCTTCGCCGAGTCGGTCGGCGGGCGCTATTCGCTATGGTCGACATTGGGCTTTCCGTTCGCGCTGGCGCTGGGGTTCCAGGCCTATGAGGAACTGCTGGAGGGCGCAGCCGAGATGGACCGGCATTTCCGGCTGACCGAGCCGGCGAAGAACGCCCCGGTACTGGCCGCCTTTGCCGACCTGTATTATTCGCAGGTGCGCGGGTGCGAGACGCGCGCGACCTTTGCCTATGACGAGCGGTTGCGGTTGCTGCCGTCGTATCTCCAGCAGCTGGAGATGGAATCGAACGGCAAGTCGGTGACGGCTTCCGGCGAACCGCTGGGGCGCAATTCGGCAGCGATCACCTGGGGTGGCGTGGGTACCGACGCGCAGCACGCGGTATTCCAGCTGCTGCATCAGGGCACGCGGATCGTGCCGCTGGAGTTCGTCGCGGTGGTCGAGGCGGGCGATACGCTCGACCCGGCGCATCACCGGCAGCTGCTGCTCAATGCCTTTGCGCAGGGCGCGGCGCTGATGGCGGGCAAGAGCAATGCCGATCCGGCGCGCGCCTATGCCGGCGATCGGCCGTCGTCGACGATCCTGCTCAAGGACCTCGACGCGCGGACGCTGGGGGCGCTGATCGCGTTTTACGAGGCGCGGACGTTCGTGAACGCGGCGCTGCTGGGGATCAATCCGTTCGACCAGTTCGGCGTCGAACTGGGGAAAGAAATGGCGAAGGCAGCCGATGCGGGCGGTCAGACGTTCGATGCATCGACCAACGACCTTCTGGCACGGGCAGGACTTGCATGAGCGATTACGACTACGACCTGTTTGTTATCGGCGCCGGATCGGGCGGGACGCGCGCGGCGCGCGTGTCGGCTGCTTATGGCGCGAAGGTGGCGGTGGCGGAGGAGTACCGCGTCGGCGGGACCTGCGTCATTCGCGGCTGCGTGCCGAAGAAGCTGCTGGTGTACGGCGCGCACTTTGCCGAGGATCTGCGCGATGCCAACGCGTTCGGCTGGGACGTGCCGGCGCAGTGCAATTTCAGCTGGGAGCGGCTGCGCGACAATGTGCTGGCCGAGGTCGACCGGATCAACGGCGCCTATACGAGCACGCTGGAAAACCACGGCGTCGAGATCATCCACGAGCGCGCGACCGTCACCGGACCGCATTCGGTGAAGCTGTCGGGCGGGCGTGAAGTTACCGCCGAACGCATCCTCATCGCGGTCGGCGCGAAGCCGGCGGTGCCGTCGTGCCCCGGCGCGGAGCATGGCATCACCTCGAACGAGGCGTTCCATATCGACGGCATCCCCAAGCGCATCCTGATCGCCGGCGCGGGCTATATCGCCAACGAGTTCGCGGGCGTGTTCCACCAGTTCGGTGCGCATGTCATCCTGATCAACCGCACCGACGTCATCCTGCGCGGCTATGACGAATCGATCCGCGACCGGCTGCTGCAGATTTCGATGACCAAGGGCATCGAGTTCCGCTTCCACGCCGAGTTCGAGGGGATCGAGAAGGGCGAGGATGGCTGCCTGACGGTCAAGATGTCGAACCATGAACCGGTGACGGTCGACATGGTGATGTTCGCGACCGGGCGCGTGCCGAATACCGACGGGCTGGGGCTGGAAAGCGCAGGCGTCGAGCTGGACGACAAGGGCGCCGTCAAGGTCAACGAGCAGGCGCAGTCGTCCTGCCCGTCGATCTATGCGGTCGGCGACGTGACCAACCGCGTACAGCTGACCCCCGTAGCGATCCGCGAGGGACAGGCGTTCGCCGACCGCACCTATGGCGGCAAGGACGTGACGCTCGATTACGACTGCATCCCGAGCGCGGTGTTCAGCCATCCGCCGATGGCGGGCGTCGGCATGACCGAGGGCGAGGCGAAGACGAAGCTCGGCTCGGTCAAGGTGTACCTGTCCGACTTCCGCCCGATGAAGAACGTGCTGGCCGGGCGCAACGAACGCGCGCTGTACAAGATGATCTGCGAGGAGACGACCGGACGGATCGTGGGGCTGCACATGATCGGTCCGGATGCGCCGGAAATCTTGCAGGCGGCGGCGATCGCGGTGAAGGCCGGGCTGACGAAGGAAGCGTTCGACCAGACGGTCGCGCTGCATCCGACGATGGCGGAAGAATTGGTGTTGATGAAGTAGGGCCAAATCCTTCCCATGGAATGGGGAGGGGGACCGTCCGGCGTAGCCGGATGGTGGAGGGGGCATCGCCACCGTCGGAACGGCTGCGTTTGCGGCGGCACCCCTCCACCATGCGGCGCATGGTCCCCCTCCCCGCATAGCGGGGAGGATTTTAGCCCTCTGCCAGAATTACATCCGCTTCGCTGACCGCCGACCCGCCGACCCGTTCCCCGATCGTTGCAGTCACCGCGACGTTCATCGTTACGTTGCCGAGCGTCCGCACGATATCCGGCAGCGTTTCGACCGCGACCAGCAGTGCGAGCGGTTCGACCGGCACACCCATCGCCACCGCGATCGGCGCGATCGAGGAGACGAAGCTGATCTGGCCGGGCAGGCTGGCCGCGCCCATCGTCGTGATCGCACCCGCGGCGATGCCGGCGGCGATCTGCCCGGCGCCGAGCGGCACGCCGAACACATGCGCGACGTACAGCGCGACGCCAAGGTTCATCGCCGGCCCGGTAGCGCGGAACAGCGCCACCGCCATTGGCAGCACCACGCCCGACGTCGCCACCGGCACGCCGACGTCGCCAGCGCCCTTCAGCATCGCCGGCAGCGAGGCGAGCGAACTCTGCGTCGAGATCGCAACCGCCTGCGCCGGGGCGGTTGCCTTCAGGAAACGGCCGATCGGCACCCGCCCACCGAAGCGCGCCAGCGGATAGGCGAGCAGCCAGATGCCGAGGCCGACACTCATCAGCACCAGGACATAATGGACCAGCGCGCCGAACGCCGCCGTGCCCGCGCGCGCGCCGACGACATAGCCGAGCGCGAATACGCCGATTGGGCCCAGCCACAACACCCAGTTGATGACGATCAGCATCGTGTCGGCGATCGCCTGGAACAGCCGCACCAGCACGCCGCGATTGTCATGCGGCAGGCGGGTCAGCGCAAAGCCGAACACCAGCGTGAACAGGATCAGCGGCAGGAACTGGTCGTTCGCCGCCGCTGCCACCGGATTGGTCGGCACGATCGCGACGAGGAAATCGGTGAACGGCGGGACCTTCGCGGCGGGCGCGGCGGTGCCGAAGGTCGCGCGCAACGCCTCCGCCGCGGTATTGCCCAGCGGGAACAGGTCGAGCAGCGTCAGCGTGAACAGCGCGCCCAGCGCCGACGACGTCCACAGGATGATGACGAACAACAGCAGCGATCGCGTCGCGATCCGCCCGGCGCGCGCCGCCTCCGCCGTCTGGGCGATGCCGGTGATCAGCAGCGCGACGACCAGCGGGACGATCGTCATGCGCAGCGCGTTCAGCCATGCGGTGCCGATCGGTTCGGCAATGGCGATGCCCGATAGTGCGGTGTCGGGCGATTGCCCCGCCAGGACAATGCCCAGCGCCAGCCCCGCGCCCAGTCCCGCCAAAATTCGTGTCGCCTGCGACATGCTCGCCCTTTTGATAAAGAGGCGGTAATAGCTCCGCCGATCGATCGCTCAACCTGAAGGCGTATGTCACGATGGCAAGGAAATATTTCGGCACCGACGGGATTCGCGGGCTGACCAACAGCAAGCCGATGACCGCCGAGATGGCGATGCGCATCGGCATGGCGGCGGGCGCGCATTTCCGGCGCGGCGATCACCGCCACCGCGTGGTGATCGGCAAGGACACGCGGCTGTCGGGGTATATGCTCGAAAACGCGATGGTCGCCGGGTTCACCTCGGTTGGCATGGATGTCGTGCTGGTCGGCCCGCTGCCGACGCCGGCGGTGGCGATGCTGACCCATTCGATGCGCGCCGACATGGGCGTGATGATCTCCGCCAGCCACAACCCGTATCAGGACAATGGCATCAAGCTGTTCGGACCGGACGGGTACAAGCTGTCCGATGCCGACGAACTGGCGATCGAGGCATTGATCGACAGCGAGATCGAGCTGTCGGCGCCGGGCGATATCGGCCGCGCCAACCGGATCGAGGATGCACGCGGGCGCTATATCCACTTCGCCAAGTCGACTTTCCCCGAGAATTTGCGTCTCGACGGCATGAAGCTGGTCGTCGATTGCGCCAATGGTGCAGCGTACAACGTCGCCCCGTCGGCCTTGTGGGAACTGGGCGCGGAGGTGATCGCGATCGGCGTCACGCCCAACGGCAAGAACATCAACGACCGCGTGGGATCGACCGCGCCGCAGACACTGTCGGAAACCGTCGTGTCGTCGGGCGCGGCGGTCGGGATCGCGCTGGACGGGGATGCCGATCGGCTGATCGTGGTCGACGAAGCGGGCCGGGTGATCGACGGCGACCAGCTGATGGCGACGATCGCCGCCAGCTGGGCGCGCGCCGGGCGGCTGCAGGGCGGCGGGCTGGTCGCGACGGTCATGTCGAACCTCGGCCTCGAACGGCATCTGTCGGCGCAGGGGCTGGGGCTGGTCCGCACCGCGGTCGGCGACCGGCACGTGCTGGAGAAGATGCGGACCGCCGGCTACAATGTCGGCGGCGAACAGTCGGGGCATATCATCCTGTCCGACTATGCGACGACCGGCGACGGGCTGGTCGCGGCGTTGCAGGTGCTGGCCGAAATCCAGCGCGCCGGGGCACCGGCGAGCGAGGTGCTGCACCGTTTCGATCCGTTGCCGCAGTTGCTGAAGAATGTGCGCTTCGCCGGGGGCAAGCCGCTCGACGATCCGCGGGTCCGGGATGTGGTTGCGGGCGTCGAGGCTGATCTGGCCGGGCGCGGGCGGCTGGTGCTGCGTGCGTCGGGGACCGAACCGGTGATCCGGGTGATGGCCGAGGGCGACGACGCGGGCCATGTCGAGCAGGTCGTCGACCGCATCTGTGACGCGGTGCGGCAGGCGGCGGGCTGATGCTGGTGATGAAGCCGGCGTGCGAGCGTTGTCACGCGCCGCTGCCGGCGGCGGCGCATGGGGCGTTCATCTGTTCGTTGGAGGACACGTTCTGCGCGGATTGTGCGGACGAGCTGGACGAGGTTTGTCCGAACTGCCGGGGGGAACTGGTGGATAGGCCGACGCGGCGCAGATAGATCCTCCCCGGCACGGGGAGGCGGACCATGCGAAGCATGGTGGAGGGGGGTGTCCGCATACGGAACCGTTGCGTTGCGTGGCCAACCCCCTCCACCATCCGCTGCGCGGACGGTCCCCCTCCCCATGATATGGGGAGGATTTTGAGCGCTACGATCCTCCCCACAGGGTGGGGAGGGGGACCGCGCCCGCAGGGCGTGGTGGAGGGGCAACGCCGCGCACGCTACGCTCAGCGGAGGACTTTCAACCGTCCGGCACCGCTGCTAACCCCACCCCATGACCACACCCCGTATCCTGATCGTCGCCGGTTCCGATTCCGGCGGGGGCGCCGGTATCCAGGCGGATATCAAGACCGCGACGATGCTGGGCGCACATGCGATGACCGCGATCACCGCGATCACCGCGCAGAACACGCTGGGCGTCGATGCCGTCCACCCTATCCCGACCGACATGGTGATGGCGCAGATCGATGCGGTCGTGCGCGATATCGGCGTCGATGCGGTCAAGATCGGCATGATCGGATCGGCGCGGACCGCCCATGCGCTGGCCGACCGGCTGCGCGATCTGCCGGGCGTGCCGGTGGTGTTCGATCCGGTGATGATCTCCACCAGCGGCGCGCGGCTGGCGGATGAAGCGACGGTCGCGGCGTTCGAACGGCTGATGGCGGTGGCGACGGTGGCGACGCCGAACCTGCCCGAACTGGCGGCGCTTGGTGGCGTGGGCGACATGCTGTCGCGCGGTTGTGCGGTGCTGGAAAAGGGCGGGCATGGCGAGGGCGAGGTGGTGGTCGACCGGCTGCACCAGCGTGTGGCGGGCGCGGCGCCGCTGGTCGAATGGTCGTCGCCCCGCATCGACGGCATGGCAACGCACGGCACCGGCTGTACCCTGTCGACCGCGATCGCGTGCGAACTGGCCAAGGAATGGACGCTGGTCGAGGCGATCGGCCGGGCGCGCAGCTTCGTGCGGATCGCGATGCTGGGCGCCGACGAACTGGGCCGCGGGGCGGGGCCGATGGCGCAGCAGGGGGTGCGGCTCGACCTTAACCAGACGCGCTGGTCGCCGATGCTCAATCAGGTGACGGTGCCGGCGAACGACGTGCCGGCCAGCGAGCATTTCTATCGCCTGCTCGGCCTCAAGACGATCGTCCGCTCCAGTCGCCGCTATGCCCGGTTCGAGAGCGAGGGCGGGGCGACCTTTTCGATCGAGATGACCGACGATCGCAAGGTGCCGGCGGTGTATTTCGAGGTCGGCGACCTGAACGTCGTGGTCCATTACCTGAAGGGGCAGGGGCTGTCGTTCGCGCAGGAGCCGATCGACCGGCCCTGGGGCTGGCGTGAGGCGCGGCTGTTCGATCCGGCGGGGAACGAGGTGTGTCTGTATCAGGCGGGCGAGATGCGGCGCTTCCCGCCATGGCGCATTGCCGATGCCTGACTGGAGCCATGAGGCCCGCCACACCGGGCCGGTGGCGGGGGTGGACGAGGCCGGGCGCGGGCCGCTGGCCGGGCCGGTGGTCGCCGCCGCGGTGGTGCTCGATCGCGATTGCGTGCCCGAGGGGCTGAACGATTCGAAGCAGTTGAGCGCGAAGCGGCGGGCGGACCTGCACGCGCGGCTGCTCGACTGTGCGACGGTCGGCGTCGGGATCGCCTGTGTCGAGGAGATCGACCGGCTCAACATCCTGTGGGCAACGATGCTGGCGATGGAGCGCGCGGTCGATGCACTTGGGATCGCGTGCGGCATGGTACTGGTCGACGGCAATCGCTGTCCCAACTGGTCGTATCCCAGCGTCGCGGTGATCGGCGGGGATGCGATCAGCCTGTCGATCGCGGCGGCGTCGATCGTCGCCAAGCAGACGCGCGATGCGATGATGGTCGAGGCCGACGGGCTGCATCCCGGCTATGGCTGGGCGTCGAACAAGGGGTATGGAGCAAAGGTGCATCTGGAGGCGCTTCGGACGCTGGGGCCGACGCCGCTGCACCGCAGGAGTTTCGCGCCGGTGGCGCAGGCGATGCTGCTGTAAAATCCTCCCCATATCATGGGGAGGGGGACCATCCGTAGGATGGTGGAGGGGCATGGCCGCATACGGAACGCTTGTGGCCCTTCCCGTCCACCACCGCTGCGCGGCGGTCCCCCTCCCCACCCTGTGGGGAGGATTTGCGGTGAGTTGAGGGCTACCATATCTTGAGTCTCGAATGGTCGGTCGGACTCAACATCTGCCCCACAGCGACTCGATTCGTCGTCGCAACGAATCCTGGCGCTCCTCGGAGTCAAGTATTTCTGCTTGACCGCGACTCGTGGATTCCCCGAAATGGCACCGATTCAAGGGGGACTGCGACGATGGTGGCGACGAAAATCCGGGCGAAGGCGCCCAAGACGGTTACGCTGCCACTCAACCGCATCCTGATGGACGACTGCATCGACGCGATGCGGTCGCTGCCGGCCAAGTCGATAGACTGTATCTTCGCCGATCCGCCCTACAATTTGCAGCTGGGCGGCGACCTGCTGCGCCCCGATGGCAGCCAGGTCGATGCGGTCGATGACGACTGGGACAAGTTCGACAGCTTCGCCGCGTACGACGCGTTCACGAAGGCGTGGCTGGCCGAGGCGCGGCGCATCCTGAAGCCCGACGGCACGATCTGGGTCATCGGCAGCTATCACAATATCTACCGCGTCGGGTCGATCGTGCAGGACCAGGGCTTCTGGATCCTGAACGACATCGTGTGGCGCAAATCGAACCCGATGCCCAATTTCAAGGGCACGCGCTTCACTAACGCGCATGAGACGATGCTCTGGGCATCGATGGGCGAAAAGGCGCGCTACACCTTCAACTATCGCCAGATGAAGACGCTGAACGACGAATTGCAGATGCGCTCCGATTGGGAATTCCCGATCTGCGGCGGGCCGGAGCGGCTGCGCAAGGACGGGACCAAGGTCCACCCGACGCAGAAGCCCGAGGCGCTGCTGTACCGCGTGCTGCTGGCGTCGACCAAGCCGGGCGACGTCGTGCTCGACCCGTTTTTCGGCACCGGTACCACCGGCGCGGTCGCCAAGCGGCTGGGGCGGCATTTCATCGGCATCGAACGCGACGCGACCTATGTCGAGGCGGCGACGGCGCGGATCGAGGCGGCGCTGCCGCTCGACGAATCGGCGATCCGTGCGATGCGGGCACCGTCCAAGCCGCCGCGCGTGGCGTTTGGCGTGCTGGTCGAAAACGGGCTGCTGCCGCCGGGGTCGGTGGTGACCGATGCCAAGCGCCGCTTCCGCGCGACGGTGCTGGCCGACGGGTCGCTGCTGTCCGATTGCGGCACGGCGGGGTCGATCCATAAGGTCGGGTCGACGTTGCAGAACGCGCCGTCGTGCAACGGCTGGACCTTCTGGCACACCGAAGGGCCGAACGGACTGGTCGCGGTCGATGCGCTGCGCCAGCAATGGCTGCTCGCGACCCAGCCCTGATGTACCTGCGCCCGGTCCGCTTCGTCGACACGCCGATCGGGTTGCCTGACGGTAGCGTCGCGCGGCTGGCGGGGGGGATGCTGTGGTTCGCGGCCTATGAGGTGCGCGACCGGGCGGGGTTGCGGATCACGGTACCGGTCGCCGGGTTCGCCGACTGGGTTGCCGGCCTGTCCGCGGCGCAGGCCGAGCGGGCGCAACTGCTCCACCGACGGATCACCGCGCCCCGCGCACCGCTGACGCTGGGCGAGCGGGTGCTGCGGTTCGACCAGCCGCAGGTGATGGGCATCCTGAACGTCACGCCCGACAGTTTTTCGGATGGCGGCGCGCATGTCGGCGACCCGGCGGGCGCGGCGGCGGCAGGAGTGGCGATGGCGGCGGCGGGCGCGGCGCTGATCGACCTGGGCGGCGAATCGACTAAGCCGGGTGCCGCGATCGTGTGGGAAGGCGACGAGATCGCACGCGTCGTGCCGGTCGCCGAACGGCTGGCAGCCGCCGGGGTCGCGGTGTCGGTCGACACGCGCAAGGCGGCGGTGATGGAAGCCGCGCTGACGGCGGGTGCGCATCTGGTCAACGACGTCGCCGCGCTCGCCTATGACCGCCGGGCGCTGGGCGTCGTCGTGGCGCGCGGGTGCCCGGTGGTGCTGATGCATTCGCCGGCACCGGCGCAGGGGCCGCATGGCGGGGAAGGCTATGGCGACCCGCTGCTCGACGTGTTCGACTGGCTGGAGGCGCGGATCGAGGCGGTGGTCGCGGGCGGGGTCGACCGGGCGAAGATCGTGGTCGATCCGGGCATCGGCTTCGGCAAGGCGCTGGCCGACAATCTCGCGCTGGTGAACGGGTTGGCGCTGTTTCACGGGCTGGGTTGCCCGGTGCTGCTGGGGGCCAGCCGCAAGCGGATCATCGGCGCGTTGTCGAACGAGGCGCCGACCGACCAGCGGCTGGGCGGATCGGTCGCGCTGGCGCTGGCCGGGGTCGAGCGCGGGGCGCAGATCGTGCGGGTGCATGACGTGGCGGAGACGGTGCAGGCGATCCGGGTGTGGCGGGGCTTGCGCGATGCGGCGTTGGTGGCTGGGTAGAGGCTTCTTCATCATTCCCGCGAAGGCGGGAATCCATAGCCGCCAAGGTTTCAGCTGGAGCCGATGCGGTAGCGTTTATGGACTCCCGCCTTCGCGGGAGTGACGGACGTGGGATAGGGCAAGTGACCTCGGCCCGGATGACGAGGGTGGCGATGGGATATTAGCCCGTCCCTGCAACGTCCGCTATAGGGGCGGGCATGGTTCGCGTTCTCCTGTTGCTCGCCGCGCTGTCGGTGCTGTTCGCCGATGTCGCCCACGCCCAGCAGAACGGGTTCGACCTCGACGGTCCCGAAGTGATGATCAGCGTCCGGCGTGGCGACGCAGAATTGCCGGTCGCCGCGGTGCCCGCGCTGCGCGGTGGCGACAAGCTCACGGCAAAGGCATTGCTGCCCACCGACCAGTCCGAACGCTATCTGCTGGTCGTCGCCTTCCTGCGTGGCGCGACCAACCCGCCGCCGAAAGACTGGTTCTTTTCGGTCGAGACGTGGAAGCCCAAGAAGAACACGCTGACCGTCACCGTTCCCGACGGCGCCGAACAGGCCATGCTGTTCCTCGCCCCCGAAGCCGGTGGTGGCTTTTCGGCGGTGCGCGGCGCAGTGCGCGGGCGGCCGGGGGTGTTCGTGCGCGCTGCGCAGGATTTGTACCAGGCGTCGCTCGACCGGCAGCGGCTCGACGCGTTCGTCGGGGCGATCGGCCGGATCGGCGACAGCGCGCCCGAACGACTGGCCACCGCCGCGCCGGTGCTGGCCAACGCATTGCGCATCAAGCTGAACGCCGACTGCCTGCTGCGCCAGCGCGCATTGCAGGCCGCGTGCCTGACCCAGCAGCGCGACGCGCTGGTGCTGCAGGCGCAGCGCGGCGCGACGTTGACCGAGACGCTGACCGGCACGCCCGTCGACCTCGCTTACCGCGTGGCGGCGACGCGCGAGGGCGGGGCTGGCTATTACAGCCCGTACATCGCGCTGGCCCGCGACGTGGCACGGCTGTTCGGCGCGTTTCGCAGCGCGCAATATCAATATCTGCCGGCACTGGCGCTGGGGCAGGGGAATGCGATCCACCTGCAGCTGAACAGCGCGCCGTCGTTCCAGAACCCGCGATCGGTGCTGGTCGCGCCGCTGCCGCCGATCGGCGATGCGCCGCCGCCGCTATGGCGATCCGCCGCGCCGGGCGCGCTGTGCCTCGCCAAGCCCGACCTCGTACTGCCGCTCGACGATGCGGCGCTATTGTTCGCGACCGATTATGCTCGCGACCTCGTGCTGCGCGTGACGTCGACGGACGGGCGGGTGTCGACCATGAAGCTGACCCCCGATGCCGAGCGCGGCGGCCTCGTGCTCGCCGGCAACGCGCCGCCCGCGCCGGGCCCGGTGGCGGAGGCGGTGGTGCAGGGCCGCTGGGGCTTTGCCGGGTTCAGCGGGCCGAGCGTCCCTGCGCAGATCGACGGTCCCGGCGCATGGAGCGCGCAGCCCGATGCTAACGTCATCGTCGGGCGCGACCATCCGCTGCTACTGCGCGGCGGGGCAGCGGCGTGCGTCGCCGGCTTGACGTTGCGCGACGGCGCCGGGCTCAGCCGCTCGCTGACGTGGAAGGCGGCAGGGCCGGATGCGATCGAGGCGGCGTTGCCGCTGGGCAAGACCCGGCCGGGGCCGCTGACGCTGACCGTCGTACGCCACGGCGCGGTCGCGCCGGACCAGATCGCGCTGACCGGGCGGGTGGAGCCGAGCCGGCTCGACCGGTTCACCGTCCATGCCGGCGACCGCGACGGCGTGCTGGAAGGGGCGCGGCTCGATCAGGTGACCGCGCTGACGCTTGCGGGCACGCGCTTTGCCGCCGGCGCGCTGACTCGCGTCGGGGAGGGCGACCGGCTGGTGCTGAGTGCCGAACAGCCCTTTGCCGGTGGCAGCGATGCGAGCGCCAGCGTGGTGCTGCGCGACGGACGCAGCGCCAGTGTGGCCGCAACGATCGCCCCAGCGCGGGCGGTGGCGCAGCTGATCGACCGGCGGGTGGTGTTCGATCCGCCGGCGGGTGCCCTGCCGATCGACCTGCCGCAAGGGCTGGTACCGACCGGCGCCTCGCTGACCTTTTCGGCGCGCATCGCCGGGGGTTTGCCCGCGGGGGACGACGGGATCGAGATCGCGGCGGGCGATGTCGTCAAGCGGCTGACCGTCGCATCGGGCGGGGTCCAGCGGGTCGGGAGCGACGTGGTGGTGACGACGATCGCACCGCAGGCGACGTTCGGGCCGGCGGTGACCGGCACGCTGCGCTTCCGCGCATGGCGTGGCGGGGCGGCGGGGGAGTGGCAGTCGCTGGCGACGCTGGTGCGCTTGCCGGTGCTGACCGGTATCGGCTGTACCGATCGCTGCACCGTCACCGGCCGCGACCTGTTCCTGCTCCGCGCGATCGGCGTGAAGGCCGACATGCGCGCGGCGACGGAGCTGCCCGGTGGCTTCGTCGGCACGACCGTCGTGGTGCCGACGCCGGCCGAGGGCACGTTGTACCTGCAACTGCACGACACGGCCGACGCTGTGCTGCGGGTGAAGGTGCCGACCAAATAGGGGGGCGATGATTCGCCAGAACTCTCTGGTCGGAGCGACAGGATTCGAACCTGCGACCCCCACACCCGAAGTGTAACATGGTATTGAGGTTAAGTTGCGGCGAGCACTATAATAATGTCGTACTAAAAATGGCTTGTGGGACAATTATGGGAGGCCAAGTGCTCCCCATTACCCCACGATGTATCAAATGGTGATTGCTAGGGTCAGGACCCATTGATGCGAGCGTCGCGATCTGATTCAGGCTCCGCAAGGAGACCGGAATGAGCGACCTGTTTTGGCTGACGGATGAGCAGATTGAGCGGCTGCGGCCGTTCTTTCCAAAGAGCCACGGCAAGCCGAGGGTGGACGATCGGCGGGTGCTGAGTGGCATCGTGTTCGTCAACCGCAATGGGCTGCGCTGGCGAGATGCACCCAGCGAGTACGGCCCGCACAAGACGCTCTACAACCGGTGGAAGCGCTGGGGCGAGGCCGGTGTGTTCGCGCGAATGATGGAAGGTCTGGCTGCAGCTGGCGCCGAGCCGCAGACGGTCATGATCGACGCGACCTACCTGAAGGCGCACCGCACGGCATCGAGCCTGCGGGTTAAAAAGGGGATCTCGGCCGCCTGATCGGCCGCACCAAGGGCGGCATGAACACCAAGCTCCATGCCGTCGCCGATGCGAACGGGCGCCCCTTGAGCTTCTTCATGACCGCCGGCCAGGTCAGCGACTACACCGGCGCAGCAGCCCTGCTCGATGACATGCCAAAGGCACAGTGGCTGCTCGGCGACCGCGGCTATGATGCCGACTGGTTCAGAGATGCCCTGGAAGCCAAGGGCATTCAGCCCTGCATCCCCGGTCGCAGATCGCGCAACGAGCCGGTCAAATACGACAAGCGCCGCTACCGACGTCGCAGTCGCATCGAGATCATGTTCGGCCGTCTGAAGGACTGGCGCCGCATCGCCACCCGCTACGACCGCTGCCCCACCGCCTTCTTCTCCGCCATCGCCCTCGCAGCCACCATCATCTTCTAGCTGTAATCAACGAGTCCTGACCCTACCAACCTTCAAAAACTAGACATTCGTTGGGAAGTGATTGAGGGCCTGTTAAACCATTTTGGTACAGCGAAAGGGGGTGTAGCGGGAGTATATCAAAGGCATGACTGGTTTGAGGAGAGAAAGGTTGCGATGAGGTTATGGGAAGAGGTGTTGCGCAAGATCGTTGTCGATCAAGCGAAGGGTTAGCGTTGTTGCAAGCAATATCCAGTATTTATGTCCGCAACGAACCAGTTGCGGTCATCCGCCGGCAACATCAACTATCCGAAAGCGGACGGTCGTTCATCATGGGAACAATCCTGCCCAATCTCACAGGAGATGCGGCGGATCAGCCTTTCCGCTACGGATGCGCGGACTGCCGCCCCTTGCTCGATGCGCCGCCAAGTGTTGTAACTGATGCCGAAGCGGGGTTGCAGCGCCTCGTCGGTTCGTCCCGGACACTGCGCGCGCATGTACCGCACGATCTCCGGCGGAAGCGGAACCATCGCCATCACCGCACCGACGCCGGCATCGGATTGCCACGCTTTTCCTTTGCAAGCGCCTCGTCGATGTCGGCACTAAGACAGTTGCGCCATTCGGCGTCGTATCGCACCACGCCTTCACGGCCGACGATGTACGGATTGGGATCGTTCGGCCCACGCCGCGCCAGCGCAGCGATGCGGGTCAGGCCATCGTCGCCGACCGTATGATTGGACAGCACGACATCGGCCTGCATCCGGTCGGTATAATCGGCGAAGTGGTTCAGCGCGTGGCGAAACTGCATCAGCGAGGCGACGTCGCGCGGCGAACCCTGCCCGCCGAACAGCGACGCCATGTGCGGCGCACCACGTTCGGTGACCGGGAACAGCAGCGAGACGGTGCCCGGCGTATGTCCCGGCGTCAGCAGCGCGGTCAGCGTACGGCCGCCCAACGCGATCTCCTGCCCGTCCTCGATGTAGAAATCGTCCGGCCCCTTGACGGGCAGCGTGCCGCGGGTCGGCGTCGCGGTCCAGTCGGCACGGCTCATCCCGATCCGCGCGCCCGACAGTTGCTTCAGATAGGCAGCGCCGCCGAAATGGTCGAAATGGTTATGGGTGATGACGATGATGCGGATGCGTTGCGGATCAAGCTTTAACGCCCGCAGATTGGCGACGATCACGTCGCGGGCATCCGCTTCGGTCGAAAGGGCGTCGAGCAGGATGATACCCGCATCGGTATCGATCGCCCAGATGTTGTTCTCCGCCGTCCCGATCGAATACACTCGATCGAACACCTGCATTGGTTTGGGCGCAGGTGCTTTCAGCGGACGGCGTTCGCGCACCGCCTGACAACGGTAGTAGAGCGTTACCGGCCAGTCTTTCCCGCCGGCTTCGGCAGCCAGATCGGCGTAGGCGCGCGCGCCGGGGGCGGTATAGCCACCGACCCGTCGCATTTCCTCGACGCTGCGGATTTCGGGACGGCCGCCATTGGGCGACGACGCCTTTTCCTGTGCGACGGCAGGGGCCAGCGCGACACCGGCCAGCAGGAGGATCATTGGCAAGCGCATCGTCTCATCCTTTCCGGTAATCATGCCGCGACCAGTGGCTTGTGCGCCGCGCGCCTGCCGACGATCAGCACCGACGTCGCGCTGCCGATCGTCAGCAAGGCCAGCGGCAACAGCGCCAGCACATGGCTGCCCGTTGCTTCGTGGATATAGCCATAGACATTGACCATCAGCCCGCCGCCGATCAGGTTTGACGTTGCGTTGATCGCCGCGATCCCCGCCGCCGCGGTTCCCGCCGCCGCGGTTCCCGCCGACAGCCAGCTTGACGCCATGCTCCAGAACGGCCCCTTGAAACAGTAGGCTCCGGTCAGCACGAAGGTCAGCAGCAGCACGGTCGGCGCCAGACCGGTCAGCAGAAACGTGCCGAGCACCCCGGCCGCGATCAGCAGCAACGGCAGCGCGGTGTGCCAGCGGCGCTCGCCGGTCTTGTCGGAATGCCGGCCCCAGAACACCATTGCCACGACCGCGATACCATAGGGGATCGAATTGACGAGGCCGGTCTGGAAATCGCTGAGGCCATAGGATTTGATGAGCTGCGGCTGCCAGACGCCCAGCACGCTGCCCGCCGCCGACGCGCCGCAGCACGCCAGCACCATCGCCCAGAAGGCCGGCGTGGTCAGCAGCCGCCAAGGCGAACCATCGACCATCGAACGATCACCGGCCTTTGGCGCGATCTCAGCCGACAGCCACGCCTTTTCCTCGGCATCGAGCCAGCGCGCCTCGGCCGGGCGGTTGGTGAGCACCGCTAAGCAGGCGATGCCGCACAGCACCGTCGGTACCCCTTCGCAGATGAACAGCCACTGCCACCCACGCAGCCCCCCGACGCCGTCCATCGACAGCAGCAGTCCACCCAGCGGTGAACCGATGAAGCTGGACAGCGGGATGGCGACCGCGAACAGCGCGAGCGCCCTGCCGCGATAGCGGGCGGGCATCCAGTAGGTCAGGTACAGGACGACGCCGGGAAAGAACCCGGCCTCCGCCGCGCCCAAAAGGAAGCGCATCACGTAGAAGGACGACGCGTCCCAAACGAACGCCATTGCCGCCGACACCGCGCCCCAGCTGATCATGATCCGGGCGATCCAGATGCGCGCGCCGACCTTCTGCAGCATCAGGTTGCTCGGCACCTCCATCAGGAAGTACGCGACAAAGAACAGGCTGGCGCCGAAGCCGAACACCCGGCTGCTCAGGCCCAGATCCTCGTTCATCTGCAACGATGCCATGCCGATATTGGCACGGTCGATAAAGGCCAGCAGGTAGCAGAGCATCAGGAACGGCAGCAGGCGCCACGTCACCTTGCGCATCGTCCGGGCTTCGATCGGATCGGGTCCGGTCATCTCACTCTCCGTGTGACGGCGCCGTCGTCTCTTGTGGACGACATTCACCGGGGAATTATTAGGCGGCGGTTGCCGGCAAGGCGTTGACGAGGTTGCGGGTAACGAGCGTGCCCGTCGCGAGGTAATCCGCGATCTGTTCGACGACGCTGATTCCGACGCGGATCCGCGCCTCGCGCGTATTGGCGCCCACATGCGGGCTGGCGACCAGGGTGTCGAGGCTCCACAGCGGACTGTCGGCGGCGGGCGGCTCGCTTGTGAAGGTGTCGAGGCCCGCCCCGGCGATCGTGCCGCTGCGTAGCGCATCGACCAGCGCCGGTTCGTCGATCAATTCGCCGCGTGCGGTATTGAGCAGGATCGCGCCCGGCCGCATCGATGCCAGCGCCCCCGCGTCGATGAAGCCGCGATTGTCGGGCGTCAGCGGGCAATGCAGGCTGACGATGTCGCTGTCACGCAGCAGCGCGTCGACGCTGTCGCAGCGAATCGATCCCGGCGGCAACTGCGTATCGGAAAGATACGGGTCGTAAATGCGTACGCCGACGCGGAACGGTGCGAGCAGGTCGAGGAACGCCCGGCCGATCGCACCCAGCCCGATCAGGCCGACCTGCTTGCCGGTGATTTCCATGCCGGCATAGGTTGGCTTGTCCCATTCACCCGCCCTCATCCGCCGGTCGAGCCACGCGGTGGACCGCGCGACCGACAGCAGCAGCGCGAGCGTCTGCTCAGCGACCGACTGCGCGTTCGCGCCACCGGCGACGACAACCGGAATGCCGCGATCGGCGGCGGCGGTGAGGTCGATTCCGTCGACCCCGACCCCGTGCTTGGCAACGATGCGCAGCGTGGAAATCCCCCGAATGACGTCGTCCGTGACGCGGCCCATGCGCACTACGATCGCCTTTGCGGCTACGGCATTGGCCGCCTCGATCATCTCGTCCGGGGTAGCGTAGGGCTTGAGCGGAACGAGTCGCAGTTGGCGCGCTTCTGCCACCGCCATCGCTGCGTCGCTGAGCAACGGCCCTGCGATCAATACCGTGTTGGTGGCGCTTTGCCCCATGGTTCCAAGCCTCTCCCTGTGCGGCGGCACCGCATCTTGCGCAGAACCATACTCGCGATGAAAAATGACGCAACGCCATTTTGCAACGGCATTGCGTTTTTCTGAAATGGCCGTAGAACTGGCAGCCGACGAGGCAAACTCGCAACAGTTACAGGAGAGGGATTATGGAATCCGGCTGCACCCATGCCGACTATCGCCACTTGCTGCTGGTCGGCGTTAGCGCCCTTGGACTGTGGGCGTTCCCAGCTTCCGCACAAATCCCGACACCCAGCACATCGGCAACCGCCGCGCCGCAGCCCGGTGATGCGGCCGCTCCCCCCGAGACCGCGCCCGAGGCCGTCCAGACGCAGGAAGGTCAGCCCGCCGAAGCGGCACCCGATACGACCGCAAATCCCCAGGAAACGGGCGAGATCGTGGTCACGGGTTCGCGCATCGGACGCAGCGGGTTCACGACGCCGACGCCGGTCACCGTCATCAGCACCGATCAGCTCGCCAAGAGCGCACCGTCGACCATCGCCGAATCGCTGCGCAACCTGCCCGCGCTGACGGCGACCTCCGGCCCGCAGCGCGCGAGCGGGACCCAAGGCGGCGGCCAGTCCTTCCTCAATCTGCGCAACCTGGGCGCGGTCCGCACGCTGACGCTGCTCGACGGACGCCGTTTCGTCGCCGCCAGCCAGTTCGGCACGGTCGACGTCAACCTGCTGCCCGCCGGCCTGATCCAGCGTGTCGACATCGTCACCGGCGGCGCATCGGCGGCCTATGGCTCCGACGCGGTCGCCGGCGTCGTCAACTTCGTGCTCGACACCAAGTTTGAGGGACTGAAGGGCGAAGTGTCGTCGGGCATTTCGACCGAAGGCGACAACGCCGAGAAGCGCGCGATCCTGAGCGGCGGTATCAGCACGTTGGGCGACCGGCTGCATCTGATCGCCAGCGGCGAATATTACCAGAACGACGGCATTCTGGAGGGGCAGCGCGACTGGGCGCGACGCGGCACCAACCTCATCAACGGTCCGGCCGGTGGCCCCTCTCAGTTACTGACCGACGACGTCCGCAACATCGGCACCTATGGCGGCATGTTGCTGACAGGCAATGGCGGCACCGCGGCACAGAACGCGGCGTTCCGCGGCCTGCAATTCGGTCCCGGTGGCACGGTTTTGCCCTACAGTTTCGGCTCGTACCTGACGCAGACCCAGCAAATCGGCGGTGACGGCGTCAACACCGAACTGTTCCAGGAAATCAACCGTCCGCTCGAACGCTGGTCGGCGTTCGGCCGCGCCGAATATGACCTGACCGATACGATCTCGATCTTCGGCGAAGCGTCCTATGGCTGGACCGACACGCGCTATTCGACATCGGTCAACCGCCATCAGGTCCAGAACCCGATCACCATCCGGCGCGACAACGCGTTCCTGCCGCAGGGCATCCGCACCCTGCTCGCCGCCAATCCCAACGTCTCGACATTGACGATGCTGCGCTGGTCGACCGAGGGTGGCCTGACCGACGTCGCGGTCACCACCGACACCCGGCGTTTCGTCGGTGGCTTCAATGCCGAGGTCGCCGGGCTGAAGTTCAACGGCTATTATCAGCATGGCCGCACCAACCAGCGGACCGACGTCCTGAACAACGAGATCACCGCGAATTTCACACGGGCGGTGGACGCGGTGGTCAGCCCGACGACCGGGCAGATCGTCTGCCGTTCGACGCTGACCGATCCGGGCAATGGCTGCGTCGCGTTCAATCCGTTCGGCGTCGGCGCACCCTCCGCCGGCGCGCTCGCCTACACCCGCGGCACCAGCCGGACCGATTCGGTCTTCACCGAAGACGTTGCCGCGCTGAACCTGTCGGGCACGCTGTTCGAAGGTTGGGCTGGCCCGATCTCGTTCGCGACCGGCGGCGAATATCGCAAGGAAACAGCCGAGCTCGCGGTCGATGCTCTGTCGCGACAGGGCGCATTCCTGTTCGCCAATCCGCAACCGTGGAGCGGCGAATATGACGTCCGCGAAGGTTATGTCGAAACGGTCATTCCGTTGCTGCGCGACCTGCCCTTCGCCAAGCGGGTCGAATTCAACGGCGCGGTCCGCTATACCGACTATTCCACCAGCGGCGGCGTCACGACGTGGAAGGCGGGTCTCAGCTGGACGCCGTTCGACGCGCTGCGCCTGCGCGGCACCCGCTCGCGCGACATCCGCGCGCCCAACCTGTCCGAATTGTTCACCAGCGGCCGTACGCAATCGGCGACGATCGTCGATCCGTTCAAGAACAATATCCGCCTGTCGGGCATCTTCGTCACCACCGGCGGCAATGCCGAACTGCAACCGGAAAAGGCCGATACGCTGACGCTCGGGGCCGTCCTGCAGCCGACCTTCATCCCCGGTTTCAACCTGTCGGTCGACTATTACGACATCAAGATCCGCGACGCGATCGGCACGCTGACGCCGCAGCAGACGGTCGACCAGTGTTTCCAGGGCAATCAGCTCGCCTGCGGACTGGTGCGCCGCGATGCCGGCGGCAACCTGCTCGACCTGACCGCCTTCCCGATCAACCTTGCCGAACTCGAAACCAACGGCATCGATGTCGAAGCGAGCTACCGCGTGCCGCTGTCGTCGCTGATGGATACCGACGCAACGCTCAGCCTGCGTACGGTCGTGTCCTATGTCGGCAAGCTGTCGTCGACGACGCCAGGTTCGCCCGCGATCGATCGCGCGGGCGAGGTCGGGATCAGCGCCAATCCGCACTGGCGCTTCAATGCGCAGGCCGATTTCTACAAGGGCGATTTCAACTTCTTCAACCAGGTCCGCTTCATCGGCGGCGGCCGCTACGACGTGACCCGCGGGCCGGCGCAAATCGACCTGCAGAGTATCAAGCCGCAGGCCTATTGGGACATGCAACTCGGCTACAGCCTGAAGAATGTCGGGATCGATGGTGCCGAATTCTACCTGAACGTCCGCAACGTGCTCGACACCGATCCGCCGCGCGCGCCCGGCGACGGCACCATCGCACTGGCGACGAATACCGGTCTCTACGACACCACCGGCCGCCTGTTCCGCGTCGGCTTCCGCTTCAATTTCTGACCCTAACGCCGTGTCGGGCATCCTTGCCCGGCCGGTGAGGAGAATATCATGGCCATTGGTTTCCGCGTCCTTCCTCTGACCCGCCGCATCGATGCCGCTCTTGTCCGGCGCTTCGCCGAACTGCCCGTCGCCAATGTCAGCGATGCGATGCAACGCATGACCGGCGGCGGCGCCGCGCTGCGTCCGATGCACGGCGGTGGCGTACTTGCCGGTCCCGCCGTCACCGTGAAGGCCCGCCCGGGCGACAATCTGATGATTCACAAGGCGATCGATATCGCCGAACCCGGCGATGTCGTGGTAGTCGATGCCAGCGGCGACCTGACCAACGCGCTGATCGGGGAGTTGATGACCGCTTATGCCGAAACCCGCGGCATTGCCGGGATCGTCATCTACGGCGCGATCCGCGACGCAGCCACGATCCGCGCCAGCAGCTTCCCGGTGTTCGCCGCCGGCGTCACGCATCGCGGGCCGTACAAGGACGGTCCGGGCGAAGTGAACGTACCGATCGCCATCGACGGAATGGTCATTCATCCCGGCGACCTGGTGCTGGGCGATGATGACGGACTGGTCAGCGTGCCCATCGACGGCGCGGAAGCGGTCTACGACAAGGCCCACGCCAAGCACGCGGCCGAGACAGCGCAGATGGAAAAGATCCGGCGGGGCGAAAATCCGCGCGCCTGGGTCGACGAAGCGCTCCGCCGCTTGGGCTGCGAGGGACTTTGATGATCGGTCCTGCCTGAACGACGAACTACGTCGGCAGGCGGGACCCGAGGGTCGAACGATCAAACACGTCGACCAAACTGCATAGGCCAACGAGCCGGGGAGAGGGTATCATGAAACGCACAGCCATTTTGTTGGCGACCACGACACTGGGTATCGCCGGCGCGGCATCCACCGCATCGGCGCAGATATCGCCGGCCCCCGTCGAGGCGGATCAGACCGCAGCCGATGCCGCCCCGGCCGATCCGACCGATAGCGGACAGGACATCGTCGTTACCGGGTCGCGCGTCAGCCGGCCGGGCTATACCGCCCCGACTCCCGTCACCTCGCTTAGCAACAGCGAACTGACCAAATCGTCGCCCTCGACTATCGCCGATGCGCTGCGGACCTTGCCTGCGCTGACGAACACGTCCGGCACGCAACGTAATTCGGGCAGCGCGGGCGGCGGGCAGAGCTTCCTGAACCTGCGCGGCCTCGGCGCGACCCGGACGCTGACGCTGGTCGACGGGCGGCGCTTCGTGTCGACCAACATTACCGGCAGCGTAGACGCGAACCTGATCCCGTCCGCACTGGTCGAACGGGTCGACATCGTCACCGGGGGTGCTTCGGCGGCCTATGGATCGGACGCGGTTGCCGGCGTCGTCAACTTCGTGATCGACACCAGGTTCAAGGGGTTGAAGGGCAGCGCGCAGTACGGCATCTCGTCCGAAGGGGACAATCGCGAGTTCGTCGCGACCCTGACCGGCGGTACGCGCTTTGCTGACGATCGCGGTCGCATCGTTGTCAGCGGGGAATATTTTCGCAACGATGGCATCGACGGGGATGCCCGTCGCTGGGCGCGCAGCGGCTATCAGGTTATCACCCGGCCGGGCGCCGCCGGCACTGCAGCCGATCCGACGCAAATCCTTGCGGCCAATGTCCGCCTGGTCAGCAGCTATGGCGGACTGATCCTGAATGGCAATGGCGGCACCGCCGCCGCCAATGCCAGCTTTCGTGGGATTACCTTCAACCCCGACGGCTCGCCCCGCGCGTTCGACTTCGGTACCCTGACCAGCACTGGCACGCAGGTCGGCGGCGACGGCATCGACAACGGCATCATCCAGCAGATCAACCGCCCGCTCGAACGCAAGGCGGTGTTCGGCCATGCCACGTTCGACGTTACGCCGGAATGGAACGTCTTCGTCCAAGCAAGCTATGGCGATGTGCGTTCCGACTATATCAACGGCCCCAACGTCCACAACAGCTCGGCCGCGCAGACCGCCTTCATCACCATCCAGCGTGACAATGCGTTCCTGCCGCAGGCCGTTCGCGACCAGATGCTGGCACGCGGCGTCACCAGCCTGACCATGACGCGGTGGGATCTGGAAGACGGCAAGACCCATACCGACAACCGCAACAGGACGACGCGGGTCGTTGGCGGTTTCGCAGGCAAGGTCGGCTCGTGGAGCCTCGATGGCTATTATCAGTGGGGCCAGAACCTCAATACCAACATCGTCAAGACGACGAACCGGATCGGCAATTTTACCCGTGCCGTGGACGCGGTCCGCACCGCGTCGGGCGCGGTGGTGTGCCGTTCGACCCTGAGCGATCCGACCAACGGATGCGTCCCGTTCAATCCATTCGGGGTGGGCGCTCCGTCGCAGGCGGCGCTCGCCTATGTGAACGGCGACAGTCCCGCCTATATCCGTACCACGCAGCAGGCGGCTGCGCTCAACCTGTCCGGCGAACCCTTCGCGACCTGGGCCGGGCCGGTGTCGCTGGCGGTCGGGGCGGAATATCGCCGCGAAACCGCGCGGGTCCGGTCGGACGCGCTGTCGGTGCAGAACGGATACAAGATCGGCAACCAGCAGCCTTGGTCCGGCGACTACGACATCCGCGAATTCTATGCCGAGACGGTGGTGCCGTTGGCCCGCGACATGACGCTCCTGAACCTGCTGGAGGTGAACGGTGCGGTTCGTCGCACGGACTATAGCACCAGCGGCGCGGTGACGACGTGGAAGGGCGGTGTCACCTACAAGCCGGTCGACGACCTGCGGCTGCGACTGACACGGTCGCGCGACATTCGCGCCCCCAATCTGAACGAACTGTTTTCGCGCGGTCGGCAGAATGTGTCGTCGGTGCGCGACCCGTTCCGTGGCAACATTCTGGTATCGAACGTCTCCAGCCTGACGACGGGCAATGCCGCCCTTCAGCCAGAAATCGCCGAAACCCTAACCTATGGCGGAGTCTTCAGCCCTTCCTTCGTCCCGGGGCTTCAGCTTTCGGTCGATTATTACAAGCTGCGGATCGACGGGGCGATCGCGACCGTCACCGACCAGATCGCGCTGGACCAGTGCTTTGCCGGAGCGGCCGACTTCTGCGCGCTCAGCACGCGTGACGCATCGGGGAACCTGACCGCGTTCCGGTCGTCCCCGATCAATTATTCGCGGCTCGAAACGAGCGGTATCGATATCGAGGCATCGTACCGTGTGCCCATGGCCGACTGGATCGACTGGTGGCGCGGGCAGCTGACGCTGCGGGCTGTCGCGAACCGGGTGAACCATTTCACCACCTCGGCGCCCGGGCTCGTCACGCGCGACGTCGCCGGCTCGATCGTCGACAGCCAGCCAAAATGGCGGGGACAGGCACAGATCGGCTATACCCAGGACACATTCGATCTCACCCTGATTGGCCGCTATATCGGCGGCGGCACCTATGACGTGTCGCGGACGCCGGCGCAGCTGGGCTTCCGTGATGTGGCACCGCAGGCGTTTTTGGACGGACAGCTCGCGGTCAACATCCCGGCAATGGGCAAAGGCGGGCAGCTGTACTTCAACGTCCGCAATATCCTGAACACCGAACCGCGCATCGCGCCGCTCGCCGGCAACCTCGCGATTGTCACCAACCCCTTTCTCTATGACACGGTCGGCCGCATGTTCCGCATCGGCATCCGGGCGGAGTACTGATCATGACAAAACCTTCGCGCCTTTTCCGTTCGGTGCTGTGGATGTTCCTCGGCGGCGCGGCCTTTCCCGTCGCGGCGCAGGACCGGACCGCTTCGCACACCGTCGATCAGCAGACGATGGACAAGTGGAAGAAAAGCGAGAGCAACTGGGGTCGATGGGGGCCACAGGACGAGAAGGGTACGCTGAACCTCATCACGCCCGCCGTTCGCACCCGCGCAGCAGCCACTGTGAAGCGCGGGATATCGGTGTCGCTGGAGCGGGAGATCGTGCCCGAGATGGCCGGCGCGGAAAGCGCTGCGTCGGGCCGACCGGCTTCGGTCCAGCAACGGATTCTGTCGGGCCCGCCTACGCGGCCCAGCGGATCGACCGACCTCCTCTCGATCGCCGCGCACGGCTACACGATCACGCATTTCGACGCGCTGGGACATCATTTCTTCGACGGGCGGATGTATAACGGCTTCCCGGCGGACGGGAATTTTTCGATGGCGAGCGGTCTGGCACGCGGCAGCATCGCCGCGGCGGCGGATGGCGTCTTCACCCGTGGCGTCCTTGTCGACATCCCGCGGATGAAGGGGCTGGCGTATCTCGAACCCGGCACGCCGATCTTCGTCGAGGATCTCGAAGCGTGGGAGAAGTTCGCCGGCGTGCGTATCGGTTCCGGGGATGCGATCTTCATCCGGACCGGTCGCTGGGAGCGCGAAGCGGCTAAGGGTGCGTGGGATATCGCGAAAAACTCGGCCGGCCTCGATGCGTCCGTCATTCCATGGCTGCGCAAGCGCGACGTGGCGTTGATCGGCAGCGAATCCGCGCTCAGCGTCGTGCCCTTCCCAGCGACCACCCAGATCACCAATCCGGACGATTATCTGCCGGTCCATAATTTCGCGCTGGTCGCCTTGGGTATGCCGCTGATCGACAACACCGATCTTGGCCCCCTGTCCCGTATGGCGGCATCGTTGAAACGCTATACCTTCCTGCTGACGGTCGCACCGATCCGGGTGAAGACCGGCACCGGCGTCCCGGTCAACCCGGTCGCAACCTTCTGACGATGTTCGGGCGCGGTCCGCGTCGCGGACTGCGTCGTCCGATCGTTACCCGGCTTGGTTAGAAGCGATCGCCACCGGAACGCGGTAGATCGCTTCGCCATCGCCGCCGAGCGACCGGCACAGTGAAAGTCCCGCTTCGAGCAACGGCAGCGCGACCTGCCGCGCGCGTTCCTCGGTCAGCCGCGCGTCGGGCCCGGCAAGGCTCAGGGCGCCGACTAGTCGATTGCCTTGGCCGATAACCGGTACCGACGTGGACGCCACATGCGGGGTCGTCGCCCCCACGGTGTAGATCGGCAACGAGGGCAGCGCCGGCCGTTCGTCGGGCCAGTCCGCGAACAGGCGCAACAACTGCGCGGATCCCGCTTCGTCCATCGGCCGCTGCGTGCCGGGTTGCACATCGAGCCGCAGGCTGCTGGGCGAATTGACCCGGAACAGGCAAAGCCGGACGTCGCCGTGACGGACGTAGAACGTCGCCGTTTCCTGAGTCATCACCGCGAGCGACGCCAGCACCGGCATTACATGCTCCTCGAGTGCAACACTGTCCTGATAGATGGTGCCAAGCCGAACGACCCCGCTGCCAAGCTGATAGCGCCCGTCGTGGAGCCGGACGATCAGGTTGTACCGTTCGAGCGACACGGCAAGCCGCATGATGGTGCTTTTTACTAACCCAGTCCGATCGGCGATCTCCGCTAGCGACAACGCTTTATCGCCTGTTCGAAAACACGTCAGCAGTTCCAGCGCGCGCTCGGCCGCGGCAACGCCTTCGACAGTGGGTCGGTCCTTGATGATGGTCGCCATATTTGACGGCTAGCAGGCATGGCGCAGCAGCGCCATCAGAGACATTTATCGACGACTGGACTCGGAGCACGTTTGAATTTTCCGGTGAAAGTTGCACGAGAGTTGACTACGCGACCACTGTTTTGGGGAACTGGCGGTGGCCGGGCAAACGATCCATTCGCGGTCGTTCGCGGCGGCTTGAGCGTTTGCCGAAAGCAGCCGTTAGGTCAGGTTCTGCTAAAGGGCTGAAACTGGAACGATTGCGGACAGACAGCTCGAGGTTGTAATCGTCGTGAAGCAGACATTCGCTACGATGGCGGCGCTGGCATCGGCTGAGCAAGCCGCAACGGCGGAATGGAAGAACCGCCAACGGTGCTCCATATGTTCGTCCATGGCTGCATTGGACTTCACCGCGATCGCGCCCGCGCAGGGCGGCCCCGACCGGGACAGCTTCGAGCTGTTCGCCCGCGAACTCTTCCTGGCTGAGGGGTTCAAGATCGTCGAGCACCCCGACCGCGGCGCCGACGGAGGACGCGACCTCATCGTCGAGGAGGAACGGCTTGGGCCTGGCGGAACCAACGTCGTGCGCTGGCTGGTCAGCTGCAAGCACAAGGCCCACTCGGGCTTGTCCGTTACGCCCGGCGACGAACAGAACCTGCGCGACCGGCTCGACACCCACCGCTGCCAAGGCTTCGTGGCGTTCTATTCGACGCTGCCAAGCAGCGGGCTCGGCCAGGCTCTTATCGCTCTCCGGCCGACGTTCGAATACCTCCAGTTCGACTCCGACGTCATAGAGCGCAAACCGCTTCTTCCTCCGACCACCCCATGACGATTTGGACGTCGCGCGCGCTGAGGCGGCCGAGCGGGGCCTGCCGGTGTTTGCAGTCGTCTTCGATGCCGACCACCCTACGCTCAGCAAGCTCGACTTCTCGCTCGGCTACTTCATGGAATACCAAACCACCAAGCGCATCGTGGACCAGCACTTCGTCGCGGCGGTCGGGCCAAGTAGCAATCCGGCGTTCGGCGATCTGGTGCCGTCGGACGATCCGCTCGAACTGGCCCGGTTGGTGGCCTTCAAGCCGGATGGCGTGATCATCGGGAGCGAGGGCGTCTACGCCAATCCGGACGAGGGCATGAAGCGGGTTCGCGCCATGGTTGAAGCAACCGACGCCGCCTGAACCCGACCCAACGGCACTTTCAGCTCAGCGTTTTGTGCAGTAGCGATTGCCACACTCGGTTCCGAGCCGCCTAGACGACTGCTTTCGTCATTGTCGGTTCGTTGTCCGAATAAGCAAAATTGATGCGCACAGCCGCCGTCGGAGGCCGCGATGAACGAGCGTCCGCTTCTGGGAACCGAAAAGAGGCCGCGAATGACAGGATGTGGGTCGAGGTCGTCATCGGGCTGTCCGGTCTGATAAGGTTAACTATGCCGAAGAAGCGAAGAAGAGTGCGTTCTTTTGGTTCGTGCGACTGCTTTGTGATGGCTCGACCAGGCACGGCTTGAAGGCGACCTTTCCCGTGATGAGCGAAAGTCAGTGGTCAGCCGCAACGTCGGTAATGGATAAGGCCGCAGCACTGGCCGTGCACCCTACGTACCTCACGCACTTCGTGCTCGCGCTTGGAGGCTGGCGTAATGCAGCTTCATCGCTGGAGGCAATCGATAGGTCACCCCAATGGGTGCAAGGCCTGTCGTTACCTCAGCAGGAGGGAGTGGCTTGCAAGCCGCAGGCAACAACTGCGTCAGTTATTAGGCAGTGCACCAATCTCGCTCATCGAGCGAGTCGAATGACCCCGACCGGAAAACGGTGATTGCTGGGTGATTGCTAGCCATCTGCAGGATGGTCTCAGGCAACGCTAAGTCGTTAATTTCTCTGGTCGGGGCGACAGGATTCGAACCTGCGACCCCCACACCCCCAGTGTGATGCGCTACCAGGCTGCGCTACGCCCCGATCAGAGAGGGGCGCGTTTAGGCCCGGTTTCGTCGCCATGCAAGCCCGAAGCGCGCGAACGGGCAAATGTTGCGCGGGGCCCGTGCAGATGATAGCTGCCCGCAATTGACAGGATGCCGTGTTCGCGGCGTCCGCTTTTTCGGACATTCAGGCCAGCAATGCTCGTACCTTCCGCTTTCGCCCAGACCGCTGCCGCTCCTGCGGCTTCGGGTGGTTTCCTCGGCACGCTTATCGGCATCGCGCCGCTGCTGCTGATCTTCGTCGCCTTCTACTTCCTGCTGATCCGTCCGCAGTCGAAGCGGATGAAGACGCTGCAGGCATCGATCGCCGCCGTGAAGCGCGGCGACCAGGTCGTGACCGCCGGTGGCGTGATCGGTAAGGTGACGAAGGTCGAGGACGCCTTCGTCGAGGTCGAGATCGCGGCCAACACCCGCATCCGCGTGGTCAAGGCGACCATCGCCGAAGTCACGCCGCCGGCCGGCGCCAAGCCCGCGAACGACTGATGCTCGACTTTCCCCGCTGGAAACGGATCGCCATCTGGGCATCCGTGATTTTGCTGGCGCTGTTCGCGGTGCCGAGCCTGTTGCCTGAAGCGACGCGCGCGAAGCTGCCCGGCTGGGTACCGACGCCGACGATCAATTTCGGCCTCGATCTGGCGGGGGGCAGCTACATCCTGCTCGAAGCGCAGACGCAGGACGTCGCCGCGACGCGGGTCGAGGCGATGCGCGAGATGATAGCGACCGAGATGCGCCGCACGCCGCGGGTCAGCGTCGGCGACATTTCGACGCGCGGCGGGCAGATCAGCTTCATGGTCCGCGACGCGACACAGGTCGACGCCGCGCGTGAAAAGCTGCTGGGGCTGACCGGCGGCGGTGCCGGGATGACCGGCCAGCGCGAATGGGACATCGAGGTGCGCGACACCACGCGCTTTGTCCTGACCCCGACGCAGGCCGGCCTGCGCCTTGCGGTCGAGAATGCGATGAAGGACGCGACCGAGGTCGTACGCCGCCGCATCGACGAACTGGGCACGCGCGAACCGACTATCATCCAGCAGGGCAGCAACCGTATCGTCGTGCAGGTCCCTGGCCTGTCCGATCCGAAGGCGCTGAAGGACCTGCTCGGCAAGACCGCGCGGCTGGAATTCAAGCTGGTCGACCTCGCCGCCGATCCCGCCGCGGTCGCCCGCGGGCAGGCCCCGGCGGGAAGCCAGATCCTGCCCTATCCGGCGCAGGGCGCCCCGATCGCGGTCAAGCGGTCAACGATCATTTCGGGCGACCAGCTGGCCGATGCGCGCCAGACCTATGACCAGAACGGCCAGCCTAACGTCACGATCAACTTCAATGCCGAAGGCGGTCGCCGCTTCGCGAAGGTGACGCAGGAAAATACCGGCAAGCCGTTCGCGATCATCGTCGACAATTCGGTGATCTCGGCTCCGAACATCAACGAACCGATCCTCGGCGGCAGCGCGACAATCAGCGGCGGCTTCACCGCCGACAGCGCCAACCAGCTCGCCATTGCGCTGCGTTCGGGCAAGCTGCCGGTCGACCTGACCGTCGTGCAGGAAAGCACCGTCAGCCCCGAACTGGGCGCCGATTCGGTGAAGGCCGGCGTCACCGCCGCGATCATCGCGACGGTCGCGGTCATCGTGTTCATGGTCATGACCTATGGCCGGTTCGGCATCTATTCGACGATCGCCGTCGTGCTGAACATCCTGATGATCATCGCGGTGATGGCGTTCCTGAACGCCACGCTGACGCTGCCCGGTATCGCCGGGTTCGTGCTGACCATCGGCACCGCGGTCGACGCCAACGTGCTGATCAACGAACGCATCCGCGAAGAGCGGCGACGCGGGCGCAGCGTGCTGCAATCCCTGGAGCTGGGCTATAAGGAAGCGAGCCGCACGATCTTCGAGGCGAACGTGACCCACGCCATCGCCGGCGGGATCATGCTGATCCTCGGCTCTGGCCCGATCCGCGGTTTCGCGGTCGTGCTGCTGCTCGGTATCGCCAGCTCGGTGTTCACCGCCGTCACCTTCACGCGGATGCTCGTCGCCGGATGGATGCGCCGCAACCGTCCGACCGACATCACCATTTAAGGCCCCGGCGTCATGCGTCTCATCAAGCTGGTTCCCGACAACACCAACATCCGCTTCGTCGCGGTACGCAGAATCGCGTTCACCGTGACGCTGATCCTCAGCATCCTCGCGGTCGGGCTGGTGTTCGTGCGGGGCCTGAACTTCGGCGTCGACTTCATGGGCGGCGTCGCGATCGAGGAGAAGTTCGCTTCGCCGCCGCAGATCGACAAGGTGCGTGCGACGATCGAGCGGCTGGGCGTGGGCGAACCCGCGATCCAGCAGTTCGGCGACCCGACGCTCGTGTCGATCCGCCTGCCGGTGCCCGAGGGCGATTCGGGCGCGACCGACCGGCTGGTCGAACGGGTGAAGTCCGCGCTTTCCTCTGAATTTCCGGGTGCGACCTTTAGCAACTATTCGACCGTGTCGGGCAAGGTGTCCGACGAGCTGGTGACCAACGGCATCCTCGCCGTAGTGCTGGCGATCGTCGGCATCGCGATCTTTTCGTGGTTCCGCTACGAATGGCAGTTCGGCGTGTCGACCGCGGTCGCGATCGTCCACGACGTGCTGATGACCTTGGGCTTCTTCGCGCTGTTCCGCGACCAGTTCGCGTTCGACCTGACCATCGTCGCGGCGGTGCTGACCATCATCGGCTATTCGATCAACGACAAGATGGTGATCGACGACCGTATCCGCGAAAACATGCGCAAGTTCCGCAAGATGGAGATGCGCGAGCTGATCGACCTGTCGGTCAACGAAACGCTGCCGCGGACCGTCATGACCTCGTTGACCATCCTGCTCGCGCTGACCGCACTGCTGGTGTTCGGCGGCCATGTGCTGCGCGGTTTCACTGCCGCGATGATCCTCGGCGTGATCGTCGGCACCTATTCGTCGATCTACGTGTCGTCGTCGCTGCTCATCACGCTGGGGCTGAAGCCTGGTGCGCCGGTGGGTGAGGGGACGGTCAAGGAACCGGTGCCGCAAAAGGGGCCGCGGTGAAGCTCGACCGGACCCGCAAGGGCGACGGTCCGCTCGTCTCCGGGCTGACCGCCGCCGGGTTCCGGGTCGATGACGGCATCTACCCCGCGCTGCTGATGACGCCGCAGCGCGCCGATCTGTGGGAGCCGCCGGTGTTCGAGGAGCTCGACGCGGCGGCGCTGGCATCGGTGCTGGCGATGAATCCGGAGTTCCTGTTGCTCGGCACCGGCGCGACGCTACGCCAGCCGCCCCGCGCGCTGGTCCGGGCGCTCGATGCGCAGGGGCTGGGGATCGAGGCGATGGACAGCCGCGCGGCTGCACGCGCGTGGGGCGTGCTGCGTGACGAAGGGCGACAGATCGCGGCGGCGTTCTATCCGCTGTGAGGGTGGCTGCTTAGCCATCAACGTCATCCCAGCGCAGGCTTGGACAGAAGCGAATCAATAACCTTCTTCTTCACCCCGGACTTGATTCGGGGGTCCCGCTATTTGACGACGGGTGAGAAGAAGCGGGACCCCGGGTCAAGCCCGGGGTGACGAAGTGTTGTGGTGTTAGTGCCGCGCCGCGACCAGTCCCGCCAGATGCTCGCGCAACTCCACCGCATTGCGCTCCCAACTGAACGCGTCGACCGTCGCCCGTGTCGCGGCTGGGTCGACCGGTTGCAACAGTATCGCGGCAATTCCCTGCGCCACCGCCGCCGCTTCGCGCGCGACGATCCGCCCCGCCGCCGGGGTCGTCACGACTTCGCGGGCAGCGCCGGCATCGGGGATGACGATCGGTGTTCCGCTCGCCAAAGCCTCGACCCACGCATTCGCCAAGCCCTCCGACGCCGACGCCAGCGCCATTACGTCGGCGGCCGCTAACAGGTCAGGCAAATCGCCATGCGGCATCGATCCGCACAGCCGCACCCGGTCGCCGACGCCCAGCTCGGCGATGCGTGCCGCCAGCGACGCGTGGTCCGGGCCGCCGCCGACGATCCACAACTGCACCCCCGGCAGCGCCGCCACCGCGTCGAGCACGATGCGATGTCCTTTACGTGGGATCAGCGCGCCGAGCGACACGACCAACTGTCCCGTGATCCCCAGCCGCGCGCGGGCCGCGAAGCGATCGACAGTGCCGAAGCGGCTGCGATCGATCCCGGTGCGATGGACGCGCACCGGCCGGTCGATCCCGGCGGCGGCGATATCGTCGGCCATCGACTGCGATACCGCCAGCAATCCGTCGGCGGCGCGCCCGGCGGCACGCACCTGCGCGGCGGTGGCGGGTGTATGGCCCCAATGGTGGATGTCGGCACCGCGCGCCTTGATCGACACCGGCACGCCGAACCGCTGGCCCAGCGCTACGGCGGCGGGACCGTCAGGGAAGAAGAACTCGGCATCGATCACGTCGAAGGGGAAGGTTTCGCGCAGCGCCGTCAGGCGCGGCACCAGTCGGCGGACCAGCGCCCCGACATGGAACCGCCCCTGCGTGCCGGGTAGGTTCAGGAACCGCGGCCGATCGACCGGCAGGCCCTTCCACACCTCCCGCTCAGCGAGTGCCGACAGCGCGCGATAACTCGGGTGGAGCGTGAGCGGGAAGGGGGGCAGGCCCAGCGGCGCGATCACCTGCACTGCGACATCGTCGAGCGCGGCGAGCCCCAGCGTCTGTCGTTCGACGAACACGCCGAAATTGGGCCGCACCGCATCGGGGAACAGGGTGGCGAGGGTCAGGACACGCAGCATCGCGGGCGGGTGTAGCGTGAAAAGGGTGAAGGCTTCGCGAAAAGGTGGGCGCGTCTAACGTATCCCCGCCTGCGCGGGGATACGAAAAGATGTGCGTGTTCGCGACCTACGCCGTCAGACTATGCTCCAGCGTGATCTCGGCATTCAGCAGCTTGGAGATCGGACACCCCGCCTTGGCACCGGCGGCGATTTCCTCGAACTGCGCCTGTTCGATGCCCGGCACGCTGGCGGTCAGCGTCAGGGCCGACTTCGTCACCGTGAACCCATCGCCATCCTTGTCGAGCGTCACCTTCGCGGTCGTCTCCAGCGTGCCGTCTTTGAACCCGGCACCGGCCAGCGCGAAGCTCAGCGCCATGGTGAAGCAGCTGGCATGGGCGGCGGCGATCAGTTCCTCGGGATTGGTGCCCTTGCCGTCCTCGAACCGGGTATTGAAGCCATATTGCTGGTCGGACAGTACGCCCGACTGGGTCGAAACATGGCCTTTGCCGTCCTTGCCGAGGCCGTCGTAGCGGGCGGATGCACTGCGGATCATGCGGGAACCTTCATCATGAAAAAGGGGCGGGCCCGTCGCCGGACCCGCCCCTCAGAATTCGTCAGACCGGTTAAGGTTCAACGGCAACGGCCACGACTGCCGCTGCGTTCGATCTCGCGACCAGCCAGTGCGCCTGCACCGGCACCCAGCAGCGTACCGAGCGTACGGTCGCCGCGCGAGTCGATCGTGCGACCGACCAGCGCGCCGGCGACGCCGCCGACGACCAGGCCGGTGGTGCCGTTGGGCTTGCGGCAATAGCGACGACCGTCGCGGCCGCGCCATTCGCGATACTGGCTGCGACGCTGCGCCTCGGCCTGGGTCTTGCCGACCGAGATGCCGTGGTCCGAGAAGGTCACGCCGACCGGTGCCATCAGCGAAGCAGCGGCGAGCGCCATCATGATAGTGCGCATGGGGTTCTTCCTTTCGTTCGTATCCTTGACTTGATCGCTTAACGCATCCTCGGCGTGACGGTTTCATGAACGAAACAACAGGCGTTCGTTCAGCTTTCGCCCGGTGCCTGCGCGATCAGGGGATAACGGGCGACGGGCTCGTACCATGCGCCGCCCTTGCCGAGATGGCTTTCGACCAGCACGAAATGGTCGAAGCGCATCGCGGGCGAGGTCAGTCCGGCATGGCGGCCGAGAAAACCATCGGTCGGCCCCGATGCGCGGTTGAGCCGGGCGAGCGTGATATGCGGCAGATAGGCGCGACCCTCGGGCGGCAGGCCGATGCGCAGCAGCGCGTGATCGACCTTGCGGTGGAGCGCGGCGACCGCGTCGTGCGGCGTCACCCCCGCCCACAATGCCCGCCCGCGCGACCCGGTATCGAACCGCCCGACGCCCGACAGCGCCAGGTCGAGTGCGGGCGCACGGACCGCCTGCAAGGCGACGGCGATATCCTCCGCCACCGGGCGTTCGACCTCGCCGATATAGCGCAGTGTCACGTGCAGCTGTTCGTCGTCCTGCCACCGCGCGGCGTCGATCCCGTCCATGACGTCGACCAGCGCGTCGCGCATTGCAGGCGGCGGGCGAAGGGCGACGAACAGACGGTGCACGGCGGATTCTCCCGGTAGCGTAACAAAATGTTGCTCTCCGCGTTTGGCTTGAAATCGCCGTTGTGGCGGCCGATATTTCAAGCATCCGGCATGTGTGCCGGGAAGAGGAGTTTACAATGGCGAACTGGTCCGATCCCCGGACGTCGGCCGCACCGATCACGCGCACTCGCGACCGCGATATGGCGCGCGACGAAGGGCTGCGGTCCTATATGCTTTCGGTGTACAACTACATGGCGTCCGGCGTGCTGTTGACCGGCATCGTCGCGCTGTTGTTCTCATGGGGTGGCGATACCTCGATGGCGGCGCAGGTGTTCTACCAGCCCGGCCTGCTGAAGTACGCAATCATCTTTTCCCCGCTGATCTTCGTGATGGTGCTGAGCTTCGGCATCAACCGCCTGTCGACCGGCGCGGCACAGGGCCTGTTCTGGGCCTTTGCGGCGATCATGGGTCTGTCGATGTCGACGATCTTCCTGCGCTACACCGGCCCGTCGATCGCGCTGACTTTCTTCGCGACCACCGCCGCGTTCCTGTCGCTCAGCCTCTATGGCTATACGACGAAGCGCGACCTGACCGGATTCGGCACGTTCCTGATCATGGGCCTGGTCGGCCTGATCGTGGCGTCGCTGCTCAACCTGTTCTTCCAGTCGGGCATGATGAGCCTGATCATCAGCGGTGTCGGCGTGCTGCTGTTCGCCGGTCTGACCGCCTATGATACGCAGCGGATCAAGGGCCTGTACTATCAGGTCGCGGGCACCGATTTCGCGGGCAAGGCCGTGATCATGGGTGCGCTGTCGCTATATCTCGACTTCGTCAACATGTTCCAGTTCCTGCTGTCGTTCCTCGGCAACCGCGACTGAAGCTGCTGATAGCCAATGCGAAGGGCCCGGCGGGAGACTGTCGGGCCTTTTCGTTTACGGGGAACGCCCGCCGGGCTCCTTTCGTTTTATCGGCGAAGGAGTGAGGGATATGACCAACGACACCACCGGAATCGACGACAAGGCGCTGTCCTCGCTGTCGGTCGCACCCGACGGCAAGGAGAGCGAAGCCAGCACGCCCGCGCGTGGCGATGCCGGTCGCGGGGGCGACCATGCCGATGCGTCGGACAGCGATGCGCGGCTCGACCGCGGCCTCGACGAATCGATGGACGCGTCGGACCCGCCTGCTTCGGTCCAGCCCGGCAGCGACGGCCCCGCGCCGTCATCGGGGTACGACGCGGACGCGGAAGCGGAGCGCGCCGACCGCGGCTAATACGCCAGCGACGGTACGGTTCGGGCGGCGCGTCGGGTGGTCCCGGCGCGCCGCTTTCGGTATAGTTGCCGCATGACGATCGACCGCCTGTTCCGCCCGCTGCTGCGCGGGTTCGCACTGTTGCTGCTGACGCTGGCGACGATCGTGCCGGCACAGGCGGCGGTGACGATCACCTTCTGGTCGCAAGAGTTCGGCCAGAATTTTCCGCATGCCTTCTTCACCTTTTCGGGTGCGCCCGATGCCGGCGCGCCGGCGGTGAACGAAAGCTATGGCTTCACGGCCAAGGCGATCACCCCGGCGCTGCTGATGGGATCGGTCGGCGGGCGGATCGATCGCCCCAAACCCTCCTATATCGCCAAGAGCAACGCGCATTTCTCGGTCGTGCTGAGCGACGCGCAATATGCCGCGGTCCGATCGCTGATCGTCGAATGGGGTGAGGCCGGCGACTCGCACTACAACCTCAACCGCCGCAACTGCGTCCACTTCGTTGCCGAAGCGGCGCGGCGATCGGGGTTGCAGGTGGTCGAGGACAAGAAGCTGATGAAGAAGCCGCGGTCGTTCGTGCAATCGGTCGAACACGCCAATGCCGGGCGGGTGACAGTAATCGAGCTGCCGGCCAAGGCCTATTTCGCGACGCTGTCGCCCCCGGCGGCGACCGACGACACCCCGACCCCCGAAACGGCGACGCAACCGCACTGATCGCCGCGTTCGCCCTTTCGCTCGGCTATTGAATCCGGCAGTCGTGCGGCGTGGCATTCGGGAGGTCGAGCGATGCGGCGGTGGACGATAGGCGTGCTGGCGATGCTGGCCGGGTGCGGACAGGCGGATGAAACGCCGCCGCCCGCCAATCTGACGCAGGACGAACCGGTCCTGCCCGCCGCCAGCCCGACCCCGGAGACGCTGGTGACGATCCCGACCCGCTTCGTGGGTACATGGGACCGCGACGGCACGACCTGCGCCGCCACGACGCCCGGCGCGACCCGGCTGGTGGTGGGCGCCAGCGCACTCAAGATCGGCGACCGCGACGTGCCGGTGCGCGGCATCACCGTGGCGGAGGCGGGGGCAGTGGATGTCGACGTGGTCGGCGACCGCGGCGGGATCACCGAACAGCGCCGCTATCGCTTCGCCCTGGGTGCCGGCGGTTCGCTGGAGATGACCGGCGTCGACGGCCCGGCGCGCCTCGTCCGCTGCGACGCACCGGCCGGGGCGGAGGCGGCGGCACGCAACGCGGTCGCGCTGAACCTCGCCCCCGACGGGTTGCAGACGGTGGCCGGCGCCAGCAGCCGCACGCTGGCGTTCGGCGCCCCGGCGGGGGTCGTGCTGCGCGTGGTCGAGGCGGCGACGCAGACCATCCCGGCGCGATCGACCAATGCCGAGTGCGGCGAGGGTCCGCTCGACGTCGCGACCTATCCGCGCATCGCCGTCTATTTCCAGGAGGGCCGCTTCGTCGGCTGGGCCGCGCGCGGACGCGGGCTGACGACGATGGCCGGGGTCGGCATCGGATCGAAGCGCGCTGCGGTCGAATCAGCGATCGTCGCGCCGGTCGAGGAGACCAGCCTCGGCCGCGAGTTCAGCAGCGGTGGCCTGTCGGGCGTGTACGATGCGAAGGACATTGTCAGCGCGCTATGGGCGGGCAGTACGTGCATCGCCCGGTGATCGCGCCCGCCACCGCTGACGACGCGGCGGCGGTGGTGGCGCTGTGGCACGCCTGCGGCCTCACCCGCCCGTGGAACGATCCGCATGCCGATTTCGCACGGGCGCAGGGCGGCGGGAGTTCGGACATATTGGTCGCCCGCGACGGCGATGTGATCGGCAGCGTCATGGTCGGCCATGACGGGCATCGCGGCTGGCTTTATTATCTCGCGGTAGTGCCCGACGCCCAAGGGCAGGGGATCGGCAGCGCGCTGTTCGCCGCAGCCGAGGACTGGTTGCGCACGGCGGGCGTGCCGAAGGTGCAGTTGATGGTCCGCAGCGACAATCATGCGGCGATGGCGTTTTACGCCGCATGCGGGCTCGACCGGCAGGATGTGGCCGTCTTCGGACGCTTCCTCACCGGATAAGAGTGAGATACTGATAGTCACTTGCAAAAGCAGTAACGGCGGATTAGGCGGCGCGAAACATCACAGGGATTTCGCATGTCGCCTCTTGCCGTTCTGCTCGCCGCCACCGCCCTTTCGCCGACCCCGGTCGCCGAGGACCCTGCGCAGCGTGGCGAGGAGATCGTCGTCACCGGCCTGCGCACCGAAGGCAGCGACGACTATGCGGTAAAGGCGCAGAGCACCGCCACCCGCCTGCCGCTGTCGCTGCGTGAAACGCCGCAGTCGGTCAGCGTCGTGACCCGCGCGCAGATCGACGATTTCCAGCTGAACGACATCAACCAGCTGCTGGCGACCGTGCCCGGCGTCAACGTGCAGGCGCAGGAAACCGACCGCTTCTATTATTCGGCGCGCGGCTTCGATATCCAGACGTTCCAGATCGACGGCGTCGGCCTGCCATTCCCGTTCGGCATCCAGAACGGGTCGATCGATACCGCGATGTACGACCGGATCGAGGTATTGCGCGGCGCGCCGGGGCTGTTGTCGTCGACCGGCAACCCGTCGGCGGTCATCAACTTCATCCGCAAGCGCCCGACCCGCGATCTCGCCGCATCGGCCAGCGCGCAATATGGTTCGTTCGACAATCTCCGCCTCGACGGCGATATCAGCGTGCCGCTGACCAAGAGCGGATCGGTCCGCGCGCGTGCGGTCGGGTCGTATCTCGATACCGACAGCCATCTCGACCGCTACGGCCTGCGTCGCTGGACCGGCTATGGCATCGTCGAGGCGGACCTCGGCCCCGATACCGTCGTCAGCGCCGGCTATGGCCACCAGAACCACAAAAGCCGCGCGGCGATGTGGGGCGCGCTGCCGCTCTATTACAGCGACGGCAGCCGGATCGACTATGCCCGCTCGACCAACAGCTCGCCCGACTGGTCCAGCTTCGACGTCACCGATCGCCAGATCTTCGGTGACGTGACCCACCGCTTCGGCGACTGGACCGCGAAGGTCAGCGTGCAGCGCCGCGCGATCGACGAGGACGACCGGCTGTTCTACGTCTATGGCGAGCAGCTGCCCAACGAGGTCAACGGTGCGCCCGATCGTGCCACCGGCCTCGGCATCGTCAGCTATCCCGGTGCGTTCCAGTCGTTCGCGCGTAACCTGACGATCGACGCCAACATCAGCGGCACCGTGTCGCTGTTCGGGCGCAGCCATGACGTGATGTTCGGCGCCAACCGCTCGGCGCAGCGCTACACGCAGGATTCGGCGTATGACTTTTCCACGATCGGCATCTCGCTGCCGCTGTTCAGCGGGTTCGACGGGTCGTTTCCCGAACCCGATTTCCCGGCCTTCACCCGCAGCCTCGACAGCCATACCCGGCGCGACACGATCTATGGCCTGATCCGGCTGAACCCGGTCGATGCGCTGAAGGTCATGGTCGGCGCCAACGCCACCCGCGCGTTCAGCGAGGGCGTGTCCTACACCGCGCCGACCAACTACGATCGCGCCCGCTTCCTGCCGTTCGTCGGCGCGACCTATGACCTGACCGGCAATGTCAGCGCCTATGCGAGCTTCGCGACGATCTTCAATCCGCAGACGCAGACCGATGTGAACCGCCGCCTGATCGACCCGATCGAGGGCGACAATCTGGAGGCCGGGTTGAAGGGCGAATGGCTGGGCGGTCGCCTGAACGCCAGCGTCGCGCTGTTCCAGGCGCGGCAGAAGAATACGGCCGAAGCCGCCGGCTTCGATGCGTCGATCGGTCAGTCGCTTTTCCGCGGCGTCGACGCGACGTCGCGCGGCATCGAGTTCGAGATGAGCGGCGAGCTGGCACCGGGGCTACAGGCGACCGGCGGCTTTACCGCGATGCGCATTCGCGGCGAGAATGACGAACCGGTGCGGACCTTCGTGCCCCGCAACACCGCCCGGCTGAACATCGTATGGTCGCCGACGATGCTCCCCGACCTGAAGATCGGCGCGTCGGGCCAGTATCAGAGCCGGATGTACCTCGAACCGCTGGGCGTCATCGCGACGACGGGTAAGCAGGTGCGGATCACGCAGGACGGTTACGCGACGGTCGACCTGATGGCGCGCTATGCGCTGACCCCGCGCGTGTCGCTGTCCGCCAATGTCCGCAACGTCAACGATGCGAAGGCGCTGAGCGCGATCAACTTCGACCAGGGGTTCTTCATTGCCCCTCGGACGGTGCTGGGGACGGTGCGGGTCAGTTATTGAGCGGGGAGGGGGCGGTGATGAGCCGCCCCGGTTCCTGACTATTCCGTTCGGTTCGAGCAGCTTCGAGCGAAGTCGAGAAGCGTCCGTCGAGAACGCCTTGCCCCAAACGGGCCGTTCTCGACAGTCGCTTCTCGACAGGCTCGAAGCTGCTCGAACCAAACGGTTCTGATTTGAAAGGAGGTAGGGGTAAAGGCGGGCAGCCTTACCCCACGAACGCCCGCTCGATCACATAATCGCCCGGCTTCGCGTTCGACCCTTCCTCGAACCCCAGCCCTTCGAGATACTCCGAAAAGTCGCGGATCATCTCGGTCGAACCGCACAGCATCACGCGGTCGGTCGCCGGGTCGAACGCCTGCGCGCCGCCGATGCGCGCCGAGAACAGCGTGCCGTTGTCGACCAGCGCATCGATGCGGCCGGTGGTGTGGAATTCCTCACGCGTCACGGTCGGGACATAGGTGAACTGCTGCGCCGCCTGATCCTCGACCAGCGGATCGCCGGCAAGGTTCGCTTCCAGCGTGGTGCGGAACGCCAGGTCGGACACGCGGCGCACCGAATGGACGACGACGATCGACGCATACATGTCATAGACGTCGGGATCGCGGATCAGCGACAGGAACGGGGCGAGGCCGGTACCGGTCGAAAGCATGAACAGCCGCGAACCGGGCTTGAGCGCGTCGGTGACCAGCGTGCCGGTCGGCTTCTTGCCGAGGAAGATTTCATCACCCGGCACGATCTGCTGCAGCTTCGACGTCAGCGGGCCGTCGGCGACCTTGATCGACAGGAACTCCAGTTCCTCGGCATAGGCGGGACTCGCGATCGAATAGGCGCGCAGCAGCGGCTTGCCGTTGTCGCCGGGCAGTCCGATCATCACGAACTCGCCCGAACGGAAGCGGAAGCTGGGCGGGCGCGTGATGGTGAAGCTGAAAAGATGCTCGTTCCAGTGGCGCACCGAACGCACGCGCTCGACGCTGAGCGCATTGGTGGGTTCGAGGCCGTGGACGACGGCGGTGCGGTCGGTCATGATAATCCTTACGTCCTGACGTTGGTCCCCGGCGGCAGCCCGACCTGTCCGAGCATTGCCGCCGTGCGGGCCAGCGCGCAAAAAGTGGGGGCGATCGCCTCTTCGGCGACCAGCAGCGAAAGCGTGGTCCGCGCCTTTGCATCGCGTCCCGTTACGAGATCACGCGCCAAGGTCAAGAGAACCGATTCATCGTCGGTCACAAGCCCGCATTTACAATTGATCTGGATCGGTACCCGCGCATGGGTCGACAATTGCGTCATCCACCCGTCGAAATCGTTCAGCGCGTCGAGCGCGCCCGACTGGGCGAAGCGCGCCGCCAGCAGTGCCGCTGGACATTGGCACGCGCCGCGCGCCGCGACCCACAGCCGGATCGCATCGATCAGGAAGCGGTCGCCGGGGGATAGGGCCGATACCGGCCGGTCGATGAGATCGTACATAGAGCCTCGCTATTGATACTCATTCGCACTGGCTATCGTGCCCGGACCGGGCCGTCAATGGGCTTGAAAGTACGCGTCCGCTCGCTCGGTAAAGGTCGCCCCGGCGCAGGCCGGGGACCAGAACGCCATCGCAGCAATGCCACGTCTACGTCACCGCAGCGCAGGCCGGGGTCTCCCGGTGATGGCGCGGTCTGCCAACCGCGAGAAACCCCCGCCTGCGCTGCGGTGACACCTGAGGTGAGGGATAATCGCGCGCCACCGCGATCGTATCGCAGCCGGCATAAACCCGATCTTCAGCTTTGCGTGCAAGCTACCCGCAAATGAAAAGGGCGAGCGCATGCAATTGAAGGTCCGGGGCCGCATCAACCTGATCGGTCTCCTTGCCGCACTGGGGCTGGTGGCATTGCTGTGCATCAGCCTGTTCCGCCTGTCGGCGGTGATGCACGAGGGGATCGAACGCAGCACGCGGCAGGCGGTCGAGGGTGCCCGTTCGGTCGTCGCCCACTACCATGCGGAGGAAGTTGCCGGTCGCCTGACCCGCGCCCAGGCACAGCGCGCCGCGCTGACGACGCTGAAGGCGATGCGCTACGACGGCACCGAATATTTCTGGGTCAACGACCTGCATCCGCGGATGCTGATGCACCCGATCAAACCCGAGCTCGACGGCACCGACCTCTCCAATAATCGCGACACCAACGGCAAGGCGCATTTCGTCGAGATGGCGCAGATCGTGAAGGCGCGTGGGGCCGGCTTTCTGGAATATAACTGGACCAAGCCCGGCCAGCCGACGCCGCTACCCAAACTCTCCTACGTCGCGGGTTTCGGCCCATGGGGCTGGGTGATCGGCTCGGGCGTCTATATCGACCGGATCAATACCGCGGTGTTCGATGCGGCGCTGTACCTGATCGGGCTGGCGCTGGTGGTGCTGGCACTCGTCGCGCTGTTCTCGTTCCGGATCGGCCGGTCGATCTCGCTGCCGATCGAAGCGGTGTCGACGCGGATGCGCGCGCTGGCCGGCGGCGATACCGCCTCGGCGATCCCCGGCCGCGCTCGCCATGACGAGATCGGCGCCATGGCCGTCGCGCTGGAGACGTTCCGCGACGCGGCGATCGTGGCGGCAGAACGCGAAACCGAGCAGCAGCGCGTCGTCGCGACGATCGGCAAGGGGCTCGAGTCGCTCGCGCGCGGACAGCTCGACACACGGATCGGCGACACGCTGACCGGGCCGTTCCGCAAGATCGGCACCGATTTCGATTCGGCGATGGTGGCGCTGGGCGATGCGATGCGCGCCGTGGCGCTGTCGACCGGCGGCATCCGCAGCGGCGCATCGGACATCAGCAGCGCGTCCGACGACCTGTCGCGCCGTACCGAACAACAGGCGGCCAGCCTCGAGGAAACCGCCGCGGCCCTCGATCAGATCACCGCGACCGTACGCCGCACCGCGGCCGGTGCGGCCAAGGCCGATACGACGATGGTCGCGACCCGCGGCGATGCCGAGGACGGCGCGCGCATCGTGCGCGATGCCGTCGGCGCGATGAGCGGGATCAAGCGCGCCTCGGACGAGATTTCGGAAATCATTTCGGTCATCGACGGCATCGCGTTCCAGACGAACCTGCTGGCGCTGAATGCCGGGGTCGAAGCGGCGCGTGCCGGCGATGCGGGCAAGGGCTTCGCGGTCGTCGCCTCCGAGGTCCGCGCCTTGGCCCAGCGCTCGGCCGATGCGGCGAACGACGTGAAGAACCGCATCCATGCCAGCGGCGCGCAGGTCCAGCGCGGCGTCGATCTGGTCGGCCGCACCGGCGAGGCGCTGGAACGGATCGTCGGCCGCGTCGCCGAGATTTCCGGACTGGTCGCGGCGATCGCCAGGGGCGCCGACGAACAGGCGTCGGGGTTGCAACAGGTCAATATCGCGGTCGGTGAAATGGACGCGGTGACGCAGCAGAATGCGGCAATGGTCGAACAGAGCACCGCCGCCGCCCGCAGCCTCGCCGAACAGGCCGAAGCCCTGGCCGATCACGTCGCCCGCTTCCGCCTGGCGACGGAAACGCACGCCCGCCAACCGAACTACCGCGCCGCCGCCTGAATCCTCCCCGCCATGCGGGGAGGGGGACCGTTCGCGCAGCGAAGGGTGGAGGGGATCGCCACGCCGCGCAACGCCCGCGGCACGTCCCCTGCCCGCAGGGAGGATGTGGCGCGCCGTCACCCGGCAGCGAAGGTCAGAAACTCGATCTTGTTGCCATCGAGATCGCGCACGAACGCGGCATAATAGTTCGCGTCATATTCCGGCCGAAGCCCCGGCGCGCCGTCGCTGCTGCCGCCATGCGCCAACGCCAGCGCATGGGCGTCGTCGACCGCGCTCCGCCGTTCAACCTCGAACGCGACATGCGTGCCGTTGCCGACCCCGGCGGCGCTCCCATCGGCCGGCACGTTCAGGCTGAACACGGTGATCCCCGCGCCATAACCGACCGCCTCCGCCACATCGAGCGTCCGGCGCAACCCGACCGCCGCCATCACCGGATCGTAGAACGCCCGCGCACGGGCCAGATCGCGGGTACCAAGCGAGACATGGTGCAGCATGCCGCTACATCGCACGGCCTCCGGCGTTCGTTCCCGACCCGGTTGAACGTGCCGATCGCCAACCCCAGAGCCCGCCATCAAGCTATTGGTAAACGGCGATGTACAGATCGTTAGCGGCCTTTCGCCTTCTCCGTACGAGCGAGCGTGTGGCTTCCGTTGAAGTCGCGCCTGCCCGTTTGCTTGAACAGGCGACCTGCAACGTGGCCGAGCTTCAATAACCGTCGATGCCTGTTAATCGCTCGTGCAATTTGCCGCGCGCGATTGTTTGCAAGATCGGGAGGAATTTCAACGTAATATGTTGCGAACCGAAACCGCGAATACCGCGTTGCCCTCTGCTTGATGGGCAAGCCTGCGCGCTTACATAAGTTCAGGCGCAGCCAAATGCGATCCTTGCGACCACTTAAGGCGGGTAGCGGCTTGTTCGCTGTCATTCCGTCGATCTAGCGGGGCGCGGAATGTCTGCAATCGGGCCAAGGTCGATCAGATGCTTTTTTGACGGGCCTGCATTATCGGGACACATTAACAGTCGCCGAGGGACTACCAATGACCTTAACCATATACGGCATCCCCAACTGCGACACGATGAAGAAGGCGCGCACCTGGCTCGATGCGCACGGTGTCGCCTACACCTTCCACGACTATAAGAAGGCCGGCATCGACCGCGGCACGCTGGAGGGCTGGGTCGGTGATCTCGGCTGGGAAACGCTGCTTAACCGCGCGGGCACGACCTTTCGCAAGCTGCCCGACGCCGACAAGGCCGATCTCGACGCATCGCGGGCGATCGACTTGATGCTGGCGCAACCGTCGATGATCAAGCGGCCGGTACTGGTCGGCGACGGCTGGATCGAAACCGGGTTCAAGCCCGATCGCTATGCCGGGCGATTCGCCATCGCCGGGTGATTGCGTTAACCACCCGGCGGGGCATTATTGCGATGCCGTATCGATTCGCGTGGGAGCAGCATGGCACCGACTTTCGTCCGAACGCCGCCACCGTGGTTCCGCATCGTCGCGGTGCTGTTCCTGCTGTGGGGGGCGGCCGGGGTCTATGCCTTTTATGCGCAGGCGACGATGGGGCCGGCGGCATTGGCGGCGCTGCCCGACTATGATCGCCGCTTTTTCCAGTCGCTGCCGGTCTGGTTCAACTGGATCTACGGCATCGCGACCTGGGGCGGATTGTTCGGCAGCGTCGCGCTGCTGCTCGGGCGGCGCTGGGCGGCGGGGCTCTATGCCGCATCGCTGCTCGCGGTGGCGATCCAGTTCGGCTGGGTATTCGCCGCGACCGACCTGATCGCGGTCAAGGGTGCGGCGGCGACCGTGCCATTTCCGCTGGTGATCTTCGCGATCGCGCTGTGGCAGCTGGGCGTGGCCCGGCACGGCATCGCCCGCGGGTGGCTTCGCTGAGCCGGTTTCGCTAGACCCGCGCAATGTCCACGACCTTCACCATCGACACCGCCACCAGCCGCGCGACGCCCACCCCGGCGCCGATGAAGCGACTGACCATCCCCGCGATCCGTGCCGCCAAGGGCAAGACGCCGCTGGTGATGCTGACCGCCTATACCGTGCGCATGGCGCAGCTGATGGATGCGCAGTGCGACATGCTGCTCGTCGGCGACAGCCTGGGGCAGGTGATCTACGGCCTGCCGTCGACCGTGCCGGTGACGCTGGACATGATGGCGGCACACGGCGCGGCGGTGGTGCGCGGCTCCTATCACGCGCTCGTCGTCATCGACATGCCGTTCGGCAGCTATGAAGCGAGCCCCGCCCAAGCCTTCGAAAGCGCGGCGATGCTGCTGAAGGCGACCGGTGCCGCGGCGGTGAAGCTGGAGGGGGGCACGGCGATGGCCGACACCGTCGCCTTCCTGTCGCAGCGCGGGATTCCGGTGATGGGCCATGTCGGCCTGACGCCGCAGGCGGTGAACCAGCTCGGCGGCTATGGCGCGCGCGGGCGGAGTGTAGCGGAAGCGGAAAAGATCGTCGCCGATGCGGTCGCCGTGGCCGAAGCGGGTGCCTTCGCCGTGGTGATCGAGGGGGTGGTCGAACCGATCGCGGTCGAGATTACCCGCCGCATCGCCTGCCCGACGATCGGCATCGGCGCATCGGCGCAGTGCGACGGGCAGGTGCTGGTGGCCGAGGACATGCTGGGCCTGTTCGAACGCACGCCGCGTTTCGTGAAGACCTATGGCGAGATGGCCGACCATGTCGCGGGGGCGGTGACGACCTACGCCGAGGAGGTTCGCGCGCGGACGTTCCCGGGGCCGGGCCAGCTCTACGCGCCGAAGGAGTAGGGCGGCGTCACCTCCCCCTCGTCATTCCCGCGAAGGCGGGAATCCATAGCCGCAACGCCAGCGAACCCTGCCGGAACGTCAGCGTGTATGGATCCCCGCCTGCGCGGGGATGACGATCGTCGGGAACCCCGTTCATCCCCCACACAGCCGCAACCGTCTATGATCCCACCCCGGCACCGACCCCCACGACCATTCGCTTTCGTTTCGTCCGGTGCTCGGCTAAAGGAGCGCGCTTGATCTATCCCCTGGAGCTGTTCCCTTGGCGTTGACCCCGCAGAACAACGAAGCCTTCATCCGCGAAGTCGATGACGAGCTGCGCCGTGAGCAGATGTCGAACATCGGCAAGCGCTATGGCTTGTTGATCATCGGCGTGGTCGTGCTGGCGCTCGTCGCGTTCGGCGGCTGGACGTGGTGGCAGCACCGCCAGAACAGCATTGCCGGCGAACAGGGGCAGCAGCTCGCCACCGCGCTCGACGATATCCAGCAGGGGCGCCCGGCACAGGGCGGCGCGATCGTCGCCAAGCTGACGACATCGGACAAGGACGCGGTGCGCGCCACCGCGCTGCTGACGCAGGCCGACCTGCTGCTGTCGAAGAACGACGCGAAGGGCGCCGCCGCCGCCTTTGGCAAGGTCGCCGCCGACGAAACCCTGGCCCAGCCGTTCCGCGACCTCGCGCTCGTCCGCCAGACTTCGGTCGAATATGACACGCTGCAGCCGCAACAGGTCATCGACCGGCTGCGCGGATTGGCCGACAAGGGCAGCCCGTGGCTCGGCAGCGCCGGCGAAATGGTGGCGATCGCCTATCTCCGCCAGAACAAGCTGCAACAGGCTGGACAGACCTTCGCGCTGATCGCGCAGACCGACGGCGTGCCCGAAAGCGTGCGTGCGCGCGCGGTGCAGATGGCCGGGTCGCTCGGCGTCGACGCCGCACCCGCCACGCCCGCCGCCACCGTCGTCGCGCAATAACCCTTCTCGATACCGGAACCCCCTTTCCATGAAGACGCATCTGAAACTCTCGGCAGCGGTCGCGGCGTTGGCGCTGCTGGGCGGTTGCGGCGCCTTGAAGGGCAAGGGCCCGGCGCGCACCCCGGTCGTCGGACAACGCGTGCCGATCCTCGCATCCGAAAACCTGGCCGAGGTCGATCCGGCGCTTGCCAATTTGCAGGTCGTGCTGCCGCTCGCGGAAACCAATGCCGACTGGGCTCAGCCCGGCGGCAACCCGTCCAAGTCGATGGGCCATGTGGCGCTCGGCGACACGCTGACCCAGGCGTGGAGCGCGCGGATCGAGGGTGGCAACACCCGCACCCGTCTTGCCGCGGCACCCGTCGTCGCGGGCGGTCGCCTCTACGTCATCGACGTGACCGGCAAGGTGACGGCGATGGCCGCCGATACCGGCGCGGCCATCTGGACCGCGCAGACGGTCAAGGGCGATGAGAATCCCCGTGCCCGCTTCGGCGGCGGCGTCTCGGTGGATGGCGGCCGTGCCTTCGCCACCGATGGCCTGGGCGATGTCGTCGCGTTCGACATTGCCGATGGCAAGGAAGTGTGGCGCGCGAAGCCCGGCGGGCCGCTGCGCGGCGCCCCGACCGTCGCCAACAACCAGGTCTATGTCGTCAGCCAGGACAACCAGCTGTTCGCGCTCGACCAGGCCGATGGCAAGGTCGCGTGGACCCAGTCGGGCAGCGTCGAGGCGCAGGGCGTGTTCGGCGTCGCCGCGCCGGCATCGGCACAGGGAACGGTGGTCGCCGGCTTCTCGTCGGGCGAACTGAACGCCTATCGCTACGAAAACGGCCGCTCGGTATGGGGCGACAGCCTGTCGCGCACTTCGGCCTCGACCTCGGTATCGGCGCTGGCCGATATCGATGCCGAACCGGTGATCGACAATGGTCGCGTCTATGCGGTCGGGCAGGGCGGGCGCATGGTCGCGCTCGAACTCGTGTCGGGCCAGCGGCTGTGGGAACAGAATCTCGCCGGCATCTCGACGCCGTGGGTGGCCGGTGAATGGATTTTCGTCGTGACCGACGACGCCCGCCTGCTGTGCATCTCGCGCGGCAGCGGCAAGCTGCGCTGGGTGCAGCAGCTCCCCGGCTTCCGCAACGTCAAGAAGCGCAAGGGTCCGATCAGCTGGGTCGGCCCGGTCCTCGCCGGCAACCGCCTACTGCTCGCCAATTCGGAAGGGCAGCTGGTATCGGCCTCGACCGCCGATGGCAGCATCACCACGACGCAGGATACCCGGTCGAAGGCCGGCTATACCCTGTCGCCGATCGTCGCCAACGGCATGCTGTACCTGCTGGACGACGCCGGACAGCTGACCGCCTGGAAGTAATCTCATTCTCCGTCATCCCCGCGCAGGCGGGGATCCATAGACGCAGCGCTTCTGATAGAGGCGCTGCGTCGGCGTATATGGGTTCCCGCCTTCGCGGGAGCGACGATAATGGCTAACCCTCGACCCATTCCCCCTAACGCCCTACAATCGCGGCACCCGCGCACCCCCAGGAATCCCCATGCCCCTTCCCGTCGTCGCCATCATCGGCCGTCCCAATGTCGGCAAGTCGACGCTGTTCAACCGGCTGGTCGGCAAGCGGCTGGCGCTGGTCGACGACCAGCCGGGCGTGACCCGCGACCGGCGCGAGGGGGAGGCGAACCTGCTGGGCCTCGACTTCACCATCTTCGACACGGCGGGGTTTGAGGATGAGGACGCCGCGACGCTGCCCGGCCGGATGCGGATGCAGACGCAGGCGGCGGTCGAGATGGCCGATGTCGCGCTGTTCATGATCGACGCCCGCGCCGGCATCACTCCACTCGACGAGGAAATCGCCCGCTGGCTGCGCTCGGCCGACGGCACCGTCGTGCTGGTCGCGAACAAGGCGGAGGGCCGCGCGGGCGAAAACGGCGTGCTCGAATCGCTGGCGCTGGGTTTTGGCGATCCGGTGCAGATGTCGGCGGAGCATGGCGAGGGTGTCGCCGACCTGTTCGATGCGCTGCGCCCCTATGTCGAGCGCGAGGACGAGCCGGTCGAGGAAGAGGGCGAATATGATCCCGAGAACGCGCCGCTGAAACTGGCGATCGTCGGGCGTCCGAACGCCGGCAAATCGACGCTGATCAACCGTTTCCTCGGCGAAGACCGCCTGATCACCGGCCCCGAAGCCGGCATCACCCGCGATTCGATCGCCGTCGACTGGCAATGGACCGCCGCCGACGGGCGGGTGCGCGACGTCCGGCTGATCGACACGGCGGGCATGCGCAAGAAGGCGCGGGTACAGGAAAAGCTGGAGAAGCTGTCGGTCGCCGATGCGCTCCACGCGATCGACTTCGCCGAGGTCGTCGTGCTGCTCCTCGACGGTACCCGCGGGCTTGAATTGCAAGACATCAAGATCGCCGACCGCGTGCTGCAAGAAGGTCGCGCGCTGGTGATCGCGCTCAACAAATGGGACGTTGCCGAGCACGCCTCGTCACTGTTCAACGGGGTGAAGGGTGCGCTCGACGAAGGCCTCGCCCAGGCGAAGGGCGTGCCGCTGCTGACCGTATCGGCCGCGACCGGCAAGGGGCTCGACGTCCTGATGCAGGCCGCGTTCGACACCCGCGAATCGTGGAGCAAGCGCGTCTCGACCGGCCAGCTCAACCGCTGGTTCGACCGCGCGCTCGAAGCCAACCCGCCGCCCGCGCCCGGCGGCAAGCGCATCAAGATGCGCTACATCACGCAGAACAACACCCGCCCGCCCAGTTTCGTGCTGTTCGGCACCCGCGTCGACCAGCTGCCCGAAAGCTACAAACGCTATCTGGTCAACGGCATCCGCAAGGAATTCGGCTTCGGCGCGGTCCCGGTGCGGCTGAACATGCGCGCGCCCAAGAACCCCTTCGACCATAGCAAGTGACCCGCATCGACGCCCGCGGCATGCGCTGTCCGTGGCCGGCCATCCGGCTGGCCAGGGCATTGCGCGACGGGGCGGCGGTGGTGGAAATCGCAGCCGACGACCCGCGCGCGGCCGGCGAACTGGCGAGTGCCGCGACAGCGGTCGGCGCGTGGCTGGAGGTGGTGGGCGAGGGGGTGTTCCGGGTGGAGCGATCGTTGTAATCGTACCGGCATCACTATCGTCCGCAAGGTAACGCGCCGATGCGCGATCATGCTGGCTACCAGCCAACGTCCGATTTCCTGATCGACGTGTTGAACGAAGATGCGCCGTTGGCGGGCAGTGAGTTTGCCGAACATAATTTGCAGCGTGTGATCGCCTGTCTGGCCGACGCAGACGCGGCCAATCGGGATTGGGCGGCGTTCATCCTCGGTAACTCCGAACTGGATACACCAGCCATCCGCGATACCTTGCTGGTGGCGACAGGTGATCCGTCCCGTAGGGTGGCGGCGGAAGCACTGCGAGGTCTTGCGCAAAAAGATCGGGGGCTCGCACTTCCCTATGTTCAGCAGGCTTTGGCCGCCGACACCGTTCTTGTGAACGTGTTTGAGGCGGCAACGATCGTCGCCGACCCGCGTCTGGCCGATGCGTTGCGACGGTGGGCCGACCCGACGGACGACCCCGGCTTCGATGGACTCGTGCAATTGGCGATTGCGGCGTGCGAGCGTGGATCGTTGCCGACATAGCTCGGACCGCTGTACATCGACCCGCACGTCATCCCAGCGAAGGCTGGGATCTCCCGGTTGTGGTGCGGGACAAGAGCCGCTTGAGACCCCAGCCTACGCTGGGGCGACGGATCGATCGCGCGGATCGATTGGCGACCGCTTTCCTACAGCGCCTCCACCATGCCATGCTCCGCCGGTTCTTTCTCTCTGCCGAAACATCCCGACCCGGACCCGCCCGAAAACCACAGCCGCCACAAAACGCGCACGAGTGTGAACTTAGTGAACTTTGGACCGGCCTACGCCTTCGTTTCCCACGGTTTATCCCGCAAATTCAAATGGGTAATCCCGCGTGCCTTCAGCCTTGGTCCCAGGAAGCGATAGAAATACCAGTCCTTCGCCGCGAACGGCGTCGTATGGTATAAAAGCCGTTCGGTCAGCGTCCAGCGCACCCGCCGCCGGTCCGACCGCCGCGGCGACGGTTTTGCCCAGAAATTAAACGGATAGACGACCCGCCCTAGCTTCATGACGCGCTGCATGATCTCGTGGTCGAGCAGCACGTACGGCCACTGCGCCTCGGAAAACCCGCCGGCGTCCATCAGCGCCGACGTTCGAAACGCCTGTCCATATCCGCCGGTATGCGTCTGTTTCGACAGCAGTTTCGTGACGATCCCTGCATAGAATGCTCGCCGCAGCCGCTGCCTCGACGCATCGACGCCCAGCGCCATCACCGCCACCGTGCGCGGGTCGGCATCGAACGCCCGCTCCGCCTCGGCCAGATAGTGCGGCGGGTAGAAGGTGTCGGCATCGCCGAACGCGCAGAATTCGGTGGTCAGCGCCCCCATTGCCGTCTCCAGCGCGTGGATCTTGCCCGGCCGCGCCTCCGACAGGTTCACCACCTCTACCCCCGTCGCGGCAAAGGCTTGGGCGATCTTGTCCGATCCGTCGGTCGATCCGTTGTCGACCAGCACCAGCCGGAACGGCACGGTCTGCGCCGCCAGCGCGGCCAGCGTCGTGCCCAAAAAGTCCGCTTCGTTGTAATAGGCGATGACGAAGGTCCAGCGCGTCATGCCGCCAGTTCCATCAACCGCCGGCACGCCGCCTCCGACGACCGCGCCCCGTGCGTCGCCACCGCGTGCGCTCGCGCCGCCGCACCCATCGCCGCAAGCGCGGCCGGATCGGCCAGCAGCGCCGCGACCTGCGCCCGGTAATCGGCATCGCATACCAGCAGGCCGCACTCGGGCGGGATGACGTCCGGCCCGATCCGGTCGTCGAACGCCGCCACGGGCAGGCCGCACGCCATCGCCTCCGGGATCGCTCGCGGGAAATAGTCGCGCCGCCCGGCGTGGAAGAACAGCCGCGCCTGCGCCAGCATCGTCGGCACCTGCGCATTGGGGACATGCCCCAGCCACTCGACTTGCGGAAAGCGCCGTTGCAGGTCCGCCGCCTGCGGCCCGTCGCCGATCACCGCCACGCGGTGGGTTTCGCCAAGCGCGGCGATCTCGTCGAAGCGCTTGTAGGGCGTCAGCCGGCTGGTGGCGATCACGTCGAACCGCTTCTCCGCCTTGATCGGCGCGAAGCGATCGGTGTCGATCGTCTTGGGCAGCCGCTGCATCCGCGCGTCCGGCACCGTCTGCCGCCACATCCGCCAGCCCGGCTGGGTCAGCTTCGCCTCCTGCACCGCCGATTCGGGGAACACGAACGCGGCGCGTGGCACGATCCGGCTCCACCAGTCGCCGCCGATGACTACCGCGAAGCGCCGCCTGTCGGGCCGCAGCACGCGATCGTACAGGTCGAACCCCGCGCCGCCATTACTGCCGATCAGGACGAACAGCGTCGCCGGATCGGTCTTCGCCGCGACGATCATCGCATCGCTTTTCTGGTCGCGGGTCCTGGCCTGCGGGTTCGACGGCGCGAACAGCCGGATGGGGTAGGGGGCGATACCCGGCAGCGTCGACACGGTATCGAGCGGTTCCTTCGCCAAGCCCCACAGCTCGACCTCGGCGCCCAGCTCCGCCAGGATGCCCGGCATCCGCCGGTCGCGATTGTCCCAGCGCAGCCACTCGCCGACATCGGCAATCCCGTGATGGGTGGGATAGGTGAGGACGAACACGATCCGCATCCCCGCCGGGCTACCAGCGCGGGCGGCGTCGCGCCACCCGATTGTCGATGTGCGTTTGGCCAGCTAAGGCGCAGGCGATGAACTGGTCCGACGACGGCGCGCGGGTAAGCTGCGTGATGGTGACCGCGAACCGTGCCGGACTGGCGCGGCGCGCGGTCGACTGTTTCCTCGCGCAACGCTGGGGCAATCGCGAGCTGGTCGTCGTCGACGATGGCGAGCAGGATTATACGCCGCTGTTTGCCGCGATCCCCCCCGACCGCCTGCGCTACGACCGCGTGGCCAAGACGCCCGAGACGACGCTGGGGCGTTTGCGCAACCGCACGCTCGACCTCGCCCGTGGTGCCATCGTCGCGCAGTGGGACGATGACGACTGGTACCATCCCGACCGGCTGGCGCGGCAGGTCGCGGTGCTGGACTCGGGCAAGGACGCCTGTGTCCTGCGCGGCACGCTGATGCATCTCGACGCCCCCGAATGGTTCGACCATCCCTATGTCGGCACGCTGGAGCCGGGCGTACCCGGCAGCATCGTCCACCGCGCCGACCCGACTGCCCGCTATCCCGAAAAGCGCCGCGGCGAGGATTCCGACTTTCTCGCGCACTGGCCGATGGAGCGGATCGGCGTGCTCGACGCCCCCGGTCTGTTCGTCCGCGCCTTCCACGGCGGCAATACGTGGGAGCGAACCCATTTCGAACGTCGCGTGCGCAATACGCCCGCCGCCGCGATCGAATATGCGGCGCGCCGCTTCCTGCCCGGCGGGGTCTGGCGCCATTCGCGCTTCCGCCTCGACCGCGAAACGCGCGCCGCGTTCGACGCGTTCGTCGCCGATTCGCGCAAGGCCGGGGTGTTCGCTTGACGCTGTCGGAATACGGGCAGCGGCTGCACGACTGGTCGCAGACGCCGGCTGCCGCGTGGGCAGGCAAGGTGTTCCGCGCGCTGTTCTTCGTCGGCGTGCTGTTGTGGCTGGTGCTGAAGGTGCGTGCGATCGGGTGGAGCAACGTCGCCGCCGCGTTGCCGCGCACGCCGTGGTTCTACATCCTGTTCGTCGTGATGTTCATGGCGCTGCCGGTGTCGGAGGTGTGGATCTTCCGCCTGCTGCTCGGCCGCCCGATGCCGGGCAGCCTGCCGGTGTTCGTGCGCAAGCGCGTCTTCAATTCGGCGTTGGTCGGTTATTCGGGCGAACTCTATCTGTTCGTCTGGGCACGACAGCGGCTGGGCATCGCGTCCAAGACGCTGCTGCTGGCGATCAAGGACAATGCGATCCTGTCGGCGCTGGCGTCGGCAGCGATCACGTCCTGCCTGCTAATCATCTTCATGGCGACCGGGCGCTCCAAATGGATCGCCGACTGGCTCCATTCGGCGGGCGGCGCGATCCTTGCCGCGTTGCTGGTCGCCGCGTTCCTGACCCCGCTGCTGCTCCGCCTGCGCAAACAGATATTGTCGGTGCGCTGGGGGACTGCCGGCGCGGTGCTCGGCATCCATGTCGGGCGCATCCTGATCGTCGTGCTGTTGCAGGCGACGCAATGGGCGATCGTGTTGCCCGGTCAGCCGCTGGGCGTCTGGATCACCTTCCTGACGGTGCAGATGGTCATCAGCCGCCTGCCGATCGTACCCAATCGCGACCTGCTGTTCCTGTCCGCCGCGCTGGAGATGAGCCACATCATCGACGGCCCGCGGGCGGCGATGGCCGGGTTGCTGCTGGCCGGCGGCGCGCTGACGCAGGGGAGCAACCTGTTGTTCTTCCTGCTGACCAGCTTCGAACGCCGCCGCGGTACGTTGCCTGTCGCCGATCCCGATCCGGCGTTCGAAGCGGAGGTCGCCACGCCGGCGGTCCCGCCGACGGGCGAATAGGATCAGACCGGCGCCGTCGTCCGCGCGCAGATGAAGCGCGACAGTTCCTGGCGCAGCGGCATGTCTGTCGTCGGGCGCAGCGGCCCGTCATGCGCTACGTTCGTTTCGACATGCGCCCGCGTATCCGCGACGCCGACGACGTGGAACAGGTTGCGCTCGCAATCCAGTTCGGTGCGGGCATAGACGAACCGGTCACCGCGCTGCTGGCGCAGGATGGCGATGATCGTGCCGGCGGCGGTGCGGCGCTGGCGCAGCACCTCGTAGCGCGACTGCGCATCCGACGGCGTCGGAATCTCGACCCCCTCCAGCGGATAGCGTTCGATGCCGTTACCGGCCACTTCGGTTTCGACCAGGTGTCGCAGGTCGACCGTGGTGTTCATCGGCGCTTCGGGGGCGGGCGCGGTCGATGCGCCGCACGCGGCCAGCATCGTTCCGGCCAGCACGGCCACAGTCGATCGGATCATACGCAAATACCCTTGGTTCCGTGAACGCGAGCGCTTCAGGAAAATGTTGCTACGCAGCAATGCTGTGGAAGCCGGGCGTCAGCGCGAACGCAAAGCACCCAGCGCGGTCATGAAGGCTACCGCCCCCATGGCGAGGACGACACCTCCCACATCCTCCCAGCCGATCGCCAACAGACGGTCGAACCGGTCCGAAAAGGGCAGGAGCGCGCGAAATGTTTCGAATGGAATGGTCATGGCGCGTTGCAACATAGTCACTGAAAGCCACATGAAAACAGCCAATCGGGCCAATCGGTCCGGGGACATTATATGTTACAGTCTCGCAAGACGTTGGCCGATCTTCGGCAACGGAACCGTCTTGCGCAGTCCTGATCCGCGCCATACACCGTCATTCCGTTTATCGATAATGGGTGGGGTTCCATGTTCCGTACCGTCGCAACCGTCCTGCTTGCATCCACGGCCCTTGCCAGTGCGCCCGCGCTGGCCCAGGCGCCGGCGCCCGCCGCACCGCCGGTAAAGGCCGCGCCGCTGTCCGCGCTGGTCGCGCCGGTGAACATTCCCTACGAAAAATTCACCCTGGCCAACGGCCTGACGGTCATCACCCATACCGACCGCAAGGCGCCGATCGTCGCGGTGTCGGTCTGGTATGACGTCGGGTCGAAGCACGAGCCGAAGGGCAAGACCGGGTTCGCGCATCTGTTCGAGCATCTGATGTTCAACGGGTCGGAAAATGCGCCGGGCGATTTCTTCGATCCGCTGCGCTCGATCGGGGCGACCGACCTGAACGGCACCACCAGCTACGACCGCACAAATTATTTCGAAACGGTGCCCAAGCCCGCGCTCGACCGTGCGCTGTTCCTCGAATCCGACCGCATGGGCTATCTGCTCGGCGCGGTGACGCAGGGCGTGCTCGATGAGCAGCGCGGCGTCGTGCAGAACGAAAAGCGGCAGGGCGACAACCAGCCCTACGGCCTCGTCCGCTACAAGATGACCGAGGGCATCTTCCCCGTCGGCCACCCCTATCACCACTCGGTGATCGGCTCGATGGCCGACCTCGACGCCGCCAGCCTTGAGGACGTGAAGAACTGGTTCCGCAGCCATTATGGCCCCAACAACGCGGTGCTGGTGCTGGCCGGCGACATCGACGCCAAGGAAGCGCGCCCGCTGGTCGAGAAATATTTCGGCAAGATCGCCAAGGGCCCCGAATCGGTCCTGCCGAAGATCGAGGTACCGACGCTCGCTGCGCCGGTGCGCGAGGTGATGAAGGACAATGTCGCCGCGACGATGATCATGAAGGTCTGGCCGGTGCCGGGCCTGAACGATCCCGACGCCCCTGCGCTCGACGTGGCGATGAGCGCGTTCGGCGGCCTCGCCTCGTCGCGGCTCGACAACGAACTGGTCAAGAAGGACAAGCTGGCGGTGCAGGTGTCGGCCGGTGTCCAGTCGCTGGCACAGGCGGGCATGCTGATCGTCCGCGCGGTTGTGAAGCCGGGCGTCGATGCGAAGATCGTCGAGGCGAAGCTCGATCAGATGATCGCCGATTATCTGCGCACCGGTCCGACCGCGGACGAGGTCGCGCGCGTCGCCACGACGCAGGTGTCGAACACGATCGGCGGGCTGGAATCGGTCGGCGGCTTCGGTGGCAAGGCGGTGACGCTGGCGTCGGGCGAGCTGTATTCGAACGATCCGGGTTTCTACAAAAAGGAACTGAACGCCCTGGCGACGATGACGCCGGACCGTGCCCGCGCCGCGGCCCAGAAGTGGATGTCGCGCCCGGCCTACACGCTGATCGTCGAGAACGGGAAGCGCGAGGGGTATGAGGAGGCCAAGGCCATCGCTGCCGCCCCCGCCGTGCCCGCTGCACCCGAAACCCCGTTCAAGGGCACCCGCGGCGCCATGCCGGGCGTCGCCGACTCCGGCGCCGCGCTGCAATTCCCGCAGGTCACGCGCAGCCGCCTGTCGAACGGCATGGAGCTGATCTATGCCCAGCGGACCGCCGTGCCGGTGACGCAGATGTCGATGGTGTTCGACGCCGGCACCGCCGCCGACGTCGCGGGCAAGCTCGGCACGGCGGGCATGACGCTGTCGCTGATCGACGAGGGCACCACCACCCGCAACTCGATCGCGATGGCCGAGGCCAAGGAAAAGCTCGGCATGCAGATGAGCGGCGGCAATTCGGCCGATCAGACGACGATCGGTTTCGAAGTGCCCAGCGCCAATCTGAACAGCGCGACCATGTTGTTCGCCGACGTGCTGCGCAACCCGGCGTTCGACGCGAACGAGCTGGAGCGGGTGCGCGGGCAGGTGCTGGCGCAGATCGGGCAGCAGCGTACCAACCCGCAGGGGCTGGCCGACATGACGCTGCCGCCGTTGCTCTATGGCGCCAACTCGCCCTACGCCAAGCTGGCGGCGGGCGTGGGCGATCCGGCGGCGGTCATGGCGATGAAGCGCGACGATCTGGTCGCATGGCGGGGCGCCTGGCTGCGTCCGGACAAGGCGAAGGTGTTCGTCGTGTCCGACCGCCCGCTGGCCGAAGTGCAGCAGGCGCTGAACGCGTCGCTCGGCAACTGGCAGGCGACGGGTGCGGCGGGGACCAAGACGTTCCCGGCGCAGCGTGCGACCACGACGCCGAAGATCGTGCTGGTCGACCGGCCCAATTCGCCGCAGTCGCTGATCGTCGCCGGACAGATGACGCCGGTACAGGCGAAGTCGGACACGCTGGCGGCGACCACCGCCAACACCGTGCTCGGCTCGGGCTTCCTCAGCCGGATCAACATGGACCTGCGCGAAGCCAAGCACTGGTCCTATGGCGCACGCGGCGGCTACCAGCTGATGCAGAATGCGGTGCCGTACGTCATCAACGCGCCGGTACAGGCCGACAAGACCGGCCCGGCGATCGCGTCGCTGCGCGAACAGATCAACGGGTTCCTCGGGGCCAATGGCGTGACGCCCGTCGAATTCCGCCGTTCGATCGATGGTGAGACTCGCCAGCTGGCCGGTACGTACGAAACCGCGGGCGCGGTGCTGGGCGCGATGCGCAGCAACGACTTCCTCGGCCGTCCGGACAATTACCAGGCGACCTTGCCGCAAAAATATCGCGCGCTGAACGCCAGCCAACTTGACGCTGCGGCACGCGCGTCAATCGACCCCAATCGCTTCGTCTATGTGGTGGTCGGCGATGCCAGCATCGTCCGTCCGCAGCTTGACGGGCTCGGCCTGCCGGTGGAGGTGGTGTCGGCGACGCCGGCGAACGCTCCGGCCGCGGCGAAGTAAGGAGAGCGAACATGGCGAATGTCGATGGCAGCTGGAACACGATCACCAAGTCGCCGATGGGCGACCAGCAGGCGACGCTGAACGTCAAGAGCGACGGCGGCACCTTCACCGGCACCTATTCGGGTGCGATGGGATCGACCGAGATCACCGACGGCAAGGTCGATGGCGACAAGCTGAGCTGGAAGGTGTCGATCGTCGTACCGATGCCGATGACGCTCGATTGCGAAGCGACCGTCGACGGCGACACGATTTCGGGCACTGTCGGGGCCGGCGCGTTCGGCAGCTTCCCGATGGCGGGCTCGCGCGCCTGATCGCGTGACGTGACGCCGGCAACGGCCCGTCCGCAGACGATGCGGGCGGGCCGTTTGCGTTTGGGGCGTTACCCGCGCAGCGGAGATGCGGGGTAACGGAGCTAGAACGTCACCCCAGCGAAGGCTGGGGTCTCCCGCGGGAGGCAGACCGCGCCATCACCGGGAGATCCCAGCCTGCGCTGGGATGACGTGCGCTGAGAACCATGATTGGGTCCGCTGCCCCCCAGAACGTCACCCCGGGCTTGACCCGGGGTCCCGCTTCTTCTTCGAAGCGGGGGTACGGAACCGCCCCTACTCCGCCGCCCGGGCCTCCGCCTCGATCTCCGGCAACGCCGCGGCGCGCGGCTTCTCCCCCGGCTCCGGCGCGTATCCGGTCAGCAACCGCGCGCCGCGGCCATAGGTGAACCACGACCACGCCCAATGGACGTACACCGACACCCGGCTGCGAAAATCGACCAGCAGCATCAGGTGGACCAGCGACCATGCCAGCCACGCGACGAAGCCCTTGAGCTTCATCCCCGCAATCTCCGCTACCGCGCGCGACCGGCCGATCACGGCCATCGTGCCATAGTCGCGGTACCGGAACGCAGCGGGCGCATCCGTGCCCGCAACGCGCGCCGCCAACAGCCGCCCGACGAACTTGCCCTGCTGCTTGGCGACCGGGGCAAGGCCGGGCAGGGGCCCCTTGTCGGTGGCGAAGCTCGCCACGTCGCCGATCGCGAAGATATCGGGATGGCCGGGGATCGAACAGTCGGGCCGCACTTTCACCGCGCCGTTCTTCGCGGCATCGGCCGCCAGCCACTGCGCGACCGGCCGTGCCTCGGTTCCCGCGGCCCATAGCACCGCGGCGGCGTCGATCCGCTGTTCGCCGACGGTCAGTCCGCGCGCGTCGATTTCCCGCACCGCTTCGCCGGTCCGCACCTCGACGCCCAGCGACTCCAGCATCTTGCGCGCCGCCACCGACAGCGGCGGGTCGAACGCCGACAGGATGCGGTCGCCCATCTCGCACAGCACGACCCGGCTGCCGCGCGGATCGATTGACGCGAAGTCGCGCGCCAGCGTCGTGCGCGCCATCTCGGCGATCGTCCCCGCCAGCTCGACCCCGGTCGGCCCGCCACCGACCACGGCAAAGGTCAGCAGCCGCCGCACCTCCGCCGGATCGTCGCACTGTTCCGCCCGCTCGAACGCGCCCAGCAGCGCGGCACGGATCGCCAGTGCATCGTCGATCGATTTCAGGACGAACGCATGCTCGCGCCACGCGTCGTTGCCGAAGAAGCTATAGCCCGCGCCGGTTGCGAGGATGCAGTAATCGAAGGGTAGCCGCCGCCCGTCGGCAAGGCAGACTTCCTTCGCCGCGGCATCCACGCCGCACACCTCGGCCATCAGGATGCGCGTGTTTCTGTTGCGACGCAGTAGGGCGCGATTGGCCGTCGCGATGTCGGCCGGCGACAGCGCGGCACCCGCGACCTGATACAGCAATGGCTGGAACAGGTGGTGGTTGGTCCGGTCGATCAGCGTGATCTCGGCTTCGGTCCGCCGCATCGCCTGCGCCGCGGCGATGCCGCCGAACCCTGCGCCGACGATGATGATCCGGGGTCGCATCGGTGTTTCTCCTCCGATTCGGGGGTGCCAGTCGCTATATCCAACCCGCCGTGACGCCGATCGTTGCGCCGACGTGCCCTGCCGCTGTGCGATCCTTGCCACATTGTGACCATGGTCCGGGCGGACCCGCCCCGGTTCGTTCATCGGGGCGACAGATACCGTTGCCGGCGTGCAACAGTATCCGATTTGATGACATGCATGTTGCAACGCGATGCAACAACTCCCGCGCTTTCGGGTTCAGAGGGGCCACGGATAAACCGGCGCGCGTTCGATGCCGGGACCGTAAACGCTGATGAGGTTTTGTATGCGTAAGCTTTTCACCGTCGCTGCCGCCGCCGCCGCGTTCGTGGCCGTCCCCGCCTTTGCGCAGGACGCCACCGTCGTGCAGGACGCCCCGACCGCCACCACCGAACCCGCCCCCGCGCTGACCGCGCCTGACGGCACCCGCGGCTTCGGCTTCGAACCCTACATCGCCGTGATGGGCGGCTGGGAACAGTTCGATTCCGAGCGTACCGATGCCGGCATCCCGTTGGTCGCGCGCAACGACAAGCTGAACGGCGCCCTGGTCGAAGGCATCGTCGGCTTCAACGTGCCGCTGGGCCCGGTGTTCGTCGGTGCCGAAGGCAGCGTCTCGAAGGGCGTGTCGGGCGACATCGATTGGGATTACGGCGCCGCCGGTCGTTTCGGCGTCCGCGCCGGTGACTCGGGCCTGATCTACGGCAAGGTCGGCTATCGCTGGGTCAATTTCGACCGGTTCGGCCGTGACAGCCGCGACTATCACGAAATGACCTATGGCGCCGGTTTTGAAGTCGGCCCGAAGGACATCGGTCTTGGCGGCATCACCGGCAACTCGGGCGTGCGCCTGCGCGGTGAAGTGTCGACCTTCGGTTCGGCACACAGCTTCCGTCCGATGCTGGGTCTGACGACCCACTTCTAAGCATCCGGCCAGTTCGGGCGGGTCCGGCGTATCAGGACCCGCCCCGGTAATTGCGTAACGAAGACCCCGGGCGGAAACGTCCGGGGTTTTTTTATGGCCTTGTGAAGTTACTCGCCCCATGGAAGCCTTTGCCCATCGGCAGGGGAGTGCGACATGGCATGGTTCGGTCTGTTGGCGCTGGGACAGGCGACGTTCACGCCGCTCTATTTCCCGCCTTTCTACGAACGTATCGGTGCGCCTTGTGCGTCGCTGAATCGCTCGCTTCCCCGGTTCAGCGATCTTCGGCGGGACTGGTATGCGAAACATCTTGCTGCGGCGGGTGAGCCGTCGCTGTTCCAGAAGGCACGTACCGGCCGGAGCGACGTGCTGCGCTTCACTTGGCTCCGCACCTTCGACGCGCCGGTGATCGTTCGGATCGATGGGCTGCGTGGGCGCGCGCCGCATCTGTCCGCCGTTCAACTCAGCGGGCAAGGAGGTTATGCACCGGGCAACGTCAGCAGAAAAATCAGGCGCCTGTTGACCCCGATCGAGGCAGCTGACCTGCGCCGGCGACTGGTTGTGCAGAACCCGCTCGCCTTACCCCTCGGGTCGGACGACTGCGAAAGTGGCTTGGATGGTTCTCAGTGGATCATCGAACGAGCGGTGGCGAACCGTTACAAACTGATCGACCGGTGGAGCCCCGAGCATGGAGAAGTTCGCGCTACTGGCATGGCGATGCTTCGCCTGACGGGCTGGAAGTTTAAGGATATGTATGGAAAAGGCCGCCGGGCGCGAACCCGGCGGCCTTTCCCCGTAGGACCGCTGTGCCGCGGTTACTCTTCGACCGTCACCCGGCCGCGCCGGACGATCATGCCGCGCTCCGCCATTTCCTTGCGGAAATCATGCTCGGCATCGGCGACCTCGCGGCGATATTCATGCCACGCGTCCTCGCGCGACGACGCATCCTTCGCCCGGCGCAGATCGTTGCGCAACTCGCGCTTCGCTTCCGAAATGTCGGTCTTGTAGTCGAGATAATAGGGGTTGTAGTCCGAATAGACCGGGACCGTTCGGCGGTCCTTGGCCAGCGCGGGCGTCGCGACGACCGCAGTTGCGGCGGCGGCGATCAGCAATGTCGTGCGGTTCATGGGGGTTCTCCCTTTGCCTGAACTTGCCGGCGTACAACCCGCCCGTAGCGAAGTCGGTTCCTTCATCTGTGGTTCATCTGTCTGGCGCCGTTCAGGAATTGCCGACGCGCGCTTGCCAACTGCGGATGTCGTGCCGATCTCTCGGGCGAAGGGATCGGACATGGCCGGACGGGTGAAGCGCAAGGCGGGACTGGCGGCGGCGGAGGAGCTGGCGGCGCGCGAGGTCGCACCGCTCGCCTGCGCGCTGTGCGACCGGCCGATCGGGACCCAGGTCGAATGGCATCACCGCGTACCCAAGAGCGAGGGCGGGCGCGAGACGGTGCCGGTCCACCCGATCTGCCACCGCACCATCCACGCCAGCGCCACCAACGCCGAACTGGCGGGACCACTCGCCGATATCGACGCGTTGCGTGCGCTGCCGGCGGTGGCGCGGTTCGTGGCATGGGTGGCGGACAAGCCCGCCGACTTCCGCGCCCCGGTGCGCCGCGGGCGGTAGGGTTTCTCGAATGGACGTCGCCCCAGCGAAGGCTGGGGCCTCCTGCGGCCAGGCGCGAGGGATGTTGGGCGCTGCCCGTCCCTTCGTCATCCCCGCGCAGGCGGGGATCCATACCCGCCACGCCGGCGGCTCCAGCACGGGATTCCCGCCTTCGCGGGAATGACGAGCGGGGAGGCGGCGGCCGCAACTTCGCCTGTCCTACACGTCCGGCCTTTGCCATCGTGCTGCCGGGTCGTCGTGACCCCCGCTCTTTGACAGGTTGGATCGTATCGCGTGCAACCAGCGTGCGAGTGTGAACTTAGTGAACTTTGGGCGGCGGGCACGGGCAAAGCCCGTGCCGTCGGTCGGCGCTTCGGGCGCCGCCGGCCGGTCGCGCCTCAAGGCTCGCGGCAGCTTGCGCTGCCGCTTGCCCAGCGCTCACTCCGCAGCAACCCCGCCGAACATATCGCCCATCCCACTGGCTTCCTCGTTCGCCGGCGCCACGACCTTCGCCTTCTGGCGCTTGTCGAAGCCGTCCCACACCTCGTTCCAGTTACCGCGCGTCGCCGCCTTCGAATATTCGGTCGCGCGCTGTTCGAAGAAGTTGGCGTGCTCGACCCCGTTCAGCAGCGGCGCCAGCCATGGCAGGGGATGTTCGTCGATCAGGTAGATCGGCTTCATCCCCAGCTGCCCCAGCCGCCAGTCGGCGATGTAGCGGATATATTTCTTGATCTCCTTGGCGGTCATCCCGTGGACCGGCCCCATTTCGAAGGCGAGATCGATGAAATTGTCCTCCAGCCGCACCGTCGTCTGGCACATGTCGGCGATGTCGTCGCGCACCGACCGCGTCATGCAGTCGCGTTCCTTGCAGAAGGCGTGGAACAGCTTGATGATGCCTTCGCAGTGCAGGCTCTCGTCGCGGACCGACCACGACACGATCTGCCCCATGCCCTTCATCTTGTTGAAGCGCGGGAAGTTCATCAGCATCGCGAACGACGCGAACAGCTGCAGCCCTTCGGTGAAGCCGCCGAACATCGCCAGCGTCTTGGCGATATCCTCGTCGGTATCGACCCCGAAATTCTGCAGATAGTCGTGCTTGTCCTTCATCTCGCTATATTCGAGGAAGGCGCCATATTCGCTCTCGGGCATGCCGATCGTGTCGAGCAGGTGGCTGTACGCCGCGATATGCACCGTCTCCATGTTGGAGAAGGCGGCAAGCATCATCTTCACCTCGGTCGGCTTGAAGATGCGGCCATATTTCTCGTGATAGCAGTCCTGCACCTCGACGTCCGCCTGGGTGAAGAAGCGGAAGATCTGCGTCAGCAGGTTACGCTCGTGCGGCGTCAGCTTCTGCGCCCAGTCGCGGCAATCCTCCCCCAGCGGCACCTCTTCGGGCATCCAGTGGATCTGCTGCTGACGCTTCCAGAAATCGAACGCCCAGGGGTATTCGAACGGCTTGTACTGCTTGCGGGCTTCGGTGAGCGACATGGGGTTACTCCGAGGGAAGTATGAAAAAATAAAAGACGAGCAGGCCACTGCCGACAATCGCGACAATGATACCTGAAAAGATCGAGCCGAACTTCGACAGCGTGTGTACTTCGCCAAGCATGACGTTGGGCTGACGCTTGGTGCTCCGCGACATCTGTCCGGGTTCGAGCATCATCGTGATGCCGACCAGTAAAATCGCAACGCCGATGAATGGGATAGCGATCATGCCAACCCCCACGACCACTGCGCGATCCCGAAGATCATCAGGATGATCCCAAGCGCCAGCGCCATCATCCCCGTCATGCCATGGGCATAGCGGCTCTGCGGGGTCCTGCGCGAACGCAGGCGCAGCAGCAGCCACAGCCCGACGCCGCCCGATACCAGCGCGACGCACAGCATGATGAGGACGTTCGGCGTCATGCGACCAACTGCGGAGACGCGCGTTTCACCGCCGCCCCCAACGGAGAAACATCATGGCCGATCTCAGCACCATCAAGGAACATGCCGAAGTCATCGGCGCCGACGGCGTCCATGTCGGCACCGTCGACCGCGTCGAAGGCGACCGTATCAAGCTGACCAAGAAGGATAGCGGCGCGGAAATTGAAGGCGCCGAAGGCGGTTCGCATGCCGGACATCACCATTATATCGACGGCGGTCTCGTCGCCGAGGTCGAGGGCGACACCGTCCGCCTGAGCGCCAACGCCGACGTCGCGGTGACGTTCGAAACCGAAGAAGACGGCAGCGCGATCTGATGCAAATCCCTCTCCCGGCGGGAGAGGGAGGGAGCCGCGTAGCGGCGGAAGGGTGAGGGCGAGCCGGTTCACGCCGGTTCGCCCTCACGCATGTTCGCGATCAGCGCGGCCAGCCGCTGCAACACCCCGTCGAGATTGGTCAGCACGTCGTCGTTCCAGAAGCGTTCCACACGGAAGCCGTGCTGGTTCAGGACCGCCGTCCGACGTGCGTCATAGGCCGCATCGCCGTCATGCTGCCCGCCGTCCACTTCGATGACCAAACCAGCTCGCACGCTCAGGAAATCCACGAAATAAGGGCCAACTGGCACTTGCCGCCGGAATCGCAATTCCGGGAAGGTCCGACGCAGGCCTGACCAGAGCTTCTTCTCGGCATCGGTCGCGTTGCGGCGGAGGTCGCGGGCGCGGTCGACCGATCCGGACGGTTGGTGCTGATACGTGCGCATCGCCCTCACCCTTCCGCCGCTTCGCGGCTCCCTCCCTCTCCCGATGGGAGAGGGATTAGCGCTGTACCGCCACGCCGTCAGACGGGCCAATAAGCCGGAGGCTTATTGGCAAGCCAGACACTCGTCATAATCGGTCGTCTCGCCCAGATCGAACTTGGCCAGCTCCGACGTATTGTCCGCCTCGACCCCGCCGGCAAACCCGGCGCGCTGCACCGACTTCGACCGCAGGTAATAGAGCGATTTGATGCCCAGTTCCCATGCGCGATAGTGGAGCATCAGCAGGTCCCACTTCTCGACATCGGCCGGGATGAACAGGTTCAGCGACTGCGCCTGATCGATGAACGGCGCGCGGTCGCCGGCCAGTTCGAGCAGCCAGCGCTGGTCGATCTCGAAGCTGGTCTTGAACGTGTCCTTCTCTTCCTGGCTCAGGAAGTCGAGATGCTGGACCGACCCACCGCGCTCGAGGATCGTGTTCCACACCGCGTCGCTGTTCTTCGACTTCGCGATCAGCAGCTTTTCGAGATACGGGTTCTTGACCGACCACGAGCCGCTAAGCGTCTTGTGGGTATAGATGTTCGCCGGGATCGGTTCGATGCAGGCGCTGGTGCCGCCGCAGATGATGCTGATCGACGCGGTCGGCGCGATTGCCATCTTGCAGCTGAACCGCTCCATCACGCCCATATCGGCCGCATCGGGGCAGGGGCCGCGCTCGTTGGCGAGGTGCATCGACGCTTCGTTCACCTGCGCGTTGACGTGGCGGAAGATCTTCAGGTTCCACGCCTTGGCCATCGCCCCTTCGAACGGCAGCCCGCGCGCCTGCAGGAACGAGTGGAAGCCCATGACGCCCAGGCCGACCGACCGTTCGCGCTCCGCCGAATAGCGCGCCCGCGCCATTTCGTCCGGCGCCCGCTCGATATAGTCGGTCAGCACATTGTCGAGGAAGCGCATCACGTCCTCGATGAAGCGCTTGTCGCCGTTCCATTCGTCCCACGTTTCGAGGTTCAGCGACGACAGGCAGCACACGGCGGTGCGGTCGTTGCCGAGGTGATCCTTGCCGGTCGGCAGCGTGATCTCGCTGCACAGGTTCGACGTCGATACCTTCAGGCCCAGGTCGCGGTGATGCTTGGGCATCGTGTTGTTCACATGGTCGCTGAACACGATATACGGCTCGCCGGTCGCCAGGCGGGTTTCGACCAGCTTCTGGAACAGCGAACGCGCATCGACGACCGCGCGCTGTGACCCGTCCTTCGGGCTCTTGAGCGGCCATTCCGCACCATCGCGCACCGCTTCCATGAACGCGTCGGGGATCAGCACGCCATGGTGCAGGTTCAGCGCCTTGCGGTTGAAGTCGCCGCTGGGCTTGCGGATTTCGAGGAACTCCTCGATCTCCGGATGGCTGATGTCGAGATAGCAGGCCGCCGAGCCACGACGCAGCGAGCCCTGGCTGATCGCGAGCGTCAGCGAATCCATAACGCGGACGAACGGGATGATGCCGCTGGTCTTGCCGTTCAGGCCGACCGGTTCGCCGATGCCGCGCACCGCGCCCCAATAGGTGCCGATGCCGCCGCCGCGCGACGCCAGCCACACATTCTCGTTCCACGTTTCGACGATGCCTTCCAGGCTGTCGGGGACCGAGTTGAGGTAGCAGCTGATCGGCAGGCCGCGTCCGGTGCCGCCGTTCGACAGCACCGGGGTGGCGGGCATGAACCACAGCTTCGAGATATAGTCGTACAGCCGCTGCGCATGGTCGGCATCGTCGGCATAGGCCGATGCGACGCGCACGAACAGGTCCTGGTACGATTCGCCCGGCAGCAGATAGCGGTCCTTCAGCGTATCCTTGCCGAAATCGGTCAGCCGCGCGTCGCGCGAATGGTCGACCTCGACCGCGTGCAACTGGGCATCGACCGTGCGGCTGGTGCGCGCGGGCGGGGTTTCGGCGGGCGCCGGATCGGCGAATTGCAGCTCGTTCATCTGGGCATCCTGACTGTCCTGGAAGGTCATCGTCCCCGTTCCCCCTGTCTGCGGACGGAGCATGTCGTCCCCGTCGCTGAAATATGGCCCGCGACCACCGTTCGTGACGCGCAACCGGTCCGAACGGCTGCCATCGGCACGGATGTCGTGGCGCGGCGTCGATCGGGATGAATACTATTTGTAGCGGTCGATCCGCCGTCGCCCCTACTAATTGTAGCAAATGGCGCCATGCGCAAGCGGCTAAATTTCGGTTGCGCGCCGGAACCGGGGGACAAGCAGCGACGGGTCCCGCGCGACGCGCGGACCTCCGCCGCCTCCGGGAAATGCAAGCGAATAAAGCAGGAACATCAATTCATTTTTTTGATCGCCGGCGTGGCGGCTGCGGGCGAATCAGTCGCCCTGCCGGTACCGTCTCGCGACGTGCGCCTGCCATCCCAGCAGCAGCGGCACGACGATCAGTTCGATGCACAGCCCGGTCAGGTGGGACGTGGATGGCGCGCCCGTCGCGGCCAGCGACCACAGCCGCGCGAACCCGCCGATCACGACCATCAGCCCCAGCAACCGGAAGCGCCCCCCCTTGCGTTCGATGCCGGGGATACAGCTGACGAAGCCGATCGCCATGCCGAGGAACAGGCCCGACAGATAGCGGAAATGGCTGTCCATATCGGTCGCCGGCGCCGGCTGCAGCCACGCCGCGCCGCCGATGATGCCGGCCAGCGACGCCGATAGCGGCACGAGGCAGGTGAACGCGACGACCGCCTGCAACAGCGTGCGTTCGCGCCGCGGCGTCATGCCCGCTCGCGTTCCAGCAGTTCGGCGCGCACCCGGATGGCATAGACCGACAGCCGCACCTCGAACAGGAACCAGACCAGCCCGCCGATCAGCAGCAGCATCGACAGGATGAAACAGATCGCCACCGCCTTGCCCAGCCCGAGGTCGAGCAGCTCGGCGATGAACAGCATCGCGACGACGGTACAGTTGGCCACCGCCGACAACACGACGAGGAACACCGAATTGTTGATGATCCGGATGCGCCGGTCGAGCAGCCGCAGCTCGAACACATGGCGCGCATGTTCCGGGCCGGTCGAGCTGGGATGCAGCCGTTCGAGGTCGCGCGCACGGTCGACGATCCGCGCGAGGCGGCCGACCATGACGTTCAGGATCGCGCCGATCCCGGCCAGCAGGAATACGGGCGCGATCGCGGTCTGGATCGTCTTGGCTACGGTCGACAGGACAGGTTCGAATTCCACCCGGTCGGTATGCCGCGCGGGCCGGATGGGGACAAGGGGCTGCAAGTTTGCGGGAAGTCGTCCGGTTCGGACGATCGTTATCGCTACCGTATCGTAATGGGTTCGTGGCAAGGGCAGTGGCATGTCCTCGACCGCACCCGCTTCCCGGCCCCATGCGCGCATCGTCGCCGGCCTGTCCGATGCGATCGATGGCGTGGCGACGGCGGCGATGGACACGCATGGCTTCCTGCGCCGCCAATGGTTTGCCGCTGCGGTAGACAGCTATGGCGGCATGGCGCGCACCGTGCTGGTCGAACGCGACGGGGCGGCGACGATCGCGTTGCCCTTGGTCGGGCTGGGACCGGCGCTCCTCACGCTGGGGCAGGTTCCGGGCTGCTACTGGCCGTTTCGCAGCGGTCCGGTGGCACGGCACGCCGATCACGACGATTTCAGTGCGCTGCTGAACGGCGCGGGGCGCGCGGTGCGGGGGTTCCGGCTGGGGCCGGTCTATGACGACGATCCGTTGCTCGTCGGCCTGTTGGCGGCGGTCGAAGCGGCGGGGTGGCGCGCATTGCCGCGCTTCATCGCCGACAGCTATCTGCTCGACATGGCGGCGCTGCGAACGGAGGGCGGCTGGCCGCGCAATTCGACCCTGCGCAAGAACCGCTTCAACGAAAAGCATCTGGCGACGGTCGGCGCGCCCGACTGGTCGTTCGTCCATGGCGACGGGTGGACCGACGCGGTGTTCGACGGGCTGGCGGCGATCGAATCCGCCAGCTGGATCGGCACCCGGACCGATGGCAGCGACGCCAAGTTCACCGACACCGGCCATGGTCGTTTCTGGCGCGCGGCGGCGCGCGACCCGGTGCTGGCGGACATGATGTGGGCCGCGCTGCTGCGGATGGACGGTCAGCCCGCCGCCTTTTCGTTCGACCTGAACGCCGGTCCGCTGAAATATGCGATCGCCAACAGCTACGACACGCGCTTCGCCAAGCATTCGCCCGGCAAGCTGCTCTATTATCGCAATCTGGAACGCGGGCTGCGCGAGGGGATCGACCGCGTCGACTGGGGCGCAGGCGACAGCGGCTACAAGCGCGTGATCGGCGCGGCACCGGGGCCCGCGATCCGCGACTGGTTGTTCCTGCGGCCGGGACTGCCGGCATTGGCGGGCCGCCTGTTCGCGGCACGATGGGCGGGAAGCGGTCATCGTCCGGTGCCCGAACCCGGATCGAGCGACGAATAATCCCTTGCCGAACGGAATTCCGCCCGGCAGCAATCGATCGCTGCACCCAACGGACGATTGAGCATGGCCGATGAGTCGGGAACATCGTCTGCCATGATGACCGAGCGTTCCGCGGCGGATTGGTGTCTCTGGCTCCGAACGGCCGGCTGCCTGCTCGGCTATGGGGCGGTCATCTGCGCGGTCACCGCGCTGCTCTTCTGGTCGAAACCCTCGTTCGGCTATGTCGCCCCGCTATGGCCCGCGACGCCGATCGCGGTGGCGGCGCTGATCCGGTATCCGCCGCGCGCATGGCCCCTGCTGCTGGCGGTCACGGCGATGGGTATCGCCGCGGCAGTCCCGGTAATCGGCACGATCACGCTGCAGACGGCGGTCTATATCCTCGTCGACACGCTCCAGACGGCGATCGTGGCGACCCTGCTGCGCCTCGCACGGCCCGATCCGCGCCTGTTGCGCGGCTATTTCACCGTCGTCGGCACTTCGATCGTCGGGGCGCTGGCCGGCACCGCCATGTTCGGCGTCGCACGGTTGATATTCGCTGAGACCGTGACGTTCGATGCCTTCGTCCGCTGGTTCGCCGGCGGCGCGATGGGAATGATCGTGCTGCTGCCCGCGCTGAAGGCGAGCCGCCGGGCGGTGTCGGAAGAAATCAGGCTGCTGTCACCGGCGATCGCCGTCGTGATCGTGCTGACCGCGCTGTTCACCGGGCTGATCTTCGCCTTCAATACCTATCCGGTGTTGTTCCTGGTGATGCCGTGCGGCGTGTTCGCCGCGCTGCTGTACCGGTTCGCCGGGGCAACCGCAGCGACGCTGACGGTCAGCGGCATTGCGTTCGCCTGCACGATGCACGGCGTAGGCCCGATCGCGGCGATCCTGCCGAACCTGCCCGACCGTATCCTGTTGCTGCAGCTGTTCTGCGCGATCTTCACGCTCGCCTCGTTCACCGTCGCCGCGCTGCTCTACGAACAGTCGCTGGCACTGAAGGAAATCCGCGACAACGAACGCCAGCTGCGACTGCTGACCGATCATTCGACCGATCTGATCGTGCGGCTGGGGGTGGACGGGCTGCGTCGCTACGCCTCGCCCGCCGCCGAACGATTGCTCGGCTATCGCCCCGAACAACTGGTCGGCAAGAGCCCGTATTCGGCGATCCATCCCAACGATCGCGACCGGGTGCGCCGCTGTCTCGAATCGTTGACGCCGGACGACGGCGGGGTCGTGTTCCGGTATCGCATGCGCCACCGCGAAGGGCATTATCTGTGGCTGGAAGGGGCGTTCCGGCTGGTCGGCGACGGCGCGGACAATCTGGAGATGATCGGCTCGATTCGCGACATCGCCACCCGCCGTGATGCCGAGACCGAAGCGATCGTATCGATCGACAAGCTGGAGGAGCAGCAGCGCCTGCTCGGCATGGCGGAAAGCGCCGCGGGCATCGGTCACTGGCGGCTGGATCTGGCCGACTGGCGGCTATTCTGGTCGACCGAAGTGTTCCGCATTCACGGCGTCGTCGATGGCGAGGTGCCGCGGATCGCCGATGCGATCGACTATTATCACCCCGAAGACCGGGCGATGGTCCGCGAACGGCTGGGCGCGGTCATCACTTCGGGCGGGGCGTTCGAATTCGACGCCCGGATCGTGCGCGGCGACGGCACGCTCCGCTGGGTCCGGTCGCGGGGGCAGGCCGAATCCGCGCCGGGCGCCGGCATCGTCAGCCTGTTCGGCGTGTTGCAGGACATTACCGAACAGGTCGCGGCGATGACCGATCTGCGTGCCGCACGCGAGGAGGCCGAACGCGCACTGGCGGCCAAGGCGACCTTCACCGCCACGATCAGCCACGAGATCCGGACGCCGCTGACCTCGATCCTCGCCGCGGTCCAGCTGTTGCGCGACACGCCCGACCGGACCGAACGGATGCGGCATCTGGATTCGCTGGAAAAGGCCGGGCGGACGCTGTCGCATATCGTCGACAACGTGCTGACCTTTTCCAAGCTGGAAGGGGGGCATGACAATCCCGAGGCGATCGTCTTCGAACCGAAGGCGCTGCTGGAAACGGTGGTCGGCCTGTTCACCGTCGAGGCCCGGCGCCATGACCTGACGCTCGAACTCGATGCGGCGGCAGGCCGCGTGATCGGCGACCCGGCGCGGCTGCAACGGGTGCTCACCAATCTGGTCGGCAATGCGGTAAAGTTCACCCGCGCCGGGTCGATCCGCATCACCGCGTCCCGCGAGGGCGGCGAGTTGTGGCATTTCGAGGTGGCCGATACCGGCGTCGGTATCCGCAGCGACCGGCTGGACGCGATCTTCGAACCGTTCGTGCAGGCCGATGCGTCGACGACGCGCAGCTATGGCGGCACCGGGCTGGGGCTCAGCATCAGCCGGATGCTGGTGGAATCGATGCGCGGCAGGATTCATGTCGCCAGTCGTCCGGGCAGCGGGTCGCGCTTCTGGTTCGAACTACCGCTGCCGGCGGCCGTTAGTAACGGAATGGAGACGACGGTGCCGTCGTCGCCCGGACCCGATGCCGGCCCTGCGCCGGACCCGATGCCCGTCGCGACCGTCCTGGTCGCCGAGGACAACGACACCAACCGCTATCTGATCGCCGAGATCGTCCGTCGGCTGGGCCACCGGGTCGTAACGGTCGAAAACGGTGCCCGCGCCGTCGAATATGTGACGGCGCCGGCCGGCAATCCGGTCGATCTGGTACTGATGGACGTGCAGATGCCGGTCATGGATGGGATGGCGGCGGCGCGGGCGATCCGGGCGTGGAGCGGGGCGGGGGCTACCGTGCCGATCCACGCCATCACCGCCGATCAGTCGAGCGAAACCCGTGCCGAAATTCTTCAGGCGGGGATGGACGGGGTGCTGGCCAAACCGGTCGACATGGCCCGGCTGGGCGAACTGGTCGGCAGGATCGCGCAGGACCTGCCGCGCGTGCGTTTGCCGCTCGCGCCGCGGGCCGCGATCGATCCCGATCGCGTTCGTGCCCTGACCGATGCGCTGGGGAGCGAACAGCGCGATACGCTGCTGCAATTACTGATTGAGGATGCCGGGCGCGTGCCCCCGCGGCTGCGGGTGCTGCTGGAACATGGTCGCAACGGCCTTGCCCGGCGGGAAGCGCATGGGTTGCAGGGTGCCGCCGCCAGCATGGGCGCGGCCGATCTGGTCGATGCCTTGCGCGCGATACAGGGTATCTCCGACGGGGCGTCGGTCGATCCGGCGATCATCGACCGGGTCGACCGGTCGGCGCAGTTGGTGATCGATGCCGCACGTACCGCCATGGCGGCGACATCGTGATCCGATCCGGGCCGGGTGATCCGGGCGGGCTTACCCTTCCGGGTCGAACGCCTGTAGCGCCAGCACCGCCTGCGTCCGGTTGCTGACGCCCAGCTTGCGGAAGATCGCGGAGAGGTGCGACTTCACCGTCGGTTCGGCAAGTTGCAGGTCATAGGCGATCTGCTTGTTCTGATGCCCGTTGACGATGGCACGCAGCACCCGCAACTGCGCGATCGACAGCGTCCCCATCCGTTGGGCCACGTCGACGCGCGGATCGTCCTGCGCGGCTTCCTCCATGCCCTCCGGCACCCACGTCTTGCCGGCGAGCAGCGATCGCAGCGCGGCCATCATCTGGTCGATCGTCGACGATTTCGGGATGAACCCCTGCGCACCCAGCGCCCGTGCCTGTGCCACCACCGTCGGTTCCTCGCGACCCGATACGATCGCGATCTTCGCCGACGGGCGGATCGCGCGCAGCAGCGCCAGCCCGGCAAAGCCCTGTACGTCAGGCAACATCAGGTCGAGCAGGATCAGGTCATAATCCCGTTGCCGAACCAGCGCCTCCGCCTCGGCCAGCGTCGTGACGCAGTCCTTGGTGATCGTCGGATCGGTCGCCCGCGCCGCCATACCGAGCGCCGTAGCGCACATCGGATGGTCGTCGGCGACGAGAATATGCGGCATCAACGGACCCCTTTTCCGATCCGTGCATCGTAAGGATCGTTTGCACCTATCACAAGCGCTTGGGGGAATCCTAGTAAGTAGTTGGATAGATTGAGTTAACGATCCGGTCCGCAAAGCAAGACCGCTTTCCCGCAAAAATCCTCTTCCAGCACGCGCCCGATCGGACGGTCTATTCCCCTTGTCAGGCCGGCCGGAACCGCGACCGAAAATCCGCGCGCGACCAGGCCGTCGATCGCCCAGCGGACGCAATAGTCTGCCGCGACGCCGACGACGATCGCCCGGTCCACACCGCCTGCGCGCAACTCCTCAAAGAATGGATCGCGCGGCGCGGGCGATACCACGCCGTGCGGGTCGTGCAGCGTCAGTTCCGGCTCCGCCCACATGTCGAACACGCCCTTTTCGAGCGTGCGGCACGGGATCGCCGGATCGATCGCCTGCGGATCGAACAGGTTACGCCATCCCGGCGTCCCCTTGACGCAGTGGATCGGGAACAGCGCCGCCTCCGCGCTCGATGGATAGGTGTCGGCGAAATGGGTGTCGAAAGTGAAGACGATCGCCGCGGTATCCGCCGCCGTGCGACCGGCCAGCCACGCGCCGAGCGGTTCGACGATCGCGGTCGCGTCCGGCACCGGCAGCGCCCCGTCGGGCAGAATGAAATCGGCCTGTGTGTCGACGACGATCACGAGACTGGACATGGCGCATCTCCCTCATCACCCTTTACATATGTTCGTCTTGGATATATGTAAAGGGCATGGAACAGGAGTATGATCCGAACGCCTATGATCGTCCTTCGGTCGCGGTCGATTGCGTCGCGATCGGCATCGTCGACGGGCAGCCGGCGGTGCTGCTGATCCGGCGCGACCAGCCGCCGTTCGCCGGGCACTGGGCGTTGCCCGGCGGTTTCGTGGCGATCGACGAATCGCTCGAAGCGGCGGCCGTGCGCGTGCTGCGGAAAAAGGCAAGGATCGGCGCGATGCCGGTTGAACAAGTGCATTCCTTCGGCACCGTCGACCGCGACCCCCGCATGCGGATCATCGCCATCGCCTATCGCGCGCTGCTGTCACCCGTGCGGATCGCGGCGCTGCGGCTGACCGTCGACCAGTGCCTCGCGCGGATCGGCTCCGATGGCCGGTTGTACCGCGACGGACAGCCGATCGCGCTGGCGTTCGATCACGGCGCCATCGTGGCGCATACGCTCGCCCGGCTGCGCAGCACGATCGACGATGCTGCCTTCGCCCTCGTTCCCGAACGCTTCACCCTGCGCGAACTCCAGCAGGTGCACGAGGCGGTGCTGGACCAGTCGCTCAACAAACCTGCGTTCCGCCGCCGGATGCTGGAGCGCGGCGGGCTGCGCGGGACCGGCGATTTCGAAGGCGGACGGGCGTTTCGTCCTGCCGAACTCTATGTCCAGCGTCCGAAGGACTGACCGATGGTGATGACCGATATCGCGACCCGGGTGTGGAACCATGGCTGGCGGCTCGATCCGGTGGTGCGCAGCCTGCTCGACACCGATTTCTACAAGCTGCTGATGGTGCAGATGATCCGCGAGGTGCACCCGGACGTCCGCGCAACCTTTGCCGTCATCAACCGCAGCAAGTCGGTCCGGCTGGCCGAGGTGATCGACGAAGGCGAATTGCGCGCGCAACTTGACCATGCCCGGACGGTCGCCTTTTCGAAGCAGGAGCTGATCTGGCTGGCGGGCAACAGCTTCTATGGCGTCGAGCGGATGTTCGCGCCGGGGTTCATCGACTGGCTCAGCCGTTTCCGCCTGCCCGAATACGACCTGTCGATCCGCGATGGCCAGTATGAACTGCGCTTCGACGGACCCTGGGCGGAGACGTCGCTCTGGGAAATCCCGGCGCTCACCATCCTGAACGAACTGCGCGCGCGGGCCGCCCTGCGCGACCATGGCCGCTTCGCGCTGGACGTCACCTATGCGCGGGCCAAGGCGCGGCTGTGGGACAAGGTCGAGCGGTTGCGCGCGTTGCCCGACCTGGTCCTGTCGGACTTCGGCACGCGGCGGCGGCACGGTTTCCTGTGGCAGCGCTGGTGCGTCGAGGCGTTGCAGGAGGGGCTGGGCGATCGCTTTGTCGGCACCTCCAACGTGCTGCTGGCGATGCAGGCGGGGGTCGAGGCGATCGGCACCAACGCCCACGAACTGCCGATGGTCGAGGCGGCGTTGGCGAACGACGATGCCGGCATCGCCGCCGCGCCGTACCGCGTGCTGGAGGAATGGCGCCGGCATTATGGCGGCAACCTGCTGATCGCCTTGCCCGATGCGTTCGGTACCACCGCCTTCCTGCGCAACGCGCCGGCATGGCTGGCCGACTGGACCGGCTTCCGCCCCGACAGCATGCCGCCGATCGAGGGCGGCGAGCAGATCCTGCGCTGGTGGCAGGAACAGGGCGTCGATCCGCGGTCGAAGCTGCTGATCTTTTCCGACGGGATGGACGTCGACAGCATCCTCAAGACCTATCGCCATTTCCATGGCCGGGTGCGGATGAGCTTTGGCTGGGGCACCAACCTGACCAACGATTTCCGCGGGTGCGATCCGCTGGGCGGGGAGGGGCTGGAGCCGATCTCGCTGGTGTGCAAGGTCATCGGCGCCAATGGCCGCCCGGCGGTCAAGCTGTCGGACAATCCGGCCAAGGCGACCGGCGACCCGGCGGATATCGCTCGTTATCTCCGCATCTTCGGCGACGGCGGCCGGATGGCGAGCCCGGTTGCGGTGTAGCCTCGGCGGAACATGCGCGGCGGCACAGGCATTGGCGAAGCAAGGAGATTGACGATGCCCGATCCCACCACGCGCCCGACCGATGGCGATGCCAACCGGTCGGTCGATCACCAGCAGGACGGCGATGCCCGCCGCCCGAGCGACACGTTGGACCGCGATCAGCCGAAGACGCAGGCCGAGGACGATCCACCGCGCAAATCGTCGCTGACCTGACCGGCGTCAGACCCGCACGTAGCGGAAATACCAGACCTCGTGCCCCTGCCGCCGGGCTTTCCGCTCGTAGCGGGTTTCGGGCCAGTCGGCGGGGCGGGTCAGGAAGTCGGCGGGGGTGCGTGCCTGCCAGTCGAAGTCGCGGCGCTGGTCCATTACCATCATCGCCCAGCGGCAATAGGTCGGGTCGTCGGTGCCGAGGCGGAACTCGCCGCCGGGGCGCAGCTTGGCCGTAATCAGGTCCATCGGGCCATGGTTCATCATCCGCCGCTTGGCATGGCGCGCCTTGGGCCACGGATCGGGATGGAGCAGGTAGACGCGTTCGAGCGAGGCGTCGGGGAAGCGTTCGATCACCTCCAGCGCATCGCCCATGTGCAGGCGGACATTGGATAATTCGCCGTCGCGGATATGGTTCAGCGCGCCGACCACGCCGTTGAGGAACGGTTCGCAGCCGATGAAGCCGTGCTGCGGGCGCGCGGTCGCCTGTCCCGCCAGATGCTCGCCCGCGCCGAAACCGATCTCGATTTCGACCGGACGGTCGTCGCCGAACAGGTCGGTGGCATCGAGCGGTCCGGTTTCCGGCACCGAGACGCGCGGCAGCAGGTCCTCGACCAGCGCGGCCTGTCCGAGGCGCAGCTTGTGGCCCTGTCGACGGCCATAGAGGCGGCGGATGGTGGTGGGATCGTTCATCGCCGCGCTCCTACCCGGCGATATGCCCTGTGGACAAGAACGTTCGGCGGGAGCTTCGGCGCGTACCGGGGGTTGGACTGCCATGGGCAAGAAAAAGCAGGCGAAACGCACGGCGAAGCAACTGGTCGATGCCGATATCGATGCGGGGCACGGCGTCGCGCTGGAGCTGAAGGATCATCCGGTCGTGCGGGTCGCGGGCAAGCTGAGCGAGGTCGCCGATCAGCCGCCGATGGTCGCGATTAACCTGGCGACGATCGCGGTCGCGCTAGTGGCGAAGGATGCGAAGCTGGCGCGTACCGGCGTGCGGATGCTCGCGGCGCACGGGTTGGCGACGCTGGCCAAGGCGGTGATCAAGCAGAATATCGACCGCGCCCGGCCCAACCAGTTCAGCGACCGCGACGACCATCGCCCCAAGCCCGGCGATACCGACGAGGGGCCGCAGAACTCGTTTCCGTCGGGCCATACCGCCGGGGCGGTAGCGGTCGCGCGGGCGGTGGCGCGCGAATATCCGGCGATGGAGGTGCCGGCGCATGTCGCGGCGACCGGCATCGCGACGATTCAGATCCCGCGCGGCACGCATTTTCCGATCGATGTCGTGGCCGGCGCGGTCATCGGCTGGGCAGCGGAAGCGATCGTCGCGCGGGTGCTGCCGGCGAGGAGCAGGAGTTGATCCGTCCGAAAACATCGCTCCAGCGAAGGCTGACGTGTCTAGAGCCTGATGACATGAAGCGTATCCGTTCGTGCTGAGTAGGGGCTGAGCTTGTCGAAGACCCGTATCGAAGCACCCGCCACCAACGGTCCTTCGATACGCCATTTCGACAAGCTCAATGGCTACTCAGGACGAACGGGTCAGGCCTAAGTCACATGGTCTAGCGGCTTGCGTTCCGTGCTCTGACTGGGAGACCCCAGCCTTCGCTGGGGTGACGTTGCCGCTCGAAGCGGCTGGATCGACCTCAGGCCGCCAAAGTTCACAAAAGTCACACTTGCCACAAGTTGCGCACGCACACGGACTGCTCCGTGTTGAACGGGGTATTCGCGATGTCAAAGAGCATCGGCGAGCATGGCAGCGCGGCGGCGTGTAGGAAAGCGGGCCGCCGCTGCGGTCAGGCTATTTGGCGAAGGCCGGGTTGATCGCGACCGTCCGCTTCTTGCCCCATGTGTAGGTCCGCGCGAGCATCGGTCGTTCCAGCATCGTGATGACCAGGTCGGGTGACGGCAGGGCGGTCGTCGGCCCATAGATGATGATCGATCCCGGTTCGTACAGGGCTGTCGACCATTGGTTGAGCGTCTTGCCCTGCGACTGCGCGACTTCCCGGCCGATGACATCGGGCTGGACCTCGATCCCGCACCCGCTGTCGCTGATCGCCAGTAGATAGCTGTCGCTCGATCCGTCGCTGCGATAGGCCGCGCCGATCCGGGCAGGTGCCGGGTCGCGGCACCAGACCGGCGGCGTGGCCGATGGCGTGCCCTTTTCCGTCGCCGCCGCCGCAATCAGTCCGCCGGAGAACGCCGCCGAGAACAATGCGTCGCGATCGGTCACCGGCGCTGCGGTGCTGGAGAAGGCGAGCGGCGTGGCGCAATCGGCGACCGGCGCCGCCGGCGTGGCGGCGGGAATGTTTCCGGGCCATCCCAGCGTCGACAGGACCGCCGGGATGCGGGCCGCCACCGCCGGGCCGTCCATCTTCGACGAACTGTAGCGCACCTTTACCAGCCATTCGCCGACCGGCAGGATGGCGAGTGCGGTGCCGCGATAGGGTGCCTTGTTCAGCGTCCATCCGGCCATCAGCCCGCTGGCGGTCGACTGGCCAGGGGGCGTGAAGGCGGTGGGGACGACCGGCACGACGTTGCCGAACATCTCCCGCCGCTGTTCCACCGAGGCGCGTGCGCGATCGAACCAGACCGGCACGCTGCCGGTCAGGCTGCGATAGACGTAGACCGTGATGGCGTCGGGGCCGTCCTGATAGACGGCGAACACGTCGAGTTCATTGTCGCCCAATTGGCGGACGTCGACCCGGCGCATGCCGTCCAGCTCGGCCGGGGTAGTGATGCCGCTATGTTTGAAGCGGTAGGGCTTGCCGGCCTTTGCCGATACCGTGCTGCCCACCACCTGCGCCGCGACCGGGGTCGCAACCATCGTCGCTGCTGCCAGCGCCGCCATCCATGTCCGCATCCTGTCCCCCCTGGGCGGACGAGAACGGTCCGCGCCGGGGACGAACCTCCCGCAGTTTCGTCGCGTTGTCGAGACGGTCATGCGGGTTTCGTCGGGACGACGATGGGGGCCGTGTGGGTAACGCGGCTTACGACGCCTTCTTGCCTTCCGCCGGTGGCGCAACCGGGCGGATCGGCTTGCCGGGCTCCAGCTCGAACATCCGTGACGGCGGACCGGGAACCACGACGTACAACGGCCGCCGATAGGCCTCTACCGCAAAGCTGTGCGTTTCGTTGGGCAGCGGACCGGTCAGGGTGGAAACGACACCGATCGCGCCCCGCTGCTGGGGCGACGGCGGCGGGAAGGTCATGCACCCTTTGGAAAAGGCGAAGGGCGTGCCCGCGGTGCCGTCTGCGGCGACCGCCACCCGGAAATGTCCGCCGATCGGCATGTCGTTCGCCTGTTTCTGCGGCGCGAGGAAATAGACCATGGTGGCGTCGCCCGCGGCGGCGGGGGGCACGACGACGGTGTTGAAGGTTCCGTTGCACACGGGTGCCTTTGCTGCCGCAAGCGCGCGACTGGCGGCGGCGCGCGCGGCGATGAGCTTCAGGCGTTCGGGCGACAGGATCGCGGCATCGCCCGACAACACCCGCGTATCGACGAGCTTGCCGCCCACCAGCCGCGCGGAATAGAGGCCGCGGGGCGGCTGGGCGCGGTCGTAGAAGATGGCGGTGGGCCCCGATGCCGGGCCGTCGACGACCCATCCCGCCAACCGGTTCCGCCGGTCGGGCAGCTTGGGCTGAAGATCGTCGGTCGCCAGCCACGCTACCCGGTCATAGGCCGCCAGCAGGCGCCCGCGTTCGGCGGCGCGGTCCAACGTGGCGCGATCCTCGACCGAGATCGGGGCCGCAGGCTGGGCAATGGCCGGCACGGCAATCGTCGCCGCGAGCAATGCTATCGCAAATCGCATCCCATCCCCCCTTGGCGGGCAGACATGAAAACGGGAGGTCCGCCCCGTCGGCGAACCCCCGTACTTTCACGACCCTGTCGAGGGGAAATCAGGCGGCCAGTGCGGCCTTCAGATCGTCGACCAGATCGGTCTTTTCCCATGGGAACAGGTCGCCTTCGGGCTTGCGGCCGAAATGGCCGTATGCCGCGGTCGGGCGATAGATCGGCTTGTTGAGCGACAGGTGCGTGCGGATGCCGCGCGGGGTCAGGCCGCCCAGCTTCGCGATGCCGGCGATCGCGGTTTCGATCGCGTCGTCGGCGACGGTGCCGGTGCCGTGCGTGTTCACGTACAGCGACAGCGGCTTCGACACGCCGATCGCATAGGCGAGCTGGATCGTGCAGCGCTTGGCGAGGCCCGCCGCGACGATGTTCTTCGCCAGATAGCGGGTGATGTACGCCGCCGACCGGTCGACCTTGGTCGGGTCCTTGCCGCTGAACGCGCCGCCGCCGTGCGGCGCCGCCCCGCCATAGGTGTCGACGATGATCTTGCGACCGGTCAGGCCGGCGTCGCCGTCGGGGCCGCCGATTTCGAAGCTGCCGGTCGGGTTGATGTGATATTCGGTCGCGTCCGACAGCAGGTCGGCCGGGAGCACATCCGCAACGACCGACTTCACGTAATTGTGCAGCTCGGCTTCCTTGTCGCCATTGTCGTAACCCGGCGCATGCTGGGTCGAGACGACGATCGCGGTCGCGGCGACCGGCTTGCCGTTTTCGAAGCGCAGCGTGACCTGGCTCTTGGCATCGGGTTCGAGGAACGGCGCGGTGCCGGCATGGCGATCCGCCGCCATCCTGGCGAGGATCTTGTGGCTGTAATCCAGCGTCGCCGGCATCAGGTCGGGCGTTTCGTCGCAGGCGAAGCCGAACATGATGCCCTGGTCGCCGGCGCCTTCGTCCTTGTTGCCCGACGCATCGACGCCCTGCGCGATATGCGCCGACTGCGCATGCAGGTTATTTTCGAAGCGGAAGGTTTCCCAGTGGAAGCCCGACTGTTCATAGCCGATCTTCTTCACGGTTTCGCGCACGGCGGCCTCGATCTCGGCTTCGGCGCCATCGGCCCATTCACCGTTTTCGAACACGCCCTTGCAGCGGATTTCACCGGCAAGGACGACGAGCTGGGTCGTGGTCAGCGTTTCGCAGGCGATGCGCGCTTCGGGGTCCTTCGACAGGAACAGGTCGACGATCGAATCGGAAATCTGGTCCGCGACCTTGTCGGGATGGCCTTCGGAAACCGATTCCGAGGTGAAGAGATAATTGGAACGCATGGACTTCCTCTAGGCTAGAGGGAAAGCGCGCGGCCGTTGCCATGCCGCATATAAAGCTTTCCTTATGTCGGAGCCCTAGCGCGCACGGCGGCGGATGGCAATCGCGAGGGCGGACAGCAAAACTATCGCCAGCAATGCCATCCAGTTGCCGACGCGCGCGAACAGCGTCGGGGCATGGGGCGCGGGCAGCGGTACCTCGATCGCGTCGGCGCGGTTCGCGGGGATGGTCGCCACCAGCGCGCCTGACGCGTCGATCACCGCCGAGATGCCGGTCGGAGTGGCGCGCAGGATCGGCAGCCCTTCCTCGGTTGCGCGCAGCCGCGCCTGCGCCAGATGCTGCGGCGGACCCCACGCGCCGAACCATGCGTCGTTCGACGGGTTGAAGAGAAGGGCGGGGCGGTGTGCGCGGTCGACGACCTGCCCCGAAAAGATGATCTCGTAGCAAATCTGCATGCCCACCGATCCGAAGCCGGGCAGCGTGAGCGCGGCGGGACCGGGGCCGGGGGCGAAGTCGATATCGCCCATCACGAGGCGCGAGAGGCCGAGCGGCTGGAGGATCGATCGCATCGGCAGATATTCGCCGCCCGGCACCAGATGCGCCTTGTCATAGCGGCCGATGATGCGGGTGTCGGGGGTGATAGCGAACACCGAATTGCCGGCTCCCTGCAACTCGCGATCCTGCCCGAAGATGAGCGCGGTGCCGCCGACCAGCGCGACGTCGCGGGGGCCGAGCACGCTGGCGATCCGGGCGCGCATCAGCGAGGGGGAGGCGTCGTACCATTCGAACGGATAGCCGTCCTCGAGGTAGAAGTTGACGGTGCCTTCGGGCCAGACGACGAGGCGCGGGGCGGTGCCGGGGGTGCCGGACAGTTCGATCTGCTTGTCGAGCAGGCGGTCGTCATAGCCGGGGCTGCGGACGGCTTCCTGCGGGAAATTGGGTTGCACGACGCGGACACGCGGGGCGTTGGCGGCGACCGCGGGCGGCGTCTGCCGGATGTCGCCGGGGACCAGTGTCAGCAGCGCGAGCGCGACGAGGACGCCGGCGCGGACCTTCGGTCGTGGGAGGAGGATCGCGGCGCTCAGCAGCACGGTCAGCCCCGACAGTGCGTAGGTGCCGGTGACGGTGGCGACCGCCCGCAGCGGCGTCGGCACCCAGATCACGCCGATCGGGTTCCACGCATAGCCGGTGAAGACGACCGCGCGGAGATATTCGGTCGCGATCCACGCCGCCGCGGCGACGGCGACATAGGCGAGGTCGGGGCGGTCGCTGCGCCGGCCGAGTTTCCACGCGATCCCGCCCGCCAGCATGGGGTATATTGCGAGATAGAGCGCGAGGCCGACCACCGCGACATAGCCGAGCACCGGGGGCATCCGGTCCTGAAAGTCGAAGGCGTGCTGAATCCAGTTGTTGCCCACCGTAAAATGAGCGACGCCGAACAGCCACGACCGCCACAATGCCGCCTTCAGCGTCGGCGCGCGGTGGACGACCCACAGCCACAACGCCAGCGCGGCGAGTGTCACCGGCCACCATCCGAGCGGCGCGAAACCGAGGGCCGAGGTCAGGCCGGCGAGCAGGGCGAGAAGAGCGGGCACGGCGCCGCATATCCGCTGTGCGGGGGGTGGGTGCAAGGGGGCTCCTTTCCATCCCGTTTGGTTCGAGCTTGTCGAGAACGGTGTGCCACGAACGACGCGTTCTCGACAAACGCTTCTCGACAAGCTCGAAGCTGCTCGAACCGAACGGGAGGAAAAGGGGACAGGAAAAGGGGAGGAGGCGCCCGACCTCCGTTCCGTTCGAGCTTGTGGAGAACCACGCGCGACCGCCGCGCTTCCATGCCAGGCACCACCACCCTATCTCCACCCCATGACCGCCTACACTTGGCTCGCCATCGCGATCGTCGCCGAAGTGATCGCCACATCGACGATGCGCGCGACCGCCGGTTTCACGAAGCTCGGTCCGTCGCTGGTGACGGTCGCCGGCTATGCGGTCGCGTTCTACTGCCTCTCGCTGGCGCTGCGCACCATGCCGACCGGCATCGCCTATGCGATCTGGTCCGGGGTCGGGATCGTGCTGGTCGCATCGATCGCCTGGGGTTTTCAGGGGCAGCGGCTGGACTGGCCGGCAATGCTCGGCATGGCGCTGATCATCGCCGGGGTCGTCGTGATGAACCTGTTTTCGAACAGCGTCAGCCACTAGATTAGGCGTGAAGAGGAGTTTTCATGAATCAGCCGGTCGAAGTCGACATTCCCCACCAGCTCGGTCGCGCCGGCGTGCGGCAGCGGATCAATGGTGGTATCGACAAGCTGGCGGGGATGATCCCCGGCGGCGTGCTGCACGACAAGCATTGGGACGGCGACACGTTGCACTTCACGGTCAGCGGCATGGGGCAGACGATCAAGGCGCGCTGCGAGATGCACGACGCCCATGTCCATGCGGTGCTCGACCTGCCGCCGATGCTGGCGATGTTCGCGAACAAGATCAAGGAGAAGCTGGGGCGGGATGGCCCGGCGTTGTTGAAGTAGCGCCGGACTTTGCCCTCACCGTCACCCCAGCGAAGGCTGGGGTCTCTCGCGGCTCCTGCAATACGCTATAACCGGGAGACCCCAGCCTTCGCTGGGGTGACGTTTGGGGGCGGGTGACGGAGTTACCGCGCCGCCCGCGGCTGGCTCACCCGCCAGATGACGTTGCCCACATCGTCGGCGACCAGCATCGCGCCGGTGCGGTCGGCGATAACCCCGACCGGGCGGCCATAGGCCTGCTTGCCATCGGCGGACAGGAAGCCGTTCAGCAGGTCGACCGGCTTGGCGTTGGCCGCCGGGAAGCCGCCATTCGCTGCGAACGGCACGTACACGACCTTGTAGCCCGACGGCGGCACGCGGTTCCACGATCCGTGCAGCCCAATCGCCGCGCCGTTGGCAAAGCGCTGGCCCAGCCGCATGTCGCTGGTGAAGGCGAGGCCGAGCGGGGCGACATGGGCACCCAGCGCATAGTCGGGGCGGGCGACATATTGGCGCAGGTCGGGCCGCTGCGGCTGGACGCGGTCGTCGATGTATCCGCCCCAATAATGCCACGGCCAGCCATAGTTGCCGCCGAACTCCACCTTGGTCAGGTAGTCGGGCGGCATGTCGGACCCGAGCATGTCGCGTTCGTTGACCACCGCCCACAGGTCGCGGGTGCGCGGTTCGAATGCCATGCCGTTCGCGTTGCGCAGGCCGGTGGCATAGATGCGGAAGCTCTTCTTGACCGGGTCGACCTGCCAGATCGCGGCGCGGTTCTTTTCGATCTCCAGCCCGTTTTCGGCGATGTTCGACGCCGAACCGACGCTGACATAGAGCGACTTGCCGTCGGGATCGGCGACGACGTTGCGCGCCCAGTGATTGCCGCCGCCGGGCAGGTCGACGATCTTTTCCGCGTCCGCGGTGATCCGGGTCTGGCCGACGCGGAAGGGGTAGCGGACCAGCGCATCGGTGTTGGCGACGTAGAGCCAGTCGCCGACCACCGCCATGCCGAACGGCGAATTGAGCCCGGTCAGCAGCGTCGAGCGCCCCTCCGCCACGCCATCGCCATTGGCGTCACGCAACAGCGTGATGCGGTTGGCCGAGGGTGCGCCGGCGCCGGCCTGCTTCATGAACAGGCGCATGAAGAAGCCGGTGATGCCGCCGCCGTCGCGCGGAGGGCTGTTGGTCTCCGCAACCAGTACGTCGCCATTGGCGAGGCGGTAGAGCCAGCGCGGATGGTCGAGGCCTTTGGCGAACGCCTGTACCTGCAGTCCGGCGGGCGCGGTCGGGGTCTGGCCGTCCTTCCAGCCGGTCGGTTCGGCGACGCGAACCGTCGGGATATTCTGTTCCCGCACCTGCGACAGCTGCGGGGTGCGGCCGGCGACGGCGTTCTCGCTCAACTGCGCCCGGTCGGGCCGGGTGAAATAGAAGACGAGGCCGGCGACGAGGACCAGCAGGACGATTCCGAAACGGATGGCGTGTTTGCGCATGGCGTCATGGATAAGGCGGCGGGCGGACGGGGGGAAGGGGCCGCGTCCGATTGTCGCGCGCGGGGTCCGTTCGGCCGGACGATAGCGGTCGCCAGCACAGGAGATGGGCGATGGGTTTCGTGATTCGCGGGCTGGATCCCGCACCGTTCCGCGACCTGTACGGGATGGATGCAAACGCGCTAGCCGGGCGGCTGGCGCAGCGCGTCGTGGCCGATGCCGCGTTCGGCTATCCCGACCGGATCGGCCTGCGCGACGCCGCGATCGGCGAGCCGTTGTTGCTGGTGCATTATGTCCATCAGCCGGCGGCGACGCCATATCGTGCGTCGCATGCGATCTTCGTGCGCGAAGGTGCCGATCAGGCGGCCGTCTTCACCGATCATGTCCCAACGATGCTGACGCGGCGGATGCTGTCGTTGCGCGCCTTCGACGAAGCGGATGCGATGACCGCCGCGGCACTGGTGTCGGGCGATGCGGCGCACGACATGATCGGACAGTTGCTGGCGCGGAGCGACGTCGCCTATCTCCACGCCCATTTTGCGGTACGCGGCTGTTTCGCAGCGCGTATCGCGCGGACATGAAAAGGGCCGCCGATGCCAAGGGAGTAGCACCGGCGGCCCGTCGGCGGCACCTGGACGGGCGCGGCCAATAGCCGCAGCCGCATCGCGCGATGCCTGCCGATCCATAAAGCGTAGCGCGGGCCGCGTTACGCTATCGTTTCCGCTGAGCCGAATCGGTTATCCGAGCCCGACTTGTGAAAAAACAATATGCCCAAAGCATGGCAGGGGAAGCGGAGCGTTTCGGCATCTGTGATCGGATCGGGCGATTTGTGGCAATCCGGGACACTGCGAGCAACGTAATGGCGCGTCCGTGCCGTTCGCGGCGACGCCCCTCCACCCCTCACTGGCGCGAGCGGTCGTCCTCCCCACGGGGTGGGGAGGATCTGGCGATCCGACGCTATTCCTCTACTTGCGGCAGCGGCGGGTGAAGGCGCAGGCGCAGCACGCGGCGATTGTCGGCGGCGACGATCTCGATCTTCCAGCCCGAGGGGTGGTCGAGGCAGGTGCCCTGTTTCGGGACTTCGCCGGCAAGGACGAAGGCGAGCCCGCCCAGCGTCTCGACGTCTTCCTCGACTTCGCCCAGTCGCGGGTCGATCAGTTCGGCGGCGTCCTCTAGCTCGGCACGGGCATCGGCTTCCCACGCGCCGCCCTCCAGCGGCACGAACAGGTCGGTCGGTGCTTCGTCATGCTCATCCTCGATCGCGCCGACGATTTCCTCGACCAGATCCTCGATCGTGATCAGGCCGTCGGTGCCCGAATATTCGTCGAGCACGATGGCGAGATGGGTGCGGCTGGCCTGCATCTGCGCGAGCAGGTCGAGCGTGCCCATCGACTGCGGGACATAGAGCGGCTGGCGCAGCAGCCCGATCGCGGTCGGCGGATGCTCCTCGCCCTTGGCCAGGATCGCGAACACGTCCTTCACATGGACCATGCCGACGATGGTATCGAGCTTCTCGCGATAGACCGGCAAGCGGCTGTGCCCCGCCTCGGCGAACAGTTTCACGACATCGGCAAAGGATGTGTTTTCCTCCAGCGCGACGATGTCGGCGCGCGGCACGCCCATGTCGCCGGCATCGCGTTCGCCGAAATGCAGGATGTTGCGCAACATCTTGCGTTCGATCGGCGACAGGTCGCCCGCGACCGGTGCGTCGTTTTCGTCCTCATGCGCCGCGATCACTTCCTCGATCCGTTCGCGCAGCGTCTCACTGGCGTCGGTGCCGAAGATCAGCGAGCGCAGCCCCCGCCATATGCCCCCTTCGGAGCTGCTACTGTCGCCGGGCGTGGTGCTGGTCGAAACGTCGGCCATGATGGTCGTGTCAGTCCTCTGTAACCGGATAGGGATCGTGCAGGCCGAGTTCGGCGAGCGTCGAACGCTCGATCGCCTCCATGGCTTCCGCCTCGGCATCATTTTGATGGTCGTGCCCTAGCAAATGCAGGCAGCCATGGACAATCAGGTGCGTGGCATGATCGGCGACCGAAATGCCGCGTTCGGCCGCCTCGGCGGCACAGACGCCGTGGGCGAGGACGATATCGCCCAGCAGCACCTCGCCATCATCGCTGTTCTGCGTGACGGTCGACAGCAGGTCGGGCTGGATCATCGGGAAGGACAGAACGTTGGTCGGCTTGTCCTTCTGCCGGTACTGCCGGTTGAGCGTCTGTACCTCGTCGTCCGAGGTCAGCCGCACCGCGACCTCGATCAGCGCCGGGTCGGTCAGCCATTCGCCCTGCGGCGTGCGGCCGATTGCGGCGTTGGCGGCGCGGGTGGCCAGCGCCTCCCAGTCGATGTCCTGCGGCCAGTCGGCCTCTGCCTGTACGGCGATGTCGATCATGCGAGGTCGGTCCTTGCGAAGTCGTCGCCCTTGTAGAGCAATGTGGCGTTGTTGGTACGGGCGCAGGCATAGGCGAAGCAATCGCCCATGTTGAGTTTGGCTTCGTGGCGGCCCTTGCCGTAGCGATCGTAAGCGTCGAGTGCGACCCGTGATTCGTCGGTTCCGATATCCACGCGTCGCAACGCCGCAGCCGCTGCGGTGTCACGCACCTCCCGCCGGGCACGCTCGATCGGGTAGCGATAAGACCGGCATAACGCGAGAACGGTTTCCCATTCGGTCATCGCCGACCAGAGTGGGTCGGGATCATCCATCAGACGGCTGATCAGCGCACCGCTGTCCGGTTCACCAGCAATCATCGCGACCAGTGCCGACGCATCAACGAACAGGGTCAACGACATCTTCCTCGCCCGACAGCCAGTCGTAGAATGCCTTGTCCGCTTCCAGTCCGGTGGGAGGCGGGAGCGGATGTTTCGCGCGATATTCCCGCATCCATTCGTGGAGGTCCTGGCGCCGGCTGGCCTTTTCGAGATCATCCTCGACCCGGCGAATGGCGTCGCGCACAACCTGCGTCTTGCTTGTGCCGAGCCGTTCGGCCACGCGCGCAACCGCCGCGGCGGTTTCCGGGTCCTTGATGTATAGCGATGCCATTATCGGCCTCCGAAAGGATATCCTGCAAGGTAATGCAGGATATCCCTCGACTCAAGCATCCTGACCTTCATACGCCTCGACGATCCGCCCGACGATCGGGTGGCGCACGACGTCGCCGGCTCCGAAGCGGGCGAAGGCGATGCCCTCGATCCCTTCCAGCCGGCGGGTGGCGTCGGCAAGGCCCGAGGCCTGCACGCCGCCGGGAAGGTCGGTCTGGTTGGGATCGCCGCACACCACCATCCGGCTGTTCTGTCCGAAGCGCGTGAGGAACATCTTCATCTGCGCCGGGGTGGTGTTTTGTGCCTCGTCGAGGATGACGAAAGCGTCGGCCAATGTGCGGCCGCGCATAAAGGCGATCGGCGCGATTTCGATCTCGCCCGACAGGATGCGGCGTTCGACCTGTTCGGCGGGCAGGCAGTCGTTCAGCGCGTCGTAGAGCGGGCGGAGGTAGGGATCGACCTTCTCCTTCATGTCGCCGGGCAGGAAGCCGAGCTTTTCGCCCGCCTCGACCGCCGGGCGCGACAGGATCAGCCGCTGGACGCTGCCGGTGATGAGCTGCGCCACCGCCTGCGCGACCGCGATATAGGTCTTGCCGGTGCCCGCCGGCCCCAGCGCGAAGATGATGTCGTTGCCGAGCAGCTGGTGCATGTAGCTGGCCTGCGCGATGGTGCGCGGGACGATCGTCTTCTTGCGCGTCCGGATCATGATCGACGGCGCGCCTTCGCCATTCTCGGCGCGGAAGATGCCGTCGAGCGCCGGCTGCGACGACATGGCGATCACCGCGTCGATCAGGCCGGGGTCGACCTCCTCGCCGCGCAGGATGCGGCGGTGGAGTTCGTTCAGCACCTCGCGGGCGTGTGCCACCGCCTCGGCCGACCCCTCGATCCCGACGCGATCGCCGCGTGCGGTGATGTAGACGCCCAGCCGTTCCTCGAGCGCGAGCAGGTTCGCGTCGAATTCGCCGAACAGGCGCGAGAGAAGTTGCGGCTTGTCGAAGCTCAGCTCGGCGCGGGCGCGCTGACCGGCTTGGGCGGGGACGGGCTTGCGGCTCATGCGATCCTTTCGAGAAACGGCCGGAACGCGGGGTGCGTCCGGCCGGGCAAGGCGAGCGAAGGGGCGAAGTCGTGCATCATGCCATCAACGCACGAAGGCGGATGGGGGAGCCCGGGGGCGGCGCGGCGCGACTGCATCGCCAGCGATGATGGCAGAGCGGGACGCCGCGCAACAGTCCTAAAACAGCGGGGGATGCCACGGATCGCCGCATCCCCCGGTTTCGTCAGTCGAGCGTCGCCATGTCGATGACGAAGCGATACTTCACGTCGCTTTTCGCCATCCGGTCATAGCCGGTTTCGATCTCGGCCATGTCGATCAGTTCGATATCGGCGGTCAGCCCGTGCTGGTGGCAGAAATCGAGCATCTCCTGCGTCTCGGCGATGCCACCGATCAGCGATCCGGCGATCGAGCGGCGGCCGAACACCAGCGCACCGACCGAAGGCGAGGGGTGCGGGGTTTCCGGCACGCCGACCAGCGTCATCGTGCCGTCGCGCTTGAGCAGCCCGAGGAACTGGTCGAGGTTGTGGCTGGCGGCAACGGTGTTGAGGATGAAGTCGAAGCTGCCGGCATGCTCGCCCATTGCCGCTTCGTCCTTCGACACGATCAGGTCCTTGGCACCCAGCCGGATCGCGTCGTCGCGCTTGTTCGGGGAGGTCGAGAAGACATAGACCTCGGCCCCCATCGCCGCGGCGATCTTCACGCCCATATGGCCAAGGCCGCCCAAGCCGACGATGCCGACCTTCTGCCCCGGTCCGACGCTCCAATGCTTGAGCGGCGAATAGGTGGTGATGCCGGCGCACAGCAGCGGCGCGACGGCGGCAAGGTCGCCTTCGTCGTGGCGGATCTTCAGCACGAAGTCCTGATCGACTACGATATGGTCGCTATAGCCGCCGAAGGTATGGCCGCCGAGTACGGGGTCCGGGCCGTTATAAGTGCCGACGAAGCCGGTGCCGGTGCAATATTGCTCCTCGCCCTCGTGGCACGACGGGCACTCGCCGCAGCTGTCGACCATGCAGCCGATGCCGACGGTGTCGCCGACCTGGAATTTGGTCACGTCGCTGCCGACCGCAGTGACGGTGCCGACGATCTCGTGGCCGGGAACGCAGGGGTAGAGCGTGCCGGGCCATTCGCCGCGCGCGGTGTGCAGGTCGCTGTGGCACACGCCGCAATAGCGGATGTCGATCGCGACGTCGGTGGCCTGCGGATCGCGGCGCTCGAACGAGAAGGGCGCGAGCGTCGCGTCGGCGCTCTGGGCGGCATAGCCCTTGGCGGGGGTCGTCATAGTGCAAAGGTCCATGATGGAGGGATCACGGGCGCTGCAATGCGATGCCGCCGGTTTAGTTGCTGATACAATATATCAAATTTTTGAATTATCCGGCGATCGGTTCAGCCGACGCGACGTTCGCCATGTTCGAGCATCGCCGGGATCACCAGCTCCTCCTCGTCCCCCAGATGCCGCAGCAGCAGGCGGGTTAGCGTCGTAGCGGCAGCGGCATGGGTGTCGGCGGCGCGGGGGTCGGTCAGGCTGGCGAGCAGGCCACGCGCGCTGGCGACGGTCGTCTCCAGCGCATCATGGATCGCGTGGTGATCGGCCTCCAGCAGGTCGAAGCCCCGCGCCATGCGCGGGTCGAGCGCGCGGAACTTCGGGAAATAGACCGCGTCCTCGATCCGGTGATGCCCGTCGAGATGGCCGAGGAACTGGTTGAGCGCGGGCACGAAACGCTGCGGAAAGGCGCGCGCGTCGAGGCGGCCTTCGCGAAAGTCGGCGATGATCGCTTCCACCGCCGCCCCTTCGCTGCGCAGCGAGCGGTGGACATGCAGCCAGAAGTCGCAGAGCTGCCCGAAATTGACATGCGCTGCCCAGTCGCCCTGCGGGTAGCGGGCGCGCAGATAGGCGATGTCGTCGGGAATGCCGTCGCGCGTGCCGAGCGCGAACGCCTCGCTCACGCCGCCACCCGAATCCGCTCGACGGCCGACAGCGATACCGGGCCGGCGGCGACGATCTCCACCTCGACCATGTCGCCGATGGCCGCGTCGGTGGCGAAATGCACCGATTGCAGCCACGGCGACTTGCCGAGCATCTGTCCGGCATGGCGCCCCTGCCGTTCGACGAGGACGTGGCAAATGCGGCCGATCGCGGCGTCGTTGAACGCCTTCTGGTCGCGCAACAGCGACGCCTGCAGCCGTTGCAACCGGTCGTCCATCACCGCCATCGGTACTTCGCCGGCCATGTCGGCGGCGGGGGTGCCGGGGCGGGGCGAGTATTTGAAGCTGTACGCCTGCGCATAGCCGACCGCGTCGACCAGCCGCAGCGTCTCCTGAAACTCGTCCTCGGTTTCGCCGGGGAAACCGACGATGAAGTCGCCCGACAGCGCGATATCGGGCCGGACGGCGCGCACGCGGTCGAGCAGGCGCAGATAGCTGTCCGCGGTGTGGCTGCGGTTCATGGCCTTCAGCACGCGGTCGCTGCCCGCCTGTACCGGCAGATGCAGGAACGGCATCAGCTTTTCCACGTCGCCGTGCGCGTCGATCAGCCCTTGCGTCATGTCGTTCGGATGGCTGGTGGTGTAGCGGATGCGCTGCAATGCCGGGATGCGATCGAGTTCGCGGATCAGCGCGTCGAGCCCGCGGCCGTCGGCATCGGTCCACGCATTGACGTTCTGCCCGAGCAGCGTGATCTCGCGCGCGCCGCCATCGACCAGCGTCTTCGCCTCGTCGACGATGCGGGCGAAGGGGCGGCTGATCTCCGCGCCGCGGGTATAGGGCACCACGCAATAGGTGCAGAATTTGTCGCACCCCTCCTGCACGGTCAGGAACGCCGACGGCCCGCTGCGGCGGCGGGCGGGGAGGTGGCCGAACTTGGATTCGGGCGGCATGTCGGTGTCGAGCGCGGGCTTGCCCGCCGCGGCCTCGGCGACCAGCCTGGGCAGGTTGTGATAGGCCTGCGGTCCCACCACCACGTCGACCTTGGCGCGGCGGACGATCTCCTCGCCCTCGGCCTGCGCGACGCAGCCGGCGATGGCGATCATCGGGTCCGACCCATGTTTGCGCAGGCGGCCGATATCCGAATAGACCTTTTCGGTCGCCTTTTCACGGATGTGGCAGGTGTTCAATACGACCAGATCGGCAGCGTTCGCGTCGTCGGTCGCGGTCATGCCCTGCGCCGCCATCAACTCGGCCATGCGCTCGCCGTCATAGACGTTCATCTGGCAGCCGAACGATTTGACGTGGAAGGTTTTCGGGGTGGTCATCGGCGGGCCTGTACCGGATTTCGGCCGTGGTAGAAAGGATTCGGGTTCACGCGGAGGCGCGGAGAGAAGAGGGATTAGGTTTCGCGCAGAGACGCGGAGACGCGGAGGGGTTGCACTCGCCGCGACAGCGGCTCTCTATCTCTCGTGCAGCAGGGAAGAGGCTTCGCCTGGCAGGCTGCAATCGCCTGCTCCGCAACCCCTCCGCGTCTCCGCGCGAACCAATTTCTTCTTCGTGCCTTCGCGCCTTCGCGTGCAAAACCGAGAAGAAGCGGGACGCCGGATCAAGTCCGGAGTGACGGCGGGGAGCTATCCGCGCGCCGCCATGACTTCGGCGATCAGGTCCTTGCGGCTCAGCTTGCCGATCATCGTCTTCGGCAGGGTCAGGCGGACGACCACTTCGTCGACCCGTTCGTGCTTGCCCAGTTGCGGGTTTAGCCATGCCTTCAGCGCCGCGCCGTCGACTTCCGCATCCTCGGCCAGCGTCACATAGGCGTGCGGGCTTTCGCCGCGATAGTCGTTGGGCAGGCCGATCACCAATGCCTCGCGGATCGCGGGGTGGTGGTAGAGGACGCGTTCGATCTCGCTCGGGAACACCTTGAACCCGCCGACCGCGATCATGTCCTTCAACCGGTCGACGATGCGGATGAAGCCGTCCGCGTCGATCGTGCCGACATCGCCGGTGCGCAGCCACTTCGTGCCCTCGGCATCGACGCAGAAGGTCGTGTCGTCGGTGTCGGGGCGGTGCCAGTAGCCACCCATGATCTGCGGCCCGGCGACCACGATCTCGCCGGGTTCACCTTCCGGCGCCGCACGGCTGGCGTCTTCCTTGTCGACCAGCCGCACCCGGGTCTGGGCGATCGGCTGGCCGATGCTGCCGGCCTTTTGCGCGCCGGCATAGGGGTTGCACGAGACGACGCCCGAGCTTTCCGACAGGCCATAGCCCTCGACCAGCGTCGCACCGGTCGCGGCTTCGAACCGTTCCTTGAGTTCGGGCGGCATCGGCGCACCGCCCGAAATGCAGAATTTCAGCGAGGAAAAGTCGGTCTGCGGCAAGCGCGGATGGTCGAGCAGCGCGCGGTACATCGTCGGCACGCCGGGCATGGCGGTGGCGCGGGTACGGGTGATCGCGGCCAGCACCTGTCCGGCGTCGAAGCGCGGCAGCATCACGATCTCGCCGCCGGTCACGACGGTGCGGTTGAGGACGCAGGTATTGGCGAAGACGTGGAACATCGGCAGCGCGCCGAGGATGCGTTCGCCGGGCGTCGGGCCATCGGGGTCGAGCCATGCGACCTGCCGCGCATTGGCCGACAGATTGGCATGGGTCAGCATCGCGCCCTTGGGACTGCCGGTGGTGCCGCCAGTATACTGGATCAGGGCGAGGTCGTGTTCGGGATCGATCACCGGCGTGCCGCAGCCGCCGTCATTGGCGATGAGCGCGGAGAAGGCGGTGACGCGGGCGTCGTCGGGGCGGGGCGTCACCTCCTGCGACCGGAACCAGCGGTAGAAGAGCGACTTGGCCGGCGGCAGCGCGCCCGCGACCGACCCGACGATCAGCCGTTCGAGCGAGCTGGCTTCCAGCACCTTCAGCGCGGTCGGCAGCAAGGCGGAGGCCGACAGGCTGAAGAGCAGCTTCGTCCCCGAATCCTCGACCTGCGCCGCCAGTTCTTGGGGCGTATAGAGCGGCGAGAAGTTCACCACCGTCGCGCCGAGTTTCAGGATGCCGTAATAGGCCGCGACGTAATGCGGCACGTTGGGCAGGAACAGGCCGATGCGGTCGCCCGGCCCATAGCCCATCGCGGCGAGGCCGCACGCGACCCGGTCGGCGCCGTTCTTCGTCTCGGCATAGCTGTAATGCCGCCCGAGAAAGTCAATCAGCGGCGCTTGGCCCCGCTTGGCGGCCGATTCCTCGAACAGCGTCACCATGGACAGCGGCGGCAGCGGCGTCTCCCACGATACGGGGTGGGCGTAGCGGTCGAGAACGGGGGCGCTGCTGCTCATTTACATGGGTGTAAGCAACGGTTGCGGATCGTGCAAGCCGGGTTGCACCGATCGTATGCGATCGTATGCGAAAGCGTCAGGCGGCTATCGCCGACGGCGCGCGGCCGGCGCGGTCGCGCCCGGCGGTCTTGGCCTGGAACAGCGCCTGGTCGGCAAGGCGGTAGAGCCGTTTCCAGTCATTCTCGTCGGCGAGCGGCCCGTGGCAGATGCCGATGCTGCTGGTGATGCGCAGGTCGAAGGGCAGGCGCTCGGCACGGACGCTCGCCAGCATCAGTTCGGGATCGGGCATCGCGCCTTCCTCGCCCAGCAGGGCGAACTCCTCGCCCCCCATCCGCGCGACGAGGACGCCGGGCAGCGCGTAGTAGCGCAGCGTGCGGGCGAACAGGCGCAGCACCTCGTCGCCGCCGTCATGGCCGATCGTGTCGTTGACCTGTTTGAAATGGTCGATGTCGAACAGCATCAGCGTGCGCGGACCATCGGCGGGAATCGCGCGGGCGAGGAAGGCGCGGCGGTTGAGCAGCCCGGTCAGCGGATCGGTATCGGCCAGTTCGCGGCTGATCGCTTCCTGCCGCACCGCTTCGTCGCGTTCTCGGCTGAGCATCAGGATGCGGTGCGCGATCGCCATGCTGGCCACCAGCGTCTCGATCGCCATCGCCACCAGCGTCGAATTGTCGATCCAGAAACTCCACGGCACCAGCCCGAGATTATAGGAGGAACGGACCGCGAGCATGGCGAAGGGTGAGATCCAGCTGATCAGGAACAGCCACAGGAACCGGCTCTGCCGCTGCCACGCGCGCCACAACACGGCCAGCACGATGGCGGGCGATGCGAACATGACCAGCGAATAGAGGCGGTCGAGCGGCGTTATGGCGAAGGCGCCGACCGCCATGAACAGCACGCCCAGCACGCCGAAGGTCCAGCTGGTGACCGCGATCAACCGCTGCGGCCACCCTTCGAGGATGCGCGTTTCGAAGAAATGCGCGCAGAAGGTCAGCGCGGCCGACATGCCCCAGCACAGCACGACATAGTTGAGCAGGATGCGGCGGTTGTTCTCGACGCTGGGCAGCATCCACGCCAGCGCGCCCGACGACGACAGCGCATAGAACAGCAGGCAACCGAGCACCCCGCAATAGGCCAGCTGGAAATCGTGGCGCAGCACGTTCCACAGCGCGAGGTTGTATATCAACAATCCCCCAACCAACCCGATAAATGCCGCATAGAAGGCGGCGAACAGCAGGTCGGACCGGATGCTGTCGACGTCGCTGGCGATGCGCGGACCGACCACGATCCCGCGCAGGTTGCTGGCGCCATCGATCCGCCAGAGCAGCCGGACGATCGGCGCGGTGCTCGGTGCGAAGCGATGCTCGACCACGGCACCCAGCCGCACGTGGCGCGAGATGCCGACCTGGTCGTTGGCGACGCCGGTGATGCGACCATCGGCGGCGAGGGCGTAGACGGCGAGGCGATCCTGCCACACGCTGGCCTGGCGTACGCGGATCGGGCGCGATCCGTCGGTGGCGGCGGGCAGCGGGCCGGACAGGACCCAGTAATCGCCGCGGGCATAGGCGGTCTGCGGCGTGGTGCAGTCGAACCGGTCGGGACGGGCGAACATCGTTCGCGGGCTGTCGCCCGGGGCGATGCGCGCGACACAGGTGGACAGGGTCGCGCCGACGACGCCGGCCTGCGCGCGCGCCGACGCGGCGCCGAACACGCCGATCGCCAGCAACAGCGCAAACAACACTGTCCTACAGGACCACATCATGCGGCCTGCTTCGCATTCCAGCCGCCAATATTTAGTTAACGGCGTTGCGCCCGGCGGGTCGCACACGCCGGCCATGTCATTGCTTTTGCACGACCACGATGGTCAGTCCGGCCACCGCCGCCTGTTGCATAAGCGCCTGTACCGTCGGTGTGGCGGTACCGACCGGCAGCATCACCCGCGCGCTGGAGCGGCCATTGCCGACCGTTTCGGGAAAGGTCGTCGCACGGCTGGGATGCTGTGCCCCCTGCTTCCGGACGAAGGCCGCCACCGCCTCGCTCGGGCCGGTCACCGTCAGTTCGGGTCCGCCCGTCGCCGGGCCGAGGCCGCAGCCCGCCAGCAGCACCGCCGCCGCGATCGTCGCGTAAAATCGCATCCTACCCCCATGTCGCTCGCCGCGTGGTCGCGGTCGGTCCTGGGGCGCAAGCTGACACGGGCGAACGCGCGGCGCAATGGCTGAGCGTCAGCCGATGCTTGTTCAGCCCAGGGCCTCGTCGAGCAGGCGGGCGAGGCGCAGGCCGCCCTTCTTCACCTGATCCTGCGCGATCGGCACCAGCCGGGCGATGGTCGCATCGTCCAGCTTCACCCGCTGGTCGTTCTTGGGCGCGCAGGCGTCGCCGCCATAGGCCGGGGCGTAGGCATAGTCGCGGCTGACGGTCCAGCTGTCGCGGCTCCAGTCCTCGACGCTGCCGGCCTGGATCGGTGCCCGTTCGGCGACGGTATAGGCGCGCAGGATCGACGGCGGCGTACTGATCGCGCGTTCGGCGAGCGGCCCGTCCCAGATCGAATGGAGGTTGAAGCGTTCGGGGCCGTACGCGCCGTAATCCGCCTTCACCCGGTTGCCGCCCAGATCGCCACGGTCGCCGGCGTGCAGCGGCATGTGCAGGTCGCCGACGAAATGGACGAGGAAGGCCAGCGCCATCACCTTTTCGCGCATCGGGACCTTCGGGTCCTTCAGCAGCTTCACGTCGCGTTCGATCTGCGCCGACACGCAATTGCCGTCCTTGCACGCCGATTTCAGGTCGAACGGTTTGCACACGTCGACATTCTGATAATGCCAAGAATACGCATAGCTGAACCGGTCGCCCAGCGGCTTGACGCAATCGGCCCACACGCTTGCCTGTTCGATGGTGCGCGCCGGGCAGGTCGGGGTTTCGAGCAGCGCCTGATGTTTCAGGATGCGCGCGATCGCCGCGCGCGTTTCGGGGCGGACGTTCAGGCGCGCGATCGTCGCGACGCTTTCGTGGCCGAATTCCCAATAGGCATAGGCGGGGGAGGTCGCGAAGACGCAGACGAGCGCGAGGATCAGGCGGCGAATCATGGATTTGGCCCTTACGCGCTTCGCCGCGCGCTGCAAGCGGGCAGGATTACGCAGCGCGTGTTTCGTAGAGTTCGAGCGGCAGACCGTCGGGATCGGCGAAGAAGGTGAAGCGCTGTCCGGTATGTTCGTCGACGCGGGTCGCTTCGCAGACGACGCCGTGCGCGGTCAGGCGCGCGACTTCCGCATCGATATCGGCGACGGTGAAGGCGAGGTGGCGCAGGCCGAGTGCCTCGGGACGCGACGGGCGGGCCGGGGCTTCTGGGAAGGTGAACAGTTCGATCTGCACGCCGGAGATGGTCAGGTCGCATTTCCACGACCGGCGTTCTGCGCGCCACACCTCGCGGATGATCGCGAAGCCGAGGATGTCGGTGTAGAACGCCTTCGACCGATCATAGTCCGAGGCGATGATCGCGACGTGATGCAGACCGGTGAGGCCGCTCATCCCTCTTCGCCGTAAATCGCGACGCGGCGCTCGCCGTCCTGCGACACACGGCCGCGATACATACCGGGGGTGGTCAGGCTCCACGCCGCGTCGCCATGGGGGCCGACGACGATGACGCCGCCGGTGCCGCCCAGCGCCTTCGTTTCCGTCAACACGGTGTCGGCGGCTTCCTGCAGCGTCTCGCCGGTGAAGCGGATGCGCGCCGCGATTTCATGGCCGACGCCGACGCGGATGAAGAACTCGCCCGACCCCGTCGCCGACATCGCGCAGGCGCGGTCGTCGGCATAGGTGCCCGCGCCGATCAGCGGCGAATCGCCGACCCGGCCCCAGCGCTTGGCCGTCACCCCGCCGGTCGAGGTCGCGGCGGCGACATGGCCTCCGCCATCGACCGCGACCGCGCCGACCGTGCCGTACTTCATGTCGACGTCGAACCAGTTGTCGGGATCGGCCTTCATCGCGTCCAGTTGCGCGCGGCGCTCGGGAGTCATGAACCAGTCGGGATCGACCTGCTCGACGCCCTGTTCGGTAGCAAAGGTGTCGGCGCCCGTGCCGGCGAGCAGGACGTGCGGGCTGTGTTCCATCACCGCGCGGGCGAGGGTGACGGGATGGCGGCTGCGGGTGACGCCGGCTACCGCGCCGGCATTGCGGTCGCGCCCGTCCATGATCGCCGCGTCGAGTTCGATCGCGCCGTCGAAGGTCAGCACCGCGCCCCGGCCCGAATTGAAGGTCGGGTCATCCTCCAGCACGCGGACCGCCGCTTCGACCGCATCGAGTGCGCTGCCGCCGCCGGACAGCACCGCTCCACCGGCGGAGAGCGCAGCATCCAGGCCGGCGCGCGCGGCGGCGTCGGTTTCCGCGCTTACCGTATCGCGGGTGAGGATACCGGCGCCGCCATGTACCAGCAGGGTCCAGGGGCGGGGGGAAGCGGTCGACATAGGATGATCCTGCATAGCGGTTTCGCCGCCTGCTAGCAGATCGCAGGCGCGCTGCCACCCTTGCGCACCGGCGGTGGCGTCACGCCCAACAGGATGCCGAGCGGCGGCACCGCGCGGGCGAGAAGGTAGGCGGCGATGCAGGCGAGCAGCGTCGCGATCAGCAGCAGCGCTGCCTCGGCCCATGGGTTGAGCGCGAGCGGCAGGGTGAACCACGTCACCAGCACGATCACCGGATGATGGACGATATAGGCCGGAAACACCGCACGGCCGAGCGATGCGCGCCAGCGATGGTCACGATTGGCGAACCGGTCGGCAAGGCAGAACAGTGTGACGACCATCGACCAGCCCATCACCGACCGTGCGGCGCGATTGGCCGCCATCGCGACGTGCGGCGGCACGGTGTCGCCGGGATAGCTGAGTTCGACCCCGACGACGATCGCCCCGCTGATGACCGCGAGCAGTGCGGCGAGGGCAGCATGACGGTGCAGCGCCCGCCAGAGCGCCGGTCGCCGCGCGATCAGGAAACCCAGCGCGAACAACGGCAGATATTGCGAATGGCCCGCGACGTCGTGGAACAGCCCCTGACCCTCCGGCACGACGAACAGCGCACCGAGCCGCACCGTCGTCATCACCGCGATCGGTGCCCAAAGCAGCCGCGCATCGACCGCCAGCCACGCCGCCGCCCGGTCCATCCACCGCGTTGCGCCGCCCCAAGCGACGAAGCCGGCGAGCAGCATCGAATAGCACCAGAGGTAGACCAGGAACCACAGATGCTCCCAGCTGGGAAAGGCGACGCCGTAATAGCTGCCATAGCGCCAGCCATCGACCAGCCAGAAGCGCAGATAGCCGTGCGGATACCCCTCCTCCAGCACGCGCACCCACATTTCGGCGGGGACGATCGCCAGCATCCCGAACGCCAGCGGGATCAGCAGCCGCCGCGACCGCTCGCCAGCGAAGGTGGCAGGCGCAGCGCTCCGCGCCACCAGCGTCGCGCTGGCATAGCCCGACACGGCGAACAGCAACCCCAACCGCCATGGCGTGACCAGCGCCATAGGCGCGATCAGTTCGCTATAGGCATGGCCGGTGGTCACCACCCAGCGCCACGGGCTGAACGCCATCGCGATATGATATACGATCAGGATGGCGAAGGCGGCGATGCGGAGCCAGTCGAGGCCGTAATGTCGTGACGACGACGTTGTGGTAGCTGCGGCCAATTCCGGTTCCCGACGCGACTTTCGCGTGAAGCAATGCGCGGCTATATCAGGCCCCGAGTAACCCAAACGTTAGCGAGAAGCGCATGTCGATCCGCCCATGGCGCGATATTCACCGCCGGCAAAGCCGCAAGATCATGGTCGGCAACGTGCCCGTCGGTGGCGACGCGCCGGTCACGGTCCAGACCATGACCAACACCGACACCTCCGATGCGGTGGCGACGATCAACCAGATCCGCCGTTGCGAAGAGGCGGGCGCCGACATCATCCGCGTGTCGTGCCCCGACGTCGAGAGCACCGCCGCGCTGCGCCAGATCACCCGGGCGTCGCGCGTGCCGATCGTCGCCGACATCCATTTCCACTATAAGCGTGCGCTGGAAGCGGCCGATGCGGGTGCCGCCTGCCTGCGGATCAATCCGGGTAATATCGGATCGAACGAGCGCGTCGCCGAAGTCGTGCGCGCGGCGAAGGCCAATGGCTGTGCGATCCGCATCGGCGTGAACGGCGGGAGCCTCGAAAAGCATCTGCTCGAAAAATATGGCGAGCCATGCCCCGACGCACTGGTCGAGTCGGCAATGGACCATATCAAGCTGTTGCAGGACCACGACTTCCACGAGTTCAAGGTCGCGGTGAAGGCGTCGGACCTGTTCCTCGCGGTCGCGGCGTACCAGCAACTGGCCGATATGGTCGACTGCCCGCTGCATCTGGGCATTACCGAAGCGGGCGGCTTTGTCGGTGGCACGGTCAAGTCGTCGATCGGTATCGGGTCGCTGCTGTGGTTCGGGATCGGCGACACGATCCGCGTCTCGCTGTCGGCCGAGCCCGAAGAGGAAGTGCGCGTCGGGTTCGAAATCCTGAAGGCGCTGGGTATCCGCAACCGCGGCGTGCGCGTCGTGTCGTGCCCCAGCTGTGCGCGGCAGGGCTTCGACGTGATCCGCACCGTGCAGGCGCTGGAGGAACGGTTGCAGCATATCCGGACGCCGATGTCGCTGTCGGTACTCGGCTGCGTCGTCAACGGCCCCGGCGAAGCGCGCGAGACCGATATCGGCATCACCGGCGGCGGCAACGGCAAGCACATGGTCTATCTGTCGGGCGTCACCGACCACCATGTGCAGGACGCCGACATGATCGAGCATATCGTCAAGCTGGTTGAGGCGAAGGCTGAGGAGATCGAGGCGGCGAACGCGGCGATGCCGCAGGCGGCGGAGTAGGCAAGCGCCGGCCCGACCTTATCCCCGCCCGCGCGGGGATAGCTGCTCGGGGTTTCTCAGGACCCGCCCAGCACGTTCACGCTGAACGCCACCACGCCCAGGTTGAACACGAACGCGATCAGGCAGTGCCCGGTCACCGTCCGCCGCATCGTGCGCGAGGTGATCGACACGTCCGACGTCTGGAACGTCATGCCCAGCGTGAAGGCGAAATAGACGAAATCCCAATAATCCGGCTCGTCGGTGCCGGGCATCTCGATCCCGCCGCTGTCCTTGCCGCCCGCGTCGGCGGTGTAGAACAGATGCGCGTAATGCAGCGCGTAGATGGTGTTGGCAAAGGTCCAGGCGAGCAGCAGCGTCGCGACGACCAGCAGCACGATCCCGGCGCCGGGCGTGCCGCGCTGTCCCAGTTCGATCGCGATGGCCGCCAGCACCACGATCGCGATCCCCGCCGACAGCAACAGCAACAGCGTGCGGTTCGCGTCGTTGCGCAACGCCGCGGCACGCATCGCATCGGCCGATGCCCCGAGCAAGGGAAGGCAGGACAGGAGGAAGACGACCGCGCCGGCATCGAACGCCAGCGGCACGCCGTTGCGCCAGCCCAGCATGGGAACGCTCCACAGACCGGCCGCCATGGCGACCAGTGCGAAGGCGATGAAGCGCGGCGGGGCGATGCGTTGGCCGAGGTTGAGCGACATGCGTGGCGTGTATCGCACCGCCGCCTCGTCCGGAAGCGGCTCGGCCCGGCCCGCCCGTTGACGGGTCGGGCGCGAAAACCGGCTCAGTTCTTGATCGTCACCATGCCGACCGGCTTGTCCTTGGTCGATGCGTTGGCCGCAATGGTCTTTTCCTTGACCGCCTTGGGCTTGCGGATTTCCTTGTTCGACTTTTGCTGGCTCTTGGCCATGACGTTGTCCTTCGTGGGCGAGACGCCCGAGAGCGACCCTACACCATTCCTGCGGTGGCCTTGCATCGAATCGGCACGCACGCGACAGCGATCCTGCCCACCGTTCGAAAAGGTCCGTCCATGTCCGCCGCCCCGTCTTCGCTGCGCGCCTTCCTCGTCGCCGGGGGCGGGATCATGGTCTATACGGTCATGGATGCGCTGATGAAGCAGCTGTCGATCGACAGCGGCGCGTATAATGCGGTGCTGTGGCGGTCGCTGGCGGGAGCGATGCTGTGCGGCGTAGTGTTCGTGGCGCGCGGGCGGCGCTGGCCGGCGTGGGCGGTGCTCAAGCTGCATATCGGGCGCGGCCTCGCGGGCGGGGCGTCGGTCGTGCTGTTCTTCTGGGGACTGGCGCGGGTGCCGATGGCGCAGGGAGTGGCGTTGACCTTCCTCGCGCCGCTGATCGCGCTGTATCTGGCGGCGCTGTTCCTCGGCGAGACGATCCGGCGCGCGGCGATCGTCGGATCGGTCGTCGCGTCGGCCGGCGTGCTGGTGATCGCGGCGGGCGAGGTGCAGGCCGATGCCTCGACCCAGGCGGTGCTGGGCAGCCTCGCCTGCGTCGCGGCGTCGATCCTGTATGCCGTCAGCCTCATCGTGCTGCGGCGGCAGGCGCAGGCCGCCGATCCGCTCGAGGTCGCGCTCTTTTCCAGCCTGGTAATGGGCGTGATCTTGTTCCCTGCCGCCCCATGGCTGGGCGCGCTGCCCGACCCGTCGCAATATGCGACGTTGGCCGGGGCGGTGCTGCTGGGAACCGCATCGATGATGGCGCTCGCCTGGGCCTATGCCCGGGCCGAGGCGCAGGTGCTGGCCCCGGTAGAATATAGCGCGTTCGTCTGGGCGGCGCTGGCCGGATGGATCGTGTTCGGCGAGACGGTGTCGCTCTACACCGTCGTCGGCGCGCTGCTGATCGTCGCAGGCTGCATCGTCGCGGTGCGGCGGCGGGTGCCGGCGGTACAGAGCGAGGCGGGGGCATGAGCGTCGATACCGGACTGATCGACTGGGTCGAAGAGGCGCTGACGCCCGTCGGGCAGGTCAGTTTCCGGCGGATGATGGGCGGGGCGACGCTGTACCTCGACGGCACCGTCTTCGCGATCGTGCTGGACGATGTGTTGTGGTTCAAATCGGATGCGACCGCCGATGCTGTCTGGGACGCGGCGGGGTGCGAGCGCTTCACCTATGATCGCAAGGACGGGACGATCGCGACGATGAACTATCGCCGGGCGCCCGATGCGGTGCTCGACGATGGCGATGCGATGCTGGAATGGGCGCGGATCGCGGTGGAGGCAGGGCGCAGGGCGCCGGTGAAGCGCAAGCGGGCGAAGGGGTGAGGCGCTTGTTCTTTCCGGTCACTCCCGCGAAGGCGGGAATCCATATGCGCCTGCGGTGGTGCAGGATCGTTGACGATAGCGTCGATCGACTCCCGCCGTCGCGGGAGTGACGAGCGGCGGGTCGTGCGCAAATCCGGCTCCCCAAAACGAAACGGGCGGGGAAATCCCCGCCCGTCCGATCTCAGCGACCCGGTACTTCGTAGTCGTGCGGTTCCTCGCCCTGCGCCTTGGCTTCGTTGTAGCGTTCGATCGCTTCCAGCGTGATGCGCTTGGCTTCGTCGGCGCCGCCCCACGTACCGACGCGGACCCACTTCTTCTTTTCGAGGTCCTTATAGTGGGTGAAGAAATGCTCGATCTGTTCGAACACGATTTCGGGCAGATCGGCGCGCTCGCCGACGTTGCTGTAATAGGGGAAGGTCGAATCGACCGGCACGCAGACCAGCTTTTCGTCGCCGCCGGCTTCGTCTTCGAGGTTCAGCACCGCGATCGGGCGCGCGCGGACGACGCAACCGGGGATGAAGGGCGAACGCGACACGACCAGCGCGTCGAGCGGATCGCCATCCGGCGACAGCGTGTGCGGCACGAAGCCGTAATTGGCGGGGTAGCGCATCGGCGTGTGCAGGATGCGATCGACGAACAGCGCGCCCGACGCCTTGTCGAATTCATACTTCACCGGTTCGCCACCGGTCGGAACTTCGATGATGACGTTCAGGCTGCTGGGCGGATTGTCGCCGACGGGCACCATGTCGATGCGCATTAATACTACTCCCTCGTCTCGCGCCTGCGCGCGGTAGAGGCGCCCTTTACCCGTTATTCACAAAGGGTGAAGCTGCTTTTCTTTGGAATCGTTTCGGACACGCCGATCCGGTCCCGATGCGGGACCGAATCGGCGTAGGCGATCACTTGGCGGTGAGCAGCCGGTCGAGCCCGCCATCGCCCGTGCCGACCTTTTCGAGCCGCGGATAGCGGTGCCCTTCGTTATAGGGGATCGCGATCTCGCGCACCGCATCGTCCATGCGGACGGTCAGGCGGATCGGCTCCTTGGTGCCCTTTGCTGCGCCCACCGCGTCACGCAGCCGGTCGGGGGTATAGGCGGTGCCGTTCACCGCAACGATGGTGGTGCCGGTTTCGAACCCGGCCTTGAATGCCGGACTGCCCCACATCACGCTGCCGACCTTGCCGTCCTTGCTGGCGGTGAGGCCGAGCGAATAAGGCAGCGATACGCCGCCGCCGCTCTTCTCGCGCCCCTTCAGATAGGTCGTCGGGGTATCGGTATAGACGATGCGATAGCCGTTGGCGGCAAAGCCATCGATCGGCGCGCGATCGGTACGCGCGTTCAGCCGCTTGTCGAGGAAGCCGGCCCAGTCATAGGGCTGCACGCCGTTCAGCGTCTTGACCACATCGGCCAGCGTGTAGGGCAGCACGCCCCAGTCGCCGTCGCGCATTCCGAAGAAGGCGCGGGCGAAATCGTCCATCGACTTGGTACCGCCCGACTGCTTGCGGAGCATCGAATCGACCTCCATCCACACCAGCAGCCCTTCGTTGTAATAATCCTCCGACCGCTGCCAGCTGACCCAGCCCTTGGGACGCCTAGCGGTGATGACCGGATCGTTGGTGGTGTCGATCAGCGGCCGCCACTGCCGCCCCTCGCGCGCGTCGAGCGCCGCGGCGATATCGGCATAGGCGTCGAGTGTGTCCTGCTTCGACACGAGGCCCGATCGCGCCTGCAGCACATAGCCCCAGAACTGCGTCTGCCCTTCATACACCCACAGCAGCGAGTTGCGCATCGGCGTGCGGAAATCGGGTGTGAACAGGTCCGCGCCGCGGCGATATTTGCCGTCCCAGCTATGGGTGAATTCGTGCGGCAGCAGGTTGCGTTCGCCCGGACCCGCATTCCAGTCGGTGAAATAGCCCGGATCGACGCCGTTTTCCGACGACCGGTGATGTTCGAGGCCGATCGATCCCATCTTGTCGGTGATCGACAGCAGGAACTCATATTTGTCGTAATGCTGCGCTCCGAACAGCTTCACCGCCTGTTCCACCAGCCGGGTATGTGCCGCGATCTGTTCGGGGGTGGCGGCCAGTTCGGACGGCTTGTCGGCGACGACGTTCAGCCCGACGCGATCGGTCAGCGGGAAGCGCTTGAAATACTTGCCAGCGAATACCGGCGAGTCGATCAACGTTTCATAGCTGATGCGCTCATAGCGATAGACGCCGCCCTGTACCTTCGACGGCAGGCCCGACGCGGCGGTCCAACCGGCGGGGTAGCGCACGCTCGCCTCGATCGGAATGCGGCGCGTGTAATAGCCCGCGGGATACAGGCTGACCGCTTCGAATTGCAGGTTGAGCATTTCGGGGGTCACGACGATCCGGCCCTGTTCGCCCTGCGTCGCCGACAGGAACTGGAACTGCACGTCCAGATTCTTCGCACCGGCGGGCACGTCGATATGGAAGGAATACATGTCGAGCGCGTCGCGGGTCCATGGCAGTTCGCGGCCATTGGCACGGACGACAAGGCCGGCCAGCTTCTCGATCTCGCCGCGGGGACCGTGCTTGCCGGGCAGCCATTTCGGCATCATCAACACCATGTGCCCGGCTCGCGCGACCGGGATCGTTTCCTTCACGCGGAAAATGCCCTGCACCGTGTCGGTCGCATCGACGTCCAGCTTGATCGTGCCGGGATAGTCGACGTCGCGCGCCACGGGCACGGTATCGACGATCGGCATCGGCTGCGGCAGGGTGTTGCCCGGCGGGTTGATCTGCTGCGCGGCGGCGGGAAGGGCGGTGGTGGTCAGCAACAGGGCGGCAAATACGGTACGCAAGGGCAGGGGCTTCCTTCGGACAAGGATATGCTTCACCGGATGCTTACCATCGCGGGTGTAGCGGATAGGCCATGTATCAGCCCAACTCCTTGTCCTTGCAAGCCGAACCCGACCGGCGCCCCGCATCGGCCGTATCGTCGGGCGTCGGGCTGGCGGGGCTTGCCGGGCTGTTCGCGTGGATCGCGGTCGCGTGGCATTACGGGATGGATGGTCCCTATGCCGCGCTGATCAACGTCGCCGCGTGCGCACTGCCGATGGTGCTGTGGTCGCTGCTGGTCGACAAGGTGCATCGCAATCCGTCCACGGGCATTGACTGGGCCAACGTCCGGCCGTGGCGCGAGACGATGGAGATCAGCCTGACGAAGCTGGCCGGGCTGTGGATCACCTGGGCCGGGATCGCGGCGATCTATGCCACCGGGCGGTTCTATTGGGAGGGCGGGTTCGCCTTTTCGATGTGGGTGTTTGGGCTGGCGGCGGTGCCGCTGTTCGTGCTGTCGATCCCGTACATGCTGTGGCTCGACCGGCGGCTGGTCGAGCCGAAGGACGGGTGCTGGGCGCTGGGCGCATGGGCGATGCACCTTGACGAGCCGATCGACGCGCAAGCCATCTTCAACCATCTGCGCGGCTGGGCGGTGAAGGCGTTCTTCCTCGCCTTCATGCTGGCGATCGTGCCGCCGGGGTTCGGCGAATTCATCCGGACGCAGCGCTCGGTGATCCTGACCGGACCGGTGCCGCTGGCCAACTGGCTCATCACCTTCATGTTCGTCATCGACGTGGCGTTCGCGACGGCAGGCTATATCCTCGCGATGCGCCCGCTCGACAGCCATATCCGCAGCGCCACGCCTTATGCCGCGGGGTGGTCGGCGGCGCTGATCTGCTATCCGCCGTTCATCCTGATGGCGAATGGCGGCCCGCTGGATTACCATCCGGGGACGGCGGACTGGACCTATTGGCTGGCGGACTATCCGGTGCTGTTGTGGGTGGTCGGCGCGGTGCTGGTGGCGCTGACCGCGATCTATGCTTGGGCGACGATGGCGTTCGGGTTGCGGTTTTCGAACCTGACCCATCGGGGCATTTTGACGCATGGGCCGTATGCGTTCAGCCGGCATCCGGCCTATCTGTCGAAGAACCTCTTCTGGTGGATTTCGACGATCCCGCTGCTGACGACGGCGGACAGCTGGACATCGGCGGCGCGCAGTACCGCGATTCTGGCGTGCGTCAGCGGGGTCTATTACTGGCGGGCCAAGACCGAGGAGCGGCACCTGGGGGCGGACCCGGTGTACCGGGCGTATAGCGAGTGGATGGTGCGAAGGGGGTTGGTGACCAGCCTCTTCAAATCCTCCCCGCTGCGCGGGGAGGGGGACCATGCGCAGCATGGTGGAGGGGCGTAGCGACGGGCGCAGCAATTGCGGCGTTGCCCCTCCACCATCCGCTGCACGGACGGTCCCCCTCCCCATGAAATGGGGAGGATTTTCCGGTTAGAAACTATAGTCCCCGTACACCCGCGACAGGTCGCCGCCCCATTCGCCGGCGAACTTGTCGAGCAGCACCTGCGCCGGCACCTTGCCCGATCGCACCACTTCGCGCAGCGGCTCGATGAAGCCGCTTTCGTCCTCGCCCGACAGGCTGAGGCGGCGGCGGGCGCTTAAGCCCCGGCCGGCGATGTCGAGTACCTCGCCCGCCACGTCGCGCAAACGTCCGCCACCGGGGAGCGGCGCGTCGAGGCCGAGCGCGGGGACGGCGTCGCGCAATTGCTGGCGGTCCTCGATCGACCAGCCCTTCACCAGATCCCACGCGGCGTCCAACGCGCCTTGATCGTAGAGCAGCCCGACCCACAGTGCCGGCAGTGCGCAGATGCGGCCCCATGGCCCGCCATCGGCGCCGCGCATCTCCAGGAAAGTCTTGAGGCGCACTTCGGGGAAGGCGGTGGAGAGATGGTCGGCCCAATCCTCCATCGTCGGCTTCTCGCCCGGCAGGACCGACAGCTCGCCCTTCAGGAAGTCGCGGAACGACAGCCCGGCGGCGTCGATGTAACGACCGTCGCGATAGACGAAGTACATCGGTACATCGAGCGCATAGTCGGCATAGCGGTCATAGCCGAACCCGTCCTCGAATACGAACGGCAGCATGCCGGTGCGCGCCGGATCGGTGTCGGACCAGATGTGCGAGCGGTACGACAGTTGGCCGTTGGGCAGGCCGTCGGTGAACGGCGAATTGGCGAACAATGCGGTCGCCAGCGGTTGCAGCGCCAGTCCGACGCGGAATTTCTGCACCATGTCGGCTTCGCTCGAATAATCGAGGTTCACCTGAATCGTGCAGGTGCGCAGCATCATATCGAGCCCCATCGTGCCGACGCGCGGCATATGGTTCAGCATGATGCCGTAGCGCCCCTTGGGCATGATCGGCAATTCGTCGCGGCGCTTGTCGGGCCACATGCCGAGCCCGAGGAAACCGAGGCCGAGTTCGTCGCCGACCGCCTTCACCTGGTCCAGATGGCGGCCGGTTTCGGCGCAGGTCTGGTGCAGGTTTTCGAGCGGCGCGCCCGACAGTTCGAACTGCCCGGCGGGTTCGAGGCTGACCGATCCGTCCTTGCCGGTCAGCGCGATGACCTTGCCGCCCTCTTCGACCGGGCGCCAGCCGAAGCGTTCGAGGCCGGCGAGCAGGTCGCGGATGCCGCCCGGTTCGTCATAGGACGGCGCGGCGTGATCGCTGGTGCGGTAGACGAATTTCTCGTGCTCTGTGCCGATCCGCCAGCGTTCCGCAGGCTTCTCGCCCCCGGCGAAATAGGCGATCAGCTGCGAACGGTCCTCGATGACCGCTGCGCTGGTGTCCGAAACGGTCTTCGTGCTCATGACCGCGCCCATACGCGCAGGCGGAAGGCCGCGCTAGGGGGCTGTGGTTGATAGGGATATAGTGCGGCTACCAATCGCCACTTGCCGCCATCCATAGTGCGGTCGCCGCCGCCGCCGCGGTCTCGGCGCGCAGGATGCGGGGGCCGAGTGCGATGCCGACTGCTTGCGGGTGGGCGCGGATCGCGTCGCGTTCCTCCGGGTCGAAGCCACCTTCCGGCCCGATCAGAATCGCCGCCGGACCCGGCCGGGCGCGCATCGCGTCGAATCCGGGGACGCCGCCGGTCTCATCGGCGAAGAACAGCGCGCGGTCGGCGGGCCAATCGCGGAGCAGCGCGGTCAGCTTCGCCGATTCGACCAGCGCGGGGAGCGCGGTGCGGCCGCATTGCTCGGCCGCCTCGACCGCATGGGCGCGCAGCCGGTCGAGGTTGAGGCGATCGACCACCGTCCGGCGGGTCAGTACCGGCACGATCCGGTCGACGCCCAGCTCGCACGCCTTTTCGATCGTCCAGTCGATCCGGCCCTTCTTGGTCGGTGCGATGCACAGCCACAGGTCGGGGACAATTTCGCGTTCACGCAGCCGCTCGGCAACGGCAAGGGTCAGGTCGCGCTTGCGGACCTCGGTGGCGTGCGCCAGCCATTCGCCGGTGGCGTCGTCGAACAGGCGGACGACATCGCCGTCCTTCACCCGCATCACCGACAGCAGGTAATGCGCCTGCGTCCCGTCGAGGCGGACGCGCGCACCATCGCCCAGCGGCTGGTCGACGAACAGGCGGGGGGACGAATCGGGCGGCCAGGCGGGGGTAGCGGGCATGGTCGCGCTATAGCAAGCCGGACGGGGTTGGGCAGGGGTGGCCTTCACTACCGTCATCCCGGCGAAGGCCGGGATCCATGGAAAGGAGACATCGCGCGTCGATCAAGCCGGCCCGTATCCATGGATTCCGGCCTTCGCCGGAATGACGAGGACGCCGCTCACGACGCCAGCTTCATCAGCACCAGCCCGCCGACCAGCATCGCCGCCGCGAGCAGCCGCAACGGCGTCACCGCCTCGCCCAGCAACACGATGCCGACGACGAACGCACCCAGCGCGCCGATGCCGGTCCACACCATATAGCTGGTGCCGAGCGGCAATTGCTTCATCGCCAGCGACAACAGCCCGAAGCTGGCGAACATCGTGACGAAGGTCGCGATCGTCGGCCACGGTTTCGAAAAGCCGTCGGACAGCTTCATGTAATAGGCCCAGACGATCTCCAGCAGCCCGGCGACGGTCAGCATCACCCACGGCATCAGTCGGGTGTCCCGTCGCGCTCGACGCGGTAGGCGGCGTCGAGATAGCGGTCCGCCGCCGCGCGCAGTTCGGGTTCCTTGGCAAAGGCGTCGGCCGGGGGCGGGGCAAAACCGAACGCGTCCATCAGCGACCACAGGGCGAAGCGGCGCGACGGATCGCGGGTGACGCCGAAGTCGATCGCCATCCGCTCGCCGGCGGACTTGAGCGCGTCCGGCGACAACGCGTCGGGATCGGCGGTGCCGAAATAATGGCGGAGCAGTTGGTCGAGGTCCATGGGGCCCTCGTAGCGGGGTCGCCGACATGACGAAAGTTTAACGCAACCTCGGGCGTATCCGGCTCGTAGACACTGCCTCGGACATTCCGTTCGAGGGAGATGGAACATGCGTTTCGTTGCTTTGATCGCCCTGCCGCTGACCATGATCGCGGCGCAACCCGCCTTTGCCAAAGGCTGCATTCGCGGTGCCGCCGCGGGCGCGGTCGGCGGGCATATGATCGGCAAGGGCCATGGCAAGCTGGGCGCCGTCGCCGGCTGCATCGCCATGCACCACCATTATGCCAAGCAGGCCAAGGCGCAGAAGGCGGCGCAGCGCTGAGGTCCTGACCCTGTCGGAACGGGCGATTGCGCCGGATCGGCCGTCGCCTCCGACGCAGCAAGTCATTCGAATACGTCGGTATGTTCATATCTTTGCAATCGACCGTTGCGTAGCGACAACGAGCGTAATGGCGAAGGGGCGGGAACATGCGGTACGGGCGGATGGGCGTGGGTCGGTACAAATGCTGGCCGGCGATGCTTGCCACGGCGTTGCTGGTATCGGGGTGCGGCGGGGGCGGCGGCGGTTCGACCGGTACGGTGGTCGTCGCGAATACGCCGACACCTACCCCGACGCCAACGGCGACGACTCCCGCCGCCACCGCCGAACAGGTCGAGGCGGAACGATCGAACGCCGCCACCGTGTCGAAAGCCGATGCAGCGTACCGCGTCGGCGCCACCGGGCGTGGGATTGGGATCGCGATCATCGATACCGGGATCGTCCCGACGCTGAGCGAATTTGCCGGGCGGATCGATCCGGCGAGCGCAAATCTGGGCAGCGACCGCGGGCTGATCGACCTGAGCGGCCATGGCACCGCGATGGCGTCGATCGCGGCGGCGGCGCGCGACGGGCGGGGCATTCATGGCCTCGCTTATGACGCCAGCATCGTTTCGTTGAACGCTACCCGGCCCGACAAGTGCAAGGACTTCGACTGTCCGGCGCAGAGCGACCTCGTGATCGCGGCGATCGATGCGGCGATCGCGGCGCGGGTGCGGGTCATCAACATGTCGTTCAATGTCGACCAGACCACCGAACCGCTGGTCGCCGCGGTACGGCGTGCCGCCGCTGCCGGGATCGTAATGGTCATCAGTGCGGGCAACGAATCGGCCAGCCAGCCGCTGCTGCTGTCGCGGTCGTTCGTCGAAGCCGGTTCGGGTCATGTCATCATCGTCGGCGGGATCGACGCATCGGGGCGTCCGTATCGCTCGGGCAACGCGGCAGGCGGCGGTGCGGCGGCGGCATCCTATCTGATGGCGCTGGGTGTCGATGTGAACATGCTCGACCGCAACGGATTGGTGATCGCGCAGAGCGGGACCTCGGCATCGGCGGCGGTGGTGAGCGGCGCGGTCGCGCTGATCGCGCAGGCGCGGCCCAAGCTGACCGGTGCGCAGATCGTCACGCTGCTGCTGAACAACGCCACCGACCTCGGCGATCCGGGGCGCGATGCCACCTATGGCAACGGCGCGCTCAATATCGCAGCGGTACTGGCGGCGTCGGCGGGCTGATCGGGCTGGGCAAGCCGGGCGGTTAGTGGCAGCAGGGACGGCATGCCTTTCCCTGTCGCCACCAACGTCGCCGATACCGAACATCGCGGGCTGATCGCGATCCTGCCGCGTGCCGCCCGCCCGTTCGCGCTGCTCGCCCGGTTCGACCGGCCGATCGGCTGGTGGCTGCTCTACTGGCCCGGCGCATGGGCGATCGCGCTGTCGGGCCGCGCGGTTGAGCGGTGGGACATGCTGTTGTGGTTTCTGATCGGCAGCATCGCGATGCGTGGTGCGGGCTGCGTCTATAACGACATCGTCGACCGCGATCTCGACCGGCAGGTGGCACGCACCGCGAACCGGCCGCTGGCGAGCGGGGCGGTGTCGGTGAAGGCGGCGTGGGGCTGGCTGGTGTTCCTGAGCCTGATCGGCTTCGTCGTGCTGCTGCAACTGAACTTCACCGCGGCGATCGTCGCGTTGCTGAGCCTCGTGCTGGTTGCGGCCTATCCGTTCATGAAGCGGATTACGTGGTGGCCGCAGGCGTGGCTGGGCATGGTGTTTTCGTGGGCCGCGCCGGTCGCGTGGGCGCAGATGGGGGGCGAGGACTGGACGCCATTGGCGTTGCTGTACGCCGGCGCGATCGCGTGGGTGATCGGCTACGACACCATCTATGCCTGCCAGGATACCGAGGATGACGCGATGGTCGGGGTGCGATCGTCAGCGCGGGCGATGGGGCGGCGGGTGCGGCCGGGGGTGACGGTGCTGTACGTCGTCGCCATCGCGTGCTGGGCGGGGGCGGTGTGGCGGGTGTTCCCGACGCCGCTGGCGCTGGCCGCGCTGTTGCCGGGTGCCGCGCATCTGTTGTGGCAGGTAGCGACGCTCCGGCCCGACGATGGCGCCAATACGCTGCGGCGATTCCGGTCGAACCGCGATGCGGGGTTGCTGCTGTTCCTTGGCCTGCTGGTGGTGGGGCAGGCGGCGTGAACGTTGCGGCGGGCGTGCGCGCTTCCCATGTGCCGGTCATGCTGACTCCCCAAACCGCCGTAGACCGCGCCCGATCCGCCATCGCCCGCGCCCGTGCCTGTGGCGCCGATGCCGCCGATGCGATCCTCGTCGCCGATACCGCGCTGTCGGTGTCGGTGCGGCTGGGGCAGATGGAGGATGTCGGTCGCTCGGAAGGCGCCGAGCTGGGCCTGCGCGTGTTCGTCGGCCAGCGTTCGGCGAGCGTGTCGACCTCCGACCTGTCCGAGGCGGGACTGGCGACGCTGGCCGAGCGAGTGGTGGCGATGGCGCGCGCCGCACCGGAAGATCGCTGGGCCGGCCTGGCACCGGCCGAGCGGCTGCTCCACGGCGCGCCGCCGCTGCTCGATCTCGACGATGGCGGCGACGTCGCGCCGCAGCTGTTGCGGGAAGCGGCGCTGGCGGTGGAGGACGCCGCGCGATCGGTCGCGGGCGTCAGCAATTCCGAAGGCGGATCGGCCGGCTACAGCCGCGCGGTCGTCGCCTTCGCCACCAGCCATGGCTTCGCGCAGGGCTATGCCGTTACCAGCCACGGCATCTCGGCCAGCGTACTGGCGGGCGAGGGCGCGGGGATGCAGCGCGACCATGCCCATCATTCGGCGCGCCACCGCTCGATGCTGGAAGCGCCCGAGACGATCGGACGGCGCGCGGGCGAACGCGCGGTGGCGCGGCTGCACCCGGTGAAGATCGATGGCGGAGCGATGCCGGTGGTGTTCGACCCGCGCGTCGGGGGCAGCCTGATCGGCCATGTGCTGGGCGCGATCTCCGGCCCGTCGATCGCGCGCGGGACCAGCTTCCTGCGCGAGCAGCTAGGCCATGCGATCCTGCCCGAGGGGCTGTCGATCATCGACGATCCGCACCGCCCGCATGGGCTGCGCGCCCGGCCGTTCGATGGCGAGGGGCTGCCGGTGTCGCCGATGGCGCTGGTCGAGCGCGGCGTGTTGCAGACATGGCTGCTCGACAGCGCGTCGGCGCGGCAATTGGGGCTGGAGCCGACCGGCCATGCCTCGCGGGGGTTGGGTGGTCCGCCGGGCGTGACGACCGGCAACGTCCATCTGGCGGGCGGCGCTGGCAGCGTCGACGCGCTGATCGAGGATATCGAACGCGGGGTGCTGCTGACCGAGCTGATCGGGCAGGGCGTGAATGGCGTCACCGGCGATTACAGTCGCGGCGCGTCGGGCTTCCTGATCGAACGCGGCGAGATCACGCGGCCGGTGTCGGGGATCACCATCGCCGGCAATCTGCGCCCGATGCTGCTGTCGATGCGCGCGGCGGGCGATCTGGAGCATAAGCAGGGGGTCAATGTGCCGACGATCCGGGTCGATGGCATGACGGTGGCGGGTGGCTGAGGCGACGCTGCTCGAACAGGTTACCGCAATCACCGCCGAAGCGGCGGCGCTGGCGTTGGCGAGCTGGCGCGGGGAGTTCGAGACGTGGGAAAAGGCGCCGGGCAATCCGGTGTGCGAGATCGACCTGTCGGTCGACCGGCTGCTGCATCGGCGGCTGACGGCGTTGCTGCCTGAGGCTGGCTGGCTGTCGGAGGAGAGTGCCGACGATGCGGTGCGGCTGGCGCGGCGGCAGGTGTGGATCGTCGATCCGATCGACGGCACCCGCGACTATATTCGCGGGCGCGACGGTTGGGCGGTGTCGGTCGCGCTGATCGAGGACGGGCAGCCGGTGCTGGGCGTGCTCGACGCACCCGTCCGGCGGCAGCGCTGGACCGCGGCGGCAGGGCAGGGCGCGCGCAGGAACGGCGAGCGGCTGGCGGTCAGCCCGCGCGTCGACTTCGCCGGTAGCCGGACGCCGGTCGATGCCCTGCCCAAGGCGGATCGCGACCTGTTGATGGTGCCGAAGCCCAATTCGATCGCGCTGCGCATGGCGATGGTCGCAAGCGGGGAGGCCGATTTCCTCGCGACGCTGCGCTGGGGCAATGAGTGGGACGTGGCGGCGAGCATCCTGATCGCGCGCGAAGCCGGGGCGACGGTGACCGACGCGATCGGGCGCAAGCTACGCTTCAATCAGGCGCGGCCGCAGTTCTTCGGGGTGATGGTAGCGGCGCCGGGCATCCATGCCGCGGCGGTCGAGCGGTTGCGGGAGCGGGCGATCGTGGCGCTGGGGAAGCGGTAGGGGGTCGCCACCTTTCCTGCCAAAGCCGCACACGTCACCCCAGCGTAGGCTGGGATCTCCCGGTTGGTTGGCGGGACAAGAGCCGCCAGAGACCCCAGCCTTCGCTGGGGTGACGCGGGTGGCGGGCCGGCTGGGACGGGGGAGAACCTTTGCTCGGATCACCCGCCATTCATCGGCGTTGTGCCAGCATAATGGCCATGACGACGACCCTGCCGGACCGGAGCCGCATCGGCGCGATGGGCGTGACGATCCTGTTGCATGTCCTGCTCGGCTGGGCGCTGATCGTCGGGCTGGGCGTGGACGTGACGCGGACGGCGCAGAGTGCGCTGGCGACGTTCGACATCCTGCCGCCGCCGCCCGATCCGCCGCCCCCGCCGCCGGTGCCGCAGGTCGTGCGGCAGGGCCGGCCCGAGGGACGCGCCGCGCCGCCCAATATCCGGTCGAAAGCGACCGAGATCGTCGCGACGCCGCCGGTCGTGCCGCTGCCGGTGCCGCCGCCGGTGGTGACTGCTCCCTTCGCCGGGCCGGGCAACGACGCCTCGTCGGGCGCGACCGATACCGTCGGGCCGGGGACGGGGGCGGGCGGGGTAGGCGACGGCTTGGGGAGTGGCGGCGAGGGAGATGGCGACGGCAGCGGTGGAGGCGATACGCCGCCCGAGCAGATCGGCGGGTCGCTGCAGGGCGCGCGGTTGCCGGTGGAGCTGGAGGAGGATGGCTTCGAAGGGTCGGTCGAGGTCGACTATGTCGTCGAGCCGAACGGGCGCGCCAGCGACTGCCGCATCCGGCGGTCGAGCGGCAATCGCGCGATCGATATCGCGACCTGCCGCCAGATCGAACGCGCCTTTCGCTTCCGTCCGTCGCTGGACGCGCGGGGGCGGCCGGTGCGGTCGGTCATGGTGCAGCGGCACCAATGGGACGTCGAGCGCGAGCGCGAATAGCGCGGTTTTCGGCCGGGTTCGGCGCTAAAGTTCACTAAGTTCACACTAGTGGCGTGTTTGCGTGACGTGTGGTTTTTGGGTTTGGACGCGCGTGCATGTCGGCGGTGAGAAAGAGCGGGGCGGAGGTTAGCCGCGGTGGGGCGTTGTAGGAAAGCGGTCCATAACCCCTCCCCGTCATCCCCGCGAAGGCGGGGATCCATAGGCGCAACGGTCGCGATCCTGTCGCCGACGTCGGCGTGTATGGATTCCCGCCTGCGCGGGAATGACGAGGGGGTTGGGGGGCAGTGTCGGTCCAGCCTATTGCGCACAAGTCTGGCGATGGGCAGCATCCGTCGATGCTACGCGCAACCCTTGCCCTGTCGTCAACCCTGCTCATTACTGGCTGCGGATTGGCGCCCGAATGCTCGTCGGACCTTGTGCACAAGGCCTATGACCTCGCGAGCGATCGCTATGCGGTGGTCGAGGTGCGGGATTGCGGAGCGACGACCTCGAAGGCAACGGTCGTCTGGGTCGGACGTGCGAACCAGCCGTTGGAGGATGCCACCGAGGTGTTCGTCGCGGACGACAATCATGGGGTCGCGCCGGTGATGGAGTTTCCAAACATGCCGGTCAGCGTCGTATGGCCTCGGCCTGGAATGCTGTCGATAGCATATGATTCGCAGGCGCGGGTATTCCGGCGTGTTCCGAGCGCGGAGGGGGCCACCATCCGCTATATCGCCACCGATCCGATAGCGGTTCCTCCCCCGTCCTGACCGGTAAAGGCGTGATTGATCCGCCTATTCCTCTCCCTGGTACTTGATCTGCAAGAACCGTTCGCGCGTCGCGAGGCTGTCGAGGTCGCCCTGTGCCAGTTGGCGGGTCATCGACGCGATCTCGTCGTCGATGATCTTCAGCCCGTCGACCAGTTGCTGGTCGGGCGTGCGGCCGTTGCGTTCGACGCGGCGGAGCGGCTCGGGGACCCGCTGATAGCCGCGCACCAGTTCGGGGAGCTGTTCGCCGACCAGCTTGCGCACCTCGGCGGCGGCAGGTTCGTCGTCGGGGAGCGTCGCGAGCTGCGCCGACAGCGTGTCGAGCTTCACTCCGATCGCATCGGCCAGCGTGATCGCGGGCGCGGGGAGGGCCGGGCGCTGCGTCGCCAGCCAGCGTTCGGTCTGCGACGGTAGCGACTTGATCGGCGCCTGCACCAGCTGTTCGACCGCGACCTCGCGCGTGACCGGCAGCAACGCGAACAGCGCGGTGGCGGCGATCAGCAGCGCCATGACGACCATCGCGCCCCCCAAGCCCAGCGGCACGAACCAGCCGATGATGAGCGCCGCGACGATGATCGCGCCGTCGGCGGCGGCGATGCGGCCGAGGCGCCGCAGCACCTCCGCCTCGCGCCGGCGACGCGCGCGCGGGGCGACCTGCCCATGACGTTCGCGGGCGCGCTCCAGCGTCAGGTTGGCGCGTTCGAGGACCTCGTCGCTGCGCGACATCGCGTTACATCGCCTCCAGCTTGAACGTCTCGCCACCCTGCGCATTCTGCGACGCGCCTTCGGCCCGGGCGATATAGCCGCGCGACTTCTCGACCTCGTTCGACAGCGTGCCGATAGTGGTCTTCATCGAATCGAGGGCCTTCAGCTTGAAGGTGTCGATCGCGTCCATCGTGTCATAGACGTTCTGGAACGCGCGTTGCAGCACTTCGACGGGAATCGTCGATGCGGCGGCCTGTTCATGGATCGTCGCGGTCTGGCTGCGCAGCAGCTTGCCGGTCGAATCGATGATGTTGGCGGTGGTGGTGTTGAGCGCGGTGATCTGGTCCAGCACCAGCTTCTGGTTGGTCAGCGCCTGTGCGACCGTCACCGCGGTGCGCAGCGCGCCGACGGTGGTGGTGCTGGCGCGGTCGACGCCCTTCACCAGTTCGACATTGTTCTTCTTGACCAGATCGAGTGCGAGATAGCCCTGCACCGTCACCGCCATCTGCGTCAGCAGGTCCTGCGACCGCTGGCGGACATAGAAGAGCGCGGTCTCGCGGATCGCCTTGGCCTTGGCCGGATCGCTGTGGTCGAGCTCGTTGGCACGGTCCTCCAGCTTCTGATCCATTTCCTTCGACAGATAGATCATCTGTTCGAGGCGACCCATCGCGGTCCACAGATTGGCGCGTTCGGTGTCGATGGCGGCATTGTCCATCAACAGCTCGTCCTTGCCGGACTGGAGCCGTTTCAGGATCGAGGCGATGTGGCTCTGCGCGGACTTGTAGCCGTCGAAATAGTCGCGGACCTTGTTGCCGAACGGGATCATGCCGAACAGCTTCTTCGGCTCGAGGAAGTTGCCCTGCTTGCCCGGATCGAGGTCCTCGATCGTGCGGCGCAGTTGCGCCAGGTCGGCGCCGACGCCCGATTCCTGGTCCATCGCCTTGACCGGACGGTCGAGGAAACGGTTCGACTGGCCCGCCGCTTCGCGGATCTCGCGGGCGCCGAGGTTGCTGATCGCATCGACCCGCTTGCCGAATTCGGGCGAGTTCGCGTCCTGCGCGACCAGCTGGTCGATGAAGTCGTCGACGCGGCGCTGGAGTTCGGTGCGCTTGGTATCGTCCACCGGCACCAGCCCGGCGGCCTTTGCGGGCGCGACGGTCGGCACCGGATCGGGCGGGGTCAGCACCAGCGCTGGCTCTTCGGTCGTCTGCGTTGCCATATGTCCTCCACTTGCGTCCGCTTGATGCCATGCGGACGCCCCTCGATACAACTGTGGTAGTTAGATAATACACATCTTGGTTGCAATGGCAGCGGCGTACGCCGTGGCACGGCCCGCCGCAGCGCAGCAAAGGGGGGACTTCCGGTTTCCGAGGAAATACGCTAAGCGCCCGCCCAACTGCACTCCCGCATGATCCAGGAAATAGCATGAGCCTTCGCAACGTGGCGATCATCGCCCACGTCGATCACGGCAAAACCACGCTCGTCGATCAGTTGTTCCGTCAGTCCGGCACGTTCCGCGACAACCAGCGCGTCGAAGAACGCGCGATGGATTCGAACGACCTCGAAAAGGAGCGCGGGATCACCATTCTCGCCAAGCCGACCTCGGTCGACTGGACCCCGCCGGGCAGCGATGAATCGATCCGCATCAACATCGTCGACACGCCGGGCCACGCCGATTTCGGCGGCGAGGTCGAGCGCATCCTGTCGATGGTCGACGGCGTCGTCCTGCTGGTCGATTCGTCGGAAGGCGCAATGCCGCAGACGAAGTTCGTGACCGGCAAGGCGCTGGCGCTGGGCCTGAAGCCGATCGTCGTGGTCAACAAGGTCGACCGCAGCGACGCGCGCATCCAGGAAGTGCTGGACGAAGTGTTCGACCTGTTCGTGTCGCTGGACGCCAACGACGAACAGCTCGATTTCCCGGTGCTCTATGCGTCGGGCCGCAACGGCTATGCCTCGACCGACATGGACGCGCGCGAAGGCACGCTGATCCCGATGTTCGAGACGATCGTGTCGCACGTGCCCGCGCCGAAGGTGGAAGTGGAGGACGTTCCGTTCACCTTCCTCGTCACGCTGCTCGACCGCGACAACTTCCTCGGCCGTATCCTGACCGGCCGAGTCAATTCGGGCACGGTGAAGCTGAACCAGCCGATCCACGCGCTCGACAATGACGGCAACGTCGTCGAAACCGGCCGCGCGTCGAAGATCATGTCGTTCCGCGGCCTCGACCGCGTGCCGGTCGACGAAGCCAAGGCGGGCGACATCATCTCGCTGGCCGGCCTGACCGTCGCCACCGTGTCGAACACGATCTGCGACCCGCAGGTTACCGAGCCGCTGCACGCGCAGCCGATCGATCCGCCTACGCTGTCGATGCGTTTCGCCGTCAACGATTCGCCGATGGCGGGGCGTGAGGGCACCAAGGTGACGTCGCGCATGATCCGCGACCGCCTGTTCCGCGAAGCCGAATCGAACGTCGCCGTGAAGGTGACCGAAGCGGCCGATCGCGACAGCTACGAAGTCGCGGGCCGCGGCGAATTGCAGCTGGGCGTGCTGATCGAAACGATGCGCCGCGAAGGCTTCGAGCTGGGCATTTCGCGTCCGCGCGTGCTGTTCGGCGAGGACGAGGACGGCAAGAAGACCGAGCCGTACGAAACCGTCATCATCGACGTGGACGAGGAATATTCGGGCACGGTCGTCGAGAAGATGAACCTGCGCAAGGCCGAGATGACCGACATGCGCCCGTCGGGCGGTGGCAAGACTCGGATCACCTTCTCGGCACCCTCGCGCGGCATGATCGGCTATCACGGCGAGTTCCTGTCGGACACGCGCGGCACCGGCATCATGAACCGGCTGTTCGAGAAGTACGGTCCGCACAAGGGCCAGATCGAAGGCCGCAAGAACGGCGTGCTGATCTCGAACGGCGCCGGCGAAGCGCAGGGCTATGCGCTGGGGCCGCTCGAAGAGCGTGGCATCCTGTTCGTCGGTCACGGCGAAGCGCTGTATGAAGGCATGATCATCGGCGAGAACGCCAAGACGGATGACCTCGAGGTCAATCCGATGAAGGCGAAGCAACTGACCAACTTCCGCGCCTCGGGCGGCAAGGACGACGCGATCCGCCTGACCCCGCCGAAGAAGATGACGCTGGAACAGGCCATTGCGTACATCGACGACGACGAGATGGTTGAGGTGACGCCAAAGAACATCCGTTTGCGCAAGCGCCACCTGGACCCGCATGAGCGGAAGAAGGCGAGCCGGGCAAAGGCCGCAGCGTAAGCTCGGCCGAGCCGAACAAGGCTCGCCCGGCCGGCCTTGCGCAGGCGAGGACCGACGACGTGGCTTCGCCACGTCGGGCTATAAAATAAGGAACGGCCCCGGAAGCGATTCCGGGGCCGTTTTCCGTCCAACAAGGCCTATTATCTCGTTACCCCGGATCAAGTCCGGGGTGACAAGTGTGATAGCCCGACCACTACCTCATCAACTCGCCGGCACCCGCTCGTTCAACAACGGGATCAACTCACGATTGAGGTCGTCCAATTCCATCGCCCCCGCCTTCGCGTAGCGTACCACCCCGCGCCGATCGATGATGTAGTTGGTCGGCACCGCCGGTACTTCGCGCGAAATGCCCTTGATCCCCTTGGCCGGGGTGATCGCCAGCGCGGCGAACAGCGCCTTCATCTTGTAAATCGGCACCGATCCTTCGGTCGTGACGGCGAAGACGCGGGCGCCATGCTTGCTGATCTTGCGATAATAGGCGTCGAGCAGCGGCAGTTCGGCGCGACACGGCACGCACCATGTCGCCCAGAAATTGACGACGACGACTTCGCCACGATGCTCGGCGAGCGTGGTCTTGGTCCCGTCGGCGAGCGTCAGTTCGATCGGCGGCGCGGGCTGGCCTACCTTCAGTTCTTTCGCCATGGCGGGCGTGGCCGCGGCCAGCGCGGCGGTAAGCGGCATAATCCAGTAGCGCATCGATATTGTCCCCCAATGCACAATGTTCTTCGCGCCGACGAAGACGTCAAGCCGGGGTCAGAACAGCGCCCAGCCCAGCATGGCTCCGACCGCGACGATCACCGGCGTTACCCAGCCGCCTTTCAGCCGCCACGCCATTACCAGCGCCCCCCCGAACAACGCGCCTCCTGTCAGCGGATCGATTCGTCCTCCGGTGGCCAAGCCCAACTGCAAAAGGGTCGCTACGATGATCCCGACGACCGCCGCCGCGACCCCGGTCAGCGCGTGGCGGAGCGAAGGTGCGTCGACGATCCCCTCCAGCCGTTCGAAGAACAGCAGCGAGAAGGCGAAGGCGGGCAGGAACATGCCGAGGGTAATCGCCAGCGCGCCGACGAGGCCGCCCGCGACGAAGCCGATGAACGTCGCGAAGATTACGAGCGGCGCCGGAATGACATTGGCAAAGGCGACCCCGTCGAGAAACGCAGCGTCGCCGATCCACCCGCGACCGACGGTATCCGCGCGAACATAGGGGATGGCGGTATAGGCGCCGCCAAAGGTCAGTAGTCCGCCCTTCAGTCCGGCGACGAAAAGGGCAAGGATGGTGATCGGCTGAGCGGTCGATGCGACCGGCGCGACGGGGGTGGCCGCCATGAGAGCGGCAACCGCGGCGGCGATCCCGACGAGACCGATGGCCGAGGCGGCTAATGGCCGCGCCTTCGTGGCATAAACGCCGCCACCGACCAACAGCGGTATCCAGAACGCAACCCCGAAGAGCGTCGCTCCCGCCGCCGCCAGCGTGATGACGGCTAGCAACCGGTCCTCCACGACATGCTGCCCGATCCGCACCACGGCGCGCAGGATCACCGCGAGGATCGCCACCTGGACGCCGAGCAACAACCCGCCGAGCGCGACGCTTCCCTGCAGGACGGTGACATAGAGCCAGCCGACCAGCAGCATCAGGCAGAAGCCCGGCAGCATGAAGCCCAACCCCGCGAGCAGCCCACCGATCCGGCCCCGCGCGAGGACACCGAAATGGACGCAGAGTTCATGCGCCTCCGGCCCCGGCAACGCCTGCAGCACCGCGAGCAGCCGGTTGAACCGCGCCCGGTCGATCCAGTGTTCCTCCTCCACCAGCGTCTGGCGCAGCATCGCGATCTGCGCGACCGGTCCGCCAAAGCCGAGGCAACCGAAGCGCAGGAATTTTCCGAACAGCGCGATCAGCGACAGGGCGGGGGGACGGGGCGGGGCAGGATCCATGGGTACGCTCCTACAGGCCGCAACGGCGACCGATGGAGCGGAACTTGGGCAACGGGTCGCCTGAACGGGCGTCCGCGTCGGCCCGCATGCAAAATCTGGCCTGTTACGCACCGTGAAGTCAAGCGGGCAGTATGGCCCCCCTCGCGCCCGCCCCACTGCGCTGCTATCTCCGCCCCCATGCCCCATCTCTATCTCGTCGACGGCTCCGGCTATATCTTTCGCGCCTATCATCGGCTGCCGCCGCTGACCAATAAGCACGGCGAGCCGGTGGGGGCGGTCTATGGCTATACCACCATGCTGTGGAAGCTGGCCGATGCGCTGCATAAGGCCGATGGGCCGACGCATATGGCGGTGATCCTCGACAAGTCGTCGAAGACGTTCCGCAACGACCTGTACGACCAGTATAAGGCGCACCGGCCGCCGCCGCCCGAGGATTTGGTCCCGCAGTTCCCGATGATCCGCGACGCGACGCGGGCGTTCAGCCTGCCGTGCATCGAGGAGGAAGGGCTGGAGGCCGACGACATCATCGCCTGCTATACCCAGGCGGCGCTGGCGCAGGGCTGGGCGGTGACGATCGTCAGTTCCGACAAGGATCTGATGCAACTGATGACCGATCCGTCGGTCGACATGCTCGACACGATGAACAACCGGACGCTGGGGCCGGAGCATGTGGTCGAGAAGTTCGGCGTGACGCCGGAGAAGCTCGGAGACGTGCTGGCGCTGATGGGCGACAGCGTCGACAATGTGCCGGGCGTGCCGGGGGTGGGGCCGAAGACGGCGGCCAAGCTCATCAACGAGCATGGCGATCTGGAGGCGGTGCTGGCCGCCGCGCCCGACATGAAGAAGGGCAAGCTGCGCGACAATCTGATCGAGCATGCCGGTAATGCGCGGCTGTCGAAGGTGCTGGTGACGCTGAAATGCGATGGTGGCCTGCCCGAACCGCTCGACGCGCTGGAACTGCAGGGGATACCGGAGGCGCCGCTGCGCGCCTTCCTCGAACATCACGGGTTCCGCACGCTGCTGACCAAGCTCGGCACGGTTGCCGATGCCCCGGTCGAAAGCCCGACCGCGCCGGTGGCGCAGGACGACGAACCGTCATGCGACCATGACGCGTATGAGACGGTAGTGACGCAGGACGCGCTCGACCGCTGGGTACAGGTGGCGCGGCATCAGGGCTGGGTCGCGATCGATACCGAAACCACCGGGCTCGACGCGACCCGGGCCGAACTGGTCGGGGTGAGCATGGCGCTGCACCCGAACCTCGCCTGCTATATTCCGATCGGCCATGGCGGGACCGACATGTTCGCGGAGAAGCCCGAGCAATTGCCGCGCGAAGCGGTGCTGGCGACGCTGAAGCCGTTGTTCGAGGACCCCGACGTCCTGAAGATCGGGCATAATCTGAAATACGACATGATCGTGCTGGCGCGCGCCGGCGTCGATGTCGCGCCCTATGACGATACGATCGTCATGAGCTTCGCGCTCGACGCCGGGCTGCACGGACACGGCATGGACGAACTGGCGGCGACGCACCTCCAGCATAGCTGCATCGCGTACAAGGATGTGGTGGGGACGGGCAAGAAGCAGGTCGGCTTCGGCGAGATCGACCTGAAGACCGCGACCCGCTACGCTGCCGAGGATGCCGATGTGACGCTCAGGCTGTGGCGACGGTTCAAGCCGCGATTGCCGTATGAGCAGGCGACCAAGGTGTACGAGATGGTCGACCGGCCATTGGTGCGCGTGATCGCCGACATGGAGCAGGCCGGGATCAAGGTCGATGCGGCGGTGCTGGCGAAGCTGTCGGAGGATTTCTCCGCGCGGATCGCCGCGTTGGAAACCGAGATCCACGAACTGGCGGGCACCAAGTTCACGATCGGATCACCGAAACAGCTGGGCGACGTATTGTTCGTCACGCTGGGGATCAAGGGCGGGCGCAAGGGCAAGTCCGGCGTCTATTCGACCGACGTCAACGAACTGGAACGCATCGCCGCCGACAAGGATTCGCCGGGTGCGGTAATCGCGGCGAAGGTGCTCGACTGGCGCCAGCTGTCGAAGCTGAAAAGCACCTATACCGATGCGTTGCAGGCGCAGATCAACCCGGCGACCGGGCGGGTGCATACGTCGTACAGCCTGACCGGCGCGCAGACCGGGCGGCTGTCGTCGACCGATCCGAATTTGCAGAACATCCCGATCCGGACCGAGGTCGGGCGGCAGATTCGCGATGCGTTCGTGGCCGAACCGGGCAACGTCATCCTCGCCGCCGATTATTCGCAGATCGAGCTGCGGCTGGCGGCGCATATCGCCGACGTGCCGCAGCTGCGCGACGCGTTCGAACGCGGCGACGACATCCACAGCATCACCGCGCAGGAGCTGTTCGGCGAGGTCAACCGCGACACGCGTGGGCGGGCCAAGACGATCAACTTCGCGATCCTGTACGGCATCAGTCGCTGGGGCCTCGCCGGGCGGCTGGACGTGAGCGCGGACGAGGCGCAGGCGATGATCGATCGCTATTTCGACCGCTTCCCCGGCATCAACCGCTATATCGCCGAGACGACGCAGAGCGTGCGGACGACCGGGTTCACCACGACGCTGTTCGGGCGCAAGACGCATTTCCCGCGCATTCAGTCGAAGGTGCAGCATGAGCGCCAGGGTGCCGAACGCGCCGCGATCAACGCTCCGATCCAGGGGACGAGCGCCGACATCATCAAGCGGGCGATGGCGCGGATGGGGCCGGCGCTGGCCGAAGCCGGGCTGCACGAGGTGCGGATGCTGTTGCAGGTGCACGACGAATTGGTGTTCGAACTGCCCGAGGGGCTGGTCGAGGCGGCGACGCCGGTGATCCGGCGGGTGATGGAGACGGCGGCCGAACCGGTGGTGCAGCTGTCGGTGCCGTTGGGCGTGGAGATCGGCACGGGGGCGAGCTGGGGCGCGGCGCATTGATGCTGTGGCTGGCATTTGCATTGCAGGCTGGCGCACCGACGTTGGCCGAAGTCGAGTTGTCGTTGCCGCAAGCGGTCAAGCGTGTGCTTAAAGATAAGCCCCACGGTCCAATCGTTGCCGTGGAAAATGCTGAGCCGTGGCATCCAGCGATCGGGGGCCAAGCTGCGCGCGATTATATCGAGCGACCGGTGGCGTTACCCCGGGGATGCCAGCGTCGACGTTGGCGTGCCCAGTTCATGCCGGCTCGGTATCAGACATCGGTCGATCCGTCGGTCGCGAGCGACGCCGCCATTCTGCTGACGGTGGAAGAGAAACGCGAAGTCATCGTAACGAACGCAGCGACCTGTCCGGCGAAGGGCTATGTCGACATGGATTCCCGTGTCGACGCCGCTGCGGCAATTGGCGCGCTGATCCGTTTCGACAACGTCCTAAACCAACAAGTCAAAGTGGAGTTCGCCTGCGACGACCAGACTCGGACGGGCTTTTGCAAGGATGGTGCGGCTATCCGTCGCGAATTGAAATTGCTCAGGCCGAGGGAGATCAGGGGTGGAGGCAGCGCGGTGACGCTGATGTTTCTCGGCAAGCGAAACCTGACGTTGGTCAGCCTCGATACGGCCAGGCCCGAGAGTGTGCAGGTCAGGAACATTATCCCACCAGCTTCGTGATCCCGCGAACCATCAACGCCCCTTCGCCCGCAGCCATCGGTCGATCTGCTCGATCTCCTGCTGCTGCGCAGCGATTACCGCCTGTGCCAGCGCGCGGGCGGCGCGGTCCTTGCCATGCGCCAGTTCGGTCTGTGCCATCGCCACCGCGGCGACATGATGGACGCGCATCTGCTGCATGAAATCGACATCGGCGTTGCCGGTATAGGCTGGGGAATCAGCCATCATCGCGGCCATCGACTGCTTGTAGCCGCGCGTCGCGGGTGAATCCGACGCGGTGCCGGTCATCGCCTGATGATTCATTGCCGCATGGTCGGCGGGTTCGGCGGTATTGCCGGTCGTGGCGGGCTGTTGCGAGCAGGCGGCGAGCGTCGCTGCGCAAAGGATCGGGGCGAACGCCTTCATCTATCGTCTCCGCAAGGATTGCCGAACCAAGCCTCCAGCGGCGCGATCGTTCCGACCGTTGCCCGCAAGCCGCACCATGCGGCCAAAGCGCACAGGGGGCTATGGCCTGCCGCGCCCCTCGCGTATGAGGCCGCGATGATCGACCCTTCGCGCGTCGCGTGACCGACGCGCCGACCCCGCCGACCGACGATATCGCCGCCCTGGCCAAGGGCGGGCGGACGAACGTGTTCGGCTTCGTCCTGCGCCTCGTCGCGCGACTGCCGTTCCTGTTCATCGCCGGGCGGGTCTACGGCCCCGAGATCGTCGGGCGGTTCGCGCTGGCGGTGCTGGTGGTCGAACTGGCGGCGCTGGTCGCGACATTGGGGTTGAAGCGGGGGCTGGCGCAGGCGCTGTCGTCCACCGACCGGCCGCATGCTCATGTCGTGTGGGACGCATTGGCGGTGGCGTTCATCTTGTCGGTCGCGGCCAGCGCGGTATTATTCGTCTTTCCGCAGGTGATGTACCCGAACAGCGAGGTGATCGGGTTCGAACGCCTCTTGCCGCTGATCGTCTTCGCGATCGCGTGGTCGGACGTCAGCCTCGCGGCGCTGGCCTATCGATTGAACGTCAAGGCGGCGGTAACCGCGCGGGCGGTGGTCGAGCCGTGGACGATCTCGATCGCGGCGTGGGGGCTCAGCTATTATTCGACGCGCGACGGGCTGATCATGAGCTACGTGCTGGCAATGGCGGCGGCGCTGGTCGCGTCGATCGTGCCGTTCATCCGCAGCTATGGCCTGCCTTATGGCTGGTCGCCGCATCTGCGGCCGATGCTGGCGCTGGTGAAGCGCAACATGCCGCTGGCCGGGGCCGACGCGATCGAATGGGGCACGCGCAACGTCGACCGCTTCATTCTGGGGCTGTTGTTCGGGCCGGCGATCGTCGGCATCTATTACATGGCGCAGCAGGTCGCATCGCTGCCGCAGAAGCTGAAGACCAGCTTCGATCCGGTGCTGGGGCCGGTCATCACCCAGAGCCTGGCGGTGGACGACAAGGGCGCGGTCGCGCGGCAGGTACGGCAGGTTGGTTTCTGGATCATCACCGCGCAGGCGGCGCTGGCGCTGGCAGGCAGTATTCCGGCATCGGGAGTGATGGGCGTGGTCGGGCGCGAGTTCGTCAGCGGGGCGGGGGCGCTGTCGTTCCTGCTGGTCGCCGAGGTGCTCGCGGCGAAGGGCGCGGTGTCGGAGGCGGCGCTGGTCTATATCGCGCGGCACCGCAACCTGATGATATCCCTCGGCCTCTTGGCGTTTCAGGTCGTGCTGAGCTTCGCGCTGGTAATGCTGATGCGGACGATGGGCCTGCCGCAGAACTATGCCGCGGTGGGGCCGGCGATGGCGTTGTGCACCTCGGTCGCGCTGGGATCGGTCATCAAGTCGGGGCTGTTGTCCAGGCTGCTGGGCCATAGCGTGCGCGATTTCCGGCCGGCGTTCGTGTGGGCGGTGGTGGCGGCGACGGTAGTCGGGTCGGCGATCATGCAGTTGCCCAAGCGGTTCGAATGGGCCGAGATGCTGTTTGGCATTCCGATCATCCTCGCCACCTATTTCGCGATCCTGTGGCGCTGGGCATTCCGGCCGGAGGACAGGGCACTGTTCCACAAGAGCGCGGCAGCGAGCGAGGCGCAGCTGCCGACCGACCGCTACAAGGTCTGAACCCGGTCAGGCCGGTTTCGCGGCGATCCCGAACGATGGCCGCGGTGCGCCGTTGAACAGCCACAGCAGTACCGGTGACCGCACCACCACCCGCGTATGGAACGCGTAGGACAGGATGGCCGCGACCGACACGACGAAGGCGAAGGTCAGATAGTCGTCGTGCAGCACGTCGCCGGCGAGTGCCTGCAACAGCTTCACCAGCGGGAAATGGACGAGGTAGATCGTCAGCGACGCATCAGCGATGCGGCGGAGCGCGCGCGGCACCCGGCGGATGGTCAGCGCCGACCGCAGGATCAACAGCGCGCTGGTGCCGGGAAGCACCGCGCGGGCGAGCAGCGAGAGTTGGGGGATGCCGATGCCGGGCGCCGCGCCGCTGGCCCATGCCGCGCCGCAATCGAGGATCACCATCGTCGTGACGATCATCGCCATGGTGCGCCAATGGCCGAGCACGGCCACGGCCAGCGCTTCGTCACGCCCGAGCAGGATGCCGATGGCGTAGAGCGGCGCGTAGCCGAGCATCTGCGGCAGGGTGCTGAGCACCGTCGGTCCGTCGCACGGCACGATCGCGGCCAGCAGGATGCCAAGCGTCATCATCGCGAGCGAACAGACCAGCATGGCGAGGATGATGCAGGCCTGGCGGCCGGTCGGGGTGGTCGCGTGCCCGGTCAGCCATGTTGCCACCCGCGCATGCGTCTCACCGAATGCCAGCACCCACGCGATCGGCAGATAGAGGATCAGCGCGAGCAGGAACCAGAGATGGTACCAGTTGAACCACAGGCTGACGATCGACGGCGTCGCCGCCGCATAATGCACCCGCAGGATGACCAGCGTGGGCACGGTCAGGACCAGCCCGGTCAGCAACGGCATCGCCAGCATCTGGAACCGGGTGCGCAGCCACACGCGGCGGGGTCGGCGCGACGCGACGAAGCCGCACAGATATCCGGCGACGACCATGAACGCCCCCATGCGGACGTGGGTAGAGACATAGCCGATCACCGCGAACAGCGGGGCGTGCGATCGTTCGGGCAGGGCGTGCAGCAGGATGCCGAACAGCATGAGCCCCGCGCGCCATGCATCGACCCCAACCAGGCGTTGCGGTGGCATGGTCGGGGATCAGCTATGCGTCGATTCGCGCTGGCACCGCCGGACGAGCGGTGCCGGCAGGTCGGCGGCAAGGGCGCGGTGCAGCGCGGTGCTGAAGATCGCATAGCCGGCATCGTTCAGGTGCAGTCCGTCGACTTCGTAGAAAGGACCGGGGCGATCGTTGACCAGGAACCGGTCGCGCACGTCGACATAGGTCAGGTCGCTATCGTGCGCGGCCATTTCCTGCACGATCGCGTCGAACGCCGCCTGTTTGTCCGCGAGCGCCCAGCGGGTCGGCGATGGCTTGACCGAGACGAAGAAGACCGGCGTCGTGCCCAGCCGCTTGCGCTTGTACGCCATGAAGTCGGCGAAGGCGGCGGCCGTGGCACCCACCGACACGCCGAACGCTAGGTCGTTCTCACCGGCGTAGAAGACGATCGCGCGCGGCGGTTGCGGATTGCGTTCGTTGAGGAAGCGGGTGGTCAGTTCGCTCAGTGTCGCGCCGCCGATCGCGCGGTTGTGCGTCGTCCACGGCATCATGTCCTGCTGCAGGCTGGTCCAGCGCGCCATGGTCGAGCTGCCGACGAACCACACCGCGCACTGGTCCTGCCGTACTTCGTTGGGCAGCGGCAGTGAATTGGTGAACGCCTGCTGCTCGCGCGCCTTGCCATAGCCCCAGCCGAAGATGATCGCGCCGAAGACTCCGAGCGCGATCACTGCCTTGAGCAGCGTCATCGCGACTTCGCGCAGCGCCGAGGGCAGTTTTCCGGGCAGGGTGGGCATGCGGTCGTCGTTCCTTTCGGAACAACGACGTAGCGGGCAAAGGTTACCCGACGCTCAACGGGGGAGAGCTTGGTGCTCCCCTCCCTGACAAGGGAGGGGTCGGGGGTGGGTAGGTCCGCGAGGGAAGGTTCGTGCGCCACAACGGGCCGACCCACCCCCAGCCCCTCCCTTGTCAGGGAGGGGAGATGACGGCCCTTACCGGAACGGCGGTTCGTTGAACGCGCGCAGCTTGCGGCTGTGCAGGCGGGCACCCTCCAGCCGCAACTGCTCGCAGGCTTCGATGCCGATCCGCATATGTTCGTTGATCGCGCGTTCGTAGAAGCGGTTGGCCTGTCCCGGCAGCTTCAGTTCGCCGTGGAGCGGCTTGTCCGATACGCACAGCAGCGTGCCGTAGGGAACGCGGAACCGGTACCCCTGCGCCGCGATCGTCGCCGATTCCATGTCGATCCCGACCGCACGCGACAGCGAGAAGCGCAGCGCCGAGCGGCTGAAGCGCAATTCCCAGTTGCGGTCGTCGGTGGTGACGATGGTGCCGGTGCGCAGCCGCTTTTTCAGCTCGTCGCCCGACTGGCCCGACACGATCTCCGCAGCGCGGGCCATTGCGACCTGCACTTCGGCGATGGCCGGCACCGGGATTTCGGGCGGTAGTACGTCGTCCAGCACATGGTCGTCGCGCAGATAGGCATGGGCCAGCACATAGTCGCCGATCCGCTGGCTGGGGCGCAGGCCGCCGCAGTGCCCGATCATCAGCCACGCCTCGGGCCGCATCACCGCGAGGTGATCGCAGATCGTCTTCGCGTTGGACGGGCCGACGCCGATATTGACCAGCGTGATGCCGGTGCCGTCCGGCGCGACGAGGTGATAGGCCGGCATCTGGTGCCGCCGCCACGCGCTGTCGCTGACCATCCGTTCGGCATCGTCGCCTGCGGTCGCCAGCACGCCGCCGGCCCCCGACAGCGCGGTATAGCGACTGGGCGTGCCGTCGGCGGCGGGCTTCAACTGTTCCCCGGCCCAGCGGACGAATTCGTCGACATAGCGGTGATAGTTGGTGAACAGCACGTATTGCTGGATATGTTCGGGCGGAGTGCCGGTATAATGCCGCAGCCGCGCGAGCGAGAAGTCGGTGCGCAACCCGTCGAACAGCGCCAGCGGACGGCTATCGTCATGGCCGATCCACAGTCCGTCGGCGATCTCATCGCCGATATGCGCCAGTTCGGTTGCGGGAAAGTACCGCGCCAGCTCGGACGCCGACACCGCGTCGAGGCTGAGCGCATGGCCGGCGTCGAGCACATAGGGGAACGGGATTTCCTGCCGCCCCGGTGCGGCTTCGACCGTCACGTCGTGGTTGGCGATCAGCAATTCGAGCTGTTCGGTCAGGTACGCCGCGAACATCGCCGGCTTGGTCACGCTGATGCGATATTCGCCCGGCGTCGTCAGCCGGCCGTAGGCGCGCGACGGCATCGGCCGGTCGCTGCCGCCGCGATAGGTCAGGCGGATTTCGGGATAGGCGAACGATCCGTCGACCCGTGCCGAAGAGGGCGGGGGCGTGCCGTCGGTGAGGTAGCGGTCGAGCGCGGCGCGCAGCCGCGCCACGGAAGCGGTATAGAGCCGATCGAGTTCGGCGACGATCTGGGAAGCCTGCGTCATCGACCGTGGCTAAGGCGTTCGGCGGCGACAGGTCAAGAGGGGGGATAGATGGGCGATCGAGAACCGGGTTGTTCCGCTACCCTCGGCCGTACCAGCCAAGTCCTGCCCGCCACCAACGTCATCCCAGCGCAGGCTGGGATCTCCCGGTAAGGGGGAGCGCGCCTCGCCGCGGCAGGCCCCAGCCTGCGCTGGAGCGACGGTTCCTGTCGGGCGGCGCAGTAGAAGCTGGACCCCGGATCAAGTCCGGGGTGACGTTGGAAAACGGGCGAACGGTTGTGACCGTTCGCCCGTCCCGAAGCTCAGGTCGCCGAGGGCGGGACCTTCGGCGTCGCATCCGCCTCGCGCTTCTTCTCGATCAGCTTCGACGCGCCGAACGCTGCACCGGCGATCGCGGCGGCGGCACCGGCGACGATCGCGGCGGTGGCGCCGGGGTGCGCCTTCACCGTTTCCGCGGTCGACTTGGCCGCGCTGCTGACCGCGTCGCGCGACTTGGCGGCGGCGTCGGTCACGCTTTCCTTAGCCGAGGCATAGGTCGCCGATGCCTTTTCGGCGATCGTGCCGGTGGTTTCGGCGACGTCGTTGGCGACATCCTTGCTGGTCGTCGTGTTGGTCATGACGTTCCCTTTCGCGTTCGATATGGTTGCGTAACTACCGACTAACTCGAACGGCCGCCGCCGGTTCCGTTACGGTTGACGGGAAATCAACCCTGTGGGTCAGAGCGAGGCGAGCAGGTTTTCCGCCGAGCTGACCTTGAACTCGCCCGGTGCCTCGACATGCAGTGCCTCGACCGTGCCGTCGTTGACCAGCATCGCATAGCGTTGCCCGCGGGTGCCCATGCCATAGGCTGAACTGTCAACGGTCAGCCCGACCGCCTTGGCGAAATCGGCATTGCCATCGGCCAGCATCGTCACCTTGTCGGTCGCTTCGCCCGCCTTGGCCCATGCACCCATCACGAACGCGTCGTTGACTGCGGTGCACGCGATCTCGTCCACGCCCTTGTTCCGGAACGCCTGAGCCTGTTCGACATAGCCCGGCAGATGGCGCGCCGAGCAGGTCGGGGTGAAGGCGCCCGGCACCGAGAACAGCGCGACGCGGCGCCCGGCGAAGAAATCGTCGGTCGATACCTGGTCGGGCCCGTCGGGGGTGACCTTGACCAGCGTGGCGTGGGGCAGGCGGTCGCCGACCTTGATCGTCATGTTCGTCTCCACAATACGGGCGCGCCGATCGCGCGGCCCTGACAGCGTGGGAGCGGGCGCGGACCTTTTCAACCATGGCGCTACCCCGCCGGTACGATTAGCGTCGTCCGGATTATGGAACAGACACGATTCCTTGCCGGAGAGATCCTGCTCGCGATGCCAGGCATCGGCGACCGCCGTTTCGACCACGCCGTCCTGGCGATGTGCACCCATGACGAGGAGGGGGCGATGGGCGTCGGCATCGGCGATACGATCGACGGGCTGGGGCTGCATGCGCTGCTGAAACAGTTGGACATCGAACCCGGCGAAGCGCCCGACGCGCCGATCCATCTGGGCGGCCCGGTCGAAACGCGGCGCGGCTTCGTGCTGCACGACGATAGCTGGGGCGGGCAGGACACGATCGACGTCGCGGGGAAATGGGCGTTGTCGGGTTCGATCGACGTGCTGCGCGCGATCGCCGCCGGGACCGGGCCGGCGCGGTTCCTCGTGGCGCTGGGCTATGCCGGATGGGAGGCGGGGCAGCTAGAGGGCGAATTGTCGCGCCATGGCTGGATGAATGTCGGCGGCGACGGCGACCTGCTGTTCGACGTGCCGACGCCGACGCGGTGGCGGGCGGGGTTCGACCGGCTGGGGATCGATCCGCGGCTGCTGGCGCTGGGCGCGGGCACCGCCTGACGGCAAGTAATTGTTAGGAACGCAGGGATAAGGTTCCGGCGATGTCGACCCTGTCCGCCATGTGGGAAACCGTGAAGCCGACGCTGGTCGTGTGGACGTTCGGCTTTTCGGTCATGACTGCCGTCGAACTGCTGGCCCCGCGCGAGCGGCATTCGCTGCGCGGCCGGTTGCCTGGGCTGTTGTTCTGGGCGATCTGGCTGGCGATCAGCGGCGTCGCCTATGCCGGGTTCCGCACGCTGTGGAGTGCGCTGGGCATAGCGCCGCTCGTCACGCTGCCGACCGGCGCGGGGTGGCAGACGCCGGTGGCGTGGGTGGTCGCTCCGCTGATCGGTGCGGTGATCTACGACTTTTTCTTCTATTGGTGCCACCGGGCGCAGCATCGCTGGCTGTGGCGCTATCATGCCGTGCATCATTCGATCCGGGAAATGTCGGCGGTGAACGCGTTCCACCATCCGATCGAACCGTTCGTGCAGATCCTGCTGATCGCGATCCCGACCAGCCTGATCGCCAGCGAAGTCGGACCTGCGGTGCCGGCGATGCTGGTCCTGATGCATCTGCAAGCATCGTTCATCCATACGCCCAGCCGCTGGCATCTGGGGCCGTTGTCGAGCGTGATCGTCGACAACCGCTTCCACCGCATCCACCATTCGGTCGAACACCGGCATTTCGACCATAATTTCGGTGCGTTCACGACGCTGTGGGACCGGTTGTTCGGTACCGCGTGGATGCCGGAGAAGGACGAATGGCCGGCGACCGGGATCGCCGAGGTCGACCAGCCGCGCACGCTGCACCAGTGGGTCAGCCTGCCGGTCGCCTATGACCGCGCGACTGACGCGACCAGTAGGATCGAGCAGCCGCGCGCGCCCGCGCTCGAGATATAAAGATATCTTTATGTAGCGTTTGCGTTTCGCCGACCACGTCGGTAGAGGCGCACCATCCGCCATGGGCGTGCCCCATGGCCCCACGCAGGAGTTCCCATGGCCACCGCCATCGCAGACAAGCAGACCGATTACGTCATCAAGGACATCGGCCTCGCCGATTTCGGTCGCAAGGAAATCGAGATCGCCGAAACCGAAATGCCGGGCCTGATGGCGCTGCGCAGCGAGTTCGGCGCGTCGCAGCCGCTGAAGGGTGCGCGCATCACCGGTTCGCTGCACATGACGATCCAGACCGCGGTGCTGATCGAGACGCTGACCGCGCTCGGCGCCGACGTCCGCTGGGCGACGTGCAACATCTTCTCGACGCAGGACCATGCCGCCGCCGCGATCGCCGCCAAGGGCATCCCGGTGTTCGCGATCAAGGGCGAGAGCCTTGCCGACTATTGGGACTATGTCGGCGACATCTTCGACTGGGGTGACGAAACCGCCAACATCATCCTCGACGACGGCGGCGACGCCACGATGTTCGCACTGTGGGGCGCCAAGCTGGAGGCCGGCGCGACGCTGAGCGAGCCGGAAAACGAGGAAGAAGTCGAGTTCCAGCGCGCGCTGAAGGCGTTCATCGCCAAGCGTCCGGGCTATCTGACCGAGACGGTCAAGAACCTGAAGGGCGTGTCGGAAGAAACGACCACCGGCGTCCACCGCCTGTACGAAATCGCCAAGAAGGGCGAGCTGCCGTTCCCGGCGATCAACGTCAACGACAGCGTCACCAAGTCGAAGTTCGACAATCTGTACGGCTGCAAGGAATCGCTGGTCGACGCGATCCGTCGCGCGACCGACGTGATGCTGGCCGGCAAGGTCGCCTGCGTCGCCGGCTTCGGTGACGTCGGCAAGGGCTCGGCCCAGTCGCTCCGCAACGGCGGCGCGCGCGTGATGGTGACCGAAGTCGACCCGATCTGTGCGCTGCAGGCGGCGATGGAAGGGTTCGAGGTCGTGACGATGGAAGAGGCGGTGACCCGCGCCGACATCTTCTGCACCGCGACCGGCAATGCCGACGTCATCACCGCCGATCACATGAAGGCGATGAAGCCGATGTCGATCGTCTGCAACATCGGTCACTTCGACAGCGAGATCCAGATCGCCGCCTTGTCGAACTACGAATGGGACGAAGTGAAGCCGGGCACCGACCTGGTGAAGTTCCCCGACGGCAAGCAGATCATCGTGCTGGCCAAGGGCCGCCTCGTGAACCTCGGCTGCGCGACCGGCCACCCGTCGTTCGTGATGTCGTCGTCGTTCACCAACCAGGTGCTGGCGCAGATCGAGCTGTGGACCAAGGGCGACAACTACAAGAACGAAGTGTACGTCCTGCCCAAGCACCTCGACGAAAAGGTCGCAGCGCTGCACCTCGAAAAGCTGGGCGTGAAGCTCAGCAAGCTGACCCCCAAGCAGGCGGGTTACATCGGCGTGCCGGTCGAAGGGCCGTTCAAGCCGGATCATTACCGCTACTGATCCGACCGGATCGTTAGAGTGAAGGGGCGGGCATCCAACGGGATGTCCGCCCTTTTCGTGTCCAGACGGCAACACCGGCAGCAGAAATGTCGCAGCACGGACCCGCCGCGGCATACCGAAGGTTGATGCCGACGAGAAAAGCGTATCGATGAAGAATACGCGTAACTTGTAAAAGGGGTTCGTCCATGAAGCTTTCCACGTCGCGCCTGCGCTCCAGCGCGGCCCGCAGCGCTCTCGCGATTGCCGCGCTGGTTGTTGCCGCTTCGGCCGGCGCGCAGACCGCAGCACCGGGCAACACCGACAATGTGCCGATCCCCGCGGACCCCGCAGCGCAGACCCCGGCGGACGCCAGCAACGGCGAAGATATCGTCGTCACCGGCACCCGTATCCGTCGCCCCGATTTTGAATCGCCCAGCCCGGTCGTCTCGATCAGCGCCGCGGCGATCCAGCAGTCGGGCAGCACCAACCTGACCGACATTCTGGCACAGGTCCCGGCACTGCAGGGATCGACGACTTCGGCCGACACGGCTGGCAGCGGGGTCGGCATCGGCGGTTCGGGTCTGAACACGCTGAACCTGCGCAACCTTGGCACCGATCGCACGCTGGTGCTGATCGACGGACGCCGGCAGGTGGCGTCGGTTCCGGGCACGCAGGCGATCGATATCGGCACCATCCCCAGCGACCTGGTCGAACGGTTCGACGTTCTGACCGGCGGCGCATCGGCGGTCTATGGCGCGGACGCGGTGACTGGTGTGGTCAACTTCGTCCTGAAGCGCAATTTCGAAGGCATCACTGCGCGTGCACAGGCCGGTATCTCCGAACGTGGCGATGCGGGCCGGCGCCTGCTGGCGGTGACCGCTGGCAAGAACTTCGCCGATGGTCGTGGCAACGTAGCGCTCGCCTATGAATATGGGTCCGAAAGCCGGCTTGAAGCGCGCGATCGCGCCCAACTTCGCGGTAACGGGCTGGTCGGCTTCTATCGCAATCCGAATGATCCCGAATTCAGGCCCGGCTATACCGGCGGTGCCAGCAACGGCATCCCCGACAATGTCCCGACGCGCGACGTCCGCTACAACGATACTGCGCGCGAAGGCGGGATCGACGTCGATTTCGATGGCCAGCCCGATTTTATCGTCAACGGCACAGGGCAACTGGTTCCGTTCAGCCTCGGCACCGTACTGCGCCCCGGTTTCTCGCAGGGTGGCAGTGGTACCCGCGTCGCGGATTACCAGAACGACCTGCTGCCGCGGATCGACCGCCATGTCGTGAATGCGATCACGCATTTCGAAGTGTCGCCGGCGCTGACGCTGTTCGCCGAAGGCAAATATGCGCGCAACAAGTCGTTCACGCTGGGGCAGCCGTCGTTCGACTATTATCTGCTGGTCGAGGACGGTAATCCGTTCCTGCCCGCCGGTCTGCCGAACCTCGGCAATGGCGGCGTGCTGGTGACGCGCGACAATTTCGACATCGGCCAGCGGGGTGAGACGATCACCCGCGAGGTCTATCGCGGCGTGGTGGGTGCCAAGGGCGAGATCAACAGCCACGCCAGCTACGAACTGTCCTATGTCTTCGGTCAGGCGGACATTTCGAACCGGTACGTCAACAACACCTTCAACGACCGGTTCTATGCTGCGCTCGATGCGGTGCGCGACTCTGCCACGGGGCAGATCACCTGCCGCGCGAACCTCAATCCGAACTGGACACCCAACCAGCCCTTCGCCAGCCGCAGCGTCGTCAATCCGACGACCTTCCGTCCGGGTGAGTGCGTGCCGCTCAACCTGTTCGGCGACGGTGCGCCCAGCCAGGCGGCACTCGATTTCGTGCGCGCGACGACGACCGACCGGTCGCGGCTGCGTCAGCATGTCGTGTCGGGATCGGTATCCGGGGATTTCGGCCAGTTCTTCGAACTGCCGGGTGGTGCGGTCAATTTCGTGCTCGGCGCCGAGTATCGCAAGGAAGAAAGCCGCTTCATTCCCGATCCGATTGCGGCGCAAGGGCTGACCTTCACCAACTCGCTGGGACGCGAGGAGGGTCAGTTCGACGTCAAGGAAGGGTTCGCCGAACTCGACGTACCGGTTCTGCGTGACATGGCGTTCGCCCATCGGCTGAGCTTCGGCGCGGCGATCCGCTTCTCGGACTATTCGACGATCGGCAACACCACGACGTGGAAGGTGAACGGCACCTATGCGCCGGTCCGCGACATCACGTTCAACGGCACCTATTCGAAGGCGGTGCGCGCACCGAACATCGGCGAACTGTTCGCCGGCCAGTCGCAGACCTTCGCCTTCATCACCGATCCATGCGACCGGGCTGAATTGCAGAACGGCACCGCGACCCGCGCGGCGAATTGCCGCACGCTGCTGAGCGGTCTGGGCGTCGCCGATCCGGCCAATTACGTCGACGCGCGCACGACCAACATCTCGGGCTTCTCGGGCGGTAACTCGGACCTGCGCGAGGAGGAGGCGACGACGTGGACCGCGGGTGCCGTTCTCCAGCCGCGCTTCATTCCGGGTCTGTCGCTGCGTGCCGATTGGTACGACATAAACCTGCGCGGCGCGATCAACACGGTTGCGGCGAACGAGGTCGCCCGGCTGTGCGTCGATCAGGCGACGCTCGACAACGTGTTCTGCCGCTCGATCACCCGCACCAACGTCACCAGCAACACGGCGGCGGTCGGCAATATCACCAGCTTCGTCGTCGCACCGCAGAACGTCGCCCGGTTCAGCACCGCCGGTTTGGACGTTAACATGAACTATGCGTTCGATGCCGGTTCGGTGGGGCGGTTCAATCTGCGGCTGATCGGCAACTATCTCGACAAGCTGGAGTTCATCGGCACGCCGGGTGCTCCGGTCACCAACAATCGGCAGGAAGCGTCCTTCCGTGCGCCCAAGTACAGCGCCAACGCCGACCTGACCTGGTCGCTGGAGAATGTCACCGTCAACTACGGTGTCAACTTCATGGACAAGACGTTGCGCTATTCCAACCTGACGAACGAGAGCAATCCGGACGTCGTGGCGCCGGAATATAAATACATCAAGGCAATGTGGCAGCACGATATTTACGTCAGTGTCGATGCGACCGACCGGTTCCAATTCTACACCGGCATCAACAACGTGCTGGGGCAGAAGGCGGATATCGCCGACACGACCTATATCCAGCAGATCATCGGCCGCTATTTCTTCGCCGGTGCGCGGGTGAAGATGTAACGTCCGTCGCGGGAACGGCGGCGACACGTCGTCCGATCGCGACAAAAGGGGCGGCGCCATCCGGCGCTGCCCCTTTTTTATATGGGCGGCAGCGACTAGGCAGGGATGTGCCCATCTCCGTCCCTCCGTTGCCCCGCGAGGCGTCCGCTTGATCACCGTTTCCCTCCTGACCGCCGTCCTGTGCGGCGTCGTGCTGGCGCTGCTGGTCGGTGTCGGTGGCTGGATGCTCTATGCCGGGCTGGCCGCGCGGCGGCAGGCGCTGGTCGATGCGGCGTCGTTCGATTCGCTGCGGTCGACGCTGGCCGCTTCGCCGGCACTGGCGATGGTGGTGCGGGCCGATGGGCGGCTGTCGCTCGACGCGCCGCTGGTCGATCGGCTGGGGCGGGTCGAGGCGCCGGCGATGCTGGCTGATCTGGGCGATCCCGACAGCGGGCTGGAGCCCGGCAGCGCCGACCGGTTGATCGACGCGGTCAACGCGGCGATGCGCGGCGGCCGGCCGTTCCGCACCGTCGTGCGCGCCACGGGTTCGGCGCGGTCGCTGTTCGCGATCGGCGAGCGGGCGCCGGCGGCGCTCAACACGCCGGGCGGGGTGCTGGTCTGGTTCTTCGACGCGACCGAATTTCATGACGAGATCGCGACGCTGGGCGCCGAGGCGGAGGAATATCGCGCGGCGTTCGAGGCGCTTTCCAGCCTGATCGAAGCCGCGCCGATGCCGATGTGGTATCGCGACGACAGCCTGCGCCTTGCCATGGTCAACACCGCCTATGTCCGCGCCGTCGATGCCGAGGATGCCGCGACGGTGATCGGCCGCCAGGTCGAACTGGTCGAGGGTGTCGGCATGGGCGGGCCGCTCGCCAGCGCGTCGATCGCGCGCGATACCGGCCAGCCGCAAGTAGCGGCGATGCCCGCGACGATCGGCGGCGAGCGGCGGATGCTGCGCGTGCACGACATGCCGCTGCGCGACGGCGGCACCGGCGGCTTCGCGATCGACGTGCACGAGATCGAGGAAGCGGGCGCCAAGCTCAAGCGCAGCCGCGATGCGCAGCGCGCGATGCTCGACCGGCTGTCGGCAGGGGTGGCGCAGTTTGCGCCTGACCGCACGTTGGTATTCTACAATCAGCCCTTCGGCCGCACCTTTGCGATGAAACCGGAGTGGCTGGCGGACCGTCCGGAGTTCGATCGCGTGCTCGACCGGATGCGTGAAGCCAAGCGCCTGCCCGAGGTCCGAGATTTTCCGGGCTGGAAGGCGGAGCGGCGCGACTGGTTCCGCGCGGCCGAGGGGGCGATCGAGGAACAATGGCACTTGCCTGGTGGCACCCACCTGCGCGTCGTGGCGCAGCCTCTGCCCGAAGGCGGGCTGCTGCTGATCTTCGAGGATCGCACCGAACAGGTGCAATTGGCCAGCGCGCGCGACACGCTGCTGCGCGTGCGCACCGCGACGTTCGACAATCTGTTCGAGGCTCTGGGCGTGTTCGCCGCCGATGGCCGGTTGCAGATCTGGAACGCCAAGTTCCGGCAGGTCTGGGGATTGGACGATGCGTTCCTCGACGGCCATCCGCGGGTCGATGCGCTGGCCGAGCGGGTCGCCGACAGCCTCGCCAATCCCGGCCGGGCGACGTTGATCCCCGAACTGGTCCGCTTCGCCACGCAGCAGCGGATGCAGCGGTCGGGCCGTTTCGCGATGGCCGACGGACGGCATTACGAGTTTGGCGCGGTGCCGCTGCCCGATGGCAATGCGCTGCTGACGATGCTCGACATTTCCGACAGCCGGCGGATGGAACAGGCGCTGCGCGACCGCAACGAGGCGCTGGAGGCGGCCGACCGGGTGAAGACCGCGTTCGTCGCATCGATGAGCTACGAACTGCGCACCCCGCTGACCTCGATCAAGGGGTTCGCCGAGATGTTGCAAGCGGGCTATGCCGGCAAGCTGAGCGAGGATGGCGGGCGCTATACCGATGCGATCCTCGAATCGGTCGAGCGGCTGGGCGGGTTGATCGACGATACGCTCGACCTCACCGCGAACGAGACGACGCCGGTCGCCCGCGCCACGGTGCCGCTGAAGATCATCGCCGGCGAAGCAGCCGATGCCGCGCGGACGGCGGCGGCGGCGCGCGGTGTCGAACTGGCGGTGGAGATCGCGCCGTCGGCGGGCGTGATGCTGGGCGACGCGCGCCGGTTGCGACAGGCGGTCGGCCATCTGCTCGACCATGCGATCGGCGGATTGCGGCAGGGCGGGCGCGTGCTGCTGCACGTCGATGGCGATACCAAGCGCGCGCGGATCGTGGTGTCGGACGATGGTCCGGGCATGTCGAAGGACGCGGTCGCGCGCGCGTTCGACCGGTTCGCGCAGGCGGGCGCGGCGCGGGTCGGCGAACGGGCGCTTAGCCTCGACCTGCCGCTCGCCCGGCAGGCGGTCGAGGCGCATGGCGGCACGATCGAGCTGGTGTCGGAAAAGGGCATGGGCACGCTGGTCACGATCGACCTGCCGCGCGAGCCGTGATGCACCTGCCCGACGAAGCCGCCGCGCACGCGTTCGGCGTCGCGATCGCCGCGGTGCTGCGGGTGGGCGACGTGGTCGCGCTGTCGGGGCCGTTGGGCGCGGGCAAGACCAGCATCGCGCGCGGCGTGCTGGCGGCTTTGGGGCTGGAGGGGGAGGCACCGTCGCCGAGCTTCGCGATCGTCCAGCCGTACGACCCGCCCGAAATCCGGATGAGCGTGCTGCATGTCGATCTCTACCGGATCGAGGAGCCGGACGAAGCGCGCGAGCTGGGGCTGGACGATGCGCTAAACGATGGCGCGTTGCTGGTCGAATGGCCCGAGCGGTTGGGCAACGATCCATGGCCCGAGGCGCTCTGGCTGTCGCTGACGTTCGACGAAGCAGGCGGGCGGCGCTTGACAGCGCGGGTGCCGGACGCTTGGGAAAGCCGATGGCCGCTGACCTGAACCCGCGCGATGCGGCACCCGCTTTCCTCGCCGCCGCTGGATGGGCCGATGCGGAGATTTTGCCGCTGGCGGTCGATGCGTCGTTCCGCCGCTATTACCGCGTGATCGAGGTCGGACGCAGCGCGGTGCTGATGGACGCGCCGCCGCCCGAGGACACCCGCAAGTTCGCGCATATGGCGGCGTGGCTGCTCGATCGCGGCTTTTCCGCGCCCGCGATCCTTGCCGACGATCCCGACAACGGCTTCATGCTGCTGGAAGACTTCGGCGACATGCGGATGCGCGAGACGGTCGATGCCGCGCCCGAGAGCGAAGGCCGGCTCTATGCCGCGGCGATCGACCAACTGCTGCGGCTGCAACGGCATGAGGCGGCGCCGGTCCCGCCCTATGACCGCGCGTTCATCCTGCGCGAGGCCGATCTGCTGATCGAATGGTATTGCGATGCGCTGGGCCTGTCGGTCGATGCCGACGGGTATCGCGCGGCGTGGAATGCGGCGTTCGATGCGCTGCCCGAGATGCCGGTGGTGACGGTGCTGCGCGACTATCATGCCGAAAACCTGATGCTGCTCGACGATACCCGGCTGGGGTTGCTCGATTTCCAGGACGCGCTGGCCGGGCATCCCGCCTATGACCTCGTATCGCTGTTGCAGGATGCGCGGCGCGACGTCCCGGCGATGGTCGAGGCGTCGATGCTCGCCCGCTACCGCGAATCGACCGGGGTCGGCGACGGGTTCGACGCGGCCTATCACCTGTTCGGCGCGCAGCGGAACGCGAAGATCCTCGGCATCTTCACCCGGTTGTGGCGGCGCGACGGCAAGCTGCGCTATGGCGCGTTGTGCCCGCGCGTCTGGCGCTATCTGGAACGCGACCTCGGCCATCCGGCGCTGGCCGGCGTCGCGCGCTGGTTCGACCTCAACATCCCGCCGCACAAGCGCGGCGATCCGCAGGAACTCGCATGACCACGCTCCGTTCGATCCGCCCCCACCCGAGTGCGGCGGTGCCCGAAACCGCGATGGTGATGGCGGCGGGCCTCGGCAAGCGGATGCGCCCGCTGACCGCGATGCGGCCCAAGCCGCTGGTCGAGGTCGCGGGCAAGCCGTTGATCGACCACGTGTTCGACCGGTTGCGCGGGGCGGGGGTGAAGCGTGCCGTCGTCAACGTCCACTATCTGGCCGACGCGATGGAAGCGCATCTGAAACACCGGGTGAAAGGCATCGAGGTCGCGGTGTCGGACGAGCGGGCAAAGCTGCTGGAAACCGGCGGTGGGTTGGTGAAGGCGCGCGACCTGATCGGCGATGCACCGTTCGTCTGCGTCAATTCGGACAATCTGTGGGTCGACGGCCCGGTCGATTCGATCCGGTTGCTGAGCGCGCTATGGGACGATGCGAAGATGGACGCGTTATTGCTGCTGGTGCCGCAGGCGCTGGCGCACGGCCACCGCGGGCAGGGCGATTTCCATATCGATGCGCTGGGCCGCATCACCGGTCGCCGCAAGCCTGGCCGGCTGGCGCCGTTCGTGTTCACCGGCGTCCAGATTTTGTCGCCGCGGATCATCGCCGACTGGCCGGAAGGTGCCTTTTCCACCAATCTGTTCTGGAACCGCGCGATCGAGGCGGGCCGCGCGTTCGGTGCGGTGCATCAGGGGCTGTGGTTCGATGTCGGCACCCCGGCGTCGATCCCGATGACCGAAGCGGTGCTTGCCGATGGCTGAGGCCAAGCGCCTCGGCCTCTACACCATCCCGATCCACCGGGCGTTCGCCGATGCGCTGGCGGTCGGGCTGATCCGTCGGTTCGGCGGCGATCAGCTGGGACTGGCGCAGGGCATGGTGCTGGTCCCGACCAACCGCGCCAAGCGGACGGTGCAGGAAGCGTTCGTGCGCGCCAGCGGCGGCGGGTTGCTGCTGCCGCGCCTCGTCGCGATCGGCGATCCCGAACTGGACGAAGGCGCGGGCAGCTTCGCCGACCCGGCCGACGCCGCGCCGATCCCGCCTGCGATCGATCCGCTCGCGCGGCGGATGATCCTCGCGCGGCTGGTGAGCGAGGAACGCCAGCGCGCCGGGCGGCCGGTCGACGGGGCGGAGGCGGTGCGGCTGGCGGGCGACCTTGCCGCGACGCTCGACCAATTGCTGGTCGAGGAGGTCGATCCGGCGGCGTTGCGCGACCTGAACCTCGACGAAGCGCTGTCTGCGCATTGGGAGCGCTCGCTCGAACTGTTCCGCATCGTGCTGGATCGCTGGCCGGGTGAGTTGGCGGCGCTGGGGCGGATCGACCTTGCCGAGCGGCGGACGCGGTTGCTGAAACGCCTGTGCGCGCGGTGGAGCGCCGAGCCGCCCAAGGGATTCGTCTGCGCGGCGGGGATCGCGACCAATGCGCCCGCCATCGCCCGCATCCAGCGTTGCGTGGCGGGATTGCCGCGCGGGATGGTGGTGCTGCCCGGTCTCGACCTCGCGATGGACGACGACGAATGGGCGTCGCTGGGGCCGCACGATCCCGATCCGGTGACCGGGCGGCGGCGGCGGTCGATCGAGACCCATCCGCAATATCACCTGAAGCTGCTGCTCGACCGGATGGGCGTCAATCGCCACGAATTCGTCCGCTGGCAGGCGGCGAGCGAGCATGACGCGACGCCGACGCGCAGCCGGGCGATCGCCACTGCGCTCAGCCCCGCCGATCGCACCCACCACTGGATCGACGTGCCTGCCGCCGACCGGCGGTTGTCGGGCGTGCGCATGGTCGAGCTCGCGACCCCGGCCGAGGAAGCGCAGGCGATCGCCATCGCGCTGCGTGAGGCATTGCAGACGCCCGAGCGGACCGCCGCGCTGGTCACGCCCGACCGGATGCTGGCACGCCGGGTCGCGGCGCATATGGCGCGCTGGGGCGTGACCGTCGATGATTCCGCCGGGCAGCCGTTGTCGCTGTTGGCACCGGGCACGCTGCTGCTGGCGCTGGTCGAGGCGGCGGCGCAGGGGTTTGCGCCGGTGGCGTTGCTGGCGCTGCTCAAGCACCCGCTGGTGCGCAGCGGCGAGGCGGAGGCGCGCGTCGTGTGGCTCGACGGCGTCCGCCGCCTCGACCGCGCGCTGCGGGGGCCGCGTCCGGCGCCGGGGCTGGCGGGGATCGACCGCCATCTGCGCGAGGGAGAGCCGCGCGACGCGGCGATCCGTGCCGCGGCGCAGTCGTTCTGGGACATGGCGTGCCCGTTGCTGGCCCCGCTGGCGGAGGCGTTCGCCGCGGGGCCGCAGCCGCTGGCCGAGCTGCTGGTGCTGCTGCGCGAAACCGCCAGCGAACTGGCCGGCGATGCGGCATGGAGCCGTCCCGAAGGACGCGCCGCAGCCGAACTGATCGCGGCGTTGGAGGAGCAGGCGGCGATCGGTCCGCCGGTGATCGACCCGCGCGTGCTGCCCGCGCTGTTGCGGACGTTGCTCGACGAAGTGGCGGTGCGTCCGCCGCAGGGCGCGCATCCCCGCCTCGCCATTCTCGGCCTGCTCGAGGCGCGGTTGCAGACCGCCGACCTGATGATCCTCGGCGGATTGAACGAAGGGGTGTGGCCGGCGCTGCCGTCGCCCGACCCGTGGCTGGCGCCGCGTATCCGTGCCGACCTGAAGCTGCCTGGATTGGAGCGGCGTATCGGTTTGGCGGCGCATGACTTTGCCGGGGCGCTGGGTGCGCGCGACGTCATCTTGACGCGCGCCGCGCGCGACGCGACTGCGCCGACGATCGCCTCGCGGCTGTGGCTGCGGTTGCAGGCGCTGGACGACGGACTGGAGCGTGCCGGCCATCTGCGCGACTGGGCACGCGCGATCGATACGCCCGCCGCCTATGCCGCCGCCGATCGTCCGGCGCCGCGCCCGCCGGTGGCGCTGCGCCCGCGCCGCATCTCGGTGACCGAGGTCGACCGGTTGAAGGCCGACCCATACGCCTTCTACGCGCGGCGGATGCTGCGGCTGTCGCCGATGGACGCGGTCGATGCCGATCCGACCGCGGCGTGGCGCGGCACGGCGGTGCATGGCGTGCTCGAACGCTGGGCGCGGGAGGACGGCCTCGATCCGGCCAAGCTGCGCCGTCGGTTGCAGGCGCTGTCCGACGACCCGCGCACCCATCCGCTGCTGCGCGCGCTATGGGTACCGCGGCTGCGCGAGGCGATCGACTGGGTCGCCGCCTTCACCCACGAGAAGCTGGCCGAGGGGCGGATCGTCGCGGGCGTCGAATGCGACGGGAAGCTGGAGATCGCCGGGGTCGAACTGACCGGCAAGGCGGATCGCATCGATCGGGCGCAAGACGGCAGCCTAGCCATTATCGATTATAAAACCGGGAAGGCCCCGACCGCCAAGGCGGTTGCTGCCGGTTTCAGCCTGCAGCTGGGACTGCTGGGGCTGATGGCGGAACGCGGCTGCTTCAAGGGCGTCGGCGGCACCGCCACCGCGTTCGAATATTGGTCGCTGACCAAGGACGGCGACCGCTTTGGCAAGATGTCGACGCCGGTGTCGCCCGACGGATCGAAGGACCGCGTGCCGACCGCCGAGTTCGTCGCGCGGGCGGCGGCGCATTTTGAAGCGGCGGTTGGCCGGTTCCTGACTGGCGACGAAGCGTTCAAGGCCAAGCTGGTCCCCGAATACGCCCCCTATGCCGAGTATGACCAGCTGATGCGCCGCGACGAATGGTATGGCCGTGAGTGAAGTCCGCGCGCTCCAGCGGTTGAAGAACGACCAGGCGGCGGCCAGCGACCCGCACCGCCATGTCTGGCTGTCGGCATCGGCGGGCACCGGCAAGACGCACGTCCTGTCGGCGCGGGTGTTCCGCCTGCTGCTGCGCGGCGTCGATCCGGCGGCGATCCTGTGCCTGACCTTCACCAAGGCCGGGGCGGCGGAGATGGCCGAGCGCGTGGCCAGCCGGCTGGCGCGCTGGGTTCGGTTGCCGACCGCCGAGTTGAAAGCCGATCTTTTCGCGCTGGGAGAAGATGTGAACGACCCGGCGCTGCTTGCCCGCGCCCGCACGCTTTTCGCGCGTGTCCTCGACGCGCCGGGGGGCGGTGTCCGTATCCAGACGATCCACGGCTTCTGCCAAAGCCTGCTCGCCGGTTTTCCGGTCGAGGCGGGGCTGATCCCCGGCTTCCGCCCCCTCGAAGCGCGCGAGGAAGCCGGCATGGCGCGCGAGGCGCTGGCCGAATTGCTGGTCGAGGAACAGCGCAGCGGGTCGACCCGGATCGGCGACGCCATCGCCGCGATGTCGCTGCGGATGGGCGAGGGCGCGGCCGAAGGTTTCCTGCGCGAATGTGCTCGCAATCCACAGGCGATGGCGGAGTTGCCGAGCGGCATCCAGCCCTTCCTGCGCCGCTCCTTCCATCTGCCGTCCGGGGACGTGGACGAGGTGATCGCGGCCGCGTGCAGCGACGACGAATTCGACTGCGACGCGCTCGAACGGCTGGCCGAGGCCAATCGCGCCTGGGGCACCGCGACCGGGCAGAAGCTGCATGGCGCGATCATGGATTGGCTGGCGCAACCGGCGGCCGGGCGCGCACTGCGCCTAAGCGACGTGCGGGGGATGTTCTTCACCCAGAAGGATACGCTGAAAAAGGCGTCGGCCAAGCTGCTCGCCGCCGAACCCGACTATGACGACCTCGCCGATGCGGTCGGCACCCGCGCCGCCGAACTGCTGTCGATCCGCGCACAGGCTGCTTACGCCGATGCGCTGGCCGGTGCGCTGGAGGCCGGTCGCGCCTATGCCGACGCCTATGTCCGCGCCAAGCGGCGAGCCGGCGCGGTCGATTTCGACGACCTGATCCGCGAGACGCTGAAGCTGCTCGCGCAACCCGGCATCGGCGACTGGGTCCGCTTCAAGCTCGACCAGACCACCGAACACGTCCTGATCGACGAGGCGCAGGACACCAATCCGCAGCAATGGGCGATCGTCCGGTCGCTGGTCGAGGAGTATTTCAGCGGCGATGCGGTGCGCGCGGCGGGGATGCGGACGCTGTTCGTCGTCGGCGATTACAAACAGGCGATCTTCGGGTTTCAGGGCACCGACCCGATCTATTTCCGCGCGGCGCATCACGACTTCGCCCGTCGCGCCGCCCTCCCGGCGGAATATCGCGGCGATGCCCGCGAACTCGATACGCTATCGCTGACGCACAGCTTCCGTACGACGCGCCCGGTGCTGGAGTTCGTCGACGCCGCCATCGCCGCGCTGCCCGGGCCCGGCATGGGCATCGACGCGCCTGAAACGCATGACAGCGAAGTGCCCGGTCCCGGCACCGTCACCCTGTGGGCACCGACCGTGGTCGAAGCGGCGGGTGACGACGAGGAAGGCTGGGTCGACGATTCGACCCGGATGATCGCCAAACAGATCGCCCGCGCGATCAAGGGCTGGATCGGCACGCTGCCGCTCGAATCCAAGGGCCGGACGCTGCAGGCCGGCGACATCATGGTGCTGGTCAAGCGTCGCGGCGACCTCGCCTCCCTGATCGTCGCGCGGTTGTATGCGGAGGGGGTGCCGGTCGCGGGCGTCGACCGGTTGCGGCTCGACGCGCCGCTGGCGGTGCAGGACCTGCTGGCGGCGATCCGCTTCGCGCTCCAGCCCGACGACGACCTGAGCCTCGCCAATCTGCTGGTTTCGCCACTGATCGGCTGGACGCAGGAACAACTGCTGGCCGGCGCGCTACGCGAAGGCGGGAGTCTCTGGCGGCATTTGCGCCAGACCAACAGCACCGCAGTCGAGCCGCTGTCGCGCATCCTGCGCCGCGCCGATTTCGCCACGCCCTATCGCTTCCTCGAAGAGCTGCTGTCGGGCGATCTCGATGGCCGCCGCAAGCTGATCGCGCGGCTGGGCGAGGAAGCGCGCGACCCGATCGACGAGTTGCTCAACGCCGCGCTGTCGTTCGAGAGCGTCGCGACGTCGTCGCTGCAACGCTTCGTCGAATGGTTCGATCGCGGCGAGGTGGAGATCAAGCGTGACGCCGGTGCTGCGGGCGGTGCGGTGCGGGTGATGACCGCGCACGGATCGAAGGGGTTGCAGGCGCCGCTGGTCCTGCTCGCCGACGCCGCGATCGATCCCGCCAACAGCCGCCGCGATATCGTTGCCTGGACTCCGCAAGGCCATGACGGTGCGGCGTTCCCCGTTTTCCGCCCGCGCAGCGGCGAGCGCGGCACGCCCGTAGACGATGCCGTCGCCGCGGTCGACCAGCGCGAACTCGAAGAACATTGGCGGCTGTTCTACGTCGCCGCGACCCGTGCCGAGGAACGGTTGATTATCGCCGGCGCGCCCTCCGCGCGTTGTCAGGGCGTCCCGCCCGCACTCAGCTGGTACAGCGCCGCCGCCGCCGCCTTCGATGCATTGGGCGTGAGCGAAGGGGAGGACGAGCGCGTCTTCACCGGCCTGACGCCGCAGGCACCGGTAGCCGCCCGCACGCGCCGTGCCACGACGACCCCATCGACCGCGCCTGCGCCCGACTGGCTTCGTGCGCCTGCCCCGGCCGAAGCCCGTCCACCGCGCCCGCTCGCCCCGTCGGCGCTGGGCGACGACGAGGTCGCCGACCCGCCACCGACCGCCACGATGCGCGCCGCCGCCGAGCGTGGGCGGCTGCTCCACCAATTGTTCGAGCGGCTACCCGACCTGCCGCGCGCCGACCGCGCCGCTGCCGCCGAGCGCTGGCTGGCCGGCGCGGCGGGGGTGGAGGATGCCGCGCTGCGCCAGCGGGTAACGCGCGACGCGCTGGCGATCCTCGACGATCCCGCCTTCGCCAACCTGTTCGGCCCCGATGCGCTGGCCGAAGCGCCGATCGCCGCCGTCGTTGGCACGCAGGTCGTGGCCGGCACAGTCGACCGGCTGTGCATCGGGGCGACGACCGTCCGCGTGGTCGATTTCAAGACCGGCCGCCGCGTGCCGTCCGCGATCGACGATATTCCGGTTTATCACTTGAAGCAGATGGCCGCCTATGCCGCCGCACTTCGCGTCATCTTCCCCGACCGGGCGATCGAAGCCGCGCTGCTCTACACCGCCGGGCCGAAACTCTTCGTCCTGCCCGCCGCGCTGCTCGACGCGCACAAGCCGGGCTTGGGGGCAGGGGAACAAAGCTTGTCCCGCGAAGCTTGAGCCGCTGACCGCTCGTCCATAGATACTGGCGTAAGAAGGAGATTCCCATGCCGACCAAGACCGTTACCGACGCCAGCTTTTCCGCCGACGTGCTGCAATCCGACAAGCCGGTGCTGGTCGATTTCTGGGCGGACTGGTGCGGCCCGTGCAAGATGATTGCCCCCGCGCTAGAGGAAATCGCCGACGAACTGGGTGACAAGGTGACGATCGCCAAGATCGACATCATGGCCAACCCCGACACCGCCGGGTCGATGGGCGTCCAGTCGATCCCGCTGTTGAAGCTGTTCAAGAACGGCCAGCCAGTTGCCGATCTGCTCGGTGCCCGCCCGAAGAGCCAGTTGAAGGCGTGGCTCGAGGGTGAACTGAGCTGATGCTGCTGGCGGCGCTGCTTTTACAGGTAGCACCGCCACAGCGCATCTATCGACCCCCACCGTGCCATCGCGAGGTGGGGGAAGGCAGCCGCAAATCGCTCGTCTATCGCGGCGACAGGATTTGCGTCGATACCGACCTGCCGCGCATTTATGAAGGCGTCTGGATCGACGAGTTCGAAGGGCAATCCTTCGCCGAGGGCGCGACCACCCGTCCCGATCTGGATCCTGCAGTTCTGCGACCATGGTTCAACACTCGCGAAGCGCTGAAGCCTTTTACCAAACCCCGCGGAAGTAAGGGGTTGTGGTATGGCCGCCTCTACAAGGTTCGCTTCGTCGGACGGCAGGCGGTCAAAAAGAAAGGTCGATCAAATCCGGGATATGACCACTTCCGCCTGTATCCCGGACTTGTCATTCTCGACGAGATGCTTTCGATCGAGCCACTCGACGCGCAGCTTTGAACGGCATCCCAGCGCAGGTTGCGATTTCCCCGTTGGCGCGCGGCAGCAGTCCTTACTGATCCAATACCCCGACGTTCCTTTCACGCAGGAAGTCAAAGGCGAAGATTGGTTGCGCCATCAACTCCGATAATCGGCGTTGATCGAGATATACCCATGCGTCAGGTCGCAGGTCCACACCGTCGCGTGCCCTTCGCCGAGGTGCAGGTCCACGCCGATCTCGACCTCCTGGCCCTTAAGATGCGCCGCGACCGGCGCTTCGTCATAGCCCGCGACCGCTAGGCCGCCCTCGGCCACCTGCGTTGTTCCGAACCGAATCGCCAGCTTGTCGCGGTCGGCCGGTTCGCCCGCCTTGCCGACCGCCATTACCACCCGGCCCCAATTGGCGTCCTCGCCCGCGATCGCGGTCTTGACCAGCGGCGAGTTGGCGATGCTCATGGCGATGCGGTGCGCGCTGCCGTCGCTGTCCGCACCCTCGACGGTCACCGCGATGAACTTCGAAGCGCCCTCGCCATCGCGCACCACCAGATGCGCGAGTTGCCGGCACAGGTCGTGCAGCGCCGCCGCGAAGGCATCCGCGCCGTCATCGTCGAACGACGCGATCGGCTCGCCGCCCGCAGCACCGGTCGCGAACGCCAGCACCGTGTCGCTGGTCGAGGTATCGCCATCGACCGTGATGCACGAAAAACTCTGGCGATTGGCCGCCTCCAGCGCAGCTTGCAGGAACGCCGGATCGACCGCCGCATCGGTGAAGATGAAACCGAGCATCGTCGCCATGTCGGGCGCGATCATGCCCGATCCCTTGATGATCCCGGCCAGCTTGACCGTCCGGTCGCCGACCTTCGCGGTCGTGAACGCGCCCTTGGTAAAGGTGTCGGTCGTCCCGATCGTCTCGGCCGCCGCTTCCCAGCCACAGGGTTCGGCGACGAACGCTGCGTCTAGCCCGGCCTCGGCCTTGTCGATCGGCAACGGCACGCCGATCACCCCGGTCGAGGCTACGAACACGTCCGATGGCTGGCACGCCATCGCCTGCGCCGTGCGTGCCGCGATCGCCTCGACCGCGGCACGGCCCCGGTCGCCGGTAAAGGCGTTCGAATTGCCCGCATTGACCACCAGCGCCCGCGCGCGCCCCAGCACCAGCGCGCGGCGGCACCATTCTACCTCGGGCGAGGGACATTTGCTGTTGGTCAGCACCCCCGCCACCGCCGTCCCTTCGGCCAGCGTCGCAAAGGTCAGGTCGCAGCGATCCCAATTCTTGTACTGCGCCCGCGCGACCCGCAGCGTTACCCCGCCGATCGGCGGCAGCGCGGGAAAGGGCGTGGCGAGCGGGGAGACGGCAGTCGACATGGGCGCGGTGTCCGGTCTAGCCTGCACCCCATATGGGGCAGGGGATGAGGATGCGACGGTTCCTACGCATGGGCGCGGCGGTTGCAACGCTTTGTTGTGGTGGTGGGGTATTGGCGCAAACCGACCCGCAGCCGGTCGATCCCGAAACGTGGGTCGTTCCGGACGACTATCCGACCGATGCGCTGCTGTTGAAAGAGCAAGGTATCACCCGGGTCGAGATGCAGATCGGCCGAACGGGCAAGCCGACCGGTTGCCGGACCGTTGAATCGAGCGGCAGCGCGCTGCTTGATGGCACAACCTGCCGACTGATGCTCGAACGCAGCAGGTTTCGCCCGGCGACCAACGTGAAGGGGGCGGCCACCACGGGCCGATGGCGGATGTCCTTCACTTGGCAACTTCCCGGATCGACGCCGGGCTTGCTGACCGATAAGTGATGCGGACTGGGTGGACGCCGTGCCGTCGCGTCCCTATGTCTCACCCGCTTGCGCCGGGCGCCCCGTCGCGAAACCATAACGTTCGGACGTATCGCTTGCGTTTGCTGCTGTTCCTTTCCGCGCTGCTGACGGGCCTGACCGGCCTGCTCCCCGGCGTGGGAGTCGCGAACGCACGGCACGTGGCGGCGGCACAAGCGGTGGCGGGGCAGATCGCGGTGGCGATCGTCGAGGCGCCGACGCCTGCGACGCTACGGCCGTTGCAGCCGCTGGTCGGCGAGCCGCAGCCGCTGTTCCTGACGCCCGCACCCCATGTCGCGGTGCGCGACCGGACGCTGCGCACGCACGAATAGCGCCCCTTCGCGCTTTTCCGACCTTTTGCCTCTCTGCGCAGCCGCCGAATCCGTCGCGGTGCGCGCTCCGTATTCCAAGGAAGCACATCCATGTTCGGTGGCCTCGCCAAATCGCTGTTCGGGTCGTCCAACGACCGCTACGTCAAGTCGCTCGGTTCGATCGTCAACAAGATCAACGAGTTCGAACCCACGCTGACCGCCATGTCCGACGTGGAACTGGCCGCGCAGACCCCGAAGTTCCGCGAACAGCTGGCCGGTGGCGCAAAACTCGATTCGCTGCTGCCCGAAGCCTTCGCCACCGTCCGCGAAGCCGCACGCCGCGTGCTCGGCATGCGCCACTTCGACGTGCAGATGGTCGGCGGCATCGTCCTCCACCGCGGCGAGATTGCCGAAATGCGTACCGGTGAGGGCAAGACGCTGGTCGCGACGCTCGCCTGCTATCTGAACGCGCTGCCGGGTGACGGCGTCCACGTTGTTACCGTCAACGACTATCTGGCGCGACGCGACGCGGCGCAGATGGGGCAGGTCTATGGCTTCCTCGGGCTCACCACCGGCGTGATCGTGCCGAACATCCCCGATCACGAGCGTCGGGCAGCCTATGCTGCCGACATTACCTACGGCACCAACAACGAATTCGGCTTCGACTATCTGCGCGACAATATGAAGTTCGACCGCCAGTCGATGACGCAGCGGCCGTTCAATTTCGCGATCGTCGACGAGGTCGATTCGATCCTGATCGATGAGGCGCGCACCCCGCTCATCATTTCGGGTCCGACCGACGACAAGTCCGACCTGTATCGCTCGGTCGACGAGATCGTGAAGCGGCTGAGTCCTGACGATTACGAGAAGGACGAGAAGCAGAAGTCGATCGTGCTGACCGAGGACGGCACCGAAAAGATGGAGCGGATGCTGGAGGATGCCGGGCTGCTGTTCGGCGCCAACCTCTACGACTTCGAAAATACGCAGGTCGTGCACCATGTGAACCAGGCGCTGCGCGCGAACGTGATGTTCAAGCGCGACACCGATTACATCGTGAAGGACGGCAAGGTCGTCATTATCGACGAGTTCACCGGCCGCATGATGGACGGGCGCCGCTGGTCCGACGGCCTGCACCAGGCCGCCGAGGCGAAGGAAGGCGTGAATATCGAGCCGGAGAACCAGACGCTCGCCTCGATCACCTTCCAGAATTATTTCCGCATGTATCCCAAGCTGTCGGGCATGACCGGCACGGCGGCGACCGAAGCGCCCGAGTTCTTCGACATCTATAAGATGAACGTCGTCTCGATCCCGACCAACGTGGCCGTCCGCCGCGTCGACGAGGAAGACGAATTCTACAAGACGCTGGACGACAAGTTCCGCGCCATCGCCCGGAAGATCCGCGAACACGCGTCGCAGGGCCAGCCGGTGCTGGTCGGCACCGTCTCGATCGAAAAGTCGGAACTGCTGTCCGAATTCCTCACGCAGGAGGGCGTCGACCACAAGGTGCTGAACGCGCGCTATCACGAATCCGAAGCGCATATCGTGGCGCAGGCCGGCCGGCTGGGCGCGGTGACCATCGCCACCAACATGGCCGGGCGCGGCACCGACATTCAGCTGGGCGGCAATGCCGAGTTCCGCATGCTCGACGAGAACCCCGACCTGGTCGAAGGCACCAGCGAATATGACGCCGCGCTGGCCCGCGTCCGTGCCGAGATCGTCGAGGAAAAGCAGAAGGTGCTGGAGGCCGGTGGCCTGTTCGTGCTCGGCACCGAACGCCATGAAAGCCGCCGCATCGACAACCAGCTACGCGGCCGTTCGGGGCGGCAGGGCGATCCGGGCCTGTCGCGCTTCTACCTGTGCCTCGACGACGATCTGTTGCGGATTTTCGGGCCGGATACGCTGTTTGCGAAGATGATGCGCAACAATATCGAGGATGGCGAGGCGATCGGCAGCAAGTGGCTGTCGCGTGCGATCGAAACCGCGCAGAAAAAGGTCGAGGCACGCAACTACGACGTGCGCAAGCAGGTCGTCGAATATGACGACGTGATGAACGACCAGCGCAAGGTCATCTACGAACAGCGCGCCGACGTGATGGACGCAGAGACGGTCGGCGACGTGGTGGTCGACATGCGCCACGCGACGGTCAACACCGTCGTCGGCGACGCCGTGCCGCCCGACAGCTACCCCGAACAGTGGAACGTCGAAGGGCTGCGCGAGCGGGCGCAGGAGCTGCTGGGCGTCGACGCGCCGGTCGCCGACTGGATCGCGAACGAGGACGGCCTCGACGCGGAGACGCTGGAAGAGCGCATCCGCAAGGACGCCGACGCGCTGGTCGATGCGAAGTCGGCCGAACTGGATGCCGAAAGCTGGACCCAGATCGAAAAGTCGATCCTGCTCCAGACGCTCGACCATCACTGGAAGGAGCATCTGGCGATGCTCGACGCGCTGCGCGCCGTCATCCACCTGCGTGCGTACGCGCAGAAGACGCCGATCAACGAATATAAGCAGGAGGCGTTCGCGCTGTTCGAACGGATGCTTGCCAGCATCCGCGAGGACGTGACCCGGACGATGGCGCACGCCAACTTCAACTTCCAGGCGCCGCCCGAGCTTCCCGAGCTGCCCGATTTCCTGACGATGCATATCGACCCGTTGACCGGCGAGGACGACAGCTGGGGCGGGGAGGGGACGCCGGGCCTCGTCACCACCCGCGTGCCGATGCTGCAGATGGCAGCGCCGCAGCCCGACGAGGACTTGGGCGACGACCCCGCCAGCTGGGAAGGCCGCGTCAGCCGCAATGCGCCGTGCCCGTGCGGTTCGGGGCGCAAGTACAAGCACTGCCATGGGGCGCTGGTGGCGTAAGGCGTTAAGTGGACCGTATCCCCGCGCAGGCGGGGATCCAGAGCCGCAGGCGCCGCGCTTTGTTACTTTGGATCTCCGCCTGCGCGGGGATACGAATAGGCCGGATTTCATGTCGCCAGAGCGGGCTTTTCACGCCAACGAAAAAAAAGGCCGCCGTCCCGATGGGAACGGCGGCCTTCCTGTTTCTACCCCTGTCGCAGCGTTACCGCCGCGGTTCGGGCTCCATCACGCTCGGCCCGAGGCTCTGCAGGACCGCGCGCGCGTCGAACGCGCGGACGTTGTTGGATGGCTTGGGCCCGCGACCCAGCACGATCTCCGCCAGCGCTTCATACTTGTCGACGGTGCGGATATCGACCGAGCGATCGAAGAACGGATCACCCCAGAACGGGTCCCACGTCCGCCAGCCGAACGCCGGGCTGCGATAGCGCCATGCCGGACCCCAGCCGCCCCAGCCGAAGCCACCGCCCCAGCCGCCGAAACCACCGACGCCGGGCGTCGAATAGGTGCGGCTGCGCAGATTGGTGTCGCGGTCGGCGAGGATGAAATAGTCGAAGCCGCGTTCCAGCGTCAGCTGGGCCGAACGATAGAGCAAATAGCGCTCGACCGTCTCGCGCGAGGTCAGGCTGTTGCCGGCGAAGCTCACCTGATAGCGATTGGGCTCGATCTGCTGGTCGCTATAGCCGTTGCGATAGAAGCCCGAACCCGATGCGGGTTGATAGGGTGTCGGCGTCGCGCAGGCCGCCAGAGCCAGTGCCCCGACAAGGGTGGTGCCAATCGCGCGAAGGCGGGCACGCGAGGTAGGGTGCAGCAACATCAGTTTCTCCAATGCCGCCATGGCTACCGACCCATGGCGATCTTCCATGAAGGTGGAACGATCGGCCACGGGTTCGGGTCCGTGGTCATAAGCCGACGGACCGTGCCGTACACGAGATTACCCGATGCTGAACGCCGGCTGACGAACGACGAAATCGCTGAAACGGCGAAAGGCGGAACCGAAGTCCCGCCTTGTCGACCAGGTAGATGCCGGGGTGTCGCTGGCTCCCTGAGTAGGATTCGAACCTACGGCCGCTCGATTAACAGTCGAGAGCTCTACCGCTGAGCTATCAGGGAACAACTGCGAGGCCGCGTCTCTACCAGCGGATTTGGGCTTTGCAAGCGGTTATTTCGGTTTTTGCCGTGGGCGGGAAAGGAAGGAGCGGGGTTTGTTCACGCGAAGGCGCGGAGGGGAGGTTTTTCGCGCAAAGGCGCAGAGGACGCGGAGGGGTTGCGCCTCGGGCAAAGGGACGATCCCGTTCGCTAGACGTCGCCCCAGCGAAGGCTGGGCCTCCAAGCGGCTCTTGTCCCGTGCTACCACCGGGAGATCCCAGCCTTCGCTGGGATGACGTTGTCCGGCAGCGCAGGATATCCGCTGTGCCCAAGCGCAACCCCTCCGCGTCCCCTGCGCCTCCGCGTGAACCAACCTGCTTCCAGGCAGGGCAGACCTACCCCGCGAACTGCTCCATCGTGATCCGGTCGTCCAGCGCATGCTCCGGGTCGAACAGCAGCGTCAGGTCGCGCACCCGGTCGACCACCACGTCGACCTGCGCCACGTCGCGCACTTCGCGCTGGTCGGCGACGGCCGACACCGGGCGCTTCTCGGGTTCCAGCACACGCAGGGTGATGCGTGCCTTGTCGGGCACGATCGCCCCGCGCCAGCGCCGTGGGCGGAACGGGCTGATCGGGGTCAGCGCCAGCATCCCCGATCCCATCGGCAGGATCGGTCCGTTGGCGGACAGGTTGTACGCGGTCGACCCGGCGGGCGTCGCCGCGAGAATGCCGTCGCACACCAGTTCGGGCATCACGACGCGGTCGTTGAGCACGACCTCCAGCTTCGCGGTCTGCCGGGTTTCGCGCAGGAGCGAGACTTCGTTGATCGCCGGCAGCACGCGGACCTCGCCGTCCATCGTCGTCGCGGTCATGGTCAGCGGCGACACGCGGAACGGCTTGGCCCGGCCCAGCCGCCGCTCCAGCTCGTCGATCCGCCATTCGTTCATCAGGAACCCGACCGTGCCGAGGTTCATCCCGAACACCGGCACGGTATTGTGCCGCTCCAGCAGCATGTGCAGCACCTGCAGCAGGAATCCGTCACCACCCAGCGCGACGATCAGGTCGGCATCCTCGACCCCGACCCAGTCGTAGCGGGCGCGCAGCGTCTCCTCCGCCGCGCGCGCCTGCGCCGTGGGGGAGGCGAGCAGGGCTAGTCGGGTCATCCGCCGGTCACGCTCATATGGCGGGCGACGGCGGGGGCCGCGCCGGCTTCGATCCGGAAATCGTGGGCAGCGGGCTTGCGCGGCAGGGCGGCGTCGAGCGCGGCATCGACCGCCGCGATCCCGCCGGTGCGCAGCGCGTCCTTCAGGTCGACATGGTCGTCATGGCCAAGGCAGAGGTACAGCTTGCCCTCGGTCGTAAGGCGTATGCGGTTGCACCCGCCACAGAAATTCTCGGTCAGCGGCGAGATGAGGCCCAGCCGGTTGCCATGTTCCCCGATCCGCCAATAGCGCGCCGGGCCGCCGGTGCGGTGGGTGTCGCGGGTGAGGGTGAAGCGGTCGGACAGCGTGTCGAACACCCGCGTCAATGGCACGAAACGGTCGGTACGATCCTCGTCGATCGCGCCCAGCGGCATCGTTTCGATCAGCGACAGGTCGTGCCCCTCGCGTCCGCACCAGTCGAGCATGTCGCCGACCTGATCCTCGTTCAGCCCTTTCAGGACCACCATGTTGATCTTTACCGCCAGCCCCGCTTCACGCGCGGCGGCGATGCCGTCGAGGACCTGTGCGACATCGCCATGCCGGGTGACGTAGCGAAAGGTGTCGGCGTCGAGGCTGTCGAGGCTGACGTTGATCCGCCGGATGCCCGCCGCGGCCAGTTCCGGCGCATGTTCGCGCAGCCGGGTGGCGTTGGTCGTCATGGTCAGCTCGTCGAGTCCGTGCCCGATCATTCGCCCCAGCCGCGTGCACAGCTCGGCCACCCCGCGCCGCACCAGCGGCTCACCGCCCGACAGGCGGATCTTGTCGATCCCGCGCGCCACGAAGCGTTCAGCGATCGTCGCGATCTCTTCGAGACTGAGCACCTTTGCGCGGGGGAGGAACGACATCGCCTCCGACATGCAATAGCGGCAGCGCAGGTCGCAGCGGTCGGTGACCGAGATGCGGAGATAGCGGATGGTGCGGCCATGCGCATCGACGAGGGAAGGGGCGCAGGACATTGCTGGCGAAGGTAGGGGGCAATGCGGTACAGGACAAGGTCGCGCGGTCGCCCGGTCCGCTGGCCTGTATCGGTCCGGGGTGATGATCCGCCTGGGGGCGGTACGCTGCTTCGCTTCCTGCCTGACAAGGGTGGGCAGCGGGTCGGCGCTGCAAGACACGCTCTTGGTGCTTGTTCCATTCGATCCGACCCGGACGTCATCCCAGCGAAGGCTGGGATCTTCTGCTGATAGCACGAAGCAGGAGCCGCCTGAGACCCCAGCCTTCGCTGGGGTGACGTTTCCCTGCAGCGAGCGCCCGCGACGGACCGTACAAGCTGTCCATTGCCGCCGCGCGGATGCCGCCATACAGTCGCCGACGATGGGGGGGATCTGACCATTCGGCACGGCCATGATGCGGCGCAGCAGCGCGCGCTGTTCGTGCTGTCGTTTCGGCAGCGCGACGAGCTGGCGGCGGTGCTGTCGCGGGCCGGCTGGCGGGTGGTCGCCGCGCGGCGTGCCGATGGGCTGCGCCAGCGGGTCGCCGCCAGCGGGACGGCGATCGCGATCGTCGATGCGCGCGGTGCGATCGACGAGGGGATCGCCGCCACCGCCGAACTGGCGCGGATCGCCGGGCATGGCGATGCGCTGCTCGTGCTGGTGTCGCGCGGCGACGTCGACCGGCTGGGCGCGCTGCACGATGCCGGCGCGACGCATCTTCTGGTCAGCCCGATCGCGGGCGAGGTGCTGGTACAGGCGGTGCGATCGGCCGAACGCCATGTGCTGCGCATGGGCGGCGGCTGGCACGATCCCGCGGCGGGTGCCGGTGCGCCGCTCGGCTGGCGGCACGATGCGGAGCGCGGGTCGCTGCAACTGACGCCCGCGCTGGCGGAGGCGACCGGTTTCGCCGAGACCAGCGACCCGCGCACCCTGTTGCGCGCGCTGGGTCCCGACGGCCGGCATACCGCGCTGGCGGCGATCCGGCGGCTGACCGAGCAGCTGCCTGCCACCGCCTTTGCCCATGATCTGCCGGGGCTCGGCCGGGTAGTGCAGCATGTCGCGCGCGACGCCCATAGCGGGCGGCTGCACGCGCTGGTCGAACCGCTGGCGCGGGTCGGCGATATCGGCGCGGTGGTGCGCGAGGCGCTGGGATCGGTGCGCGACCATGCCGGGGCGGTGCGCTGGCTCGATCGCCGGATCGAAACGGGCGAGCGCCCCGGCATACGCGTAGTGGCGATCAGCGGGGTCGATCCGGTCAACCGTCAGCAGGGGCGCGTCGTCGGCGACACGCTGCTACGCGCGGTGGAGCGACGGATCGAACAGGCGGTGCGCGACGCCGGCGTCGCGCGTGCGGCACTGGCGCGGCTGGGCGGGACCGAGTTCGCGGTGCTGTTGCCGCACGGTACCGATACCGGGCTCGAAGCGGCGGTCGCCAAGGCGATGGCCCGTCCGTTCATCGCCGGCAGCACGGTGGTGTCGCTGGGCCTGCGCCAGACGGTCGCGCTGGCGCAGGCGGGCGAGGATGGCGCGGCGCTGATCCTGCGCGGGCAGGGCGCCTTGCCGGGCGGCAGGGCCGACGACCGGCGCGAACGCGCTCCCGCGAGCGATGCCGACAGCCTGTCGGGCGAGGTCCACCGCGCGATCGACCGGGGCGAGATCGCCATCCTGTTCCAGCCGCAGGTCGATGTGCTGTCGGGACGGATCGTCGGGGTCGAGGCGCTGTCCCGCTGGGCGCATCCGGATCGCGGCGAATTGGGTGCCGAGCTGTTGCTGGCCGCCGCCGCCCGCGCGGGGCTGTCGGCGCGGCTGTCGGCGCATATCCAGCAGCTGGCGATGCGGATCGCCGCCGGCTGGGACGCGCCGCTGTCGCGCTTGCGCCTGTCGATCAACGTGACCGCGGAGGATGTCGCGCAGCGCGATTTTGCCGAGACGCTGCTCGCCGCCGCCGATGGCAGTGGCTTTCCGCGCAACCGGCTAACGGTCGAGATCACCGAAAGCGGCCTCATCACCGAACTGGGCGAGGCGGCGGGGTTGCTTGCCACGCTGCGTGCCGCCGGATGCCGCGTCGCGATCGACGATTTCGGCACGGGCTATTCCAGCCTCGCCTATCTCAAGGCGTTGCCGCTCGACTACCTGAAGCTCGACCGGCGGCTGACGCAGGACATCGTCGGATCGCACCGCGACCGGGTGGTGGTACGCGGCGTCATCGACATGGCACGCTCGCTCGACCTGACGATCATCGCCGAGGGGGTCGAAACCGTCGCCCAACGCGACGCGCTGGCGACCGAAGGGTGCCAGCTGTACCAGGGGTTCCTGTGTGCCGAGCCGTTGACGGTACCGGCCCTCGCGGCGCTACTGGTTCAATAGCGCGCGATCGACAGGTCGGCCGTCTCGATCGCCGCCCGCTTCCCCGACATCAGGTCGGCGATCACCGCCGCCGATCCACACGCCATCGTCCATCCCAGCGTCCCGTGGCCGGTGTTGAGGAACAGGTTCGACAGCTTCGTGGCGCCGATCACCGGCGTGCTGTCGGGTGTCATCGGGCGCAGACCGCTCCAATAGCTCGCCCGCGACGCGTCGCCGGCGCCGGGGAACAGGCTGCCCAGCGAATATTCCAGCGTCGCCCGCCGCGCTTCGGGCAGGTCGTTGTTGAACCCCGAAATTTCCGCCATGCCGCCGACGCGGATGCGGTCGCCCAGCCGGGTGATCGCGACCTTGTAGCTTTCGTCGAGCAGCGTCGATACCGGCGCGCGGGCGTCGTCGACGATCGGCACGGTGATCGAATAGCCCTTCACCGGATAGACCGGGAGCCTGACCCCCAGCGGCGCCACGAGCCGCGGCGAAAAGCTGCCCAACGCCACCAGATACGCGTCGCCGGTGATGACCCCGCCATCGGTTTCGACCCCGACGATCCGGTCGCCCTGCTTGACCATCCTGTGGATCGTCGTGCCCACGCGAAACTCGACGCCGGCCTCCACCGCCATCGCCGCCAACGCGTTGGTGAATTTGAAGCAGTCGCCGGTTTCGTCGCCCGGCAGCCGCAAGCCGCCGGCCAACGGCTGATTGCTGCCCGCCAGCCCCGGCTCGGCCGCGATGCAGCCGGCGCGGTCGAGGACTTCGTACGCGACGCCGTCGGCCTTCAGCACCGCGATATCCTTGTCGATGCCGGCCAGCTGCTTTTCCTCGCGGAACAGCTGCAGCGTGCCCTGCGTCCGCTCGTCATAGGTGATACCGGTGCTGCCCCGTAGTTCGATCAGCTTGTCGCGGCTATATTCCGCCAGCCGCACCATCCGCCCCTTGTTCACCGCATAGTCGCGCGCGTTGCAGTTGCCGAGCATCGCCACCAGCCAGCGCAGCATCGCCATATCCAGCTGCGGCCGCAGGATCAGCGGCGCATGTTCCATGAACAGCCACTTCATCGCTTTGGCCGGGATGCCCGGCGCGGCCCAGGGGGAGGCATAGCCGGGCGAAATCTCCCCGGCATTGGCGAAGCTCGTCTCCAGCGCCGGGCCGGCCTGCCGGTCGATCAGCACGACCTCGTGCCCGGCCTGTGCCAGATACCATGCGGAGGTGACGCCGATCACCCCCGCGCCCAGGATCACGATCCGCATGCTGCATCCCCCCGTTCGCCAGGCCCGATGATCCGCCGCGCATGGCGGTGGCGCAGGCCGGTCAGAATTTCATAGGCGATCGTGCCCGCATCGGCCGCGACCCGGTCGATCGTCTGGTGCGGGCCGATCAGTTCGGCGTGCGGCGTGCGTGCCAGCACGTCCGGCGGTACGTCGGTCACGTCGATGCAGATGCTGTCCATCGACACCCGCCCGGCAATCGGGGCACGGACACCCGCGACATAGGCCGCGCCGCGATTGCTCAGCATCCGTGGCCAGCCATCGGCATAGCCATAGGACAGCGTCGCGATCCGCCGGTCATGGTCCGCGACCGAGGTCAGGCCATAGCCGACGCCGGTCCCGGCGGGCACGGTGCGCACCTGCACGATCCGTGCGTCGAGCGCCACGACCGGCCGCATGACCGGCTCGCCGGTCACCTGCGGCGCGCCGCCATACAGCGCGATCCCCGGCCGCACGAGATCGCCATGGAACGCTGCATCAAGGAACGATCCGCCCGAATTGGCGAGCGAGCGCGGCGCATCGGGCAGCATCGCCGCCAGTTCCGCGAACCGTGTCCGCTGCGCGGCGTTGGCGGCGGCATCGGGTTCGTCGCCACAGGCGAGGTGGCTCATCACCAGCACGACCTCGATCCCGTCGAGCAGCGCCGGATCGGCGGCGATCGCCGCGACCTCGCCTGGCGCCAGCCCCAGCCGCGACATGCCGCTGTCGACCTGCACCGCCGCCGGCAACTGCCGCCCCGCCATCCGTGCGGCGGCCCGCCAGCGGGCGATGTCGGCCGGCGCGTTCAGCACGGGGATCGCATCGGCGGCGATCAACGAAACCTCTTCGCCCGGCGCGATGCCGTTCAGCACGAACAGCCGCGCATCGGCGGGGAGGGTGGGGCGCAGCGCGCTCGCCTCGCCGGCCAGCGCGACGAAGAAATCGCGGCATCCAGCGCCGTACAGCGCATCGGCGACGTGCCGCGCGCCCAGTCCATAGCCGTCCGCCTTCACCACGCCTGCCGCGCGCGCCGGGGCAGCCCGCGCCGCGATCGTGCGATAATTGGCGACCAGTGCGTTCAGGTCGATCGTCAACAGGCTCATGCTCTCTCCGTACGCTACAGCGTAACGTCGATCGAACGACAAAAGCTGCGATAGCATCGCAGGATTTGCCAATTTTAAGGCAATACGCAACAAGCTGCGCGATGGGCGCAACGAACATGAACCTCGACGCGATCGACCGCAAATTGCTCAACCTGCTGCGGCTCGATGCGCGCCGGACCAACAACGCACTGGCGGCGGAAGTCGGGCTGTCGCCTTCCGCCTGTCTGCGGCGGGTGCGGCTGCTGGAGGATGCCGGGGTGATCCGCGGCTATACCGTCGTCACCCGCGCCGATCCGGCAGAGCATGGCGCGACCGTCATCATCCAGGTGACGCTGGAGCGACAGACCGAGGAATATCTCTCGCGCTTCGAAGCCGCCGTGCGCCGCCATCCCGAGATTCAGGAATGCTGGTTGATGGCCGGACAGTCGGATTACTGGCTGCGCGCCGCGGTCGAATCGGCGGCGGCGTATGAGGCGCTGCACACCGACATCCTGTCGCGTTTGCCCGGCGTGACGCGGATCAATTCGAGCTTCGCGATGCGCAATGCGTTGATGCCGCGGCGGCGGGGGTAATCTCCGCTCCCACCTTCCACTCCCGTTCGGTTCGAGCAGCTTCGAGCGAAATCGAGAAGCGCCCGTCGAGAACGGTCCGTTTGGGGCAACGCCTTCTCGACTTCGGTTCTCGACAGGCTCGAACCTGCGCTCGAAGCAAACGGTTGGGGAGGATCGGGATCAGGATGAGGTGGGTGGAACCAGCCGAACCCTACCGCAACCGCGCCAGCTTCTCCGCCGTCCGCACGTCATGCGCGACCACCGCGCCGCTCATCCGCTCGATCAGCCCCAACAGCCCGCGGCCGCGCACCGCACTATCGCCCGGCAGGACTTCGCTGCCCCATTCGCGGGCCAGCGCTTCGATCCCGCCCGATCCGTCGACGGTCATCGACCGGAACGGCAGCAGCGTCGCGGGCGATGCGAAGCGATCGCCGGTCGGGTCGATCACCGGATCGACCAGGATCGCACCCCGCACGCGCTGCACATAATGGCTCGGCGACAATCGCGCCCACCATGCCGCCGCGCGACAGGCGCCCCCATGCGCCAGCAGGATGACCTGCCCGTCCGAATCGCCCACGAAACGGTCGATCCGGGCGCCCAGGATGTTCCGGTCGCCGTCGGTACTGCGGCCCAACGGCAGCAGCGTGGCACGCAGCCGCTCGATCGTCTCCGCCAATGCGGGCGGCGGGGCGCCATCGGACAGGGCGAGGACCGAATAGCGGTTGGCAACGGCGACCATCTGGGCGTCTCCCGTTTGGGCTTGGACGCAAAAGCTATCATAGCGCGGCTATCGCGCAAGCCGTGATCCGCCGGCGGGCGACGAAGCGCCCCGCCACCGCCGCCAGCGGCGCGCGCCCGAAATCGAATACCGAATTTTAATGCGTCTGCGACATAGCCATGCCCAATAGGGGATCGATGGGTATGGCAGGCGTCACGGATATTCCACCGCCGGCGGATGGACGCTGGCACGCGTTGCTGTCGGGCCAATCGCGTCCGACCTACAAATGCCTGGCGTTGCGCATCCTGATGATCCGCCTGACCCATGCCTATCAACGGGCCGATGCGGACCGGGCTGCGCTGATCGAGGAATTGCGCAGCTTCTTCCGCGACAATTTCCGTTTCGCGCAGGACGACTTCGCTGCGATTTTTCGAGGAGTAGCGCGATGACCGGTCCTGGCCCCTACACGGCGGAACGCTCGCTCTACAGCGTCGACGAGGTGACGGCGATGCTGGCGGCCGGCGACGTGCTGATCCTCGCGGGTGAGGAACGGCTGCTGGCCGATCTGCCGAAAGGCGAATGGCTCGGCGGTACCAGCCCCTATTTCATGACCAACGAACTGGGCGGGACCTGCGATCGCGACCGCCTGTTCGTGCAGAAGCTGCCGGCCGGTGCTTCGGTCGCGTGGCTTGGGCTGCTCGACCGCGCGGCGATGCCGGACATGGCGGCGCTCGGCGCCGACAATGGCTATACGATCGTCCTGATGCCCGGACATAGCGACGTGCACAGCGATTTCGCGCTGCACGGGCTGGACTGGCCGGGACTGTTCAAACGCCCGGTGGTCGGATGGGTGACGGGCGTTGCCGGTGAGCGCGCGGGCGTCGACGAACCGAAGGTGTTCGACGGTCGCACCGGCATTGCATCGAGCGAGCAGGCCGCGATACTGCACGTCGCACTGCCGGATACGGACTTTGCCCGCGTCGACATCGTCAATCTGTTCGAACCCGACATGGACGGCCCGGTGCTGACCTTCGGGGAGGACAGCGGGGCGGCGGGCTTCACCGTCGAATGGGCGTTGGTCGATGGCGTTCGCACCCGCCTTGCCGACTATATCACCGAAAACGACATCGACACCCGCTTGCCGCTGGTTGCCGATTACAATGGCGCGATCATCAACGTCGCGACGGCTGCCGTCGATGCGGAAGCGGGCCGGATCACCTTCTTCGCACCGGTCCATCCCGGCATCGGCTATCGCTTCGCCCGCCCGATCGGCGATTACGAACAGGAATTCGCAAATCGGATCGGTACGCCGCGCGGCGAGGTGGCGTTCAGCTGCAACTGCATCCTGAACTACAATTATGCCGGGCTGGAAGGGCGCCATACCCCCGGCATCGCCGGACCGGTATCGTTCGGCGAGATCGCGTACATGCTATTGAACCAGACGATGGTCTATCTGATGATCGACCGCGACTAGGGTGCAGACCCGTAAACGGCAATGGCCGGGACGGAGCCGAAGCTGGTGCACGGGTAGGAGCAAGGAGGGATCGATGCACAAGCATCGTGACCGACGCGCGGCCGGGCCCCCGCAAAGTACTACTTTGCGGGGAGCCCCGACGCCGCCGTGCACCAGCTTCGGCCCGCCGCTTCGCGGTCGCCGTGGGACGGCCGCTGGCCGCGTCGCTTGCTTGCGCGTGGCGCTGCCACGCGTCTGCGCTGTGCTCCTCGCCAGCGGCCTTCCCACGGCGATCACGGCCGTTGCCGTTTATGGGTCTGCACCCTAATCCCTACAGGGGCAGCGCGGTCGTCGCCTTCACCTCTTCCAGCACCGCATAGGTCCGCGTTTCGCGGACGCCGGGGACGGTCGTCAGCGTCCGGCCGAGAAAGGCGCGATACGCGTCCATATCGGCCATGCGAACCTTCAACAGATAGTCGAAACCGCCCGCAACCATATGACATTCCAGCACTTCTGGCAGGTCGCGGACATGGTTGGCAAAGGCGGTGAAGACGTCGTCGGTGGTACGGTCGAGCAGCACTTCGATGAACACCAGCAGCGACCGATCGAGCTTGGCCGGATCGAGCAATGCGGCATAGCCCCGGATCACGCCGCCCTCCCGCAACCGCCGGACGCGTTCGAAACAGGCGGCGGGGGAAATGCCGCACTGCGTCGCCAGCGCCTGGTTGGTGATGCGGCCATCGGCTTGCAGCACGCGGAGCAGCTTGCGGTCGGTGTGGTCCATGACGATGCCTCCGCCCATCTCCAAAACGTCACCCCAGCGAAGGCTGGGGTCTCCCCGTGGTGAGGACTGTCAGCTCCCCGCTGAAACCCCAGCCTTCGTTGGGGCGACGCGCGTTGGAATGATTCTCGTAAAATGGTCAGTTTGGCAATCGATTCATCGCCCGTGGCGCCCAACATACGAAGCACCTTCGCTCCAGCCCGCGATATAGCGAGGAACCGACACTGGAGAGACACATGCCCGCGATCGATTGGGACGCCTTGGACGCCGACAAGTTCATCGACGAAGGCGTCCTGCTGCCGCAACTGCTGGCGCAGGTGCCGCTGACCCAGGCCGATCGCAGCGCCATCGTCGATCGCGCGGCGAAGCTGGTCGAACGGACCCGCGCCGCCGCGGCCAAGCCCGGCGTGGTCGAAGGGTTCCTTCAGCAATTCTCGCTCGGCACACAGGAGGGGCTGGCGCTGATGTGCCTTGCCGAAGCGTTGCTGCGCACGCCCGATGCTGCGACGCGCGACCGGCTGATCGCCGAAAAGGTCGGCACTGCCGACTGGGCGGCCCATCTGGGCCAGTCGTCCAGCCTGTTCGTCAACGCCTCCACCATCGGCCTGACGCTGACCGGCAAGCTGGTGGGCGAGGGCGGTGCGGCCGGTGTCGGCGAGACGATCCGGCGCCTGGCCGGGCGGCTGGGCGAACCGGTGATCCGCCGCGCGCTGTCGGCGGCGGTCGGGATCATGGGCGACCAGTTCGTGCTGGGATCGACGATCGAGGCGGCGCTGAAGCGCGCGGCCAAGGAAGGCTATCTCTGCTCGTTCGACATGCTGGGGGAGGGCGCACGCACCCCCGAAGACGCCGACCGCTACGAACATATCTATGCCGCGGCGATCGACGCGGTCGGCCGGGCGCGCGCGCCGGGCAGTACCCCCGAACAGGGGCATGGTGTGTCGGTCAAGCTGTCGGCGCTGTGCCCGCGCTACGAGGCGGTGCGGGAGGACGACGTCTTCGCCGACCTTTATCCGCGGATGAAGCGGTTGGCGCTGATCGGTGCGCGCCACAATCTCAACCTCGCGATCGATGCCGAGGAGGCGGATCGGCTTGCCCTGTCGCTGAAGCTCATCGACCGGCTGGCGCGTGAGAGCGAGCTGGGCGCGTGGACCGGTCTGGGGGTCGTGGTGCAGGCCTATGGCAAGCGCGCGCGCGGCGTGATCGACGGGCTGGAGCGGCTGGCGCGCGACACCGGGCGGCGGATCATGGTCCGGCTGGTCAAGGGCGCCTATTGGGACAGCGAGGTCAAGCGCGCGCAGATCGCCGGACATCCGGGCTATCCGGTGTTCACCTCGAAGGCGGCGACCGACCTGTCCTACCTCGTCTGCGCGCATAAGTTGATCGCCGCTGCGCCGGCGCTCTATCCGCAGTTCGCGACGCATAACGCGCACAGCCTGATGGCGGTGCGCCACATGGCCGACCGCGCCGGGGTGCAGATCGAACACCAGCGGCTGCACGGCATGGGCGAGGGGCTGTACCGTGCGGCGGCGTCAAGTGTCGGCAATAACGCATTGATCCTGCGGGCTTATGCTCCTGTCGGCGGGCACGAGGAACTGCTGCCCTATCTGGTCCGCCGCCTGCTTGAAAACGGCGCGAACAGCAGCTTCGTGAACGCGCTGCTGGACGAGGAAGTGCCCGCGACGACGCTGGTGGCCGATCCGGTGGCGGCGGTCGCGGCGGCGCCGCGCCAACATCCGCGCCTGCCGTCACCTTCCGCCATCTATCCCGGCCGCGCCAACCCCCTTGGCCGCGACTATTCGATCGCCACGGTCCGTGGCCAGGCCCGCTCGTTCCGCGACACCTTCGCCACCATCCACGCCGCGCCCGTCGTCGGCGGCCAGACCCTGCCCGGCGCCGGTGCGGTGCCGATGACCAGCCCGGTCGACCATGGCCGCACGATCGGTTCGGCCAGCCCCGCCACCCCGGCCGATATCGACCGCGCCGCCCATCTGGCAAAGGCCGCACAGCCCGCGTGGAACGCCGCCGGCGGCGTGGCGCGGGGCAAGGTGCTGCGCGCCATGGCCGACGCCCTCGATGCCCAGATGGATCGCTTCATCGCGATCCTGTCCGCCGAAGCGGGCAAGACGCTGAACGACGCCGTTGCCGAGGTGCGGGAAGCGGTGGATTTCTGCCGCTATTACGCGCTGTTGGCGGAAACCCGCTTCGCCGGCCCGACCGTGCTGCCGGGCCCGGTGGGCGAGGTGAACCAGATCGAACTCCACGGCCGCGGCGTGTTCGTTTGCATCTCCCCCTGGAATTTCCCGCTGGCGATCTTCACCGGACAGGTCGCCGCGGCGCTGGCGGCGGGCAACGCCGTCCTCGCCAAGCCGGCCGAACAGACCCCGCTGGTCGCCTATGAAGCGGTCCGCCTGTTCCACGCCGCCGGGCTGAACCCGGACCTGCTGGCGCTACTGCCGGGCGAGGGCGCGGAGGTCGGCGCGGGGCTGGTAGGGCATCCCGCGATCGCCGGAGTGGCGTTCACCGGCGGCACCGATACCGCATGGGCGATCAACCGCAGCCTCGCCAACCGTAACGGCCCGATCCTGCCGTTCATCGCCGAAACCGGCGGCCTGAACGGCCTGTTCGTCGACACCAGCGCGCTGCGCGAACAGGTGGTCGACGACGTCCTCCTCTCCGCCTTCGGCTCGGCGGGGCAGCGTTGCTCGGCGTTGCGGTTGCTGTACCTGCCCAAGGACACTGCCGATGCGGTCATCGAAACGCTGGTCGGCGCAGCGGGCTGCATGGTGATCGGCGACCCGTCCGACCCGGCGACCGATATCGGCCCGGTGATCGACGACGAGGCGCGGGGCGCGCTGAACGCGCATGTCGAACGGTTGGAGCGCGAGGCGAAGATCCTGTTCCGTGCCGATCCGCGCGGACACGATGCGCGCGGTACCTTCTTCGCGCCGGTCATCGCCGAGGTGCCGAGCCCCGACTTCCTCGAACGCGAGGTGTTCGGGCCGGTGCTGCACATCTATCGCTACGACCCGGCCGACCTGCCCGCGGTTGCCGGCAAACTGGCGGCACGGGGCTATGGCTTGACGCTCGGCATTCACAGCCGGATCGACCGCTTTGCCGAGGAAGTCGCGGCACTGGTCCCGGCGGGCAACGTCTATGTCAACCGGTCGATCATCGGTGCCGTCGTCGGGGTGCAGCCGTTCGGTGGCGAGGGGCTGTCGGGCACCGGACCCAAGGCGGGCGGCCCCGACGCGCTGCTACGCTACGCCGCCGAACGCTCGACCTCGATCAACATCATGGCGAAGGGAGGCGATCCGGCGCTGCTCAACCTGTAGCGCGGATCGTCACTCGATCGCCGCGCCGCCTAGCCAAGCGGCGCACATTTCGCGGCGAGCCATGCCGCGGTTTCGATGTCGAGCAGCGGCGTCAGCAGTTCCTCGACCCGCGCATGATAGCTATCGACCCATGCCCGCTCCTGCTCGGTCAGCAGCGCCGGGACGATCAGCGAGCGTTCGATCGGTACGAAGGTCAGCGTTTCGAATCGCAGCATCGGCAGGTCGCCGCCGGGCACCGGGCGTTCGACTGTCAGGATCAGGTTTTCGATGCGGATGCCGTACTCGCCCGCCTTGTAATAGCCGGGCTCGTTCGACAGCATCATGCCTGCGCGTAGCGGCTCCATCGGGCCGCCGCCGGGATAGTTGGGCGCGCCGATCCGCTGCGGCCCTTCATGAACCGACAGGTAGGATCCGATGCCGTGCCCGGTGCCATGGGCATAGTCGAGCCCGGCCTCCCACAGCGGACGGCGGGCGAAGCCGTCGATATGGCCGCCGAGCGTGCCGTCGGGGAAGATCGCGGTGTCGATCGCGATATGGCCCTTGAGCACGCGGGTGAAACGGTCGCGCATCTCGTCGGTTACGGCGCCGACCGGCATGACGCGGGTGATGTCGGTCGTGCCGTCGGGATATTGGCCGCCTGAATCGATCAGGTAGAGCTGGCCCGGCAGGATCGGTGCGTTGCTCTCGACCGTCGCCTTGTAATGCGGACTGGCAGCATGGCCGCCGGTGGCGCTGATCGTGTCGAACGACAGGTCGCGCAGGCAGCCGGTTTCGGTGCGCATCGCCTCCAGCCGGTCCGACGCGGACAACTCGGTCAGCGTGCCCATTGGTGCGGTTTCTTCGAACCATTTGAGGAAGCGGACCATCGCCGCGCCGTCGCGCGCCTGGGCGCTGCGGTGACCGGCGATCTCGACCGGGTTCTTGATCGCCTTGGCCAGCACGGTCGGATCGCGCTCGGCGACGATCGTCGCGCCGCTTCTGACCAGCGCGTCGTGGATCGCGGCGACGGCGCGGTCAGGGTCGGCGGCGACGCGCTTGCCGGCGAAGGTGGCAAGGGCGGTGGCGAAGTCGGTCATGGCACGGACCTGCACGGCGTTGCCCAGATGACGCGCGACGTCCTCACCGACCTTGCCCGGCGCTGCGAACAGCTCGGCAGTGCCGTCGGCATGGACGATCGCATAGCTCAGCGCGACCGGCGTATGCGCGACGTCGGTGCCGCGCACGTTGAAGGTCCATGCGATCGAATCGAGTGCCGACAGGATGACGGCATCGGCGCGCCGTTCGGTCAGCCATTCGCCGATTGCGGCGCGCTTGTCCGCCGAAGTGCGGCCGGTCAGCGCATCGTCCTGCACCGCCATCGCCGCGGGAGAGGGGGCGGGACGGTCGTCCCACAATGTGTCGATCGGGTTGGCCGCCACGGGCACCAGCGTCGCGCCGACATCGGCCAGCGCCCGCTCGGTCGCGGCGACCCATTCGACCGTCGCCAGCCACGGGTCGAAGCCGATCCGGTCGCCCACGCGGGCGTTGGCCCGCAGCCAGTCGGCCATGCTGGTCGCCGGCACCTGTACGAACTGCCAGTCGGCGGCGTCGACCTGTTCGCGGACTTGCAGCGTGTAGCGGCCATCGGTGAACATCGCGGCGGTGTCGGCGAGCACGACCGCGCTGCCGGCCGAGCCCTTGAACCCGGTCAGCCACGCCAGCCGCTGCGCATAGTCGCCGACATATTCGCTCATATATTCGTCGGTCAGCGGCACGACGAACCCGGTCAGGTCAAGCGTAGCGAGATGGGCGCGGAGAGCGGCGAGGCGTTCGGCATGGTTGGTCATGGCACCGCTCGTATCAAACGAGACGGTGCCGCAAAAGCACAAGCTCGCTCGACTTCCGCGTGCGCCCGTCCCACATGGGCGTCCTATGACGAAACCCATCCCGCCGATCGCCGAACAACGTGACCATAGCTATGAGCGCCACGGCATTGCCGTGTCCGACCCGTGGGCGTGGCTGCGCGACCCGAATTATCCCAAGGTCGAGGATGCCGATGTCCTCGACTATCTCCGGGCGGAGAACGACTATTTCGATGCGGTGATGGCGCCGCATGCGTCCCTGATCGACACGCTGTTCACCGAGATGCGCGCGCGGATCAAGGAAGACGATGCCACCGTGCCGCAGCGTGATGGCGACTGGTGGTACTGGTCCGATTTCGAGACGGGTGGCGAATATCGCCGCTGGTGGCGCAAGCCCGTTACGGGCGGCGATGACGAACTGATCCTCGACGAACCGGCACTGGCCGAGGGCAAGGAATATTTCCGGCTGGGCGCACTGTCGGTCAGCCCCGACGGGCGGCTGCTCGCCTATGCGATCGACGATGACGGTGGCGAACGGTTCGAGGCGAGGGTCAAGGACCTGACGACCGGCGAGCTGCTGGATGACGTCATTCCGGGCACGCTGTCCGAGCTGGTGTGGACCGCCGATTCGAGCGGCTTTCTCTACGGCCTTGCCAATGAGCAGTGGCGGACGGACAATGCCCGGCTGCACCGGATCGGGTCGCCGATCGAGCAGGATATCGAGTTGTATCACGAGGCCGACGAGGGCTGGCGGGTGTCGGTCGGCGAAACCCAGTCGCGGCGCTTCCTGGTCATTTCGGCGGGGGATCACGTCACCAGCGAGGTGCGGCTGGTCCCGGCCGACGATCCTACCGCCGAGCCGCTGCTGGTGAAGGCGCGCGCGGAAGGCGTCGAATATGATGTGGAGGAGCATGACGGCACGCTGTACCTCCACACCAACGATACCCATCCGAACTTCCGGCTGGCGATCGCGTCGCTGGAGGCGCCAAGCGACTGGCAGGAGCTGATCGCCGCCGACCCGCATTTCTACATGACGGGGGTGACGACCTTTGCGAAGCTGTTCGTGGTCGAGGGGCGGCTGAACGGCCTCGACCAGATCCGGCTGCACGACTACGCGGGCGGCCCGGCGCGGCCGATCGCGTTTCCCGAGGCGAGCTTTGTCGTCGGGCTGGGCGACAATCCTGAGTACGACGTCAACACGTTGCGGCTCGGATACGAGTCGATGGTCACGCCGGGCACGGTCTATGACTATGATGTGGCGAGCGGCGACCTGACCGTGCGCAAGGTGCAGACGATCCCGTCGGGCTATGATCCGGCGAAGTACGCGACCGAGCGGCTGGAGATCACCGCGCGCGACGGCACGGCGATCCCGTGCTCGGTAGTCTACCCGAAGGACTTTCCGCGCGACGGGACGGGCAAGCTCTACCTCTACAGCTATGGCGCGTACGGCTATGCGATCCCGCCGGGCTTTTCGACCAGCCGCATGTCGTTCCTCGACCGGGGCATGGCGTTCGCCATCGCCCATATCCGGGGCGGCGACGACCTCGGCCAGCAATGGTATCTCGACGGGAAGCTGGAGAAGCGGACCAATACCTTCAACGACTTCGTCGATGTGGCGAAGGGATTGATCGCGCTGGGCTTTACCGCGGAGGGCAAGATCGCGATCGCCGGCGGATCGGCGGGTGGCGAGCTGATGGGCGCGGTGATGAACTCCGACCCCGAGCTATGGGGTGCTGTCGTCGCCAGCGTCCCGTTCGTCGACGTGCTGAACACGATGCTCGACGACAGCCTGCCGCTGACGCCCGGCGAATGGCCCGAATGGGGCAACCCGATCGAGGACAAGGCGGCGTTCGAGCTAATCCGGTCGTATAGCCCGTATGACAATGTGACCGCCCAAGCGTACCCGCCGGTGTTCATCTCGGGCGGGCTGAACGATCCGCGCGTGACCTATTGGGAGCCGGCGAAGTGGGCGGCGCGACTGCGGGCGACCAAAACTGATGACAATGTGCTGCTGCTCAAGACCAATATGGGCGCGGGCCATGGCGGCAAGTCGGGGCGGTGGGAAAGTTTGAAGGAAGCCGCCGAGGAGATGGCGTTCGTGCTGTGGCAGCTGGGAGTGGAAGCTTAAATCCTCCCCGCTTTTCGGGGGGGGGGGGGGGCGCTCGCACTAGCGAGTGGTAGAGGGGTGATGCCGCAGGCGGTCCGTTTGCGGCCTTGCCCCCCCACCAGCCTGCGGCCGGTCCCCCTCCCCATCGAAGATGGGGAGGATATTAGCGCGTGACTCTGGTCACATGGCCCATCTTGCGGCCGGGGCGGGCTTCGTGCTTGCCGTAGAGGTGGAGGTGCGCGCCGGGCTCGGCTAGCAGCGCAGGCCACGCGTCCACATCGTCGCCGATCAGGTTGGTTATTTCTACCCGCGTCGCCGTCATCGCGACGCTACCGAGCGGCAGGCCCAGCACGGCGCGGACGTGGTTCTCGAACTGCGAGGTCTCGCTGCCCTCGATCGTCCAGTGGCCGGAGTTATGGACGCGCGGGGCCATTTCGTTGAACACCGCACCGTCGCGCCCACAGAAGAATTCCAGTGTCAGGACGCCGACATGGTCGAGTGCTTCGGCGACCTTGGCGGCGAGCGCTTCCGCTTCCGCGCGCCACGGTTCGATCGCCGGGGCGGGGACGGTGGAGGTGTCGAGGATGCCGGCCTTGTGGACGTTCTTCGGCGTCGGGTAGGTCACGGTTGTGCCGTCGAGGCCGCGGGCGAGAACGACCGAAAACTCGTCCTCGAAATCGACGAACGCTTCGAGGATCGCCGGACCTTGGCCGATCGCGTCCCATGCGGCGTCGGCATCGGTGGGCGACAGGAGGCGGGCCTGCCCCTTGCCGTCATAGCCGAAGCGGGTGGTCTTCAGCACCGCCGGGCAGCCGACACGCGCGATGGCGGCGTCCAGTTCGGCGCGGTCGGCGACCTCGGCCCAGCGGGCCGGGCGGCCGCCAAGGTCCTCGACGAACGACTTCTCGCGGACCCGGTCCTGCGCGACGGCCAGCGAGCGAGCCGACGGGCGGACCTTGTCCCCCAGCGCCTCGATCGGGGCGGCGGCGATGTTTTCGAATTCGTAGGTGACGACGTCCACCTGTGCCGCGAAGGCCTTCAGCGCGTCGATATCGTCATAGGCGCCGCGGCTGTGGGCGAAGGCGATGTCGTTGGCCGGGCCGGTGTCGGGGGCATAGACATGGATGCGATAGCCGAGCTGCGCGGCGGCGACGCCGATCATCCGGCCAAGCTGCCCCGACCCGATGATGCCGATGGTCGAACCGGGGGGCAGCGCGGTCATTGCGGGTCGATCGCCACGCCGTCGGTCTGCGCGGTGCGCCATGCGTCGAGCCGCTCCGCCAGCGCATCGTCATGGGTGGCGAGGATCGCGGCGGCGAGCAGGCCGGCGTTGATCGCGCCCGCCTTGCCGATCGCGAGCGTGCCGACGGGAACGCCACCAGGCATCTGTACGATCGAGAGCAGGCTATCCATGCCCTTCAGTGCCTTGGATTCGACCGGCACGCCGAGCACGGGCAGGCGGGTCATCGAGGCGACCATGCCGGGCAGGTGCGCGGCACCGCCGGCGCCGGCGATCACGACCTTCAGGCCGCGGGCCACGGCGTTCGTGGCATAGTCGACCAGCCGCGCGGGCGTCCGGTGGGCCGATACGACCTTGGTTTCATGGCGAACGCCGAGTTTGGTCAGCACGTCGGCGGCGTGCGCCATCGTGTCCCAGTCGGAAGTACTGCCCATGATGATGCCGACCAATGGTGCGTCGTTCATTGCCTGCCCGTGCCGCCTGGGGAAGCGGGCTGCTTAAGGAACGGGCGGGAACAGGGCAAGCGGAAGGATGCCGTACGGGCATATTCAGGGTCAAAGTTCACAAAGTTCACACTAGTGCTGGTTTTGCGCGGCGGGCGGGTTCGCGGCCAAAGTTCACTAAGTTCACACTCGTGCGCTGTTCGTGCGGGGTGTGTGGCGTTGGTTTCAAAGAGCGTTGGCCGGTGTTGGGGCCGGCGGGGAGTTTGGCGGGGGTGGGCCGTGTAGGAAAGGGGTTTGTTTGCCATGGTGCCCATCCATGACAAGGGAGGGTCCGGTGGGTTGGTCGGCGAGGAACCGGACCCGTGCCACCACCGGCCTACCCACCCCAAACCCCTCCCTTGTCAGGGAGGGGCTCCGTCAGGGCTTTCCGCCCGCACGTAAGCCGCCGTATCCGCTCGCCCCCCGTTTGCTTCGAGCGAAGGTTCGAGCTTGTCGAGAACCGTAGTTGAGAAGGGGGTGCCCCGAGCGACCAAGTTCTCGACGGACGCTTCTCGACAAGCTCGAAGCTGCTCGAACCGAGCGGGGGGAAAGGGTTTTCCAACTCCGTTCGTGCTGAGTAGCCGCTGGGCTTGTCGAAGCGGCGTATCGAAGGATCGCCTAGGATGCTTCGATACGGGTCTTCGACAAGCTCAGCCCCTAACTCAGCACGAACGGGTGGCGTGTTCGTGCAAGGCGGAAGCGCCTTACCGCTCGTTCAGGTAATACCGATCCGTCGGCGTCAGATCGTCGGCCAGCTCGTACACGATCGGCTGGCCGGTCGGAATTTCCAGCCCGGTGATTTCGTCGTCCGGAATGCCTGACAGATGCTTCACCAGCGCGCGCAGCGAGTTGCCGTGGGCGGAGATCAGCACGCGCTTGCCGGCCTTCAGTTCGGGGGCGATGCGGCTGTCCCAATAGGGGAGGACGCGCGCGATCGTGTCCTTCAGGCTTTCGGTCTGCGGAATGTCGATCCCGGCATAGCGGCGGTCGGCAGACAGGTCGTAGGGGCTGTCCGCCTCGGGCAGCGGCGGCGGTACGTCGAAGCTGCGGCGCCAGATCTTCACCTGATCGTCGCCATGGCGGGCCGCGGTCTCCGCCTTGTCGAGGCCGGTGAGGCCGCCATAGTGACGCTCGTTCAGGCGCCAGTCCTTTTCGACCGGCAGCCACAGCCGGCCCATCGTTTCGAGTGCGATGTTCAGCGTCTTGATCGCGCGCGTCTGGAAGCTGGTGAAGCAGACGTCGAAGTCATGGCCCTTGGCGGTTAGCAGTTCGCCCGCCGCCTTCGCCTCGGCCTCGCCCTTTTCCGTCAGGTTCACGTCCCACCAGCCGGTGAAGCGGTTTTCGAGGTTCCAGGCCGACTGGCCGTGGCGGATCAGGACGAGTGTGGGCATGGGGCCTCCATTGCGGTTGTTGCGCGGCACCTATCTCAAAGCGTGCGCGAGAGGAACCAGCTGAAGTCGGTCGCGACATAGCCGCCGAAGGGCGGGCAGGGGACGAAGCCGTTACGGGCGTAGAGCCGGTGCGCCGCGTCGAACATCGGTCCGGTGCCGGTTTCGAGCAACAGTCGGATAAGGCCGGCCGTGTGGGCGTCGGCGACGATGCGGTCGAGCACCGCCTGTCCGACACCGAGCCCGCGTGAAGTGGCATCGGTGCGCATCGACTTCACCTCGCCCGTACCGTCGCCGAGCGTCCGCAGTGCGCCGCAGCCGAGCAGCGTGTCGCCGTCCCATGCGGTGTAAAAGGCGATGTCGGGCGTCGCCAGCGCCGCCAGGTCGAGCGCATAGACGCTGCCCGGCGGCGAGCTGGCGTGCATGTCGGCGAGATGCGCCGCCAGCAGCGTGGCGGTTGCGGGATGGTCGAGCCCGCCAGCGCGGACGATCACCGGGTGAAGTCCGCCAGCACCTCCAGCCAGCTATGCGCCAGCGCCTTCGACCGTTCGGGCGACCAGCCGAATTCGGGGTCCGGATTGTCGTCGTGATCCTTGAACGGCATTTCCAGCGTCATGCTGAGCGCGCCGAAGCGGTTGGCGATCTGGTTGGTCGACATCGACAGGTTGGCCTGTCCGGGCGCGGAAACCGGATAGCCGAGCTTGGTCTGGAACTCGGGGGTCGCCGCCGCCCACGCCTGTCCGAAGGCGGTGAAGCGGGCGCCGTGGTCGTCGGTCCAGTTGGGTATGCCTTCATAGCCGGCGATGAAGTTGGCGGGAATCGCTTCGTCGCCATGGACGTCGATGGCGATGTCGACGCCGGTTTGGTCCATGCGGTTCCGCACGCACAGCACTTCGGGGCTGCGTTCGGGCGTGGGGGCGTGCCATTCGCGGTTGAGGTTCACGCCCGCGGCATTGGTACGCAGATGGCCCCGGAACGAGCCGTCGGGGTTCATGTTCGGCACGCAGTGGAAGGTCATGCGGGTGCGCAGATCGGCGGCGAGCGCGTCGTTCGGATTGGTCAGCTTCTCCAGCAACCCCTCCATGAACCATTCGCACATCGATTCGCCGGGATGCTGGCGGGCATAGGCCCAGACCTGCAACGGACCTTCGCCGAAGGTCAGGTAATCGATCGCGCGGCCGTCGAGGGTCTGGCCGAGTTCGCGGTGGGCGATGCCGGGTTGCGCGGCGATGCGCGCGATCAGGTCGTCGTGGCGCTCCATGGTGTAGGGCGCGAAATAGGCGAACCAGGCGAGGTCGGTGTCGATCGTCGCGGTGAAGGTCAGCACGCCGTCGGCATAGCCGGTATCGACCTGCCGCCACGCATGGCGATCGGTGCTCATGCGGGTACGATAGCCGGGCCAGCCGAACGCGTATGCCGAGCCGCCGGCATTGACGATGCGGAAGGTCAGCGTCCGCCCCCACGCCCCGGCGACGCGGAAGTGGAACCACTGATAGAAGTCGGACTGGTGATCGGCGACGAAGGCGAGGTCGATCACATCGCCCTGTATGGCGACGACGCGAATATTGCCGCTGTCGAACGCGGCGTTGATGGTGATGCTCATTTCACCGTCGTAGTGATTCCGGACTCGCCTGGGAAGTTGCGGAACAGCGCATTGGCCAGTCGGTCGGCCTGAAACACCGGCTGCGCACCGGGCGTGCTTTCCAGCGAATCGGTCAGCGCGCGGCCTTCCCAGATGGTGGTGCTGTCGGCGCGGCGGCGAATCTGTACCCCCAGTTCGGTGCCGACGACCTCGCGCTGACCCCCGCCGATGCCGAAGCCGACTCCGCCGCCAAGGCCCACGCCGCCCCCGCGCCAGCCGCCGCCGCCTCCCCCTGCGCCGAGGCCGATCGACACCGGCGGGCGCTTTTCGACGAAGCCGCGGCTGGCGCGGGTGAAGGTGACGCCGACGATCAGGTCGGACGGCTGGGAGCCCGCACGGGCGAAGCCGAGCTTCTCCATTTCGCGCGCCACGGCATTGCCATAGGTCTGAAATTCAGGCGTCGCCGACATGCCGGTCGATACCGGTTCGACCGAGAAGGTGCCGCGCGCGATCGGCTGGTTCAGGTGGAACCGAGTGACGTCGACCGGGGCGACGCGCGATCCGGTGGTCGTGCATCCCGTGGCCAGCAGCGCCGCGACCGCCGCCACACCGATTCCCAACGCCTGCTTCATGTCGCTCATCCCGTTTATGCCACTGTCCGTATCAATAGCATCAACGCACCGATGCTGCCGATGGGTTCATTGCGATAGTGTTTCGAAGGGCGACTGCGATCCCATCTTGACGCAGGCGGCATCGGGCGATAGCTGGACGCCTCTTTTCCGGCCGTGCGAGCGGCCCTTTTGCCGTTTGAGAGCCGTTCCTATGAAGATCGTCAATTCGCTGAAGTCGCTCAAGGATCGTCACCGGGACAACCGCGTGATCCGTCGCCGCGGGCGCATCTACGTCATCAACAAGACCAACCGCCGCTTCAAGGCCCGCCAGGGCTGATCCGGCGCCGGGCCTGCCGCTGCGGCCGGGTCCGGGTCTTCGGTTTCGAACAGGCATCCGACCCCGGCGGGTCGGGTGCCTGTTCGTGTTGGGTTTCATGGAACGTTGCGGCCATCGTGGCAATTGTCAAATCGGGTCAGGGCGCAGGCGGGGCGGCCCCATTCGGTAGCAGCCTCGGCTCCGTGCATGCGATCAAGATGCGGGGCGTGGTCCTGTCGCCAAAAACCTTGGTAGGATGTCCGGTAGGCAGACCGACCAGTTCACCATGCAGGTTCGGCGGCATCCAGCCGACCGGATAATCCGAACGTTGGACAATCCTTGCCGCGAACGTTCTTTCCCGCTGATAGCGGGCGGCAAGCTGCTCGGCACCGGCGCAGCTTCGAATGGTCGCCATATCGGCCTCGAGCGTCGTCAATGACCGTGCCCGATCCTCCGGCGTCAGTGTCTCAGGAAGTTCGATGGTGAGTTGGAGCAGGTTCGCGACCCGCTTGTCGCGTGGCTCGGTCTGGTCGTCGCCGAACGCGGCCAGCAGCGACAGCAGTGCCGCAATCACGCCGGCACCGTCGCGGCAGGCGCGTCGCCCAGCACTGCCCAGCCGGTAGGTCCGAGCACCTCGAGCGGGCGGAACTTCGTCTTGTACGCCATGCGCGGCGACCCCTGCACCCAATAGCCGAGATAGACGTGCGGCAGTCCGCCGGCGCGGGCACGGCGGATGTGATCGAGGATGATGAAGGTGCCGAGCCCCGACCGGGCATCGTCGTCGGTTTCGAAGAAGCTGTAGACCATCGACAGCCCGTCGGCCTGTTCGTCGGTGATGCACGCACCGACCAGCCGTCCGGGCACGCCGTCGACCGCCGGCTCGCGATACTCGATGACCCATGACGTCACCGGCGAATGTTCGACCATGTCGGCGAAGTCCGATTCGTCCATCGCCGTCATGCCGCCGCCGGGATGGCGTGCCGAGAGGTAGCGGCGCAGCAGGCGGAACTGTTCGTCGGTCGCCCACGGCTTGCAGGCGCGGATGTCGAGGTCGGCGTGGCGGCGCATCAGCTTGCGCTGGGTCGCGTTCATCGCGAAGCCGCCCGCGACGACGCGGACCGACACGCAGGCGCTGCACCCGACGCAGCTGGGGCGATAGGCGACCGACTGGCTGCGACGGAAACCGATTCGGCCCAGCGCTTCGTTCAGTTCGTCGGCGTTCGGACCGTTAAGTTCGGTGAACACCTTCCGCTCCTGCCGCCCCGGCAGATAGGGGCAGGGCGCAGGCGAGGTGACGAAGAAGCGGGGAAAACGAAACGGCGCGGTCACCCAATGCTCCTGCGGTCGGGCAGCTCCCGAATAGAATGCAGTGTCCGATATGGCGATGACAAGACGCGGCGAAAAGCGCGTTAACCACCAATTTTGCCGGGTGGTGCATTCGGCGATCAGGTGCAGGACATCGTCACCCCGGATCAAGCCCGGGGTGACAGGTTGCCCGAGCCTATGCCAGTTCGACCGTACTCACTTCATAGCCCCCAGCGCGCAGGCCTTCGACCAGCCGGTCGAGATGCGCGCGGTCGCGGGTTTCGCATTCGATGTCGGTGATCAGGCCCTTGGCCGGCAACGTCGTGAAGACGCGCTGGTGGTAGACCTCGATGATGTTGACCGCCTGTTCGTGGAAAATCTTCGCGACGTGGAACAGCGCGCCGGGGCGGTCCTGCAAACGGATGCGCAACCGGGCGAGCCGCCCCGAGCGGGCGAGGTCGCGTAGCAGGACGTTGGCGAGCAGCCGGGTGTCGATATTGCCGCCGCACAGCACGACGCCGACGGTCTTGCCCTTGAACCGCTGTCCATGACCCAGCAGTGCGGCGAGGCCGGCAGCGCCGGCGCCTTCGACCACAGTCTTCTCGATCTGGACCAGCAGGCTCACGGCTTCTTCCAGCTGGCGTTCGCTGACCAGCACGATGTCATCGACCAGTGCGGCGACGACCTGTGCGGTCAGGCCGCCGGGCTGCTTGACCGCGATCCCCTCTGCCAGTGTGTCGCCGGCGCAGTCCATGTCGGTGCCGTGCAGGCGGTTGTACATCGACGGGAACAGCTCGGCCTGCACGCCGATCACCTCGATATCACGCTCCGCCGCGCGGGCGACGGTCGCCATGCCGCTGATGAGGCCACCGCCGCCGATCGGTACGACTAGCGTGTCGAGGTCGGGGACGTCCTCCAGCATTTCGAGCGCGACGGTGCCCTGGCCCGCCATGATGCGCGGATCATCGAAGGGATGGACGAAGGTCAGCCCCTGTTCGGCCTCCAGCTTGCGGGCATGGGCATAGGCGGCATCGAAGGTTTCGCCCTCCAGCACGACGGTCGCGCCGTGGCTCTGCGTCTGCATCACCTTCACCGTCGGAGTTGGGCGCGGCATCACGATGGTCACCGGCACGCCCAGGCGGTTGCCGTGATAGGCGAGCCCCTGTGCGTGGTTGCCGGCCGATGCGGCGATCACGCCCTTCGAACGGGTGGCTTCGTCGAGTTGCAGCAGGGTGTTGAGTGCGCCGCGTTCCTTGTAAGCGGCGGTGAACTGGAGGTTTTCGAACTTGAGATAGACGGTGGCGCCGGTCAGCTGCGACAACGTGCGGCTGACGAGGGTCGGGGTGCGTACGATAGAGCCGCCAATACGCATCGCTGCCATCCGCACGTCGTCGACGGTGAGGGGCAGGGCGGGCGGAGCGATCGGGTTGGTAGCCATCGCCGGCGGGTAGCCGATTTGTACCAATAGGGGAACCCATCGGGCGGGGCGGCGTCTCTTGAAGACCCTCCTAGCCGGAAAGCCGAACTCCATGACCGATACCGATCGCCGTACCTTTGTCACCGGTGCAGCCCTTGCAGGCGTGGCGGCCGCCGTGCCCGCATCGGCGCAGGGCGGGGGTGCCGCAGCCCCCACCAGCGCCGCCGCCGCCGCGCATCCCAAGCCGCCCTTTCCGGTCCAGCGCCAGCCCTGGCCCGGCCTCGCGTCCAAGATGACGCCGCGGCCCGACCATGGCGAGCAGAGCTACAAGGGATCGGGGCGTCTTGCCGGCAAGCGCGCGCTGATCACCGGTGGCGACAGCGGCATCGGCCGCGCCGCCGCGATTGCCTATGCCCGCGAAGGCGCCGATGTGGCGATCAATTATCTGCCGGCCGAGGAGCCCGATGCGCGCGAGGTCGTCGCGCTGATCCGCGCGGCTGGGCGCAAGGCGGTGGCGATCCCCGGCGACCTGCGCGACGAAGGCTTCTGCCGCAAGCTGGTGCAGCAGGCGGCGACGCAGCTGGGCGGGCTCGACATCCTCGTCAACAATGCGGCGCGACAGCAGACCCGGCCCGATATCGCGTCGATCAGCGCGCAGGATTTCGACGATACGATGAAGACCAACGTCTATGCGCCGTTCTGGCTTACCAAGGCGGCGGTGGCGATCATGGGACCGGGGGCGGTGATCGTGAATACCTCGTCGGAACAGGCGAGCGATCCGTCGCCGGACATCGTCGATTATGCGCTGACGCGGGCGGCGGTGCTGAACTTTACCAAGGCGATGGCCAAGCAGCTGGCGTCGAAGGGTATTCGCGTCAATGCGGTGGCGCCGGGGCCGTTCTGGACGCCGTTGCAGGTAAGCGGTGGGGCGACGCCCGAGAAGCTGCAGAGTTTCGGTGGCAGTTCGCCGCTGGGGCGGCCGGGACAGCCGGCGGAGATCGCCGGGCTGTATGTCGCCGCGGCCGATCCGGGAATGAGCTTTTCGACCGGGCAGATTTTCGGGGCGACCGGCGGGGGCGGGCAGCCGGCCTGAACCATGCCTTCGTCACTCCCGCGAAGGCGGGAGTCCATACACGCCGTCGTTTGCGATGGTGCCGGGACGTCGGCGTGTATGGATTCCCGCCTCCGCGGGAATGACGATATCGGGTCAAGCCCGGGGTGACGGTTGGGGCGTGTGGTCGCGCCAGAACCTCGTTCAGTCCACTCCGCGCGCAACATCGGCCCTTCCCCGCGGCGCGCGAAGTCCATAGACCGCTGGCCCATGGCAACACTCGCATTCATCGGCACCGGCGTCATGGGCGCGCCCATGGCCGGGCACCTCGTTTCCGCCGGCCATCAGGTCACCGTCTATAACCGCACTCGCGCCAAGGCCGACGCCTGGGCCGAGCAGCATGGTGGGACGGTCGCCGATACGCCTGCCGCCGCGGCGCGAGGGGCCGATGCGGTGTTCGCGTGCGTCGGCAACGACGACGACCTGCGCGCGGTGACGCTGGGCAGCGACGGCGCGTTCGCCGCGATGCGCGAGGGTGCGCTGTTCGCTGATCATACCACCGTGTCGGCGGCGATCGCCCGCGAACTGGCCGAGGCCGGGGCGGCCAAGGGACTGCTGGTACTCGACGCGCCGGTGTCTGGCGGGCAGGCGGGGGCCGAGAACGGCAAGCTGTCGATCATGTGTGGCGGCACGGCAGAAGCCTTTGCCGCTGCCGAACCGTTGATGCAGGCGTATGCCCAGCGCATCGTCCATGTCGGCGATGCCGGCGCGGGGCAGACGACGAAGATGGTCAACCAAATCTGCATCGCCGGTGTGCTGGGCGGATTGTCGGAGGCGTTGCGCTTCGCACAGGCGTCCGACCTCGACCTCGACAAGGTGCTCGACGCGGTGTCGGGGGGCGCGGCGCAGAGCTGGCAGATGGTCAATCGCTGGCCGACCATGGCGCGGGACGAGTTCGATTTCGGCTTTGCGATCGACTGGATGCGCAAGGATTTGGGGCTCGCGCTGGATGAATCGCGGCGCAACGGCGCGACGCTGCCGGTGACGGCGCTGGTCGATCAATTCTATGCGCAGGTGCAGGCGATGGGCGGCGGACGCCAGGATACAAGCGCGCTGGTGCGGAGGATCGCCAAGTGATCCGCCGCGTCCTTACCCTCGCCGCACTGCTGCTGGCCGGGACCGCGCAGGCCGACGGGCTGATCGATAACGTCAACGGCGTGGCGCTGGATTCGCGGGGGCAGGTGGTGCGCTTCGGCGGCATTCTGGTCGATCGCGACGGCAAGGTCGTCCGGCTGGTGCCCAAGGGGGAGAAGGCGCCGAAGAAGCTCGACTGGCGCAGCGACATGGGCGGCAAGATCGTCATGCCCGGCATGATCGACGCGCATGGCCATGTCATGTCGCTGGGCTATCGCGCGCTCGAACTCGACCTGTCGAACACGAAGTCGCTCGCCGATGCGCAGGCTTCGATCCAGTCCTATGCGCGGTCCAACGGCAACCGGCCGTGGATCACCGGCGGCGGGTGGAACCAGGAGGCGTGGGGACTGGGCCGCTTCCCGACCGCCGCCGAACTGGACGCGGCGGCGGGCGACAAGCCGGTGCTGCTGGAGCGGGCCGACGGCCATGCCGTGTGGGCCAACAGCGCGGCGATGAAGGCGGCGGGGATCACCGCCAAGACGGTGGCGCCAGCGGGCGGGCGGATCGAATTGCTGCCCAACGGTCAGCCATCGGGCGTGTTCGTCGACAGTGCCGCGAGCCTGTTCGACGCGGCCAAGCCGAAACCGTCGCCGCGCGAACGCAACGCCGCGTTCCTGAAGGCGCAGGAGACGCTGCTGTCGCTCGGCATCACTGCGACCGCCGATATGGGCACGTCGGTCGACGATTGGCAGGTGTTCCGGCGGATGGGCGATATCGGCCAGCTGCGCGTGCGGATCATGAGCTATGCGATGGGGCTGGAGCCGGCGCTGACCATCGCGGGCGCGGGACCGACGCCTTGGTTGTATGGCGACCGGCTGCGCATGGGTGGGATCAAGCTGTACGCCGATGGCGCGCTGGGATCGCGCGGGGCGTGGTTGAAGGCACCCTATACCGATGCGCCGAAGCAGACCGGGCTGTCGTTCATCAACGATACGACGCTGCTGAACCTGCTGAGCCGCGGCACGATGGACGGGTTCCAGTTCGCGATCCATGCGATCGGCGACCGCGCCAACCGGCAGGTGCTCGACGCGATCGATGAGCTGGCATCGTCGTACAAGGACGATCGCCGCTGGCGGATCGAACATGCGCAGGTGATCGACCCCGCCGACCTGCCGCGGCTGGGCCGCAACGGCATCATCGCGTCGATGCAGCCGGTCCATGCCACCGGCGACCGGACGATGGCCGAAGCGCGGCTGGGGCCGGCGCGGCTGACCGGGGCCTATGCGTGGGCGACGGTGTTGAAGGATGGCGGGCGGCTGGCGTTCGGATCGGACTATCCGGTCGAGAGCCCGAACCCGTTCGTCGGCTGGGCCGCCGCCTTCACCCGCGAGGATGCGAACGGCCAGCCGCCGGGTGGCTGGCGGCCCGAAGAAAAGGTGACGCGCGAACAGGCGTGGAAGGCGTTCACGCAGGACGCGGCGTTTGCCGGGTTCGCCGAACAGAAATTCGGATCGCTGCGGCCGGGGCAAAAGGCGGACTTCATCGTCGTGGATCGCGATCCGGTGGCGGCGACGCCGGCGGAGTTGCGAGTGACGAAGGTGATCGAGACGTGGGTCGGCGGGTATAAGGCCTGGCCGTTGAAGGACGAGCCGAAGGCCAGCGGGCGCTAGTTCGAAAATCCTCTTGGGAACGGGGAGGGGTACCAGCCGAAGGCTGGTGGAGGGGCATTGCTGCGGGCGGGGCGTTTGTGGCCTCCCCCCTCCACCACCGCTTCGCGGCGGTCCCCCTCCCCATGATATGGTGAGGATCTTAAGGGCAACGGCCCCCGTCCCATCCTGACACGCTCCGGATTGGCGGGGTGCGTCGTCCGCCTACATCCCCTACATGGGGTCCCATCAGGAGGATCGATGCGAGCATCTGTGCGAACCGGATTGGGCGTGGTGTTGCTGGTCGGCGTGGTCGGTGCGACCGCTGGCGGGGCGGCGATGCTGCTGGGCGCGACGAAGCCTGCGCCGGTTGCCGCCACCCCGGCGGTGAAGGTCGCGGCGGCGCCGATCGTTCGTCCGACGCCGCTGCCGGTCGCAACGCCGCTGGCGCAGTCGACCCCGGCCTCGGAGGCGATGGTAGTCCGCCGCGTGCTTAACATCGACGGCCCCTTCACCCATGGCCGCTGGGTGTGGGACGAGGACGGCGCGCCGGCCAGCGGCAAGCTGGTCGTCACGATCGACCTCGATGCACAGGTGCTGTCGGTATTTCGCGACGGCTATGAGATCGGCGCGGCGGTGGTGCTGTATGGCGCGGACTGGAAGCCTACGCCTTTGGGCGCGCTCAAGATCACGGAGAAGGATGCCGATCATGTCAGCAACCTTTATGGCGCGCCGATGCCGTATATGCTGCGGCTGACCAATGACGGGATTTCGATCCACGGCAGCGACGTGCAAGAGGGCGGGGCAACGCATGGCTGCATCGGCGTGCCGACCGCGTTCGCGAAGAAGCTGTTCGCGGCTGCGAAGCTGGGGGACCGGGTGATCATCACCAACGGCAAGCGGTTGGGGATGGGTGGGGCGATTACGGCTTGAGGTTCTTCACCGGCCGTATCTCCGCGCGGGCGGGATCCAGAGCCCCGGGCGGTGCGCCCTATAACCCTGGATCCCCGCCTGCGCGGGGATACGGTGGGCTAGTTGGCTGGGCACCTGATACCTGCCAGTATCTATACGCGCCCTACCGTTTGCTTCGAGCGCAGGTTCGAGCTTGTCGAGAAGGGGTTGCCTAAAACGCGCGGGTTCTCGACGGGCGCTTCTCGACGGGCTCGAAGCTGCTCGAACCAAACGGGGAGGTGGCGGCGAGGTAGAGCGTACCCTTACGCGACCGCCACGATCCCCATTTCGTCCGGCTCGCGCAGCACATAGCCGCGGCCCCAGACGGTTTCGATATAATTGTCGCCTTCGCATGCCATGCTGAGCTTCTTGCGCAGCTTGCAGATGAAGACGTCGATGATTTTCAGTTCCGGCTCGTCCATCCCGCCATAGAGATGGTTGAGGAACATTTCCTTGGTCAGCGTCGTGCCCTTGCGCAGCGAGAGCAGCTCGAGCATCGCATATTCCTTGCCCGTCAGGTGGACGCGCGCTCCGTCGACGTCGACCGTCTTGGCATCGAGGTTCACCGAGAGCTTGCCGGTGCGGATCACCGACTGCGAATGACCCTTAGACCGGCGGACCACGGCGTGGATGCGCGCGATCAGTTCCTCGCGGTGGAACGGCTTGGTCACGTAATCGTCGGCGCCGAAGCCGAACGAGCGGACCTTCGAATCCATTTCGTCGATGCCCGACAGGATCAGGACCGGCGTCTGCACCCGCGCCACCCGCAGTTTCTTCAGCACGTCATAGCCGTGCATGTCAGGCAGGTTCAGGTCGAGCAGGATGATGTCGTAATCGTACAGCTTGCCCAGATCGAGGCCTTCTTCGCCCAAATCGGTCGTGTAGATATTGAATCCTTCGGTCGTCAGCATGAGCTCGATCGCCTTCGCGGTCGTCGGCTCGTCCTCGATCAACAGCACGCGCATCGGCCTACTTCCCCCGTTTCGCGGCGCGCTTGTCCCTGAGCGGCGCGCAACAAAAACATTAACGTAAACACCTATGAAGGCAAAAGGTTAATTTTTGCCTAATCGAAAACACTTCGTAAATTCCGTTGGTTAAGCGGATTGAAGGGTTCCGGAGGGGTAAACGGTCGGACGCGGGGAAAGTTTAGGCGTATTAACGCAGATTACACGACCGGCGAAAGCGTTCGGACAGATAATCGATCAGCGCTTCGACCCGTGCAGGCCGCAGCGTGCCCGGCGGGGTCAGCAGGTGCAGCGCCACCGCGCCACTGCTCCAGTCGGGCAGGACCGGTTCCAGCCGGCCCGCCGCGATATCGGCGTCGACAAGGAAATCGGGCAGTCGTGCGATGCCGAGCCCGGCGCACAGGGCGGGCAGCATCGCTTCGCCATTGTTGGTCGCCAGCGGGCCGGTCGGGCGGACCGCGACCTCTTCTTCGCCGCGGCGGAAATGCCAGATGGCGTTGGGCAGGTTGGTATAGCCGAAACAGGCATGGTCGCCCAGATCGGCGGGATGCGCCGGGCGGCCGCGCGCGTCCCAATAAGAGGGCGCGGCGACGATGCGGATCGCGACGGGCGCAAGGCGACGGGCGCGCAGCGTGCTGTCGGGCAGGTCGGCGATGCGCAGCGCGACGTCGATCCCCTCCGCGACGATATCGACCTTGGCATCGGATAGGGTCAGGTCGATCTCCACGCCGGGATGCAGTTTTAGGAAATCGGCGATGGCGGGTGCGACATGGGCGAGGCCGAACGACATCGGCACGGCGACGCGGACGAGCCCAGTGGGCGCGGCGGCGGCATCGCGCGCCTGTTCCTCCGCGCCTTGTGCCTCCGCCAAGATGCGCGCGGCCCGTTCGGCGAGCGACTGGCCGGCATCGGTCAACGTCAGGCGGCGGGAGGTTCGGTGGAAGAGGGTGGTGCCGAGCGATACCTCCAGCCGGGCCACCGCTTTCGATACCGTCGCCTTCGACACCCCGATCGACTGGGCGGCGGCGCTGAACGAGCGATGTTCGACGACGCAGGCGAACATCGCCCAGGCTTCGAAATCCGGTAGTCGCATACGCCCTCCTTGCGAAACGATCGGTTTCCGACGTTTCCATTTACGTCATGATCGCGCGGCCTATCTTGAGGGTCAAGCAAGGAGATCGACCATGATCGAGAAACGCAATTTCGACAGCCTGGGCCATGCCGATCACGGATGGCTGAACGCGCGGCATCATTTCAGCTTCGCCAATTATTACGATCCCGCGCGGATGAGCTGGGGCGCGATCCGGGTGTGGAACGACGACGAGATCGCCGCGAACAGCGGGTTTCCGCCGCACCCGCACAAGGACATGGAGATCATCACCTATGTCCGCTCCGGCGCGATCACCCATCAGGATTCGCTGGGCAACAAGGGCCGCACTGCGGCGGGTGACGTGCAGGTCATGAGCGCCGGCACCGGGGTGCGCCACGCCGAATACAACCTCGAACCCGAAACGACGCGCATCTTCCAGATCTGGATCGAACCGCGGCAGAAGGGCGGCGCGCCTTCATGGGGTGCCAAGCCGTTTCCGAAGGGCGAGCGGTCGGGAAAGTTCGTCACACTGGCCAGCGGCTATGACGCCGACGATGACGCGCTGCGCATCCGCGCCGAGGCACGGGTGCTAGGCGCGACGCTGAAAGCCGGCGAAAGCGTGGAACACAGCGTGGGGGCGGGGCGTCACGCCTATCTCGTCGCGGCGACCGGTGCGTTCACCATCGACGGCGTCGCCTTTCAGGCGCGTGACGGGGCCGCTTTGTCGGGCGGGCAGACCGTCACCATCACCGCGACCGAGGACACCGAAATCGTCCTCGTCGATTCCGAATGATCCCAAGGGAGTAACGTCCATGTCGAAGGTACTGGTTCTCTATTATTCGTCCTATGGCCATGTCGCGAAGATGGCCGATGCGGTTGCTGAGGGCGCACGTGCCGCCGGAGCCGAGGTGGACGTCCGCCGCGTGCGCGAAACCGCACCGGACGAGGTCGCCAGGTCGGCCGGCTTCCAGGTTGCCGATCATCACGAACTGCTGACCGATCCGAACGAACTGACCAACTATGATGCGATCGTCGTCGGCACCGGCACCCGCTATGGCCGGATGTCGAGCCAGATGTCGGCGTTCTGGGACACGACCGGCGGCGTGTGGCAGAAGGGCGGACTGGTCGGCAAGATCGGCGGCGCCTTCACCTCGACCGCGACCCAGCATGGTGGGCAGGAAACGACGCTGTTCTCGATCATCACCAACCTGATGCATCACGGCATGACGATCGTCGGGCTCGATTACGGCTATGAAGGGCATATGGGCCTGGACGAAGTGAACGGCAGCACGCCGTATGGTGCATCGACGATCGCCGCCGGCGACGGCAGCCGCCAGCCGACCGAGATCGAACTGGGTGGCGCGCGCTATCAGGGCAAGCGTATTGCCGAACTGGCGACCAAGGTCTTCGGTTGATGCGGGGCGGGGCGGCTGTTGGGCCGCCCCGTCACGCCTTTACATTGTCCCGGCGTTTCCGGCCGCTTGGAATGTTAGCGCTATCGGTTATTGTCGCCGTCAGAACAGAATGACGGAGAGGGATATGCGCGGAATCATTCGGTGGGGGGCGTTCGCCCTGATGGGCGCGGTGGCCGCTACGGCGCCCGCGCAGGATCGCCCGGTGCCGGGCAGCAATCCGATCATCCGCGACAAGTTCACCGCCGACCCCGCGCCGCTCGTCGTCGGCGACCGGCTGTACCTGTATGTCGGACATGACCAGGCCGAGCGCGACCAGATGTTCAACATGCGCGAATGGCTGGTCTATTCGACCACCGACATGCGGCATTGGACCGATCATGGTGCGATCATGAAGGTCGCCGATTTTAAATGGGCAAAGGCCGATGCGTGGGCCAGCCAGACGATCTTCAAGAACGGCAAATACTGGTTCTATGCCGCGGTCGAGCATGACGCGACCCATCCGGGCAAGGCGATCGCGGTGGCGGTCGCGGACAAGCCGACGGGACCGTTCGTCGATGCCAGGGGATCGGCGCTGATCACCAACCAGATGACGCCGAAGGGCACGCATAGCTGGGAGGATATCGACCCGACCGTCTTCACCGATCGCGACGGGACGACGTGGATCGCATGGGGCAATCGCCAATGCTATATCGCGAAGTTGAAGCCCAATATGATCGAGATCGACGGACCGATCACCGAAATCACCCCGCCGCATTTCGAGGAGGGCCCGTGGCTGCATGAGCGCAAGGGCATGTATTACCTGACCTACGCCTCGCTCGACCGCGCGAAGCACCGCGACGAGCGCGTGTCCTATTCGACTGCGCCGTCGATCAAGGGGCCGTGGACCTATCGCGGGGAGCTTACCGGATCGGGCAGGTACAGCTTCACGATCCATCCCGGGATCGTCGAGTTTAAAGGCGACTGGTATCTGTTCCTGCACAATGCCGCGCTGGCGATCGGCGATCTGAACGGATCGATCGGACGGCGGGCGGTGACGGTCGAGCGGCTATCGTACAATGCAAATGGGACGATGCAGCCGGTGGTGCAGACCAAGGCTGGGGTTACGGCTTCCAAGTAGAAGGCTTGATTCACGCGAAGGCGCGATGACGCGAAGAAGAAGGTCGTGGTTCGCGCGGAGGCGCGGAGGCGCGGAGGGGGCGTGCTTATGGCAAGGACACCCGCGCCAACGGCCTCATGAATCGCTGCAGCGTACGAAACGTCTTCCGTTCGCGCGCGCCTTCCCGGAACGCAACCCCTCCGCGAAGGCTGGGGCCTTCTGCGGCGAGGCGCGCTCGATCGCGGGGAGATCCCAGCCTACGCTGGGATGACGTGTGTGGCACTGGGGTGCCGGGAGTAGCGGACGGTCAATCCACCTTAGGCTCTGCCGGGAACCGCGTCCGCGCCTGCAGGAAGATCGACCGCGCCGGTGCCGCTCCGGCTTCGTTCGGCGTCGTGCCGACCCAGCGCCAGTGCCAGGGTTCCCACTTCACCTGCTGCTTGTTGCCCGCCGGGAACGACATTTCGAAGCCGAACTTCGCGGCGTTGGTGCGGAGCCAGCGGCCGGCGGGGGTGGCGGCGAAACAGGCTTCCGCATTGCACGCCGTTGACGTGCTGGTGCCGAAGTCGATGACATAACCGGTCGAATGCTCGCTATGCCCCGGCGGCGCGGAGGCCCAGGCGCGTTCGGCGAAGCTGCCCGATCCGTTCACGCCGATGCCGCCGCAAAAGGTCTGGCGCTGCAATGCTTCCGAACGGTGGCAGGACACGGCGCGGAGCGTGCCGGCGATCGCCGGGTCGGCATCGGCGGCGGCGAGCAGGCGGTAGAGATCGCCGGCCATCGCCGGGTGGACCTTGCACGACCCGCCCAAGGTCGTCGGCGCGTCGATCAACGCGCTGGCGGGCATGTCGGGATAGGGAAAATGGTTGAACAGCCGTCCGTCGCCGGTCCGCTGTACCGTGCCCCGTCCGCATAGCTCGACCGGACCGGTCGGGCCGGCGGGGGGCAGGACGACGACTGTCGGCGGGGCGACCGTTGTCGGGGTGGGCGTCGGCGCCGCGACCGGGGGTACGGGCGCCGGGGTCGGGGCGCAGGCCGCAAGGATGCATAGCGGCGGGACGATACGCGCCAGAGCGGCAAGGGGGGCGTGAGGGTGGCGCACGAATGTCTCCGGATCGGCAGGACCGCCCATGCGCACTGGCATGGCGTCGCCAACGATGGCAAGGGAGCGAAATGCTTGACGACCTGGTCCTGTTCATCGACGGCGAAGCGATCGTGCTCGACAAACCCGCCGGCCTGCCGGTCGATCCGCCGCGCGACGGATCGCCGAGCATCGTCGCGCGGGCGGACGAACTGCGCTTCACCTTTCAACGCGAACCAACGCCGGTCCACCGGCTGGACCGCGATACCAGCGGCTGCCTGTTGCTCGCCCGCAATCCGAAGGCGCATGCCCGGTTCCAGCAGGCGTTCGAACAGGGACGAGTGACGAAGCGCTATCTGGCGATCCTTGACGGGATTCCGGCGGGGGAGTCGGGCGAGATCGACATGGCGCTGGCCAAGGTCAGCACCGCCGAGGCTGGCTGGCGGATGGTCGGCGATGCGAAGGGCAAGCCGGCGCGGACCAACTGGCGCGTCCTCCGGACGGTCGGCGATCGCGCGCTGGTCGCGCTGTTCCCCGAAACCGGCCGGACGCACCAGATCCGCGTGCATATGGCCGAAGGGCTTGGCTGTCCGGTGGCGGGCGATCCGGTCTATGGCCGGGGCGGGCGACAGGGCATGCTGCTCCACGCCGTCGGGCTGATGGTGCCGCGCGACAACAAGCCCGCGATCGACGTGACCGCGCCGTGGCCGAAGAGCTTCGTCGCGGCGGGATTCGACGAAGTCTGACGTGCCGCTGATACCGATCACCCGGTCGATTTCGATCGATAGCGGCGAACTGGTCGAGAGTTTTACGCGGGCGTCGGGGCCGGGCGGGCAGCATGTCAACACCACCGACAGCGCGGTGCTGCTGCGCTTCGACGTGGTGGCGTCGCCGGGGTTGCCCGAGGCGGTCAAGCATCGGCTGGCCGTGCTGGCCGGATCGCGGCTGACCAAGGACGGCGTGCTGACACTGCGTGCCGATGCGTCGCGATCACAGGAGATGAACCGGCGCGAGGTGCGCGAGCGGCTGTTCGAGCTGATCCGCGAGGCGACGATCGTGCCGAAGAAGCGCCGCGCGACCAAGCCGACCAAGGCGTCGCAGGTGCGAAGGGTCGATGCGAAGAAGGGGCGGTCGCAGGTGAAGGCGGGGCGGGGTAGGGTGAAGATGGATTGAATCCGCCCCACAGGGTGGGGAGGATTGCTTGGGGGAGCGGCGGCGCTACATAGGCGCCCATGTACCAGTTCGACATCGCCGCCGGCGCCAAGGGCGACCTGTACCGCGACCTGCTCTCCGCGCTCGACGCGCTGACCGCGGACGAAACCGATGCCATCGCCAACATGGCCAACGCGTCGGCGCTGCTGATGCAGTATCTGCCCGACCTCAACTGGGCCGGCTTTTATCGGCTGGTCGCCGACGAACTGGTGCTCGGGCCCTTCCAGGGTAAGGCGGCGTGTATCCGCATCGCCATGGGGCGCGGGGTGTGCGGGACCGCGGCGGAACGCCGGACGACGCAGCTGGTCGCCGACGTCCATGCCTTTCCAGGCCATATCGCCTGCGATGCCGACAGCCGCAGCGAATTGGTCGTGCCGATCGTGGTCGATGACCGGTTGATCGGGGTGCTCGATCTCGACAGCCCGCTGGCCGGGCGGTTCGATACCGAGGATCAGGCGGGATGCGAGGCGCTGGTGGCCTTGTTGGGGCCGCGGATCGGCTGATCTGCCCCGGTGCGGGACGCTCGGCGCGGCAATCGCCGGATTGGCCGGGAACCGGGGCGCGTGGTAAGGTTTCGGCAACCATAAGGGCTCGCGGTTCGTCGCGGCCAGCTTTCAGGGAGCCGACCGGACGATGCGAACGCCGACCCTTGCCGCCATCGCGGCGATCCTTGCCTCGACCGGCATTGCCCAAGCGCAGCCGCGCGTCGGCCAGGCGCCCGAGGCGCGGCCGGGGCGCCCGGCGCTGTATCCCGGACAGCCGCGGGTGAACCTGCCGGGACCGCGTTGGGGCGGGAAGGTGCGCGGGCGCTGGTATGGCGGCCATTACGCGCCGGGCGGCTGGGCGGCGTATAAGCTGCCGGCGCGCGGATGGATGCTGCCGCGCTATTGGGTCGCGCCGAGCTTTTTCGTGCAGGACTGGCCGGTTTACGGCCTGACGCGGCCGCAGCCGGGCTATGGCTGGTATCGCTATTATGACGATGCCGTGCTGGCCGATCGCGACGGGCGGGTGGTTGATTACCGCCGCGGGATCGATTGGGATGCGCGCGATACTGGGCGCTATGTCCGCGACGACCGGGCGTATGACAGCTACCGCTCGGAAGGCGATCAGCCGCCACCCCCTCCGCCGCCGTCTGTCGCGCGTCGCGACAATGGGGTCGGCGGGGCGATGATCGGTGGCGTGGCCGGGGGTGTTGCCGGCAACGTCATCGCCGGGCGCGGCAACCGGCTGGGCGGTACGGTGCTGGGCGCCGGTGTCGGAGCGCTGGCCGGGACGGCGATCGACCGTGCCGAGGATCGCCGTGCGCCGCCGCCTCCGCCGCCGCTGCAGCCGGGGTACGGAGCGGACTATCCGCTGCCGGGCGACGACGTGCCGATGGCACCCGACGACGGCTATTATGGCGAGCCCGGCTATGGCGAGCCGGCACCGGGCGTCGTGTTCGGTCCGATGCGCGAACAGGTCCAGCCGATCCGCCCGCGGGCGCGGGGCGGCTATGTCGAGCGGCATGTCGGCGCGCCGCCGGTCGCGCGCAGCTATACCACCACAACAACGACCGAAGGGCCGGGGGGATATGTCTCCGATGGATATTACTATCCGCCGCGGACGGTGACGACGGTGACGGTCGAAAGCCAGCCGGTGGTGACGACGACCACCGAGGAGGTCGTGACCTATACGACGCGGCGTTCGGCGCCGCGCCGGGTGCAGCGCTCGAAGCTGTTGCGGCGGTGAGGGGTCAGCGCAGGGGGCGGCCGGCGAAGGTCGGTACGCTCTCCGCGCCACCCGCCGACAGCGACGAGACGGCGACGAAATGGTCGTCGACGATCACCCCCTTCAACACCGCCTCTGCACCCGTCACGTCGCGGCTGTCGGTCCAGCCCTGTGTGTCGTTGCGGCGCCAGCGGATGCGATAGCCGGCAGCGTTGGCGACCGGCGCCCAGCGCACCGTCGTATCGGTCGATAGCGCGCCGTCGATCGAGGCAGTGGCGGGTGCCGCCGGAGCGGTGGCAAGGCGGGCGAGTGTCGCGACGTTGATCGCGGTCACCTTGGCCAGATAGGGAAAGTCCATCCGGTCGATCGTGTCGCCATAGACGCGGCCACCCTCGCGGCGCAGGTCCTGATGCTGCGCATCGTAATTCTCGACCCCGACGGAGAAGCGGATCGCGGGATAGCCGAGTTTGAGAAACGGTTCATGGTCGCCGCCGCGCCCGAACCGATCGGGCCGACGGTCGAGGAACACGTCGAGCCCACCGGGCAGCGTCGTCGCGACCGAATCGATCGCCTTGGCCAGCGCGCGTGACGGGCCGTCATCCTCGCCACCCGCGGCACGCCGGGCGGTCTGCTGCTCGATCGATTCGGATGCGCGGATGCCTTCGGAAAAGACGCGGACCCGGTCGGCGACGCGGCGGCCATCCTGTCCCACCGTGTTGCCGACGATATCGTTGTTCAGCACGGCGGAGACGGTCCAGCCGCGCTCCTTCGCGGTTTCGGCGAGCAGCTGTGCCCCCCACAGTCCCTGTTCCTCGCCCGACAGCGCGGCATAGACGATGGTCGCGTCGAACTTTTCCTTCGACAGGATGCGTGCCGCTTCCAGCACCAGCGCCACGCCCGATGCATCGTCGTTCGCGCCCGGCGCATCGCTGGTCGCGTCCATCACGTCGGTCACGCGGCTGTCGATATGGCCCATGACGATGACGACGCGCTTGGGATCGCGACCTTGCTGAAACCCCAGCACGTCGACGACATTTACGCCATTCGGCGCACGCGGACCAGTGAACCCGCGGGCGATGTTGGCGACGGTGATGCAGTTGCCACACCCCGACCCGATCCGCGTCAGCGCACTCGCGAACCACCGCCTGGCCGCGCCGATCCCGCGCTTCGGATCGTCGGGATCGGAGGCGGTGTGCCGCGTGCCGAACGACACCAGCGTCGCCACATCGGCGCGCAGCCGGTCGGGCCGGGGCGTGTCGCGGGCCTCGGCGGTGGTGGCGAGCAGCAGGGCGGGCAGCAGCAGGATCGATCGCATGACGGGAGGATGGCGTGTTCCCGCATCGGGTCAACCGGTTTCGAACGATACCCATCGCACCTTAAAACCCATCATCCGAATAGGGATCGTGCAGAAATAGAATGTTTGGTTTCGTTTTTTGCAATTGCTAACGCGCCGGTTGCGATGCACAACGACTGTGCCTTTCAGGCATCCTCTCCTAAAACTTTCAAGGGTCGGTTCGCCGGCCCTTTTTTTTGTGCGTCGTCCGCGCTAACGCCCGCTCACCAGCGCTGCGCTGAATTATAAGAGAGGATGTGCCGGACACCCGGCGAACAGCGGCAGCCCGCGGGGGATCGAGCGCGAATCGCTGCTCTCCCCCGCACGGTACTCCTACGGTTTGATGATGCGCGGTTGGTGAATGCGGGCTGCCCAACACAGTGGGAGTGTCGTGATGACGGATCGTGGGCCGACAGAAGGTTTCGATTCACCACCGCGTCCGTCATGGCAAGTGCGTGCCCGATGGTGGGCCGATCAGGCGCTACTCCTCGCGCTGATCGTGTTTGCCGTGCAGATGCTGCTCGGCGGCGCCTTTGAATTGGGCCGACCAGCGGCGATCGCGATTGCCGTGGTCCTCGTCGTCGGTGGCGGCTGGTTTCTCGTCCGGCGGTTCGCTCGTCGCCCTTAGCGCCGATCAACTCAGCCGATCGATCCCGTCGCGGTCGAGACTGCCGGGGACGATCATCAGCGGCACCGGCAGCGCGCCAGCGTCGGTGCCCGCGAAGTGGGTGACGAGCGGGCCCGGCGATCCGGTGGCCGCGGCGCCCAGCACCAGCGCGGCGATTTCCGGGTTGGCCGCGATCATCTCACGCACGATTCGCGGTCCGTCGCCGATCCGTACCGTCAGATGCGGTTGCAGGCCCGACTCGGCGATCAGCGTGCCGGCCGCACCCTGTACCAGGGCTTCGGCACGTTCCTTCGCCTCTTCCTCGATCGTCGCCTGCACCCCGCCCCATGGCGCGAATTCCTGTGGCTCGACCAGCGCCAGCACTTCCACGCCGCCATTGGTCTTTACCGCGCGGCGTGCCGCAAAGCGCAGGGCGACCGCGCTTTCGGGGCTTTCGTCGACCACGACCAGATATGTCCGCATGCACCCCTCCGCTCAAGCAATGGTTCATGCGCCGGTTCCGCAGCGTCATGCAAGGTGGTGCCGGGGCTTGACCCGAAGCCGCCCGGCGGCGAAGAGGCGCGACGAGCCTGAGAGGACCCTTCTGCCCCATGCCGATCGAGATCAAGATGCCCGCCCTGTCCCCCACCATGGAAGAGGGGACGCTGGCCAAATGGCTGGTGAAGGAAGGTGATACCGTCAAGTCCGGCGACATCATGGCGGAAATCGAAACCGACAAGGCGACGATGGAATTCGAAGCCGTCGACGAAGGCACGATCGGCAAGGTGCTGGTCGCCGAGGGTACCGACAATGTGAAGGTCGGTGCGGTCATCGCCATCCTGCTCGAAGAGGGCGAGGACGCCTCGGCCATCGACGCAGCGCCCAAGAAGGCCGAGACCCCCGCGCCCGCCGACGACCAGTTCAAGGGCAAGCCCGACGCGACCGATCCGAACAAGACCGGCAGCGAAGCGAAACCCGCCCCCGCCGGCACGTCGGACCATGGCCTCCCGGCCGGTGCCGGTGCCGCGCAGAGCGACGGTAGCCGCGTGAAGGCGAGCCCGCTGGCGCGTCGCATCGCCGCCGACAAGGGCCTCGAACTGTCGGGCATCGCCGGCAGCGGTCCAAACGGCCGCATCGTCAAGGCCGATGTCGAGAACGCGAAGCCGGGTCAGGCAGCTACGCCGAAGTCGGAAGCCGCGGCGCCCGCGCCGCAGGCCGCCGCATCGGCCCCTGCCGCCGAAGCGCCCAAGGCTGCCGCCGTGTGGTTCGACGATTCGATCCCGCACACGGTCGAAAAGCTGTCGAACATCCGCAAGACGATCGCGCGTCGCCTGACCGAATCGAAACAGCAGGTGCCGCACATCTATCTGACGGTCGACATCCGTCTGGATGCGCTGCTCAAGCTGCGCGGCGACCTGAACAAGTCGCTCGACGCGCGGGGCGTGAAGCTGTCGGTCAACGACCTGCTGATCAAGGCGCTGGGCGTCGCGCTGGAAAACAGTCCGAAGTGCAACGTCACCTTCCTCGGCAACGAAATGGTGCAGTATTCGCGCGCCGACGTGTCGGTGGCGGTGTCGACGCCGACTGGACTCATCACCCCGATCATCCGCGACGCCGCGAACAAGGGCGTGGCGAAGATCAGCAGCGAGATGAAGGACCTGGCGGGCCGCGCCAAGGAGAACAAGCTGAAGCCCGAGGAATATCAGGGCGGTACCGCGTCGCTCAGCAACATGGGCATGTTCGGCATCAAGCAGTTCGAAGCGGTCATCAACCCGCCACAGGGCATGATCCTGGCGGTCGGTGCCGGTGAGAAGCGCCCGTACATCGTCGACGACGCGCTGGGCGTGGCGACCGTGATGACGGCGACCGGCAGCTTCGACCACCGCGCCATCGACGGGGCGGACGGTGCCGAGATGCTGAAGCTGTTTAAGGCGCTGGTGGAGTCGCCGCTCGGCCTGATCGCGTAAATGCGCGTCCGGCTGCTGACCGAGATCGTGCACGTCGTCGCCGGGGTGGCGGCGGCGTGGGCGATCGGGTCGTTGTCGGCATGGTCGTATCCGCTGGGGCGGCGCGACATCTGGACGGTGACATGGGCGGCGATGGCGATCGTCGTACTGCTCGGCGTGCGGCAGGTGCAGCGGGCCATGGCTGAGGAACGCGCGAAGGAGGTGCCGCATGATCGATGAGGATGCCGTCGCTCCGCCGCCGGGCCAGCCTGCGCTGCGTGTCACCGCGATGCCGGCCGACACCAACCCGTATGGCGATATCTTCGGCGGCTGGATCATGTCGCAGATGGACATGGCCGCCGGACTGGTCGCCGCGCGGCACGCGCGCGGACGTGCGGTGACCATCGCGGTCGACGCGATGCACTTCCACGCGCCGGTCGCGGTCGGCGACGAAGTGTCGGTCTATACCAGCCTGGTAAAGGTCGGCCGCACGTCGATGACGATCGAGGTCGAAGCATGGCGCCGCGACCGGTTCGGCGAGGCGGTGAACCGCGTGACGCAGGCGCGTTTCGTGTTTGTGGCGATCGACGAGCACCGCAAGCCGCGGGCGATCGAGGGCTAACGCACGGCGATCGTGCTGCAATTATTCAGCTGCTCGACCGGGCAGCAGCGAGCGAAAAGGCAAAATGATGGCTGATACCTATGACCTCATCGTGCTCGGTTCCGGCCCCGGCGGCTATGTCGCGGCGATCCGCGCGAGCCAGCTGGGCCTCAAGGTCGCGATCGTCGAGCGCGAGCGGCTGGGCGGTATCTGCCTCAACTGGGGCTGTATCCCGACCAAGGCGCTGCTGCGCTCGGCCGAAATCTATCACTACATGATGCACGCCGCGCAATACGGCCTGTCGAACGACAAGCCGTCGTTCGACCTTGCCAAGGTGGTCGATCGCAGCCGCAAAGTCGCGGGCCAGCTGAACGCCGGCGTCAAGGGCCTGATGAAGAAGAACAAGGTGACGGTGCACGAGGGCATCGGCACGATCACGGCCAAGGGCAAGCTGTCGGTCAAGCAGGGCGACAAGACCACCGAGCTGGAGGCCAAGCACATCATCATCGCGACCGGTGCGCGCGCCCGCGATCTGCCGTTCGCCAAGGCCGATGGTGCGAAGATCTGGACCTATCGTCACGCGATGGTGCCGCCCGAAATGCCGACCAAGCTGCTGGTCATCGGGTCGGGTGCGATCGGTGTCGAGTTCGCCAGCTTCTACAACGACATGGGCGCCGACGTGACGATCGTCGAAATGCTCGACCGGATCATGCCGGTCGAGGACGCCGAGGTCAGCGAGTTCATGCACAAGGCGCTGACCAAGCAGGGCATGACGATCAAGACCAAGTCGGGCCTCGAAAAGCTGGAATCGAGCCCGGCGGGCGTGAAGGCCGCGATCAAGGGGCCGGACGGCAAGGTCGAGCAGATCGAGTTCAGCCACGCGATCGTCGCGATCGGCATCGTGCCCAATACCGAGAATATTGGCATGGAGGCGCTGAAGATCGAGGCCGAGCGCGGTCACATCAAGACCGACGGCTATGGCAAGACCAATGTCGACGGCATTTGGGCGATCGGCGACGTGACCGGCGCACCGTGGCTGGCGCACAAGGCGAGCCATGAGGGCGTGATCGCCGCCGAGGCCATTGCCAAGGCGTTGGGCAACAAGGACGTCCATCCGCACGCGATGGACAAGAACAACATTCCGGGCTGCACCTATGCCCGGCCGCAGGTCGCCAGCGTGGGCTTCACCGAGGCGAAGGCCAAGGAAGCGGGCTACAGCGTGAAGGTCGGCAAGTTCCCCTTCATCGGCAATGGCAAGGCGATTGCGCTGGGCGAGGCGGAAGGTTTCGTGAAGACGGTGTTCGACGCCAAGACCGGCGAACTGCTGGGCGCGCACATGGTCGGCGCGGAAGTGACCGAGATGATCCAGGGCTATGTCGTCGCCCGCCAGCTGGAAACGACCGAGACCGAACTGACCCAGACGGTGTTCGCGCACCCGACCATTTCCGAATCGATGCACGAGTCGGTACTGGCCGCCTATGGTCGCGCGATCCATATCTGACGATTGTAACGCGATCGTCATATGGCTTGACCCGCGCCATCGCGCAGCGCCATGGCGCGGGTCCATGAAGCATCTGCTCCCTGCGGCGGTCGCCGCGTCGTTCGTGGCCGTGCCCCCTGCCGCCGCACAGACCGTGCAGGAATTGCAGCGCCAGATCGACGAATTGAAGGCGGTCATCGCCGAGATGAAGGCGGCACAGGGTGCCGTCGTAAGGCCGCCGGTCGTTACCGCAGCGCCGGTACCAGCCGCGCCCGTACCCTTGGCACCCGTCACGCCGACGCAGGTGGCTGCTGCCCCGACGACCCCCAAGCGTGAGCGCTGGTACGACCGCATCCGGCTGCGCGGCTATACCCAGTTGCGACTGAACGAGATCGTCAGCGGCGACCGGACCGCTCCCGATGGCGTGGCGCGGCTGCGGTCGGTGCATGACAGCGGCATCGGCGACGATACCGGCTTCACCTTCCGCCGCATCCGCCTGATCCTGCAGGGCGACTTGGGCGACCGGGTGTCGTTCTATCTCCAGCCCGACTTCGCGACGGCGGTGAACGGCCAGTCGGTCGGCGAGCGGCGCGAGGGATTTCTGCAACTGCGCGACGCCTATTTCGATGCGTTCCTCGACCCGGACAAGCGGTTCCGGCTGCGCTTCGGCCAGTCGAAGGTGCCGTTCGGGTGGGAGAATATGCAGTCGTCGTCGAACCGGCTGACGCTCGATCGCAGCGATGCGATCAACAGCGGGGTGCCGAGCGAGCGCGATATCGGCGTCGTCGCCTATTACACGCCGACCCATGTCGAGGACATCTGGGAACGGCTGACCGATGACGGGCAGAAGCTGTTCGGCAATTACGGTGCGTTCGGGGTCGGGATCTATAATGGACAGGGGATCAACCGCGAGGAAACGAACGACGCGGTGATGGCGGTCGCGCTGGCGACGTGGCCGTTCGAGATCGGCAGCGGACGCGTGCTGGAGGTCGGCGGCAGCGCCTATACCAACCGCGTCCAGCCCGAGGTGCGGACCGGCGGGGTCAGCGACATGGCCTTTGCCGACGACCGAGTCGGACTGCACGCGATCCTGTATCCTGCGCCGATCGGGTTCCAGGCGGAATGGAATTGGGGACGGGGCCCGGAATATGACCGGACGCTGCGCGCGATTACGACGAAGCCGCTACATGGCGGCTATGTGCAGGCGATGGCGCGGGTGCGGCAGTCACCGGTCGGGCCGTTCATGCCCTATGCCCGCTGGCAGACCTATCGCGGCGGGTGGAAGGCGGCGGTCAACGCGCCCCGGCTGGAAACCGACGAGATCGAGCTGGGCATCGAGTTCCAGCCGGTCCCGGCGCTGGAGCTGACGCTGGCCTATGCCCGGATGGAGCGCGCCGAGGCGGATGAACGGCGGACCGGGCGCGCCGAGGGTGATGTGTTCCGGACGCAGTTGCAGTTGAATTACTAGGATTTTTTGCGCCGGCGGGCGTCAAAGTTCACGAAGTTCACACTCGTGCGTCTTTTGCGCGCAGATCGAGCGGCGATGTCAAAGAGCATGGCCGGAGGGTGGCCGGTCCGCAGAATGGCAGCGAGGCGCGCAGTAGGAAAGTGCGCTTCCGTCGCGCCGGCCGCTGGCGGGGCGGGTGTCGGTCGGCCTATCCGTTCCCCGAACGAGCAGCGATTCGCGCATCCGGGCGCGATCGGCTCGCAGCGGGGGAATGTCGATGACGCCGGTGATGATCGCAATGTTGCTGGCCGCGGGCGTTCCGGCGCAGGTGAAGGTGCCGGACACGGGCGACCGCGACATCCGCGCGCTGGCGGCCAAGTTCCAGCACGCGATCAAGCATCGCGACAAGGCGGCGTTCCTGTCGCTGTTCCTGCGACCCGAGGCGACCAACTGGCAGGAGGTGATGAGCGATGCCGCGGTGGCGAAGGACCGGTCGAGCAAGGGCGTGAAAGCGGCGTTCGACGCCGGCAACAACCCGATCGCGTTCATCGACAGCATCGTGTCGAGGAAGGGCAACGCCGAAGAGGATTTCCGCAACGTCCGGATCAACCGCGACGGCGATTCCGCCGCGATGTCGTTCGACTATTCGTTCAGGATCGACGGTGTCGAGGTGAATGCGGGGATGGAGCATTGGCTGCTGGTCCGCGGCAATGCCGGCTGGCGGATCGTGTCGGTGGCGTGGTCGGTCAGGTAACGCGGCGATTGTCCGGGTGGCCGGGGGTCGGTACGGCGATGGCACAGGCTTGCGGGACGCTGCGGCGCGGTTCTAAGGGCGCGATACCCGCCCCGAACCCCAGACGGACATGATGCGCCGATCGATTGCCCTGAGCTGCGTTGCCGCATTCCTGTCGACGCCCGCCATGGCCCAGCCGGAGCAGGGCGAGAAGACAAAGGTCGTCGCGGTCGAACAGGGGCTGGCTCCGGCCGTGGTGCTGGCCGATGCGCCCGCGCCGCGCCGGACGATTACCGCGGAAATGCGGCGGTTGCAGGTGCCGGGGGTCAGTGTGGCCGTGCTGCACGACGGACGGATCGCTTGGGCCAAGGGCTATGGCGTCACCCGCGCCGGCGGGGGTGCGGTGACGCCCGACACGCTGTTCCAGGCAGGATCGATCAGCAAGCCGGTGACGGCGCTGGCGGCGCTGCGCCTGGTCGACCAGCATCGCCTGACGCTGGACAGCGATGTGAACGTACAGTTGCGGGGGTGGAAGCTGCCAACCCCGCCGGGCATGCAGGTCACGCTGCGCGAACTATTGTCGCATACTGCGGGAACGACGGTCCACGGCTTTCCGGGCTATGCCGCGGGTGCTGCGGTTCCGAGCGTTGACGACGTGCTGGCCGGACACGCGCCCGCCAATACCAGGCCGGTCGTGGTGGATACCCGCCCCGGAACGAAGTGGCGCTATTCGGGTGGTGGCTACACCGTCATCCAGAAGCTGATCGGGGATGTCACCGGCAAGCCTTTTGCCACGGTCCTGCAAGACGAGGTGCTGCGCCCGGCGGGCATGACGCATAGCCGCTTTGCCCAGCCGATCGATACCGCAACGCAGGCGACGGCGGCGTGGCCACATGACGGACTGGGCAAGCCGGTCGAGGGCGGGCCGCATCGTTACCCCGAACTGGCCGCCGCCGGATTGTGGAGTACGCCCAGCGACCTGCTACGCTATGCGATCGCGGTGCGCGACAGCGTGCGGGGACCGGGCGGGCTGCTGGACCAGAAGCTGGCGGTGGCGATGCTGACGCCGGGCAAGGGCGACTATGGCCTCGGCCTCGAAGTCCATGGCGCGCCGGACAACCGCGTCTTCTCGCATGGTGGCAGCAACGAGGGATATGAGAATTTCCTCGTCGCCTATAGCGGATCGGGCGACGGGGTCGCGGTGATGACCAACGGCGCACAGGGCAACGAGCTGGCAATGGAGATCACGCGCAGCGTCGCCGCCGCCTATGACTGGCCGAGCTATCGCAGCGTCGTGCGCCGCAGCGTACCGATTCCCGAAGCCACCGCTGCGCGCATGGTCGGGAACTACGCCATTCCGGAACTGGGGTCGTTTTCGATCCTGCGGCAGGGCGCGGGGCTGGCCTTGTCGATGAAGGACGGGGTCAGCGAGCCGCTCTATGCCCTGTCGCCCGACACCTATTTCATCCTGTCGAGCGACCTTGTGCTGCGGATCGACCGGGCGGCACCGGACGTTGCCGGGCGCGTCGTCACCGGTCCGTTCGACGTGCCGTTTGCGCGGGAAGCGGCGGCGACGCGCTGACCGGCGCGTTACCCCGCCGCCTTCGCCAGCCCGCGCGAAATCTGGAGTGCTGCGTTCAGGCGGGCCTGCGGGTCGCCGAAGTTGCGGCTGATGACCAAGCGCATGTCGGGGCGGAGCTTGGCGGTGCCGGCCAGCTTGTCGACATAGGCCAGCAGCCCTTCGACGCTGGGGAACTTGTCCTCGTGGAAGCTGACGATCGCGCCCTTTGCGCCGACGTCGATCTTGGAGACGCACGCCTTTTTGGCGTTCAGCTTGGCCTCGATCAATTGCAGCAGATTGGCGGTGGCGACCGGCAGCTTCCCGAAACGGTCGATCAGTTCGGTGGCGAAGGCGTCGATGCCGGCGCGGTCCTCGACGTCGTTGAGGCGGCGATAGAGGCCCATGCGCAGGTCGAGATCGGGGACGTAATCCTCGGGGATCAGGATCGGCGCGTCGACGGTGATCGCGGGGGAGAAGTCCTTGGGCTTGTCGTCGCGGAGACCCCCGGCCTTGGCGTCGAGGATCGCCTCCTCCAGCATCGACTGGTAGAGTTCGAAGCCTACTTCCTTGATATGGCCCGATTGTTCGTCGCCGAGCATGTTGCCCGCGCCGCGAATGTCGAGATCGTGGCTGGCAAGCTGGAAGCCGGCGCCGAGCGATTCGAGGTCGGAGAGGACCTTCAGGCGCTTTTCCGCCGCCTCGCTGACCAGCCGTTCGGGGGGCGTGGTCATGTACGCATAGGCGCGGGTCTTCGAACGGCCGACGCGGCCGCGCAGCTGGTAGAGCTGCGCCAGGCCGAATTTGTCGGCGCGGTTGATGATGAGGGTGTTGGCCGACGGAATATCGAGGCCGGATTCGACGATGGTGGTCGAAACGAGCAGGTCGTAGCGCTTGTCGTAGAAAGCTGACATGCGTTCCTCGACCTCGGTCGGGGCCATCTGGCCATGGGCGACGACGTAGCGGATTTCGGGAATTTCCTCGGTCAGGAACTTCTCGATATCGGGCAGGTCGGCGATGCGCGGGGTGACGAAATAGGCCTGACCGCCGCGATAATGTTCGCGCAGCAACGCCTCGCGCAGGACGACCGGGTCCCATGGCATGATATAGGTGCGCACCGCGAGGCGATCGACCGGCGGGGTCTGGATCACCGACAGTTCGCGCAGGCCGCTCATCGCCATTTGCAGCGTGCGCGGGATCGGGGTGGCGGTGAGAGTCAGGACATGGACGTCGGCCTTCATCGCCTTCAGCCGTTCCTTGTGCGTCACGCCGAACCGCTGTTCCTCGTCGACGATGACGAGCCCCAGGCGTTTGAAATCGACCTGTTTCGACAGCACGGCGTGGGTTCCCACGACGACGTCGATCGTGCCATCGGTCAGGCCGTCGCGGACCTTCTTCGCCTCGGTTGCGGTGACCAAGCGGGAGAGGCGGCCGACTTCGATCGGGAAGCCTTCGAAGCGGGCCTTGAAGTTGTTGTAGTGCTGGCGGGCGAGCAGGGTGGTCGGACAGACGATCGCGACCTGCATCCCGGCCATGGCGGCGACGAAGGCGGCGCGCAGCGCGACCTCGGTCTTGCCGAAACCGACATCGCCGACGACGAGGCGGTCCATCGGGCGGCCGGCGCTCAAGTCTTCGAGGACGTCGGCGATGGCGCGTTCCTGATCGTCGGTTTCCTGATACGGGAAACGGTCGACAAACGCGGGGTAGCCGCCGCTGTCGGGTTCGGCGATATCGGCGGGGCGCATCGCGCGCTTGGCGGCGGTGGCGATCAGGTCGCCCGCGATTTCGCGGATGCGATCCTTCATCCGCGCCTTGCGCCGCTGCCATGCCTCGCCGCCGAGACGGTCGAGCGATGCGCCTTCCTCGCCCGCGCCGTAGCGGCTGAGGACTTCGAGGTTTTCGACCGGCACGTAGAGCTTGTCGCCGCCGGCATATTCGAGCTGGACGCAGTCGTGCGGAGCCTTGGCCACCGGCACCTGCGTCAGCCCGACATAGCGGCCGATGCCGTGGTCGGCATGGACGACGAGGTCGCCGGGGGAGAGGGTGGCGAGTTCCTGAAGAAAGGCGTCGGTGTTCTTGCGACGCTTGGCACGGCGGACGAGCCGGTCGCCGAGCATGTCCTGTTCGGTCAGCACCGCGACGTCGGCGGCGGTGAAGCCGTGGTCGAGGGGGAGGACCACGAAGGAGACGGTCGATTTCGCGCCGCCCAGCGCCTGCTGCCATGTCTCGACGGTCGAGACGCCGGTCAGGTCGTGATCGGCGAGCAGGCCCATCAACCGCTCGCGCGCCCCCTCCGAATAGCTGGCGAGGATCGGCTTGCGGCCTTGTTTGCGCAGGGACGCGATGTGATCGACGACGGCTTCGTAGATGTTGGCCTGTTGCGTGCGTTCGGGGGTGAAGTCGCGCGGGCCGTCGACCTCGAAATCGATCGAGGTGGCGCTGTCGGGGGCGTGGAAGGGCGTGACCTGATGCGCGGCGGTGTCCGACAGGCGATCGGCCCATTCTTCCGCCGAGAGGTAGAGCGCGTTCGGTAAGAGCGGGCGGTAGCTGCCGGGATCGTTGGTCTGCGCGCGGACGCGGTTGGTGTGATAGTCGGCGATCGATTCGAAACGCTGCTCGGCGGCGGCAGGGACGCCCGCGTCGCGGACGATGACCGCTTCGGGTGACAAATGGTCGAATAAGGTTTCGAGCCGCTCTTCGAAAAAGGGTAGCCAATGTTCCATGCCCGAGAGGCGGCGGCCGTCGCTGATCGCCTGATAGATCGGGTCGCCGGTCGCGGTCGCGCCGAACTTTTCGCGGTAACGGGTGCGGAAGCGCTTGATCGAGTCTTCGTCGAGCAGCGCTTCGGACGCGGGGAGCAGGGTGAAACCATCGACCCGGCCGGTGGTGCGCTGGTCCTCCGGGCTGAAGGTGCGGACGGTTTCGATCTCGTCGCCGAAGAAGTCGAGGCGGAGGCCGACATCGGAGCCCGAGGGCCAGAGGTCGACGAGGCCGCCGCGGACGGCGAACTCGCCGGCGTCGTGGACGGTGTCGACGCGGTTATAGCCGTTGGCTTGGAGCAGCGCGGACAGGCGGGGGAGGGAGATGCGTTCGCCCGGCGCGAGGCGCGCGACGAGCTGGCGGATGCGGAAGGGGGTCAGCGTGCGCTGGGTCGCGGCGTTGACGGTGGTGACGACCAGGCGGGGGCCCTTCGCCGGTCCCTGTAGCGTGTGCAGCGCGGAGAGGCGCTCGGCCATCGAGCGCAGCGTGGGGCTGGCGCGGTCGTAGGGGAGGCAGTCCCAGGCGGGGAATTGCAGGACCGAGAGGTCAGGGGCGAAGAACGGCGCGGTGGTTGCGATCGCGCGCATCGCCGCTTCGTCGGGGGCGATGTAGATCAGGTCGCCCTTCGCGCCGCGGGCGAGGTCGGCGAGGAGGACGGGGAGGAAGCCTGCCGGGACGCCCGCGAGGGTGAGCGAGCGGGGGGCGGACAGGATTTTGGAGAGGTCGGGCATCGGGTTCCTATAGCCCTCTCCCCCTTGGGGGAGAGGGTTGGGAGAGGGGGAGTGCGCGGCGGCTGTTGTGGCAGTCCCCTCTCCCCGACCCTCTCCCCTGAAGGGGAGAGGGAGTCAGCGCGAAACCGGTACGAAATCCATTTTCCGCATCGCGTGCAGCACCGGGTGGTCGAACTGCGCCGGGGCCGGCTGCACCCCCATCGCCCATGCCATGATGTCGACATCCTGTTCCGCGAGGAACACCTCGAACCAGTCCATGTCGGCATCGCTCCATGTGGCGCTGTGCGCGTCAAAATAGCCGCCGATCATCAGGTCGGCTTCGCGGGTGCCGCGATGCCAGCTACGGAATTTCAGGCGCTTGAGGCGGGTCTCGCGGTCCATGGGACTCCAATGGCGATAGACCGACGGACGCTGGCAGCGGCCGCCGGTTCGGATATAGGACCAGATAGTCATGCGTCCCGATCTGCTCAACCCGTTGTTCGCCGAAGTCACCACGCTGAAAGGCGTGGGTCCGGCGCTGGCCAAGCCGCTGGAGCGGTTGAAACTGTCGCGCGTGGTCGATGTCGCGTTCCATTTGCCGACCGGGTGGGTCGACCGCCTGCGGCGCGACGAGCTGATGGCGCAGGATGCCGGGCGGGTGATCGCGATCCCGCTGACCGCAGTCGATTACCGGGTGAGCGCCGGGCGCGGGCCGACGCGGGTGCGGGCAGCCGACAAGCACGGCAATATCGTCAATCTGACCTATTTCGGCGGATCGTCGGGTTGGGCGAAGAAGCTGTTCCCGCTGGGCGAGACGCAGCTGGTGTCGGGCAAGCTGGAGACGTACGGACAGGAATTGCAGATGGTTCATCCCGACCATGTGCTGCCCCTGGACGAAGCCGACAGCCTGCCCGAGCGCGAGGCGATCTATCCGTTGTCCGAAGGGCTGACGTCGCGCCGGGTCGGCCAACTGGCCGCGCAGACGATCGAGCGTGCGCCCGACCTGCCCGAATGGATCGAACCCAGTCTGCTCGCCAAGCATGACTGGCCGGCATGGAAAGAGGCGCTGGCGCGCATCCATGCCGACCCGGCCGATGCCAAGGCGCGCGAGCGGCTGGCCTATGACGAGGTGTTCGCCAACCAGTTGGCGCTGCTGTTGGTGCGGGGCGAGGCGCGGGCGCGGAAAGGACGGTCGCTGACCGGCGACGGGCGCCTGCGCGCGAAGCTCGACCTGCCGTACAAACCGACCGGCGAGCAGACGCGGACGATCGGCGAGATCGAAGGCGACATGGCACAGACCCAGCCGATGCTGCGGCTGTTGCAAGGCGATGTTGGGTCGGGCAAGACGCTGGTGGCGCTGATGGCGCTGCTGATTGCGGTCGAGGGGGGAGCGCAGGGGGCGTTGCTGGCGCCGACCGAAATCCTCGCGCGGCAGCATGTCGCGACGTTGCAGCGGCAGCTGGCCGGGACGGGGGTGACCGTCGCCGCATTGACCGGGCGCGACAAGGGGCGGGTGCGCGAGGGCGTGTTGATGGGGTTGGCCGACGGGTCGATCGATATCCTCGTCGGCACGCACGCGATCTTTCAGGAGGCGGTCGGGTATCGCGACCTGGGGCTGGTGGTGGTCGACGAACAGCATCGCTTCGGCGTGGCGCAGCGGATGATGTTGCAGGCGAAGGCGGTGCGGCCGCCGCATTTGCTGGTGATGACCGCGACGCCGATCCCGCGCACGCTGACGCTGGCACAATATGGCGAGATGGACGTCAGCCGGCTGGACGAGATGCCGCCGGGGCGCGAGCCGATCGAGACGGTGGTGATGTCGGAGGACAAGCTCGACGCGGTGGTCGATGGGCTGGCGCGGCATCTGTCGGCGGGGAAGCAGGCGTACTGGGTGTGCCCGCTGGTCGAGGAGAGCGAGAAGTCCGACCTTGCCGCCGCCGAGGCACGGGCGGAGGCGCTACGGCAACGGTTCGGGGACAAGGTCGCGCTGGTCCATGGGCGGATGAAGCCGCTGGAGAAGGACGCGGTGATGGCCGAGTTTTCCGCCGCGCGCGCGGGCGTGCTCGTGGCGACGACGGTGATCGAGGTCGGGGTCGACGTGCCCAATGCGACGCTGATCGTGATCGAGGCGGCGGACCGGTTCGGCCTTGCGCAGTTGCATCAGCTGCGCGGGCGGGTCGGGCGTGGGGGCGGCAAGTCGGTGTGCCTGCTGCTGCGGGGGAATGCGCTGTCGGAGACGTCGCGCGCGCGGCTGGCGCTGATGCGCGAGAGTAACGACGGGTTCCGGATTGCCGAGGAGGATTTGCGGTTGCGCGGTGGGGGCGAGTTGCTGGGGACGCGGCAGTCGGGCGAGGCGATGTTCCGGCTGGCGACGCCGGAGATGCTGGGCGAGCTGCTGCCGGTGGCCAATGCCGATGCGCGGTTGCTGGTGGATCGCGATGGCGGGCTGGAAGGGCCCCGGGGGCAGGCGGCGCGGGCGGCATTGTATCTGTTCGAGCGGGATGCCGGGGTTGGGCGGTTGCGTTCGGGGTGACGCCCTTTCGTCCCTCCCGCATAGGCGGGAGTCCATAAGCGCTGACGTTGCGTATGGAGCCGGATGGTTGGCGTGTATCGATTCCCGCCTTCGCGGGAACGACGATTTTGGGGAGTGGGGCGTACCCATCCGCTCTTCCGTCATTCCGGCGAAGGGATGGCGGAATGATGACGGGGTGGGTTGTCGCGGTGGGGTGCAGCCGATAGCCCTCGCACGATGAACGCCCTTGCCCCGCTCCTCCTCGCCCTGCTCGGCGGTATTGGCCTTGCCGTGCAGCCACCGACGAACGCCGCGCTGGGGCGGAGCATCGGGTCGGTGATGCTGGCGGCGTTGGTGTCGTTTGCGGTGGGGACGGTGATCCTGATCGGGGTCTGGCTGGTCGCCGATCGGACGCCGTTGGCCAGTTTACGCGAGGCGCGGCCGTGGATGTTCCTTGGCGGGGCGTATGGCGCGTTCTTCGTGACGGCGGCGGCGTTTGCCGCGCCGCGGCTGGGGCTGGCGGCGATGCTGACGATCATGATCGCGACGCAGCTGGTCGCGGCGCTGGTGATCGATCGGTTCGGGCTGATCGGGTTGCCGCGGACGCCGATCAGTGGGTTGCGGTTGGTCGGAGTGGCGTTGGTGTTGGTCGGGGCGGTGCTGGTGCGGCGGGGGTGAGCCCTCCTCAACCCCTTACTCTCCCGTTTGCTTCGAGCCTGTCGAGAACCGTAGTCGAGAAGGGGTTGCCCCAAGCGGGCGGGTTCTCGACGGACGCTTCTCGACAAGCTCGAAGCTGCTCGAACTGAACGGATTTGGTGCGGTACCGGGATTTACCCCGCCGGCGTCAGCAGCCCGTGATGCTTCTTGCCCGACGACACCCGCACCGGGGCGTCGACCGCGATCACCTGGCCCTCGTCCACCACCTTCTCGCCATCGACGCGGGCGCCGCCGCCCTTGATGAGGCGACGCGCCTCGCCCTTCGACGCGGCGAGGCTCAGTGCCACCAGCGCATCGACGACGTTGATCGCGCCTTCGACGGCGAAGGTCGGCAGCGTGTCGCCGGCCGATCCTTCCTCGAAGGTACGCCGCGCGGTTTCGGCTGCACCTGTGGCGGCGTCGGCGCCGCGGCACATCGCGGTGGCTTCGTTGGCGAGGATCTTCTTCGCCTCGTTGATCTCGGCGCCCTGCAACGCTTCCAGCCGGGCGATCTCGTCCAGCGGCAGGTCGGTGAACAGGCGCAGGAAGCGGCCGACATCGCGGTCGTCGGTGTTGCGCCAGAACTGCCAGTAATCGAAGTGCGGCAGCTGGTCCTCGTGCAGCCACACCGCGCCCGACATGGTCTTGCCCATCTTGCCGCCGTCGGCCGTGGTGATGAGCGGCGTGGTCACGCCGTACACGTCGGTGCCGTCCATGCGGCGGGCGAGTTCGATCCCGTTGACGATGTTGCCCCACTGATCGCTGCCGCCCATCTGCAACCGGCAGCCGTGGCGGCTCGACAGTTCGCGGAAGTCGTAGGCCTGCAGGATCATGTAGTTGAATTCGAGGAACGACAGTGACTGTTCGCGGTCGAGGCGCAGCTTCACCGAATCGAACGACAGCATCCGGTTGACGCTGAAATGCTGGCCGACCTCGCGAAGGAACGGGATATATTCGAGCTTGTCGAGCCAGTCGGCATTGTCGACCATCACTGCGTCCGACGGGCCGTCGCCGAAGGTCAGGAAACGTTCGAAGATGCGCTTGATCGACGCGACGTTGCTGGCGATGCCGTCCTCGGCGAGCAGCTTGCGTGCTTCGTCCTTGAAGCTGGGATCGCCGATCTTGCCGGTGCCGCCGCCCATCAGCACGATCGGCTTGTGCCCGGTCTGCTGCATCCGGCGTAGCAGCATGATCTGCACCAAGCTGCCGACATGCAGTGACGGCGCGGTCGGATCGAAGCCGATATAGCCGGGCACGACCTGCTTGCTCGCCAGCGCGTCGAGACCGGCGGCATCGGTCAGCTGATGAATGTAACCCCGGTCGGACAGGGTGCTGAGCAGGTCGGACGTGTATGCCATGCGCGTTCCCTTACCGCCCCGATCGTACGAAAGTCCACGTATCTCGACTTCGTGGGGCTGTGCGCGATACTAAGGGCGGTTAACGCGCCCGGAGTTGCCCCATGCTTGCGATCGGCCTGATGTCTGGAACCTCGCTCGACGGCATCGATGCCGCGCTGATCGAGAGCGATGGCGAGGGCGAGGTGCGGCCGATCGCGTTCGTCGGCACGCCCTATAGCGACGAGGATCGGGCGGTGTTGTCGGCCGCTACCGAAATCGCGTTGCTGTTCGACGATCCGGGCGAACATCCGTTGATCGCGCGCGCCGAGGAATTGTTGACGCGCACCCATGCCGATGCGGTCGCGGCGCTGCTGGACAAGGCCGGTATCGAGGCGCGGGCGGTCGATGTGATCGGCTTTCACGGACAGACGGTGGCGCATCGCCCGGACAAGGGATGGACATGGCAGCTGGGCGATGGGGCGTCGCTGGCGGCGGCCACGGGGATCGACGTCGTCGCCGACCTGCGCGTCGACGATGTGAAGGCGGGCGGGCAGGGTGCGCCGCTGCTGCCGGCTTATCATGCCGCGCGTGCCGCCGGGATGGAGAAGCCGGTTGCGGTGCTGAATCTCGGCGGGGTCGGCAACATCACCTATGTCGGCGAGGGCGACGAACTGATCGCATTCGATACCGGGCCGGCGAACGGACTGGTCGATAGCTGGGTCGAGGCGGAGAGCGGCGCGCGTTACGATGCCGGCGGGGCGCTAGCCGGGGCGGGACAGGTCGATCAGGCGGTGCTGACCGCGATGCTAGATCACCCGTTCTTCGATCTGCCGCACCCCAAGTCGCTCGACCGGCATGACTTCACCATCCAACCGGCGCGCGGGCTGTCGGCGGCGGATGGTGCGGCGACGCTGACCGCGTTCACCGCGGCATGCGTTGCGGAGGCGATCGACCGGTTGCCGATGCGCCCGAAGCGGCTGCTGGTCGGTGGCGGCGGACGGCATAATCCGGTGATGCTGGCGATGATCGGCGAGCGCACCGGGCTGACCGCCGAACCCAGCGATGCGATCGGGTGGGATGGCGACGCGCTGGAGGCGGAGGGGTTCGCCTATCTGGCGATACGGTCGTTGAAAGGGCTGCCGATCACCTTTCCGGGGACGACGGGCGTAGCCGCGCCGCTGACGGGCGGCACGTTGTACCGCACGCAGCGGTCGGGACTGGCGCTTCGCGTCGTCAGCGCCTAACCGCACGGCGATGCTGACCGGCCTTATTTTCGCGACCGAGGAAGCCGAGCACCAGCCCGGCGTGCTGGCGGCGACGCTCCCCTTTGGCGGCATGACTCTGATCGAATATCAGGCGCGGCTGCTGGTCGCCGCCGGTGCGGCGCAGTTGCTGGTCGCGGTCGGGCGGGTGACGCCCCCGCTGGCGGCGGCGGTCAACCGGATCGGGCGGCGCGGCGCCACGGTCGATATCGTCCGCACCGCCGAGGAGGCGAAGGCGAAGGTCCATCCACTGGCGGTCATCGTCGCGCTGGCCGACGGGCTGGTCACGACCGATGCGGTGGTCGAGGGGATGGCGCTGGAGCCGACCGATACGTTGCTGGTGACGCCGAACGGCGATGCGACCGCGGTCGAGCGGGTCGATGCCGATCATTGCTGGGCCGGGGTGGCGACGCTGTCGCTCGCGCGGCTGGAGGATGCCGCGCGGCTGCCGCCCGAATATGATTTCCAGTCGACGCTGCTGCGCGTGGCGACGCAGGCGCGCGCTGCGCACGTCCTGTTGCCGGCGAAGGCCGCGCGGTCGGGGCATGGCGTGGAGCGCGATGCGGGGACGCTGGAGGTGCGCAGCAAGGACGTGCTGGCGTCGCTGGCCGAACAGCGTACCGGGTGGATCGACCGCTATGTCTTTACCCCGGTAACGCGGCTGCTGCTGCCGCTGCTGGTCCGGCGCAAGGTGCCCGACGTGGCGATCGGCGCGGCGGGCGGAGCGCTGGGCGTCGCGGGGCTGGCCGCGATACCGTTCTGGAGTGCGGGCGCGGCGACCGTGCTGCTGTTCCTGGCGATGGTGCTGCTGTCGGCGGGGTCGCTGCTCGGCTGGCTGCGCGGCGAGGACGACCATGCCGCGTGGCAGGAACGCGGGCTGGAGATACTGGGCGTCGCCGGCGTGCTGGGCATCGGGCTGGTCCAGTCGCTGATCGTGCAGACGGGGACGGCGGGGGTGCTGGCGCTGGTCGGAGTGGTGGCGACGATCCTGGCGCGCAGGCTGCCCGCGGTGCGTCCGCCCTGGGCGGCGAGTCCCGCAACGGCACCGGTCCTGCTCGCGCCGTTCGCGCTTGCGGGAACATCGACGATCGGGCTGGCGTTGGTGGCGCTTCATGCAGGGGCAACGCTTGCCCATGCTATCGAGATCATGCGGCGACAGGCTTAGCTTCGCCTTAACCGGGTAAGGTTAAAGCCAGAACCATGTCAGTCGATCCGGTCGATCCCCGCGAAGCCAGTGCTTCCGCCCTCCTGCTGCTCGACCATGTCGCGGCGGCCGAACGGGCCGGGCATCGTCGCCTGCGCGCGGCGGCGGATCATTTCCATGTCCCCGACGATGCGCGGATCGACGATCGCACCGCCGCCGCGCTCGACGCGACGATGCGCGCGACCGTCGCCGGGGTCGATGCCGGTATCCGCGACCATGCCGCGCGGCTGCTCGCGTCGCGTGGCGAGCCGGAGTTGGCGAAGGGGCTGCGCAGCGCGGGAGCGCCGTTCGACCGGGTGATGCAGTCCGGGCTGTTCCGCGAGCCCGCGTTGTTCGGCGAACTCTATGCGCGGGTGCGGATGGACGCGCTGGCGCGGGCGCTGCCGGTGATGGTCGCGCAGGGGAGCGACGCGCCGACGATGGTCGCGCGGCTGGCGCAGGCGAGCGACCGGCTGGTCGCCGCGGCGGCGATCGCGATGCTGGCGGCACAGGCGCGACGCGGGAGCGTGATGGAAGGGGTGCCGGCGGCGGTCGACCTGATCCGGCCCCATCATGCGCGCATCGCGTGGTGGGTCGCGGCGGCGCTGCGCGAGATGGCGGGCGCGGGCGACCGGATCGCCGCGCTGGATGCGGCGCTGGCCGAATCGGTGCGGCGCGCGGTCGATGCGCAGGGCGAGCTGGTGCCGTTGGAGATCGCGGCGATGCGGCTGGCGGTGGCGGTCGAGCCACAGGGGGACGAGGTGCCGGCGTTGCTCAGCGAAGCGATCGGCGACGGGCGGCTGGTGCTGTTCACCGCGATCGTGGCGCGGGCCAGCGGGCTGGCGTTCGAACGGGTGCGCGATCTGGTGATCGATCCCGATGGCGCGCGATTGTGGGTCGTGCTGCGCGCGCTGGCGGTCGATCGCGCGACGATCGCCCGGATCGGCTTTGCGCTGGCCGAGGCCGAACCGGTCCGCGATGTCGAGGGGTTCGCCGACCGGATCGACAGCATCATGGAAGTGTCGCCAGAGGCAGCGCGCGTCGCGCTGGCGCCGATGGCACTCGACGCCGACTATCATGCCGCGATGCTGGCGCTGGGGTCGGCCGCGTGAACGATCATCGACCCGGCGCGCCGCCCGCGATCGGGCGATTGTCGGCCGACGGCGTGCTGCTGGACGCCGAACCGCGTCTGGCCGAGCTGAACCGCCGCGCCGGGGGGGCACCGGGACAGCCGGTCGCGGTGCCGCAGATCGCGGCGCTGGTGCGGCTGGTCCAGCGGCTGGGCATTGCGCTGACCCGCTCGATCGTCGCCGCCGATGGCGAGGATGACATTGCGCTGACCGTGCGCGCCGAACCCGACGAACTCGGCATCCGGCTGGAGGTCGGCGGGTGGCAGGCGGGGGCGCCGTGGGAGGCCGAGCCGGTGTCGCGGCGCGAAGCCGATTTCCTGCGTGCCGATGCCGACTGGCTGTGGACCACCGACGCCGCGCTGCACCTGACGCATGTATCGGACCATGCCGGGCCCCGCTTCGGCTTCGATCCGCAGGGCGTGCTGGGGCAGCCGATCACGCGGCTGTTCGCGCTGAACGACGATGGCGATGGCGGGTTTCCGATCCTGAGCGCGCTGGCGGCGCAGGCGTGGTTCGACGGGCAGGAGGCGGCGATCCGCGGCACGGCGCACCGCGTCCGCCTGTCCGCCATCCCGCGCGTCGATACGCAGGGGCAGTTCGCCGGGTTCGACGGGGCGGCGCACAGCCTGCCCGACGGTCCGGCGGCGGTGCCGGACGAGGCCTCCACCGACCTGCCCGACGGGTTCAGCCGCCGCATCGGCCGCGCGCTGCGCGATCCGTTGGGACGGATCATCGCCAATGCCGACAGCATGTCGGCGCAGACCGAAGGGCCGCTGCGCGACGATTACGTCGCCTATGCCGCCGATATCGCCAGCGCCGGGCGGCACCTGCTGGGGCTGGTCGACGATCTGGAGGATTTGTCGGCGATCGAGCGCGCCGATTTCGCGGTGGCGATCGAGGACCTCGACCTCGCCGATGTCGCGCGGCGCGCGGCGGGGTTGCTGGCGGTGCGCGCGGCGCAGGGCGATGTACGGATCGACCGGCCGTCGTTCGACGACAGCCTGCCCGCCAGCGGCGAGTTCCGCCGGGTGCTGCAAATCCTAGTCAACCTGATCGGCAATGCGGTGCGCTACTCGCCGCCGGGCGGTACGGTGTGGATCCGGATGGAGCGCGACGGCGACGATGCCGCGGTGATCGTCGCGGATCAGGGGAAGGGTATCGCTGCTGCCGATCAGGAACGCATCTTTGCCAAGTTCGGGCGAGTCGATCCGACCGAAGCGGGGGGCAGCGGCCTGGGGCTGTATATTGCGCGACGTCTGGCGCGGGCGATGCACGGCGACCTGCTGGTCGACAGCGCGCCGGGGCAGGGCGCGCGGTTCGTGCTGTTGCTGCCGGGGCGGTTTTAGGAAGGCGTCCGCCGGGACGTCATCCCAGCGAAGGCTGGGATTTCCCGGTGATAGCACGCGGCAGGAGTCGTTGGAGACCCCAGCCTTCGCTGGGGTGACGTTCCTATCGCAGGGATCGAGCTTTACGCGAACGCCGCCTCGGTCAGGTCGCGGAAGCGGGCGAAGGCTTCGCGAGCGGCGGCGAACATCCGTTCCTCTTCCGCATCGCTCATGTCGATAGCATCGATCCGCGCGGTGAAGCGGCGCCAATGCGCCGCGCGGCCGTCGGGGTGGCCGGCCAGATGGCGCGCGCCGTGATCGGTATGCAGCCCGATCCTCTGCGCCGCCTTCAGCAGAAACGCCGCGCCGAGCGACGATCCTTCCGCGACGTACAGCCAGCCCAGTGCCGTCGACATGTCGACAGGCGTAACGGGCGGTGCGTCGGGAACGGGGGGCGGCGCCAGTCCGATATCGCGGAGGTCGGCGGCGATCGCCGCCGATCGCGCGCGCTCGGCAAGGTCGGGGAGTTCGGCGCGCAACGCCGGCGCAGCGTATAGCGGGCCAAGCGCATCGTGGAACGCCTGCTGCGCGCGCAGGAAACGGACATAGCGATCGCGCGCGGCGAACGGGTCGAGTGCCATGATCCGCGCGTCGAGCCGGTCGTGGATCGCCGCGGTCGCGGCCTTCAAACGTTGCGAACGGGTGGGGGTATCGGTCACGCTGCCCGCTTACCCCCTTTGCCCCGCGACCGGAAGTTCAGAACAACCCGTCGTCGTCCTCGTCCTCCTCGACCACCGCGCTCGCCACCGCGAAGCCCGGCGGCACGTTGGCGGCATGGACCTCGCGTTCCTGCGCCATGGTGTAGAGCGCGCCGATCTGTGGCAGCAACATGCCCAGCGCCATCGTCGCCGCGTCGGAAAGGGCACCGAACGGCGGTGCCGCCGATAGCACGATCGCCGCCTGTCGCATCGTCGCGCCCAGTTGCAGCTCGGCGCCGATCTCGTCGCCGGCGATCGCCAGCAGCTCGATCAGCTGCCGCGCATCGTCGCCGCCTTCGCGGACCGCCAGGTCGGTGCGCTGGCACCCCTCGCGGATCACCACCAGCGCCTGTGCCAGCTTGCCGCCCATGTCGCCATCGGCCGCGTCGGCACGCTTGGTCGCCAGCGCGCCGTTGGTTTCTGCCAGTTCGGCGATGGGGCGACCGATGCCGCGCATCGCATTGCCGAGCGAATGGGCATAGATGTCGACTTCGCCCGCGACGACCGACACCGCCTTGCCCAGATCGCCGTGGCGGCGGCACAGCAGGCGGGTGTTGGTCGCGATGTCCTGCACATTGAACTGGACGCGTTGCAGCTGCGTCAGCCGGCGGGTGAGTTCGTCGACGGTGTCGGTGATGAGGCACAGCATCGATGCCGAGCGCTGGTCCGCCTCCTGCAACTGCACGGTGATCACCGCGACTTCGCCGACCGCTTCCTCGATCTGGATCAGGAACGGGCGACCGCCGCGGCCGGCATCGTCGTCGATCAGTTCGAGCAAGGCGGCGGTGTCGGGCTGCAACGCCTTGAGCGAGGCCACCAGCAGCACCGCATCGCGATCGAAATCGGCGGCGCTGGTTTCGAGCAGCGCGGCGAGCAGGCGGTAGATCACCGCCGTCACCTCGACCTGCGCCGAGACGTCGGGCACGTCGAGCAGGCAGGTGTCGAGCAGTTGCAGCGCCGAGACGACATGCTCCAGCCGCTGGCGCGTGCTGTCGCCGACCTGCAGCGCGCCGAGCATCGTCGCTACGCGGCCCTGCACCGTCCGCGCGATTTCGGCGACCTGCCGCGCCATCGCCGCGACATCGCCGAGATGCGCGTTGAGCGCGCCCGCATCGCGGACCAGCCGCCGCGGCACCGCCGGCAGAATCTTGATGGCTTCGGCGGCGAGCAGGCGCCCGGCCTGCTGCACGCTGCCGACGCTGCCCGACAGCTCCTTCAGCTTGGCGAGAAAGCCTTCGAGATGTTCTTCACCGGTGGCAAGACGTTGCCCCATGTCGTTGACGAAGCCCACGAAAGCGGCCTCGCCCGACGCGGCGATCTTGATGTTCATACCATAGATATGCAGCACGCGCAGCGCCTGGCGCATGTCCATCACATGGTCGCGCAGCACGCGCGAGGCGGCGCCGATCCGGGCCATGTCCTGATCGCGATCGGCCTGCACGGCGGGTAGCGCCTCCAGCTGGCCGGCGACGTCGGTCAGGCTCGACACCGCGATCCCCGCGACGCTTTCATCGAGTGCGCCGGTCACTCCTTCGATCGAGTGGATGATGCGATCGATCGTCTCGATCGCGGTGGCGAGCGTGGTGCCGGCGCGGACGAAGCGCGCGTCCATGCCCGCGGCGACCAGTGCTAGTTTCCGCTTCAGTTCGGACAGGTCGATCGCCTGCGCATCATGGGTGTCGATCCGGATATGCTGCATGGCTTCAGTCCCGGCTGGCAGGGAGGAGGAGGCGGACGACGGTCATCGTACCGTCGCCTGCAACAATTCGCGGGCGATCGCGTGGAGCGGTACGATCTTGTCCGCCGCACCGCGTGCGATCGCTTCCTTGGGCATGCCGAACACGACCGACGTCGCCTCGTCCTGCGCGAAGGTGCGGGCGCCGGCCTGCCTCATTTCCAGCAGGCCGCGCGCGCCGTCGTCGCCCATGCCGGTCATGATGATGCCGACCGCGTTCGACCCGGCGTTGCGCGCGGCGGAACGGAACAGCACGTCGACCGACGGGCGATGGCGCGACACCAGCGGGCCTTCCCGGACGGCGACGACATAGCGTGCCCCCTGTCGTTCGAGCATCATATGGCGCAAGCCGCCGGGCGCGATCAGCACATGGCCGCGCATGACGGTGTCGCCGTCCTCAGCCTCCTTCACGTCGACCTGGCACAGCCCGTTCAGCCGTTTGGCGAAGGCGCGGGTGAAGCTTTCCGGCATATGCTGGACGATGACGATGCCGGGCGAATTGGCGGGCAGCGCCTCCAGCACCTCGCGCAGCGCCTCGGTCCCGCCGGTCGATGCGCCGATGCACACCACCATTTCGGTCGTGCGGCTCATCGCGCGGCCGGTCGGGGGCGGGAGGACGGCGTCGGCGGTCAGCTTGGCGGGCGGGGAAGTCGTGCGGCCCGTTGCCGGCCGACCACGGACCCGCGCCCGCGCCGCGCCCTTCACCGTTTCGCGGATGCGCATCTTGGCGTCGTTCAGATGGTCGGCGACGCCCATGCGCGGTTTCAGGATGACGTCGACCGCGCCGGCCTCCAGCGCCTGGAGCAGGGTTTCCGATCCTTCCTCGACCAGCGACGAACACATCACCACCGGGATCGGACGCTGGCTCATCAGCTTGCGGAGGAAGGTGACGCCGTCCATTCGCGGCATTTCGACGTCCAGCGTGATGACGTCGGGCACCTCTTCCTGGATATAGCGCGCGGCGGCGAAGGGATCGGCGGCGGCGGCGATCACTTCGATGGCGGGGTCCTCGTTCAAAATGGCGGTCATCGCCTGGCGGACGCTGGCACTGTCGTCGATGACGAGCACGCGGATCTTGGCCATGTCAGCCCTTCCGGAACACGGTGTAGGATGCGGTCGTGACGGGCAGGTCCATGCCGGCGATCGATTCCGAATGACCGAGGAACAGGTACCCGCCGGGCGCCAGGCAGTCGCACAGCCGGCGCACGACCTTTTCCTGCGTCGGCTTGTCGAAATAGATCAGCACGTTGCGGCAGAAGATCAGGTCCATCGGCTCGCCCACCGGGTAGCTGGCATCCATCAGGTTCAGCCGCGCGAAGCCGATCGCCGAGCGCAGATGGGGGACGATCCGTACCTTGTTCGTCTTGCGATCGATCGCGTTGACGACATAGCGCTGGCGCAGTGATGCGGGGACCGGTTCGACGAGTTCGGCCGGATAGATGCCGAGCCGTGCGGTTTCCAGCACGGCGGTGTCGATATCGGTGGCAAGGATGCCGTAATCGGTCCCGCTGCCTTGCGCGAACTGATCGAGGATCATCGCCATCGTGTATGGCTCGGCCCCGGTCGAACAGGCCGCGCTCCACGCGCGGATGCGACGGCGGCCATTGTCGACCAGCGTCGGCAACGCGGTCTTGGCCATGAAGTCGAAATGGCCGGGTTCGCGGAAGAAATCGGTCTTGTTGGTCGTGACCGCGTTGATCAGATGGATCATCTCCTGCGGGTCGGCGCTGCCGTCGAACAGGTGATCGCAATATTGGTCCAGCGTCGCCATGCCGGTATCGCGCAGCCGTCGTTGCAGCCGACCCTGCAGCATGGTGGCCTTGGTCGCGGGCATCTTGATGCCGGTCTTGTCGAAGATCAGCGCGGACAGCTTGGCGAAGCGATGCGGGCTCAGGCGATCGGTGTCGGCGGCGAGGGCGGGCAGGGCGGACATGCGGGCGGTTTCCATCGGGCGGCGCCGGCACCGGGTGCCGCGTCGGTAAAAGGTGGCGGATCACGCCGCATCCGGAACGGGATGCGGCGTGGTGCCGGTCAGGCAGCGTCGGCGATGACTGCGACGGCGGCGTCGTCACCGGCGAAGATTTCCGCGACGTCGATGACCACGACGAACCCGTCGGGTTCGCGTACGACCCCGGCGATATAGTTCGATCGCCAGCGCATCCCGATATCGGGTGCCGATTCCAGCCGGTCGTGCCCGAAGCTGGCGACCGCGATCACCCGGTCGACGACGAGGGCGAGCGAGAGCGTGCGGTCGGCGAGCGTCAGGTCGACGATCAGGACGCGGGTGGCGAGCGTCGCGTCGACCGCGGCAAGGCCGAGCCGCAGGCGCAGGTCGATCATCGGCACGCCCTGGCCCCGGACGTCGGTGATCCCCAGCATCCATGCCGGGCCGCCCGGCACGCGGAAGGCGGGGCGGTAGTCGAGGATTTCGCGGACCATGGTCACCGGGACCGCGAACATCTCCTCGCCAAGGCCGAAGGTGACGACCTGTACCATGGCGTCGCTCGTCATGCCGCGCGTCCGAATTCGGCGTCGTCATGGTCCGGGCCACCCTGCGACAGGTCGAGCGCGAAGCCGCGGGCGCGGGTCTGCTGATCGGCGACCGAGTTCGGCTTGGCCTTCGCCTTGGGCTGGGTGCGGGCGGCGGGCTTGCGCGCGGCCGGACGGCGCGCGGCGGGACCGTCGTCCACCCGGAAGAAGGCGATGCTCTGCTGCAGTTCGTTCGCCTGTCCGGCCAGTTCCTCGGAGGTCGAGGTGATCTGTTCGGACGCCGACGCGTTCTGCTGCGTTACCTGGTCGAGCTGCTGCAACGCCTGGTTGATCTGGCTGGCGCCGATGTCCTGTTCACGGCACGCCGCGCTGATTTCGGACACCAGTTCGGCAGTCCGACGGATGTCGGGGACCAGCTTGGTCAGCATTTCGCCGGCCTGTGCCGCCGCCTGCACCGTGTCGCTCGACACCGCGCTGATCTCGGCAGCGGCCGTCTGACTACGCTCGGCGAGCTTGCGGACTTCGGAGGCGACGACCGCGAAGCCGCGGCCATGTTCGCCCGCGCGTGCCGCCTCGACCGCGGCGTTCAGCGCCAGCAGGTCGGTCTGGCGCGCGATTTCCTGCACGATGCCGATCTTTTCGGCGATGGTGCGCATCGCCTTGGCTGCACGGTCGACCGCGACGCCGCTGGCTTCGGCATCCTTCGACGACTGACGTGCGATCTTTTCGGTCTGCGCGGCATTGTCGGCATTCTGCTTGATGTTCGCCGCCATCTCTTCCATCGAAGCTGAGGCTTCTTCGGCCGATGCCGCCTGTTCGGTTGCACCCTGCGAAACCTGTTCGGACGAGGCCGACAGTTCCTGGCTGCCGGCGGCGACATTGTCCGCCGCTGCCGTAGCGTCGCCGACGACGCTGCGCAGCCGCTCGACCATCGACACCAGTGCGTGGCCCAGCTTGTCCTTGTCCGACAGCGGGGTGTGGTCGACGGTCAGGTCACCGTTCGCGATCGTGTCGGCCAAGGCGGCCGACTGGCGCAGTGCGCCAGTCATGCGGTTGACGGTGTCGACCAGATCCTTGATCTCGTCGTTAGTCTTGACGGTCACTTCCTGATCAAGGTCGCCGACGGCCACCGCGTCCAGCGCGACGCCGACCCGCTTCAATCCCCGTGACACCGTAAGCGAAATCCAGATCGCGCCGGCAACCGCCACCAGCAGTGCTACGATGGCCGTAGCGATCAGCGTCGTGCGAGCCTCGGCATACAGGACGTTCGTGTCGTTGTCCGCCTGCTTCATCTGACCGCGCTGCATCTCGGCAAGTTCCTCGATCGAATTGCTCATCGACATGACCCGGTCGCGACCTTCGCTCATCGACAGTGCCATCGCCTCGGCATTTTTGTTGACCAACGCGAGGCCGCGCACACGGTCGTTGACACCCTTATACGCCGTCCATTGGTCGGCAACCGCACGCCAGGTCGGCAGTTCATCCGGCTCGGCGATAGCCGTGCCCTCCGTCAGCAACTGATCGACATGCTTGCGCTGTGCCATCATCCGCTCGTCGAAGTTCTTCGTGGTCGCTTCGTCGGTGGTCGAGGCCATGTTCTTTTCGTTGCGAACCACGCGGCCCGATTCGCCGTCGATGGTCAGCGCGATGTCCAGCGATTTGGCAGGACCGGCGATGATTTCGCTGATCGCAGCGTTCAGGCTCCCCATCTTGGAGACGCCAACGCCGATGACCACGGTGAGCAGCAGGATGACGGCGGCGAAAGTAGCGGCCAGCTTGGTCTTTATGGTTGCACGCATGTGATATTCCCCCCCCCCGGGAATGGTTAGTTGATGGAAGCTACCGCGATGTCGCGGTGATCGATATTTCGGAAAATGGCGTTCAGATCGGGCAGCACCACGATGTCGTCATCGTGCCGGACGAGCGTCCGGACATAGTCGCGACGCCAGCGCAGCCCGACGACGGGCGCACCTTCGCTGGTGACCGCATCGAAGGTCGCGACTTCGTGGACCTTGTCGGTGCGCAGGCCGATCATCACCGCTTCGCCGTCCAGATCGATTTCGATCACGACGATGCGGCTGTCGGGCGTCGTCACGGCGACCGTCATGCCGAAGGCGAGGTGGAGATTGGCCAGCGGGATGATCCGCCCCCGGAAATTGACGACATGGCTGACCAGCGGCGGCGCGCCGGGCACCCGCGTTTCGTGCATCATGTCGAGGATTTCGCGAACCAGCACCGCTTCCAGCGCGAAGCTCTGCCCGCCCAGGTCGAACACGAGGACCTCGAGTTGATTGTCCTGGTTCCACGGCACGGTGGTCGTCGGCACGTTATCCGGCTGCACGCAGCGTCTCCTCATGCGGTTGGCCGAGCGCGATCAGCTGGGCGATGTCGAGGATCAGCGCGACCTCGCCGTCGCCGAGGATCGTCGCACCGGCAAAGGTGGTGGCGTCACGATGCAGCGCGGTCATCGGCTTGATGACCGTCTGGTGGTTGCCGATGATCTGGTCGACGACCAGCCCGACGCGCCCCTGCGGCGTCGCGACGACCACGATCTTCTGAAACGGATCGGGCCGGGTATCGGTGGCGAACAGCTCGCGCAGGCGCAGGAACGGCACCAGCTTTTCACGCAGCGTGATGAGGCTGCGGCCCCGGTGGCGCATATCGTCCTCCAGCGAGAGTTCGATACATTCCTCGACCGCGGTCAGCGGAATGACGAAGCGACCGGTCCCGACCCGGACGAGCAGCCCGTCGATGATGGCGAGGGTCAGCGGGATGCGCAGCGCGATCAGCGAGCCTTCGCCCTCGCCCGACTGCACGTCGATCGATCCGCGCAACCCTTCGATCGTGCGCTTGACCACGTCCATGCCCACGCCGCGCCCCGACAGGTTGGTGACGGTCGCCGCAGTCGAGAAACCGGGGGCGAAGATCATCTGCAACAGGTCGTGGTCGCTGAGCGCCTGATCGGGCTGGATCAGACCGTTCGCTTCCGCCTTGGCACGGACGCGGGCGCGGTTGATGCCGCGGCCGTCGTCGCGAATGGTGATGACCACCTCGCCCCCGGCCTGATGCGCGGCGAGGCGGACGGTGCCCGCGCTGGGCTTGCCGGCGGCGGCGCGGTCGTCCGCCGTTTCTAGGCCATGGTCGCAGCTGTTGCGGATTAGGTGGACCATCGGGTCGAACAGCCGCTCGATCACGGTCTTGTCGACTTCGGTCGCTTCGCCTTCGGTTTCGAACTCGATCGCCTTGCCGGTGTCGCGCGCCAGATCGTGGATCAGGCGGCGGAAGCGCGAGAAGAGCGATCCGACCGGAACCATGCGCAGCACCATCATGGTTTCGCGCAATTCGCCGGCCAGCCGTTCGATCTCTTCCGATACCGAGCGCAGCACGAGGTCCTGCCCGCGATCGGCGAGCTGCGACAGGCGGCTCTGCGCGATCACCAGTTCGCCGACGCGGTCCATCAGCGCATCCAGCCGACCGGCCGGCACGCGCACGCTTTCCTCGGCCTTGGCGGTCGCGCGGGCGGTTGGGCTGTCGGGGGTGGCCGCTTGCAGGGCGACGACCGGCTCTTCCTCGATCCGGGCCGGTTCGGCTGCCACTTCCCCGTCGGCTGCGAGCGGTTCGATGGTCAGTTCCATGTCGTCCATCACGAAGATGAACACGTCCTCGATATCGTCGCGCTTGATGTCGCCGACCAGGGTGACGTCCCAGCCGATATGACATTCGGTCGGCACCAGCTGCGACAGCGGCGGCACGGCGTCGGTGCGCGCGACGATGGCGCAGTCGCCCAGCTCGCGAAGTTCGTCGAGCAGCATCAGCGGGTTAGTGCCGTTGGCCATCGCGTCGACCGGCAGCTTGAACGACACCTTCCAGCCCGCACACCCGGCAGCAGCCGGTGCGGCGGGGGCGGTGCCCGATGCCTCCTCGATCGCCGCCTGCAGCCGGACGAGGATCGCATCGCCCTCCGCCTTCGGCGCATCGCCGTCGACCAGCGCGCGCATATGATCCTGTGCCGACAGGATCACCGCGACGAGCGCGGCGGTGGCCGGTACCTGACCCTTGCGAACGCGGTCGAACGCGGTTTCGCAGTGGTGGGTGAAGCCCGCCAGCGCGTCGAAACCGAACATCGCACCCGAGCCCTTGAGCGTGTGCAGCCCGCGGAACACGGCGTTGACGAGATCGATGTCGTCGAGCCGGTGGCCGAGGTCGAGCAATCCTTGCTCGACCTGGTCCAGCACCTCGCCCGCTTCGACGCGGAAAGCGGCGACGGGATCGTCGATCACCGGCCCAGCACCTTGCGTGCGACCTTGACCAGCTGATCGGGGACGAATGGCTTTACCAGCCAGCCGGTCGCGCCGGCGGCCTTGGCCTGGTTCTTCATCTCCGGGTCGGACTCGGTGGTCAGGAAGATGATCGGCACGCCGGCCTGCGCCGGCTGCTTGCGCAGTTCGCGGATCATCGACAGTCCGTCCATGTTGGGCATGTTCAGATCGGTGACGATCATGTCGAACTTGGCCGCGTTCGCCTTGGCCAGCCCTTCGACGCCGTCGCCTGCTTCGGTCACGCTATAGCCTGCACCGGTCAGTGCGATGCGGATCGCCATGCGCAGGCTGGCGGAATCGTCGACGGCGAGAATGGAAGCGGTCATTGCAGCGGGACTCCGTGGAACCAGAAAACGTTGTCGTCGGGGGTCATCGCGTCGGTAAATCCCGCGCGGCGAAGAAGGGCGGTGAGCGCGTGGTCGGCGGCTGCCGCCAGACGGATGTCGCCACCGTGCAGCCGCGCTTCGGCGCGCAGGCTTTCGATGAGTTGCAGGACGCTGAGATCGGGGGCGGTCAGGCCGGACGCGTCGAGTACGACGTCGCTATCCAGAGCCAGTTCACGAAGCGCATCGGCAGCGGCTCCTACCGACGTCATCGTCAGGTCGGGCGGCAGCGCGAAGGTAGATGGCATACGGTAAACCCCCAAGGAACTGGGGATCGGCTTCGCAGTGCAGCCTTAAGATCGATTTAAGCACAGAGGAGGCGTTGCCGCGGCCAGCAGCGGCGTCGTGGGCGTATCAGCGCCGGACGTTAACGATCCCGGCGCGGTTTTGGCGGATCGACGTCAACAGCCGGGACGCGCCGTTAACCTTCGGCTGCTTGGACGTCATCCGAAAGTCTAACAGGAAAATTCGCGCAAATTTCGCGCTTGTGCCCGCCGGAGGCGCAGCGAGTATAGTCAGCGACGCGGCAAGCGGCGCGCGATCAGTACCAGCAACAGGCCCAGCGCAGCGATCACCGATCCGCTGACGACCCAGAGATACTGGTCGATCATGAAGGAACTGGCGGGCCAGCGGATGATCCCCATCCCCTGACCCAGCCAGAACAGTCCGACGAACGCGAGGATCGCGCCAACGATCGTAAGCGTGCGCCGGACGTAGCGCATGTCAGCGCTTGCCCACGGGCAGATAGTCGCGCTGCGTAGGGCCGGTATAGAGCTGGCGCGGGCGGCCGATCTTCTGTTCGGGGTCCGAGATCATCTCGTTCCACTGTGCTACCCAGCCGACGGTGCGGGCGAGCGCGAACAGCGCAGTGAACATCGTGGTCGGGAAACCGATCGCCGACAGGATCACGCCCGAATAGAAGTCGACGTTCGGGAACAGCTTCTTCTCGCGGAAGTAATCGTCGTTGAGCGCGATCTCTTCCAGCTGCAGCGCGGTTTCGAACACGGGGTCGTTGACGCCCAGCGAATCGAACACTTCACGCACGGTCTTCTGCATGACCGTCGCGCGCGGGTCGTAGTTCTTGTACACGCGGTGACCGAAGCCCATCAGGCGGAACGGATCGTCCTTGTTCTTGGCACGGGCGATATATTCCGGGATGCGGTCGGGCGTACCGATTTCGCGCAGCATGTTGAGCGCGGCTTCGTTCGCGCCGCCATGCGCCGGACCCCACAGGCAGGCGATGCCGGCTGCGATGCACGCGAACGGGTTCGCACCCGACGAACCGGCAAGGCGCACGGTCGAGGTCGAGGCGTTCTGTTCGTGGTCGGCATGCAGGATGAAGATGCGGTCCAGCGCCTTTTCGACGACCGGGTTCACCTCATATTCTTCCGCCGGCACGCCGAAGGTCATGCGCAGGAAGTTGCCGGTGTAGCTCAGGTCGTTCTTCGGATAGATGAACGGCTGACCGACGCTGTACTTGTACGCCATGGCGGCGATCGTCGGCATCTTGGCGATCAGGCGGTGCGACGCGACCATCCGCTGGTGCGGATCGGTAATGTCGGTCGAGTCGTGATAGAAGGCCGACAGCGCGCCGACGACGCCGCACATCACTGCCATCGGGTGTGCGTCGCGACGGAAGCCGCGATAGAAGCCGGCCAACTGTTCGTGCAGCATGGTGTGGCGCGTGATCGTGCCGGTGAACTTGTCCAGTTCTTCGCCCGACGGCAGTTCGCCGTTCAGCAGGAGATAGGCGACTTCCATGAAGCTCGACTCTTCGGCCAGCTGCCCGATCGGATAGCCGCGGTGCAGCAGCACGCCTTCATCGCCATCGATATAGGTCAGCGCCGAGTCGCAGCTGGCGGTCGAGGTGAAGCCGGGGTCGTAGGTGAAGTTACCCGTCTGCGCGTACAGCTTGCGGATATCGATGACGTCCGGACCGATCGTGCCCGATCGAACCGGAAATTCGACGTCCTTGCCCGCAACCTGCAGTTTCGCGTTATCGGCCATGTGGCGTCTCCTGTCTCGTTATGCGGCCGGTGCGGCCATCTGGTCTTTGATGCGGCCCAGGCTTTCGTCGCGGCCCAGCAGGGCGAGCACGTCGAAGATACCCGGTGAGGTGCGCGAACCCGTCAGCGCGGCGCGAAGCGGTTGCGCGGCGGCACCCAGCTTCAACCCCGCTGCCTCCGCCACTTCGCGTACCGCAGCTTCGATCGTCTCCGTATCCCATGCTGCGAGTGCGTCAAGCTTGGCGTGCAACTGCGACAAAATCGCACGAGCGTCCGAAGTCAGCAGCGCGGTCGCGCCGTCGTCCATCGCCAGCGGGCGCGACTTGAAGAAGAAGGCGGCGTTGGCGGCGAGTTCGTTGATATCGGCGGCGCGGACCTTCAGCACCGGCATGGCGCGGTGCAGCAGATCGCGCTCGATTCCATCCGGCAGCCGTTCGGCAACGAGGTCGGTCAGCCGCGCATCGTCGGCCTCGCGGATATAGTGGCCGTTGAGGTTCAGCAGCTTCTTCGTATCGAAGCGCGACGGCGAACGGCCGACGCCCGACAGGTCGAACACCTCGGTCGCGCGGTCCCGGCTGATGATCTCTTCGTCGCCATGGCCCCAGCCAAGACGCAGCAGATAGTTGTTCAGCGCTTCGGGCAGCACGCCCAGCTCGTCGCGATAGGCCTCGACACCCAGCGCGCCGTGACGCTTCGACAGCTTGGCACCATCGGCGCCGTGGATCAGGGGGACATGGGCGTAGACCGGATCGGGCCAACTGCCCTCGACCGCGTCCATCGCGCGGATCAGCGCGAGCTGGCGAAAGGCGTTGTTGAGGTGATCGTCGCCGCGAATGACATGGGTGACGCCCATGTCGTGATCGTCGACCACGACCGCGAGCATATAGGTCGGCGTGCCGTCCGAGCGGAGCAGGACGAAATCGTCGAGTTCGGCATTGGCGACGGTGACTTCGCCCTGCACCTGATCCGGGATGGTGACGGCGCCTTCCTTCGGCGCCTTCAGCCGGACGACGAACGGGGCGCCTTCGGGGGCGTCCTCGGCCGGACGGTCGCGCCAGCGGCCGTCGTAGCGGATCGGCTTGCCCGCGGCGCGCTGTTCTTCGCGCAGCGCGGTCAGTTCCTCCGGCGTGGCGTAGCAGCGATAGGCGTGGCCCGCGTCGAGCAATTGCTTGGCGATGGCGGCATGGCGATCGGCACGCGCGAACTGGAATACGGCGTCGCCGTCCCAGTCGAGGCCGAGCCAGCGCATGCCGTCGAGAATCGCGTCGATCGCCGGCTGGGTCGAGCGCGCGCGATCGGTATCCTCGATCCGCAGCAGAAACCGGCCGCCATGGCGACGGGCATACAGCCAGTTGAACAGCGCAGTGCGGGCGCCGCCGATATGGAGGAAACCGGTCGGCGACGGCGCGAAACGGGTGACGACAGGCGTCGCGGAATTGGTTGCGCCCAAGCGCGGATGCTCCCAGAAATCGGGTGGACAAGATATGGCAAACTCAGCCGCGACCGCCCCTAGCATGGCACCCGGCACGCTTCAAACCGTGCGCCCCCCGTCCGGGTTCCTTGGGCGGCTGGAGGCGTTGGCGGAAGCCGAACGGGGGCAATTGCCGCTGTGGATGCCGGTCGCGCTGGGGCTGGGAATCGCCGCATGGTTCCTGTTGCCGGGGCAGGGGGCGTGGGCGGTGTTCCTGTTGCTGGCGCTGTCGGTCGCGCTGGCGGGGATGGTGCTGCCATGGGGGACGCGGACCGCGCGGGCGGTGACGGTAGCGGGGATGCTGGCGATGCTGGGCTGCACGCTGGTGTGGTGGCGGGCGGAGCGGGTCGCCGCGCCGGTGCTGGCGCGACCGGTGGTGGTGGCGTTCACCGGCGACGTCGAGCGGGTCGAGCCGTTGCCGGCGCGCGAACTGGTGCGGCTGACGCTGGCGCCGGTTGCCGGCTCCACTCCCCTCTCTGGAAGGGAGGGGGCGGGGGTGGGCAGGTCTGCGATGATCGCTGGCGCTGCGTCAGGCGGAATCCGACCCACCCCCGATCCCTCCCTTCCAGGGAGGGGAGGATTGCCGCCTCTGATCCGCGTCAATGTGGCCGAAAGCGACCTGCCGCCGGGGGTAGTACCGGGAGCGAGGCTGTCGCTGCGTGCGCGCCTGATGCCGCCGCCGTCGGCCGCGTTGCCCGGCGCCTATGACTTTGCGCGGACGGCGTGGTTTCAGGGGATCGGTGCGACCGGGCGCGGCTTTGCGCCGATCCGGGTGATCGCTGCGGGTGACGCCGGCAATGCCGGGCTGCGTGCGTCGCTGACCAACCATATCGTCGCGCGGATCGAAGGCAGCACGGGCGGGATCGCCGCCGCGTTCGTGACCGGCGATCGCGGCGCGATTGCCGAGGAAGATGCCGAGGCGATGCGCCGTTCGGGGCTGGCGCACCTGTTGTCGATCAGCGGCCTGCACGTCACCGCGGTCGTCGTGGCGACGATGACCCTGGTGCTGAAGCTGTTGGCGCTGTTCCCGCCGCTGGCATTGCGCGTCCGGTTGCCGGTGGTAGCGGCAGGTTCGGGGGCGGTCGCGGCGCTCGGCTATACCTGGTTATCGGGCGCGGACGTGCCGACGGTGCGGTCGTGCATCGCCGCGTTGCTGGTGCTGGCGGCGCTGTCGCTGGGGCGCGAGGCGATCACGCTGCGGATGATCGCGACGGGGGCGTTGCTCGTGCTGCTGGTGTTGCCCGAGTCGCTGGCGGGACCGAGCTTTCAATTGAGCTTTGCCGCGGTGACGGCGATCGTCGCGCTGCATGAACATCCGCGGGTGCGTGGCTGGTTCCTTGGCCGCGGCGAGGCGGCGTGGTGGCGGTTGCTGCGCGGGCTCGGTTCGCTGTTGCTGACCGGGCTGGTCGTCGAGGCGGCGTTGATGCCGATCGGACTGTATCACTTCCACAAGGCCGGACTGTACGGCGCGCTCGCCAATATCGTCGCGATCCCGCTGACGACGTTCGTCACCATGCCGCTGGAGGCGCTGGCGCTGCTGCTCGATGTGGTCGGGCTGGGCGCGCCGGCATGGTGGGCGGTCGAGCGGTCGCTGGCGCTGCTGCTGTGGATCGCGCACCTCGTGTCGTCGGCGCCGGGATCGGTCGCGGCGCTGCCGGCGATGCCCGATGGGGCGTTCGCGCTGATGGTCGCGGGCGGGCTGTGGATCGCGTTGTGGCGCGAGCGGTGGCGGCGGTGGGGCGTGGTACCGGTAGCGGCGGGCGCGCTCTGGGCGTTGGCGACACCGGCGCCCGATTTGCTGGTGACCGGCGACGGACGGCATCTGGCGCTGGCGACCGCGGATGGCGGGATGGCGATATTGCGCGATCGGGCGGGTGACTATGTCCGGTCGACGCTAGGCGAGGGCGGGGGCGTCACCGGCGACCTGCCGCCGCTGTCCGAGCAACCCGATGCGCGGTGCAGCCCGGACCTGTGCGTGGCGACGCGGGAGGCGGGCGGGCGGCGCTGGACGATCCTCGCGACGCGTAGCGGCTATGCGGTGCCATGGGCGGAACTGGTCGCCGCCTGTGCACGGGCAGATATTGTCGTCAGTGAGCGGCAACTGCCCGACAAATGCCGGCCACGCTGGTTGAAGCTCGACCGCACGATGCTGCGGCGGACCGGCGGGGTGGCGGTGACGCTGTCGACCGGGCGGGTGACGACGGCGCGGCGTGGGGGTGCGCATCCATGGGAGGTGCCAGCGACGGTCGCGCCGCCGCGGGTGCCGAGGGCCGGTTTCTCCCCTTCCCGGACAGGGTTGGTCCGCGACGGAACGCGTTCATCCGACCATCGGCCGACCCACCCTCAGCCCCTCCCCTGACCAAGGAGGGGAGCAGGTTCGGGTATTACAGCCGGGGCAGCGTAACCCCGCGCTGGCCCATATATTTGCCGGCGCGGTCGGCATAGCTGGTGCCACAGGGCTGGTCGCCCTTCAGGAACAGGAACTGGCACGCGCCTTCGTTGGCGTAGATTTTCGCCGGGAGCGGCGTGGTGTTGGAAAACTCCAGCGTGACATGGCCTTCCCATTCGGGTTCGAGCGGGGTCACGTTCACGATAATCCCGCAGCGGGCATAGGTCGACTTGCCGAGGCAGATGACCAGCACGTCGCGCGGCACGCGGAAATATTCGACGGTACGAGCGAGTGCGAAGCTGTTGGGTGGGATGATGCATACATCGGTCTTGCGATCGACGAAGCTGTTCTGCGCAAAGTCCTTGGGGTCGACCACCGCCGAATCGACGTTGGTGAAGATCTTGAACTCGTCCGACACCCGGGCGTCATAGCCGTAGGACGACAGGCCGTAGCTGATGCACCCCTCGCGGCGTTGCGATTCGACGAACGGCTCGATCATGCCGGTCGCCAGCGCCTGTTCGCGAATCCAGTGGTCCGACAGGATGCTCATGCGTGTCCCCCAATGCCAAGGTCGGCCGGTCCGAACGCGTGCGGCAGCAGGTCAGACAGGCGATGCGTTTCGATGGTACCGCCGCCCAGCCCCGAGCAGTGGACGGTCAGCTCCCGCCTGCCGATCTGCGCGGCTTCGTTCAGCACCTGGCGGCAGCGGCCGCAGGGGCGAACGGGCACGGTGTCGCCTTCGCCCATCCGCCCGCCGACGATGCCGACCGCGACGATATCGCCCAGCCGGCCCGATGCATTGGCAGTCGCGGTGGCGACAGTTTCGGCGCAGAGCGACAGGCCATAGCTGGCGTTTTCGAAATTCGTGCCGGTGACGACCGACCCATCGGTCAGCAGCAGCGCGGCCCCCACCGCAAAGCGCGAATAGGGCGCATGGGCGTGGGCGGCGGCGCGGCGGGCCGCGTCGATCAACGCTTCGGGATCGGTCATTGGGCGGCTACACTCCACGCGACACTGTCGGCGACGCCTTCGATGCGCCGCGTCGGGTTCGCCTGCCACAATCGCCACCGCCGCGCCAGATAGTCGGGTTCGACAAAACGCCGCGTGGCCCACAGCGGGCGGACGATCGCCTCGCTCACCCGATATTCGTCCTCGAACGCCGGGGAAATACGCAGCATCATCGCCCGGCCGTCATGATATTCGGCCGGCGCCAGAAAGCCGCGGATCGCGGTCAGCACCTGCGCCCGCGTCGGCCGCGTATCGCAACCGGGCGTGAAGTCGAGCGCCAGCGCGGCGGGCAGTGCATCGGCGGCACGCGGCACGGTGGTCAGATAGGCAGTGACCTGATCGGCGGTCGGTTCGCACAGCGAAAAGATGTGGAGCGCGCCGTGACGCAGGCCGGCGGCATGCGCGCCGTTCCAGTTCGCCTCGAACGCGGGATCGCGGGTCGTGCCGTTCGACGCGGTGACGAAGGCGAAGTCGGCGCCGCGCGCCCGCACCATCGGCCAGTCTACCGGCCCGTCGGTCGCGGCGACGCTCAAGCCCTGTACCGGAAAGCGCGTGGGCGACGGATGCCAGCCGAGCGACCAGCGCCATGCGACGACCGCGGCGATCACCAGCACTACGCCCAAACCAAGGATCAATCGCGTCCGCATCATCCCTTGATATGCAGCACGCAGATCAGCGTGAACAGGCGGCGCGCGGTGTCGAAATCGATCGCGACCTTGCCGTCCAGCCGCTCGCGCAAGGCTTCGGCGGCTTCGTTGTGGATGCCGCGCCTGGCCATGTCGATCGTCTCGATCTCGTGCGGGGTCGCCTGTCGGATGGCTTTGTAATAGCTGTCGCAGATCGCGAAATAGTCGCGGATCGGGCGACGCAGCCGCGCCATGCCCAGCACCAGCGTCTCGATCAGCGTCCCGTCCTCGCGCGCAATATCGATGGCGAGGCGGCCTTCGGGCACCGACAGCGCGATGCGATAGGGGCCGGCATAGGCATCCGGCGTCTCACGCTGCGGGGCGAAGTGATTCGCCTCCAGCAGGTCGAAGACCGCGATGCGGCGTTCCTGCTCGATATCGGCGCTGCGCCATAAGATGGTGCGCTCGTCGAGGGTCACGTCGATGATCCGGGGATCGGCCATCCGGGGCACTTAGCGGGTTGTCGACGGTTTCCACAGCCCATTTCGACGCAAGCCGCTTGTGATACGGCGATGCCGGTGGGACAGGGGGATATGGCCACTGTTCACAGCATCGGCGGGGCAACGCCCCCGCAACCCCCGCGCGTGCCCCATAACGTCGATGCGGAGGCGGCGCTGCTGGGCGCGATGCTGATCGACAATGGCCTGGCCGACGACATGGTCGAGCGGTTGGACGTCGAGCATTTCTACGACCCCGCCCATGCCCGCATCTTCGAATGCATCCGCAACGTGCGCCGGACGGGGATGATCGCGAGCCCGGTGACGCTGCGCCCGATGTTCGATGGCGACGAGTTGCTGGCGGCGCGCGGCGGCACGCAATATCTGGTCGAGATCACCGGCAGCAACGCCAGCCTGATCGGCGCGCGGCAGTTCGCGCAGCAGATCTACGACCTGGCGCAGTTGCGTGCGCTGATTACCGTCGGTCGCACGCTGGTCGAGAACGCCACCGATACCTCGACCGAGGTCGACCCCAAGAAGCAGATCGAGGCGGCGGAAGAGGCGCTGTTCAAGGTCGCGGCAGAGGGCAGTTCGGCCAATGCGGTCAAGTCGTTCGCGCAGGCGACGACGATGGCGGTACGCATGGCCGAGCGTGCGATGAACTCGGGCGGCGGCCTGTCGGGGGTCACCACCGGGCTCAATTCGGTCAACGGCCGGATCGGCGGCATGCATCATAGCGATCTGATCATTCTTGCCGGACGTCCCGGCATGGGCAAGACCTCGCTCGCCACCAATATCGCGTTCAATGCGGCGCAACGCTACATGGACGACCAGCGTGCCGGCATGGAAAAGGGCAAGTCGGTCGGCGCGAAGGTCGCGTTCTTTTCGCTGGAAATGTCCGCCGATCAGCTCGCCACGCGTATCATGGCCGAACAGGCGGAAATCAGCTCCGAAGCGCTGCGCATGGGCAAGATCCGCAAGGAGGACTTCACCCGGCTCGCCAACACCGCCGCCGATCTGGAACAGCTGCCGCTCTTCATCGACGATACCGCGGGTCTGACGATTTCCGGTCTTCATACCCGCGTCCGACGGTTGCAGCGCAAGCTGGACGGGGAACTGGGGCTGGTCGTCGTTGACTATCTGCAGCTGCTGCAAGGGTCGGGCAAGGGCAGCGACAATCGCGTGCAGGAAATCTCCGAAATTTCGCGCGGCCTAAAGACGCTGGCCAAGGATATCGGCGTGCCGGTGATGGCGCTGTCGCAGTTGTCGCGTGCCGTCGAACAGCGCGAGGACAAGCGGCCGCAGCTGTCCGATCTTCGCGAGTCCGGCTCGATCGAACAGGACGCCGACATGGTGTGGTTCGTGTACCGCGAAGACTATTATGTCGCGGCCAAGGAACCGAAACGTCCGCGCGACGGCGACGATGCGCGGGTGTTTGAGGATCATGCCAAATGGGCGATGGATATGGAACGTGTCTATGGCCTGGCCGAGCTGATCATCGCCAAGCAGCGCCATGGTGCGACCGGCAAGGTGACGCTGAAGTTCGAGCCGCAGATCACCAAGTTCAGCGATTACGCCGGTGGCGGGTTCAGCGGGCTGGACGAATAGGGCTGACCACCACCCGAGAGGCGGCCTCGGCCGCGAGAGTTCAAATCCGGGAAAGAAGGGGGGAGGCGCCAACGGCACCTCCCAGTCGCTCCGCTCCGGGGTCAGATGCGGAAGAGCAGGCCCACCACGATACGGCGATCGTTCAGGAAGCTGAACCGGTCGTAGAGCTGGCCGTCGCCATCGATGTACGACCGCGCCTTGCTCTTCGTATCGAGGATGTTGGCGATCGAGCCGCGCAGCTGAAGGTTCGCGATGTTGAACTTCAGCGAGGCATCGAGGAAGCCGGCCGCCGAATTGTAGATAGGGTTGCCCGTCACATAGTCGCGATAGGTCGTCAGATATGACGAGCGCCAGTTATAGGCCAGTCGCGCCTCGACCACCTTGTCCTGATAGATCGCGACCGCGTTGGCGATATGCTTCGACTGGCCGAGCAGGTCGTCGACACCCCAGCGGAACACGGTGGTCACGTCGTCCGGCACGCCGTCGCCGTCGCTGTCTACGCCGTTGGCGGGCGGCGTCGTCTTGGCATCGATGAAGGTGTAGTTTCCCTGGAAGCCGAGATGCTTGAGCGGTCCGGGCAGGAAGTCGAAGAACTGCTGGTAGCCGACCTCGACACCCTTCACCGTGGCCTTCGCCTGGTTGACCGGGCCGTTGTAGATGATCGGCACCTGCTGCCCGTCGAGCGTCACCGACCCCAGCGGTAGGTCGCCATTGGTGATGATGTTGCGCAGGTCCTTGTAGAAGCCCGACACCGACAGATAGCCGCCCTTGAAATACCATTCGTACGACAGGTCGAAGCTGTCGGCGGTGGTCGGTTTCAGGAACGGGTTGCCGCGGCTGACGCGGACTTCGCCCGCCGTGATGTTCTGCGCACCACGATCGATGCCGAACAACGGGTCGTTGCGATCGGTGATCTGCGGATAGTTGATGCGGTTGCTGGTGACGACATATTCCTGCGACGCGCGCAGGTCCTGCACGTTCGGCCGGCTCAACCCCTTGCTATAGGCGCCGCGGATCAGCATTTCGCGGTTCAGGTTGAATTTGACGTTGAACGACGGCAACCAATGCTCGTCCTGCAGCTTGAGCGAGCGGGCGATCGCCTGTTGTTCCGAATAGGCGGTCGATTGCGGCAGGAAGTCGCGCGGATCGTCGCGGCCTTCGGCATCGTCGGTGCGGGTCCGCACGCCGGTAGCCGGATCGACCGCCGGGGTCTGCGCATCGGCTTGGAACGGACGGAATGCCTGGAAACCGGACGAATTCAGGTCGTTCTTGACGTAGCGGACGCCGATATTGCCGTCGATCGACATGCCATTGTCGAACTCCTGCTTGAAGTCGACGCGGACATAGGCGTTGCGGGTCTTTTCATTGATGTCCGACGTGTCTTCCGGACGGAAGATCGCGTTGCCGAAGCGGCCGCCATCGGTGGTGCCCCGCGGGACCCAGCCATAGTTGTTGGCCAGCTGCGGCTCGCTGTTCAGGTAGCTGCGGAACTGAGTGTAGTCCGACAACAGGTTCTGGTTCACGAAGACGAAGGCGTTGTTCGCGCCCTTCACCACGCCGCCGCGGAAGAAGTTCGAGAAGTCGACCGCCTCGAACCCCGTGGACGGGTTCTGCATCGTACCCGCCACCGCGAAGCCACCGCGGCCGTCCCATGCCGGTGCGATCGAGCCCCAGTTGAGCGCCATTTCCGAATTGACCTGGCTGCGTTCCGAATAGCGCGCGCCGAACTTCACGCTGCTGAACCAGCTGGCCAGACCGTCGCTGCCGGAGACATCATAGTCGAGATCGGCGCGGAACGCCTTGAGGTCGCCCGTGCCCACTTGGAACTGGTCGGCGGCGAACTGCCACGACGACCCGTTGAAGTCGGCGGTGCTGGTCGGCGTCGGAATGAAGACGCCGGGCGTGGTATCGGTCGCATCGCGATCGCCGGTGAAGCGCGTCTGGTTCGGGTTGAAGCGGTGCTGCGGGTCGATCAGGAATTCGATCGACGGATTGTCGAGATCGTGGCGGATGCGCCAGTTGAGATAGGTGTTCATCCCGCCCCAGATCGAACGCTGGCGCGCATCGGCCTTAGTGTATTGACCGTCGAGGGTGATGAACAACCGGTCGGTCGCGTTCCATTTCAGGTTGAGGCTGAAGTCCTCGGTCGTCGCTTCCTCGATCTTGCCGATGCCCAGCGACCCGACCGCCGAACCGCGCGCGCCGGTCCATGAATCTGCATTGTTGGTGACGTAGCCCGATTCCATCAGGCCGCCGCGCACCGGGATCAGCCGTTCGCAATCGCCAGGGTTCGATGGGAAACCGCCCGGTCCGCTGCACATCGGCAGGCCGCCGGACGCAAAATTCTTGTTCACGACCAGTTCCGAGATACCGGCGGTGGTGCCGGTGTCATGTTCGGGAAACCATTCGAAGGTGCGTTCGATGCTGTTGATCTTGTTTTCGGCGCGGATGTACTTGCCGGTCACCTGGAAACCGTCGGTCTTCCACTGGATGGCACCGTAATAGCTGATGCGTTCGCGATCGACGTCGTTGGTGCGCAGCTGGAAACCGGGGGTGGTGCCGATGATCCGCGACGGGTCGACGCCCGTGAATTCGTTGACCTTGTTCGCGCCGGTGAAAGTCGTTTCCGGCACGTTGCCGTTGGAGTCGAGCACGCGCGGCATCGGCGCGTTCTGCTGCCAGCCGTGAATGCGCGAATCGAGGCGCGAGCGCGAATAGGAACCGAGGATGCCGAATTCGCCGATCCCGGTGTTGAAGCGCTTGCCGGCGGTGATGCTGGCCTGCGGCGACCATTTCTTGCGCAGGTCGGAATAGGTGCCGTCGACCGCGATGACGAACAGGTCCTTCTTGCTGTCGAACGGTTCGAGCGTGCGCAGGTTGATCGTGCCGCCGATGCCGCCTTCGATCAGGTCGGCGCTCTGGTTCTTGAACACGTCGACGCCGCCGACCAGTTCGGGCGGAATGCTGGAGAAATCGAGCGAGCGGCCGCCATTGGCCGAGAAGGCGTCCCGGCCGTTAAACTCCGACCGGACGAACCCCAGGCCGCGCACCAGGTTGCCGCGACCTTCGGGCGAGGGGAAGTCGGGGCTGGCACCGCCGGTGGGGAAGCGCGAGATGGTGACGCCGGGAATGCGGCCGATCGCCTCTGCCACCGACAGATCGGGCAGCGTCGCGATATCCGACGCTGTGATCGAATCGACGAAGGTCGACGACCGGCGCTTGATTTCCTTGGCAGATTCCAGCGCGGCGCGGATGCCGGTCACGACGATGTCGGTATCGGTCGTGGTCTGGGGACCCTGCGACGTTACTGCCGGCTGTTCTTGCGGATCGGTCGCTTCGCTCTGTGCCGACGCGATCGACGGCGTCAGCGCCAGACCAAGGGCCGACGTCGCCATCAGCAGGCACTTGGCCGACATGGATGGATTGCGGAATCCCTGCACCTTCATTGACTTATCCCCTCCCAGCAGCGGTCCGTCCTATCGGCCGCCCGGTTTCCCCTGTGTCCGATCCTTGCCCATCGTGCGTCATTGGGTGGCACGACCTTGCCAGCAAGAAAGCGGCTACCCGAATCGCATAACGGATCGCGATTAGTCCGACAAGGTAGCGGTAACATATTTCCTGTCGCCCGTTGACAATTTGCAACGCAATGCGTCTTTCCTTGCGGCAATTGGATGATTTCAGGGGAAAATAATGCTGCAACGCGGTGAATGCGCTGCGGTAACTAGATAAAGTCTTTCCGTATTGGAAAACGGGGGATAGATGCCGGAACTGCCGGTCGGATCATTAGTCGGGGTTATCGCGTGACGAACGCAGGTCAGATTGCCAGCGTCTGCATCGTGGGTGGCGGCACCGCGGGGTGGATGACGGCCGCCGCGCTTGCGAACCGGCTGGCGGGGCTGGGTGTCGCGATCCGGCTGGTCGAATCGGCGGAGATCGGGACGGTGGGCGTCGGCGAGGCGACGCTGCCGCATATCCGCGCATTCAACACCACGCTGGGCATCGCCGAGCCCGAGTTGATGCGCGCGACCGAGGCGACCTACAAGCTGGGCATCGAGTTTTGCGACTGGGGCCGGATCGGCGATCGCTATATCCACCCGTTCGGCAATTACGGGCCGAGCGACGACGGCATCCCCTTCTACCACCAATGGTTGCGGTTGCGCGCGCTGGGCGATCCCGGCCGGCTGGACGACTATTCCTATCCGGTGATCGCCGCCGAAGCGAACCGGTTCCGCCATCCCGCGGCGACGCCGGGGCGGGTCGAATCGAGCTTCGGCTATGCCTATCAGTTCGACGCCTCACTCTATGCCGCGTTTCTGCGCCGCTATGCCGAGGCGCGCGGCGTCGAGCGGGTCGAGGGCAAGGTCGTCGACGTCGCGCTGGACGGCGAACGGGGGGACGTGCGTCACGCCACACTGGAGGATGGGCGGACATTGGCAGCCGAACTGTTCGTCGACTGTTCGGGGTTTCGCGGGCTGCTGATCGGGCAGGCGCTGGGGTCGGGCTATGACGACTGGAGCCGGTGGTTGCCGTGCAACCGCGCGGTGGCGGTACCGACCGACAGCAAAGGACCGCTCGGCCCCTATACCCGCGCGACGGCGCGGACGGCGGGGTGGCAGTGGCGCATCCCGTTGCAGCACCGGGTCGGCAACGGCCATGTCTATTGCAGCGACTTCATTTCGGACGACGATGCGGAGGCGCAGCTGGTCGCGAACCTCGACGCGCCGATGCAAGCCGATCCGCGGCGGCTGCGCTTCACGACCGGGCGGCGGCAGGATTTCTGGAAGCGCAACGTGGTGGCCATCGGTCTGTCGAGCGGGTTCCTCGAACCGCTCGAATCGACGTCGATCCATCTGATCCAGGACGGCATTACCGAGTTGCTGGCGCTGTTCCCGACGCGGGCGTTCGATGCAGGCGATATCGGCGAGTATAACCGGCGCATGGCGCTGCATTTCGAACGGGTGCGCGATTTCCTGCTGCTGCATTATGTCGCGACGCAGCGCGACGACAGCCCGATGTGGCGGCATTTTCGCGCGCTGACCTTACCCGACAGTTTGCGGCACAAGATCGATGCGTGGCTGTCGCGCGGCTATGTCGTGCCGTACGAATTCGGGCTGTTCCTGCCACCCAGCTGGGTCGCGGTGATGCTGGGGCAGGGGCTGGTGCCGCGCGGGCATGACCCGCGGGTGCGGGCGAGCGACGATGCGGTGCTGGCGGCGCGGGCAGCGACGTTGCGCGCGGAGGTGGCGGCGGCGGTGCAGGCGACGCCCGACCATGCCGACTATATCCGGCAGTCTCCTGCCGCAGCCGGGCTGGGCGTCGCGTGATGGCGGTGCGGCGCATATTGGTGTGTGGCGACGGGCTGGCGGCGCAGATGGCGTTGACGGCGCTGGCGCGGCAAGTGGCGCCCGATACCGCGATCCTTTGGGTGCGGGCGGGCGATCAGCGCGACGGCGACCTGCTGTACGGCAGCGTAACCGGGCCATCGGCCTATGGCTTCAACCTTGCCGCCGGGGTCGATGAGCGGCAGCTGGTGCTGGGCAGCGATGCCGCCTTTTCGTGGGGGACGCGCTATGCCGCGTGGGGGGCGGGGCGATCGTGGATGCAGGCGTTCGCGCTGCCCTTTCCGGTGATCGATGGCGTGGTGTTCCACCAGTATCTGGCGCGGACCGGGGCGGGCGGCATCGATCCGTACGTTGCGGGATTGCAGGCGGCGCGGCGCGGGGTGTTCGTCCATCCACCGCGCGAGGCGGGCGGGCAGCATCCGCTGGCGCGTGCCGAATATGGCTATCAGGTCGATCCGGCGGACTATGCCGCGCTGTTTGCTGCGGCACGGCCGGCGGACCGGGTGGAGGTCGTCGAGGGCGCCTTCGCCGGGGCCGAGGTGGCCGGGGGGCGGATCGCCGGCATCCGGCTGGACGACGGGCGGATGGTGACGGCCGATCTCTATATCGATGCGTCGGGGCCGGCGGCGGTGCTGGGGTCGGGAGCACCCGATGGGCGGCGGATCGGCATGGCGGTGCGCAACGAGGCGGGCGCGGACGAGGCTCCGCTGCGGACCGTGACGGCCACCGCGCTCGGCTGGCAATCGGCGACGCCGCTTAAAGGGCGGACGCTGCACGCCAGCGTCTACGCGCCCGATCGGCCCGACGAGGGGGCGTTAGGCCGTCGGGTCGAGGCGACGCTCGGCCGGCGGGCGCAGCCATGGGTCGGCAATTGCGTCGCGATCGGGCAGGCGGCGGGGGTGGTCGAACCGCTGACGCCTGCGCCGATGCTGTTGCTGGAGCGCGATATCGAACGGCTGCTGTCGCTGATCCCGGTCACCGACGACTGCGCGGTGGAGGCGGCGGAATATAACCGGCGCTTTGCCGACGATTACGATCATGCCGACCTGTTCCAGCGGGCGTTTTTCGCGGTCGATGGCCTGCCCGACGGGCCCTATTGGGACGCGGCGCGGGCCGAGCAGGTGCCGGAGAAGCTGGCGCGCAAGATCTCCTTGTTCGGGAATCGCGGGCTGCTGGTTGCCTATGACCTCGAACCCTTTCATCCGGAGGACTGGATCATCCTGCACTTGGGGATGGGGCGGCGGCCGCGGCGGTATGACCGCTTGGCTGACCGGGCGGACAAGGCACAGGTCGCGCAGTTCCTGACCGGCATGGCACGCGAGATCGAACGCGCGGTGGAGACGCTCCCCCCGGCGCGGGTCTATCGCCAGCAGCTGGAGCAATTTCTGCGCAAGGCGGCGTCGTGAGCGCGGCGCTGCTCCGCCGGATCGTGATCGTCGGCGGCGGGTCGGCGGGGTGGATGACCGCAGCCGCGCTGTCGAGCCTGCTGGACCCCAAGGACGTCACGATCACGCTGGTCGAATCGGATGCGATCGGCACCGTCGGGGTGGGCGAGGCGACGATTCCCGACATCCTCGCCTTCAACCAGATGCTGGGGGTGAGCGAGGCCGAGTTCATGGCGGCAACGCAGGCGACGTTCAAGCTGGGGATCGAGTTCGTCGACTGGGGCGCCAAGGGCGAGCGCTATATCCACCCGTTCGGCCAGCATGGCGTCGACATGCAGGGGATCGATTTCCACCAATATTGGCTGCGCGCGAGGGACGACGGCGCGCGAGAACCGATCGAGGCGTACAGCCTGTGCGCGCTCGCGGCGCAGGCGGGGCGGTTCGCGCTGCCCGATCCCAATCCGCGGTCGGTGCTGTCGCAGATCCGCTATGCCTATCATTTCGACGCGACGCTCTATGCCCGGTTCCTGCGGCGTTATGCCGAGGCGCGCGGCGTCGTGCGGGTCGAGGGGATCGTCGGCGACGTGCGGCAGGGGGCGGACGGGACGATCGCCGGGCTGACGCTGCGCGACGGGCGCACGGTCGAGGGCGATTTCTTCTTCGACTGCACCGGGTTTCGTGCGCTGCTGCTGGGCGAGACGCTGAGCACCGGGTTCGTCGACTGGAGCCATTGGCTGCCGTGCGACACCGCGCTGGCGGTGCCGAGCGAACATGCCGGTCCGCCGACGCCCTACACGCGGGCGACGGCGCGTGATGCCGGGTGGCAATGGCGCATCCCGACGCAGCGACGGGTCGGCAACGGCCATATCTATGCCAGCGCATTCCAGTCGGAGGCGGTGGCGCGTGAAACGTTGCTGGCGAACCTCGACGCGTCGGCGCTGGGCGATCCGCGGCGGATCGCGTTCAAGGCGGGGTGTCGCGAGGCGTTCTGGCGCGGCAATTGCGTTGCGATCGGGCTGGCGGCGGGGTTCCTCGAACCGCTCGAATCGACGTCGATCTATTTGATCCAGGAGGGGATCAGCCGGTTCATCTCGCTGTTTCCGCGTGGCGACATCCCCGACATCCTGCGCACCGAATATAACCGGCATATGCGGACCGAGTTCGAACAGGTGCGCGACTTCATCGTGCTGCACTATGCGGCGACCACCCGCGACGACACGCCGTTCTGGCGCTATTGCCGGACCATGACGCTGCCCGACACGCTGTTGCATAAGATCGAGCTGTTCCGCGAGACGGGCCGTGTCTTCCGCTACAACGACGAACTGTTCGCGCGACCGAGCTGGGTCGCGGTGATGCTGGGGCAGGGGATCGTGCCCGCGGCCTGCGATCCGATCGTCGCGACGCTGCCCGCGGGCGATGTCGCGCACAGCCTGGCGTCGATGCGGCAGGCGATGGCGGCGGCGGTCGAGCGGATGCCGAGGCATGCCGACTTCCTGTCGCGCTATTGCCCGGCGGTGGCGGCATGAAGGATGGCAACATCCGCAGCATCACCATCGTCGGCGGCGGCACGGCGGGGTGGATGGCGGCGGCGGCGTTCTCGCGCATCCTGTCGGGCAGCGGGACGGCGATCCGCGTGGTCGAATCGGAGGCGATCGGCACGGTCGGAGTGGGTGAGGCGACGATCCCGCACATCCAGTATTTCAACCGGCTGCTGGGCATCGACGAGGACGAATTCGCCCGGCGGACCTGCGCGACGTTCAAGCTGGGCATCGAGTTCGTCGACTGGGGGCGGATCGGCGAGCGCTATATCCATCCCTTTGGCAGCTATGGGCAGGAGATGGAGGGGCTGCACTTCCATCACTTCTGGTATCGGCAGGTGCAGGCGGGCGGGGCACTGCCGCTCGACCGCTACAGCATCGGCGTCGGCGCGGCGCGGGCGGGCAAGTTTCAGCGGCCCAATGCGTCGCGACAAGGATCGCCGCTGGCCGGCATCGCCTATGCGTTCCAGTTCGATGCCGCGCTCTACGCCCGCTACCTGCGAGAACGCGCCGAGGCGGCGGGGGTCGAGCGGATCGAGGGGCGGATCGTCGACGTCGCGCTGCAAGGGGACAGCGGGCATGTCGACCATGTCGTGCTCGACGATGGCCGTCACGTCGGCGGCGACCTGTTCATCGACTGTTCGGGGTTTCGGGGGCTGCTGATCGAAGGCGCACTCAACGCGGGCTATGACGACTGGAGCGAATGGCTGCCGTGCGACCGCGCCGTGGCGCGGCCGTGCGCGCGGGTCGCCGATCCGGTGCCGTACACGCGAGCGACGGCGACGCCGGTCGGCTGGCGCTGGCGCATCCCGCTGCAATCGCGGACCGGCAATGGCCATGTCTATTGTTCGGAATACGCATCGGACGATGCGGCGCTGGCGATGCTCGATGCCGGATTGGACGGCGACGCGCTGGCCGACCCGAACTTCCTGCGCTTCACTGCGGGCGTGCGGCGCAAGGCGTGGGACCGCAACGTCGTCGCGCTGGGGCTGGCATCGGGGTTTCTCGAACCGCTCGAATCGACCTCGATCCACCTGATCCAGTCGGGGATCGCGCGGCTGCTGACCAATTTCCCCGACCGGTCGTTCAACCAGCCCGACATTGATTATTATAACCGCCGAACGCGCGCGGAATATGAGCAGGTCCGCGACTTCCTGATCCTGCATTACAAGGCAACGGCGCGCGACGACAGCCCGTTCTGGCGCCGGTGCCGGGACATGGACATTCCGGATTCGCTCGCCCAGCGGATCGCGATCTTTCGCGAGAATGCGCGGCTGTACCGCCACGACAACGAGCTGTTCAGCGAGACGAGCTGGCTGGCGGTACTGCACGGGCAGAATATCGTGCCCAAACGCTATCACCCGATCGCCGACCTGCTGTCGGACGCCGAGCTGGACGACCGGATGACGCGGATCGCGGCGGCGATGGATGCCGGCGTGCGCGCGATGCCGGGGCACAGGGCGTTCATCGATCGCCATTGCCGCAGCCCGGACCTGTGAACGCTACGGCAGCGCCGATCCATCCGAGCGATCATATACCGCAAATTCCCTGAAACCGGTTACATTGGCCTTTACAGCGCTGTCATATCTACTTAGCCTCCGGTTCGATTAAGCAGACAAAACCGCGGAGGGGATGGCACATGGCCATAGCGGAGGGCGTTGGGCGTCGTGCATCGGTCGAAGGCGGGATGACCGCGCGGCTGAGCGCATTGATGTTCATGCAGTTTTTCATCTGGGGCGCGTGGCAGGTTACGCTCGGCCTCGTCATGCAGACGGTCGGGATCGGTAACCTGATCGGCAACGCGTTTTCGATGGGACCGATCGCGTCGATCGTCGGATCGTTGCTGCTGGGCATGGTTGCGGTGCGATATGTGTCGCCGCGGATGTTGATGGTTATCCTGCATCTGGTCGGCGGCGTGCTGCTGTTCTTCATGCCCGCGCTGATCACGCCCGAACGCGGTGCGACCTTCGTTGCGCTGCTGCTGGGCTACATGATCTTGTACATGCCGACCGTGGGCCTTGCGAACACGATCGCGCTCAAGAGCTTCGGCGAGCGGACCGACAATTTTCCGTTCGTCCGTGCGTTCGGCACGATCGGATGGATTGCGTCCGGCCTGATCATCGGTTGGGCCGGGCTGTCGGCCAGCCCGCAGATCTTCACGGTCGCGGCGGTCGTGTCGATCGCGCTCGGCATCTACAGCTTCACGCTGCCGGCGGTCGAAGCGGATCGACCGCAGGGCGGCAGCGTGCTGGCGCAGGTGTTCTGCGTCGAGGCGTTCGGGCTGATGCGGCAGAAGTCGTTCCTGATCTTCATCACCTGCGCCACGCTGATCTCGGTGCCTCTGGCGATGTATTATGCCTATGCCTCGCCCTATGTCGGCGCGGCGGGGATCGAGAATGTCGGCGGCACGCTGGCGATCGGGCAGATGTCCGAGCTGGTCTTCATGTTCTCGATGCCGTGGCTCTATCGCCGCTTCGGGGTAAAGCCGCTGCTGCTGGTCGGCATGGCCGCATGGGCGCTGCGCTATGCGCTGTTCGCGATCGGTGATGGCGGGTCGGGGCTGTGGGCGGTCTATCTGGGCGTCGCGCTGCACGGCGTATGCTACGACTTCTTCTTCGTCGCGGGCGCGATCTATGTCGGCACGATCGCCACGCCAAAGGGCGTGAATGCGCAGGCGCAGGGGATGCTGACGCTGTTCACCTACGGCGTCGGGATGCTGCTCGGGTCGCAGATCGGTGCGCTGCTCTATGCGCAGCTGCCGGCCAATCCGACGATCGCCGACTGGCAGGGCATGTGGGTCTATCCCGCCATCGCCGCCGCCGCGATCGCACTGCTGTTCCAACTCACCTTCCGCGACGACCGCAAGGAGACGCTGGCATGACGGGCATGAAGGGGCCGGGCATTTTCCTGGCGCAGTTCTTGGGCGATGCCGCGCCGTTCGATACGCTGGAGAACATGGCCGAGTGGGCTGCGGGGCTCGGCTATGTCGGGGTGCAGATTCCGTGCGACGGCCGGCTGATCGACCTGAAGACCGCGTCCGAGAGCCAGGACTATTGCGACGAGCTGACCGGCAAGCTGGCGGTGCATGGCATCGAAGTGACCGAGTTGTCGACCCATTTGCAAGGGCAGCTGGTCGCGGTGCATCCGGCCTATGACACGCTGTTCGACGGGTTTGCACCGAGCGAAGTCCACGGCAAGCCCGCCGAGCGGCAGCTGTGGGCGGTCGAGCAGGTCAAGATGGCGGCGAAGGCCAGTGCGAAGCTGGGGCTGAAGGCGCATGCGACCTTTTCCGGCGCGCTGGCATGGCCCTATGTCTATCCGTGGCCGCAGCGTCCGGCGGGGCTGGTCGAGGAGGCGTTCGCCGAACTGGCGCGGCGCTGGACCCCGATCCTCGACGTGTTCGAGGACCATGGCGTGCATTGCGCGTTCGAGGTCCATGCCGGCGAGGACCTGCACGACGGCGCGACGTGGGAGCGGTTCCTTGACGCGGTGAACGGGCACAATGCCGCGCGGCTGCTGTTCGACCCGTCGCATTATGTGCTGCAACAGCTCGACTATCTCGACTTCATCGACCGCTATCACGACCGCATTTCATGCTTCCACGTCAAGGATGCCGAGTTCAATCCGACCGGGCGGTCGGGGGTCTATGGCGGCTATCAGAGCTGGGTCGACCGTGCCGGGCGGTTCCGCTCGCTGGGTGACGGACAGGTCGATTTCTCGGGCGTGTTCAGCCGCATGGCGCAATATGGCTATGACGGCTGGGCGGTGCTCGAATGGGAGTGTGCGCTCAAGAACTCCGCCGACGGTGCGGCCGAAGGTGCGCCGTTTATCGAGGCGCATATGATCAAGCTGACCGACCATGCCTTCGACGATTTCGCGAAGAGCGGCGTCGACCGCGCCGCGATCCGGAAGCTGATGGGGCTGTCGGCGGAATGACCACGCGGCACGAACCGTTGAAGCTGGCGATGGCCGGTGGCGGCGAGGGCGCGTTCATCGGCGCGATCCATCGCAAGGCCGCGGCGCTCGACGGCGACTGGCGGCTGGTCGCGGGGACGTTCAGCAGCGACGCCGCGCGTAACGACTGCAGCGGCGCGGTGCTGGGGCTCGATCCGGCGCGGGTCTATCCGACGATCGACGCGCTGATCGCCGCCGAATGCGCGCTGCCGCAGGCCGAGCGGATCGACGCGCTGGCGATCGTGACGCCCAACCACCTCCATGCGCCGATGGCAATCGCCGCGCTGGAGGCGGGCATCCACGTTTTCTGTGAAAAGCCGATGGCGATGAATTCCGCCGAGGCGCAGGCGATTGCCGCGGCGGCGCAGCGGGGCGGGGCGAAGTTCGCGCTGGCCTTCACCTATAGCGGCTATCCGCTGGTCGAAGAGGCACGGGTGCGCGTAAGTCGCGGCGATCTGGGCAAAATCCGGCTCGTTCAGGTCGAGTATCTGCAAGGGTGGCTAAGCCTGCCGATCGATGGCGACGGTAACAAACAGGCGGCATGGCGCACCGATCCGGCAAAGGCCGGGATGGGCGGCTGCCTCGGCGATATCGGGACGCATGCCTTTCACCTCGCTGAGCATGTGTCGGGGGTGCGGGTCGACGCGCTGTGTGCCGATTTGACCGCGCATGTCCCCGGACGGCGGCTGGACGACGATGTCGGCGCGCTGCTGCGCTTCGAGGGCGGCGCGCGCGGTACGCTCAAGGCCAGCCAGGTCGCGGCGGGCGAGGAGAATGGCCTGAAGCTGCGCGTGTCGGGCGAACACGGCACGCTCGAATGGGCGCAGATGGAGCCGAACACGCTGACGCTGCGCTGGCTTGACCGGCCGGCCGAAGTGGTGCGCGCGGGCGGGCCGGGACTCAGCCCCTCGACGCAGGCGTTGCTGCGTACGCCGTCGGGCCATCCGGAAGGCTATATCGAGGCGTTCGCCAACCTGTATCAGGGATTTGCGGCGCAGTTGCAGGGCAGGGACGACCGGTTCGTGCCGGGCCTCGCCGACGGATTGCGGACGATGGCGTTCATCGAGGCAATGATCGCCAACGCTCAGGGCGACGACAAATGGACCCCGGTTTCGGGTCGCGTATCAGGAGAGTATCGATGAAGCTGTTGATGGGTATCGCCATCGCCGGAGCCAGCGCGACCGTCGCGCTGCTCGCCACCGCCACGCCGACCACCGCGCAGACCCCGGCGCCGGCCGCGTTCAATGCGTGCAAGGCGTGCCACACCGTCAACAAGGGCGGCCGCAACGGCATCGGCCCGAACCTGAACGGCGTGGTCGGCCGCCCCGCGGCGTCGGTCGCAGGGTTCAATTATTCGCCTGCGATGAAGGCGTCGAAGCTGCGCTGGGACGCCAAGACGCTCGACGAATATCTGGCCGGCCCGACCAAGAAGGTCCCCGGCACGCGGATGCCGATCGCGACGCCCGATCCGGCGAAGCGCGCGGCGATCATCGCTTATCTGACGTCCGCCAAATGACCGGGGTGTCGCGCCGCACGGTAATGGCAGGGGCCGCCGCCGCGTCGCTTGCCGCCGGCATCGGCGCGGCACAACGGCCCCCGTCGAACGCCGCGCGCTTCTCGCTAAAGTATGCGCCGCACGAGGGCAGCTTCGCCAGCCGGGGCGGGCGGATCGAACAGATCGCCTATGCCGCGGACCAGGGCTTCACCGCGTGGGAAGACAACGAAGCCGCCTTGCGCAGCGTCGCGGAACAGACCGCGATGGCGAGGGCGTTGCAGCAGCGCGGCATGACGATGGGTGTGTTCGTCGCCTCCATGCCGAAATGGGCGCAGTCGCGGCCGTTGCTCGGCGCCAATGACGGGGCGGAGCGCGATGCGTTCCTCGCCGATATCCGCGCCTCGATCGACGTCGCCAAGCGGCTGTCGGCGACGCGGATGACCGTCGTGACCGGTTTCATGGACCCCAAGGTGCCGGTAGATATCCAGACTGCGCGGGTGATCGACGTGATGCGCCGCGCGGGCGAGATCGTCGCGCCGCACGGGATCGCGATGGTGATGGAGCCGCTCAACACCCGCACCAATCATCCCGGCGTCTATATGCAGACCATCGCGCAGGGCTATGCGGTGGCGCGCGGGGCGAACAGTCCGGGGGTGAAGATCCTCGCCGACCTGTATCACGAGCAGATACAGTCGGGGAATCTGATCCCGACGCTGGACACCTGCTGGGACGAGATCGGCTATATCCAGTTCGGGGACAATCCCGGCCGCAACGAGCCGGAGACCGGCGAGATCAACTATGCCCGGATCGTCCAGTGGCTGCGCGGCAAGCGCTATGCCGGGGTGATCGGCATGGAACATGGCAATTCGATCAAGGGTCGCGCGGGCGAAGAGGCGCTGGTCGCCGCCTATCGCCGGATCGATCAGGCTTAACAGGGGAGGCGAAATGACGCTCCGCACGATGGTCGTACTCGGTGCGACTTTGATAACGCTCTCAACGGCAGGTTCGGCGCAGGAAAAGCCGGGGTTCAGGGACACGCCAATGCTGCCCGGCGGGCAGTGGCGGGTGCATGACGCCGACCGACCGGCACCGGTGGTGGTGACGCCGGCGAAGCAGCCGGGCGGTGCGCCGTCCGACGCGGTGGTGCTGTTCGACGGGCGCTCGCTCGACGCATGGACCCCGCAGCGTAGCGCGTGGCCGATCAAGGACGGGGCGATGACCGTGCCGTCGCGCGCCAGTGCCGGCGGCGAGAACGCGCTGGTCAGCAAGCAGAGCTTCGGCGACGTGCAGCTGCATCTGGAATTCCGCAGCCCCAATCCGCCGACCAAGACGTCGCAGGATCGCGGCAATAGCGGCATCTGGTTCATGCAGCGCTACGAGGTGCAGATCCTCGATGGCTATCGCAACCCGACCTATGCCGATGGCACGGTCGGTGCGGTCTATGGCTTCAAGCCGCCGCTGGTGAACGCCGCGCGCGCGCCGGGCGAGTGGCAAAGCTATGACATCGTGTTCGAACGACCGCGCTTCGCCGCCGACGGGTCGCTGGTGCGTCCGGCCTATGTCACCGCATTCCTGAACGGGGTGGTGGTGCAGAATCACCAGGCGATGCTGGGCACGACCGCATGGCGGCAGGTCGCGAAATATACCGCGCATGGCGATGCCTTGCCGATCCAGCTGCAGGATCATGATTCGCCGGTGTCGTTCCGCAACATCTGGGTCCGTCCGTTGCCCGAAGCGGCGATCGCGCAGGATTTGAAGGAGAATGTGAAATGATCGACCGCAGGACGGCGCTGGCCGGCGTCGCGGCGATGTTCGGCACCGCGCTCTACGCGCCGCTCGCGCGGGCGGCCGGCGCGAGCGGGCCGATCGTGACGCCCGTTCCGACGATCAGCGAAGGGCCGCCGAGCGCGGCGGTCTTCACGCCGGTACAGCGCGCGGCGATGACGGCGCTGAGCGAACGGGTGCTGCCGACGACCGATACGCCCGGCGCGATCGCGGCCGGGGTGCCGGTCTATATCGAAAAGCTGCTGGCCGACTGGTCCTATCCCGCCGAACGCGTGCCGATCCTGGCAGGGCTCGACGCGATCGAGGCGAAAGCGATGGCGGACTACCGCGTGTCGACCGCCAAGGCGACGCCGGCACAGCAGGACGCGCTGCTGACGCTGGCGATGAACGGCCAGATCACCGGTGGCAAGACCTTCTTCGAAGCGTTCCGCCAGCTGGTCATCGCCGGCTATTACACGTCGGAGATCGGCATGACGCAGGAGCGCGAATATTTGCCGGTGCCCGGCGAATACGACGGCGCCTTTCCCTATTCCAAGGTCAACAAGGTCTATAGCGCATGATGATCGATCGCAGGAACCTCCTGATCGGGGCGGGCGGCGTTGCCGCGCTCGCCGCCACCCGCACCGCTTCGGCCGCGCAGATCGGCAAGGTGGGCATCCAGCTCTACACCGTCCGCGAGCTGTTCCAGAAGGACCCGGTCGCTACGCTGACGTCGATCGCCAAGATCGGCTATCGCGAGGTCGAATATGGCGGCGGCGGGTACGACGCCATGGACCACAAGATGCTGCGGCAGACGATGGACCGGCTGGGGCTGACGTCGCCCTCGGTTCATATCGGCTATGAAGCGCTGCTTGGCTCGTTCGACAAACAGGTCGCGATGGCCAAGACGCTTGGCGCCGATACGGTGGTCCTGCCGTATATGACCGACCAGTATCGCAACGAAGCGGGCTGGACGCAGGCGCTGCCGAACATCAACCGCTTCGCCGCCGACCTGCGCAAGGCGGGGCTGGGTTTCGCCTATCACAACCACGACTTCGAATTCACGGTGAAGCCAGGCGGCGTCAGCCTGTACGAGCGGCTGCTCAAGGCGACCGACCCGGCGCTGGTGAAGGTCGAGCTCGACCTCTATTGGGTCGGCCATGCCGGTGAGGATGTCGGCGCGTGGATCGATCGGCTGGGGCCGCGGCTCTACGCCTATCACGTCAAGGACATGCGCGCCGATGGCAGCATGACCGCGGTCGGCGCTGGCAAGACCGATTTCGCCGCGTTGTTCCGCCGCGCCGGCAGCAAGGGCGTCCGCCATTTCTATGTCGAGAACGATGAGGCGCCGGCGCCCTATCTGCCCGACATAACGACCAGCTACCGGACGCTGCGCGCGCTTCGCTACTGATAAAATTGCCCTTGGAGGGGATATATGGCTGTCACCAACAGGTTCGACGCGATCGTCATCGGATCGGGCGTCAGCGGCGGGTTCGCCGCGAAGGAACTGACCGAAAAGGGCCTGCGCGTCCTGATGCTCGACCGTGGGCGCATGGTCGAGCATATCGAGGGCTATCCGTATGACGGCAAGCCGGCATACGAGGTCCCGGCGCGCAACCAGATGCCCAAGCCGCTGATGGACAGCGACTATTTCATCGCCAAGCATGGCTATGTCGCGCCGAGCAGCCAGCAATTCTATAATGACGACCGGCTGAACCCCTATGCGTTCGACGAAGGCGAGAAATTCTACTGGATTCGCCCCGGCGCGGTCGGCGGCAAGTCGCTGATCTGGGGCCGCTGGACGTTCCGTTGGAGCGCTGACGACTTTGCGGCGAACAAGCGCGAAGGCGTCGATGGCGAATGGCCGATCGGCTATGACGACGTCGCGCCGTGGTACAGCTATGTCGAGAAATATATCGGTGTATCGGGATCGCGCGAGAATTTGCCGTATCTGCCCGACAGCGAATTCCAGCCGCCGATGGACATGAACGTCGCGGAAAAATGGTTGAAGCAGAAGCTGGAAACGCAGTTTCCAGGGCGCAAGCTGATCCACACCCGCCTGTCCAACATGACCGAGGACAAGCCCGACCAAAACCGCAGCAAGTGCCAGTTCCGCAACCAGTGCGGCAATGGCTGTTCGTTCGGCGCCTATTTCTCGACCCAGGCGGTGACGCTGCCGGCGGCGCGGGCTACGGGGCGGTTGACGCTGCAATCCGATGCGGTGGTCACCAACCTCGAATATGATGCCGCACGCAAGAAGGTGACCGGGGTTCGCTTCATCGACGCCAAGACAGGACAGGCGCAGACGGTGCAGGCCGGCATGGTGTTCCTGTGCGCATCGGCGATGGCATCGACGCAGATCCTGATGAACTCGCGTATGGCCGGCGGCGGTCGCAGCCATTTCGACACCAGCGGGACGTTGGGTCGCTATGTCATGGACCATATCTTCCGCGTCGGGGCCGAGGGCGAAATCCCTGGCATGACCGATATGATCGAGTTCGGGCGACGGCCGGGCGGGGTCTATGTCCCGCGCTTCCGCAACCTGAAGGGCGATGAGGGCGTCGGCTTCCGTCGCGGCTATGGCTATCAGGGCAGCGCGCGGCGTGATCCTGCCGCACCGGTCGGCTTCGGCAAGGACATGAAGCACGGCATGCGGCGCTATGGCCCGTGGAAGTTTGGGATGGGCGCATTCGGCGAATGCCTGCCCTATGCCGACAACCGCGTGTCGCTGCACGCGAACAAGGTCGATCGCTTCGGTGTGCCGCTGATGCGGTTCGACGTGAAGTTCCGTGACAACGAACTGAAGATGATGGCCGATGCCCGGATCGAGGGTGAGAAGATGCTGAAGGCCGCCGGCCTGACCAACGTCCGCAGCTATGAGGGCGAGCATGTCCCCGGCGACGCGATCCACGAAATGGGCGGCGCGCGTATGGGAATGGACCCGCGTAAGTCTGTGCTGAACGGCTGGAGCCAGGCGCATGACGCGTCGAACCTGTACGTCACCGACGGCGCGCAGATGGCGTCGGTGTCGTGCGTCAATCCGTCGCTGACCTTCATGGCGCTGACCGCGCGTGCGGCGGACCATGCGGTGCGGACGAAGGCTTGGGCGTGATGCTCGACCCCGGCGTTCGTTGGAGTGGCGGTTACCCAAAATCGTCACCCCAGCGAAGGCTGGGGTCTCTGGCGGCTCCTGCTGCGAGCTATCAGCGGGAGATCCCAGCCTTCGCTGGGATGACGCTTGTTGCGATGTGCGTGGATCAATTGCTGGTGTCAGGCCGCAATCCAAGTAATGCTAGCAACGCCCGCGCCACACCCTCGCCATCGTCCGCCGCGACCTTTCGCACTTCGCCATCCCGCGCTTCGAAGCCGTTGTTCGCGCCCAGATTGTCGAACGGGGTCAGCATGATCGCACCGCCGGTCCGTTCGATATCGACGCGCCGGGCATCGCGCATGAACGTCTTGAAGTTCTTCACCGCCGCCGCATCCTGAAACGGGATGAACTGCCGCTTCCATTGCTCGGGCGTCGGGTCGGCCACGCCGTCGTGCGCGGCGGACAATGCCTCGGTGATCGCCTGGGCGATCACCGTCTTCTTGGCCGACTTGCCGAACCATTTGGGATTGGTGGCGATCATGGCGCCTGACGCGGTGCGCGATACCGGCGCGAGGATGATCCGGCCGTTGGTGAAATAGGCGACTGCCGATTGCTGCATCGCGCCGCTGTGCGCCGGAACGGCCGTTGGGGCAAGCAGGTGTCAGAAACTCGGCAGGTTCGGGTCGCCGTCGGGCAACGGGGTGTGGATGCCGCATTCGACCTTTTCCCAGCCGGCCCAGCGGCCGGAGCGGGGGTCTTCGCCGGGTGTAACGCGGTTGGTGCAGGGTTGGCATCCGATCGAGGGGAAACCCTGTTCGACCAGTGGGTTACGCGGCAGGTCGTGCTGCGCGAAATAGGCGTCGATGTCCGCCGGGGTCCAGGTGATGAGCGGGTTGACCTTCAACCGGCCCGCCGCGTCAGACGTGTCGAGTTCGAAGCGGGGCAGCGCGGTGCGGGTGGCCGACTGGAACGCCTTGCGCCCGGTGAAGCTGGCATCGAAGCCGGTAAGCCCGCGCGCCAGCGGTTCGACCTTGCGCAGGTCGCAGCAGCCATCGGGGTCGTACGACCAGCGCAGGCCGGTCGCATCCTTTGCCGCCAGCAGGTCCGCATCGGGCGTCAGATTACGGAAATCGGTGAGACCGAGACGTTCGACCAGCAGGTCGCGATAGGCAAGCGTTTCGGGGAAATGCTTGCCCGTTTCGAGGAACAGCACCGGCACCGAAGGGTCGACGGATGCGATCAGGTGCAGCAACACCGCCGATTCCGCGCCGAACGACGACACGGCGGCGACACGACCGAGCAGTCCTTCGCCGAGTGCGGTCGTGAGCATGTCGTGCGTCGACACCCCGTCGAAGCGCGCGTTCAGCGCGGCGGCATCGGCGGCGGTGAAGCGTGGGCCGACGGCGATGCGGTCGCGGACGCGGATATCGGGATCGGCGTCAGCCATGCCGCAGTTTCCACACCGGGACGGCCGGATCGGCCGCCGCCTGATAGACATGGTCGTAGCGTTCCAGCGCGCGGGCGAGGGCGGCGGGATCGACCGGCGCGGCAGGCGCGAAGCTGTCGAAGCCGCAGCGGCGCATCAGCGGAATCTGATCGACCAACACGTCGCCCTCGGCGCGGAGTTCGCCGGTATAGCCGGCCTCGCGCAGGATGCGGCCCGCCGAATAGCCACGACCGTCGCGGAATTTGGGGAAGCTGACCTCGATCAGCGCCAGCTGATCGAGATGCGGCAGCAGTTCGCGCGCGTCGTCGCCCGCCTCGATCCGAACGGCGGTCGCGTTCGACTGGCCGAGAAACGCGTCGAGCGTGACGGCGGGTTCGTCATGCGCGGCGTCGTCGCGCAGGCGCAGCGGCTCGCTCATGCAGCGGCTCCTTCGTTCGGGATGCGCGCCACGACCTTGATCTCGAACCGGAAGCCGGCGAGCCAGGTGACGCCGGCGGCGGTCAGCGCGGGCAAGGGGCCTTCGCCCCAATAAGCGGGGTGGTGGGCGAACAGCAGCGGGAACACGGCATCGGGATCCGTCGTGAACAGCTGCACGTCGATCACGTCGGCCGGGGTGCAGCCTGCGCCCGCCAGCACGGCGGTCAGATTGGTGAAGGCCAGCGCGATCTCGTCGGCCAGATCGGGTTCGGGGGTGCCGTCGGCACGCGCCCCGACCTGTCCCGATACGAACAGCAGGTCGCCGGTCCGAACGGCGGGCGAATAGCCGTGCTCGGCGTAGAGCGTGTGCGGATTGGCCGGGAAAATGGCGGCGCGATTACCCATAAATGGCTTCCTTGAACGGTTCCATGCCGACGCGGCGATAGGTGTCGACAAAGCGCTCCCCCTCGGTCCGTTCGGTCAGATAGCGGTCGGTGACTCGCTCGATCGCGTCGACTACGCCGTCCTCGGAAAAGCCGGGGCCGGTGATCTTGCCGAGCGACACGTCCTCCGCCCCCGATCCGCCGAGCAGCAGTTGGTAATTCTCGGTACCCTTCCGGTCGACGCCCAAGATGCCGATATGGCCGGCGTGATGGTGGCCGCAGGCGTTGATGCAGCCGCTGATCTTGAGCTTCAACTCGCCCAGATCGCGCTGGCGGACCGGATCGGCGAAGCGATCGGCGATCTTTTGCGCCAGCGGAATCGAACGCGCGTTGGCGAGGCTGCAATAATCGAGGCCGGGGCAGGCGATGATGTCGGTGATGAGGTCGAGATTGGCCTCGGCCAGCCCGATTGCGACCAGCCGGTCGTAGACTGCGCGCAGGTCGGCGGAGCGGACGTGGGGCAGGACGATGTTTTGCGCATGGGTGACGCGCAGTTCGGCGAAGCTGTACGCCTCCGCCAGATCGGCCATCGCGTCGATCTGATCGGCGGAGGCATCGCCGGGGATGCCGCCGGTCGGTTTCAGGCTGATCGTGACGATCGTATAGCCGGCGCGCTTGTGGGCATGAGTGTTCTGGTCGAGCCAGGCCGCAAAGCCGGCGTCGCTGCGGTCGACCTGTGCGTCCGCCGACGTGTCGGCAAAGGCGGGGTCGGCGAAGAAGGCGGCGATGCGGTCGAATTCGGCCTGGGGCGGGTCGATTCCGAGCGTCTTGATATGCGCGAATTCCTCGGCGACTTCGGCGCGATATTTGTCGACGCCGATCTCGTGGATCAGGATCTTGATCCGCGCCTTATACATGTTGTCGCGACGGCCATAGCGATTGTAGACGCGCAGGCACGCTTCAAGATAGCTCATCAGGTCCGACAGCGGCACGAAGTCGGCGACCAGCGGCGCGATCATCGGCGTGCGGCCCATGCCGCCGCCGACATAGACCTGCGCGCCGGCAACGCCGTCCTGCTCGACGATACGCAGGCCGATATCGTGGAGGCGCATCGCGGCGCGGTCCTCGTCAGCGGCGATGACGGCAATCTTGAACTTGCGCGGCAGGTAGCTGAATTCGGGGTGGAAGGTGCTCCACTGGCGCAGCAGCTCGGCCCACGGGCGCGGGTCGGTCAGTTCGTCGGCGGCGGCGCCGGCGAACTGGTCGGAGCTGATGTTGCGGATGCAGTTGCCGCTGGTCTGAATGGCGTGCATCTCGACCTTGGCCAGCTTCTCCAGAATGTCGGGCGTGTCGGCCAGCTTGATCCAGTTGAACTGCAGGTTCTGGCGCGTGGTGAAATGGCCATAGTCGCGGTCATAGGTCCGCGCGATATCGGCCAACACGCGCATCTGCGTCGACGACAGCGTGCCGTACGGGATGGCGACGCGCAGCATGTAGGCGTGGAGCTGGAGATAGAGGCCGTTCATCAGCCGGAGCGGCTTGAACTGGTCCTCGGTCAGGTGGCCCGACAGGCGGCGTTCGACCTGATCGCGGAATTCCGCGACGCGGGCGTCGACGATCGACTGGTCGTAGGTGTCGTATTGGTACATCGTCTCTTCCTATATCCTCCCCGCTTTGCGGGGAGGGGGACCGGCCGCAGGCTGGTGGAGGGGGAGTGCCGTGCAACGCAACCGTGGCGGAACCGGACGGCCCCCTCCACCATGCTGCGCATGGTCCCCCTCCCCGTGCCGGGGAGGATTTATATCACCCACGCTCCCGCTTCGGGATCGGCAGGCTTGAGCGTCAAATCGGCTCGCACCGTGGGGCCGAGGGCCCGGATGCGGTCCTTGATATGCGCCGGACGGGGGCCTTCGGGGGTTGCGACCGCGTCGATCACGTACGGCACGTTGACCCTGCGCGCGGCCTCTTCGACCGAGGCGATGCGCTCGCCATCCTGACCGACGTCCGCCGCATCCTCGACGTGGCGCGACCAGTCGCGACCGGTCCACCACGTCACGTCGCCGCTGGCGAGGTCGTTGCCGGTGAGCAGCTTCATGCCAAGGCCTCCGCCGCACGTGCCCAGTTGCCGAGCTTGTCCTCGGCATCGGCGAGTTGCACAACTTCGCCGACGACGATCACCGCCGGGCTCTTCACATCCTCGCGCGCGACCATCGGGCCAAGGTCGGCGAGCAACGTGCGCAGCGCGCGGGCGTCGGCATAGGTGCCGCGCTCCAGCACCGCGACCGGCATGTCGGGGGCGACGCCGTCGGCCATCAGCTTGTCGGCAATGGCTTCGGCAGTGGCGACGCCCATGTAGATCACCAGCGTACGGCCTTGCCCGGCGAGGCCTGACCAGTCCTGTTCGCTCAAGCCCTTGCACTGGCCGGCGACGAAGCTGACCGCCGACGACCAGTCGCGATGGGTGAGCGGCAGCATCGCACCCGCTGCACAGCCGAGCGCGGCGGAGACGCCGGGGATCACCTCGACGGGCAAGCCGGCGGCGCGGACCGCTTCGACTTCCTCTCCGCCGCGGCCAAAGATGAACGGGTCGCCGCCCTTCAGCCGGATGACGATCGCACCGGTCTTTACATGCGCGACAATCAACGCGTTGATCGATTCCTGCGGCAGGGTGTGGCGTGCGCGCTGCTTGGCGACCGAGATGCGCTGCGCGGTAGCGGGTGCGAGGTCGAGGACGCGCGGGTCGATCAGCCCGTCATGGACGACGACGTCGGCGTTCTTGAGCGCTTCGACGGCGCGCACGGTCAGCAGGCCGGGATCGCCCGGACCGGCACCGACGAGGATGACGCGCCCGCGGGCGGTCGGATCGAGTAAGCTTGCCATGATGGCGTAGATGCGGTCGCGGCGATCGCCAGGCAACCGACGCTTGCTTGGGGGGCGGGTAGGGATTGTTTAGGGCGTGGTGTTCCACCGCCCCATCCGTCACCCCAGCGCAAGCTGGGGTATCCCCGTGGTGATGCGCAACGCTTTCCAACCGGGAGACCCCAGCCTTCGCTGGGGTGACGTGTGTTGTGAGGGGGGGTGAGAACGCTGCCCTATTCGTTTCTCAGCCCGATGCCGATCGACGCCCGCGCCTGCTCCGCCTCCGCCGATACCACCGGATAGGCGCAGTAATCCGCCGCGTAATAGGCCGAGGGACGATGGTTGCCCGACAGGCCGATGCCGCCGAACGGTGCGCTGGACGAGGCGCCGTTGGTCGGGCGGTTCCAGTTGACGATGCCGGCGCGGATATTGGCCCAGAACCGGTCGTAGAGCTGCGGGTCCTGCGAGATCAGCGAGGCGGACAGGCCGTAGCGCGTGTTGTTCGCCTCCGCGATCGCATCGTCGAAGCTGTCGACGCGGAACAGCTGGAGCAGCGGGCCGAACAGTTCGACGTCGCTGCGTTCGGCCGTGTCGGACATGTCGATGATGCCGGGGGTGAGGAACGGGCGCCCTTCGACCAGCCGGCGCAGGAAGCGCAGCGGACGGCCCCCGCGCGAGGTGAGCGACAGGAAGCTCTCGGTCAGCTGGTCGGCGGCTTCGTTGTCGATCACCGGGCCCATGAACGGCGCGGGGTCGGCATGCGGTTCGCCGATGATCAGGCGGTCGCACAGCCGCCCGATCTCCGCCAGCAACGGCTCGGCCAGCCGCCGCTCGACGATCAGACGACGGGCGGCGGTGCAGCGCTGTCCGGCGGAGGTGAAGGCCGACTGCACCACCAGCACCGCAGCGGCGTACAGATCGGGCGTGCCCCACACCACGATCGGGTTGTTGCCGCCCATTTCGAGCGCGAGGATCTTGTCGGGGGTGTCGGCGAATTGCCGGTTGAGCGCGATGCCGGTGCGCGCCGATCCGGTGAACAACATCCCGTCGATATCGGGATGCTGCGCCAGCGTGCGTCCTTCTTCGGCGCCGCCGATCAGCAGGCGGATGCAATCCTCCGGCACCCCGCCCGCGCGGTAGCAGTCGACGAGGAAGGCGCCGCTTGCGGGGGTCTTTTCGGACGGCTTGAACACCACCGCATTGCCCGCGATCAGCGCGGGGACGATGTGGCCGTTGGGCAGGTGCGCCGGGAAGTTGTACGGTCCCAGCACCGCCAGCACGCCGTGCGGCTTGTGGCGCAGCGCCATGCGCGAGTTCATCGGCGATTCCAGCCGGCGCTGGCTGGTGCGATCGCCATAGGCGGTGACGGAAATATCGACCTTGGCCACGACCGATTCGACCTCGGTCCGCGCTTCCCATAGCGGCTTGCCGGTTTCGCGGGCGATGACGTCGGCGAACGCTTCCGACCGGCCGCGCACGACATTGGCGAAGCGGCGCAGCGCTTCGATCCGATAGGCGAGCGAGCGCGAGGCCCAGCCGGCCCATCCGGCGCGGGCGGCAGCGATTTCGGTGTCGGCATTGCCGATCTGGCCGCGCCACAGCGTCGCGCCGGTCGCGGGTTCGGTCGATACGAGTTCGGCCATCGCGGTGTTCAACTGCCCCCTGGTGTCGCGCATTCTGTGGACCGGAATGCGTTAACACTTCATTTGCTACGAAGCCGAGGGTCAGGCAAGCGCGGTGGCCATCCGGCGGATCGCGGCGACCTTTGCGTCGAACGGTGCCCAGTCGTCGCGTTCGGCGATGGCCGACCAGATCGCCTCGACCTCGTCGATCAGCATCGAACAGGGCGCAGCGTCGGACCAATAGGGGTGGTCGCGACCTTTACGCGGACGATAGTCGGACAGGCGGGCGCGCACCTCCTCGAACGGGGTCCAGTCGTCGCCTTCGGGCAACCAGCCGCCGAACGCGTCGTGGAAGAAGCGATCGATCGCCATCCCGGAACCGGCGAGGGCGTGGGTGACCGCATCGGCCAGCGCGCGGTCGCTGTCGGCATTGCGCGGCACGACGCCCAGCCGCCACAGCATCGCGTCTGCCGCTGCCTGTGCATAGCGGTCGGGAAAGGTTTCGAGTACAGCGATCAGCGGCGGTGCCTCCACCACGGTGCGCAGTGCCACCGCCAGCTGCATCACGTTCCAGTGCATCGCGTCAGGCTGACGTCCGAAGGCGTAGAGGCCGTGATGATCGAAATAGGCGGCGGTGAAGCCGGCGTCCCACGTCGGGGCGAAGCGCCACGGGCCATAGTCGAAGCTCTCGCCGGTCAGGTTGATGTTGTCGGTGTTGAGCACGCCGTGGACGAACCCGGCGGCCATGAACCGCGCGGCCAGCGTCGCGACACGGCCGGCCGCTTCGTCGAACAGCTCGATCGCGGGATCGGCGCCGGGCGTGTGGTCGTAGAGGCGGGTCAGGACATAGTCGATCAGACGGTGCATCGCGTCGCCGTCGCGTTCATAGGCCAGCCGCTGGAACGTCCCGATGCGGACATGGCTGTGGTTCAGCCGGACCAGCACGGCCGAGCGGGTGGGCGAGGGTTCGTCGCCGCGTACCAGTTCCTCGCCGGTCTCGACCAGCGAGAAGCTGCGCGAGGTGGGCACGTTCAGCGCCTCGAGCATCTCGGTCGCCAGCACCTCGCGCACGCCGCCCTTCAGCGTCAGGCGACCGTCGCCGAAGCGGCTGTACGGGGTCTGGCCCGACCCCTTGGTGCCGAGGTCGAGCAGGCGGCCGCGATGGTCGGTGACCTGCGCGAACAGGAACCCGCGGCCGTCGCCGATGTCGGGGTTGTAGGACTGGAACTGGTGACCGTGATAGCGCAGCGCGAGGGGTTCGGGGAGGCTGCCGGGGAGGGGCGTGAAGCGGGCGAAATGGTCGACCCATGCGGCGTCGGTGAGGAGGAGGGCGTCGGTCGTGCCGTCGGCCGGAACGATCCCGATCTCCGCCGCCGCGCGGTCGTTGCGGAAGCGCAGGATGTGCGCGGGGAAGTCCGCCGCGGTTACCGCGTCGTAGAACGGATCGCCCAGTCCCAGAATATCGGTACGGGGACGGTAGCGAGCGGGTTGCGGGTTTTCGGCCATACGGCGATATGGGGGGTGATGGCGCTTTTGGACAAGCAACGCTTCACCGATGGCTATTGGTGGTCGAACGACGGCCTCCGACTGCATTATCGCGACTATCCGGGGCGGGACGACCGGCCGGCGATACTGTGCCTGCACGGGCTGACCCGCAACGTGCGCGACTGGGAGGATGTCGCCGACCGGCTTGCCGGGCAATGGCGGCTGATCGTGCCCGAGATGCGCGGGCGGGGCGAGAGCGGCTATGCGCGCGATCCGATGACCTATGTCCCGCTGGTCTATCTGCAGGATGTCGAGGCGCTGCTGAACCAGCTGGCGCTGCCGCGCGTGGTCGCGTTCGGGACGTCGCTGGGCGGTATCCTGACCATGTTGCTGGCCGCGACCGATCGCGACCGGATCGCCGCCGCGCTGCTCAACGATGTCGGGCCGGAACTCGATCCGGTCGGGCTGGGACGCATTCGCGGCTATGTCGGCAAGCAGGTGAGCCACCCGACATGGATGCACGCGGCGCGCGCCGTGGCGGAGAATAATGGCGACGTGTTTCCGCGGTACGAGGTGCAGGACTGGCTGCATATGGCCAAGCGGGCGCATCGGCTCAATTCGGCGGGGCGGATCATCCTCGACTACGACATGAAGATCGCCGAACCGTTTCGCGTGCCGGGCAACGAGGCCGGGCCGGACATGTGGCGGGCGTATGAGGCACTGGCGGGCAAGCCGGTCGCGATCGTGCGCGGCGAGCTGTCCGACATCCTGCCGGCACGGGTCGCAGACGCGATGGTGGCGCGGATCGACGGAGCCGAGCTGACCAACGTCGCGGAAATCGGCCATGCCCCGGTGCTGACCGAACCGGCGGCGATCGGCGCGATCGACCGGTTGCTGGCGCGGGTCGCCGCGGCATGAGCGCGCCGGTCCGCATCCTCCACCTGCATTCGTCGTTCGCCTATGGCGGCAAGGAGGCGCGGGCGATCCGGCTGATGCATGCATGGGGGCCCAATGCGGTGCATATGATCGTATCGGGGGTGCCCGAACGGACCGAGGCACAGGCGGCGATCGGCAGCCATATCCGCTACGAGATCGCGCAGAACCCGCCGCCGCTGACCGGCAAGCCGTCGGTCGCGCGGTACGAGGCGATCGCGAAGTTCATGCGGCGCTTCGATCTGGTGCTGACCTATAACTGGGGCGCGATCGACGGGGTGATGGCGAAGCGGGTGTTCGCCAAGGGGACGCCGCCGGTGGTCCATCACGAGGACGGCTTCAACGAGGACGAGGCGACCCGGCTGAACCCGATGCGTAACCTGTATCGCCGCTTCGCGCTGGGCGCGGCGGAGGCGCTGGTCGTGCCGTCGCAGCGGCTGATGCAGGTCGCGCGCGGACCGTGGAAACAGCCCGAACACCGCCTGCACCTGATCGGCAACGGCATCCCGGTCGAGCGCTATGCCGAAGGCGTCGCACCCGACGCGATCCCCGGTTTCCGGCGCAAGCCGAACGAGGTCGTCATCGGGACCGTTGCCGGCCTGCGCGAGGTCAAGGACCTGCCGCTGCTGGTGCGTGCGGTTGGCGGCATCGCGGTGAAGGTCCGGCTGGTGATCGTCGGCGAGGGGCCGGAGCGCGAGACGATCCTCGACGCCGCCGAGGCGATGGGCATCGACGACCGCGTCCACCTGCCCGGATTTCTGCCCGAGCCGTACCGTTACATGGGGCTGTTCGATATCTTCGCGCTGTCGTCGCGCAGCGAGCAGCAGCCGATTTCGGTGATGGAGGCGATGGCGACCGGCCTGCCGGTGGTCGCCCCGCCGGTCGGCGACATCATGGCGATGGTGGCCGACGAGAACCACCCATATATGGGTATCGACCGGCACGAGGTACACCTGCGCGACCGGTTGCAGACGCTGGCGGTCGATGCCGACGCGCGACGGCGGGTGGGCGAAGCGAACCTCGCCAAGGCGCGGGCGGAGTTCGACGAGGCGAAGATGATCGCGGCGTACAAGGCGCTGTACGAACGCGCGCTCGGGCGACCCGGGGCGTTGGGTTAGGATAGTCTAGCCGGCCGATACCTCTTAGTCAGGGCGTCCCCGTCCGTCCGGGCCGTTGCACTCGACATACAGGAACTGTTTGGTGACCGGGTCATAGCCGATGTTCACGTAGTCGCAGCCCCCATCGTCAGCACTAGGAAATTCGCTGTCGAGAGCATGCCAGCGTCGGCTGTTCGCTTCGCCCAATCGAAGGCGCCAAGCAGCATCCGAGACTTCCGCTTCTCGGGTTTCGGCTTCAGTCAAAGGGCGCCAGCCCCAATCTTCGGTGACGAACCCCATTTCGCCTTGGTTCGAGGGCGGGTAGATTGCGACATAGACGGCCTCGACGCCTTTGCCGGTAAAGGCATAATGACGCGCGTAGCGGTTGAGCGGTGATGCCTCTCTCGGTAGCAAAACCTTCCGCTCGATCTCCTCCATCAGCACCTGCTCGCGGTTTGACGGACCGGCACAACTGGCCGCGAGGATCGTGAAGGGCACAAGAAAAAGTCGGGTCCGCATAGCGCACGGTAGCGTTCGACCCAAAGGTGTCCACGCAATTTGCTCGCGTTCGGGCGCGGGTGGGATTAATGACGGCCGGATGCGGTGGCCGCCTGGCGTCCGTTCCGCTTCGTGGTTCCCATTGGAGGTTGCGTTGTTCAAAGGTCTGTCGCCCATCGTCTATAACGGCCGCGAAGTCTGGCCGCTGATCGAAGGGGGCAAGGGCGTTGCCGCTACCAACCACGCATCGGCAGGCGCGTGGGCGGCGGCGGGGGGCATCGGTACCGTTTCCGCGGTCAATGCCGACAGCTATGATGCCGAAGGCAAGATCGTGCCCCAGGTGTACAAGGCGCTGACCCGTCGCGAACGCCACGAAGAACTGATCGAATATGCGATCGAGGGCGCGGTGCAGCAGGTGCGGCGCGCGTGGGAGATCGCGGGCGGCAAGGGCGCGATCAACATCAACGTCCTGTGGGAAATGGGCGGGGCGCAGCGCATCCTGCACGGCGTGCTGGAGCGGACGCGCGGGCTGGTGTCGGGCGTGACCTGCGGTGCCGGCATGCCCTACAAGCTGTCGGAGATTACCGCGTCCTACGGCGTCAGCTATCTGCCGATCGTGTCGTCGGGCCGGGCGTTCCGTGCGCTGTGGAAGCGGGCCTATTCGAAGGCGTCGGAATGGCTGGCGGCAGTGGTCTACGAGGATCCGTGGCTGGCCGGCGGGCATAACGGGCTGTCGAATGCCGAGAACCCGCTGGAGCCGCAGGACCCGTATCCGCGCGTCCGCGACCTGCGCGCGACGATGCGCGAGGGCGGCATTTCGGACGACGTGCCGATCGTGATGGCCGGCGGCGTGTGGTATCTGCGTGACTGGAACGACTGGATCGACAATCCCGAGCTGGGCAAGATCGCGTTCCAGTTCGGCACCCGTCCCCTGCTGACGCAGGAAAGCCCGATCCCGCCCGAGTGGAAGGCGAAGCTGATGGAGATCGAGGAGGGCGAGGTGCTGCTGCACCGGTTCAGCCCGACGGGTTTCTATTCGTCGGCGGTGCGCAACCCGTTCCTGCGCAGCCTCGAGGCGCGGTCGGAGCGGCAGATCGCCTTCTCGACGCAGGAAGCGGGCGACCATGTCTTCCAGCTCGACGTCGGCGTGAAGGGCAAGAATTTCTGGGTGACGCAGGGCGACCTGCTGCGCGCGCGCGAATGGTTTGGCCTCGGCTTCACCGATGCGCTCAAGACGCCGGACAACACGCTGGTGTTCGTGACGCCCGACGAGAAGGGGATCATCCGCAAGGATCAGGCGGACTGCATGGGGTGCCTGTCGCAGTGCAGCTTTTCGAGCTGGGCCGATAGCGAGACGAACTCGACCGGGAGGCTAGCCGATCCGCGCAGCTTCTGCATCCAGAAGACGTTGCAGGACATCGCCCATGGCGGGCCGACCGATCAAAATTTGATGTTCGCCGGCCACGCCGCGTACAACTTCAAGCGCGATCCCTTCTATTCGAACGGGTTCGTGCCGAGCGTGAAGCAGCTGGTCGACCGGATCTTGACGGGGGATTGATCCCGACCTGATCGGATTGCTCCGGCCCTAGTTACGTCACCCCAGCGCAGGCCGGGGTTTCCTGCGGTTGGTGCGCTGCCCATTTCCGAGAGACCCCGGCCTGTGCGGGGGTGACGTTCGTCGCTGGCGAGGCAGTTGTCGGGCGGGAGTGCGGTTCGCGCTCCCGCCCGTTCGATCAATCGTCGGCGACGGTGCCGACCACGGCGCCACCGACGCCGCCCACGGCCGCACCCTTTTCCACGCTGCCACCGGTAGCGGCCGCGATGCCGGCGCCACCTGCCGCACCGATCGCGCCGCCGCGCAGCGTCGAGCAGGCGGCGAGCGAGCTGCCAGCGGCGAGGGCGAGGACGATGGTTGCGATCTTTTTCATGGGGTTGCTCCTGTTTTACGCTACGTCCGGCAAATGATTGTGCGTCGCAGCGGTTCCAAACCAACCCCATTGCAACACAAAGAAACATTGCAGGTGCCATTCAGATTGGGCGCGATAGATTAGGCGCATGAAGTCCGCGTTGATCGTTCGCCATGTCCCCTATGAAGGCTGCGCCGGCTACCGCCCGCCGGTCGAGGCGGCGGGGTATGCGATCGACCGGATCGACGTGACCGATCCCGCCTTTGCGACCGCCGACCTGACCGAACCCGACCTGCTGATCGTCATGGGCGGGCCGATGGGCGTGTACGACGTCGCCGAGCATCCGTGGATACCGGGCGAGATCGACGCGCTGTCGCGCCGGCTGGCGGCGGATCGCCCGACGCTGGGCATCTGCCTGGGGGCGCAGATGATGGCGGCGGCGCTGGGTGCGGCGGTCTACCGGGGGACGGGGTGCGAGATCGGGTTCGCACCCGTCGATCTGGCACCGGGGGTGGCGTCGCCGCTCGCCCATGTTGCCGACGTGCCGGTGCTGCACTGGCATGGCGACACATTCGACCTGCCCGAAGGTACGGAGTTGCTGGCGACGACGGCGCGCTATCGGCAGGGGTTTCGGCGGGGGGCGAACCTGCTGGCGCTGCAATTCCATGCCGAGATGGGTGAGGATGCGCGGTTCGAGGCGTGGCTCGACTATCTCGACTGCCCGAAGCATCGCAAAAACCTGACCGAGCAATATCGCACGCTGGGACCAGCGGCGGTGCGCGCGGGGCAGGCGATGATCGGCGAATGGCTGAGTGGCGTTAAAGGCTGAGGTTTTCGGCCAAAGTTCACTAAGTTCACACTCGTGCGCTATTTGAGCGTGACATGAAGCGGCAGAGTCAAAAAGCGTGGCCATTGAGGGCGTGAGGCGCGAGTCTGGCAGCGGCGGCGGTTGTAGGAAAGTGCCGAATACCGCTTGCTGCGGAAAGAAGAAGCAGGACCCCGGATCAAGTCCGGGGTGACCGTGGGGCCGATGGTGTCCTTCTGGAGCCGGTGGTCCGCGCTGGATAATGGCAGTGGGTCGTTCTACCCTGCCGCATCCCCTGGCGGCGTGGCGAGGTAGCATGGCCGAGAAGCTCGTCTTTCGAACCGGGTGGCCCAAGCGGCTGCTGAGCTGGTTGCTGATACTGGGCGGATCCGCGGCGCTGATCGCGCTGGTGGATGCGATGGCGCGGCACTGGTCGACGTTGCCGGCGACCGAGATCTGGTCGGGCGTGTTCATCGCGCTGTTCATCCTGTGCTTCGTGGCCGGCGGGTTCGCAATTCAGGATTTCCGCTGGAGCATCGACGGCGACGTCATCCGGATACACCGGCTGTACCGGACCACGACGATCGATCTGACGAAGGTCGCGGGGTTCGGCAGGACGGTGTTCGTCATCGGCGTGTTCCCGGTGGCGCATATCGACCTGTACGATGGCCGGTTGCAGCCGATCGCACGCATCCCGATCGATTTCCGCGACCTTCCGCAGGCGGAGACATGGCTGTCGTGGCGCTTCCGTCTGGTCGTCGACGAAGGCAGTGCGGCGTTCCCCAAGCGCCGGTTCGTCGAAGAGGATTGAGCGAGGCGCCAAGCGGTCAGCCGCCGATCCGCACCCACAGTGCGGTCGCGTCGTCGCTGACCTTGAACCGCGGATAGCGCAGGCAGGCGGCATCGTCATTTTCGATCGCGCGGAGTTCGGTGCCGAGGGCGGCGAGGCCCTGCGCCCGGACGGCGGCAAACAGGCTGTGCGCGTCGTGTACGCAGTAGGAGTCGACCAGCGCGACCATGCCGTCGGTCATCAGCAGCAGTTCGTCGCCGACTGAGACATCGAACCGGGTGAGGTTGAGGATCGCCATCGTCTCGGCGGCGTCGATGCCGAGCACGCGTTGGCCGGGACGCGAGCGCGCAATGCGGCGGTCTTCGAGGATCGCCGGGGTCGACAGCCGCGCCGCGCCGACACCGGGGCCAAGCGCCGCTGCCTGCGCACTTTCGCGCGTGCGGTTGGGCGCGGGTGTGCGCCACGTGACCGTGTCGGCGGTGGCGTGCAGGATCGAACAGTCGCTGGCCCAGGCGAGTTCGAGCATGTCGCCGGCGGTCTGCACTGCGGCGAAGGAGGCGCGGGGACGTTCCCACGCGCCCGCCGGCTTACGACGGCGTTCGGCATGATAGCGGGCCTCGACCGTCGCGGCCACCTGCGCGCACACATCGGTCAGGGTGTCGGCATCGGCCGTTGCGAACGCGGTGTCGGCAGTTGCCGCCAGCCACGCCGCGCCCCCCTGTGCGCCGAGCAAGCCGGGCGGCGACAGGTCGGTCGCGCCGTCGATGATCCACGCGCGGCGGGCATTGGTGCCGGCGCGATCGTCGTTCGGGATCGACAGGGTGCCGCACAGGCTGAGCGACTGGAGCAGGTCGAAATGTATGGCGGACCTCATGGCAGCAGCGATGTCAGTCGTTAGCGGCATCGTGTTACGGATTGCCACGGGGTCCGGTCATGGCAGCCATGCAGCGCCGCGTCGTCGTCGATCCGGCGGTGCATTCGCTGGCTGCCGTCATCCGGGCGGGAGCGCAGCCTTCAGACGCCGGGCGATGTCGTCCATTTCGGCGCGGGTCGGATGGTTTCCGGGGTCCGGCAGGGTGTTCGGGATCACATGGAGGTGGAAGTGGCAGACATGCTGGCTGACGGCATTGTTCTGCTGCAACACGAATCCCGTACTGCCCAGCGCACGCTGCTGCGCTGTCGCGACGCGCTTCGCCAACCGCATCAGGGCCAGCGTATCGCGCTCGCCCAGGTCGTACAGGTTGCGCACGGGTGCCTTGGGAAGGATGAGCGCATGGCCGGGACGTTTCCAGTCGAGCGAGACGATCGCGATCATGCGGGCATCTTCGGCGATGATCGATACGAGAAGCTCTTGTCGCAGGATGCGGGCAAAGGGATTGTCGCTGCGATAGGGGGCGGACAGCGGGCAGACGATCGGCTTGTCCGCTTCGGGCTGGTGCTGCGCCGCCAAGGCCATGGTTCCGCCGGTCAGCGTCGCGACCGGGATCAGTCCATGGACGATCGACCTCCACCGCATGGCGTTCCTCCGACGATCCTACCGCAACCCGTCCAGCACCTGATCCGGCGGGCGGTGGCCGTCGGACCAGACGCGGATGTTGGTGATGACCTTTTCGCCCATCGCCACGCGGCCCTCCAGCGTCGCCGATCCCATATGCGGGGTCATCACCACGTTGGGCAGCGACAGCAGGCGCGGGTCGATCGCCGGTTCATGCGCCCAGACGTCGAGGCCCGCGCCGGCGAGGCGGCCGCGTTCCAGTGCGTCGACCAGCGCCTCTTCATCGACGATGCCGCCGCGCGAGGCGTTGATGAGATAGACGTGGCGGCGCAGGCGGGCGAGGCGGCGGGCGTCGAGCAGGTTTTCGCTGTCGGCGTTGCGCGGGGTGTGGATCGTCAGCAGGTCGATCACGCCCAGCATTTCGTCGAGATCGGCGTGCCACGTCGCACCGAGGTCGGCCTCGACCGCTTGCGGAAGGCGGTGGCGGTTGTGATAATGGATGGTCAGGCCGAAGGCGCGGGCGCGGCGGGCGACGGCCTGTCCGATGCGGCCCATGCCGATGATGCCCAGCGCCTTGCCCCCGATGCGGTGGCCGAGCATGCCGCCGGGGCTCCACCCCTTCCACTCGCCGGAGCGGACCAGCTTTTCCCCCTCGGCCAGCCGGCGGGGGACGGCGAGGATCAGCGCCATGACCATGTCGGCGGTATCCTCGGTCAACACGCCCGGCGTGTTGGTGACGAGGATGCGGCGGGCATGCGCCGCCTTCAGATCGATATGGTTCACGCCCGCGCCGTAATTGGCGATCAGGCGCAGGCGGTCGGGCGCGGCGGCAATCAGCGCGGCGTCGATCACGTCGGTGACGGCGGGCACCAGCACGTCGCAATCGGCCATCGCCGCGGCCAGTTCGCCCTGCGACGGGGCATGATCGTCCTGGTTGAAGACGGTGTCGAACAGCGTCGCCATCCGCCCCTCGGTCGCCGCCGGCAGCCGCCGCGTCACCTGTACTCGGGGTGTGCGGGGCGGGGGGGATGCTGCTGCCATGGCGCAGGATTGGCGGCTGGCGTTGGCCGCGTCAACGGCTTGCCGCGAGGGGGCGCTTGCCGATAGAGCTTGGGTTCAGACGAATGGGGACGATATCATGCGCTTAGGGAGGCAATCGATCGCGGTGGCGGCGGTGCTGACGATGCTGGCGGCGGGACCGGCGGAGGCACAGCGTCGCAAGCCGCCTTATTATGCGTCGATCGCGGCGGGCGAGGCGCGGATGCGCAGCGGGCCGGGCAAGAATTACCCGACGCAATGGGTCTATCGCCGTGCAGACATGCCGATCAAGGTCGTCGACATCTATCAGGACTGGCGCCGGGTCGAGGACCCCGACGGTACGCGTGGATGGTTGCAGGTCGGGCTGTTGAGCGACCGCCGCACCGGCTTCGTCGGGCGCGAGGTGCTGGAACTGCGCGCGTCGCCGCAGGCCGGCGCGCCGGTGGTGTGGCGTGCGGCGCCGGGCGTGGTCGGGCGGCTGTCGCGGTGCAACGGGGCGTGGTGCTTCTTCGATGTGAAGGGGCGTGGCGGCTATGTCGAGCAGGCAAGGTTGTGGGGGGTCGATCCGGGGGATACGATGTAGCGTCTCCTCGCGAACCCGCCATCGTATCCCCGCGCAGGCGGGGATCCAGAGCCAAGCCAATCGACGGTGGCGATCGTGACCCTGGACCCCCGCCTGCGCGGGGGTACGGTTTCTGCTCGGCCACCCACCAAACTCAACCATTTACCTCCGCCCGAGCTGCGGCGATAACAACTGATACGATCGGCGCATTGGCGGCGGATACGGATACGGGGCATTATGGTGAAATGGTTGATGGGAGCGGCGTTGCTGGCAATGGGAACGGCAGGCATGGCGGGTGAGCCGGCGGCGCCGGCCGGGGCGAGTGAACCGGCAAAGTCGAGCGACCTGACGCTGGAGCGGGTGTTCGCCAGCCCCGACCTGAACGGCAGCCAGCCACAGAATTTGAAGCTCTCGCCCGACGGCAAATACGTCACGCTGCTGCGCAACCGCGCCGACGAGCGCGAGCGGTTCGACCTGTGGGCGATGGACACGACCACCCGCGAATGGCGGATGCTGGTCGATTCGAAGAAGGTCGGCACCGGTGCCGCTTTGTCCGAAGCGGAGAAGATGCAGCGCGAACGCGACCGTTCGCTGACCGGCAAGCGCGGCATCCTCGCCTATGACTGGGCGCCCGATGGCAAGTCGATCCTCGTGCCACTCGATGGCGACCTGTATCTCGCCTCGATCGACGGGACTGTCCGCCGGCTGACCAATAGCGAGAGTGGCGAGCTGAACCCGGTGGTCAGTCCGGAGGGCAACTATGTCAGCTTCGTGCGCGACCAGAATCTCGTCGCGCTGGACCTGAAGACCGGCAAGGAAATCGCACTCACCACCGAGGGCAAGGACACGGTCCATTTCGGCGAGGCGGAGTTCGTCGCGCAGGAGGAAATGAACCGCCGCACCGGCTATTGGTGGTCGCCCGACGACCGGATGGTCGCGGTGCAGCGCTTCGACGAGGCGCCAGTCGGCATCGTCACCCGTTCGGCGATCGGGGCCGAGGGGACGAGCATCTACCAGCAGCGTTACCCGAAGGCGGGCACGCCGAACGTGCTGGTCGAGCTGTATGTGATGCGGCCGGACGGGTCGGGCAAGGTGAAGGTCGATCTGGGCAGCGACCCCGACATCTATCTGGCGCGGGTCGACTGGACGTCGGATGGTAAGGCGTTGCTGGTGCAGCGGCAGAACCGGGCGCAGACGACGCTCGACATGCTGCGCGTCGATCCGGCGACGGGCAAGGCGACCGTGCTGTTCACCGAGAAGTCGGGGCCGAAGAGCTGGGTCAACCTGTCCGACGCCTATCATGCGATGAAGGACGGCAGCCTGATCTGGTGGTCGGAGCGTGACGGATACGGCCATCTGTACCGTTGGAAGGCGGGCAAGTGGACGCAGCTGACCAAGGGACCATGGATGGTCGCCGATCTGGCGGGCGTCGACGAGGCGAAGGGCCGCGTCTATTTCCTCGCCAACAAGGACGATGCGCTCGAGCGGCAGCTGTACCGCGTCGATCTGGCCAAGCCGGGTGCCGTCACGCGGATGACGGAGGCGGGCTGGTCGTACAGCGCGTCGATGGATGGCAAGGCATCGCGGCTGATCGTCACGCGCTCCAACCCCGACCAGCCGGCGCAGACCTATCTGGCCGATGCCTCCGCCAAGCGGATCGCGTGGATCAACGAGAATGCGCTGACCGGCGATCACCCCTATGCGCCCTATGTCGCCAGTCATCGCCCGACCCAGTTCGGGGAGATCAAGGCGGCCGACGGATCGGTGCTGCACTGGAACATGATCACGCCGAAGCTGGAGCCGGGCAAGCGCTACCCGGTGTTCTTCTCGCACTATGGCGGCCCGGGCAGTCAGGTCGTGCGTCGGGCGTGGGGCGGGGCACTGCGCCAGTATCTGGTCGATCAGGGATGGATCTGGTTCGAGATCGACAATCGCGGATCGCCCGAGCGCGGCAAGGCGTTCGAGGACCAGATTTTCCGCGCGATGGGATCGGTCGAGGTCGAGGACCAGATCGCCGGTGCCAACTATCTCAAGACGCTGCCGTTCGTCGCGCCGAACAAGATCGCGACCTATGGCTGGTCGTACGGCGGCTATATGACGCTGAAGATGCTGGAAAAGGCACCCGGCGTGTTCGCCGCCGGCGTGTCGGGTGCGCCGGTATCGCGCTGGGAACTGTACGACACCCATTATACCGAACGCTATATGGGTGATCCGGGGCAGGTGCCCGAAGCCTATGCGACGTCGGCGACGGTGCCCGATGCGGCGAAGATCAAGGACCCGCTGCTGCTGATCCACGGCATGGCCGACGATAACGTCGTGCTGGAACATTCGACGGCGATGATGGCGGCGATGCAGAAGTCGGGTACGCCGTTCGAGCTGATGCTCTATCCCGGACAGACTCACCGCGTCGGCGGTCCGGGGGTCAGCGAGCATCTGTGGAAGACGATCCTGAACTTCCTCGACCGGCAGGTGAAGGACAAGAAGTAACCGGGTTTTGCCACCGTGATGCCGATGCGTTGCGGCGGTGCGACTTTACAAAAGGTGCGAAACGGCTATTCCGCGCGCAAGATTTGATCGCGGAGAAGCTAAGTGGGTTATCGGGTAGTCGTCGCGGGCGCGACCGGCAATGTCGGGCGCGAGATGCTGAACATCCTGGCGGAGCGGGAGTTTCCGATCGACGATCTGGCGGTGCTGGCGTCGTCGCGCTCGGCCGGCGAGATGGCCGATTTCGGCGAGACCGGCAAGCAGTACAAGATTCAGAACATCGAGCATTTCGATCCCGCCGGCTGGGACATGGCGCTGTTCGCGATCGGCAGCGAGGCGACCGCCGTCTATGCGCCGAAGTTCGCCGCCGCCGGCTGCACCGTGATCGACAATTCGTCGCTGTACCGCATGGACCCCGACGTGCCGCTGATCGTGCCGGAGGTGAACCCGGAGGCGATCGACGGCTATCGCGCCAAGAACATCATCGCCAACCCGAACTGCTCGACCGCGCAGATGGTCGTGGCCCTCAAGCCGATCCACGACGCCGCGAAGATCACCCGCGTCGTCGTCGCCACGTACCAATCGGTGTCGGGCGCGGGCAAGGCGGGGATGGACGAGCTGTTCGAACAGAGCCGCAACATCTTCGTCGGCGACAGCGCCGAGCCGAAGAAGTTCACCAAGCAGATCGCGTTCAACGTGATCCCGCACATCGACAGCTTCCTCGACGACGGGTCGACCAAGGAAGAGTGGAAGATGGTGGTCGAGACCAAGAAGATCCTCGATCCCAAGATCAAGGTCATCGCGACCTGCGTCCGCGTGCCGGTGTTCGTCGGCCATTCCGAAGCGATCAATATCGAGATGGAGAACGAACTGTCGGCCGAGGACGCGCAGAAGATCCTGCGCGAGGCGCCCGGCATCATGCTGATCGACAAGCGCGAGGACGGCGGATACGCGACGCCGATCGAATGCGTCGGCGACTTCGCGACCTATGTCAGCCGCGTGCGGGAGGATTCGACCGTCGAAAACGGTCTCGCGCTGTGGTGCGTGTCGGACAATCTGCGCAAGGGTGCCGCGCTGAACGCGGTGCAGATTGCGGAATTGCTGGGTCGTCGCCACCTGAAAAAGGACTGAGCCGTACGATAGCGTACCTGCTTTTCCAGTCGGTTACGCCCACTCCTAACGAAGCGCTAACCAATAGCGTCCATATTTTGCGTATGGATATGGACGGCATCCAGGACAATGCGCTCTATTGGGGCGCGTGGGCGGCGATCTGTCGATCGCAGGCGGTCATCGAGTTCGCGCTCGATGGCCGTATCCTGTGGGCCAACGACGCGTTCCTCGACACGATGGGCTATACGCTGGCGGACGTGCGCGGGGCGCATCACCGGATGTTCTGTACCCCGCAGGATGCGGCCTCCAGCGACTATAGTGCGTTCTGGCGGAAGCTGGCGGGGGGCGCGTTCGACAGCGGGCTGTACCGTCGGCTCGACCGGCGGGGCGGCGAAGTCTGGCTGCAGGCGACCTATAATCCGGTGCTCGACGGTGCGGGGCACCCGATCAAGATCGTCAAGATCGCGACCGACATGACGCGGCAGGTGCTGCTGGAACGCGAGGTGCAGGCTCGGCTGGCCGAGGGGCAGCGGTTCCGCGACCGGCTGGAGGAGCAGGCCGGGGCGTTGCGACTGGTCATGTCGCAACTGGCGGGGATCGTCACCGCGATCGGCGACATCACCGCACAGACGCGGCTGGTGGCGCTCAACGCCGCGATCGAGGCGGCACGGGCGGGCGAGGCGGGCAGCGGGTTCGCGGTGGTCGCGCGCGAGGTGAAGTCGCTGTCGGACGACATTCGTAGCGCCACCGAACGCGCCGCGGCGATGCTGCGGGAGCATGGGCCAGGGACGGCGATCGCGGCGTAGGCGCGGTGTCGAGGTTCGACGACGTTCGGATTTGCGTCACCCCGGACCTGGTCGAGAAGAAGCGGGACCCCGGATCAAGTCCGGGTGACGTGCCTTGACTGGCTGGTGACGCGTTTCGACGGCGGACGGCGGCGTTGCGTGCCTGCTCGATCGGTCCGATCAATAGCCCGTATAACGCCCCGGACGGTGCCACGCGATCAGGATACCGCTGATCGCCGCGGCGCTCAGTGCCGACCAGCCGACCTGCACGGGGGCGACGACCGCGAACGACGCGGCGAGGATGGCGAGATCGATCGCGATCTGCGTCCGCCCGGCGTTCCAGCCACGGGTGCGTTGCAGCCACAGCGTCACCACCCCGGTACCGCCGACACCGGCATCGTGCCGCGCAAGCGCAAGGATACCCATGCCGATCACCGTGCCGCCGGCGATCGCGGCAAAGGCGGGATGTACCTCGACGATGCGCAGGCCATAGCGTGCCATGGTCGAGAACAGCGCGATCCCGCCATTGACCGCGATCGTCCGCCACATGAAGCGCGACCCCATCGCCCGCCGGGAAAACAGGAAGAAGGGGATGTTGATGAGCGTGAACAGCATGCCGGTCGGCAGGGGGACGAGGTAGGACACCAGCAGCGCGACCCCGGCAATACCGCCGGTCACCAGCCCCGCGGCGTGGAGCAGCGCGAGGCCGAGCGCGATCATGACACAGCCGACGACGATGGCGTAAACGTCTTCGGAACGGCTGTGCGGTACGGCGCTATGGGGCAGGGCGGGGGCGATGATGGCGGTCTCCGGTCGGGCCGGCATCCTTCCCCTAATGCTGTCATATTGTTGCGCGAGCCATTAGCGCGGTTCGCTGCGGCGGTGAAGTGACAAAACGGGGTCGGGTACGTCTCGACACCCGCCGACCCGCCGCCCATATCGCCCACTCCCTCTGTACCAAGGAAAAGGCAGCATCGTGGACCAGCCCAGCGTCACCACCCATCGTTTCGCCAGCTTCGACGGGGTCGAGATCGCGTGGAGCGAGGTGGGCGCGGGGCGACCGGTGGTGCTGATCCACGGATATTTCAGCGACGCGCAGACCAACTGGATCAAATATGGCCATGCGGCGAAGATCGCGGCGCTTGGCCGGCGGGTCATCATGCCCGATCTGCGCGCGCACGGGCTGAGCGCGCGGCCGCATGGCGCGGAGGCTTATCCCGCCGATGCGCTGGCGAAGGACGGCATGGCGCTGCTCACGCATCTGGAGCTGACCGATTACGACCTGGGCGGCTATTCGCTGGGCGCGCGGACGGCGGTGCGGATGCTGACGATGGGGGCAAATCCGGGCAAGCTGGTGCTGAGCGGCATGGGGCTGGAAGGGTTGCTCGACACCGGGCGGCGCGCGGCGCATTTCCGACGCATCCTGACCAATCTCGGCAGTTTCGAGCGCGGGTCGCCCGAATGGATGGCGGAGGCGTTCCTGAAGACCACCGGGGGTGATCCGGTGGCGTTGCTGGGGGTGCTCGACACGTTCGTCGATACGTCGCGCAAGGAACTGGCGGCGATCCGGCAGCCGGTGCTGGTGCTGGCGGGGGAAGAGGACGACGATAATGGCAGCCACGCGGCGCTGGCCGAACTATTGCCCGATGCGCGATTGGTCGAGACGCCGGGGAACCATATGAGCGCGGTGGTGAAGCGCGAGCTGGGCGACGCGATCGCGGGTTTTTTGGCGTAACGTCCTCCCCGGCACGGGGAGGGGAGACCAGCGAAGCTGGTGGAGGGGGGTGTCCCGCTCACCACGGTTGCGTTGCGCGGCGATCCCCCTCCACCACCGCTACGCGGCGGTTCCCCTCCCCGTGCCGGGGAGGATTTCTACTTCACCGGCTGCTCATACTGTTCCAGCACCCAATCCTCCTCCTGCGCAGCGGCGATCCAGTCCTGCATCCAGGGGTGGTTGATCAGGGTGATGATGTACCCCATCGCGAAGCGAGGGCAGGGGAGCGAATAGGTGACGATGCGCGTCGCCACGGGCGCGAACATGATGTCCGCCGCACCGAACTCCCCGAACAGGAAATCGCCGCCTTGGCCGAAGCGGGCCCGCGCCTGCGCCCACAGCTCGTAGATGCGCGACAGGTCGGCCAGCACATCGTCGTCGGGCTGCGTCGGGTCATAGACCTGGCGGACGTTCATGCTGTGCTTGCGGCGCAGCGGCGCAAAGCCCGAATGCATCTCCGCTGCCATCGACCGCGCCATCGCGCGCGCGGCCGGATCGGCCGGCCAGAATTTATCGCCGCCCGATTTCTCGTTCAGATATTCGACGATTGCCAGGCTGTCCCACACGACGATGTCGTCGCCGTCCCACAGGATCGGGACCTTGCCCGACGACGGTGCGAACTCGTCGCCCTCGCGTCGTTTGTCCCAGTCGGCGTCGTAGAGCGGCACGACGACCTCTTCGAACGACAGGCCCGACAGCTTGGCCGCCAGCCAGCCGCGCAGCGACCAGGAGGAATAGGCCTTGTTCCCGATGATGAGCTTCAGCATGGGCCGGGTCGTGCCACGGGGCGGCGGGGCTGTCGACCCCATCGGAACCGCAGGCGAAACGATCCGTTGCCAGCGCCATGGCGGAAAACGAAAAGAGCGGTGATCCGCAGAGCGTCGGCGATGTGCTCGATCGCCTGCAGGAACTGGGCGACGATGCCGGTGGCGACAAGGTTCGGCTGGGCGACATGCTCGAGGCGATGGGCCACCGCGCCTATGGGCCGTTCCTGATCGTACTGCCGATGATCGAGATTTCGCCGGTTGGTGGCATTCCCGGCCTGCCGACCGCACTGGCAGCGGTCCTTGCTTTGCTGGCCATCCAGTTGGTGCTCGGGCGAGAGCATTTGTGGCTGCCGGGGTTTCTCGCCAATCGCGGGATGAAGGGCGGCAATCTGCAAAAGGTGGTCGAGAAGGGGCGCCCGATCGCCAGGCGGATGGACAAGTGGTTTCACGGCCGGATGCCCGCACTGACGAAGGGACCGATGGTCAAGGTTGCCGGGGTCGCGGTGCTGCTGCTGTGCCTGACGGTGCCGCCGCTCGAGCTGTTGCCCTTTGCCAGCACCGCGCCGATGGCGGCGATCATGGCGTTCGGTATCGCACTGCTGGTGCGCGACGGGGTGTTGATGATCGTCGCGTGTGCGCTGTCGGTGGGTGCGGTGGCGCTGGGGGCGGGGTTGTTCGTGTCGAAGCAGGGGTAGCAGCGGCGCGATCGTCAGGCTTGCTGGATTTCGCGCAACCGGACCACGCCTCCGTCGTCGCTCCTGCGAAGGCGGGAGTCCCTATGCGCTGACGTTGCACCTTGCATCGGAAGGTCAGCGGGTATGGATTCCCGCCTTCGCGGGAATGATGGGGGAGTTTCGCCGCGCTTCATCCACACGTCACCGCAGCGCAGGCTGCGGTCTCCATGGGGCGGGTGCTGCGCTTGCCAACTGGGAGACACCAGCCTGCGCTGGGGTGACGTGGTTGGCGGGCGAAGGCCTACCCGATCGACTCGATCACCGCCGCGCGCAGTTCGGCGATGCCCATGCCCTTTTCGCTCGACGTCGAGATGACGTCGGGGTGCGCCGCCGGGCGCTTGCGAACCTCGTCGCCGACCGCGGCGTAGACGTCCTCCAGTTCGGTCGCCTTGATCTTGTCGGTCTTGGTCAGGACGATGCGGTAGCTGGTCGCCGCCTTGTCCAGCATCTCGAACACCTCGCGATCGACATCCTTGATGCCGTGGCGCGAATCGATCAGCACTAGGGTGCGCTTCAGCACCTGCCGCCCCCGCAGGTAATCGTTCACCAGATAGCGCCACTTGCGGACCATGTCCTTGGGCGCCTTGGCAAAGCCATAGCCCGGCATGTCGACCAGCCGCAGTTTCAGCGGCGTGCCGATGTCGAAAAAGTTCAGCTCCTGCGTCCGCCCCGGCGTGACCGAGGTCCGCGCCAGCGAGGTGCGGCCGGTCAGCGCGTTGAGCAGCGACGACTTGCCGACGTTGGAGCGGCCGGCGAACGCGATTTCGGGCACGTCGGGCGGGGGCAGATGCTCCAGTGACGGCGCGGACTTCAGGAACTGGATCGGCCCCGCAAAGATCTTGCGCGCCGCTTCGACCTGTTCGGGGTCGAAGCGCTCGTCGCCCGGCGGTGGAGGGGGCAGGTCGTTCACTTGGCCGGTGCCTGCTTGAGCGCCGGATGCCGCGAATAGAGCAGCTGCTGCTGTGCGATGGTCAGCAGGTTCGACGTGATCCAGTACACCTGCAACCCGACCGCGAACGGGGCCATGATGAACATCAGCACCCATGGCATCAGCCCGAAGACCTGCTTCTGCATGTCGTCCATCGGCGCCGGGTTCAGCTTGAACTGGAAATACATCGAGATGCCGAGCAGCACCGGCACGATGCCGATCGCGAGGAAGTGCGGCGGCGTGAAGTCGAGATAGCCGAACAGGTTCAGGATCGTCGCCGGATCGGGCGCGGACAGATCCTTGATCCAGCCGACGAACGGCTGGTGCCGCATCTCGATGGTCAGCAACAGCACCTTGTACAGCGCGTAGAAGATCGGAATCTGGATCAGCGTCGGCAGACAGCCGGCGACCGGGTTGACCTTCTCCGTCTTGTACAGCGCCATCATCTCCTGCTGGAGGCGCGGCTTGTCGTCCTTGTAGCGTTCCTGCAGCACCTTCAGCTTGGGCTGGATCGCGCGCATCGCCGCCATCGAGGCGAACTGGCGCTGGGCGATCGGGAACATCAGGCCGCGGATGGTCAACGTCAGCAGGATGATCGCGACGCCGAAATTGCCGACCATGCGGAACAGCCAGTCGAGATAGGTGAAGATCGGTTCCTCGACGATGCGGAACCAGCCCCAGTCGATCGACCGCGAGAAATAGGGCACGCCCTGTTCCTCATAAGCATTGAGCAGCTTGTTTTCCTTGGCACCGGCGAAGAAGCGCGCGCTTTGCGTCATCGCCTGACCCGGCGCGAGTGTGGCGAGGGTCGGCGAGCGATAATCCGCCTGGTGGCGCTGGTCGCCGCCCTTCAACGACAGGCCGTGCTGGACGTTCTGATCGGGGATCAGCGCGGTCATCCAGTAATGGTCGGTGAAGCCGAGCCAGCCGCCCTTCGTGTTGAAGGTCGTCGGCGCGGCGTCGATATCCTTGTAATCGACGTCGAACTTCACGCCGTTGCCCGCTTCGTAGATCGGGCCGACCTGGATCGTCATCGTATCCTTGTCGACCGGCGCGCCGCGGCGGCTGAGCAGGCCATAGGTCGCGACCTGCACCGGCTGCGCACCGGTGTTCACGACGCTCTGGCGGATGGTGAACATATAGCCGCTGTCGACCGAAATCTGCATCAGGTAGCGCTGGCTGCCCGACTGGGTCGTCAGCGTCACCGGGGTCTGCGGGGTCAGCCTGGTGCCGCTGGCGGTCCACAGCGCATCGGCGGGCGGGGGCGTGATGCCGGTGCCGCTCCAGCCGAACTGCGCGAAATAGGCGTCGGCCGTGCCCGAGGGCGACAGCAGGCGGACCGGCGGCGAATCCTTGGCGATGGTTTCCTTGTGCTTGACCAGCACGAGGTCGTCGATCCGCCCGCCGCGCAGGTTGATCGAGCCCTGTACCGCCGGCGTGTCGATCACCACCCGCGGGGTTTCGCGCAGGACGATCGCCCGGTCGCGAATCGCGTTCGCGGTGTCGGCGGCCGGATCGGTCGCGGGGTTGGCGACGGGCTTGCTTTTGCCGTCCTCCAGCTTCGTCACCGGAGGATTGGCGGCCGGGAAGAAATGGTTGGCGATATACGGCCAGCCGAACAGCACCAGCGCAGCCAGTACCGCGAACAGCAGGAAATTCTTCTGGTCGTTCTTCACGCGAGTTCCTCAGGCGTCAGTCTCAAGGCACGGGATCGTGGCCGTGCCCGCCCCAGGGATGGCAGCGCGCGATACGTTTCGCGGCCAGCCAGCCCCCCTTGATCGCGCCATAGCGGGCAATGGCGGTGATTGCATAGGCCGAACAGGAAGGTTGATAGCGGCACGAGGGAGGCAGGATCAGCGACGGTCCCAATTGCCACGCCCGTGCGACGAGCATCAGTGCACGGGCGGCGATGCCCGGACGGGGGGCGTCGTCTGCAGCCGGGCCGGCGTCGCTCACCGGCGGACCTTGCGCAATGCCTTGGAAAGGTCGGCCTTCAAGTCATCGAACGGGCGCTCGATGCCGCTGTTCCGACCGATCAGTACATGATCGGCGCCAGCAATGCCCTGTTCGGGCAGCAGTTCTGCGGCAAGCGCGCGAAAACGCCGTTTCATCCGGTTGCGGATGACGGCGTTTCCGACCTTTTTCGATACGGTAATGCCGATTCGCATCGCCTGTGGCGGCGTATCGGCCAGTTCGTCCACCCGGCGCTCCCGCACCAGCAGGACGAAACCGGGCATGGGTGCCCGGCGTCCCGCATTCGCCGCCAGATAATCCCGGCGGCGAAGCATCTTGGTTAGGCCGACAGCTTCTTGCGACCGCGCGCACGACGCGCCCGGATCACGTTGCGGCCGCCCGGCGTCGCCATGCGCGAGCGGAAGCCGTGGCGACGGGCCCGTACCAGGTTGCTCGGCTGAAAAGTCCGCTTCATCACTCATTCCCCGGGTATTCAAACTGCCAGAACGTAAAAAGCCGCCAGTGACGGCGGCCGCGTGGCCAGCGCCTTAGCCACGGGTGCCCGCGAAGTCAACGTCCGACCGCACCGCATCGGCACGCAGGCGCCGCCGCTTCGCACTCGGCCGGCGCAGTGCCCGGTCGGACAGCGCGCGGATGCGGGGATGGCGCCGCATCGCCCGTGCGAAGCGATAGCGTGCCCAGCGCGAATTGCGCAGGATCAGCGCGGTGCCGGCGGCAAAGGCGAAAATGCCGACCGGTCCCGGCAGCACCGCGACCAGCGGCGTCACCAGGATCAGCACCACGCCGACGATCAACTGCAGGGCCCGCATCGTGGCCCCGCCATGCCAGTCGTGTGTTGCGCTTGCAAGACGGCCATGACGGACCGTTCCTTCGGACGGGAAAGCCGCTATGGACGTCGGGGGCAAACGGGGAACAGGGGCGTTATGGTCGCGATCGTATCGACGGCGGCATATCTGGGGCTGGAGGCACGGCGGGTCGAGGTGCAGGTGCAGCTGGCGCCCGGGGTTCCCGCGTTCGTTGTCGTCGGCCTGCCCGACAAGGCGGTGGGCGAAAGCCGCGAGCGGGTACGCGCCGCGATCGCCGCGATCGGGCTGGCGCTGCCGCCCAAGCGAATTACCGTCAATCTGTCGCCCGCCGACCTGCCCAAGGAAGGGTCGCATTACGACCTGCCGATCGCGCTCGGCCTGCTAGCGGCGATGGGGGTGGTCGATGCCGAGGGGCTGGCCGAGCATCTGGTCGTCGGCGAACTGAGCCTCGACGGGCGGATCGCGGCGTCGCCGGGCGTGCTGCTGGCGGCGATGCTGGCCAGCGGCGAGGGGCGGGCGCTGATCTGTCCGGCGGCGCAAGGGGCGGAGGCGGCGTGGGCCGGTACGTCGGTCGTCGCCGCGCCCGACCTGTTGTCGCTGCTCAATCATTTGAAGGGCGAACAGATGCTGCGCAACCCGGTGCCGGGCGGCGCCGAGGAAGGGTGGAGCGGCAACGACCTGAAGCAGGTGAAGGGGCAGGAAACCGCCAAGCGCGCGCTGGAGATCGCCGCGGCCGGGGGCCACAACCTGCTGATGGTCGGGCCGCCGGGGGCGGGCAAGTCGCTGCTCGCCTCCTGCCTGCCCGGCATATTGCCGCCACTCGACCCCGCCGAGGCGCTGGAGGTGTCGATGGTGCAGTCAGTGGCGGGGACGCTGACCGGCGGGCGGATGACGCGAGTGCGCCCGTTCCGTAGCCCGCACCATTCGGCATCGATGGCGGCGCTGACCGGTGGTGGCTTGCGGGTAAAGCCGGGCGAGATCAGCATGGCGCATTTGGGCGTGCTGTTCCTCGACGAGCTGCCCGAGTTCCAGCGGGCGGTGCTCGATTCGTTGCGCCAGCCGCTGGAAACCGGCGAGGTCAGCGTCGCGCGGGCGAATGCGCATGTCACCTTTCCGGCGCGGGTGCAGTTGATCGCGGCGATGAACCCGTGCCGTTGCGGCCATCTGGGCGATCCGGCGCTCGCCTGTGCCCGCGCGCCGCGCTGTGCCGCCGATTATCAGGCGAAGGTGTCGGGGCCTTTGCTCGACCGTATCGACCTGGCGATCGAGATGGCGGCGGTGAGTGCCGCCGACCTCGTCCTGCCGCCGCCCGCCGAAGGATCGGCGGAGGTCGCCGCACGGGTGGCGGCGGCGCGGGCGGTGCAGCGGGAGCGCTATGCCGCCGACGGTGTGCGCACCAATGCCGAGGCGGACGGCACCGTGCTGGAACGCGCCGCGACGCTCGACGCGCCGGCCCGCGCGCTGTTGGCACAGGCGGCGGAGGCGATGCGTCTGTCGGCCCGTGCGTTCCACCGCGTCCTGCGCGTCAGCCGGACGATCGCCGATCTGGCGCAGGCCGAGGGCGTCGGGCGGGCGCACGTCGCCGAGGCGCTGAGCTATCGCCGGCGACCGCCGACGAATTGAAGGGGTGGGCTCAATCGGCCTCTCTGGTTCGGCGAGGGTATCCGATTGCGACGTTGCCATTGCCGACGGGGCTTGCAACACATTGCACGAACGTAACGAGGGGTTTGCCGATGGACTGGATGATCTTGCCGCTGAAACGATATTTCGAGGTGCGGGGCCGGTCGCGCCGCAAGGAATATTGGATGTTCACGCTGTTCTCGTTCCTGGTCGGCATCGCGACGACGATCGTCGACAACATCATCGGCTTCGGTTGGGAGGGCACCGGTCCGATCAACGGCCTGACCAGCCTCGCGCTGCTCATCCCGGGGTTCACCGTCGCGTTCCGCCGGCTGCACGATACCGACCGGTCGGCATGGTGGATGCTGCTGATCTTCCTGCCGATCATCGGCTGGATCTGGCTGTTCGTGCTGTACGTCACCGAGGGGACGCACGGGCCGAACCGCTTCGGGTCCGATCCCAAGGACCCCTATGGCAGCGCCGACATCGATCAGGTCTTTTCCTGACGGTTGCGGGGGCACGCCGCTTCGGCTAACGGAGCCCGGCGTGCCCCTGTGGTGAAATTGGTAGACGCGTCCGACTCAAAATCGGATTCCGCAAGGAGTGCTGGTTCGAGCCCGGCCAGGGGCACCAATTTCCAAAACATCATCGACCGATTTTAACCGGGCGTTAGCGATGCACCGGCTATCGTGTCGCGGTCATGACCGATTCGTCGTCCGACCCGTTTCCTCCCCGTCCGCGGCGGGACAGCGTTATCCTGCAGGCTCGCGTCGAAGCCGTGGACCAGGTGATCGAATGTCGCGTCCGCAACCTGTCCGAATCGGGCGCGTGCATCGACGATCCCGCCGGCCTGCCGTCGGACGGTCGCGTACTGGTGACGATGGGCGCGCTGCATCATGTCGAGGGATATGTGCGCTGGTCGCATGATGGCCGTGCCGGGCTGCATTTCCAGTCGGGCAAGATCGACATCGCCGCCGCCCGCCGCCCGCGCGGGGCGGTCGCCGCCACGCCCCAGAACCGCGCGGGGTGGCTCGCCAATATTCACAGCCCCTATCGGCGCGGGGACGACTGAGCCTTCAGTCGCGGCTGCGGCAATAGCTATCGAGGAACTGCTGGTGCGTCGACAGCCGCGCGACCGTCGCGGCGATGCCGCTGCGCAACTGGTCCAGCACCGTGCCGAGTTCGCCGGGCGGCATCGCCGTCGCCAGCGGATGCCATGCGGCCGGGGCGACGCGCTGGCCCAGCATCACCTGCACCCACGAACCGACACGGAACAGGTCGTCGGCGGACTGATAGGCGTGCGCCCCTTCGGCGAACAGTGCGATGCGCTCGGCCAGACTGTCGGGCAGCGGGATCTCGCGCCGTTCGCGCCAGAAGGGTTCAGGGCGCTCGTTAAGATAATAATGCAGCAGCACGAAGTCGCGCACCGCCTCGATCTCGCGCCGGCCCTGTTCGTTGAACCGCGTCCGCGCTGCCGCGCCATGGCGACCGAACGGCAGCAGCTGGACCAGCCGGGTCAGCGCAATCATCACGAGGTGAAGGCTGGTCGATTCGAGCGGCTCGACGAACCCGCTCGACAGGCTCAGCGCCACGCAGTTGCGCTCCCACATCGCCATGCGCCGGCCGGTACGAAACCGGATCAGGCGCGGTTCGATCAGCGCCTCGCCCTCGATCGATGCCAGCAGCCGGTCATGCGCGGCATCGTCGCCCAGATGGCGCGAACTGTAGACCAGCCCGTTGCCGACCCGGTGCTGTAGCGGAATCTGCCAGCGCCAGCCGGCGTCGTGGGCGATCGCGCGGGTATAGGGCACGGCCGGACCGGTGCTGCGCGTCTGAACGGCCAGCGCGCGGTCGGTCGGCAGCCAATGGCCCCAGTCCTCGAACCCCACGCCCAGCGTCTGTTCGATCAGCAGCGCGTGGAACCCGGTGCAGTCGAGAAACAGGTCGCCCGCGATCCGCTGGCCATCGTCCAGCACCAGTGCGGCGATGTCGCCGCTGGCGGGATCGCGCTCGACCCGAGCGATCTTGCCCTCGATCCGCATGAGCCCCTGCGCCTCGCTGCGCTGACGCAGATAGGCGGCGTAGCGGCCGGCGTCGAAATGATAGGCATAGTTGAGCGGCGTGTCGGGGCCGCCGACGAACCGCCCGGCTTCGGCGGCTTCATGTTCGAGGCAATAGGCGCCGATCGGGGCGGCGACGCCCTGCCGTTCGGCCTCCAGCCAGAAATGCTGGAAATCGCCCATCCAGGTCGATCGCCCGACTTCGCCGAACGAGTGGATGTAGCGGTCGTCGTCGCGCGCCCAGCCTTCGAACGCGATGCCCAGTTTGAAGCTGGCGCCGGTCGCGGCCATGAAGTCCTGCTCGTCGAGGCCCAGCAGCGCGTGGAAGCTGCGGATCGTCGGGATGGTCGCCTCACCGACGCCGACGGTGCCGATTGCTTCGGATTCGACCAACGTCACTTCGACCAGATCGGCCAGTTGCCGGGTCAGCAGTGCCGCAGCCAGCCAGCCGGCGGTACCCCCACCGGCGATCACGATACGCATGGGGGTCATCGGTTCAACCGTTGCAAGAGGCGCGCGCGCAGCCGGCGCGCGGCGGGTTCGTCGAGCGGGGCGAGGTCGCCCCGGATCGCGGGGGGCAGGTGGTCGCGCGCATCCTCGCCGCCGTCCCACACATAATGATCGAACATCGCGCGCCACGCCGCCCGCTCCGCTGCGGGGCGATCGCGCAGCGACAGCATCGCGTGGAGCAACGTCGTCATCGGGCTGTCGACGAAGGCGGGAACGTCGTTCCACCAATAGTTCAGCAGGACGTTGAACGGCGCCAGCGCCTCGACATTGTGCCACCACAGTGCCGGGTAGAAGAGGACGTCGCCCGGCGCCAGTTCCGCCACCTGCGCCTGTGCCAGTGCGTCGGCGAAGCGGGGATAACGTTCCAGATCGGGTGCGCGCAGGTCCACCATGCTCACCACCTGTCCGCCCGGCGTCGGTTCGAGCGGGCCGGGGTAGAGGTTGGCGACCTGATCGGGCGGGAACAGGGTGAAGCGCCGCCGTCCGACGACGCAGACGGCGAGGTTGTTCGACATGTCGTAATGCGTCGCGGCGACCGTACGGTTGCCGATCCACAGGCTGGCGAGCGGCGGCGCGGTACCGGGCGACAGCGGTGGCAGCGACAGGTCGTTGTCGGCGCGCAGCCCGGGCAGATAGGTGTCGAGATCGGTCGATCCGACATAGCGCGCGGGCGCAGTGGGATCGTCCAGATCCGCCGAGATCCGATCGAGATAATCCGACAAGCCGACGCGCTGCGCAGCGAAGTTCAGCCCGGTCATGTCGTCGCGGTAGAAGAAACGCCCGCCGATCGCCGCGTCGCCGGTGAAACCCACCACCGGGCGCCCGCCATCGAAGCGTTTCAGATAGGCCATCGCCGCGGCCACCCCGTCGCGTCCTGCGGCGACCAGCGGCCAGTCGGCGGCGAGTCCGCGCAGGATGACGGGCTCGTTCGCCGCGACCAGCGCGGCTGGCGACAGATCGTCGGCACCTGCGCCCTCGATCGCGCGGACGGGGCGGGGGGAGGTCATCCGCCGTGCCGCTGGCGGCGCCGCTCGATCAGCCGCGGCATGTTGTCGAGCGAGGCCAGCGCCATGAACGCAGCGCGCAGCGCGCAGCTGCGGTGAAGCGACGCCAGTGCGTCGGCGTCCAGCGCATCGAGCCGGTCTTCGGCGATGACGAAGATGCCTTCGATCGTGCAGGTCTGTCCGTCGCCCAGATCGATTTCGATCGTGGTCGGGCGCAGCAGTTGCGCGGCCTCCCATGCGGCGAACAGCGGCGCGTTGATCGCCTGCCCCTCGCGGATCACGCTCAGCACCGCTTCGATATGGGTGAGATAAGGCGCGGTCCCGCCATGCGGCAGATAGAGCGGCTCGCCGCCAGTCCCCACGCGAGGATCGTCGAGGTCGAGCTGCACCCCCTGTCCGTCGGCGGTGGGGCCGAACGGCCCGCGCTGGCGGACGGCGGGGACATAGCTCGCCTGCCAATGGCCGTCGGGCGTGAGGAAGAGGTTGTCGTCGCGGTCGAGCCCGAGCAGGGCGACCGCGTAAAAGCCGCCACGATCGTCGTGGCGGAACAGGATCGGATAGTCGCGCTGCGCCGCTTCGAACTCGTTGGGGAACAGCAGCACCTGATTGACCGCATCGCCATGCGCCGCGCCGTGCGCGACGGCGACGGTCAGGTCCTGATGGTCGACATTGTTAAGGGTCACGACATGGGGCATCGGGAGCACGAACCTGCTGGGAAACGGGCGGTCAGGATAGAAGAGATGCGGGTAAAGGGAAGGGCCGCCCGCCGTAGCGAACGGCCCTTCCCAATTACTTGGGCGCCTTAGAACCGATAGCGCGCGCCCAAGAGGAAGCGGGGCTTCAGTTCCTGTGCGAACACCAGCGCGTTGCGATCGCGACCATATTGTACCAGCGGTTCGCTGGTCAGGTTCACGCCCTCGATCGACAGTGCCATCCTGTCGTTCAGGTCGTAGCTGATGTTGAAGTCGAGCGTTCCGAACGGCGCGACGAACAGCGGGTTGCGGCTGTCGCCCTGGTTGGTCGCGGCGAGGAACTTGTCGCGCCAGTTGTACGATACGCGCGCCGACAGGCCGTTCTTGTCGTAGATGATCGAGCCGTTGGCGCTGTCGCCCAGACCCGTCAGCGCGAACACGTTGACGCTGGGGTCGGCGGCGATGTCGGCGTTCACGTCGCCATACACCTTGGTGTAGGACGCCTGCACGCCGAAACCGGTGTTGCCGAAGAAATGCTGCCCGGCCATTTCGAACCCATAGATATGGCCGTCGCGGTTGTTGACCGGCTGCGACACCGCGAAGGTGTAGAGCGGGTCCTGCGCGTTGCCGAAGATGTCGACGGCCTGCAGGATGCTGTTCACATAATCCTGGTTCAGCGCACCGGCGGCGTTGCGGTTGGCCTGGAACGCGGCGTCGGCCTGGGCGGTGTTGCCGCCGTTCTGGGACAACAGCGCGGTGTAGGTGAACAGGTTTACGTCGCTGAGGTCCGCCGCCAGCGCCCGCAGACGGTCGGCGGCGATGCCCGACCGCGTGCCTGCCGCCCCCGACGACGGATCGCGCAGGTCGAACAGCGTGCGGTTGAACACGCCCGTGCCGATGAAGTTGCGCACCCGCTTGTCGAAGAAGCCGAGCGAGACATAGCTCGACGGCTTGTAATACCACTCCACCGACACGTCGAAATTGTCGGAAACGAGCGGCAGCAGGCCGGCATTGCCCGAACTGCCCGTCGGACGACCACCAAGCGCGACGGGACGGGTCGGCGCGCCGGCCGTCGTCGACGCGAACAGATTGCCGTAATCCGGCCGGGCCAGCGTACGGCTGGCCGAGGCGCGGGCGATGAAGTTGTCGAACACCTCGATGTTGAAATCGATCGCGGGGAGCAGGTTGGTGTAGTTGCCACGCTGCGACACGGTCGACGCCGTCGAGGAAATCACCGCCGAAAAGTCGTTGTCGGCATCCCATTTGATCGCCGAGGGGATCGCCTGCAACGCGGTAGAGCGGACCTTGGTCTCTTCGTAACGGGTGCCGAACACCAGGTTGGCGGTGCGCCCGGCAATTTCACCCTTCCAGGTGATCTGGCCGTACACACCCCAGATCTTCTCGCCCACGCTGTCGAAATCATTGGCGGTCGTGTTGATCGGGTTGGCCGCGTAGAAGTTGGAGAAGATGTCGTTCAACACTACCGCGTTGCCGCGGAATGCGGTGCGGGCGGTGGCCGCCGGCTTGAACGCGTCGAACTTGCAGTCGAGGCAGAAGGTCTTGACCACGTTCGATGCGAGCCGCTGCACGATGCCCGGATCGGTGATGCCCCAATCGCCCAGCTGCTGCTGGGTCTGCACGCGCTGGCTGGTCATGACCGCGTCGGTGTAGGTCCCGCCGAAGTCGAACCGGCTGCCACCGCCCAGGTCCCAGCCGAGATCGGCACGACCGCCGTTGATCCGCTGACGCTGGGTCGCGGTGTTGGTCCGTCCGATCTGCGTGCCGAGATCGCCGAGGTCGAGCACGCCGTTGCCGTTGCCGTTGATCCGGTCGTTGATCGTCTGCGTCACCTGCGGGAAGCCGGTGCTGTAGTCGATCGACTGGCCGCTGATGACCGGCGCGCCGAGCGATACCAGCGTCACCGACGTGCCGTTGGGCGCATCCGGCGTCGATTTCGAGATGGCGTGATAGCCATCGAGGTTCAGCGTCAGACTGTCGGTCATCTGCCACTTGCCGTTCAGGCCATAGGACTGCAGCTGGGTCTTGGTCGCGCGGAACTGCTGTTCGAAGCCCTGGTCCTTCACGCCGTTGATCGTTTCCGAGATGAAATCGGGCGTGGCGATCACGTCGTTGCCGTTGAAGCGGATCTGGCCGAACGGGCGGTTGAACCAGTTGGTCTGTTCGCTGCGCTGCTCCTCCAGCCGGTTCTGCGCGAACAGCGCGTCGGCCGTGAAGGTCAGCCGGTCGGTGGGGGCGAACTGTGCCACCGCCTGTCCGTTGATCCGCTCACGCTTGTTTTCGGAGAACTGGTAGCGGCTGTCGTTGGGGATCAGCGTGAACGGCGTGGTCGGGCGGTTCTCGATCTGGGTCTGTCCGTTGACGTACGGACCCGCCGGATTGAGCACGTCGGCGGTCGGAACCACCGTGAAATAGTTGGGCGCGCTCTGTGCCGAGGTGCTGTCGCGGCGCTGATAGCTGCCGAAGACCGACAGGCCGAAGGTGCGCGAGTCGTTGCGCCAGCTGACCAGCCCAGACACTTCGGGCAGGACGCGGGCGCCGACGCCGTCATTGGTGCTGACGTCGTGCAGGGCCTTCACGCCGACCGATCCGGTCACGCCGCCTTCGCGCGACTCGAGCGGCTTGCGCGTGACGACGTTGATCGCGGCACCGATGCCGCCCGACGGGATCGCGGCGCGGCCGGTCTTGTAGACCTCCAGCGCCGACACGCCTTCCGATGCCAGGTTCTGGAAGTCGAACGAACGCCCGGTGCCGCGCGCGAAGTCGCCCGCGCCGCTGGTGTCGACGTTCGATGCGGGCAGCTGTCGACCGTTCAGCGTGACGAGGTTGAACCCGCCCGAAAAGCCGCGGACCGAAACCTGCGACCCTTCGCCGTTCACGCGGTTGATCGACACGCCGGTGATCCGCTGCAGCGACTCGGCGAGGTTGGTGTCGGGGAACTTGCCGATGTCTTCGGCGGAGATCGCATCGACGACGCCGGCCGAGTTGCGCTTGATATCGATCGCGCGGTTCAGCGAGGCGCGGATGCCGGTGACGGTGATTTCCGCGCCGTCCTCGACCGGGTCCTGTCCGGTCTGCTGCGCGGTGCTGCCGTTGGTGCCTTCGGTGGCGCCGGGCTGGGCATTGACGGCGGTGTCGGCGGTTTGCGCGGCGGCGATGCCAGGCGCGATGAAGAGCGCCGCCAGCGCGATGGTCGATGACGTGCGCGCGAGCGTGCCGAGAAGGTGACCCCTCATGCAAAATCTCCCCTAATGTCGTGGAGCGGTTCTGTCCGCCCATCTATGTGCCGGAGCATCCGGTCGTGATACCGCTACCACTCTGTCCAGCGTTGTCAATCTTTCGCTCAGCACAACATCACTAAAATAAAGAATAATATCCGGTATCCGATCATGGTTCGCGGGGAGATGGCGTAGCGGACGCCGGCTCATTCGAACGTTCGAGCGCCCGCCGTTCATCGTTAACCAGAAATTATACGGATATGATCTAGCTGTGACGATCGCAGAGGGTGTGCCGGGGGGCAGCCCCGTGAGGGGACGCCATAGGAGCGGGTCGCATGATCGATTGGTTTCGTAAGAATGCGCCAGTGCGCCAGAAATTCGTGGCGATGGGCGTAGTCTACACGGCGCTTGGCGCCGTCCCGGTCGCGACGACCGCGCTTGCCGTGTCGGGTGCGCTGTCGCCGACGGTGCTGATTGCGGTGGCCGGCGGCGCGCTGCTGTCGATCATCATAATGTCGGTCCTGTTCCGGACGATGGTATGCGATCCCTATGTCGGCTCTGTCGAGCAGATGGAGGGGATTGCCGCCGGCGATTTCGACTCTCCGATCCGCTTTCTCGACTATCGCGACTGCGTCGGTCGGATGGCACGCGCGCAGGAAGTGTTCCGCGCCAATGGGCAGATCGTGAAGAACGCCACGGCGACGCAGCAGCATGTCGTCGGCGCACTGGGCCAGGGGCTTTCGCGGCTGGCGGCGAGCGATGTCAGCCACCGCATTAACGAGACGTTCCCGGCAGATTACGAACCGCTGCGGCGCGACTTCAATACCGCGATGCAGGCCGTGTCCGAGGTGCTGGTGGCGGTGCGTGAGGCGACGAGCGGCATCAACAACGGTGCCAACGACATTCGCGATGCGTCGGACAACCTGTCGCAGCGCACCGAACAACAGGCCGCAAGCCTCGAACAGACCGCGGCTGCGATGGACCAGATCACCGGCACCGTCCGCGAAACCGCCGTCGGCGCCACCCGGACGAACGCGGTGGTCAGCGAGACGCGCGACGAAGCCGAACAGTCGGGCGACGTCGTACGCCGTGCGGTCGAGGCGATGAACGGGATCGAGCGCGCCTCGGCCGAGATCGGCGAAATCATCTCGGTGATCGACGGCATCGCGTTCCAGACCAACCTGCTGGCGCTGAACGCCGGGGTCGAAGCGGCACGCGCCGGGGATGCGGGCAAGGGCTTTGCCGTCGTCGCATCGGAAGTGCGCGCACTGGCCCAGCGTTCGGCCGACGCGGCCAAGGACGTGAAGGCGAAGATCAACGCATCGTCGGAACAGGTCGCGACCGGTGTCGAACTGGTCAGCGAAACCGGCAAGGCGTTGCAACGCATCATCGGCCGCATCGGTGAGATCAGCACGCTGGTCAGCGCGATCGCGACCTCCGCCGATCAGCAGGCGACCGGGCTGCAACAGGTCAACACCGCCGTCAGCGAGATGGACGGCGTGACCCAGCAGAATGCCGCCATGGTCGAACAGGCGACCGCCGCCGCCCGCAGCCTGGCCGAAGAGGCACAGGAGCTGGCACGGCAGGTCGATCGCTTCAATCTGGGCAACGGCGTCGTGGCGGCCGGGTTCGCACCCGCACCGGCCCGCGCCGCATCGCTCCGGCACGCCCCGACGCAAAGCGCGGTCCACCGGTTGCAGGCGCGCGTCGCCCAGGTCGGTCGCGACATAGCCGCCACCCCGCGCCGCAAGGTTGCGGCAGGGGGGGCCGCGCCTGCCGCCGCGGTGGTCGTCGACGATGACGACTGGACCGAATTCTGATCCGCCCGACCCTCGGCACCCTTCATCAACGGACCCGCCCATGACCATCGCCCTGCCTGCCGTGCTCGACACTCCCGCCGCCGCGGCGCTGCGCCAGACGCTGCGTGACGCCATGGCCGCGGGCGGACCCGTGACGCTCGACGCGTCGGCGGTCGAGCGGATCGGGCAGGCCTGCCTGCAGGTGCTGGCAGCGGCGGAGGCCGCGGCCGAGGACGCCGAACTGGACTTCCGCATCGTCGGCGCGAGCCCGGTGTTTGCCGACATGGCGACGCTGGCGGCACTCGACACCCTCATCGCCGCCTGATTTCGGAGCGACCCATGGACCTCGACGCAATCCAGCAAATCTTCTTCCAGGAGTGCGAGGAAGGGCTCGCCGCGATGGAGGGCAACTTCGCCCAGTTGCGCGATGGCGACCGTGATTCGGAGACGATCAACGGCGTGTTCCGTTGCGTCCATTCGATCAAGGGCGGCGCAGGGGCGTTCGGCCATGAACGGCTCCAGGCCTATACCCATCAATATGAAACGCTGCTCGACCTGATCCGCAACGGCACGCTGGAGCTGACGCCCGCGCTGCTCGACGTGGTGGTCGGCGCGTTCGACGTGCTGGCCGACCATGTCGCGGCGGCGCGCGACGGCGACACGCCGCCGGCCGATGCGGCGATGCTCGAACGGCTGATGGCGGCAGCCGGCGGCGATACCGCGCCGGCGGCGGCAAAGGCCGCGGCGCCCGCAGCGGCACCGGTGGTCGCGATCTCCGACGATTTCGACGACCTGATGTCGATGCTGGGCGATGTCGCCCAGTCCGAGGACGGTGCGGACGCCGCCAATGGCTGGCGCCTGCGCTTCGCGCCCGGTGCGAAGGCGTTCGAACATGGCGCCGAACCGTTGCTGCTGCTGCGCGAACTGACGATGCTCGGGGGCAAGGTCACTACCTGCGACCGGGCCGAGCTGCCGACGCTGGAAGCGATCGAGCCCGAATGCGGCTATCTGGCATGGGACGTGTCGCTGCCGGCGAGCGTTGCCGAGGACGATATCCGCGCGGTGTTCGAATTCGGCGATCCGTCGGTCATCACGCTGACCCGCGGCGATGCCGAACCGGCGATGGCCGAAGACAGCGTCGATGCGCTGTTCGATCTGCTCGATTCGGTCGCGGCCCCGGCGGCCATCGTCGAAGAACCGACGCCGCCGCCACCTGCGCCCGCACCTGCGCCTGCACCGGCACCGGTCGCCGTCGCCGAACCGGTCGAGGAAAAGGCCGCCCCGCGCAGTGCCGCGCCGTCGCCCGCCGCGGCGCCGGCGGCACAGACGATCCGCGTCGACCTCGACAAGCTCGACCGGCTGGTCAATCTGGTCGGTGAGCTGGTGATCACGCAGGCGATGCTCGCGCAGCGGCTGGCCGAGAACCAGATGGGCGGCATTTCGGAACTGAGCGACCTCGAACACCTGACGCGCGAGCTGCAGGAATCGACGATGGCGATCCGCGCGCAGCCGATGAAGACGGTGTTCAGCCGCGTGCCGCGCATCATCCGCGAACTGGAGGGCGAAACCGGCAAGCGCGTCCGCCTCGACATCGAAGGCGAGATGACCGAGGTCGACAAGACCGTGGTCGAGCGTATCGGCGAGCCGCTGACCCACCTGATCCGCAACGCCGTCGACCATGGCCTCGAAATGCCCGACGTGCGCGTCGCCAACGGCAAGTCGGCCGAGGGCGTCGTGCGCCTGTCGGCTGCGCACCAGTCGGGCCGGATCGTCATCACCGTCGCCGATGACGGGCAGGGGATCAACCGCGCCCGCGTGAAGGCCAAGGCGATCGAGAAGGGCATCATCCTGCCCGATGCGGTGCTGAGCGAGGAGGAGATCGACAACCTGATCTTCGCGCCCGGCTTCTCGACCGCGGCGGCGATCACCAACGTCTCCGGACGCGGTGTCGGCATGGATGTGGTGCGCAAGAACATCCAGGCGCTGGGCGGCCGCATCGGCATCCAGTCGCGCGAAGGCTTCGGGTCGAGCTTCTCGCTCAGCCTGCCGCTGACGCTGGCGGTGCTTGACGGGATGATCGTCACGGTCGGCGACCAGACCTTCGTCATTCCGCTCAGCCACATCGTCGAGAGCCTGCGCCCCGACGAGGTCGCGCTGAGCCGGCTGGGGCCGGACGGCACGCTGCTCGACGTGCGCGGCGCCTATGTGCCGGTGCTGCGCATCGCCGACTATCTCGGGATCGACGGCGCAGAGCGCAACGCGACCGATGCGGTGCTGATCGTGGTCGAGGGCGACCATGGCCAGGCGGCGCTGCTGGTCGATACCATTCAGGACCAGCGGCAGGTCGTCGTGAAGAGCCTCGAAGCCAATTATCAGGCGATCGACGGCGTGGCCGGCGCGACGATTCTCGGCGACGGGCGTGTCGCGCTGATCGCCGATGTGGATGCGCTGACCTCGCGCGGCGGACGCTTCGTCAGCCGGTCGGCACTGGCGGCATGAACCGCACCGCCGCCCTCGCCGACACCCGCGCGCGCGAATTCGACTTTCGCGCCGCGGACCACCGCGCGATCGCCGCGCTGGTGTATGACGAGGTCGGCATCCTGCTGCCCGATGGCAAGGCGCAGCTGGTCTACGGCCGGATCGCACCGCGCGTGCGGGCGTGCGGGCTCGAAACCTTTGCCGACTATGTCACGCTGATCGGTCGCGATACCGTCGAGCGGGCGCGGGCGATCGATGCGCTGACGACCAACCACACCAGCTTCTTCCGCGAAAACCATCATTTCGAGGATTTCGTCGAACGCATCTGGCCACCGCTCGCCGATCGTCTCGCCAAGGGCGGGCGGGTACGGCTGTGGTCGGCGGCGTGTTCGAGCGGCGAAGAGCCCTATTCATGGCTGATGGCGATGTTCGGCGCCGATCGCAGCGGCGCCCAGCGCCTGCTTAAGGCCGATCTGCGCATGCTGGCGACCGACGTGTCGCCCAGCGTCCTGGCGACCGCGCGCGCCGGGCAATATTCGAAGGAAACGATGCGGACCGTACCCGCATCGCTGCGCACGGCATGGACCCGGGGGGAGGGTGACGACCTGGTCGTCGACCCCATGCTGCGCGACGCGATCGCGTTCCGACCGCTCAACCTGCTCGGCGATTGGCCGATCAAGGGGCGGTTCGACACGATCTTCTGTCGCAACGTCATGATCTATTTCGACGAGCCCACGAAAGAGCGCCTGCTGGCGCGGCTCGCCGATCGACTGGAGGCTGGGGGCATGCTGTATATCGGGCATTCGGAGCGGTTGATCGGGGCGGTGCAGCACAAGTTCCAGAGCATCGGCCGCACCGCCTATCAGAAGGTCGCCGCATGAGCGTCCGTACGCTGATCGTCGACGATTCGCTGGCGATGCAGGCGATCATCCGCCGCCGCCTGCTCGCCGATTCCGGCATCGAGGTCGTCGGCACCGCCGCCAGCGCCGACGAGGCGCGCGCCCAGATCAAGGCGCTCGACCCCGACGTCGTGACCCTCGACATCGAAATGCCGGGGATGAGCGGGCTCGACTTCCTCGAACGGCTGATGCGGCTGCGCCCGACGCCGGTCGTCATGCTCTCCACGCTGACCGCGCAAGGGGCCGAAGCCAGCCTGACCGCGCTGGAGCGCGGCGCCTTCGACTGTTTCGACAAGACGCGGTTGATGAGCGGGATCGATCAGGCCTGTACCACCGAACTGACCGACCTAGTCCGTGCCGCGGCCACCTCGCGTCCCGCCGCCCGCCCCGCGCCGGTGCGGGCCGCGCCGCCGGTCCACGAGCGCGCGAGCTATACCCCGCGGCCCGGTGCGATGATCGCGATCGGCGCGTCGACGGGCGGGGTCGAGGCATTGATCGAACTGCTGTCGATCTTTCCGGCCAATTGCCCGCCGACCGTCATCGTCCAGCATATGCCGGCGACCTTCACGCCCAGCTTCGCCGCGCGGCTCAACCGGCTGTGCGCGCCGAGCGTCGAGGAAGCGCGCCCCGGTGCGCCGCTGATGGTGGGCAAGGTTTATCTGGCGCCCGGTGGCGAACGTCACATGGAGATCGGCGGCAGTGGCGATCGCCGCCATTGTCGGCTGGTCGAAGGCGACAAGATCAACGGCCATCGCCCGTCGGTCGACCGGCTGTTCCATTCGGTCGCCCGGCTGGCGGGGCGCGACGCGACCGCCGCGATCCTGACCGGCATGGGCTGTGACGGGGCGGAGGGGATGAAAGCGATGCGCGCCGCCGGATCGATGACCTTCGGTCAGGACAAGGCGACCAGCGTCGTCTACGGCATGCCCGCCATCGCGTTTCAGATCGGTGCCGTCGCCGAACAGCTGCCGCTGCGCCGCATCGCCGGTCGACTGTTGCAGGAATGCGCCGCATGACCGCGCTCGCCAACCGCGACGGCCTGCGCCGACGCACCGTCGCGCAGGGGGAGATGCAGGTCAGCGACGAACGCGATGTCGTGCTGACGACCGTGCTCGGCAGTTGCGTCGCCGCCTGCTTTTACGATCCGGTCGCGCAGATCGGCGGGATCAACCACTATCTGCTGGCCGACGGGACGGCGACCGACACCGCATCGATGCAGCGTTACGGCGTCTATGCGATGGAAGTGCTGATCAACGCGATGCTGGCGCGCGGTGCCGCGCGATCGCGATTGCGCGCGCGGATTTTTGGCGGTGCAACGATGCGTGAAGGATTTCGCGATATCGGTGGTGCCAACATCGCCTTCGCCCGTACTTTTTTGCGCGAGGAACGGATTGCGCTGGTTGGTGAGGACGTGGGGGGGACGAAGGCGCGGCGTGTGGAGTTTCGCGCGGCAGTGGGGCTGGCACGATGCCGATCGGTGACCGACGTGGCACCGCCGATCGTCGTGCGCCAACCCCCGCCGCCGCCCGCTGCCGTCGGCGACGTGGAATTTTTCTGATGACCGAAATTGTACCGAGGGAGCCTCTAACCGTGGCAAAGACGATCATGACCGTCGACGATTCGCCCAGCATGCGAATGTTGCTGCGGGTCGCGCTTACCGATCTGGGATACAGCGTCGTGGAGGCCGAGGACGGCGTCCATGCGCTGGAAAAGCTCGACGGGTTCCAGCCCGACCTGCTGATCACCGATATCAATATGCCGCGCATGGACGGGTTCGGACTGATCTCCGAAGTGCGCGGGCAGGGGCGCCGCAGCCTGCCGATCCTGGTGCTCACCACCGAAAGCTCGGACGAAAAGAAGCAGCGCGCGCGCGACGCCGGGGCCACCGGCTGGATCGTGAAGCCCTTCCATCCCGAAAAGCTGGCCGCCGCGATCCGGCGCGTCCTGCACTGATCCTGTCGCCCGAGGAACCGACCATGTCCCGCCAACTCATCACCTTCCAGCTCGGCGACCAGATTCTGGGCGTCGACATCATGGCGATCCGCGAGATTCGTGCCTGGTCGCCGGCCACCCCGCTGCCCAACGTGCCGCCCTATGTGCGCGGCGTCGTGAACCTGCGCGGCGTGGTGTTGCCGGTGTTCGACCTGCGCCACCGGCTGAACTGGGGCATGACCGACCCGTCGGCGCGCCACGTCATCATCGTGGTGCGGATCGGCGAGCAGTTGCAGGGCATCATCGTCGATGCGGTGAACGACATCGTGTCGGTCCACCCGGACGCGATGCAGCCGGTGCCCGACATGGGCGATACCGAAGCGTCGCGCTTCCTCGACGGGCTTGCGACGATCGACAATCGCATGATCCTGGTGCTGGCGCTCGACCGTCTGGTCGAGCAGCCGATCGCCGAAGCAGCCTGACGTACCGCGTAACAGTTTTAGGGACCATCACATCATGCCCAGCACCAAGGTTCTCGTCGTCGACGACTCGTTGACCATGCGAGCGCTGATTTCCGGCGCGCTCGAACGGATTCCGGGCGTGGAGGTCGTCGGGCTGGCCGATGGCGCGGAAGAGGCGCGGTCGATGGTCGCATCGCTCAAGCCGCATGTCATGACGCTCGACGTCGAAATGCCCGGCATGAGCGGCATCGAATATCTGGCCGAGATCATGGACACGAAGCCGATGCCGGTCATCATGTTCTCGACCCGCACGACCGATGGCGCGGGCGAGACGATCGAGGCGCTGCGGCTGGGCGCGATCGACTGCCTGCCCAAGCCGCGCGTCGCCGCCCCGGCCGAGCTGAACGCGATCATCGCCAAGCTGGGCAAGCGCATCAAATCGGCGCGCAACGCCCCGACGAAGACCGCCAAGAAGACCACGTCGGCGGCGCGTCCGATCGACTGGAACGGCCGCCTGCTGGTCGTCGGCGGCGATGCGTCGAGCACCGCGTCGCTGTTCAACCTGTTCGGTGAGTTCCCCGCCAACTGCCCGCCGACGATCGTCGTCCAGCATCTGGGCGCGGGGCTGGTCGAGGGCATGGTCGCCAAGCTCGGGTCGCAGGTGGCGCCCAAGGTCGTCGTGGCGCAGGACGGCATGGCGATCGAACAGGGCACGATCTATTTCGCGCCGCAGGGCGACCATCACCTCGTCATCGACGCCTGGCCCTCGGGCAAGCTGCGCCTCCTGGCGCGCGATCCGGTGGCGGGCGAGCGTCCGTCGATCTCGCTGCTGTTCGCGGCTGCCGCCAAGGCGGCGGGATCGAACGCGGCCGGCGTGCTGCTGATCGACGGCAGCGAAGACGGCGGCGGCGGGCTGAAGGCGATGCTGGGCGCGGGCGGCTATGCCTTTTCGCCGGCCGAGAGCGGTGGCGGTCACACACTGTCGCGCGGCATGGTGACGCAGCCGGTGGCGGGCGACGGCCTTGCCGCGGGCATCCTGAAACTGTGCTCGAAATGAGCGCGCTGGCCATGCAGCAGCCACCCTCGCCCGCGCTGGGCGAGGCGATGGCGGGGGAGCTGGAGCGCGCGTCGCGGATGCTCGGCGACCTCGCCTTCGAACTGGGCAGCGACGAGGCGACGTTGCGCCGGCACCTGACCGGCCTGCAGTCGATCGACCATGTCACGCAGATTCTGCTGAACCTCGCCACCGTGCTGCGCGCGGACGAGGGGGCGGATCAGCTGGCCGGAGTGACGCTGGAGGACCTCGCGGCGCGGTTGCAGGCGAGCCTCAACTGACTGGTGCCCCGTGCAGGAATCGAACCCGCGTCTCTTCGTTACAAAGGAAGCCGTTTACCATTAACGTAACGGGGCACGCCGTGGGTCGTGTATCAAGCGGTGGGGCGTAAGACAACGGGCTGCACCACGACCGACCGTCATTCCCGCGAACGCGGGGATCCATAAACGCAACGGTAGCGAGTCTATCATCGACGTCAGCGGCAATGGATTCCCGCCGTCGCGGGAATGACGAAGCGACCCACTTCACACCACCCCGAACGTCCACCCCTCGGTCCGCGCGACCTCCGCCGTCATCGCGTCCGGCCGCCACAACGCCGCATCCCCGGCGACCGCGCGCAGCCACGCCGCGCTCAGCAACGCATCGGTGGCATGATCGTCATAGCGCCCGATCGGCACATGCGGCCGATTGCCCAGCACCGCCAGCGCCGCATCGAGCGACGCCGCATCGCGCAGCTTGCTCCGCCCCTTGCGCACCCCCGCCGCCCGCGCGGCGATGGTCGTGTAGATTTCGACCAGCACGGGCCCGCTATCGGGCACCGGATCGAACGGCCAGATCGGGACCGTGCCGTCCAGCCGCTGCAGCACCCGCATGCCGGTCAGGCTCGACTTGCCGACCTGCGCCGCGCCGACCAGGTTGAAGCAGCTGGTCGGCGACAGCTGCGCCGCCAGCTGCCGCTCCTCGCACACCCGCAACCGCCCGCGGCCACCGCTGAACAGGTCGCCGCACGCGCGCTGTCGCCGGAAATGTCGTGACAGCTCGTCGTGCGCGACCACCGACGTCGCTGCCAGATGCGGATCGTCCGCCGCCAGCGCGTCGACCAGCGCCCACAACGCCCGCGCATCGCCCGGCGCCGCGTCCCAGCCGGGGAAGTAGCTTCCCCGATCGACGAACGGCAGAGCAGGGGAGAGGTCCAGCCCGATCAGCATGTCGGCGCCTTCTTCGGCCAGTGCCGCCAGCCAGTCGCGGATCGCACCGCGCGACCAGCCGCCGTCGCGCACGACCAGTGTCGGTGCCCCATCGACCAGTTCGGCGACCGCCAGCCCCTTCGGCCGCGCAACCGCCTGTCCCGACCAGTCGATCGCGGCGAAGCGGGTGAAACGGCGCGTCAGGGCCGCTCGCCCCGTCCACGACGCTGGGTGAGCGTCGCCCGGTCCCACCATGCCCGTTCCAGCAGCAGCGCGATCCGATCGGTCACCGGCGTTCCGTAGCGTACCAGCACCGCTGGCCAGTCGCGATAATGATCGGTCTGCCAGAAGGTCGCGGGATCGGTGTCGAGCAGCACCTCCTTTTCGGCCAGCGACACATGCAGCACGAAACTGTCCGAATCGGGCGCGGTCGTACCCGCCAGCGTCTTGCCCCGAAACCGCAGCGCGGGCTGGCCATAGCTGGTACCTTCCTCCACGCCGGGCAGCGCCAGCCCGATTGCCATGATATCGGCCCAGCCGTTCACGACGTCTGGCGGCGTTCGTCCCACCACGCCATCCGCTCCGCGATGCGTTGTTCGAACCCGCGCCCGGTCGGTTCGTAGAAGCGCTGCGCGGTCATCTCCTCGGGCCAGTAGTCCGCGCCCGAAAAGCCGTCGGCCTGATCATGGTCATAGGCATAGCCCTTGCCATAGCCGATATCCTTCATCAGCCGGGTGGGGGCATTCAGGATCGACGGCGGCGGCATCAACGACCCCGTTTCGCGCGCGGTGCGGAACGCGGCCTTTTGCGCGGTATATGCCGCGTTCGATTTGGGCGCGGTGGCGAGGTACAGGCACGCCTGCACGATCGCCAGCTCGCCCTCGGGACTGCCGAGAAACTCGTACGCATCCTTGGCGGCAAGGCATTGCACCAACGCCTGCGGGTCGGCGAGGCCGATATCCTCGCTGGCGAAGCGGGTCAGCCGGCGCAGCACGTAGAGCGGTTCCTCACCCGCGGTCAGCATCCGCGCCATATAATAGAGCGCCGCTTGCGGGTCCGATCCGCGCAACGATTTGTGCAGCGCCGAGATCAGATTGTAATGCCCTTCGCGGTCCTTGTCATACACCGCGACCCGCCGCTGCAACAGCGCTGACAACCCCGCCGGATCGAGCGGCTCCGGCAGGTGAATCGAAAACAACGTCTCCGCCTGGTTGAGCAGGAACCTCCCGTCGCCATCCGCACTAGCCACCAAGGCCGCCCGCGCTGCATCGTCGAGGGGCAAGGGGCGCCCCTCCATCGCCTCGCCGCGCGACAGCAGTTCGTTCAGCGCGGCGGCATCCAGCCGGTGGAGGATCAGCACCTGCGCCCGGCTGAGCAACGCGGCGTTCAGTTCGAACGACGGATTCTCGGTCGTCGCGCCGACCAGCGTGACGGTGCCGTCCTCGACATAGGGCAAGAAGCCGTCCTGCTGCGCGCGGTTGAAGCGGTGGATCTCGTCCACGAACAGCAAGGTGCGTTTGCCGATCCGCGCATGATCGCGTGCCTCGGCGAAAACCTTTTTCAGGTCCGCCACGCCGGAGAATACCGCCGAAATCTGCGCGTAACGCAAGCCCACCGCATCGGCGAGCAGTCGGGCGATCGTCGTCTTGCCGGTGCCCGGCGGTCCCCACAGGATCATCGACGACAGCTTTCCCGCCGCGACCATCCGCCCGATCGCCCCGTCGGGACCGGTCAGATGATCCTGTCCCACCACTTCGGGCAGCGCGGCGGGGCGCAACCGGTCGGCCAGTGGCCCGCCGATCGGCGTGTCCTGCGGGGGTGGGGCGAAGTCGGCGAAGAGGTCGGCCATGGCGCCAATATAGGCGCTCGCGGAAAAGCCGAAACCACCTCTTGCGCAAACCGTTTTGAGATATATCTAGATGTCCAAGATATATCGGAGAATGATTATGCGTTTTGGAATGGGATATGCGTCTTGGACCGGCGGTCCGGGCATGGGTGGTCGCGGGCGCCATGGTGGCCGGCACGGCGGCGGACCGCGCGGCCGGGTGCTGGGCGGCGACGAACTGAAGCTGGTGCTGCTGGCGCTGATTGCGCAGGCGCCGCGGCACGGATACGACCTGATCCGCGCGGTGGAGGCCGATACCGGCGGTGCCTATGCGCCGAGCCCTGGCGTCGTCTATCCGACGCTGACGCTGCTGACCGATATGGGCCTGATCGAGGAACAGGCGAGCGAGGGCAACCGCAAGCGCTTCGCCGTGACCGAAGCGGGCACCGCACAGCTGGCGGCCGATGCCGATCAGGTCGCCGACCTGTTCGCGCGGCTGAAGGCGCTGGGCGAGCATCGTGCCCGCACCGATGCCGGCCCGATCCACCGCGCCCGCGCCAATCTGCGCGCCGCGCTCCACCACCGGCTGTCGGGGGAGAATGTCGACGTCGACACGCTCCACGCCGTCGCCGCGATCCTCGACGAGGCAGCCCAGAAGGTCGAACGGCTATGAGCGACTTCACCACCACCGCGGTCGTGCCGACGGCGAATGCCAGCCGCTATCTGCAGCAGTTGTGCAAGCATTGGCAGCACAACCTGACCGTCGAGTTCGATGCCGATCACGGCACCGTCGTCTTCCCGCGCGATGCACGCGGCGCGGACCATCCCGGCGATGCGCTGGTGACGTTCGATGCCGGCGACGCGCTGACCGTGCGGATCGACGCGACCTCATCCGAACAGCTCGACGGGCTGAAAGGCGCCGTCGCCCGCCACCTCGACCGCTTCGCGTTTCGCGAGGCACCGCTGGCGTTCGACTGGCAGTGATCCGTGGGGCGTCGTCATGCGTTGCAAGCGGATGACCGACTCGATCGAAGCTCTGCGCCAGCAGATGGAAGCCGCCGCCGCCGCGATGGATTTCGAAACGGCCTCGCGCCTGCGCGACCGGATCAACCTGTTGCGCGGCGGCGCCGATGGCGGGGCGGCGTCGGTAGCGGATACGGCCGGGCTGACCCGTCAGCAACCGGGCGCGATGGGGCTGGGTACCAGCCGTCAACGCGTCGAACCGCCCGCTGGATGGAAGCCGCCGAAAAAGCCCGACCTGATGGTGACGAGGAAGCGGTAAGGGCAAGCTTGGGGGCAGTGGCCGACCACGCTCGTCACCCCAGCGAAGGCTGGGGTCTCAGTAAGGAAGCGCGCGCCTCGCCGCGAGAGGCCCCAGCCTTCGCTGGGGCGACGGACTATCGAATCTGTACTCCATCGCCCACGGCAGTCCGGACCACTTTCGCACGTCATCCCAGCGCAGGCTGCGATCCCGGTAAGGCAGCGCGCGCTCGCCGCGGAAGGTCCGGCCGTCGCTGGGGCAACGGATGTGCGATTTGCCATTCGGACATTTCCGCCCACACTGAACCGATCCGGTCCCGCATCGTTACCCCCGGCATGAAGCGATATGTTGTAACTTCGCGCGATTTGCGGCATAGGGCGGCGATGCGCAGCTCCGCCGCCCGATCCTGGTTGCACGAAGGTCGTCTCGACCGGGCCGGTATGCTGCTGTCGGCGCTGTGCGCGGTGCATTGCGTGACAACGATCGCGTTCATGGCGCTGCTGGCGTCGGTCGGCGGTGCGTTGTTGCACCCGGCGATCCACGAAGTCGGGCTGATGTTCGCGGTGCTGCTCGGTGTCATCGCGCTCGGCGCCGGGTATCTGCGCCATGGCCAGCGCCTGCCGACCGTGATCGGCGGCGTCGGGCTCGGCATCATGGCGCTGGCGCTGACCCTGCCGCACGGTGTGCCCGAAGCGATTGCGACGCTGACCGGCGTCGCCCTGTTGGCGTTCGGCCATTATCTCAACCGTCGCGCCGGCTGCTGAGGCGCTTGCCGCGATCGGCCGCGGTGCCTATCTCAGGCCCATGGCGCACGAACATCACGAACGACACGGGACCGCGTGGAACAAGGCGGCAGAGGCTGCGCTGACCCGCGCCGGCGAGCAATGGACGGCGATGCGCGCCAGCATCTTCGACGTCCTGACCTCGTTCGACAAACCCGCCTCCGCCTATGACATTGCCGACGCGGTGTCGAAGGCGCAAGGGCGGCGGGTGGCACCCAACAGCGTCTATCGCATCCTCGACCTGTTCGTGAACGCGAACCTCGCGCGGCGGGTAGAAAGCGCCAATGCCTATCTGGCGAACACCCATCCCGATTGCCTGCACGACTGCATCTTCCTGGTGTGCGACCGATGCGGGCAGACGACGCATATCGACGACGACAAGATCACCGGCACCGTCCGCGCCGCGGCATCGGGTGCCGGGTTCAAGCCGGTGCGTCCGGTGATCGAAGTGCGCGGGACTTGTGCAGATTGCAACAAGGACTGACCCTTTATCGAACCATATGCGGGGTTTGTCCGACGCGACATACGCCAGCAATCGACAGTCGGTTCCGCCTGCGCTAGGCAAGGGTGATGGCCGACCTACTTAGCACGCCGCTGCTCGACACCGTTCACACGCCCGCCGACCTCCGCAAGCTGGCTCCCGGTGATTTGCGGCAACTCGCCGACGAACTGCGGCACGAAACGATCAGCGCGGTCGGCACCACCGGTGGCCATCTGGGGTCCGGGCTGGGCGTCGTCGAACTGACCGTCGCGATCCACTACGTCTTCGACACGCCGGCCGACCGGCTGGTGTGGGACGTGGGCCACCAATGCTATCCGCACAAAATCCTGACCGGCCGCCGCGACCGTATCCGCACGCTGCGCCAGGGCGGGGGACTGTCCGGCTTCACCAAGCGGTCGGAGAGCGAATACGACCCGTTCGGCGCGGCGCACAGCTCGACCTCGATCTCTGCGGCGCTGGGCTTTGCCGTCGCCAACAAGATCGCCGGCACGCCGGGCAAGGGCATCGCCGTGATCGGCGACGGCGCGATGTCGGCGGGCATGGCCTATGAGGCGATGAACAACGCCGAACAGGCTGGCAATCGCCTCGTCGTGATCCTCAACGACAACGATATGTCGATCGCCCCACCGGTCGGCGGGCTGTCGGCCTATCTGTCGCGCATCGTGTCGAGCCGCGAGTTTCTGGGCCTGCGTGAAACGCTTAAAAAGATCGCGCGCAAGCTGCCGCGCCCGCTGCATACTGCTGCGCGCAAGACCGACGAATTCGCTCGCGGCATGGCGACCGGCGGGACATTGTTCGAGGAACTGGGCTTTTATTATGTCGGCCCGATCGATGGCCACAATCTCGACCACCTGATCCCGGTGCTGGAAAATGTCCGCGATGCCGCGGAGGGCCCGATCCTCGTCCATGTCGTGACGAAGAAGGGCAAGGGCTATGCCCCGGCCGAAGCCGCCGCCGACAAATATCACGGTGTGCAGAAGTTCGACGTCATCACCGGCACGCAGGTCAAGGCGCCTGCCGGCCCGCCACAGTATCAGAATGTGTTCGGCCATACGCTGAGCAAGCTGGCCGACAGCGACAGCCGCATCTGCGCGATCACCGCCGCGATGCCGTCGGGCACCGGGCTGGACCGGTTCGCCAAAGAGCATGGCGACCGCTTCTTCGACGTCGGCATCGCCGAACAGCATGCCGTGACTTTCGCCGCTGGCCTCGCCGCACAGGGGATGCGGCCGTTCTGCGCGATCTATTCGACGTTCCTGCAACGCGCCTACGACCAGGTCGTGCACGACGTTTGCATCCAGAACCTGCCCGTCCGCTTCGCGATCGACCGGGCCGGGCTGGTCGGTGCCGACGGCGCGACCCATGCCGGCAGCTTCGATGTGACCTATCTCGCCACGCTGCCCAACATGGTGGTGATGGCGCCCGCGGACGAAGCGGAACTGGTCCACATGACCTATACCGCCGCCGAATATGATGCCGGGCCGATCGCGGTGCGCTATCCGCGCGGCAACGGGACCGGCGTGGCGCTGCCCGAGGTCCCGCAAAAGCTGGAGATCGGCAAGGGCCGGCTGGTCCGCGAAGGGCACAAGGTCGCGATCCTGTCGCTCGGCACCCGGCTGGAGGAAGCGCTGAAAGCCGCCGACGCACTGGAGGCGAAGGGGCTGTCGACCACCGTCGCCGACCTGCGCTTCGCCAAGCCGCTCGACGAAGCACTGATCCGCCGGTTGCTGACCAGCCATGAAGTGGCGGTGACGGTCGAGGAAGGCTCGGTCGGCGGGCTCGGCGCGCACGTCCTGACCCTCGCCAGCGACACCGGCCTGATCGACGCCGGCCTTAAGCTACGCACGATGCGCCTGCCTGATACGTTCCAGGATCAGGACTCGCCGCAGAAGCAATATGACGAAGCCGGCCTCAACGCGCCGCAGATCGTCGATACCGTGCTGCAGGCGCTGCGGTGGAACGAGAGCGGAGCCGCCGAAGTCCGCGCATGAGCGGCCCGCAAAAGGCCGCAGCGATCATCGCGCTGGCGGTGATCGCGCTCGGCTGGTTCAACTGGCGGATGTGGCGCCGGTTTCGCGAGGCGAAGGCGTATCGCGCCGGCTGGAGCAAGGCGGATTTCGATGCGATGCTGGCGGGCAATGGCGTGTCGCCGACGGTCGCCGCGCTGACCCGCGAACTGGTCGCGCCTTATTATGGGCAGGGTGTCGTTCCGCATCCCGACGACGATTTCGCGCGCTTCCTGATGATCGATGAGGAAGAGGTCGCGGACCTGGTCGAGGCGGGTTGGGAACGGCTCGGGCTGGCGATGCCGACGCCCGCCGATCCGGTCGAACTGCCGCCAATGAAGGATGTTCGGGACCTGGCTGTTTATCTTGAGTCGGTTGTCAGCCATCGCGCATCGGCGTAATTTGCCGGCCGAAGGAGAAGCCCGGTGAAGGTCGAAAAGATCGGCGACAACCTTGCCGTCGTCATCCCCGCAGACGTAGCTGAAACACTTGGCCTGCACGAAGGCGACAGCGTCGAGGTCCGGCGGAACGAAGTTCCCAAACGCCTGAACGACGCGGAACTTGCGGAGCTCTGGGCGCGGTTTCGCGCCTTGTCGCGTCCGTTGCCGGAAGGATTTCGGTTCGACCGTGAAGAGGCGAACGCCCGCTGATGCCAGCGTTTCTCGACACGAACGTTCTTCTCTACGCGTTCGCGGAAGACCGTCGCCGTGCCACGGCGCTGCCCTTGCTGGATGGAACGCCGGTTATCAGCGTTCAAAGCCTCAATGAATTTGCCGCCGTCTCCCTGAGAAAACAGCGCATCGACTGGCTGGAGTTGCACAATCGGATCGACCTGATCCGACGGGCTACGTCGCGCATTCTACCCCTGACCGACGCCATCCACCGCGACGGTCTGCGCATCGCCGAACGCTATCGCCTGTCGATCTATGACAGCATGATCGTCGCAGCCGCGCTCTCCGCCGGCTGCGACCGGTTGTGGAGCGAGGACCTCCACCACGGGCTCGTGATCGATGCCCGGCTGGAGGTCGCCAACCCGTTCCGTTGATCAGCGCAGAAACTGCCCCTGCGCCGCGTCGGTCGCGTTGATTGCCAGCACCGATCGCGCTTCGCTGGGATTGCGGACATGGCCATGGCCGTCGCCCGATGCGGCGATCACCCGGTCGAGCAGTTCCTGTCCCTCTTCCCACCAGCCGATGCCGCTGGCGGCGTTCAGATGTCCCTGCGGGCCGGCGTCGACGAAATGGCTGCCCCAATCGACCGCCATCGAATGCGCGCGCTCGATCGACACCCACGGATCGTCGGTCGACGCGACCACCAGCGAGGGGAAGGGCAGGGCGAAGCGCGGCGTCGGGGCGAACCCCTGCAACTCGATCGGTGCGCCGGCGCGATCGACATCGGCCGGCGCCACCAGCAGCGCTCCCGCCACCGGCCAGCCATAAGGCTGTCCCGACAACTGCGCCCACCATGCCACCGCAAGGCAGCCGAGCGAATGCGCGGCCAGCACGACCGGCGCCTGCGCCTGTCGGATCGCCTGATCGAGCTTCGTCACCCATGCGTTGCGCAAGGGGCGCGACCACAGGCCCAGTTCGACGCGTGCCGTATCCGGCCGCGACTGTTCCCACAGCGTCTGCCAATGCGACGGGCCGGAGCCGTTCAGCCCCGGCACGGTCAGCACGGTCGGCATACTGGTCGGGGGCGTCGAGAATTGTCCCATCGTCGCTCTCCTGCGCATCGTGGTTCGAAACGTTGGAAGCCGGCCCGTCAGCTTAGGGGGAAGGATCGGGTCCGGGCCGGCTTCCTGACCCTCAACATATTCCTACTTATCCAATAGGCAATAGGCGATCGACCAAGTGATGACGGCTTGCGACCGGCGGAAAGCCGCGCCATGCGGGGCCATGGCAAAACAACGTGCGGATCAGATGCTCGTCGATCGCGGCCTGGCCGAAAGCCGGACGCGGGCGCAGGCGCTGATCATGGCCGGGCTGGTGTTCGTCGGCGATCGCAAGGTCGACAAACCCGGACAGCAATTCGCCGACGACGTCGCGTTCGACGTCCGCGGGCGGGATCACCCATGGGTTTCGCGGGGCGGCATAAAGCTGGCGCACGGGCTCGATCATTTCGGCTGGGACGTCGCGCGGGCGGTGGCGATCGATGTCGGGTCGTCGACCGGCGGCTTCACCGATGTACTGCTCAGCCGGGGGGCCGAACGCGTCTATGCCGTCGACAGCGGTACCAACCAGCTGGCGTGGAAGCTGCGTCAGGACCCGCGCGTCGTCGTGCTGGAACAGCTGAGCGCCCGTCTGCTGACCGAGACCCATATCACCGAACCGATGGATCTGGTCGTGTGCGACGCCAGCTTCATCGCGCTGTCGAAGGTGCTGGCGGTCCCGTTGCGCTTCGTGAAGCCCGGCGGCCGCCTGCTCGCGCTGATCAAGCCGCAGTTCGAAGCGGGACGTGACGAGGTGGGCAAGGGCGGTGTCGTTCGCGATCCCGCAATCCATATCCGCGTATGCGAAGAAGTCGCCGCATGGTTGACCGGCCTCGGCTGGCAGGTCGAAGGGGTCGATCGCAGCCCGATTACTGGTCCCGAAGGCAATATCGAGTTCCTGATCGCGGCGAACGCACCCGAATCAGGCGGTTTGTCTTGCAATGATTCACCGCACATACCAAGCAATGCGCCCTGAACGGCAGCGCGACGGGTGCTGCCTGTGCTGGGGGACGGGATGAGCGAGATCGCGTCGAAGTGGCAGTTGCGATCGGGGTTTATGCGGCGGGCCGTGGTATGCGTCCCCGCCGTCCTGCTGTTGGGGTTCACGTCGGGGCAGCTGGTCGTCGCGGGGGGCGCGAATGGCTGGTACCGGATGCTCGACCTGCCGGCGATCCGGCCGCCCAACTGGGCGTTTCCGGTCGTCTGGACGATCCTGTACCTGCTGATGGGCTTTGCGCTGGCCGTCGTGCTGAACGCCCGCGGCGCGCGCGGGCGGGGGATCGCGGTCGCGCTGTTCGTGGTGCAGCTGGCGATGAACCTCGTCTGGTCGCCGTTGTTCTTCGGTGCGCATCAGGTGACGTGGGCGCTGTACCTGATCCTCGCGCTGTTCGTGACGGCCACCGCCACGACCTTCGCCTTCGGCCGTGTCCGGCCGATCGCGGCGTGGCTGCTGGTGCCGTATCTGGTGTGGCTGGTGATCGCGTCGGCGCTCAACTGGCAGATCGATCGGCGCAATCCGAACGCCGAAACCCTTGTGCCGCCGGCCCATTCCACCCAAATCGCACTTTAGAGCGGGGCGGGCGTATCCGTCGCCCGACCAACCGGAAGGATTTTCCATGCAGTCCGACAATCGCCTGTTCGACGATTTCGCCAAGTTCGTGAACGGCGCGGCCGGCACCATCGCCGGCATGGCGCGGGAGGGCGAGGCCGCGGCACGCGAGCGGGCCAAGACCTTCCTCGGTGGCATGGACTTCGTCAGCCGCGACGAATTTGAAGTAGTGAAGGCGATGGCGGTTGCCGCCCGCGACGAAGCCGACGCCCTGCGCGCCCGGCTCAACGCGCTGGAGGGCAAGACCGCGCCGCTCGACCGTGAACCGGCCGACAGCCCGGGTGCCGGCGAAGGCGCGCTCTGATCGCGCCAGTCCCCACGCCGTGACGCGTGACGGGGGCAACGCGAGCGGCTACAGAGGTGGGGATGATATTGGACGAAGTGGAAGAGGACGGCGATGACGCCGTGCCGATCGATACGCTGGAGCGCTATTTCGCGGCGCACGGGTGGAAGCACGAGCGCGACGGCGACGAGATCGTCGCCAATGTGAAGGGCAGCTGGACCGAGTTCGAACTCCGCGCGATCTGGCGCGGGGAGGATGGGGTGCTGCAATTCCTCGCGCTGCCCGACGTCCGCGTCGCCGACGAACGCCGCGCGGCGATCTATGAGACGATCGGCCTCATCAACGAACAGCTGTGGATCGGCCATTTCGAACTATGGTCGTCGAGCGGCATCCTGCTCTATCGCCACGCCGCGATGCTGGGCGAGGAACCGGTGCTGACGATCGATCAGGCCGAGCTGATGATCGACGCCGCGATCGACGAATGCGAGCGCTTCTACCCGGTGTTCCAGTTCGTCCTGTGGGGCGGCAAGACGCCGAAGGAAGCGATCGCCGCGTCGATGATCGAGACGCAGGGCGAGGCGTGACGCACTTGCCCGGACCGCTCTGGTTGATCGGTTGCGGCAATATGGGCGGCGCGATGCTGACGCGCTGGATCGCCGACGGGATCGATCCGGCGGCGATGACCGTCGTTACCCGTTCCGCGCGCGACCTGCCGGCCGGCGTCACCCACGCCACGACGATGCCGGAAGGCATGCCCGCGATCGTCGTACTGGCGGTCAAGCCGCAACAGCTCGATCAGGTCGCACCTGACCTCGCGCCGCGCATCGCCGGTGCCGGGCTGCTGATCTCGATCCTCGCCGGGGTCGACGAAGCGGCGCTTGCCCATCGGTTCGACGTCGCCACCATCGTTCGCGCCATGCCCAATCTGCCGGTCGCGATCGGGCAGGGGGTGGTGACGCTGCATTCGCATGGGACCGATAAAGCCGCCAAAACCCTGGCCGCCGACCTGATGGCCCCGCTCGGGCTGGTCGAATGGATCGAGGACGCCGCGCTGTTCGACGCCGTCACCGCGCTGTCGGGCTGCGGCCCCGGCTTCGTGTTCCGCTTCATCGACGCGATGGCTGCCGCCGGTACCACGCTCGGCCTGCCCGCCGATCAGGCGCAGCGCCTCGCCATCGCCACGGTACAGGGGTCGGCGACGATGGCTGCTGGCGCGGACGCATCCCCCGCGGCCCTGGCCGACCGCGTCGCGAGTCCCGGCGGATCGACGCGGCAGGGGTTGAACGTGCTTGACGATGGCGATGCGCTCAAGCGCTTGATGGCCGCCACGCTCGCCGCGTCCGAACGGCGCAATGCGGAGATGGCGGCGGAAGCACGGGGGTAGGTCGGCGATCACCCTCACCCTTCCCACCCGGCTCCGCCGGGTGGGCCCCTTCCCTCTCCCGGCGGGAGAGGGAGGGAGCGGCGAAGCCGCGGAAGGGTGAGGGTGAATCGATGAGGACGCGAGGTGTTTGGCAAACCCTACCGCCCCAGCGCCGCCACCGCCGCCTTGTCACCCGCCGGGATCAGCCCCTCCAGCACTGCCCAGAAGCCGCTGACCGCTTCCTGCCCCGCTCCCGAATAGGCCCGCGACAGTTTCGCGTTCAGCATTTCGTACAGCCGCGCCTCCAGCGCCGCGCCATCGGCCGTCAGCTTCAACAGCCGCTGCCGCGCATCGCGATCGCCCGCCCGGCTTTCGACCAGCCCGCGCGCGGAAAGATCGTTCAGCACCCGTCCGAGCGACTGTTTCGTGATCGCCAGCAGCCGCAGCAGCTCGCTGACCGAGAGGTCGGGCCGCCGCGCGATGAAATACAGCGCCCGGTGATGCGCCCGCCCCAGATTCTGCGCTGCCAATTCCTCGTCGATCGTCCGCGTCAGGTGGCTATAGCCGAAATATAACAGCTCGATCCCGCGCCGCACCTCGGCTTCGCGCAGGAACAGCGCGGAGGCGGCCATGGGTTGGGCGGGCGATATTGGGGCAGTCATGTTGACCATTTCTGCCATCCGGCCTACGCCACCGCAAGCATTCATCCATGAGGACGCCATGACGCAGCCGACCTTCGCCTTCGAACCCCATGCGACGCCGGTCACGGCGAGCGAGCGGGCGGCGCGGATCGTAAATCCGGGCTTTGGGCGCGTCTTCACCGACCATATGGCGACGATGCGCTGGTCGGAGGACAAGGGCTGGTACGACGCTAAGATCACCGCGCGCGCGCCGATCGTCATGGACCCCGCCGCCGCGGTCCTCCACTACGCACAGGAAATCTTCGAAGGGCTGAAAGCCTATACCCTGCCCGATGGCGGCGTCGCGCTGTTCCGTGCGGAGCAGAATGCCGCGCGTTTTCGTCGCTCGGCAAAGCGCCTTGCCATGGCCGAACTGCCCGAGGAACTGTTCGTCGCGTCGTGTCGCGAACTGACGCTGGCCGAGCGTGACTGGATTCCGGCCGGGGAGGGCAGCGCCCTCTATCTCCGCCCGTTCATGATCGCGTCGGAGACGTTCCTCGGCGTGAAGCCGTCGGCCGAATATCTCTACTGCGTCATCGCTTCCGCGGTCGGCAATTATTGGCCGGGCGGCGCGAAGAGCATCTCGCTCTGGGTGTCGAAAGAATTCACCCGCGCCGCGCCCGGCGGCACGGGCGATGCGAAGTGCGGCGGCAACTATGCCGCCAGCCTGCTCGCCCAGTCGGAAGCGATCCGGCAGGGGTGCGATCAGGTCGTGTTCCTCGATGCGACCGAACGTCGCTGGGTCGAGGAACTGGGCGGCATGAACATTTTCTTTGTGTTCGACGACGGCACGATGGTGACGCCACCGCTGACCGGCACGATCCTGCCCGGCATCACCCGCGATTCGATCCTGACGCTGGCGCGCGATCAGGGGATCACGGTGCGCGAGGAACGCTATTCGATCGACCAGTGGCACGCCGATGCCGCCAGCGGTCGTTTGGTCGAGGCATTCGCATGCGGCACCGCCGCGGTGGTGACCCCGATCGGCAAGGTGTCCTCGGCGGACTTCGCGTTCCAGATCGGCGACGGCCAGCCGGGCGAACGGACGCAGGCGCTGCTCAAGCAGCTGACCGATATCCAGCGTGGGCGGAGCAACGATCCGCATGGGTGGATGCAGCGGATCGGGTGAGGGGGCTTCACGCCTTCTTCTTCCAACTTCCATCCGCTCCCCCCGTTTGCTTCGGGCGGAGGTTCGAGCCTGTCGACAACCGAAGTCGAGAAGGGGGTGCTCCAGGCAACCCGTTCTCGACGGACGCTTCTCGACAAGCTCGAAGCTGCTCGAACCAGACGGGATGGTAGAGGTGGGCATCACCCACCGCGACGACCGTTCGTCCTGAGTAGCCCTTAAGCTTGTCGAAAGGGCGTATAGGAGGACCGTTCAGGGATAGAGGTCTTCAATTTCGGTGGGCAGCACCAAGGCCTGCCTTGAGCGCCCGCCGCAGGCAGGCAGCCGAAGCGCTCAGCTCTTACTCAGCGCGACCAGTCGACGTTAATCCCGGCCCTGTCCCTTGCCCGCGACCCAGCGCAACCGCCACTACCCAACCGCTCGCTTGTAATAATGGAACGGCAGGTAACTGCCGACATGCACCCAACCCTGCGCCTCCAGCCGCGCGGAGTCGCTCCCGGTGCCGATCCGCCGGCAATATTCCCAAACCCGGTCGCTCGGTCGCAAGGTCAGCGTCAGCACGCCCAGCGCGACCAGCTCGTTCCCGCGACGGCCCTCTTCGGCCAGGATCCGCATCTCGTTGAACGCGGTCGCCCCGGTACGCACGAACGTCGCGCCATCCGCCTCGGCATCGACGCCCTCGCTGGCCAGTCGCCGGAAACGCTGCTGCGCCGCCTGCTTGCTGATGCCCAGCGCGTCGCCGATCTCGGTCCAGCTCAGGTCTGCCCTACGCGCCGCGTCGATCCAGCGGTGCAGGTTCAGTCGCGCTTCGTCGGCAACCACATGCGCGGCGACAATGGCGTCGGCATAGTCCGCCTTGCCCTCACCGGAGAAAGGCGGCTGGCGCTCCGCCGCCCAGTCCAGCACAATCGCGGCAGTGCGCGACCGCAACGCCTGTTCTTCGACTATTTGCACGCATTCCTCCGTTAACGATGATTTGACGATCAGTCAATCCATCATTGACGGAGAAATGTCAACAAATCATTGACGATTTACAGAACCTCGAACAGCCCCGCCGCGCCCATGCCGCCGCCGACGCACATCGTCACCACGACATATTTCACGCCGCGGCGCTTGCCTTCGATCAGCGCGTGGCCGGTCATCCGCGCGCCCGACATGCCGTACGGGTGCCCGATCGAGATCGCGCCGCCATTGACGTTCAGCCGGTCGTTGGGGATGCCCAGCACGTCCTGGCAATGCAGCACCTGCACCGCGAACGCCTCGTTCAACTCCCACAGCCCGATATCGTCCATGCTCAGCTCGAACCGCTCGAGCAGCTTGGGGATGGCATAGACCGGACCGATGCCCATTTCGTCGGGCTTGGTGCCGGCCACCGCCATTCCGACATAGCGACCCAACGGCTGAAGCCCACGCGCCGATGCCACCGATTCCTCCATCAGCACGCAGGACGACGATCCGTCCGACAGCTGGCTGGCATTGCCGGCGGTAATGACCGCCTGTTCGCCCATCACGGGCTTCAACGACTGCAGGCCTTCCAGCGTCGTGTCGGCGCGGTTGCCTTCGTCCTTGGTCAGCGTGACTTCGTGGGTCGACACTTCCTTCGTCGCCTTGTCGACGACGTTCATCGTCGCGGTGACGGGGATCAGTTCGGCGTCGAACCGCCCGGCGGCCTGCGCGGCGGCGGTGCGCTGCTGCGACTGGAGCGCATAGGCGTCCTGCCGATCGCGCGAGATGCCGTAACGTTGGGCGACGATCTCGGCGGTCTGCAGCATCGGCATGTAGATGTCGCCGTGCATCGCCAGCAGTTCGGGATCGGCGCCGACGCGCATCTGGGGCGTCTGAACGAGGCTGATCGATTCGACGCCACCTGCGACGCAGATGTCCATGCGGTCATGGACGATCTGCTTGGCGGCGGTGGCGATCGCCATCAGTCCGCTGGCGCACTGGCGGTCGATCGACATGCCCGACACGCTGGTCGGCAGCCCGGCGCGCAGCGCGGCGTTGCGCGCGATGTTGCCCGCCTGATGCCCCTGCTGCAGCGCCGCGCCGAACAGCACGTCATCGACTTCGGCACCGTCGATCCCGGCGCGTTCGACCGCGGCACGGATCGAATGCGCGGCCAGCGTCGGCGCGGGCAGGTTGTTGAACGCCCCGCGATAGGCGCGGCCGATCGGGGTACGGGCGGTGGAGACGATGACGGCTGAGCGCATGATGGTCCTCGAGTTCAGGTGAAGATCTGGCTGATCCATTCGGCGATCAGCGCGGGTTTGTCGGTACCGTCGACCTCGACGGCATATTCGATCGTCTGCTGCCATTGGCCCGGCCGTTTCTCGACCATCGCCAGCAGGGTGAAGCGGCCGCGGATGCGGCTGCCCGAACGGACGGGGGACAGGAAGCGCGTACGCTCCCCGCCATAGTTCACCCCCATGCGGACACCGGCGATCGCGGGCTGGTCGCTCGCCGCCGCGAACTGCGGCATCAGCGACAGCAGCAGGAAGCCATGGGCGATCGTGCCCCCGAACGGGGTGGCGGCGGCAGCCACCGGATCGACATGGATGAACTGCCGGTCGCCGGTCGCCTCGGCAAAGGCATCGATCGTGGCCTGGGTCAGCACCAACCAGTCGGAACGCCAGACGGCACCGATCTCGCTGGCCAGTTCCTGAGCCGCAATTTCGGCCACGCGTGATCCTCGTCCGTTGTGCGAACGCTCATAGCGCGGACGACGCATGCCGCCAAGCGTTTCCACACCCCGAACAGGAAAAGGCGGCGTGCCGCCGTTGCAGCACCAGACCCTATGTTCGAAAAACGTTACGGATGTGCCGGAACGGGATCGACGATCGTGCCGTCGGCGCGCGCGTTGAAGTTGACCTGCGTCGGATAGGCGATCTCGATCCCCTCGGCAGCGAAGCGGCGCAGGATGGCGATGCCGACCGCGGTACGCCCGTCATAGAAGGCGACATAGTCCGCCCCGCTCGAATCGAAGAGCAGCTCGAAATCGATGCTCGACGCGCCGAAGCCGGTCAGGCCGCAACGGACGAATACACGGTCCTCGGCCTCCACCACCTCGCGCAGTATCGCGGGGATGCGCGCGCAGGTTTCGGCATCGGTCTGATAGGTCACGCCGATCGCGAACGACGCTCGGCGATGCGACCGCCGCGTGTTGTTGGTGATTTCCTTGTCGAGCAAATTCTTGTTCGAAATGATCCGCTCTTCGCCGGTGACCGAGCGGATGCGTGTGGACTTGAGCCCGATCTCGGCGATCGATCCGTTGGTCTGGTCGTAGCTGACATTGTCGCCGCGCCGGAACGGCTTGTCGAAGATGATCGACAGCGCGGCGAACAGATCGGCAAAGATGCCCTGAGCCGCCAGACCGATCGCGATGCCGCCCACACCCAGCCCGGCGACCAGCCCGGTGACGTTCACCCCCAGATTGTCGAGCACGACGATCAGCGCGATCGCGAACAGCGCAAAGGTGACCAGCAACCGGATCAGCCCCATGGCGGACGCCAGCGCCTCGCCGTGATAATGGTCGCTCGCCGTCCGCCGCTCGACCGCGCCAAGGATCACTTCGCGCGCCCAGATCGCCGCCTGGAACACCGCGGCAACGGTGAACAGGAACTCGATCGTCGTCGTCACCATCGGCGGCGCGCTGGCATAGCCGTCGACCAGCTTGGCGGCGAGCATCACCATGAAGAACAGCCCGGTCCGCCCGATCGCGCGGCCCGCCACGCTGCCCCATCCGGCACGGTCGTCCCGGGCCAGCTTCATGCCCCATCGCCGCAACACCAGCAGCACCAGCACGATCGCCGACCCGATCCCCAGCGCGATCAGCACCTGCAGCCAGTTGTCGGCGATCCATCGCGCGCTGTCCTGCAGCAACAGCCGTGCCTGCGCCTGCGCATGATCGGCGTTGAAGCTCTTTTCGACCGTCGCGGCGGGCGATGCGGTATTGGTAGTCATGTGGTCCTCTCAGGCGGCGGCGGCGACGTCGTCGTGCGCCTCGAGCAACGCGATCAGCCCGCGTTCGTGACGGCTGAGATGTTTCGCCGATCGCGGCAGGCGCAGCGTTTCTCGAAATTCGCGCTGCCCTTCCTTGACCAGCGTCACCAGCAGCGGATGGACATAGGATTTCCGCGCGATCGCCGGCGTATTTCCGAGCGCATCGACCACCGGCCCCAGCATCGTCTTCAGGCTGATATCGTCCTTCGCATCGGCCAGCGAGGTAAACGCCAACACGCTCGCCCCCCATGTCCGGAAATGCTTGGCGGTGAAATCGTCGCCCATCGCCGCGCGGATATAGGCGTTGACGTCGCTGGAGGTGACCGGATGGGTTTCGCCGGCATCATCGACCCAGCGGAACAGATGCTGCCCCGGCAAATCCTGACACTTGCGCACGAAGCTGGCGAGTGAGCGGTCGGTGATCGTCAGCACCCGCATCTTGCCCGACTTGGCGCGATATTGCAGCTTGAGGCTGGTGCCGGTCAGCTTCGCATGGCGCTTGCGCAGCGTCGTCGCGCCGAAGCTCTTGTTGACCCGCGCATAGCCTTCGTTCCCGACGCGCACCCGCCCCAGGTCGAGCAGCCGCACCACCGCCGCCACCGCCCGGTCGCGGCTGAGCGCGCGCTTCGCCAGATCGCGTTCGACCTGCGCGCGCAGCTTGGGCAGCTTGTGCCCGAACGCCGTGCAGCGATCATATTTCGCCGTTTCCTGCGCCTCGCGGAAATCGACATGATAGCGATATTGCTTGCGGCCCTTTTCGTCCCACCCGATCGCCTGAATGTGGCCGGTCGGGTCAGGGCAGAACCATGCGTCGCGATAGGCGGGGGGAAGACCAATGGCGTTCAGCCGGTCGATCTCTTCCCGCTCGGTGATCCGGTCGCCATCGGCGTCGTAATAGCCCCAGCCGCGCGTCAGCTTGCGCCGGGTGATGCCGGGGGCGTCGCAATCGGAAAACACGCAACCGGCGGGGCAGGGGAGTTCTACGTCGGCGGCTGGTTCCATCGGGCTATCCCTGCGATTGACCTGATGAATGTTCGGCTCGTCGCTTCGTTCCGGAACCCGCCCGATGCCTGCCGGTTAGGGACCGGACCCATGCCCCAGGAGATTACCGATGGCCGACCTCGCCAATGCTCGCGTCCTGATCCTCGCCACCGACGGATTCGAGGAGTCCGAACTGTTCGATCCGCGTCAGGCGCTGCTCGACGCCGGCGCGACCGTGACGCTCGCCTCGATCAAGACCGACCCGATCCAGGGCGTCGTCAACGACAGCGAAGACGCGCGCAAGATCACGCCCGACCTGACGCTCGACGATGTCGATACCGAGGAATTCGACATGCTGCTGCTGCCCGGCGGCGTCGGCAATCCCGACAAGCTGCGCATCGAGGAACGCGCGGTCGAGATCGTCAGCGAGTTCATGGACGACGACAAGATCGTCGCCGCGATCTGCCACGCGCCGTGGCTGCTGGTCGAGGCCGACGTGGTCGACGGCCGCCGCGTGACCAGCTGGCCGTCGGTGCGCACCGATCTGGAAAATGCCGGTGCCGAAGTGGTCGATGAAGAGGTGGTAATCGACGGCAACCTGATCACCAGCCGCAAGCCCGACGATATCCCGGCATTCTCGAAGGCGGTGATCGAGGCGCTGCAGGGCGAACTGGCGGAGGCGTGAGTGGGGCGGGGCGGGCTGCGGCTCGCCCGCCCATTGCCGTACCCCCGCGCAGGCGGGGGTCCAGGGCGACAGGCGCTATCGTTGCATTCCGGGCTCTGGACCTTCGTGTGCGCGGGGGTCCGGATTATTTGGTTGCGGATGGTCCGCAGAACAACCGTCCCCCGCAATACACGTCATCCCAGCGAAGGCTGGGATCTCCCGATAAGGGAGTGCGCTCCTCGCCGCAGGAGGCCCCAGCCTCCGCTGGGGCGACGTAATGGTGGAAACGCCTACCCACCCAAACGTCACGCCGGGCTCGACCCGGGGTCCCGCTTCTTTCTCAACCGTCGCAGAAGAAAGCGGGACCCCGGATCAAGTCCGGGGTGACGGCTGTGGCGACGCTACGCCACCACCACCCGCCGCCGATCCCCAACCCGGTTGAGCCAATTCTGCGCCGGCCGCTCGACCCCGCGATACAGCAGCTCCGACGACACGATCACCGCGACGACATACAGCGCCAGCACCCAGGCCGGCGCATCAGCCGCGTCCTCGACCAGCACCAGCTTGAACACGAACCACAGCAGGAAATGGCCGAGATAGGTCGCATAGCTGATCTCGCCCAGCCGATGGATCGGCGCCCATTCCAGCGGGTTGCCGCGCCGGTTCGACGTGATCCCCGCCGCCAGCAACAGGCACGCCAGCGCCGCCGGCAGCGAATGCCCCTCCGACAACAGCTTCGTTCCCCACGCCGCCGCCAGCACCACTGCGAGTATGACGGCCATCAGGGCAACCCGGTCGCGCCCCTGCCAGCGCAGCCACAGCGCCCCGATCGCGGTCCCGGCGGCGAACTGGATCACGCAGCGCGCGACGGCAAAGCGTTGCAGGTCGCTCCCCAAGCCATCCTGCCCGCACAGCGGCAGGATACCGAACAGCAGCACCGCGACGAAGCCGACCAGCACCACACTCGGCACCCGCCGCCAGTCGAACGCAACTGCGAGCAACGGAAACAGCAGATAGGCTGCGGACTCGGCGCTGATCGACCATGCTGGGTCGTTCCACTTCAGCGGATCGACCAACCCCCAACTCTGCAGCAGCACGATATGCAGCGGCAGTTCGGCAAACGGAAAGCGATCGATGTTGCGCCCGCTCGCCGCCAGCACCACCGCCAGCACGACCGCGCAACCGAGCACGAACAGATGCAGAGGCCAGATGCGCGCCATGCGCTTCCACAGGAACCGCCCGGCAACGGTGAAGCCACCCTCGCCGAACCGCTTGCCCCATGACAACCAGATCACGAAGCCCGACAGCAGGAAGAAGAAATCGACCGCCAGATAGCCCTTGGCGATGGCGGACTCGATCGCCGGGTGCATCTCCGCCATCGACCCGCGCAGGTGGAACAGCACCACCCACCATGCGGCAAGGCCGCGCGCGCCGGTCAGCGCCTTCAACTCGTTCATGCCGCTACCGCCCCCTTCTTGCGCCGCTGGATCGGGCTCCACGTCTGTTCGCTGCGCTTGCGTGCCAGATAGGTGTCGAGCCCGATCTGCGCGCCGATCAGCATGAAGACGAAGGGCTGGAAGGCGATCGCCACGAAATTCGCCCCGAACAGATAGACGACATGCCCGTTCTGCAGCGCGGCGGCGAGCGGCACGACCCACGCGTCCTCCGGCCCGGCCTTCGCATAGCGTCGCCGCAGCACTTCCATCCGGAACAGCCCGCCCAGATTGATCGCCAGCCACAGCATCAGCCCCGGATAGCCCTGTTCGCCCAGCATCTCGAAATAGGCCGAGTGATAGGCGCGCCCGGCATCGACCTCGAGGCTGCGTTCGACTGTCTGGTTGGCGCCTTCACCGACCACCGCGACCTTTTCATAACGGATGCGGTTCTGGAGATACGCGACGAAGCCGCCGCCGAACGGATTCTGCTTCACATAGTCGAGCGTCCACATCCACACCGCGAGGCGCGTCGATGCCGATGCGTCGGACTGATAGGTACCGATCGTCTCCATCCGCTGGGTAAAGGCCGATGGCAGGAACGGCACCGCCATCACTGCCGCCGCGCCCGCCATCGCCAGATAGGTCAGCCGCCGCTTCACGTCGCGCAGCATCAGCACGCCGAGCAGGACGATGCACAACAGGCCCGTCCGCGTCGATGTGCCGACCGGGATCAACATGCACGAAAAGATCAGCGCGTAGCAGAAGGCGCGCACCCGCCAGTCGGGCGCGAACACCGTGCCGAACTTGCTGAACCACAGGATCAGCGGGATGATCGCGATTGCCACGGTCGAGATAGTCGAGCCTTCGTACAGCCCGGCATTGTTCGACACCATCAGGTTCAATTCGCCGTATCCGCCGCCCGATCCCAGCGTCTTGATCCCGCCGACGATGATGATCGACGCCGCCGACAACACCATGAACAGCAGCAGCGATTCGATGCGCAGCTTGGTCCGGAGCGTCAGCGGCAGGAAGATGGCGAAGGCCAGCGCCTTCCACACCCACTCCCATTTGAACTGCGCCTCGACCGGGAAATCGGCGGTCTTGGTCGTCCACAGGCAATAGAGCAGCAGGGCGAGCATCAGGAACTGGCGCGGCGCCATCCGCGTGTCGCGCTTGTCGTCGACCACCGCCCATGCCAGCACCGCCAGCCCGCAGGCGATCAGCGAGATCGGGATCGAATTGAGCAGCAGATAGGTCAGCCGCTGCGGCGACACGATGTCGATATAGACATAGGTCAGCACGAACACGAACGGCTTGCGAAACCCGGCCGCGAACAACAGTCCCAGGAATGCGACGAAGACGAGATCACGCACCGAAGCGATCCCGGCCTTTACGCGGGGCATCGTCGCGCACCCGCTCCTGATCGAGGTCGGGCCGCCGCAGCAACCGCCATGCCGCGACCAGCATCAGCAAATGGGTCAGCCCCAGCGAGAAATTGTCGATCATCGGCGTGGGGCCCCTAACGTCACCCGCAGCGATACCGGACACGGGTTGATGCGACGTTAAGCGATTGGCGGGGCAGGGGCCAAGAGCAACGCCGTCTCGTCACCCCGGGCTCGACCCGGGGGCCCGCTTCTTCCCGAAGTCTGCGACAAAAGCGCGACCCCCGACCTTCGTCATTCCCGCGAAGGCGGGAATCCATACACGCAACGCTGCGGCTCCATCGCCGACGCCTGGCCGTTACCCCCGCGCAATCCGCAGATACGCATCCAGCACCGACTGGCTCGCGCTGTCCCACCGATATCCCTTCGCGGCGTCATGCCCGGCCAGCCCCATCCGCCAGCGCAGATCGGCATCGTCGCATAGTCGCGCAATCGCATCGGCATAGGCGGGCACGTCGCGCGGCGGCACCAGAAACCCCGTTGTCCGATCCTCGACCATGCCCACCGCGCCGGTCGCGCGCGCGGCGACCACCGGCACGCCCGCTGCCATCGCCTCCAGCGTCACGTTGCCGAACGTCTCGGTGATCGACGGGTTGAAGAACACGTCCATCGACGCGACCGCACGGCCCAGATCGTCCCCCGCCTGGAACCCGGCGAACACCGCATGCGGCACGCGTTCGGCGAACCAGTCGCGCGCCGGCCCCTCGCCGATCACGAGGATGCGGTGCCTGACCCCGCGGCGCTGCAACTCGGTCGCGACGTCGGAAAAGATGTCCAGTCCCTTCTCCAGCACCAGCCGCCCGAGAAAGCTGACCGCGACCTCGTCGTCGCCGATCCCCAGCGACCGCCGCCAGTCGAGGTCGCGCATCGCCGGGCTGAACCGCTGGTGATCGACGCCGCGCGACCAGATATCGATCGGCGACGTGACCCCCCAGTCGCGCAGCAGGTCGGCCATGCCGCGGCCGGGCACCATCACCTGATCGGCGCGACTGTAGAACCGCTTCGACAGCGCGACCGCGACGGGTTCGAGGAAACCGATGCCGTAATATTGCGGATAGGTCTCGAACCGGGTGTGGAGCGAGGCGAGCGTCGCGACGCCCTGCCTGCGGCCCCAGCTGAGCGCGCGGTGACCGAGAATGTCGGGGGCGGAGACATGGACGATATTCGGCCGAAACGCCTCCAGATCGGCACGCGTCTTGGCCGTCAGCCCGCGCGCCAGCTTATACTCGCCGCGCCCGCCGGGCATGCCGTAGGCAGGGACGCTGACCAGATCGCCGGTCGGCGGAAAGGCGGGCTTGTCGGTCGTCGGCGAATAGACGCGCAGGCTGACGCCATGGTCGAGCAGGTGGCGCGCGAGGCGGTTGAGCGCCTGGTTGGCGCCGTCACGGACATAGTTGTAGTTTCCGCTGAACATCGCGACGCGGAGTTGGGAAGGCTTCATCCGCGCGCCATAGCGTCGGAACGCCGCGTACGCCACCGGAACGCTCATCCCCGCCAAAGGGTTGACCCCGCCGACGAACAGGAGCGCAGGATGAGCGAGAGCTACAAGAAGGGCCAGACCGTAAAATGGTCGTGGGGCAACGGCACGGCCGAGGGCAAGATCGAGGAACGCTTCGATCGCCGCGTGCAGCGCACGATCAAGGGCAGCAAGATCACCAAGAACGGCACAAAGGATAACCCGGCCTACCTGATCGAACAGGATGACGGCACCAAGGTCCTGAAACGCGGCAGCGAACTCGACTGATATTCCCCTTTCGTTCTCACCCTGCTACACGACCGCGCATGGCCAAACCCCAGAAGCGCTATGTCTGCCAGCAATGCGGATCGGTATCCTCGAAATGGGCGGGGCAATGCGCCGATTGCGGCGACTGGAACACGCTGGTCGAGGATGCCGGCGCGGTCGTCACGCCCTTTTCCGCGCGGCATAATCTGCAAAGCGGTGGGCGGCCGATCCTGCTGTCGGGCCTCGACACCGCCATCGCGCTGCCCGACCGCTTGAAGACCGACATCGCCGAACTCGACCGCGCGCTGGGCGGAGGGTTCGTCGAGGGATCCGCGACGCTGATCGGCGGCGATCCCGGCATCGGCAAATCGACGTTGCTGTTGCAGGCAGCGGCCAAGCTCGCACTCGCCGGTAAATCGGTCGCCTATGTGTCGGGCGAGGAAGCCGCCGATCAGGTCCGCCTGCGCGCCCGGCGCCTGGGGCTGGGCAATGCCCCGGTGCAACTCGCAGCCGCGACGTCGGTACGCGATATCCTGACGACCTTCGGCGGATCGTCCGCGCCCGACCTGCTGATCATCGATTCGATCCAGACGATGCACAGCGACCTGATCGAAGGGGCGCCGGGCACTGTCAGTCAGGTCCGCGCGTCGTCGGGCGAACTGATCCGCTTCGCCAAGGAGCGTGGCACCGCGGTCGTGCTGGTCGGCCATGTGACGAAGGACGGATCGATCGCGGGCCCGCGCGTCCTCGAACACATGGTCGACACCGTGCTGGCGTTCGAGGGTGAGCGCAGCCACCAGTATCGCATCCTGCGCGCGGTCAAGAACCGTTTCGGCGGCACCGACGAAATCGGTGTCTTCGCGATGGAAAGCGAAGGATTGTCCGAAGTTTCAAACCCTTCGTCGCTGTTCCTCACTAGTCGTGACGAGAATGTCACCGGCACCGTCGTCTTTCCCGCACTGGAGGGGACGCGCCCCGTATTGGTCGAAGTGCAGGCGCTGACCGTCCGCCTCGCCTCGGGTGCAACCCCGCGCCGGGCCGTCGTTGGCTGGGATTCGGGGCGCCTGGCGATGATCCTCGCGGTGCTGGAGGCGCGCTGCGGATTGGCCTTCGCCACCGCCGAAGTCTATCTCAACATCGCCGGTGGCTACCGGGTGACCGATCCCGCCGCGGACCTTGCGGTCGCCGCGGCGCTGGTGTCGGCGCTGTCCGAACGTCCGGTGCCGTCCGACGCGATCGTGTTCGGCGAGATCGCGTTGTCGGGCGAGGTCCGCCCGGTTGCGCACGGCGCGTTGCGGTTGAAGGAGGCGGGGAAGCTGGGGTTCTCGCGCGCGCTGGCCCCGGCCAGTCAGGCAGAGGGCGGCGCGATCAAGCTGTCCGGGTTCAAGGACTTGCCGCGGTTCGTGGATTATATGTTGGGGCGGTAAGATCCTCCCCGGCACGGGGGGGGGACCAGCCGAAGGCTGTTGGACGGGGGTATCTGCACACAGATCGTTGCGTTGCGCCGCGCTCCCCCTCCACCACGCCCTGTCGGGCGCGGTCCCCCTCCCCATGATATGGGGAGGATTTTAGAGCGCCAGATCCTCCCCATAATATGGGGAGGGGGACCGCTCGCGTAAGCGAGTGGTGGAGGGGCAGTGCCGCACGTGCAACGCCAGCCACCCCCAGTCTCGACAATCCCCCCATCGCCCGGCATAGCCACCGTCATGGGCCTGACCTCGCTCGACATCGCCGTTCTCCTTACCGTGGGCGGTGCGGCGCTGCTCGGCTTTATGCGCGGGTTCGTCACCGAAGTATTGTCGCTCGGCGCATGGGCGTTGGTCGTTATCGCCCTCAAACTGTTCCACACGCCGGTCGCCGCCGCGCTGGTCGGACCGACCGGCACAGCTGGCGGAGCCGCAACGCTCGCCTTCGCGCTGATCGCCGGTATCGGCTATTTCGCCGGACGGCTGGTCGCCAACGGTATCGGCGCGCGCACCCGTGCCTCGGTGCTGGGGCCGGTCGATCGCGCGCTGGGCTTCGGCTTCGGCGCGGTTAAGGGGTTGATCCTCGTCAGCCTCGCCTTCCTGCTGTTGCTGCTCGCGGCGGACTTCATCGGTGGCGGGCCGACGCGGCGCCCGGCATGGATCAAGGAGGCGCGGACCTACCCGCTGCTCAACGCCACCAGCACCAGCGTCGTCGATTTCATCGACCGCCGCCGCCGGGGCGAGCCGGTGTTCGGCGACTAGAAAACGACGCGAACGACTCGCCAGCGTCACGATCGCCCCCTACATCCGGTCGCGTGACCGCAAATCTCTACAACACCGAAATCCTCCGCCTTGCCGCCGAAACCGCGCAGGCCGTCCGCTTGCCCGAACCCCATGCCTCGGTCGAGAAACGGTCGCCCATCTGCGGCAGCCGCGTGACCGTCGATATCGCGCTCGGCGACGACGGCCGGGTCGCCGCGGTCGGCATGCTGGTCCGCGCCTGTGCGCTGGGACAGGCATCGTCGGCGCTCCTCGCCCGGCAGATCGTCGGCAAGTCGCCCGCCGAACTCGCCACCGCCAGCGACACGCTCGCCGCGTGGTTGGCCGGGGAGGGCGATGCGCCCGACTGGCCCGGCCTGACGCTGTTCGAACCGGCCCGCCCGCACAGCGCGCGTCACGCCTCGATCCGGCTCGCCTTCGAAGCGGCCGCCGAGGCCGCGGCACAGGCCGCCGGCCAGCGAGCCGCCGCCTGATGGAACACGGCACCGCGTCGCTGCTCCATGATTTCGCGCCGCTGCTGGGCGCGGCGCTGGTGTTCGTGCTGATCTTCCGCAAGCTGGGGCTGGGCGCCACGCTCGGCTATCTCGTCGCTGGATCGGTCGTCGGGCCGCAGGTGCTGGGCCTCGTCGGCAACGCCGAATCGAAGCTCGCCATCGCCGAACTCGGCATCACCCTGCTGCTGTTCCTCGTCGGCCTCGAGCTCAGCCCGTCGCGGCTGTGGCAGATGAAGCGCGACATTTTCGGCCTCGGCCTGTTGCAGGTCGTGCTGTGCGGAGTCGCGATCACCGGCGTCGTGTGGCTGGCGACGCATTTCAGCTGGGCGGCGGCGCTCGCGCTGGGGCTCCCCCTGGCGTTGTCGTCGACCGCGCAGGTGTTGCCGATGCTGCAATCCGCCGGCCGCCTCAAGACGCCGTTCGGTGAACGCGCCTTCGCGATCCTGTTGTTTCAGGATCTGTCGATCGTCCCGCTCATCACCATCGTCGCTGCGCTGTCGCGCAATCCGGCCGATGCCGCCGGCCCGCCGGGCTGGCAACTGGCGCTATGGACCGTCGGCGCGGTCGTCGGGCTGATCCTTGCCGGCCGGTTCCTGCTGCGCCCGCTGTTCCGCCTGATCGGCAATATGGGCGAGCGCGAGATGTTCGTGTTCGCCGGGCTGTTCACCGTCATCGCCAGCGCGGCGGTGATGCAGTGGCTGGGGCTGTCGACCGCGCTGGGTGCGTTCATCGCCGGCGTGATGCTGGCCGACAGCCCCTATCGCCACGAGCTGGAGGCCGATGTCGAGCCGTTCCGCTCGATCCTGCTCGGCCTGTTCTTTCTCGCGGTCGGCATGATGCTCGATCTCGGCGCGATCGTCGAACGGCCGGTGTTCGTCGTCGGCATGGCGCTGGCGCTGATTGCGACCAAGGGGCTGGTGATCTTCGGCGTCGGGCGGTTGTTCGGTATGCCGTGGCGCGGTGCGCTGGCGCTGGGGCTGTTGCTCAGCCAGGGCGGCGAGTTCGGTTTCGTGCTGTTTGCGCAGGCGCAGAACGCGCTGCTGATCGCACCCGAGGCGGCCAGCGTCTTCGGCGCAATCGTCACCCTGTCGATGGCGACCACGCCGTTCCTGATGATGGCGACGCGCAAGTTCCGCGCCGATCCCGACAAGCGTGCCGGCGACGATCCCGAAGGACCGCGCCACGACGGCGCCAGTGCGGTGGTGGTCGGCTATGGCCGCTTCGGCCAAACCGTCGCGCAGATGCTGCTGGCGCAGGGGATCAGCGTCACCGTGATCGACCGCGACGTCGAAATGATCGAGATCGCCGGCAGCTTCGGGATGAAGGTCTATTATGGCGACGGCACCCGCATCGACCTGCTGCGCCTTGCGGGTGCGCAGGATGCCGAACTGCTGCTGTTCTGTACCGACGGCGACCCATACGATGCCGAAACGATCGACGCGATCCATCAGGCGTTTCCGGCACCCGGCATCTTCGTGCGCGCCTATGACCGGCGCGCCGTCGTCAAGCTCAGCGGTGCGCCGATCCAGGGCGTGTTCCGCGAGGTGCTCGATTCGGCGGTCACCATGGCCCGCGCCGCGATGGCCAGCGTCGGCGTCGACGATGGCGAGATCGACCGGACCGAGGATTTGTATCGCAAGACCGATGCGAAGCGCCTGTCACAACAGTCGGAAACCGGCGACCTGCGCCGGGGCCGCGAGATGATCTTCACCCACGCCCGGGTCGCGGCGGCGCCCGGCACGGTCGCGGACGACGCGGGTTAGATTGCGGGAAGGGATTACCGGCGGACAGCACATGTCAACACGATCGCCCGGTCCAGCGATGCCGTAATGGACGACCTCCGACCCTGACTGAAACGACAATTGCCAACGTCATCCCGGAGCAGGTCGAGACCCCTGCGAAAGTCGTCGCTAACCGCCTTTTACGGTACCCTCGCGCAGGTGGGGGGGGCAGAGCGGTAAGTCGCCGGCGGGGCGCGGCTGATGGCGGGTACCCTCGCGCAGGCGGGGGTCCAGAGTTCCGGGCGCAAGCGGTTGTTTGGTCTGGCTCTGGACCCCCGCCTGCGCGGGGGTACCGCGGAGGGGTGGCGGAGCGCGCGCCGTTCGCCGAGGACTCGATCAGGTCCGGGGCGACGAGCGTAAGTGACAGCCTGCCCGGTCAGCGGTCGTCGGACGGGATAGAATCCCGCGCGTTCCGCGGCAAAAGCAGCTACTGGCATCCCCGAACATCTCTCCCACGGAGCCTGCCTATGAACCTCCTGCTCCTCGCCGCCGCGCTGTCGGGCGCCATGGCCGTCGCCGCGGGTGCGTTCGGCGCGCATGGCGCATCGGGCCCGGCGGTCGACTGGTTCAAGACCGGCGGCCAGTACCAGCTCGCCCATGCCATCGCCGCGCTGGTCGCGCTGAACCTCGGCGCGCGCGGACCCGGCTGGCTGTTCGTCGCCGGCGGGCTGCTGTTCGGCGGCTCGCTCTACGCCATGGCGCTGGGCGGCCAGCGGGGCGTGCTGGGACCGATTACCCCGATCGGCGGGCTGGCGATGATCGTCGGCTGGCTCTGGCTCGGCTGGATCGCGCTACGGCGATAGGGCGCGCGCCTTCCCGACAAACCATTTTCCTACAGGACGGCGCCCGGACTATCCTCGCGGCGCTCTTTCCCCGGTACATTCCTCACACCGCGATGCCATAGGTCAGGAATCGTGCATCGCGCTCCCAGCCCGCGCGCACGTACAATGCGTGGGCCGCGCTGTTGTCGACCGCCGTCTGAAGCGTCATCCGCGTCGCCCCGCTCGCGCGGGCATGGTCGCACGCCGCGTGCAGCAATGCCGCCCCCACGCCGCCGCAGCGGATCTCCGGCCGCACGAACAGGTCGTTCAGGATCATCGTCGGCGCCATCCGCACCGACGAGAAACACGGATACAGCTGCGCGAACCCGGCATCGTCGTCCGCCAGCAGGATCACCGACTGATCGCGCTCCAGCCGTTCGGTCAGGAACGCTCGCGCGCCCGCCGGGTCGCTGGTCGCGTCATAAAATTGCCGATACGCATCGAACAACGGCACGATGCGATCGATATCGTTAAGCGTCGCACGGCGAATGGTCACCATGGCGTTCCTCGCTATCGGCCGTGCGTGCCAACATCCGCGTGGCCATGAAAACAGGGTCGACCCGACGAATCAAAGGTTGTCAGACAGTTGATCGGAACTGGTCACCACAGACCATAGGCCTGCGACATTAACGTAGCCCAAACTTCGCCAACTTCCGCGCTATTGTCCGAATCGCACCTTCGCCGCCTGTGCCACCGCCTCGCGTGCCGCGGCGAGTAACGCGCCGGCCTTCGCCTCGCACTCGCGCTGTTCGGATGCGGGGTCGCTGTCGGCGACGATGCCCGCGCCCGACTGGACGTGCATCACCCCGTCCTTGACCACCGCGGTGCGCAGCACGATGCACGAATCCATCGACCCGTCGGGGCTGAAATAGCCGACGCCGCCGGCATAGGCGCCGCGCCGTTCCTGCTCCAGTTCGGCGATGATCTGGCACGCGCGGACCTTCGGCGCACCCGATACGGTGCCGGCGGGAAAGCCGGCGAACAGCGCGTCCAGCGCGTCGGCATCGTCCCGCAGGCGGCCGACCACGTTCGACACGATATGCATCACATGGCTGTAGAATTCGACCATGTAGCTTTCGGTCACCGCCACGCTGCCGGTCGCCGCAACCCGCCCGACATCGTTGCGGCCGAGGTCGAGCAGCATCAGATGCTCGGCACGTTCCTTGGGATCGGCGAGCAGGCTGGTCCGGTTCGCCTCGTCCTCCGCCGCCGTGGCACCGCGCGGGCGGGTGCCCGCGATCGGCCGAATGGTGACCTCGCCATCACGCAATCGGACGAGGATTTCGGGGCTCGAGCCCGTCAGCGCGAAGCCCGGCAGGTCGAGGTGATAGAGGAACGGCGACGGGTTGATCCGCCGCAGCGCGCGGTACAACTCGAACGGTTCGAGCGGGAAGGGCGTGGTGAATCGCTGCGCCAGCACGACCTGAAAGATGTCACCCGCCGCGATATATTCCTTCGCCGCCGCGACCATATCGCCATAGCGCCCGGCGGGCAGCGTGGGCGTCAGCACCGGTTCGGGCACGTCGTTCCGTCGCGTGGCCGGCGGCAGGATCGCGGCATCCAGCGCCGCTGCCGTCGCCTCGATCCGCTCTGCCGCCGCATCGACGCTGCCGTCCGGCCACACGGGTGCGACGACGAACAGCGTGTCCGACAGCCGGTCGAACACCAGCAGCACCGTCGGCCGCACGAACATCATGTCGGGCAGGCCCAGCGCGTCGCTGGCGGCTTGCGGCAGGCTTTCGACCAGCCCGACCGTCTCATAGCCAAAATAGCCGACGAGGCAGGCCAGCGCCCGGGGCAGGGGGGCGGGCACGTCCATCCGGCACTGCGCGACCAGCGTCCGCAACGCGGCGAGCGTCGGTTCGTCGCAATCGGCAAAGGCAGTGCGGTCGGTCAACCAGCGGTCGTTGATCGCCGCGCCGTGCCCCTGCGCGCGAAAGACGAGGTCGGGGGCAAGGCCGAGCAGGCTGTAGCGCCCGCGCACCGACCCGCCCTCGACCGATTCGAGCAGGAAGTCGCCGCGCCCCGACTGCATCAGCTTCAACGCGGCGGCGACCGGCGTTTCGGTATCCGCGACGCGCGTGGTCCACAACAGCGCCGGGCGCCCGTCCGCCAGCGCGGCGCGGGCGGCGGCTACCCCCTCGACGCCGGTCATTGCGCCGAAGCGGGAGCGGCGCCGCCGACCAGTTCGTTGCGCACGCGGTTGATGGCCTGTTCGTTGCGCTTTACGCCGACCTGCCGCCGCACCGCCTCGACGAACTGTTCGGCATATTCGTTGCCGGTCATCCGCCCCAGCTCGCGCCCGACGCCGGTGATCGCCGCCTTGTCATTGGTGGCATCGCCGCGCTGGATACCGTCGAGATATACCAGCAGCCAGCCTTCGCCATTCGGCGCCACGGTCAGCCGCACCTTCTTGGGCGCCATCGAGAACATCAGCGACAGCGCGGGCGGCACCTGCGGACCCAGCTGTGCCAGCTGTGCGCGCGATGCGGTGACCGGACGCGGCGCGGGCAGGCGGACGCCCGACTGCGCGACCGCGGTGCTGAGCGGCATGCCGCCATTCACCTTGTTCAGGATTTGCTGCGCGACCGCGCGCGCCGCCTTCAACGCCTGATCCTGGCGATACTGGCCGGCGACCTGATCGCGGATGTCGGCCAGCGGGCGCGGTGCGGCGCGGGTGACGTCGCCGGTCGCGACCAGCGCGAAGGTGCCGTCGGCGGCGGTCTGCACGATCTGCGGCGCGTCGCCGGCTTCGGCAGCGAAGCCCGCTTCGACGATCGGTGCCAGCTTGGGATCGGGCTGCGCCGGGCTCATCGGGTCGATGCCCTGCGCGGTGATCGGTGGCGTCGCCTGCGCGCTCAGCTTGGCGTCGGCCACGATCTCATCGAACGTCGCACCATCGGTGATGCCGCCGTCGATCGTTTCCTGGATCGCGCCCAGCGCGGTCGCGCCCTTGGTCTTGCTCAGCTCGGCGACCAGTTCGGGACGCGCTTGTTCAACCGTCTTGCCCGGTACCTGCGTCACGGCGTCGACCTTCAACACGACGAAGCCGAACGGTGACTGTACCGGCCCGACCACCGCGCCCTGCTGTGCTGCAAAGGCGGCGTCGGCGACGGCGGGCGACGTCTTGCCCGCCAACTGCCCGCGCGTCTGCCCGGCAAAGGTCGTCGCCTCCAGCCCGATCGCGCTGGCCCCGGCACCCAGCGCCTGTCCACCACGCACCGCCTGCGCCAGCTTGGTCGCGGCCGCCTGATCGGCGACGACGACCTGCGACACGCTGCGCGTCTGCGACGGCGCGAAGCGGGCGGCGTTGGCCTTGTACGCCGCCTGCACCTCGGCATCGCTCGGCGCCGATTGCGCCGTGACGCTGGCCGGCGTGACGATCGCGTAGCGGATCACGCGCCGTTCGGGCACGGTGTAGCGCGCGCGGTTGGCGGTGTAATAGGCCTGCAGCTGCTGGTCGGTCGGCGCGGCCGGCGCGGGGAAGGCGGCGGTCGGCACGATCGCGACCTGTCCGCTGCGCGCTTCCTTCGCCAGCGACGCATAGGGCAACGCCAGCTGCTGCGGCAGGAAGCTGCTTTCGATCGTCCGCTCCAGCATCAGGCGGGTCAGCGTCGCGCGGCGAATATCGTCGCGCAGCTGCTGCGGCGTGATCCGCGCGCGCGACAGCGTCTGTTCGAACGTCTGCTGGTTGAACTTGCCGTCCAGTCCCTGGAACGCGGGCAGGCTGGCGATCTGGCCATCGACATAGCGATCGGACACGACCAGCCCGTGCTCCTGCGCGAACTGACGCAGCGCCGCGTCGGAAATGGCGCGGTTCAGCGATCCGTCGAACCCGCCGCGCGCGATATATTGCGCGACGTCGAGCCCCGGCTGGCGCTGTGCCGCCTGCTGCACGTCGCCGCGAATCCGTTCGGTCAGCGCTGTGTCGGTGATCTTGTCGTCGCCGACCGTCGCCACGGCGGTCCCGTTGCTGCCGGTCGAACCCGGGCGCAGGCCGTTGAGATCGGCCATTGCGAAGCCGATGGCGATGACCGCCAGCAGCAGCAGGCCGACGAAGATGCCGACCTTCGACTTGGTCATGCGCCTGAAGAAACCGAGCATCCGTGCAACCGATCGAAAGGAATGAAAGGATGCCGCTTTAGAAGGCGGTTGCCGCCGCTTCAAGGTTGCGCGAAACGCCAGAGCCGCTATCGGCTGTAGAACATGTAAAACGCCTGGGGAGCCGTGGTATGAGTCGTCGCAAGCTGGTCGCGGGCAATTGGAAGATGCACGGGCTTCGCGGCCAGCTGGCGGAGATCGCCGCGATCGACGCTGCGGCTGCCGCCGCGCCGGGCGTCGATGTTGCGCTGTGCGTGCCTGCCACGCTGGTCCACCATGCCGCCGAAGTCGCGAAAGCGATGCAGATCGGCGGGCAGGACGTCCACGCGAACGAACGTGGCGCGCATACCGGCTGTATCTCGGCGGAAATGCTGGTCGAGGCGGGCGCGACGGTGGTCATCGTCGGCCATAGCGAACGCCGGGCCGACCAGAACGAAACCAGCCACGACGCGTGGGCGAAGGCGGCGGCGGCGCGGCGGCAGGGACTCGACGTGATCCTGTGCTGCGGCGAGACCGAGGCCGAACGCGACGCCGGTCGTGCCGAACGGGTCGTGCAGGCGCAGATCGAGAAGTCGGTGCCCGAAGGCGCCAGTGGCGACTGGTTCACGCTCGCCTATGAACCGCGCTGGGCGATCGGCACCGGCCGGACCCCGTCGCCCGACGAGATCGCGCAGGTCCATGCGATCGCCCGTGCCAAGCTGCGCCAGATGGTCGGCGACGCCGCCGATGGCATCCGCATCCTCTATGGCGGGTCGGTCACCGGCGCGAACGCCGCGACGATCCTGTCGATCGACGATGTCGACGGCGCGCTGGTCGGTGGCGCCAGCCTGACCGCGGAAAAGTTCGTACCGATCATCGAGGCGGCGGCCACGCTGTAACGGGCAGGCCAAGCCGCTGAACGGGATGGGGATTGCGTGGGAACCGAACCGGCGTCAGCATGCGTTCATGCCGGTGATGCTAACGACGGCATCGACCATCCAACGCGGGATTCCGAATCATGCGCCTGTTCAGCCTCTTGTCCGTCATGCTCCTGGCCGGCAGCGCGATACCGGCAGGCGCACAGGATCGCGCCGCCGAGCGCGCCGCTGCAGGCGAGGCGGCGCTGTCGCGGATCACTGCCGGGCGGACTAGCGACAAGCCCGTCGACTGCATCAACCTCCGCAACATCCGGTCGAGTGAGATCGTGCAGGATACCGCGATCGTCTATCGCATGAACAACGGCACATTGTTCGTGAACCGGCCGGCGGGGGGCGGGATCCTCGACCGTGACGATATCCTCGTCACGCGCACGATCGGCACCCAGCTGTGCCGGATCGACATCGTCAATCTGGTCGATCGTAATTCGCGGATGTTCAGCGGATCGCTGTCGCTCGGCGATTTCGTCCCCTATTCGCGGTTGCCGCGCACCCGCGACTGATGCTCTTGCGCGCGGGCCACGCTTCGCCCATATGGCGCTCGGGAGTCGGGCGGACGATGCCGTCGCCAACCCGGTCAGGTCCGGAAGGAAGCAGCCGCAACGATTTCGCAGCGGGTCGTCCGGCTCCCACCCCTAACGCGGCGCGGCCAGTTCCAGCGCGCGACCCATCAACCCGGTGAATTGCAGCGTATCGACCTCTTTCGCCGGGTCGTTGACCCCGCCCGCCATGGCATACCAGCTGCCGTCCTTGCCCTGCAGCAGCAACGCCATCGTCAGCACGCCGGGCTCCGACCCGCCCTTGTACCCGACATAGCGCCATCCCTTCGCCGCGTCGGGCAGGCCGGGGTTCTTCGATAGGACTGCGTGCAGATCGGCACCCGCCGGGCCGTCCATATGCCGCCGCAACCAGTCCAGCGCACGAACCAGATCGTTCGGGCTGGCGAACCATTCCAGTTCGGCGATGCGCAGCGGCTTGCCGTCCTGGAACAGCGCCTTCGGGATCGCCGCGATCGGCGTATCGTGGACCGGCCCGTCGAGGAATGCGCGACGTTCGGTGGGTGACAGCGCCAGATACCGCGCGCCGAGCGCACCGCCGTCCACCCCCTTCAGCTTGAACAGTTCGAGCGCGCCGAGGAACGGCACGTTGCGCGGCGCCCCGTCGGTGAAGCCGACGACAGGCAGCATCGCCTCCACCTTCCGCCGGCCCAAGTGGAACAGCAGGATGTCGGTCGCACTATTGTCGCTGACCGAAATCATCCGCTCGGCCAGTGCGCGGAACGCGATGCGGGTCCCCTTGGGCTCCTGCGCATAGCCGCCGCCGGGCAATGCCGACCCGTCGAGCGTCACGACGTCGCTCCACTTGCGCTCCCCCGCCTCGATCGAGCGGACCAGTTCGGCGAGGATGACCAGCTTGAACGCCGAGCCGATCGCGAGGGGGGTGGTGGGGTTGTGGCTTTTGTCGATGGTCGGCGCGCCAGTGCCGAGGCGTGCCAGCACGAACCCGCTCTTGCCGGGAAGCGCGGCCACCCGTTCGACGACCGCATCGATCGTTGCCGCCGCGGGGCCCCGTGGCTCGACGCCGCGCGTCAGCAGTCCACCGATACGATGAGCCGCCGCGGCATCGACCGCGATATCGGCGTTGAGAATGCCGCGTTCATAGCCGATCCGGATGCGCGCCGACCAAGGGCCGTTCGGTTGCACCGCCTCGATTCCCGTCGGTCGACCCAGCGCCTGTGTCAGTTGCGCAGCAATCGCGTCGAACTTCGCCCGCGGCACTGCGGCGCGAAAGGCGGAGGAAAAGATCGCGTCATAGTCGCCCGTGCCGGACAACACGGTCACGACGTCGCGGGCGCGCCGTTCGACCTCCGGGTTTGCCGCCACGGTAGCGGCCGGCGGGGCGGGGGGCGGTACCGTGGCTGCCTGCAACCCTGCCGCCATCAACGCGCTTGCCGCCACGAGCATCCGACTTCCCCTCATTCCCGAGAAACCAGGGTGGCGGATGCCATCGGCCCCGTCAACGCGACGTCAGGCGTCGATCACCTCGTCGTCCAGTCGCGCGGCATTCTCCTGGATGAAGGCAAAGCGATGCGCCGGATTGGTGCCCATCAACCGGTCGACCAGGTCCTTTACCGCCGCGCGTTCCTCGTATTCCTGCGGAAGGGTGATGCGGATCATGCTGCGGGTCTTGGGGTCCATCGTCGTTTCGCGCAGCTGGCCGGGGTTCATCTCGCCCAGCCCTTTGAAGCGCGACACCTCGACCTTCTTGCCTCTGAACGCCGTGCGCTCCAGCTCGGCACGGTGCGCGTCGTCGCGCGCGTAGAGCGACTTCGCTCCAACCGTCAGGCGGTAGAGCGGCGGTTGTGCAAGATGCAGGTGCCCGCGCCGGACGATGTCGGGCATTTCCTGAAAGAAGAACGTCATCAGCAGCGTCGCGATATGCGCACCGTCGACATCGGCGTCGGTCATGATGACGATGCGTTCGTAGCGCAGCGCATCGGGCTGGCAGTCCTTGCGCGTGCCGCACCCCATGGCGAGGATCAGGTCGGCGATCTCCTGGTTGGCGAGAATTTTGGCGCTGGTGGCGGAGGCTACGTTCAGGATCTTGCCGCGGATCGGCAGGATCGCCTGGGTCTTGCGGTCGCGTGCCTGCTTGGCCGAACCGCCCGCCGAATCGCCCTCGACGATGAAGAGTTCGGTGCCCGCGGGATCATCGGACGCGCAGTCGGTCAACTTGCCGGGCAGACGCAGTTTGCGCGACGACGTCGCGGTCTTGCGCTTGACCTCGCGTTCCGCCTTGCGGCGCAGCCGTTCGTCCATCCGGTCGAGGACGAGGCCCAGCAGCGCCTTGCCGCGTTCCATATTGTGGCTGAGGAAATGGTCGAAATGGTCGCGGACTGCTTTCTCGACGAGGCTGGCCGCCTCGACGCTGGTCAGCCGGTCCTTGGTCTGGCTCTGGAACTGCGGATCGCGGATGAAGACCGAGAGCATCAGCTCGCACCCGACCGTCACGTCGTCGGCGGTCATGTCCTTGGCGCGCTTGTTGCCGATCAGATCGGCGAATCCGCGCAGGCCCCGCACCAGCGCCTGCCGCAGGCCCTGTTCATGCGTGCCGCCATCGGGGGTCGGGATGGTGTTGCAATAATAGCTGTAGCTGCCGTCGCTCCATAACGGCCATGCGACCGCCCATTCGACGCGGCCCTGTTCGCCCGGAAAGTCCTGTGTGCCGGTGAAGAAGTCCGCGGTCGCACATTCGCGCCCGCCAATCTGTTCGCGCAGGTGATCGGCAAGGCCGCCGGGGAACTGGAACACCGCCTCGGCGGGCACGTCGGTTCCGGCGACCAGCTCGGGCGCGCATTTCCAGCGGATTTCGACGCCGGCGAACAGATAGGCTTTCGAGCGCACCAGTTTGTGCAGCCGCGCCGGCTTGAACTGGAGGTCGGCGAAAATCTCGGCATCGGGGGTGAAGGCGACCAGCGTGCCGCGGCGATTGGGGGCGGCGCCGACATGTTCGAGCGGGCCGACCGTCTGCCCCTGCGAGAAACGCTGGCGATAGAGTTGCCGGTCGCGCGCCACCTCGACCACCGTATCCACCGACAGCGCGTTCACGACCGAAATGCCGACGCCGTGCAGACCGCCCGACGTCGCATAGGCTTTCCCGGCGAACTTGCCGCCCGAATGCAGCGTCGACAGGATGACTTCGAGCGCTGACTTGTCCGGAAATTTCGGGTGCGGATCGACCGGGATGCCGCGGCCATTGTCGATGATGGTCAACCGGTTGCTGATATCCAGCTGGACCTCGATCCGCGTCGCATGGCCCGCGACCGCTTCGTCCATCGCGTTGTCGAGCACTTCGGCGGCGAGATGGTGCAGTGCGCGTTCGTCGGTGCCGCCGATATACATGCCCGGCCGGCGACGTACCGGCTCCAGCCCCTCCAGCACCTCGATCGACGACGCGTCATAGGCGGGGGTGGTGGGGACGTTCGCTTCGAACAGATTATCGGCCATGCCGGCGGTATAGAACGAAACGGGGTCATCCGCAAAGTGCGGTCGCGGCGCCCAGCGCCCGGATTTACGGCAACGAAATGTTACGCTGCATCGCGGGAGCGACGGCGCGCACCATCCGTTCGACGGGGGCACAGAGCGTGTTGGAGTATAGTATATGCGTTTTTCGATGTTCGTGGCGACCGGTGTAGCGGTGATGACGGCGATGCCCGCCATGGCCCAGGATGGCCGGAGCTGGACCGGTCCCTATGCCGGTATCAGCGCGGGGCTGGATTTCCAGGGGAACGACAGCAACGCGCCGGTCGAATTCGACACGAACCTTGACGGAACGTTCGGCGATACGGTGCGCACCACCGCTGGCGCCGATGCGTTCTCGCGCGGGTTTTGTGGCGGACGGGCGCTGGGACCGAACCCGACCGGGTGTCGGCGCGACAGCGACCGGCTCGGCTATGCCGGGCATGTCGGATACGACGTTCAGTTCGGCAACATCGTCGTCGGTGCGGTCGGCGAATTCGGCAACAGCAATATCGTCGATTCCTCCAGCGCCTATAGCACCACGCCTGCGCGCTATGCGTTCGTCCGGTCGATGGACTGGAATGCGCAGGGCCGGCTTCGTGCAGGCTATGCCATGGGCGATACGCTGCCCTACGTAACCGGTGGTGCGGCACTGGCTCGTGTGGATCGCGGGTTCGAAACGAGCAATGGTGCCAACAGCTTCACCCAGGATCGTGACAAGCGCAACGCATGGGGCTGGACTGCCGGCGGCGGTGTCGAACAGCGCGTATCGGACAATTTTTCGATCGGCGTGCTGTACACGTACACTACCGTCAACGATCGCTCGCCGACGGTGCGGGTCGGGCGGGGTACGGCCCTTCCAAACAACCCGTTCCTGCTGGTCAATTCGGCCGGTACCGATATGCGTCGTAGCGACAACCGGTTCGACTGGCACAGCGCACGCGTGCGGGCGAGCTTCCGCTTCTGAGGCAGCGCCCGACGGAAAAGCCGCTCCGTTCGGCACGGAGCGGCTTTTAAGGCGGGCATGGGCAAAGCCCATGCCGTCGATCGCGGCTTTGGCCGCGCCGGCCGCGCTGATCGCCGAGAGCGCGGTCGAGCTTTGCTCGACCTTGCGCGATCAGCGGACGCGCGGGCCGCCATAGGGCAGCGGTGGCGGCGGGCGGCGGTCGCGACGCGGAAGCTGCGCCTGATAGGCATGGCCGCAATGGTCGACGCAATAGGGGAAGCCTGGGTTCACCTTGTCGCCGCAGAAATGGAAGTCGGGCTCGCCGGGATGGCCGATCGGCCATTTGCAGATGCGGTCGTTCAGGTCGAGCAACGTCGTCTTGCCCGCGATCGCATCGCTCGGCCGTGCGGGCACGAGGCGACGCGGCGGTGCCGGCGTCAGCGGCGCGCTCTGCTCGCCCGGATTCTGGCGCAGGAAGCCACCGGGGCCGACCGAGCGCATCACCGGTTCGGCACGACGCGGCGCAGCGGCCGGGGCGTCGTCCTCTTCCTCTTCTTCCTCGACCTCATCCGCCTGATCCTCTTCAGGCAGCGGCGTGAAAGGATCGTCCTCAACCGGCGCAGCGGCAACGGGTTCGGGGGCAGGCGCGGGTTCCGGCGCCGGCTTGGGCGCGGGCGGCGGGGGGGGCGGCGGTGCGGCGACGACCGGCGCGGGTTCGGGGGCTGCGGGCTTCGGCGCAGGCGCCGCTGCCTTGGCCGCATCGTTCGAGCGCACCGGCGACGGGCGCGACTGCAGCCCCAGGCGATGTGCCTTGCCGATTACCGCATTGCGGCTGATCCCGCCCAGTTCCTCGGCGATCTGGCTGGCGGTCATGCCCGATTCCCACATCTTGGCCAGCGTCGCGATGCGTTCTTCGGTCCAGCTCATGCCCGTCCTTGTCCTTCAATTCACTCATGCGCGCCGCGACCATCGTCCTTGCCGCCGCGCGCGCCAGCGATTAGGCGACACAGCCATGCAGGAACAATCCCCGTTACGCGCGAAAATCACCATCGCCGACCCCGGCGTGCCGGTTATCCGGAACATCAACTGGGGTGGACTGCGCACGCTCTATATCAAGGAGGTGCGCCGGTTCTTCAAGGTGCAGCTGCAGACGATATGGGCGCCGGCGGTCACGACGCTGCTGTTCCTGGTCATCTTTTCGGTGGCGATGGGTGGGGCGGGGCGCACCGTTCTGGGCGTGCCGTTTCCCGATTTCGTGGCGCCCGGGCTGATTGCGATGGCGATGCTCAACAACGCGTTCGCCAATTCCAGCTTCGCGCTGCTGGTCGGCAAGATTCAGGGGACGGTGGTCGATTATCTGATGCCGCCGCTGTCGACCGGCGAGTTGCTCGCGGCACTGGTCGGCGGCGCGGTGACGCGCGCGTTCCTCGTCGGTATCGTCCTGTGGGGGGCGATGCTGCTGTATCCCGGCGTCCATGTGATGCCGCGGCATCCGGGCGCCGTTCTGTGGTTCGGGCTGTTCGGATCGACCTTCCTTGCGCTGGCCGGCGTGATGACGTCGATCTGGGCGGAGAAGTTCGACCATGCCGCCGCGATCACCAATTTCGTGATCGGGCCGCTGACGCTGCTGTCGGGCACCTTCTATTCGGTCGAGGCGCTGACCCCGCTGTTCCGGTCGATCAGCCACCTCAACCCGTTCTTCTACATCATCTCCGGCTTCCGCTACGGCTTCCTCGAAAGCGCCGATTCGCCGGTGCTGGTGGGCGGGGCGATCATCCTGCTGGTCGACATCGCGATGGCGTTCGGCTGCTACGCCTTGCTGCGGTCGGGATGGAAGCTCAAGAATTGACGGAACGGCATCGGGGGCGGTAGAGCGTCGCTCCGGGCGGCCCGGTTGGCCGCCCTTTTGCGTTTTCAACGCCGTTATTTCTCAAAGGAGCAGTTCGATGACGACCCCCGCGCTCATGCCCGTCTACCCACGGTGCGGCGTGCGTCCGGTCCGAGGCGAGGGCTGCTACCTGTACGGTGAAGACGGCACCGAATATCTCGACTTCGCCGCCGGCATCGCCGTCAACGCGCTGGGCCATGGCCATCCGCACCTGACGAAGGCGATCCAGGAACAGGCCGCGACGCTGATGCATGTCAGCAACCTCTATGGTTCGCCGCAGGGCGAGGCGCTGGCGCAGCGGATCGTCGACAACAGCTTTGCCGACACGGTGTTCTTCACCAATTCGGGTGCCGAAGCGGTCGAGTGCGCGATCAAGACCGCGCGCCGGTTCCACTTCGCCAATGGTAACCCGCAGCGGCACACGCTCATCACCTTCAACCAAGCGTTTCACGGCCGTACCCTCGGCACCATCTCCGCCACCAATCAGGCGAAGATGCGCGACGGGTTCGAACCGCTGCTGCCCGGCTTCAAATATGCCGAGTTCAACGATCTCGAAGGCGCGCTGGCGTTGATCGACGACAGCACCGCTGGCTTCCTGGTCGAACCGGTGCAGGGCGAGGGCGGCCTGCGCACCGCGACGCCGGAATTCCTGACCGGACTGCGCAAGGCATGCGACGAACATGGCCTGTTGCTGGTGCTGGACGAGGTGCAGTGCGGTTATGGCCGGACCGGTACGCTGTTCGCGCACGAGCAATATGGCGTGACGCCGGACATCGTCGCGGCAGCCAAGGGCATTGGCGGCGGCTTCCCGTTCGGTGCGTGCCTCGCGACCGAGGAAGCGGCCAAGGGCATGGTGTTCGGTACCCATGGCTCGACCTATGGCGGCAACCCGCTGGCTTGTGCCGCGGGGCAGGCGGTGCTCGACGTGATGCTGGCGGACGGGTTCTTCGCGCATGTGAAGGCGATGGGCGACCGCCTGCGCTCCAGCCTCGAACAGATGATCCCGAACCACGATCACCTGTTTCAGGAAGTGCGCGGCATGGGGTTGATGCTTGGGCTCAAGCTCAAGTCGGACAGCCGCCGCTTCGTGGCGCATCTGCGCGATCAGCACCAGTTGCTGACCGTGGCGGCGGGGGACAATGTCGTCCGCGTGCTGCCACCGCTGGTGATCGACGAAAGCCATATCGCGCAAGCGGTGGAGAAGCTGTCAGCTGCGGCCCGCGTGTACGTGCCGGTCGCCGACGATTGATTGAAACTCCTCCCCGCTCGCGGGGAGGGGGACCATGCAAAGCATGGTGGAGGGGGAGTTCCTCAAAGCGCAGCGCTGGTGGAGAACCCCCTCCACCGTCCTGCGGACGGTCCCCCTCCCCGTGCCGGGGAGGATCTACCCATAATGCGCCATTTCCTCGATCTCGCCTCGGCCGGTGCCGACGGCATCGCCGCTATTCTCAACGACGCCCTCGACGCGAAGGCCGCGCGCAAGGGCTGGCCCAAGGGCCGCGCCGACGCCGACGCCTCGCTTGCCGGCCACACGCTGGCCTGCGTGTTCGAAAAATCGTCGACCCGTACGCGCGTGTCGTTCGACATGGCGATGCGGCAACTGGGCGGATCGGCGCTGGTGCTCGACGCCGGCACGACCCAGCTCGGCCGCGGCGAGACGGTTGCCGATACCGCGCGGGTCCTGTCGGGCTATTGCGATGCGATCATGGTGCGCACCGATGACCCGGCGAAGCTCGATGAAATGGTGCGCTATAGTTCGGTTCCGGTCATCAACGGCCTGACGGATCACTCGCATCCGTGCCAGATCGTCGCCGACCTGTTGACGGTGATCGAGGCGGGCAAGGCGCTGCCGGGCACGAAATGGGCGTGGTTGGGCGACGGCAACAACGTGCTGCATTCGATCGTCGAGGCGGGCGCGCTGATGGGCTTCGATGTCGTCGCTGCCTGTCCGGAGGGCTATGATCCGTCGGCAGACGTCCTGTCGGCGGCCGGTGCGCGCGCGACGATCACCCGCGATCCGGTCGCGGCCGTGCGCGATGCCGATGTCGTCGTCACCGATACCTGGATATCGATGGGGCAGGCGCATGCCGATCAGAAGCTGGCGGCAATGGCGCCGTACCAGGTGGATGCCGCACTGATGGCGTATGCCAAGCCCGATGCGGTGTTCCTCCATTGCCTGCCCGCCCATCGCGGCGAGGAAGTCGCGCCGGACGTCATCGACGGTCCGCAGTCGCATATCTGGCCGGAAGCCGAGAACCGGTTGCACGCGCAGAAGGCGATCCTGCGCTGGTGCTTTGGATTGGTGGGGTAGGGCTGAACACACTCCCCGGCGTGCCGTAGATCATCCTCACTCTTCCGCGGCTTCGGCGCTCCCTCCCTCTCCCGCCGGGAGGGGGAAGGGGCCCGCACGGCGGAGCCGGGTGGGAAGGGTGAGGGTGCTTCAACCAAAGTGCAAAAGCTCGAAGGCCTTCAGGGAGCCGGCGAGGCTCCAGTTCCGCGCTATCATTGAGAAACCCCGGTCTTTGGGAATGAAGTCGGTTCGGCTGGACGAATTACGTCGCCACCTCCCGACATTTCGCAATCGCAGCATATCGCAAAGCGCTTGCGAAATCGGCGGCGGGCTCCCATGTGAGCGATCGATCACAGTTTGCCCGCTCAGGGTTTATGGAGCTTCCGCTTGACCGATACCGTCCGCCTGCCCGATCTCGACCGTGCGATCGGGTTCACCCTTCCCGATCATCATGCGCGCGGCCGCGTCGTACGGCTGGGGTCGGTGGCGCAGTCGATCCTTGCCGCCCATGCCTATCCCGCACCGATTGAAAAGCTGCTGGCCGAAACGCTGGCGTTGACCGCGCTGCTCGGATCGACGTTGAAGGAAGCCGAAGGCCAATTGACGCTACAGGCGCAGACCCAAGGCGGGATTATCCGCCTGATGGTGTGCGACTATAAGAACGGCGAACTCCGCGGTTATGTCGATTTCGACGCCGACCGCTTGGTCGAACTGGGCGAGGACCCGTCGCTGTTCGCGATGTTCGGGCAGGGCTATTTGGCGATTACGTTCGATCAGGTGACGTCGGGCGAACGCTATCAGGGGATTGTTCCGCTCGACGGCGATTCGATCGCGGCGGCGGCGGAGAGCTATTTCCTGCAGTCCGAACAGATCCCGTCGCTGGTGCGACTAGGCATCGGCTTCGACGATAATGGCCAGCGGATTGCGGGCGGCATGTTCCTCCAGCACCTGCCCGAGGGGGAGGAAGGGCGCGAGCGGCTCCATACCCGGCTCGACCATCCCGAATGGCATCATGTCGAGGCGCTGGGCGCGACGATGAGCCCCGACGAACTCGCCGATCCGATGGTGCCGCTGGAAACGCTGGTATGGCGGCTGTTCAACGAGGAACGCGAAGTCCGCGTCCTTGCCAGCACGACGCTCAGCCGCGGGTGCCGGTGCGACCGCGACTATATCACGGGCGTCATCTCGCGCTTTCCGGAGGAGGAACGGGCGGCGATGGCGGACGAAGCCGGGATCATCACTGTCGACTGCGCATTTTGCGCGACGAAATTTCCGCTGGCGCTGGCCGATATCGCCGCCTGACGCGGGCCATTTGGGGGAATGGGCATGGGGGGATTGCCGTTACGGGGCGCGCTGATCGGTGCGCTGGCCCTCGCCTCGGCGGGCGTCGCGCAACCGGTCGCCGCGCCGACATTGCGCGCGATGCAGTCGGTGGCGCCCGGGCAATGGGCGTTGCGCAGCCCCGGTTCGCCCGAGGCGGCACGCGACAGCTGCGTCGCCGATACGGCCGTGCTGTTCCGCCTGCGGCTGCGGTCGGCACAGTGCAGCCGGTTCGTGATCGACGATACGCCGCGCATCGCGACGGTCCATTACACCTGTCCGGGATCGGGCCATGTCCGCACCACGATCCATGTCGACACGCCACGGGCGCTGCGGATCGAAAGCGAGGGGATCGTCGACGGCATGCCCTTCGCCGATGCGTACGAGGCGCGGCGGGTGGGGACGTGCGGTGGCCGCTCGCGTTAAGCCGACGTTTAGCCTCCATCCTGTAAGACAGTGAAATGTCCTTACGGGCATGCATGTTATCCCTAAGCATGAACCCTCTTCGGGCCGCCGCCGTGCGGCCCGTTCTTTGTGTGGCGGTTGCCCTCCCTTCCCGAAAGCCCTAGCGAGCGCGGCATGACGAATACTCCCCTCAGCGTGGTGCTGGTGTCGGGCGGACTCGACTCGATGGTGTCGGCAGCGCTGGCCCGCGAGGCCGGGCACCGGTTGCTGGCGCTCTCGATCGATTACAACCAACGCCATCTGGTCGAACTGGCGGCGGCGCGGCGGATCGCGGCGGCCCTGGGTGCCGAACGCCATGTCGTACTGCCGCTCGACCTGTCGGCCTTTGGCGGCTCGGCACTGACCGACGCGTCGATCGCCGTGCCCAAGGACGGCGTGGTCGAGGACGTGATCCCGGTCACCTACGTCCCGGCGCGCAACACGATCTTCCTTAGCCTGGCACTGGGTTGGGCGGAGGCGGCGGGCGCGCGCGATTTGTGGATCGGCGTCAACGCGCTCGACTATTCGGGCTATCCCGACTGTCGGCCGGAGTTCATCGCCGGGTTCGAGCGGCTGGCCGAACTGGCGACGCGGGCAGGGGTCGAAGGCGATCCGTTCCGCATCCACGCCCCGCTGCAGAACATGACCAAGGCCGATATCGCGCGCGAAGCGGCCCGGCTGGGCATCGATGCCGGGATGAGCTGGTCGTGCTACGATCCGGTCGGCGATCTTCATTGCGGGCGCTGCGACAGCTGTCGCCTGCGCGCACGCGGTTTCGTCGAGGCGGGCCTGCCCGACCCGACGCGCTACGCGGAACAGCCCGACACCGGCCGATGACCTATTCGGTCAAGGAAATGTTCCTGACCCTGCAGGGGGAAGGGGTGCATGCCGGTCGGCGCGCGGTGTTCGTGCGCTTTGCCGGGTGCAATCTATGGACCGGGCGTGAAGTCGACCGGGCGAGTGCGATCTGCAAATTCTGCGACACCGATTTCGTCGGCACCGATGGGGCGGGCGGTGGCAAGTTCGTCGATGCGGCGGCATTGGTCGCGGCGGTGGTCAGCCACTGGGATGGTGCGATCAATCGCCGCTTCGTCGTGCTGACCGGTGGCGAGCCGATGTTGCAGATCGACGATGCGCTGGTCGACGCCCTGCATGCGACGGGCTTCACCGTTGCGATCGAGAGCAACGGCACGATTGCGGCGCATCCCGGCATCGATTGGGTCTGTATCAGCCCGAAGGCGGGCAGCGACGTGGTCCAACGCCGGGGCGACGAGCTGAAGCTGGTCTGGCCGCAAGCCGGGATCGACATCGACGCACTGGAACGCTGGGACTTCGCCCACCATCTGGTGCAGCCGATGGATGCGATCGGCATGGAAGCGATCAACCGCGACGCAGCGGTCGCCTTCGCGATGGCGAGGCCGAAATGGCGCCTTTCGCTGCAAACGCACAAGCTGCTCGGTCTGCGTTAGGCTGCCTTCGCGGCGATCGTGATCTCGTAGGCGCCGATCAGTGGGTCGTGATGCAGCGGCGCGCGCAGCTGACGCGACAGGCCCAGAACGATCCGGCCATAGCGGCTGGCGACGAGCGACTCCAGTTCCTCGCCTTCGACCAACGCCGGCGAGCTGGCGCGCAGCACCGCGGTATCGGTGCCCGCGACGTGACGAAGCGAGACGCCGATCTGCGCCTCCGCGTTCACCGACACCGCGAGTTCGATCAGCTCGGTCAGCAGGAACGACACCGCCACCGCGACGTCCTGCGTCACCAGTACGGATTCCACGTTCAGCGTGATGCCGAGCTTCGTCGCGTTGCTAGATGCGGTGGCGCGGATGTTCGAGGCCAGTTCGCCGATCACCGATTTCAGCTCGAGCCCGCGATTTTCCTCCATTTCGGCATAATGGTGCCGATGGACCACCGCGAGCGCGTCGACGCGGCGCTGGATCGTGGCATAGGCGTCGACCGCCGCCTCGCCATGCGCGCTGCGGGCGTGAAAATTGATCAGGCTGGCGATGACCTGCAGGTTGTTCTTCACACGGTGATGCACTTCGCGCGTCAGCTTGGTTTGCCGCACCAGTCCATCGGCCATCGATTGCTCGTGGCGCTCCACAGTGTGGGTCAGTTCCTGGAACGTCTCGCCCAGATCGGCGATTTCCTGCGCCGGTATTGCACCCAAATTGACCTGCGCCATCGGATGGCCGGGGCGATAGCGTTCAATATCATCGCGCAGCCGCCGCAGCGGACGGATCAGCAGCCGGTCGACCACGAACCAGCCGATACCGGTCGCCGCGATCCACATCACCAGCGGCAACAACATCGCCACGATCGCCGACGAGGTAAACGGCGCGCGCCGGACCGCCATGGTGAAGGCGAGGTCGTCGATGCCGAGCGGTATGCTGACCCCTTCGCGTCGGTCGATGCCCGACTGGACCGGCAACTGCGTCAGGGTGAGCTCGCCGTCCCGGCCATGCTGCAATCCGCCCTCGAACGGGGTGGCAAAGCCGCTGGGCTGCGCCAGTTCGCGCAGCATCGTCACCGGAAAGAACGCGACCGCGCGCGATTCGCTGACGCCACGGATATCCAGCACCAATCCGCCATCGGGCACGATCTGCGCACGAACGCCGCCGGCGTCGGGCGCACCGGTCATGCGCACGGGGATCGCGGTCCCGCATACCAGCCGCCCGTCGGACGAGTAGATGCCGAAACGCGCCCCGATCGAGGTCTGTTGCGCGAACACGCCTTCGACGCGCGCGCAGCTGGGCGAGTTGGCCGGATCGGTGCTGAGTGCGGTCATCGCGACGCGCAGCGCCGTCATGTCGCCGACCAGCTCGATCGCCAGCGCGCGCGACGCCTCGGTCGCAGCCACGCGCAGCCGCGCCCGCAGATCGATGTCGGCGATCCGCGACGTCTGCAGCGTCGCGAACAGCGCGATCAGCGCCAGCGGAAGGAGCGCCGCGCTGAGGATCAGCATCAGCTTCGCGCCGGTCGGTGCCCGGCGAAGCGCGGCGGTCGGACTGGGCGGTTTTAGTCGAGCGGATGAGGTGCTTGTCACGCCCCCGCGGCTATTTCAACTTGCTCAACAAGTCGAGCATCTCATCGGGAACGGCCTCGCCCGCTGCATCCTGATAGACGGCGCGCAGGGCATTGCCGAGGTTCGACGCATCCCTCTTGTCCGGCAGGGTCGCAGCGGTTTTCGCCTTCGACTGCTGAGCCGCCTGTTCATCCTTCACGAAGCAATGCCTTCCCCCGATGCGCGGTCAAATGCCGGCACGAAAATCACATGCCAGACAACGTCGATACAATCTGGCGTCAACGCGTCGGGCGCACATGAAACTAAAGACGCGCTCGCTGGTTCCATTACCCGACGCGAACTCGGGGGAGGCGTTTTCTCCGTGATTGTATCGTTGATGTTGAGTTTTGCGGTGACGGGTCGACCGGCGCCGCGTCCAAGGAGACCTATCTGACCATGTCGCTCGGACAGCAGCTTGCGCCGCACCTTCCTTTCCTCCGGCGCTACGCCCGGGCGCTCACCGGCAGCCAGAGCGAAGGCGATCAATATGTCCGCGCGACGCTGGAAGCGATCGTCGCGGCACCCGAAGAATTTCCGCGCGATGTCGATCCCCGGCTGGGCCTATATCGCACCTTCCAGGCGATCTGGGCCTCGTCGCAGCCCGAAGCGTTCGGTGCGGCCAGCGCATCGGGCGACGAGAACGAGGCGATCGCCCAGGCGCGCCTCGCCCGCATCGCGCCGTTGTCGCGTCAGGCACTGCTGCTGACCGCGATGGAAGGCTTCACCACCGAAGACGCCGCCTATCTGATCGAAGCGAGCCCCGACGAGGTCGAGGATCTGGTTGCCGAGGCGCTGCGCGAGATCGAGCAGCAGACCCGTTCGCGCGTGATGATCATCGAGGACGAGCCACTGATCGCGATGGACCTGGAGCAGATTGTCCGCGATCTGGGCCACGACGTCACCGGCGTCGCCGTTACCCGCGACGAAGCGGTCGCGTTGGCCATGCAGGATCGCCCCGGCCTGGTGCTGGCCGACATCCAGCTGGCCGACGACAGCTCGGGCATCGATGCGGTCAAGGATATCCTGTCGGAATTCAACGTGCCGGTGATCTTTATCACCGCATTCCCCGAGCGGTTGCTGACCGGCGAACGTCCCGAACCGACGTTCCTGATCACCAAGCCGTTCCAGCGTTCGACCGTGAAGGCGGCGATCAGCCAGGCGCTGTTCTTCGACGAAGCGACGGTGCCGGAAGCTGCCGAATAACGGTACGGACCCAAAACGAACTTCGGGGGTTGATAGGCCATGGCAGACGATCAAGACCGCATCCATGTGAGCGCCACCGAAGCGCGCGCAGGCGCAACCCCCGGCGTGACCCGCTATATCCTGATCGTGTCGCTCGTCGCCGCGATCGGGGTCATGGCGTATATCCTGCTCACCTGAAGGCGTCGGCCGGACCGTCCGGCACGGACCGCCGGGCAGTGCTGGCAATCGGCCATCGACAACCCTATGTTCGGGTCAGCCCCCACACGGGCCGACTGCGTAGCGAACGGATAAGAATGACTGAATCCGACATCAGCGAGGACGCGGCAGGCGAGGTGCGGGAGCACGTCGCGTTGCCGGACCCCGAGTTCAAGAAGCAACTGGCGCAGGTCATCCCGCATCTGCGCGCGTTCGGCAGGTCGCTGTCGGGCAGCCGCGATCTGGCGGACGATCTGGTGCAGGAAACGCTGCTGAAGGCATGGGCCGCGCGCCAGCGGTTCCAGGCCGGCACCAACATGCGCGCGTGGACCTTCATCATCCTGCGCAACCTGTATCTGTCGCAGATGCGCCGTGCGCGCTTCAAGGGCGAGTGGGACGATCTGGTCGCCGACCGCATCCTTGCCGCCCCTGCAAGCCAGGATCGCCACGTCGAACTGGCCGACATGCAACGTGCGTTGCTACACCTGCCACAGCCGCAGCGCGAAGCGCTGATCCTCGTCGGTGCCGGTGGCTTTGCCTATGAAGAAGCAGCGGAAATCTGCAATGTCGCGGTTGGCACGATCAAGAGCCGCGTGGCACGCGGTCGCGTTGCGCTGGAAGCGTTGATGACCGAAGGCAAGCTGCCATCGCGTGCGGAACAGCCGGACAACAACGGCCAGACCGTACTCGACACGATCATGGGCGAAGTGGACGACCTCAGCCGAGAGCGCTGAGGTCGATTACCGGTCGGACCATTTGTCCAGCCGTTGCACATATTGATCCCACATTCCCGGCAGGCGCATGTCCTGCCCATAGACATCGCGCAACGCCCGGCCGATCCCATCACCGGCGTTCGGCGCACGAACGACCTGCCCCGCAAAGGGCCGTTTGACGGAAGGGGGGACATAGGGTGCCATGCGTCTCTAACGAGCGCATCGTCGTTTCGTTTCACGCATTTACCCGATAGCTAGCCCCATTGGTCGCGGTTGCTACGAGGGCAAAATGGAAATTTCATCGGATGTGCTGGCGCGGGTGCGCGACGGTTCGCCCTTCCTGTCGACACTGATCGATCGTGAAGCCGATTTCCTGACGCGGACCCACGGGTTCAATGACGATATCCTGTCGGCGATCGCCGCGGAGCCAGATCTGCCATTGGCGCGGCAGTTGCGGATCGAGCGGCGGCGGGTCGCGTTGCTGGTGGCGCTGGGCGATCTGTCGGGTGCCTACGACCTGACGAAGGTGACGCGGACGCTCAGCGATTTCGCTGACCGCGCGCTGCACCGCGCGATCGTGCAGGCGATCGAGGAGCGCACGCCGGGTGCCGCGCCGGTCGGTTTCGCCGCGATCGCGCTGGGGAAACAGGGGAGCCACGAACTCAATTACTCGTCCGATATCGACCCGATCCTGCTGTACGATCCCGCCGTCCTGCCCCGGCGCGAATGCGACGATCCGGCGGAAGCGGCGGTGCGGGTTGCCAGGCGCGCGGTCGAGCTGCTGCAGGCGCGCGACGGCGATGGCTATGTGCTGCGGGTCGACCTGCGGCTGCGGCCGTCGCCCGAAGCCACGCCGATCGCGCTGCCGGTCGATGCCGCGGTATCCTATTACGAATCCGCCGCACTGCCATGGGAGCGCGCCGCGTTCATCCGCGCACGGGCGGTGGCGGGCGATCGCGCGCTGGGCGATCGGTTCCTCGAGGCGATCCGGCCGTTCGTATGGCGGCGTGCGCTGGATTACGGCGCGATCGGCGAAATTCGGGATATCACTCGCCGCATCCGCGACCATTATGCGCAGGGGCAGGCGTTCGGGCCGGGATACGACCTGAAACGCGGGCGCGGCGGCATCCGCGAGGTGGAGTTCTTCGCGCAGGTCCATCAACTGGTCCATGGCGGGCGTGATCCGGCATTGCGCGCGCCGGCGACCCGCGATGCGCTGTCGGCGCTGGCGACGGGCGGACGGATCGATCGTAGTGAGGCGGTGGCGATGGATGCCGCCTACACCTTGTTCCGCACGATCGAGCATCGGTTGCAGATGGTCGACGACCGGCAGACGCACAGCCTGCCCGAACAGGACGAGGCGCTGGACCGGGTGGCGCGGCTGCATGGTGCGGCGGATGGGCGGGCGCTGCTCGACCTGCTGGCGCCGCATGTTGCGGCGGTCGGGGCGATCTATGACCGGCTCGACGGAGCGGGGTCGAAGCGACTGCCGGTCGAGGCGGAGCCATTGGCGGAGCGATTGACGGCGCTGGGCTTCGCATCGGGCGAGCAGGGCGCGCGGCGGATCGCCGATTGGCGCGGGGGTGCCTATCCCGCGTTGCGCAGTCCGGCGGCGCGTGCGGCGCTGGAGGACAGCCTGCCCGGGCTGGTCGAGGGATTGGCGACCGCTGCCGATCCGCACGCCGCGCTGTTGCGGCTCGATGCGATGCTGGCGCGATTGCCGAGTGCGATCAACCTGTTCCGCCTGCTGGAGGCCCAGCCGGCACTGGCACGGTTGCTCAGCAGGATCCTGTGCCATGCCCCGACACTGGCCGAGGCGCTGGCGCGGCGGGCGACGTTGCTGGACGCGCTGATCGATGCGCGGGCGCTGGAACCGGTCGGCTCGGTCGAGGCGCTGGCCGCGGAGATGGATGCGCGGGGCGGCGACGGGTATGAGCGACTGCTCGACCATGTGCGCGACGTGGTGAACGAAAAACGGTTCATGCTGGGCGTGCAGGTGGTCGCCGGGACCGGCGATCCGCTGGCGGTGGCGGCGGGCTATGCGCGGGTGGCGGAAGCGGCGGTGCGGGTGCTGTCGGCGGCGACGACCGATGAGTTTGCGCAGCGGCATGGCCGGGTGCCATGCAGCGAGTTGATCGTGCTGGCGCTGGGGCGGCTGGGGGGCGGGGCGCTGACCCATGCCTCCGACCTCGACTTGGTCTATTGCTTCACGGGCGATTTTTCCGGCGAGTCCGATGGGGCGAAGCCGCTGGGGGCGGTACTCTACTACAACCGGCTGGCGCAGCGATTGACGGCAGCGTTGTCGGTACAGACCGCGTCGGGGCCGCTGTACGAGGTCGATACGCGGCTGCGGCCGTCGGGCGCGCAGGGGCCGCTGGTCGTGTCGCTGGCCGGGTTCGAACGCTATCAGCGCGAGGATGCGTGGACGTGGGAGCATATGGCGCTCGCCCGGGCACGGCCGATCGTCGGATCACCGGCGGGGCAGGCGGAGGCGGCGGCAATCATCGCGCGCGTGCTGGGTGGCGATCGGCCGGAGCGTGACGTGGCGGCCGAAGCAGCGACGATGCGCGCCGACATGGCGCGGCACAAGCCGCCTTCGGGACCGCTGGATGCGAAGCTGGCGCCGGGCGGGCTGGTCGATCTGGAGTTCGCCGTCCATGTCACGCAGCTGCGCGCCGGGCAGGGGCTGGTGCCGCAGCTGGGCGCGGCGATCGATGCGCTGGTGGAGCAAGGGCTGCTGCCCGCGGCACTGCGGCCGGCGCATGATTTCCTGACCCGGTTGATCGTCGCGATGCGGCTGGTGGCACCCGACGGGCAGGTGCCGTCGGCGGCGACACAGCCGATCCTGGCGGCAGCGCTGGGGTGTGCCGACTGGCCGGCGGCGCTTGCCACGCTGGACGACGCGCGGCAGATCGTCGCGGAAACCTGGGCCGATGTGGCGCAGCAGGAGGGCAACGATGGAAACCGGTGATATGCTACCCGAAGGCCGGCTGACGCTGGCTGATGGCACGGTCGTGGCGCTGCGCGACTATGTCGGACGCCCGCTAGTGGTCTATTTCTATCCCAAGGCCGATACGACCGGCTGCACGCGCGAGGCGCAGGACTTTTCGGCACTGGCCGAGGGGTTTGCGGCGCGCGATGCGACCGTGATCGGCGTGTCGCGCGACACGCCGGCCAAGCTGACGCGGTTCGTCGCCAAGCACGCGCTGACCGTGACGCTCGCCAGCGATGAGGACGGGTCGGTGTGCGAGGCATTCGGCGTGTGGATCGAAAAGCAGATGTACGGCCGCAGCTATATGGGGATCGAACGGGCGACGTTCCTGTTCGATGCCGCGGGAAAACTGGCGCAGCAATGGCGCAAGGTGAAGGTTGCGGGCCATGCGCAAGCCGTGCTCGACGCCGTCCCGGCGTGAGACGATCGAATCGATTGCGATGGCCGCGAACATGCTGAGCGAACGGAACAAATCGGCATTCCGCAAACAGGGTTAAACGACTCACCGTATGGGTACGACGGTTCGACGCGACGAACGGCCGTCGCGCTTGCGTAGCACGGGCCCCTTCCGGCAAGTCCTGCATCCGTCAGCACGCGGTGGGGCAGCCGTCGAGACATTGGGGTTCATCGTTCGTGTCGGCGTTCCGACGCGCGCATAACGCTCGGATAGCGGGACAGAATGTCGATTACTTCCGTATTGAAAAATAACGTCGCTCCGTTCGCGGGGTTCCGTTCGATCTTCCGGACCCGCCATTTCCTCCTGCACGACGGCAAGCAGCTGCGTCGTCACACGATCACCGGCCGGAACCAGGCGGCCGCCGCCGGGCTCGCCGCGATTACCGTCGCTTTTTCGGCCTATGGCATGGGGCAGGCGGCGATCGGGACCGCGGTCGCGTCGGACGACAAGGTCGCATCGATGCAGCAGCAGGTCGATGCGATGCGCGCCGATGTTGCTCGCCTGCACGCCGATGCCCGCGCCCATGCCGCCCGGCTGGACAAGCGGCAAGCGGCGCTGGCCGCGGTGCTGACCGGCGGCGACAATGCCGATGGGCTGGTGCTCGCCGCGCTCGAACAGAAGCCCGCCAGCGAAGCCAGCCTCGTCACCCGTCCGTTCGACCGCGTTGCGCGGCAGCAGGCGGCGATGGCGGTGCAGGCCAAGGCGATGGCCGACGCCCGCTATGCCGATACCGCGCGCACGCTGCGCAAGCTGGGGCTGAACCCGCGCCGCGTGATGCCGGCGATGGGCGGTCCGTACGAACCGGTCGACGCCGCGACCGCTGCCGCCGCCACCGCCGCGTCGGCGACCGCCGATGCGCAGGCCGACGCGCAGTTTCGCGCGCTGTTCATGAGCTGGAAGAAGCTCGACACGATCGAACGCGCCGCGATCTCAATCCCGTCGTACCAGCCGGTCGCCAGCCTGTCGTTCACCAGCAATTTCGGTGTCCGTTCCGACCCGTTCCGGGGTACCGCCGCGATGCACGCCGGGGTCGACATTCCCGGCCCGATCGGCACCCCGGTCTATGCTACCGCCGACGGCATCATCGCTCGCGCCGAACGCGCCGGCGGCTATGGCAACCTGATCGAAGTGAACCATGGCAAGGGCATCGCCACCCGCTATGGCCATTTATCGAAGATCATCGTGCGCGATCACGAGCGCGTGAAGCGCGGGCAGCTGATCGGACTGATGGGATCGACCGGCCGTTCGACCGGCAGCCACCTGCATTACGAAGTCCGCATCGACGGATCGGCGGTTAATCCGGCGCCATATCTGCAGGCCGGGCAGCTCGCGATGGCGGCGGACCGGGCGCAGCGGCAGCGGCTGGCGATGGGTGGACCGGTCGTCGACGAATAAGGCGTCCGATCGTCCGCGCCGGTTGCCGTTCGCAGCCCATGCGCTTATCTGCACGCGATGGATATGACCGTGACCGACGTGACCCTGTCCGCTGCCGCTGCGGCGCGCGTGGCGGCGATTGCCGCGAAGCAGGAAAAGCCCGCGATCCTGCGCCTGTCGGTCGAGGGCGGCGGCTGTTCGGGGTTCCAGTATCGCTTCGGCCTGGCCGATGGCATCGACGCCGAGGATAGCGTCGCGGAAACCGACGGCGTGAAGCTGGTTGTCGATAACGTCAGCCTCGACCTGGTGCGGGGCAGCGAGGTCGATTTCGTCGAATCGCTGGGCGGCGCGGCGTTCCGCGTGACCAATCCGCAGGCGGCGTCGGGCTGCGGCTGCGGCACCAGCTTCGCCGTCTGACGTGCGGATCGTCACCTACAACGTCAACGGCATCAAGGCGCGATTGCCCCGGCTGATCGAGTATCTGGCCGATGAACAGCCCGATATCGTCTGCCTGCAGGAACTGAAGTCGAGCGACGAGACCTTTCCCGAGGCCGATATCCGCGCCGCGGGCTATGGCGCGCTGTGGCATGGGCAGAAGGGGTTCAACGGCGTCGCGGTGCTGGCGCGCGGGGCCGATCCGGTCGAGCGGCTGCGCGGATTGCCGGGTGAGCCCGAGGACGAGCATAGCCGCTATCTGGAGGCGGAGGTCGACGGGCTGGTCGTCGCGTCGATCTATTTGCCTAACGGCAACCCGCAACCGGGGCCGAAATTCGATTACAAGCTGCGCTGGATCGAGCGGTTGCGCGCGCGGGCGGCGCTGTTGCTTGCCGAGGAACGCGCAGTGGTACTGGCGGGCGATTACAACGTCATCCCCAATGACGACGATGTGTTTTCGGTCCGCGCGATGGCGAGCGATGCGCTGATGCAGCCCGAGTCGCGCGCGGGCTATCGCGGGCTGGTGGCCCAGGGGTGGACCGACGCGCTGCGCACGCGCTTTCCGAAGGGCGGGGTGTGGACCTTCTGGGACTATCAGGCGGGCGCGTGGCAGCGCGATGCGGGATTCCGCATCGATCATCTGTTGCTCAGCCCGGTTGCCGCCGACCGGCTGGTCGATGCCGGCGTCGACAAGGCGTATCGCGGGCGGGAAAAGGCGAGCGACCACGCGCCGACCTGGGTCCGGCTGCGTTGAAGCGCCTGTGCGCCGCCCTGCTGGGCATGGTCGCTTTCGTGCCGGTCGCGGCGTCCGCGCGCGATTACTGCCCGACGCGGCCAAGCCTCGGCCAGTCGGCGTGTACGCTCGATACCGGGCGCGTTGCGATCGAAACTGCCCTGTCCGATTGGGAACGCGACAGCGACGCGGACACCGTGCTGTTCGGCGATACGTTGTTCCGGCTGGGGTTGGCCGATCGGGTCGAATTGCAGGTCGACTGGACACCGGTCGGTGTGGTCCGCGATCGCGCGACCGGTGGCCGTACCGCACGGAGTGGTGATCTGGAGATCGGCAGCCGCATCGCGCTCAAGAGCCCGGATGGCAAAGGGCTGTCCTATGGCCTGCAGCCATCGGTGACGGTGCCGGTCGGCCGCTCGCCGGTCGGGGCAGGGGGATGGGGTGCGGCGCTGGTGGCGCCGATCTCGTACGACTTGAGCAACAAGTTGAACCTGCAATTCTCGCCCGAGATCGCAACCATGCCGCGCGAGGATCGCGGCGGGAACATGGCGGTGGCGACGGCGACGCTGGGCCTGGGTATCGCGGTCAGCGACAAATGCCAGCTGACAGTCGAGGGCCAATGGTCGCAAGACGGCATGACGACCGAACACCGTGCAGCACTGGCGGTGGCGTGGCAGGTTTCGGACGATTTTTTCATCGATGCCGGCGGGGTGGCCGGGCTGGACCACGATACGCCGGCATTGCGCGTTTATAGCGGATTGTCGCGCCGCTTCTGATTGCCAAGAGTTGGTGTGGTGCGCGGCGTTTTGGTGGCATGTATCACACCTACAACTGTAGGCATTCGCTAAGTATCTGTAAAATAACGGCCTGAAAAACTGGCACGGTCGCTGCAAAGCTTGATGCAACTCCGGCAGGAAGCCGGAATGTTCAGGGAGACAGCATCATGACCACCATTCGTTTCGCCGCGTCGATCGTCCTCAGCCTTGTCGCCACGACCGCTGCCTTCGCCGCCGAACCCGAAGCCGCGCCCTCCGCAGCGACCACGGTAACCGCTGCTTCGACGGCAGTTACCAGCGTCGCGGGCGGCACTGTCACCGTCCGTGCGGGCAAGGAAGCGCTGGCGTACAAGGGCGCGCGGAACGCCCGCTACTGCTTCCGCGCCGAAACGACCGGAAGCCGCATCAACCGCACCCAGTGCAACAGCCGCGCAAATTGGGAAGCGATGGGTGTCGATCTCGACGCCGCGCTGGGCGGTCGCTGATTGCGCGTAAGGGAGGATATCCAATGACCATCGCCACGCTGCTCGCGGCACTTGTCGCCGCGACCAATCCGACTGCCGCTCAGCCCGCACAAGCAACCACGCCGCCCGTGAAGGTCAAGCGCTACTGCATCCGCGACCGTCGCGAAGGCGCGATCGACCGCCGCCGGATTTGCCGGACGCGCGAGGATTGGCAGGCGCGCGGTTTTGACCCGGTCGTCGCGATCGGTGAGCGTTGATCGATACATATCGAACCGGCGCGGCAAGGGCCGCTGGGTCACCCCCACCCTTCGCCGCCTTCGGCGTCTTTCCCTCTCCCGCCGGGAGAGGGAGGGAGGCGCGAAGCGCCGGAAGGGTGAGGGCGATCACATTCGATCAAAATCGGACCTGGAGACCCAGCCTTCGCCGGGTGAGGTTCCACAGAGTTGGATCGAACTCTGGCGTTCGCCGTCAGATCGTGCGTTCGTACATCTGATAGACGCGGTTGATCTTGCTATCGATCGTCGTCGCGATCGCGTTCATGCCCTGATTGTCGTCGAGCACCCAGCCGATCTCGCCCCGCGTCGCGCCGAATTTCGCCACGGCATCGCGGCGGATATATTCGATCATCATGAAGGCCAGCTGGCTCGCCATCCGCGACGCCTGCAACCGCTTGACCACGCCCATCAGCGGCACGCGCATCGTCCGCGCCTTGGGCGCGCGCAGCCACAGCAGCAGTTTCAGCCAGTTGAACGGGAGCAGCGATCCGCCCATCGGCTTCAGCGGCTCGTTCATGTCGGGCAGGGTGATCATGAAGGCGACCGGTTCGCCATCGAGTTCGGCGATGCGGATCAGGTCCTCGAACACCAGCGGCTTCAGCTTCTTGCCGACATCGTCGACCTCGGGCTGGGTCAGCGGCACGAAGCCCCAGTTGTCGGACCATGCGTCGTTCAGGATACGCAGGATGATCTCCGCCTCGTCGGCAAACTTGGCCTTGTTCACCCGGCGGATACGGATGCGATCGTTCTTTTCGCCCGCCGCGACGATGCGCTGCACGATCGGCGGGAAATCCTTGGTAATGTCGAGGTCGTAGGTGACGAGTTGTTTGACCGGGGCATAGCCGGCATCCTCGATCCACCCCTGATATTGCGGCAAGTGATGGCCCATCAGCACCGTCGGGCTATGATCGTGGCCCTTGATCAGCAGGCCGGGTTCTTCCCAGATCGACAGGGCACACGGACCGATCGCGCGCGTCATGCCCTTCGCCCGCAGCCATTGTTCGGCCTGCGCGATCAGTGCCTCGGCGGTCGCTTCGTCCTCTGCCTCGATCATGCCCCAGAAGCCGACGCCGGGACCGAAGCCCTTGTCGGTCGGCATGGTCAGCGCCAGCGTGTCGAGATGCGCGGATATCCGGCCGACGACCTTGCCGGCGCGCTCGGCGACGTAGAGTTGCGCCTCGGCATGGCTGAACCAGCCGTTTTTCTTCGGGTCGATCTGTCCGGCGACCTCGCTTTTCAGCGGTGGCACCCAATGCGGGTCGTTGGCGTACAGGCGATAAGGGAGCGCGATGAACGCCTTGCGATCGGCAGCGGTTACGACCGGACGGACGGTGATCGACATGGCTCTCCCCCAACATGCAACGGGGCGGCAATGCGCCGCCCCGTATCAAACTTCAAATGACAAATCGGTCATGCTCGCCCGACCGACGTCCGGCGATTATCCGCGATAGCGCGGATGCCCCTTGGCAACGCCGCCCGACAGTTCGGCGACCTTCGGGTACTTCTTCGCCACTTCCTCGGTATAGCCAAGGTTGAAGACCGTCGGGCTCTTTTCCGGGCGTTCCGAACGCTCGTAATGGGTGCCGAAAATCTTGTCCCAGAAGAAGTTGGTGATGCCGAAATTGCCATGTTCGTCATGGAAATGGTGCGCCATATGCTTGCGCTTCCATTCGACCAGCAGCTTGTTCTTGGGCTTGTAGGCCAGATGCTGGATGCAATGGCAGAATTCGTAAAAACAGGTGGTGAGCAGGCCCGTCGCCAGCGCGGCCATCGCCCCGCCGAATCCGCCAATCGCATAGCCGATCGGTGCTGTCGCGATCGCGATCGCGGGCAGGGTGGTGTGCAGCGCGCCGAACAGCACCTCGAGATGGTTCGGGTCCTGATGGTGATCGTAATGGATACGCTTCCACGTCGCGGCGAGCGGCGCGAACTTGAACATCCAGTTCGAATGAAGCACCCAGCGATGCAGCACATACCATACCAGCGGGTAGGCGATGACGGCGATACCGATCGACGCCAGTGTCGGAACAAGCGGCGCCGGGTTCCACACGAACAGGCCGATCGCGACGAAGGAAAGCGCGATATAGGCGATGATCGCCGGATACTGAAAATACGCGACGACCAGCTGCTTGAAGGTCATCTTGTCGAGATGGTGCGACTTCTTCCAGAAGCCCTGCTTCTCGGTGATCGCGTTCATCGGCCTAACTTCCTCAATCCATTCCTTTAACCGGACGATTCGTCCATATTGCCGGCTCTGCCCGCGCTTTGCGGCCAAAGTGCGACGGCGAAGGGGCTATTCCTCGGTCCGGATCAGCACCGCTTCGCCAATCAGGAAGAACAGCAGGAACGGTGCCCATGCCGCAAGAAACGGCGGATAGGCGCCAAGGTTGCCCATCGCCAGGGCGAAATTGTCCGCCACGAAATAGGTAAAGCCAAGCGCCATGCCAATGACCGCGCGGACGAACAATTTGCCCGACCGCGCGACGCCGAATGCCGCGACCGCAGCCAGCAGCGGCATGAGGACCGCCGACAATGGCCCGGACAGCTTGTGCCACAGCGCACCCTCCAGCGCCTTGGTCGGGCGGCCGGCTTCGGTCAGGTCGTCGATCGCTGCGGACAATTGTCCGAACGACAGGCCGTCGGGGTCGACATTCTGGAGCGTGAACTGGTCGGGCCGGACGCCGCCGGCGATCTTCAGCGACCCCAGCCGTTCGCGGATGCCGGTGGTGACCGTGAAGCGTTCGGCATTCTCGATCCGCCACGCGCCGTCTTCGCGCCAGCCGCTACTGGCGGTGACCAGCGCGCGCAACGTGCTGCCCTCGCGGGTGTAGACGGTGATGCCCCGCAGCCGCGTCGCCTCGCCCCGCCCGGCGACGCGTGCGGTCTGGATGAGGTTGTCGCCATCGCGGACCCAGACATTGGTCCGCTCGCCCCGGTCGACCGGCATCGGGCCGTAATCGACATTGTCCCAGACGGTCAGCGTCGCGGTCGCCCGCGCCACCACCCGGTCGTTGAACGCGAACGACAGCGCCGCCACGCCGAAGCTGGCCAGGATCAACGGGGCCAGCACCTGATGCGCCGACAGGCCGGCGGCCTTCAGGCTGATGATCTCGCTATTCTGGTTCAGCTGGGTCAGCGTCAGGATGGTGCCGAGCAGGACCGAGAAGGGCAGGAACCGCGCGATGATCTGCGGCGTGCGGAGCGAGACGTAGCGCAGAATCTCCGCCTGGCCGTTGCCAGGCACCGCGAGGATCTTGCCGCTTTCGCTGAGCAGGTCGAGCGCCTGCAGCACCAGCACCAGCGCGAACAGGATGGCGAAGGTGCGGACGAGGAACAGCCGCGCCATGTAGACGGCGACGGTCGAGGAGGGAAAGAAGGCGCGCATCACGCCGCCGCCTTGCGCCGGCCGGGCAGGTAACGGCCGATGAACTTGCCGATTTTCGCCGCGCCGCGTTCCAAGCCGCCGATCGGTTCGCCGCCGGGGACGCGCGCGATTACCCAATAGAGGCGGAACACCAGCGCGGTGAACAGCAGGAACGGACCCCACAGCGCGATGATCGGGTCGATCCGGCCGAGACCGCCGACCGCTTCGCCATATTCGTTGACCTTGTGATAGGTCACGATGATCACGATCGACAGGAAGACGCCGAGCGCCGAGGACGATCGTTTCGGCGGCACGCCCAGCGCCAGTGCGAGCATCGGCAGCAGGAACATCGTCGCCACCTCCGCCAGGCGGAAGTGGAAGTTCGCGCGTGCGCCGTCGCGATCCTCCTCGCTGACGTTCGGATTATGGCCGGTGATGGCGAGCTGCGGCAGCGTCTGCTCGAGGTCGCGGCCACCGCGCGGGCGGAAGCTACCGAATTTGGGCAGGTCGATCGGGAGGTCGTGCGCGGTGAAGGTCAGCGTGCGCGGCACGCGGAAATCGGGGGCGTTGTGGATCAGCGTGCCGTTGGTCAGGCGAAAGATGATCGTGTTGGGATCGTCGGTGCGCAGGAACTGGCCGCGCTCGGCGGTGACCGCCAGCCATTGGCCGTTGGGGCGGCTGGCCTGTACGAAGATGCCGCGCAGGTCGGCGCCCGAATTGCGGCTTTCCTCGATCCGGAGCGTCATGCGTTCGCCCAGCTTGGTGAACTCGCCGACCTTGATCGACGCGCCGAGCGCACCGGTGCGCAGTTCGAAGCGCAGCGCCTCGTAGTTATAGCGCGCCAGCGGCTGGACGAAGCCGACGATGGCGAGGTTCGCGGCCGCCAGCACCGTCGCATACATGAAGGGCACGCGCAGCAGCCGCCAATAGCTCATGCCGACGCCCAGCATCACGTCCAGCTCGGACGAGGTGGCGAGTTTGCGGAAGGCGAGCAGGATGCCGAGCATCAGCCCGATCGGGATGCCGAGCCCCAGATATTCGGGCAGCAGGTTGGCGAGCATCCGCCACACGACGCTGACCGGACCGCCTTCCGCCGCGACGAAATCGAACAGCCGCAGCATCCGGTCGAGGACGAGCAGCATCGCCGAGATCAACAGCGTCGAGAAGAGCGGCACCGCGATCAGCCGGGCCATGTAGCGATCGATCGATGGCATGGGGCAAGGCTATAGCGAAGGTAGCGCCATACGCCAGCCCCAAGCGATGCGGCAAAATCCTCCTCCTTACATGGGGAGGGGAACCATCCGCAGGATGGTGTAGGGGGTTTCCGCGTACGGGACGGTCGCGTTCGCGGCCATCCCCCTCCACCACTGCTTCGCGGCGGTCCCCTACCCACGGGGTGGGGAGGATTTAAATGACGCCGACCGCTTTTCCAGCCGCTTCGAACATGCCGAGGATCGTCTCGACCTGCTCCGCCGTATGTTCCGCACACAGCGAACAGCGCAACAGGAACGTGCCCGCAGGCGTCGCGGGCGGGCGGGCCATGTTCACGTACAGCCCGCCTTCAAGCAGCGCCTGCCACATCAGGACCGCCTGCTGCTGATCCTCCAGAATCACCGCGATGATTGCCGATTGCGGGGTGTCGGTGCCGAGCGTGAAGCCGAGGTCCTTCAGGCCGCCATGCAACCGCTTCGAATTGCGCCACAGATGCGCGCGCTTGTCGCCGGCATGCATCAGTTTGCGGATCGACGTCGCAGCGGTCGCCACGACCGAGGGCGGCAGCGACGCGGTGAAGACGTACGGACGGCACACCAGCCGCATCACGTCGAACTTCGGATGGTTCGACACGCAGAAGCCGCCGACCGTGCCGACCGATTTGGAGAAGGTGCCGACGACGAAATCGACGTCCTGCTCGACGCCTTGTTCCTCGTACACGCCGCGACCGTTGGGCCCAAAAAAGCCCATGCCATGCGCTTCGTCGACCAGCACCATGCAGCCATGCTTCTTGGCGACTGCGACCATTTCGGGCAGCGGGGCGACGTCGCCGAGCATCGAATAGACGCCCTCCAGCACGACCAGCTTGCCCGGTTCCTTGGGCAGGCGCCCCAGCCGCTTGTCGAGGTCCTCGACCGAATTGTGGCGGAACCGCACGATTTCGGCATTGCCGAGCGAGCAGCCGTCGTAGATCGACGCATGGCTGTCGGCGTCGAGGATGATGTATTCGCCCTTGCCCGCCAGCGTCGAGATGATGCCGAGGTTCGCCTGGTATCCGGTCGAGAACACCATGGCATGGTCGGTACCGTAGAACTCGCGCAGCGCCGCTTCGCAATCCTTGTGCGGGTCGTAGGTGCCGTTCAGCACTCGGCTGCCCGTGGTGCCCGATCCGTATTCGTCCAGCGCCTTCTTGCCCGCCGCCACGACGTCGGGGTCGAAGGTCATGCCCATGTAATTATAGGTGCCGAGCAGGATCGTGTCCTTGCCCCGGATCACCGCCTGGGTCGGCGACGTCACCTTGTCCATCACGATCGCGAACGGATCGCGCACGCCGGTAGCCAGCAACGCCTCGCGTTCGGCGATCAGCGCGTCGAACTTGCTGAACAGGTCGCGCTCCGGCGCGATCGCCGGCGGCGAATCGGGCAGGGCGTGGGGCGTGGCGGCGGCTTCGGTCATGATGTCGGTCTTTCGGGGGAGATCAGGCGGTCTTCAGCTTTTCGACGGCATCGGCCAGCTGACCGACGGTTTCGATATCCGCCTGCATGTTCATGGTGATGACGATGTCGAATTCGTCCTCCACCGCCGCGACGAAATCCATCACGGTCAGGCTGTCCCATTCGAGATCGCCGGCAAAGGTCGTCGCCTCGGTCAGTTCGGCACCCTTCTTGTTGAACGGTTCGATCAGGTTGGTGATCGTGGCGAAGGTGGCGGCGCGGTCGCTCATGCGGGTCTTTCCAAAAAACGGGCCAAAGTACGGGGTTGCGCGCGGCTATAGCAGACGATGCGCGCGATACCATGCCGCGGTGTCGGCGAGCCCACGCGCCGTGTCGATCCGTGGCTCCCACAGGCTGGGTGGCGGACGGCGGGCGGGGGAGGCGGTCCAATCGGGATGGGCAAGGTAGCGCGCCCGGTCTTCGGTCAGCTTGGCGGCAGACCCGCGGAATGTGCCGTCGAGCTTCGCGCCCAGTCGCAGCAGTTTTGCCGGCAGGTGCAGCGGCAGCACCTTGCGCCCCACCGCATCGCCGATCAGCCGGGCGAGATCGGCGTGGTGCATCGGGTTGCCGTCGTCGACCTCCAAGATCGTACGCGGTCCGTCGCTGTCGGCGAGCGTCAGCAGCAGCCGCGCGAGATCGTCGACCGCGACCAGCGCAACGCGTCCCGGCGGCGGCAACAGCGCCAGCCCCAGCTGCGCCATGCGGAACATGTCGCGCATCTCGGTATCGCCGGGGCCATAGACGCCGGTGGGGCGGACGATGGTCCAGTCGCGATCGCTCGCGGCGACCAGTTCCTCGCCCGCGCGCTTCGACGCGCCGTAGCGCGACAGCTGCGGCTCGCGCGCCGACAGCGAGGATACATGGACGAACCGCCGGACTCCTGCGTCTTGTGCAGCATCCAGCACCGCCTGCGTGCCGGTCACGTTGCCGGCGGTGAAGCCTGCGTCGTCGGCTGCGCTGACGACGCCCGCGACGTGCAGGACGACGTCGGCGCCGGTCATCAGTTCGCGCAAGGCGTCAGGCTTGTCTAGCGCGCCGCGCACCCAGCTGACATTGGGTTCGGCCGGTTGCGCGCGCCGGGTCAGCGCGCGGACGTGCCAGTCCTGCCCCACCGCTTGCGCGATCACGCGGCGCCCGACAAAGCCGGTGCCGCCGGTCAGTGCCATCGTCCTCACAGCAGGGCCATATGGCTGCGATGGACCAGTGCCGATCGCGGGGCATAGCCGAGCAGCTCGGACAGTTCGTCGCTGCGCCGGCCGACGATCCGCGCGGCATCGGCGGCGTCATATTCGGTCAGGCCACGGGCAACGACCCGGCCGCTGGCATCGACGATGCGGACCAGATCGCCGCGGGCGAAGTCGCCCTCGACCCCGATCGCGCCGGCGGGCAACAGGCTGCGCCCGGTCGCCAATGCGTGCGCGGCGCCGTCGTCGATGCGGATCGATCCGCGATCGGTCAGCCCGCCCGACAGCCACGCCTTGCGCGCGGGCGCGCTGCCGGCGGTTGCGAACACCGTGCCGTGGCCGGTGTCGCCGAAGCGGGCGAGCGGATGGTCGATGCGACCGGTGGCGATGGCGAGGTTCGCCCCGGCGCCGGTCGCGATCCTTGCCGCCTCGACCTTCGATACCATGCCGCCCGATCCCATGCCTGACGACGATTTGGTGTCGGCCATGCCGGCGACCGTCGCGTCGATCTGCGCGACATAGGGGATCAGTTTGGCGTGCGGGTTGCTGTGCGGGTTCGAATCGTACAGCCCGTCGATATCGGACAGCAGCACGACGCCGGTCGCACGCGCCGCTGCCCCGACACGCGCCGCCAGCCGGTCGTTGTCGCCGAAGCGGATTTCCTCGGTCGCGACGCTGTCATTCTCGTTGACGACCGGCACGACGCCCAGCTTGAGCAATCGCCCGAGCGTGGCCGAAACGTTGAGGTAGCGGCGGCGATCCTCGAGATCGTCGAGCGTTACGAGCAACTGTGCGGCGGTCAGACCGTGATGGCCGAGCAGCTCGGCCCAAATGCTCGACAATGCGATCTGTCCGGTGGCGGCGGCCGCCTGCGCGTCCTCGAGGCTCGCGCGGCCGCCCTTGGGCAGGCCCAGCCGGCGGGCGCCCAGTGCGATCGCGCCGGAGGATACGATGACGATCTGCTGTCCGGCGGCGAGGCGCACGGCGACGTCGGCGACGAGCGACGCGAGCCAGTCGCGGCGCGGCTGGCCATCGGGCGAAACGAGCAGCGCCGACCCGACCTTGACGACGAGACGGGGGCAGTTCGCCGCGCCAAACAAATCCTCCCCACCCCGTGGGGAGGGGGACCGCTGCGAAGCAGTGGTGGAGGGGGAGCGCCGCAAGCGCTCCGCCTGCGGCATCTCCCCTCCACCGTCCTTCGGACGGTCCCCCTCCCCATGATATGGGGAGGATCTTAGATCGGCGACCATTCGCGCGGTTCCTCGTCGTCGCCGGTGTCCTGCGCGTGCATCTCGAGCGGGCCGATCGCCTCGATCAGCCGGTCGAGCACCGCCTCCAGCCCCTGACCGGTCGCGCCCGACAGCGGCAGGACCTGCGCCCCGCTCTCCGCCTCCAGCTCGGCGATCAGCGCCTCGGTCAGTTCGTCGTCGAGCAGGTCGGCCTTGTTGAGCGCGATGACCTCGGGCTTGTCGGCGAGGTCGGCGCCGTACGCCTCCAACTCGCCACGCACGATGCGATAGGCGGCGACGGGATCGTCGGCATGGCTGTCGATCAGGTGCAGCAGCACCCGGCACCGCTCGATATGGCCGAGGAACCGGTCGCCGATCCCGGCACCGTCGGCGGCACCTTCGATCAAGCCGGGAATGTCCGCCACGACGAACTCGCGCTGCTTGTGGCTGACCACGCCCAGCTGCGGCCGGGTGGTGGTGAAGGCATAGGCGCCGACCTTCGCATTCGCATTGGTCACCGCGTTGATGAACGTCGACTTGCCGGCATTGGGCAACCCGACCAGCCCGGCATCGGCCAGCAGCTTCAGCCGCAGCCACACCCACGCCTCGTCGCCGGGCCAGCCGGTGCCGTGTTGGCGCGGGGCGCGGTTGGTCGAGGTCTTGTAGCTGGCATTGCCGCGCCCGCCGTCGCCGCCGCGCAGGAACACCTCGCGCTGGCCTGCACGGGTGAAGTCGGCGAGGACGGTTTCCTTGTCCTCCGACAGGACCTGCGTCCCCACCGGCACGCGGATGATCAGGTCGCGCCCGCCCGGACCGGTACGGTTCGACCCGGCGCCGCCGCTGCCACGCGGCGCGCGGAAGTGCTGGGTATAGCGGAAATCGATCAGCGTATTGAGGCCGGGGACCGCTTCGAAGATGATGTCGCCGCCTTTGCCGCCATTGCCGCCGTCGGGACCACCATATTCCATGAACTTTTCACGGCGAAAACTGACGGCGCCGGGGCCGCCCCCGCCCGAACGGACGAAGATCTTGGCTTGATCGAGAAAATGCATGGTGTTCGCTTAGTCGGAGTCGCCCCAAGGGGGAAGGGGCTTCTACAGCCGCCGGTACAGCACCAGCGCGTCGACCTCGCCCTGCGCGGGATGCTCGAACGCCCCGGGCAACCGCCCGACTTCCTCGAAGCCGAGCGACAGCCACAACCGTACGGCGCGCACGTTGGTCGCGATCACGAAGTTATATTGCATCGCCCGAAAGCCGGCGGCGCGGGCATGGTCGAGCGAATGCGCCGCCATCGCACGGGCGACGCCACGGCGGGATGCCGGTGCCGCAACGGCATAGCCGCAATTGGCGACGTGCCGCCCGCCGCCGGCCTTGTTCGCGCGACAGAAATAGCTGCCGACGACCGCGCCATCGATTTCCGCCACGAATACCGCATGGTCGGGCGCCGTCCAGAAGGCGAGGATTTGCTCAGGGGACAGGTCGCGGTCGAGCGCATAGGTTTCGCCCGCGCGGACGATCGGCAGCAGGAGGTCGACGATCGCCGCCGCATCTGCGCCCGTCGCCGGACGGATGTGCATCAATGGCCGTCCCGCGCAATTGTCAGGTGCCGCACCGCCAGTTCGCGCGCCTTGTCGCGGGGCAGGCGCAGCGCCTTCGCCATCGCGCCGCCGAGCAACGCATCGCCCAGCGCCATCAGCACCAGCTGCAACGTTTCCTCCGCCAGCGGCATCTCGCTCAACGCCTGCTCGCTGCCCAGCCGGTCGACCAGCGCGTGGATCGCGTCAAGGATCGGGTCGAGCGCATCGTCATTGCCCGACAGGATCATCCAGCTGGCCAGCGCCCCCGCACCCTCGCGGTCGAACGCGTCGAAGGTCAGGTCGACGATCTCGCGCGGGTCATGATCGCCGTCGCGCGCACGCAGCACCGCGGCACCGATCGTCGCGGTGATCGTGGTCGCCATCCGCTCGGCCAGCGCCTTTTGCAGCCCCGACGCCGATCCGAAATGGTGCAGCAGATTGGCATGAGTCCGCCCGATCCGCGTCGCCACGGCCTTCAGCGTCACCGCCTGCGGCCCCGCCTCGATCAACAGGTCGCGCGCGGCGTCCAGCGCGGCATCGCGCGATGCCTCGGGCGACAGGCGGCGGCGTACTATTGACATGAATGTAAGTAATCAGCAGGATGCATGCTATCAGTTGGAGCAGATTCATGGCGAAAGCAAAGACTCCCGACGATCTGACGATCACCCCGCGCGATGTCCGCTTCGGGCGCGACGGGTCGGTCCGGCGCTATTGGTTGAACGACGATCCGATCGCGACCGCGTTCTACAACGCGCTGTCGGTGACCTTTCCGAAGGGCGAGGGCTTCTTCATCGACAGTGTTCGGCAGTTTCGCGACGACGTGCCGCCGCGCCTCGCCGCCGAAATCCGGGCGTTCGTAAAGCAGGAGGCGATCCACACGCGCGAACATGTCGCGTTCAACCGCCACGTCACCGATCAGGGCTACGACACGTCCCGGCTGGAGGCGCGGGTCGACCATGAGTTGGCGATCACGCGGGGCAAGCCGCCGATCGCCAATCTGGCGGCGACGATGTGTCTCGAGCATTTCACCGCGATCCTCGCGCACGAACTCGTCGCGAACCCGCGGCATTTGGCCGGCGGGGACCAGGCCGCGGCCGATCTGTGGCGCTGGCACGCGATCGAGGAGATCGAGCATAAGGGCGTTGCCTACGACACCTGGCTGCACGCTACGCGGCACTGGAGCCGGTTCAAGCGCTGGCGGATCAAGACGTTGGTGATGCTGATCGTCACCGCGAAATTCTTTCGCGGGCGGACGGTCGGCATGCTCGACCTGCTGGCGCAGGACGGTTTGAAGGGCCCCCGCGTGCAATGGCGGCTGTTCGCCTATGCGTTCGGACGTCCCGGCATGGCGCGCAAGGTGATGGGCATGTGGCTCGGCTTCTTCCTGCCCGGCTTCCATCCGTGGAACCATGACGATCGCGCACTGATCGGGCTGGTCGACAGTGAGTTCGCCGCAGCGCGACTGGCCGGCGGCTGACCCCTTGCCCCGCCCGGTGTAGCGGGGCAGGGATGGTCTCCATGCGAACGGTATCCGAAGACGCGGCGGTCCGGCTCTATCACCTCGACGACGAGGGCGGGGTCGCCACGACCATCCTGTACGGCACGCTGGCCGAAGCGATGGCGGCCGCGGCCCGCGAGCCCGAGGAGATGCAGTCGGGCCTGTACCTCCAGACGAGCAGCGACGTGGTCGGCTATCTCGACCTGCTGGAGGGTTGACGGCCGATGGTTCGTCTGGTGCCGCATGATCCGGGCGCCGTATCGCCTGATGGTGCACCATATCGGATCGACCTCGATCCCCGGCATTCCGGCCAAGCCGATGCTGGACCTGCTCGGTGTTGCCGCAACGGAAGACGATCTCGACGGGATTACTTCAGGACTGGAACGGCTTGGCTATGTTGCGCGTGGCGCGTTCGGTCTGCCGGGGCGCCGCTATTTCATCCGTGATGGCGACGACAGCGGCGAACGCTTGGTCAACCTGCATTGCTGGGTTGCGGGTGATCCCGCGATCGACCGGCATCTGGCGTTTCGCGATCATCTGCGCAGCGATCCCGACCTCGCCCGCGACTATGCCGCACTGAAAGTCCGTTGCGCCGCCGATAACCCGGATGACCTTGGCGGCTATTGTGATTGCAAGGACGCGTGGATCAAGCGGGTCGAGGCGGACGCCGTACGGAAATACGCGTCCGCCTCGTAGACGGCTTACTGATAACCGCCCTCTTCCTCGCGTTCCTCGGCGGCTTCTTCCTGTACCTCTTCCATTTCTTCCTGCTCGGCGGGCGTTTCGGGGTCGGTCATGAGGCTTCCTCTCGCGCGGCAGCAGTGCCGCGCGGTATTAACTGGCCGGGAAGCCGAGCCGTTCCGACGCCGTCATGCCGCGATTCGAGTCTCGCCCCGCCACGCCGACAGGTCGATCGCATATTCGACCGAATCGACCGTCGCGTTCCGACCGGTCGAGAACACCGACAGCACCTCGCCGGTTGCCGTGAAGCCCAGCTTGCGCAGCACACTGCCCGATGCGGGATTGTCGACGAAGTGCCCGGCGACGACCTGTCGCACGCCCAGCGTACGTGCCAAGTCCAGCACCGCGCGCGCGGCCTCCACCGCATAGCCCCGTCCCCACGCCGCGGGCGTCAGCCAATAGCCGAGATTATGGGCATGATCGCGAAACGGGCCGAGCCCGATCCCCCCGACCAGATCGCAGCGACGGCCATCATGCGCGAAGATCAGGAAGCTGGGGCCGGGCGTCGCATAGCCGCGCTCGATCGATCCTTCCGCATCAGCTAGCGTGTACGGCCACGGTGCGCGCGACAGGTTGCGCACGACCGCTTCATGGCCGATCGCGGCGAGCAAGGCGGGCGCGTCGTCGGCCCAGCCGGGGCGCAGGGTCAGGCGTTCGGTACGGGCGAACATCAGCGTCTCTCCAATGCGCCGCGCCTCCGCGTCGGGGCGGGCAGGGGCCGGAGAGAGCAATAAAAAAAGGGAGCCGGGGTGACCCGCCTCCCTCTTGTTGGCTGGCTCCGTCGCCGGAACCCGGGTCACCCTGGTGGGCGACCCGTGTGGTAGCCCGTTATTCTGCGGCCTGGGCCTGCATCTCGACATACGCAAATTTGCGGCCGAGCTTGCCTTCCTTGAACGCCACGCGGCCGTCGACCAGCGCGAACAGGGTATGGTCCTTGCCCATGCCGACGTTCACGCCCGGGTAGAACTTGGTGCCCCGCTGACGCACGATAATGTTGCCTGCGACCACTTCCTGGCCACCGAACTTCTTCACGCCAAGGCGACGGCCGGCCGAGTCACGACCGTTGCGCGACGAACCGCCTGCTTTTTTATGTGCCATGGTTCAAACTCCTCGTATTCGCTCAGGCGCTTATGCGGCGGCGCTGTCGTCGGCGCGCTTGTCGCCGATCGCGGTGATCTTCAGGATGGTGTGCTGCTGGCGATGACCGTTCTTGCGACGGTAGTTGTGCCGGCGGCGCTTCTTGAAGACGATGACCTTCTCGCCCTTCGCCTGCGCGATGATTTCCGCCGAAACCGTCAGCCCTTCGACCGACTTCAGTTCCGAACCTTCGCCAGCAAGGAGCACGTCGCCGAGCGTCACGTTGCTGCCAGCTTCGCCATCGAGCTTCTCGACGACGATCTTGTCTCCTGCGGCAACGCGATACTGCTTGCCGCCCGTGCGCACGATTGCGAACATGGCCCTTGCTTCTTTCCCAAATGCATATGTCCGCGCGGAGATACCCCACGCGGCAAGTGGATTGTGACTAGGCAAGGTGACCCTGCCTGTCAATGCCGAACGAACGATTCGACCGAAAAGCGATGTTGCAGCGCGGCAACGGTGGCGTGACATTCGTGTGGCGGCAACCGATGGAGGCTTGCGTCAGAAAGTTGCCCAAGGGAGGTTCGGAGTGCAACGACGCCACTACCTGGTTGCGTCCGGGGGAGATTTTCATGCGTAAACCCGTTTTCGCGGCCTTGTTCTTGTCGAGTGCGTTGGTCGCGGTTCCAGCCTTCGCCCAGGTAGCGGCCGCGCCGCCCCCCGCTGACGAGGTCGCTGCCGGGGAAGAGATTCTGGTCGTCGGCACGCGTGCGCAGGGCCGCACCGTCGCCGAAAGCCCGGTGCCGGTCGACGTCATCACCGGCGATGCGCTGGTCAATGCCGGCTATACTGAAACCAACAAGCTGCTGAACCAGCTGGTCCCGTCATTCAACTTCCCGCAGCCGTCGATCACCGACGGCACCGACGTCGTCCGCCCGGCCACGCTGCGCGGCCTGTCGCCCGACCAGACGCTGGTGCTGGTCAACGGCAAGCGCCGCCACACGACCTCGCTGCTCAACGCCAACGGATCGGTCGGGCGCGGTTCGTCGGCGGTCGACCTCAACACCATCCCCAGCCTCGCGATCGAACGGATCGACGTGCTGCGCGACGGCGCGTCGTCGCAATATGGCTCGGATGCGATCGCCGGCGTCATCAACGTCCAGCTCAAGCGCCGCGAAGGCGGCCGGGCGACGATGACCTATGGCAAGTACGTCTCGTCGATGGAGGGCGTCCGCGAAGTATCGGGCGTCGCGCGTCAGGCGAACGGCCAGCCGCAGGTCCGCGCCGACGGCACCTATGTACTGGAGGAAACCGGCCGCGACCGTGAAGTGCGCGATGGCCGCACCGTCACCTTCGCCGCGAACATGGGCCTGCCGATGGGCGAAACCGCCTATCTCAACCTGACCGGCGAGTATCGCGATCGCGCGCCGACCGATCGCGCCGGCTATGATCCGCGCCGCCTCTACCCGCTGCTCGCCAACGGCAATGTCGATCCGCGCGAATTCAGCGCGAACCGCGTCAACCATCGCTATGGCGATGCGAAGACCACCGACTTTAACTTTTTCCTGAACGGCGGCGTCGATATCGGCGCGACGTCCGAACTCTATATCTTCGGCAGCTATGGCGTGCGCGATGGGGAAAGCGCCGCCTTCTTCCGCCGCGCATCGGGTCGCGACGCGAACAGTAATATTCAGGATTTGCGTAACTGCACCTTCACCGGCACGGTCTGCACGCCGTTCTACGCCGACGGCTTCCTGCCGCTCATCACCAGCCAGATGGAGGATTTCTCTGGCGCACTGGGCGTGAAGGGCGAAGTGGCCGGGTTCAAATACGACCTGTCCTATGTCTATGGCACCAACAGCTTCGATTTCCGGATCGAGAACAGCTACAACGCGTCGTTCGGCCCGCAATCGCAGCGGGCGTTCAACGCGGGGGGCACGCGGTTTGGGCAGCAGACCGTCAACCTCGACCTGCAGCGCGAGTTGAGTGTCGGCTTCCTGTCGTCGCTGTCGCTGGCACTGGGCGGCGAATATCGTAACGAGAATTACCGCATCGTCGCCGGCGAGCTTCAGAGCTATGCCGCCGGCCCGTTCGCGTTCAGCAACGGCGCGGCGGCCGGGTCGCAGGGCTTCCCGGGCTTCTCGCCGACCAGCGCGGTCGATACTTCGCGCGACAGCTTTGCGGGTTATGCCGAACTGGACGCGAAGGTCAGCGACGCGTTCAACGTCGTCGCCGCCGGCCGCTACGAACATTACAGCGACTTCGGCGATACGGTGAACGGCAAGCTCGCCGCACGCTTCGCGCCGGTCGAATGGGCGGCGGTGCGCGGGTCGATCTCGACCGGGTTCCGCGCGCCGAGCCTCGCGCAGCAGTTCTTCTCGTCGTTCGCCACGCAGAATATCGGCGGCACGCTGGTCGAGATCGGCACCTTCCGCGTCGGCGACCCGGTCGCCCGCGCGCTGGGATCGCGCCAGCTGGAGGCCGAAAAGTCGGTCAATATCGGGGGGGGCCTGACGCTCAGCCCGATCCGCGGGCTGACGCTGACCGCCGACTATTACAACATCAAGATCAACGACCGCATCATCCTGTCGGAAAATCTGCAGGGCGCGGCGGTCGTCGCGGTGCTGCGCGGTGCGGGGATTCAGGACATCACCTCGGCCCGCTTCTTCATCAACGGCATCGATACCCGTACGCAGGGCGTCGAGGTCGTCGGCACGTACCGCGTGCCCGATCTGGGCATCGGCAGCGTCACGCTGACCGCCGGCTACAACTACAACCAGACCGACATCACCGATCGCTCGACGCTGTCGTCGATCCCCGGCGTCACGCTGTTCGGGCGGCAGGAATCGCTGCGCCTGACCGACGGGCAGCCGCGGTCGAAGATCAATGCCGGGCTCGACTGGTCGCAGGGCATTTTCGGCGTGACCGCGCGTACCAACCGGTTCGGCAACACGCTGTCGCCGGGTGGTGCTGCGATCACCGATGTCGAGCTGGAACCGAAATGGCTCACCGACCTCGAAATCCGGGCGACGCCGGGGCAGTTCGAGCTGGCGATCGGCGCGAACAACCTGTTCGACGTCTATCCGACGCGCAACCCGATCCTCGGCGCGACGGCGATCAACAACTATTTCATCCCTTATTCGAGCTTCTCGCCGTTCGGGTTCAACGGGCGCTATCTGTACGCGCGCGCCGGCGTGAAGTTCTGATCGGCCGGGGCGGGCAGGGGGCTTTCCCTTCCCGCCCGCCACACGCCGGGTATTCCCCCACCGCAACGAAACGTCGCCCCAGCAAAGGTTGGAGCCTCACGCGGCTCTTGCCCCGTGCGATTACCGGGAGATCCCAGCCTTCGCTGGGATGACGTTCGTTGCAACCCGAGTGAACTATGCCCGCCCGTCGAGCCGAATGGTGCGGCCTTCCCGCGCGGAGCGATAGATCGCCTCGATGATCCGCATGTCGCGCAAACCCTCTTCGCCCGACACGATCGGCGTGCGGCCATTTGCGGCACATTGCGACATATGGTCGAGCTGCCCGGCGAACTGGGTCTTGCCCGGCCCCGGCGGCGGCGTCACGACCTGGTCACGACCATTTTTGCCGAGCCACATCTTCTGCCCGGAATAGCCGGTCGCGGGCTCCAGCTCGATCCGCCCCTTGTCACCCATCAGCAGGATATGGTTCTGGTTGGCGCTGTACATCGACTGGCAACTGCCGAGCGCCCCGGACGGAAATTCCAGCGTCCAGTCGATCATGTCCTCGACCTCGCGAAAGCGCGGATCGCGGCGGTTGGTCGATTCACGCGCGGTGACGGCGACCGGCTCCTCGCCGGTCATGTAGCGCGCCGCCTGCAAGCTGTAGATGCCCATGTCCATCAGCGACCCGCCGCCCGACAGCGCGCGCTTCAGCCGCCACGCGTTCGGATCGCCCGCGACGAAGCCATGTTCCGACCGGACATAGCGAATCTTCCCCGCCGCCCCGCTGCGCGCCAGTCGCATCGCCTCCAGATTATACGGCTCGAAATGGCAGCGATACCCGATCATCAACTGGCGGTCGGCCTTGCGCGATGCGGCGATCATCGCCTCGCATTCGGCGACCGAGATCGCCATCGGTTTCTCGCACAGCGCATGCTTGCCCGCCCGCGCCGCGCGGATCGAAAATTCGGCATGCATCGAATTGGGCAGGCAGACATAGACGATGTCGACCTCTGGATTGTCGCGGATGCGGTCGAAGTCGCGATAGGAATAGATCGAGCGGGCCGGCAGTTTGTGGTCGGCCGCGACCTTCGCCGCCTTGGCCGGATCGCCGCTGACCACCGCCGCCAACCGGCTATGGCGGCAATTGGCAAATTCGGGAATGATCCGCCCGAGCCCATAATTGCCCAGCCCGACAATGGCATAGCCCAGCGGTCGGTCGTCGGAGGCGAGTACCCGCGCGCTGGAGGCGAGCGAGAGCGCGGCGGCGCCCAGGATCAGGTCGCGGCGGGCAAGTTCCATGGCGGCGTCTCCGGCAGTTGCGGTAACAGGATGCCGTGGGGCGGCGCTACGTTCAAGCTATGTGGTTGATTCCACGCCTTCTGCCTCGACCGTCCCGTCGTCCGCCGCGCGCAACCGGCGCTGTTCGGTCAGCACCTGCCACCCGGTCAGGAACAGCGCGCCGGCGACCGGGCCGACGACGATACCGCTCAACCCCATCAGGTCGATCCCGCCCAGCGTCGTCACCAGCACCAGCCAGTCGGGCAGCCCGGTATCGCGCCCGACCAGCACCGGCCGCAGGATATTGTCGGCCAGACCGATCACCAGCACGCCCGACAGGATCACGACGACCCCCTGCCAGATCGCACCGGTCGCCAGCAGGTAGATCGCGACCGGCGTCCAGATCAGCGCCGGGCCGACCGCGGGCAGCAGCGCGACGATCGCCATCACCACCCCCCATAGCAGGGCGGCGGGCAGGCCGACGATCCAGAAGGTGATCGCGCCCAGTGCGCCCTGCACCAGTGCGACGACACCCGACCCCTTGATCGTGGCGCGAACCACCGCCACGAACTTGTCCGACAGCCGACGCGCGACCGCGGGTTCGAGCGGCAGCGCGCGGACGACCGACGGCCCGATGCGGTCGCCGTCGCGCAGCAGGAAGTAGGTGACGTACAGGCCGACGCCGAATGCCAGCAGGAATGCGGCGGCATTGGCGCCGATCGACAATGCGCTGCGGGCCAGCACGCTGGCGCTGGAGCCGACCGCCTGCGAAATCTTCGTCTGGGCGCGTTCGAAGCTGCCGAAGCCCGCGCTGTCGATCGCCCGCTGGATGCGGGACGGCAATGCGTTATGGACCTGTTCGAAATAGGTCGCGAAATTGATCTGTCCGGTGCGCAACTGTCCATAGACGCCCGCCGCCTGGTCGATGACCATGCTGGCGATGATCAGCGCCGGGATGACGACCGCGACGGTGATGATCAGCAGGGTCAGCGCCGCCACCAGGTTGCGCTGTCCCGGACGCCAGCGCAGCAGCCGCTGGAACAGGGGCTGGAACAGCAACGCCGCCAGTGCCGCCCATAGCAATGCGCCGACGAAGCTCGACACGACCAGCGTGAGCGCGATGGTGACAAGCGCGAGGAACAGGATGAATCCGCCGGATTCGACGCGCTGACGGACGATGGGCATGCTGGACAGCCTCGGTTTCGGAACGGGCCGGCGGGGCTGCCGGGCGGTTATCGTTGCGGGGGCGAAACGCCGCACGACGTTCTATGCTCCCTACCGCCGCGTCGATAGTCCGAATTACTTGGGCGATCAGTCCCGCCACGGCCCCCGGACCGCTAATCCGGTCGCTACCGATCCGTTGCGGGCAACCGGGCGATGCGCCGCGCCGCGCCAGTTCAGCAGATGCGCCGCCGCCAGCAGCACGGCACCGGACGAGGTCACGATCCGCTCGGCCGTCTCGCTATCGATCGCGAACGCCCCGATCCCGAGCAGGCCCAGCGCAACGGCTGCGAGCATCGCCGGTGCCGGCCGGCCATGTCGGGCATAGCCTGCCCCCAGCGCCAACAGACTGGTCGGCACGGCGATGGCGAACGCCACCGCGTGAAACGCCTCGGGCACGACCAGCATGGTCGCCAGGACGGGAATGGCGATCAGCAGCAACGGCAGGAGCAGGCAATGGATCAGGCACAGCAGCGATGCAGTGACGGCGAACCCGTCGAGCAGGCGCTGGCGCTTGTCGAGGACGGGCGGCTGGACGGCGTGAGGCGGGGCACTGGGCATGGCAGGACGACCTATAATGATATGTTGTATCATTGTAAGTGCGCAGATTGTCGCTGCAACCCCGCAGCGCAAAAGAATATGCGCGTTGCGACCAGAATCGAATGTAGGTGGCAGATCCGCAAGTGCCGCGACCGCGGATCGCGCTCGGCAGAACCATCGAAGGATGGTGACCCCTACGAGAATCGAACTCGTGTTTTCGCCGTGAGAGGGCGACGTCCTAACCGCTAGACGAAGGGGCCATTGGCGGGAGGGGCGCTCCTACGCCCCAAACAAAGTGTCGTCAAGCGCGTCGCTTGTACCGCCCGGCACTCGGGCAGGTTGCAAAACCGAACGTATACCGTTCAGCAAAATGAAACCTTTTATTTTGCCGTGCTTTGAAGGGCTCGAACCAAGTAATGCAGGGCGTTCCCAATGGCCAAGGCACTTCCCGTCATCCTGTCGCTGATCCCGCTGGCCGCCGTGATCGGGGCGTGCGTGACCTGTCCCTGACGGTCCGCGCCGACCGCTAATCACAGCCAAACGAAAAAGGCCGCCGGATCGCTCCGGCGGCCTTTCGCTTGGTCGAACGCGGCGGGGCTTCAGCCCTGCGCTTCTTCCTCGTTCGCGTCGTCGCGAGCGATGTCGCCCGGTTCGGCGTTGGGATCGTAATCCTCGGTGAAGCCGGCATCGTCACGCTCGAACATCGACGCCATGACGTCGACGCCCTGCGCCTGCATCTCGGCTTCTTCCGGCGAACGGGCGACGTTGACCTTGACGGTCACGGCGACTTCCGGGTGCAGCGAGACCTTCACCTCGTGCAGGCCGATCGCCTTGATCGGACGATCGAGCGCGATCTGCGACTTGTCGACCTTATGGCCGTCGGCGACCAGCGCGTCGACCAGATCGCGCACCGCGACCGAACCGTAGAGCTGACCGGTGTTCGACGACTGACGGATCAGCGTAACCGAAACGCCCTCGAGCGTCTTGGCCTCGGTCTCCGCGTCGGTGCGACGGGCGGCGTTGTCGGCGACGATCCGCTCGCGGTTCGCCTCGAACACCTTCTTGTTGGCTTCGTTGGCGCGCAGCGCCTTCTTGCGCGGCAGCAGGAAGTTGCGGGCGAACCCGTCCTTCACCTTCACCACGTCGCCGATGGCGCCGAGCTTCTCGACGCGTTCCAGCAGAATGACGTCCATGTCGGGCGCTCCTTACTTAACGATGTAGGGCAGCAGGCCCAGATGGCGGGCGCGCTTGATGGCCTGGGCCAGTTCGCGCTGCTTCTTCGCGCTCACCGAGGTGATGCGCGACGGGACGATCTTGCCGCGTTCGGACACGAAGCCCTGCAGCAGACGAACATCCTTATAGTCGATCCGGGGAGCATCCTTCGCGGAGAAGGGGCAGCTCTTGCGGCGGCGGAAAAACGGACGTGCCATGGGTGCTGCTCCTTACGCTTCGACTTCGGCCGACGGCTCGCGCTCGCGGCGCGGACCACGGTCGTCACGATCACGGCCACCACGACGGTCGCCACGCTCCGAACGCTCGCTCTTGCGCATCATCACGGTCGGACCTTCCTCGTGGCCGTCAACCTTGACGGTCATGAAGCGGATCACGTCTTCGTTGATCTGCGTCTGGCGCTCCAGCTCGGCAACGACGTCGCCCGGCGCGTCGATTTCGAGCATGACGTAATGCGCCTTGCGGTTCTTCGCGATGCGATAGGCGAGGCTGCGCAAGCCCCAGGTTTCGGTCTTGACGACCTTGCCGTTCATGTCCTGAACGATCTTGGTGGCGGTTTCCGCCAGCGCGTCCACCTGCGCCTGTGCCAGATCCTGGCGCGCAAGGAACACGTGCTCGTAGAGAGCCATATTCTTTCTCGTCTGTTGGCCGATCGCTGACGCCGCGCCTGTCGCGGAGCCCCTCCGGCTGTCGTCTTCAAATGCAGTCCGGGGCGACAGGACATGCCCGCCACCCCGGAGGTCGTCGCACTTACCCGAAACCGGGAAAGATGCAAGCTCAGTTCGCGATCGCGCCACCGATCACCGCGCCGATCACGCCGCTGGCGATCGCGATCAGCACCGCGTCGTTGCCCGAACGCACCCACTGATAGCCGCGCGGGGGTGCATAGACGCCGCGCTGGCGATAGGCACGATAGTCGATCTGGCGATAGTTCGGGGCGCGATTGCGGTCGAACCGCTGCCCGCGCTGCCACTTGGCGTAGCGCACCGGCTGTTGCCGGACGACGGTCTTGCGGACGTTCTGGCCGTGACGATTCTTCTCGACCACCACGGTCCGGCCGGGGCGCTCCTTGATAACGGTACGGCTTTGCGCCGATGCGGCCATCGGGGTCGCGAGCAGCGATGCGGTCATCGCGGCGAGGATCAGCTTCTTCATCTTGGGTCTCCTGTGTGTTGCCGTTGAGACCAAGATGGGGACCGGCTGTATCGCGGGTTTGTCAGGCGTGCGCCGAAATGGTCGCAGCGTGTCGCGACGCGCCCTCTTGCGTTCAGCTTGGGCAAACGACTACCCCGCGCGGCGTGGATTTGCAGGAGACGTCGGCGATGCGCGCATTCATCTTTCCGGGGCAGGGCAGTCAATCGGTCGGCATGGGTGCCGCACTGGCCGCGGCCAGCCCCCATGCCCGCGAAGTGTTCCAGGAGGTCGACGAGGCGCTGGGCCAGAACCTGTTCCGCCTGATGGCCGACGGCCCCGATGCCGAGCTGCTGCTGACCGAAAATGCGCAGCCGGCGATCATGGCGAACGCCATCGCGACGCTGCGCGTGCTGGAACGGGAGGGCGGTATCCGGCTGTCCGACAAGGCCGATTTCGTCGCGGGCCATTCGCTGGGCGAATATACCGCTTTGTGTGCGGCGGGCGCGCTCGACCTGTCGACCACCGCGCGGCTGCTGAAGCTGCGCGGGCAGGCGATGCAGGCGGCGGTGCCGGTGGGCGAGGGGGGGATGGCCGCCCTGCTCGGTGCCGACCTGACCAAGGCGCAGGCGCTGGCCGATGCGGCTGCCGAGGGCGAAGTCTGCACCGTCGCCAACGATAACGACCCGTCGCAGGTCGTGATCTCGGGCGCAAAGGCCGCGATCGACCGCGCGGTGCCGCTGGCCAAGGAAATGGGGATCAAGCGCGCGGTCGTGCTGCCGGTATCGGCGCCGTTCCACTGCCCGATGATGCAGCCCGCGGCCGACGCGATGGCCGCCGCGCTCGCCGATGTGGTGCTGTCGGCGCCGGTCGTGCCGGTCTACGCCAATGTCACCGCTGCTCCGGTCGCCGATCCCGAGGGGATCCGCGCACTGCTGGTCGAGCAGGTGACCGGCATGGTCCGGTGGCGGGAATCGGTGCTGGCGATGCAGGATGTGGGGGTCAGCGACTTCGTCGAGCTGGGCGGCAAGGTGCTGGGCGCAATGGTCAAGCGCATCGCCCCGGACGCGAACGCGACCAGCGTGGTGACGATGGCCGATATCGAGGTGTTGGTGGGGCGGTTGTAGGTTAAGGATTCGATTTCACGCGAAGGCGCGGAGGCACGAAGATGAGGGATCGTAAGGATGTCTGCCGCGACATCATCGACGTTGCACTGCGCCTGCACCGTGAATTGCGACCGGGGCTGCTTGAAAGCGTCTATGAGATGCTACTTGCCGGTCGGCTAGCCGCGATGGGGTATGACGTCGTTCGCCAACATCCGGTCGACGTAATGTTCGATGGCATTCGGTTTGACGCTGCGTTTCGGATCGACCTTATCGTCGATGGGATGATATTGGTCGAGGTCAAATCTGTCGAACGGCTGAGCGCCGTTCACGCAAAGCAACTGCTGACCTATCTCCGTCTTACTAAGCAGCCCATCGGGCTGCTTCTCAACTTCGGTGGCGAAACGCTCAAGGAGGGGCTGCGCCGGATCGTCAATGACTACCGCCCCTCCGCGTCTTCGCGCCTTCGCGTGAATCAAAATCAGGAAGACTGACCAATGTTCGACCTAACGGGAATGACCGCCCTAGTAACCGGCGCCAGCGGCGGCCTGGGTTCGGCGATTGCGAAGGGCCTCGCCGCGCAGGGCGCGCGCCTTGCACTGTCCGGCTCCAATGCCGCCAAGCTGGAGGCGTTCGCCGTTGAACTCGGCGGGGACCATGTGCCGCTCGTCTGCGACCTGTCCGACGGTGCCGCGGTCGATGCGCTGGTGCCGCAGGCGGTGGCCGCGCTCGGCAAGCTCGATATCCTCGTCAACAACGCCGGCGTCACCCGCGACAACCTCGCCATGCGGATGAAGGATGATGAGTGGGATCAGGTGATCCGCGTCAACCTGGAAGCCGCGTTCCGCCTGTGCCGTGCCGCCGCCAAGCCGATGATGAAGGCGCGCTTCGGCCGGATCGTGTCGATCACCTCTGTCGTCGGGCAGACCGGCAATCCGGGGCAGGCCAACTATGCCGCGTCGAAGGCCGGCCTGGTCGGCATGTCGAAGGCGCTGGCCGCCGAACTCGCCAGCCGGGGCATCACCGTCAACTGCGTCGCACCCGGCTTCATGGCCTCCGCGATGACCGATGTGCTGCCCGACGCGCAGAAAACCGCCCTGCTGGGCAAGATTCCGGCCGGGGCGTTGGGCACGGGCGGTGACGTCGCCGCCGCCGTCGCCTATCTCGCCAGTCGGGAGGCGGGTTACGTGACCGGCCAGACGATCCATGTGAACGGCGGGATGGCGATGATATGAGCATGATGCTGATGGCGGCGATGCTGGCCGCGGGCGATGCCAATGTCGTCAGGTGCGCCGTGGCGAAGCTGCCCAAGGGCGATCTGGCGAAGCTCCAGCAGGGGATGATCGTCGGCGTGCTGGAGGGCAAGAAGCCGACGCCCGCGACCGAGACTCTGGTCAAGACCACGCGCCGCCACGCTGCGACCTGCCACCCCGGTACGGGGAAGGCGGATACGCGCGCCGGCGACGTCGTCGTCACCAGCATTGCGGTCGAGGCGCTGGCATCGGGCCTGTCGGCCAAGGGCGTCGATCCGGTCGCGGTCAACCGCCGCCTCAGCCAGACGTCGCCCGCCGTCCTGAACGCCTTCCTCGCGCGCAAGCAGACGCCCGAGGTCGACGCGTTCATGCAAGGGATGATGGGGCTGGCGGGATCGAACAAGGCCGATACGCGGTTGCAGCGGTTGATGGGCGGCTATGCCTTCAACGCCGCCACGCTGGCCCGCTTGTTCGCCGCCAAGGGTTAATTTACGTCCGTACCCGCGCACTTGCGCAAGGAGCGGACGCGCTTTAGGGGCATTCAGGTAAGAAACACCCCGAATGTGAAGAGGGAATGCATATGAGCGAGACCGCCGAACGCGTTAAGAAGATCGTCGTCGAGCATCTCGGCGTCGAAGCGGAAAAGGTTACCGAAGACGCGAGCTTCATCGACGATCTGGGCGCCGACAGCCTCGACATCGTCGAGCTGGTCATGGCGTTCGAGGAAGAATTCGGCGTCGAGATCCCCGACGATGCCGCCGAGAAGATCACGACCGTCAAGGACGCGATCACCTATATCGACGAGCACAAGGGCTGATCCGGCCGGGGCGGCCCCGCCGCCCTGCCGACTGCCAGGATTTCACGGCCCCCCGTCCCGGCGAACAGCCATGGGCGGGGGGTCGTTCGTTACGTATCTGAACGGAGAGAATGCCATGCGCCGCGTAGTCGTGACCGGCCTCGGCCTCGTGACCCCGCTGGGTGCCGAGGTGGAAACCGCCTGGAAGAACCTGATCGCCGGCAAGTCGGGGGCGGGGCCGATCACGCATTTCGATGCGTCGAACCAGAAGTGCCAAATCGCGTGCGAGGTGAAGCCGGCGGACCATGAATATGGCTTCGATCCGAACAAGCGCGTCGACCACAAGGTTCAGCGACAGGTCGATCCGTTCATCGTCTATGGCATCGACGCCGCCGGACAGGCGCTCGAAGACGCCGGCCTGACCGACATGACCGAGGAACAGCGGCTGCGCGCCGGTGTCTCGATCGGATCGGGGATCGGTGGCCTGCCGGGGATCGAGATCGAATCGGTCAATCTGCACGAACGCGGTCCCGGCCGGGTCAGCCCGCATTTCGTCCATGGCCGCCTGATCAACCTGATCAGCGGGCAGGTGTCGATCAAGTACGGCCTGATGGGTCCGAACCACTCGGTCGTGACCGCATGTTCGACCGGCGCCCATTCGATCGGCGATGCGGCGCGGATGATCCGCGACGACGATGCCGACGTCATGCTGGCGGGCGGTGCCGAAAGCACGGTCAACCCGCTGGGCGTCGCCGGCTTCGCGCAGGCGCGTGCGCTCAACATGAGCATGAACGACCGCCCGACCGAGGCCAGCCGCCCCTATGACAAGGACCGCGACGGCTTCGTGATGGGCGAAGGCGCGGGCGTGGTCGTGCTCGAGGAATATGAGCACGCCAAGGCGCGCGGTGCGAAGATCTATGCCGAAGTCGTCGGCTACGGCCTGTCGGGTGATGCCTATCACGTCACCGCGCCGCACCCCGAGGGCAAGGGCGCCGAGAATGCAATGCGCATGGCGCTGCGCAAGGCGGGGATGGAGCCGTCGGACATCGACTATATCAACGCGCACGGCACCTCGACCATGGCCGACACGATCGAACTCGCTGCGGCCAAGCGTGTGTTCGGCGACGACCTGTCGGGTGCGTCGATGTCCAGCACCAAGTCGGCGATCGGCCATCTGCTGGGCGGCGCGGGTGCGGTGGAGAGTATCTTCTGCATCCTCGCGCTCCGCGACCAGATCGTGCCGCCGACGCTGAACCTCGACAATCCCGACGAGGGCACCGAGGGCGTCGACCTGGTCCCGCACGTCGCGAAGAAGCGGCCGGTGCGCGCGGTGTTGAACAACAGCTTCGGCTTCGGCGGCACCAACGCGTCGCTCGTCATGAAGGCGATCTGACCCCGTGCGCCGGATCGGTTGCTTCGGCCTGATCGTCGGACTGCTCGCCATCGGCGCGCTGTTCGTGGTGATGCAGGGCTGGGGCGGGGCCGGTCCGGCGAAGCGCACCGTGACGGTCACGGTGCCGCAGGGCGCCAGCCTGTCGGCGGCGGCGGACGAACTGGAAAAGGCGGGGGTGATCCGCTCCGCCGATCGCTTCCGTCTCTACGCGCGCTTCCTCGGCGACGACGAACCGATCCGCGCCGGCGAATATCGCGTGCCGCCGCGCATTTCGCAGTCGGACGTGCTGAAGCTGTTGCAAGGCGGCCGCACGCTGCAACGCTTCGTGATGGTGCCCGAAGGCTGGCCATCGGTGCTGGTACGCGATGCGGTGGCAAAGGCGCCGCAGATGGAGGGCACCGCGCCGCTTCCGGCAGAGGGCAGCATTCTGCCCGACAGCTACAGCTACGAACGCGATGGCGACCGCGCGGTGCTGGTCAAGCGGATGCAGACGGCGATGGACCGCTATCTGGCCGAGGCATGGAAGAAGCGGAAGGCGACGGCGGTGGTGAAGACGCCGCGTGAGGCGATTATTCTCGCGTCGATTGTCGAGAAGGAAACGGCCAAGGCGTCGGAGCGGCGGATGGTCGCCGCGGTGTATTCCAACCGGCTGCGCACGGGGATGCGGTTGCAGGCTGATCCGACGGTCATCTATCCGATTACCCAAGGAAAACCGCTTGGCCGGCGTATCCGCAAGTCGGAGTTGCAGGCGAAGAACGGGTATAACACCTATGCGTCCGCCGGGCTGCCGGTCGGTCCGATCGCCAATCCCGGGCGGGCGTCGATCGATGCGGTGCTCGATCCGGCGGATACGAAGGCGCTGTATTTCGTCGCGGACGGCACCGGCGGGCATGTGTTCGCCGATACGCTGGCCGAGCATAATGCCAATGTGAAGAAGTGGTATGAACTGCGCCGGGCGCGCGGCGAGATGTAGGGTGCGGGGGTGGGACAGCGTTCCCTCCCCGTCGTCACCCCGGATCAGGGCCGGGGTGACGGCTGGTGATGTTCCAGCCGGATCCTCCCCGGTGCGGGGAGGGGACCATGCGCAGCATGGTGGAGGGGGGGGTAGCCGCCTACGCCACGGTATCGTTCGTGGCGCTCCCCCTCCACCATCCGGCTTTGCCGGACGGTCCCCCTCCCCATGAAATGGGGAGGAGTTTAGGCGCGCAATCCGCTTGCCGCGTGCGCCCGGCTTTCGGTTTCGGCATGGGTCGGGCCGACGATCCAGCTGCCGCCGACGCATAGCACCGGATCGAACGCCAGCCATTCGGGTGCGGTCGCTTCGGTAATGCCGCCGGTCGGGCAGAACTTCGCCTGATAGAAGGGCGCGGCGAGCGCCTTCAGTGCCTTGAGCCCGCCCGATGCCTCGGCCGGGAAGAATTTGAAGTGGGTGAGGCCGAGGTCGAGCCCGCGCATGATGTCGCCGGCGTTGGCGATGCCCGGCAGGAACGGTACGCCGCTTTCGATGATCGGGCGGCCGATCGTTTCGGTAAGGCCGGGCGAGACGATGAATTCGCTGCCGGCGTTCATCGCCTGCCGGAATTGTTCGGTGCTGACGACGGTACCGGCACCGACGATCGCGCCCTCGACCTTTTTCATTTCGGCGATCGCTTCGAGCGCGGCGGGCGTGCGCAGCGTCACTTCGAGGACGCGCAGGCCGCCCTTCACCAGCGCTTCGGCCATCGGCCGGGCGTCGGCCGCGTCGTGGACGACGAGGACCGGGATGACCGGGCTGGTTTGCATGATGTCGGAAATGGTGACGGTCATCGTGCGTGCTCCTGAGCGAATGCGGCTGCGGCCCCGAACAGGCCGGGCTGGGGATGGGTGATGAGCTTGACCGAGATGCCGGCCATCAGCTGCTGGAAACGCCCCTTCGAAGTGAAGCGCGTACCGAAGCCGGATTCGAGCAGGTGATCCTTCAGCCGCAGGCCGAGCCCACCGGCGATCACCACCGCCTTTGCCCCGTGCGCCAGCGCGAGGTCGCCGGCAACGGCACCCAGCGTCAGGCAGAACCGGTCGAGCGCGGCGACGGCGATGCTGTCGGTACCGTCCAGCGCGGCGGTCCAGATCGTCTTGTCGTCGCTATGCGGTACCGACACGCCCTCGATCTCGGCAAGGGTTTCGTACCACGCGACGATCGACGGGCCGGCACAGGCACGCTCGGTCGATCCGCGCCCATGGGCGCGGCGCAGGCGCCGGAGCAACGCGTCCTCGATCCCGTCGAGCGGCGCGAAATCCTGATGCCCGCCCTCGGTTTCCAGTACGTGATAGCGCTCGTCGGTGCGTAGCAGCTGCGCGACGCCAAGGCCGGTGCCGGGGCCGCAGATGGTGACGACGCCCTTGTCGGGCAGCGGGCCTTCGGGACCGCACAGATGGATGAAATCGTCATCCGCGACCTGCGCCACGGCATGGCCGACCGCGCCGAAATCGTTGATGATCGTCCAGGTATCGACCCCCAGCCGCTCCTTCATCAGCGGCGGGCGGATGATCCACGGATTGTTGGTGAACTTGATCAGCGTGTCGTTGACCGGCGAGGCGACGGCGAGGCTGGCGGCGGGGGGTAGGGGGCGGCCCAGATCGCGTTCGAACGCGCGCCATGCGAGTTGCAGACTGCCATGTTCGGCGACCTTCTGCGTGATCGGTTCGCCCAGATGGACGACGCGGCCGTCCTCTACCTGGGCGATCGCGAAGCGGGCGTGGGTGCCGCCAATATCTACCGCAACGACTTCCATGACCTCTCCCTTATGTCCCGGTTGCGTATCCCCGCGTGGGCGGGGATCCAGAGCCGCGCGCGTATCGCCTGTGGCTCCGGACCCCCGCCTCCGCGGGGGTACGGTTAGGTGTTGGCGGGCGTTAAAGCCCCGCCGCGGCCAGCATCGCCGATGCGCCGGCTTCCGCTTCGCTCGCGCCCTGGCGCATCATCGCAAAGATTTCGCGCCCGGTGCCGTCCGCCGGTGGCGGGACCGGCGCATGGTCGCGCGCGGCCCATTCGTCGGCCGGGACCAAAGCCTCCAGCGTGTTGGCATTGGCGTCGAGGCGGATGACGTCGCCGTCGCGCAGCTTGCCGATCGGACCGCCGCCCAGCGCCTCGGGCGACAAATGGATCGCCGCCGGCACCTTGCCCGACGCGCCCGACATGCGCCCGTCGGTGACCAGCGCAACGCGGAAGCCGCGATTCTGCAGCACGCCCAGCGGCGGGGTCAGCTTGTGCAGTTCGGGCATGCCGTTGGCACGCGGGCCCTGATGACGGACGACGACGACGACGTCGCGGTCGAGTTCGCCGGCCTTGAACGCGGTCTGCACCGCTGCCTGATCGCTGAACACACGGCATGGGGCTTCGATCACCCAGCGATCGGGGTCGACCGCCGACACCTTGATGCAGGCGCGACCGATATTGCCCTGCAGGATGCGGAACCCGCCTTCTGCCGCGAACGGTGCGTCGATCGTGCGGACGATGGTGTCGTCGCCGCTGACCGGCGCATGGTCCTTCCAAACCAGTTGATCGTCCTCGATGGTCGACTGGCGGCCATAGGCGGCCATGCCGTCCTTCGCGATGGTCAGCACGTCGCCGTGCAGCAGCCCGCCGCGCAGCAGTTCGCGGATGACGAAGGACGGGCCGCCGGCATCCTCGAACCCGTTCACATCGGCCGATCCGTTGGGATAGACGCGGGTCAGCAGCGGCACGACCTCGCTCAACCGGTTGAAATCGTCCCAGTCGATGATGATCCCGGCGCAGCGCGCGATGGCGGGCAGGTGGATCAGGTGGTTGGTCGATCCGCCGGTGGCGAGCAGGACGATCGCGGCGTTCACGATCGCCTTTTCATCGACAACCCGGCCGATCGGGCGATAGTCGTCGCCGTCCCAGCCGATCTCGGCGAGGCGGTGCACGGCGTACCGCGTCAGTTCCTGCCGGCGCTTGGTGCCCGGATTGGCGAAGGCGGCGTCGGGGACGTGCAGGCCCATCGCCTCGACCATCATCTGGTTCGAATTGGCGGTGCCGTAGAAGGTGCAGGTCCCCTTGCCATGATAGGCGGCGATTTCGGCGTCGAGCAGTTCCTCGCGGCCGACTTTCCCTTCCGCATAGGCTTCGCGAACCGCCGCCTTCTGCTTGTTGGGGATGCCCGACCGCATCGGCCCGCCGGGGATCAGCACCATCGGCAGGTGGCCGAAGCGCAGCGCGCCCATCAGCAGCCCCGGCACGATCTTGTCACAGATGCCGAGCAAGGCCGCGCCCTCGAACGTGCCGTGGCTGAGCGCAACCGCAGTCGACAGCGCGATGGTGTCGCGGCTGAACAGCGACAGCTCCATGCCGGGAAAGCCCTGCGTCACGCCGTCGCACATCGCCGGTACGCCGCCCGCGACCTGCGCGGTCACGCCCGCTTCGCGCGCCCAGACCTTCATCTGTTCGGGATAGCGGTAATAGGGCGCGTGCGCCGACAGCATGTCGTTATACGCGGTGACGATACCGATGTTCATCCGGTTGGCCGGCCGCATCGCGTCGCGATCCTCGTCGGTGCCGGCATAGGCGTGGGCAAGGTTGGCGCAGCCCAGCATCGGCCGGTCGACGCCGCTCTCGCGCTCCCGGTCGATCAGCGCGAGATAGGCGGCGCGCTTGTCACGCGATGCCTCGATGATCCGGTCGGTGACGGCGGCGATCGTGGCGTTGAGTACCATCATGCGTTCCAGTGAATATCGACGGGAAGTTCGACTTCGGCCAGCACGCGGCCGATCGGATAGGCGGACGATGCGCCCTGATCGATCGCGCGTTCGAGCACCGATTTCTTTTCGTCGCCGGTGATGGCGATCATCAGCGCGCGGGCCGATGCGATCGCGGCGTGGCTGAGCGTCACGCGCGCGACGGGTGCCTCGGGCGGGAGCGGGTCGGGCATCACGCCCAGTGCGCGGCGTTCCTTCGGCCCGGTCAGCGCCTCGGTCAGGTCGGGGCCGGGGAAGATCGACGCGGTATGCCCATCGGCGCCCATGCCGAGCAGGCAGAGGTCGAGCGGCCAGTGCAGGTCCTGCAACCGCGCATCCGCCGCGCGGCCGGCGGCCTTGTAATCCGGCGCCTTTTCGGCGGTCAGCGGGATCACCCGCGCGCCCTTGGGCAGGAAGATCTTGGCAAGGCCGGTGACGTTCGACAGCGCGTCGCCCATCGGCACGATGCGGTCGTCGGTGGGGACGATCGTCACGCGCTTCCAGTCGAGCTTGGCCTTGACCAGCTTGTCATAGATCGGGGCCGGGGTGCGACCGCCGGCCAGCGCGATCACCGCCGCGCCGCGCGCGTCGATCGCCGATTCGATGATGAACTGGATGTCCCCGGCAAGGGCGTCGGCAAATTCGGCGGGTTCATCATATTCCCACCATTCGATCTCGGTCATGTGTCTCTTATCCTGCAAAAATCCGTTTGGTTCGAGCTTGTCGAGAACGACTTCTCGACGGACGCATCTCGACAAGCTCGATGCTGCTCGAAGCGAGCGGAGGACTTGGACGGGAGCGCGTCAGCCGCTCACTCGTTCCACGTCACCCCGTCGCGTTCGGTCAGCGCGACGCTGGCATTCGGTCCCCAGCTGCCCGACGGATAACCCCTGGGGCTGGTGCCATTGGCCTTCCACCCGTCGCGGATGGCGTCGATCCAGACCCATTGCGCCTCCACCTCGTCGCGGCGGACGAACAGCGTCGGGTCGCCCTCGATCAGGTCGAGCAGCAGCCGTTCGTATGCAATGCGGCGGCGGGTGCCGGCAAAGGCGGTGGTGAGCGACAGGTCGAGCGGCACCTCGCGCAGGCGGACGCCGTCGCGGTCGAGGCCGGGTTCCTTGGCCATCACCAGCAGGCGGACATATTCCTCCGGCTGAAGGCGGATGACCAGCGTGTTCGGCTGCAACTGTCCGCCGCGATCGGCGAAGATCGAATGCGGCACCGGCTTGAACTGGATCGAAATTTCCGAATGGCGGTCCTGCATCCGCTTGCCGGTGCGCAGGTAGAAGGGCACGCCCTGCCAGCGCCAGTTGTCGACATGCGCCTTTACCGCGACGAAGGTTTCGGTATCCGAATCCTTGCCCAGCTCCTCGTCATAGCCGCGGACGATCTCGCCCTTCACCGCGCCGGTGTCATACTGGCCGGTGACGGTGTGGGTGTTGACTTCTTCGGGACCGATCTTGCGCAGCGAGCGCAGGACCTTGACCTTTTCGTCGCGGATCGAGGTGCCGTCGAAGCGCGCGGGCGGCTCCATCGCGATCAGCGCGACCAGTTGCAGGACATGGTTCTGCACCATGTCGCGCAGCGCGCCGACTTCGTCATAATAGCCCGCGCGCCCTTCGAGGCCGACGGTTTCCGAGATGGTGATCTGGACGTTGTCGATGCCGCGGGCGTTCCACACAGGCTCGAACATCGCATTGCCGAAGCGCAGCGCGAGGATGTTCTGGACGGTTTCCTTGCCGAGATAATGGTCGATCCGGTAGGTCCGCTCTTCCGGGAAGGCGGCGGCGACCAGATCGTTGATCTCGCGGCTGGACTTCAAATCCTTGCCCAACGGTTTTTCGAGGCTGATGCGGACGTTGGGACCGGCGAGGCCGGCGCTTTTCAGGCCGGTGATGGTCGGGCCGAACAGCCACGGCGCGGTCGACAGGAAAATGGCGAGCCCGCCCGAAATGTCGCCCAGCTTTTCGGCCAGTGCGCCGAAGCCGTCGACGTTCGATGCGTCGAGCGGCTGATAGTGGAGGCGCGCGAGAAAGCCGTCGATCGCCGCTTCGTCCTTGCGGTCGTCGGGCAGGAACTGGTCGAGTGCATGCTTGGCAAAGTCCCGGAACCCCGCATCGTCATGCTCGTGCCGGGCGGTGCCGGTGATCGTCAGCCCTTCGGGCAGCAGGTTGTCGGCGTGCAGGCCGTAGAGCGAGGGGAGCAGCATCCGCTGCGACAGATCCCCCGTCGCGCCGAACAACAGCAGCTTCGCTACCGGTTGCCTCGTCATGCAAGCTCCTGTTTTCCAAAAATCGAAATCCCATGGGCTCCTAGCAGCCTATTTCGCAAACGCGAAGGCGGCATGGCTATGCGATGCGCAACGATTGCTTCGTTCGTTACGAAATTGCGTGGGAAGCCCCTACAGCGTCAGCCCGGCGGTCTGGTCGAACCCGGCCATCAGGTTAAAGTTCTGCACCGCGGCGCCAGATGCGCCCTTGCCCAGATTGTCGAGCGTCGCGACGAGCCGCGCCTGGCCGGTGTCCATGTTGCCGAAGACGCGCAGCGTCAGGCGGTCGGTGCCGGCATCGGCCTCGATAGGGATGGCGCTATCGTCGCCGGGCAGGACGCGTACGACGGGCGATTCGCGATAGGCTTCCTGTAGCGCGGCCTCGATCGCTGACAGGCTGGGGCGGCGGTGGAAGGCGAAGAGCGGCAACGGCACTTCGACCACCATCCCGCGATAGGTGCGCGCGACCGATGGCTGGAACAGCGGCGGATGGGCGAGGCGGGCGTGGCGCTGCATCTCGGGCACATGCTTGTGTGCGAGCGTCAGGCCGTAGCCGAGCCACGCGGTGTCGGTCTCACCATTCTCGAACGCGGCGATCATCGCCTTGCCGCCGCCCGAATAGCCCGACACCGCGTTCACGCTGACCGGCCAGTCGTGCGGGACCAGCCCGGCACGGACCAGCGGACGGACGAGCGCGAGGAAGCCGGTCGGGTAGCAGCCGGGGTTCGACACCCGCATCGCGGTGGCGATCGCGCCGGGTTGCGACGGTTCGAGTTCGGCCATGCCGTACGTCCAGCCATCGGCGACACGGTACGCGGTCGAGGCGTCGATGACGCGGGTGCGATCATTGTCGATCATCGCCACCGCTTCCCGTGCGGCATCGTCGGGGAGGCAGAGGATGACGAAATCGGCGTCGTTCAGCGCCTCGCGCCGCGCGGTGGCATCCTTGCGCCGCGTATCGTCGAGCGTGATGAAGTCGACCTCCGACCGGCCGGACAGCCGATCGGCGATTTCGAGGCCGGTCGTGCCAGCGGCACCGTCGATGAACACGCGGACGGTCATGCAGGGCGCCTCCGGGCGGTAACGGGGCCGAAGCGATCGAGCGCGGCGACGGGTTCGCAGCGCACGGTGCCATCGGCATGGATCACGGTATCGGCATCGACCAGCATCGCGACGTGCCCGGCAAAGAACAGCAGGTCGCCGCGCCGGAGCGTATCGCCCTCGGCCAAGGGCGTGCCGAAGTCGTCCGCCTGCAGATCGACGAAGCGGGGCGGAGGCGTCCCGGCCAGCGACCACGCCAGAAAGATCAGCCCCGCCGCATCGACGCCTTCGCCCGACCGGCCGCCGGCAACGGCTGCAACGCCCTGCAGCGCCAGCGCATGCTCGACGGCATCGCCGATCGTATCGCTCAGCGGCAGGAGCGTCGCCGACGCGACATAGCCGCCATCGACCTCACACCAGTCGTCGTTGACCGGCGTCGCCGCGACTCGCGTGCCGATCGGCAGGGTGAAGGGGAGGGGCCGCGCGCTCGACGGGTCGGCGTGGACAAGCGCCGTGGCAGCGATCACGACATGCGAAACGTCGAACTGCTCGACCAGACTGTCCCGCGCAACGAAGCCGACCGTGCCGTCGATCGGCGATCGGCCCCAGCCATGGGTCGAGGTGAATTCGAGGACATCGAACGGCTCGCCGGCCAGCGCCTGCGACAGCACCGGCCCGCCGGCCGTTTCGAGAACAGGAGTGGCGCGACCGACCGTGCGGCGCGCCGGTACGGCATAATGCGGCGCGAAGACGCGCTCGGCGAGGCGGATATCGGCCAGATCGCGGCGGACCGCGTCGACCCGGGAATCGAGCACGGCCGATCGCGTCCTCAGGGCAAAGCGTTTACGCGCTGGCGTGCCGCCGGTGGTAGTCGACGCCGTCGCCGCCCATGAACTGCCCGAACTCTGCAAGAAAATTTGCCCCTTCGCTGGTCTGCGCGACGAAGATGTTGCGCTTGTCGGCATCGTCGCGTTGGCGGCGGAGATAGCCGAGCGTGCCCAATCGATTCAAGGCGCGCGTTACGACCGGTTTGGAGACGTTGAGCGCACGGGCAAGGCCGCGCACCGTATGGGGGCCGGGTTGCAGATAGACGATCATCATGAGCGCCATCTGACGGTTGGTCAGGTCCGGCTCGCCAGAGCGGACATAATCGACCAGGCCGTCCATCCATTTCTTGAGAGGAATCGTAGGGAACATCGCTGGAACCTAACGTCGGTACAAGGCCGTAGGGCGGGGTCGAAAGATGAACGTCGCAATCGCGCGCTTGGTTTCCCGGTCGATACGATAATGTTACAGAAGGAACGCTGGCGCTCAGTTGATCGGGCGGCTTCGCTCGCCTATGTGGCGCCCTTCGACACCCGCACTCCCTTCTTTCGGAAATGTTCCCCGACCATGTTCACCTTCCTGCTCGTCGTTCATGCGATCATCGCCGCGCTGCTCGTGGCCGTGATCCTCATGCAGAAGTCGGAAGGTGGCGGGCTGACCACCGGCGGTAGCCCGTCGGGCCTGATGTCGGCACGCGGTGCTGCCGATTTCCTGACGCGGGCGACGGCGGTGCTGGCCGGGCTGTTCATCGTGATGAGCATTTCGCTGGCGGTGATCGCCGCGAATCGGGGCGGCGGTACGTCGATCGATACCTCGCTGGCGCGGCCGACGACTCCGCCGCCCGCCGCCACCGCGCCGGTCAATCCGGCCGCCGATCCGATCGGCAACCTGACCGGTGCCGACAACGGCGCGGTCCCGCTGGCCCGCTAAAAACCCCTTTCCATCCACCGGTCCGTCGTATTTCGCGGGCGCAGGAGCAATCCTGTGCTTGGCGGCGATGGCGTTCGACGCTAGGCGATATCTCCCATGGCGCGGTATATTTTCATCACCGGCGGCGTGGTCTCGTCGCTCGGCAAGGGGCTCATGGCAGCCTCGCTCGCAGCACTCTTGCAGGCACGCGGCTACAAGGTCCGCATCCGCAAGTTCGATCCCTATCTGAACGTCGATCCGGGCACGATGTCGCCCTATCAGCATGGCGAAGTCTATGTGACCGACGACGGGGCGGAAACCGACCTTGACCTCGGTCACTATGAACGCTTCACCGGTGTGGCGGCGCATCAGTCGGACAACGTCACCTCCGGCCGCATCTACCAGACGATCATCCAGCGCGAGCGGCGCGGCGATTATCTGGGCGCCACGGTGCAGGTGGTCCCGCACGTCACCGACGCGATCAAGGCGTTCGCACAGGCCGATACCGTCGACGACGACGGGCAGGACCTCGATTTCGTGCTGTGCGAGATCGGCGGGACGGTCGGCGATATCGAATCGCTGCCGTTCATCGAGGCGATTCGCCAGCTGAAGAACGATTTGGGCCGGGGCCGCTCGATCAGCATCCACGTCACGCTGGTGCCGTATATCGCGGCAGCGGGCGAGCTGAAGACGAAGCCGACGCAGCATTCGGTGCGCGAGCTGGCGGCGCTGGGCGTACAGCCCGACGTGCTGGTCTGCCGCTGTGAAAAGCCGCTGCCGGCGAGCGAACGGGCGAAGATCGCGCTGTTCTGCAACGTGCCGGCCGCGGCGGTCATCCCCGCGCTCGACGCGTCGAGCATCTATGCGGTGCCCGAACAATATCATGCCGAGGGGCTGGACGCCGAAGTGTTGCGTGCGTTCGGCATCGAGCCCGGCGACGCCCCCGACCTGTCGCGCTGGTCCGACATCATGGACCGGCTGCAGAACCCCGAGGGCGAAGTGACGATCGGCGTGGTCGGCAAATATGTCGGGCTGCAGGATGCGTACAAGTCGCTGAACGAGGCGCTGGTCCATGGCGGCATTGCCAACCGGGTGAAGGTCAAGATCCGCTGGATCGACGCCGAACTGTTCGAGGGCGATCACGACATGGTCGCGGCCGAACTGGAACCGTGCCACGCCATCCTCGTCCCCGGTGCGTTCGGGGAACGCGGTGCCGAGGGCAAGATCGCCAGCGTCCGCTTCGCGCGGACTCGGAAAGTGCCGTATTTCGGCATCTGCTTCGGGATGCAGATGGCGTGCATCGAAGGGGTGCGCGATATCGGCGGTATCGCCAATGCCTCGTCGACCGAGTTCGGGCCGACCGAGGAGCCGGTGGTCGGCATGATCACCGAATGGATGACCCCCGAAGGCATCCAGAAGCGCGAATCGGACGGCGATCTGGGCGGCACGATGCGGCTGGGCGCCTATGAAGCGTCGCTGGCAGGCAATTCGGTGGTCGCGTCGATCTATGGCGGGACCAGCATCAGCGAGCGGCATCGCCATCGCTACGAAGTGAACACCGGCTATCGCGAGATGCTCGAATCGGGCGGGCTGGTGTTCTCCGGCATGTCACCCGACGGCATGTTGCCGGAAATTGTCGAGCGACCCGACCATCCGTGGTTCGTCGGCGTGCAGTTCCACCCGGAGCTGAAGTCGAAGCCGTTCGACCCGCATCCGCTGTTCGCGAGCTTCATCGCGGCGGCGGTGAAGCAGTCGCGGTTGGTTTGAGGGCGTTCGCCCTCCAATTCGTCATTCCCGCGAAGGCGGGAATCCATAAACGCAGCGATCGCGACTCCAGCACGAACGTTAGCGCATATGGATTCCCGCCTTCGCGGGAATGACGGTCTAGCCGGTAGGTTCACCCGAAACACGAACGGGCGCCCGAACCAGATAGGTCCGGGCGCCCGCCCACGGCGCGCAAGGGAGCGACGCGCCGTAGGGTTATGCTGCGTGTGCCGCGTCGTCGTCCTTGACGGCATCGTTGGCGATCACTGGCTGGGCGGTGGTTTCGCCGATCGCCACGCGGCGCGGCTTCATCGCATCGGGAACCTCGCGGCGCAGGTCGATGGTCAGCAGGCCATCGGCCAGGTCGGCGCTTTCCACGACGATGAAATCGGCCAGTTCGAAACGACGCTCGAAGCTGCGGTTGGCAATGCCCAGGTGCAGGACCGCGCTCTTCTGCGCATCGGTCTGGTCGGCCTTGCGGCCCGAGACGACGAGCAGATTCTGCTGGGCGGTGATCTCCACCTCGCCCCGCTTGAAGCCGGCGACCGCCAGCGTGATGCGGTAGCGATCTTCGGCGACGCGTTCGAGGTTGAAGGGCGGGTAGTTCTCGCTCGTGGTCGTCCGCGCGTTGTTTTCGAGCAGGTCGAACAGGCGGTCGAAACCGATGGTCGAGCGGCGATAGGGGGTGAAATCGAAGCTACGCATGTCAAATCCTCCAAAAGAAGCGAGTTGATCCGATCGGCATCCGGAGCGCCCGCGATGCCCGTTCGTGAACGGCCCCGGAGGCACCGTTCACGAACCGATATGGTTCGCGATCAAAGGGGTTCAAGGGGATTTGGCGGCAGTTTTTTGTGGCGTTGCGCGTACTTCTTCCACCAGCAAAGCTACGTCACCCCAGCGCAGGCTGGGGTCTCTCGCGGCTCTTGTCTCGTACTGCCACGGGTAGATCCCGGCCTGCGCCGGGGCGACGAATATGGTGATGGGGTAGGGCGAAGCTGGTCGATGTGGGATCGGGAGCGAAGGGGCATAGGCCCAAACGCCAAACGGCCGGACTGTCGCCAGCCCGGCCGCCTGCGTGACGATCGCTCGTCAGCCCCCTTGGTTGCCACCGCTTCTACGCCCCTTCCCCCCTTCCAGGGCGGAGCCGGTTGGCCTCCCCGAACCGTGGCCTGTATTGCCTGCGCTTCGTGGGGTCGTCGTAGGATGCCTGTGCCCGCCTGTCACCGGGGGAGCGGCATGTTTGCTACGGTTTTGCTAACCATGTGTCGATTCGGCAACAGCATAGATTGCCGCGCGCGCTTCGCCTACCTACAGCGCCAACTTGCGTCCCCCGTGTCAGGATATCGACCGCCCCTATGCTGCTATCGCGTTACGAGCGGATGATCGCCCGCCGCTATCTGCTCCCCGGCCGGGGGGAGGCGTTCATCGCGCTGGTCGCTTCGATCAGCCTCGTCGCGGTCATGCTGGGCGTCGCCGCGCTGGTCATCGTCATGAGCGTGATGAACGGGTTCCGGGCCGAGCTGTTCGACAAGATCGTCGGGCTGAACGGCCATGCGCTGATCCAGGGATATAACAACCAGCTGCCCGACTGGCGCAACATCGCGGCGGAGGCGCGGCGGACGCCGGGCGTCACCAGCGCGACGCCGTTGATCGAACAGCCGCTGTTCGCGACCTATAACGGGCGGTCCGAGTTCATCCTGATGCGCGGCATGCGGGTCGAGGATATCCGGGGCACGCCGACGATCCGCGACAATGTGAAGCTGGGCACGCTGAACGCGGTGACGCCGGGCAGCGGCAACGTCATCATCGGCAGCCGGCTGGCGCAGGCGCTGGGCGTCACCATCGGCAGCGAGATCACGATCATCAGTCCGCAGGGACCGACGACCCCGTTCGGCACGATGATCCGGCAGGTGCCGTACCGCATCGCCGCGATCATCGAGGTCGGGGTCTACGACCTCGACAAGGCATACGTCATCATGCCGATCGAGGATGCGCAGACGCTGCTGCTGAGCGGCGACACGGTCGGATCGATCGAGCTGGAGACGACCAATCCCGACAAGGTGCAGGACATTGTCGCGCCACTCGCCCGTAAATATGTCGCCAGCGCGCAGATCGTCGACTGGCGCCAGTTGAACGGCGAGCTGTTTCAGGCGCTGGCGGTCGACCGGATCGTGACCTTCACCGTATTGTCGATCCTGATCCTGATCGCGGTGTTCAACATCCTGTCGTCGCTGATCATGCTGGTCCGGGCCAAGACGCGCGACATCGCGATCCTGCGGACGATGGGCGCGACGCGCGGCGGGTTGCTGCGCATCTTCATGACGGTCGGCACGACCATCGGCGCGCTGGGCGTCGGCGCGGGGCTGGTGCTGGGCTTCGTCTTCCTCGCGTTCCGCCAGCAGGTGGTAAGCGCGATCGGCGCGGTTACGGGGATCGACATCTGGGACCCGACGATGCGCTACCTGACCGAACTGCCGTCGAAGGTCGATCCGGTCGAGATCGTCACCATCGCGCTGGTTGCGTTGCTCTTCTCGTTCCTCGCCACGCTGTATCCGGCGTTCAAGGCGGCCAATACCGATCCCGTGCAGGTGCTGCGTTATGACTGAGTCGGTTCTCGAAACGCGGGGCCTCCGCCGCAGCTTCACGCAGGGCGAGGCGACGATCGATGTGCTGCGCGGGGTCGAGCTGACCGTCGCACCGGGCGAGATCGTCGCGCTGCTGGGGCCGTCGGGGTCGGGCAAATCGACGCTGTTGCAGGCGGTCGGGCTGCTGGAGGGCGGGTTCGAGGGCGAAATCCTGGTGTGCGGCGAACAGCTTGCCAAGGCCGGCGCGCATCGCCGGACCGAGGTGCGGCGCGACCGGATGGGCTTCATCTACCAGTTCCACCACCTGCTGCCCGATTTCAACGCGGTCGAGAATGTCGTCCTGCCGCAGCTGGTGCAGGGCCGCGGCCGCGCCGAGGCGGATGCGCGGGCGACCGAATTGCTGAGCGCGCTGGGCCTCTCACAGCGGCTGCACCACCGGCCGAGCCAGTTGTCGGGCGGCGAGCAGCAGCGGGTGGCGGTGGCGCGCGCGCTGTCGAACCGGCCGGCGCTGGTGCTGGCGGACGAGCCGACCGGCAATCTGGACGAGGCGACGGCGGACGTGGTGTTCGCCGAATTCCTGCGGCTGGTGCGTGGACAGGGGTCGGCGGCGCTGGTCGCGACGCATAACGAACGGCTGGCCAGCCGGATGGACCGGGTGGTGCGGCTGCACGACGGGGTGTTGCGATGAGCGATCTGTACGACGTGGCGGTGCGAACCGCCGATGGGGCCGAGACGACGCTGGCGGGCTATCGCGGCAAGGTACTGCTGATCGTCAACGTTGCGTCGAAATGCGGTTTCACCCCGCAATATGCCGGGCTGGAGGCGCTGCACCGGCGCTATGGCGAACGGGGGTTCGCGGTGTTGGGGTTTCCCTGCAACCAGTTCGGGGCGCAGGAACCGGGCGATGCGGCGGAGATCGCGTCCTTCTGTTCGCTAACCTACGACGTCAGCTTTCCGGTGTTCGGGAAGGTGGACGTCAATGGCGCCGATGCCGCGCCGGTGTTCCGGGCATTGAAGAAGGCGGCACCGGGCGTGCTGGGCAGCGAAGCGGTGAAGTGGAACTTCACCAAGTTCCTGGTCGGGCGCGACGGTGAGGTGACGCGGTTCGCGCCGACGACCAAGCCGGAAGAGCTGGCCGGCGCGATCGAGGCGGCGTTGGTCGAACCGTCCTGATCGTCGGCCCCGCGGAAGCCTGGCCGGATCGGACCGCCGCGGGCGGAAGCGCTATGCCCCCCGCCGCTCGGTAATCGCGTTCATCACCGCGACGATACCGCCGAACAGGAAACTGGCGCCGAGGATATAGCCCGGCAGGGTCAGGGCCGACCACGGGACCGTCGTGTAGATCACGATCGCCAGCAGCAGGTTGAGCGCCCCGAGCAGCAGCATCGGCACCCGCAGCCGTTTGAACCGGATGCCGACGAGCAGTTCCGCAACACCGCGCACCCCCAGCCACAGGATCGCCATCAGCGTCAGTGACAGCGCACCGCCGACCGGCACCACCACCATATAGCCGCCGGCGATCACCGACAGGATGCCGAGGAAGATCGTGTAGCCACGGTGGCTGGTGCGGCTGGAAAATCCGGCGACCAGCGACGCGACGCCGCCCGCCAGGAAGAAGAAACCGATCACAATCGTCGCCGCTAGCGTCGCGGGGAAGGGCGCGGAAAAGGCGAGGATGCCGACAAGGATCGAGACAATGCCGTAGCCGAGCGTCCAGCCCCACCCCGATCCCGCACTGGTTCTGACATGGTGGGCGTCGCGCGCGAAATCGGTCATCGGTATACTCTCCTGTAGGCGCAGGAACGGGTGCGGTTCGTCGTGGTTCCTTCGGCGCCGCACTGGTCGAATCGCGACCGGATGGTTACGTCACGGGGATGGCGCATTCCGGGTTCGTACCGCTTCGTATCTTTTCGTCCTTCACCATGCTGGAGGGCGCGATCGATCCGAAGGCGATCGCCAAGGCCGCGCGCAAGCTGGGCTTTCCCGCCGCCGGCCTGTCGGATCGCAACGGGCTGTATGCCGCAATGGCGTTTTCCGACGCGTGCAAGGATCAGGGCGTGCAGCCGGTGGTCGGCACGCTGCTGGCGGTGGCGCGACCGGGCGGCGCCGAGGGGCAGGAGCCCGAGATCGACTGGCTGCCGCTCTATGCGCAGAACCCCCAAGGCTACGACAATATCTGCGCGCTGGTATCGATGGCGCATCTCGACCGACCGGTGGAAATTCCGGCGCATGTCCCGATCGACGCGTTGATCGGGCGGAGCGAGGGGCTGGTCGCGCTGACCGGCGCGGGGGATGGCGCGATCGCCCGGCTGTTCGCCGCCGGGCGCGCGGACGAGGCGCTGACCTATGTCGACCGGTTGCAGGCGCTGTTCGGCGACCGGCTCTATGTCGAACTGGCGCGACGCGGCGAAGCCGTCGAGCAGCGCGCCGAGCCGCAGCTGCTCGACCTCGCCTATGCCCGCGACTTGCCGCTGGTCGCGACCAACCCGTGCTGTTTCGCCGAGGCCGATTTCCACGACGCGCACGACGCGATGCTGTGTATCGCCTCGTCGAGCTATGTCGCGAGCGAGGATCGCCAGCGTTCCTCGCCCGAGGCGTGGTTGAAGCCCGCGCCGGTCATGCAGGAAATATTCGCCGACCTGCCCGAAGCGCTGGCGAATACGCTGGTCGTCGCGCAGCGCTGCGCCGTCGCGGCACCCAAACGCAAGCCTATCCTGCCCAGCCTTGCCGGCGACCGCGAGGGCGAGGCGCTGAAACTGCGCGTCAATTCGCGCGCCGGGCTGGTCGACCGGTTGCGCAAGATCGTCGCGCTGGAAGCCGGGATGGTGCAGGCCGAGGTTGCGGTCGACACGCCCGCGCCGTGGGAGGATGCGCCGACCCCGGCAGATACCGGCACGATTCCCGCATTGTCGGAGGCCGAGCTGGAGGGACGCTTTCCCGACTATTTCCAGCGGCTGGACTTCGAACTCGACGTCATCTGCCAGATGGGGTTTCCGGGCTATTTCCTGATCGTCGCCGACTTCATCAAATGGGCGAAGGATCACGACATTCCGGTCGGGCCGGGCCGCGGTTCGGGCGCGGGCTCGGCGGTCGCATGGGCGCTGACCATCACCGACCTCGATCCGATCAAGCTGGGGTTGCTGTTCGAACGCTTCCTCAATCCGGAACGCGTGTCGATGCCCGACTTCGACATCGATTTCTGCGAAACGCGGCGGGGCGAGGTCATCCGCTACGTCCAGCAGAAATATGGCCGCGATCAGGTGGCGCAGATCATCACCTTCGGTAAGCTGAAGGCGCGCGCGGTGCTCAAGGACACCGGCCGCGTGCTGCAGATGAGCTATGGCCAGGTCGATCGCCTCGCCAAGCTGGTGCCGAACCACCCGACCGATCCATGGACGCTGGACCGCGCGATCAACGGTGTGTCGGAGCTGCACCAGCAGTACGAGCGCGAGGAGGATGTGCGTCGCCTGCTCGACCTCGCGATGAAGCTGGAGGGGTTGCCACGGCACTCGTCCACCCACGCGGCGGGAGTGGTGATCGGCGACCGGCCGCTCAGCGAACTGGTGCCGCTGTACCGCGATCCGCGATCGGACATGCCGGTCACGCAGTTCGACATGAAATATGTCGAGGGCGCGGGGCTGGTGAAGTTCGACTTTCTCGGTCTGAAAACGCTGTCGGTGTTGAAGTTCGCGGTCGAATTGCTGGCGCGGCGCGGGATCGTCGTCGATCTCGACGCCTTGTTGTGGGACGATCCGGCGACCTACGAACTGCTCAAGCGCGGCGATACGGTCGGCGTGTTCCAGCTGGAATCCGAAGGGATGCGGCGGACGCTGACCGCGGTGCGGCCGACCAATTTCGGCGACATCATCGCGCTGGTGTCGCTGTACCGGCCGGGGCCGATGGACAATATCCCGTCGTTCGGCGCCCGCAAGGCGGGGCGCGAGGAGATCGTCTATCCCCACGACCTGTTAGAGCCGATCCTGAACGAGACCTACGGCATCTTCGTCTATCAGGAACAGGTGATGCAGGCCGCGCAGATCCTTGCCGGCTATTCGCTGGGCGGCGCCGACATGCTGCGGCGCGCGATGGGCAAGAAGGTCAAGGCGGAGATGGACGCGCAGCGCTCGATCTTCGTGAAGGGCTGTGCCGAGGTGAACGGCATCAAGGAGGCGAAGGCCAACGAGCTGTTCGACTTGATCGACAAGTTCGCCGGCTATGGGTTCAACAAGAGCCATGCGGCGGCCTATGCGTTGCTGGCGTATCAGACGGCGTGGTTGAAGGCGCATCATCCGCACGAGTTTTTCGCGGCGTCGATGGCGTTCGATTATGCGCAGACCGACAAGCTGGCGATTTTCGTCGATGATATGAAACGGCTGCGGATCGACTGCCTGCCGCCGTGCATCAATGCCAGCGACGCGACGTTCGGGGTCGAAGAGACCGAGACTGGCCTCGCGGTGCGCTATGCCCTGTCGGCGCTCAAGGGCGTTGGCGAGCGGGCGATGGAGCTGATGGTCGAGGAGCGCACGGCCAAGGGGCCGTACAAGTCGCTCGACGATTTCGCGTCGCGGGTCGACCCCAAGCTGCTGAACAAGCGGCAGATCGAGACGCTGGCGGCGGCGGGCGCGTTCGAATGTGTCGAGGGCGACCGAGCGGGCGTCCATGCGCTCGCCGATACGTTGATGGCGACCGCCCAGCGGACCGAGGCGAACCGGTCGAGCGGGCAGGGCGGCCTGTTCGGCGAGGCGAGCGGCGCTACCGAGGCCGCGATCCGCCTGCCCGACGTCCACTGGACCTTGACCGAGGCGATCGCGGCGGAAAAGGACGCGTTCGGCTTCTATTTCTCCGCGCATCCGCTCGATCGCTACGCCCATCTCGCCAGCGCGCATGGCGCACGCAAGATCGCCGATCTGGCAGGAACGCAGGTGCCCGAGGGCGGACGGGTCGGCGCGACGGTCGCGGCACTGGTCGAGGATGCACGCTGGCGTACTTCCGCGCGGGGCAAGCGCTACATGATGGCGACGCTGTCCGATGCGACGGGACAGGTGCCGGTGACGTGTTTCGACGAGGGGCCGGCGAACGATCTGGAGGCCGCGGGCAAGGTCGGCGGATGCGGGTTGTTTACGCTCGAGCTCGATCGCCGGGCGGGCGATGAGAGCGCGCGCGCGACGGTCAAGTCTTTGAAACCGTTCGATGTCATTGCCCGCGACGTACGGTTGCGGCTGGACCTGACGATCGACGATCCGGCCGCCTATCCGGCGCTGGCCGGGCTGGTGTCCGGCGAGCGCGGCGGGCGCGGCGAGATATGGGTCGCGGTGTCGGCCGTGGACGGAATCGAAGCACGGGTATGCCTTGGCCGCGATTTTCGGATCGACGGCGAGCTTGCGGATCGCGCCGGCAGACTGCAAGGTATCGCCAGTGCGGCGTTCGATACGGTGAAGGCACCGCTCGCCGCCGTAGGATAGGGGCGACTACGCCCCGTTCGCGAAGGAGAGCGTGCGTGCTGGGCGGAATGCAGGATTTCGAACTTCGAGTACCGCGGTTGCTCGATCATGCCGAGCGCGAACATGGTGGCCGCGAGATCGTGACGCGCTGGGCCGATGGCAGCGAGACGCGGACCAACTGGGCGGGCATCGCGCACGATGCGCGGCGGCTGGCGCAGGCGCTGGAGCGGCTGGGGATCAGGCCCGGCGACCGGGTGGCAACGATGGCGATGAACCATGCCCATCATCTGGTCGCATGGTATGGCGTGATCGGGATGGGCGGGCTGATCCACACCATCAACCCGCGGCTGTTCGACGATCAGCTGGCCTATATCGCCGAGCATGCCGGCGACCGCGTACTGCTGTACGATGCGGTATTCGCGCCGATCGTCGAGCGGATGAAGCCGCGGCTGGGCGGCATCGAGCATTTCGTGGTGATGGACGGCGACGGGCCGGGTACGCTGCGCGCGCTGATCGATGCCGAGGATGGCGACTATGCGTGGGTCGAAGGCGACGAGCGCGACCATTGCATGATCTGCTATACCAGCGGCACGACCGGCGATCCCAAGGGCGTGGTCTATTCGCACCGATCAAACGTGCTGCACGCGATCGCCGAACTGCAGCCCGACGAATTCGACCTGTCGCAGCGTGCGGTGTGCCTGCCGGTGGTGCCGATGTTCCATGCGGTCGGCTGGGGCCTGCCGTTCGCCGCGCCGGCGGTGGGGGCGAAGATCGTGTTTTCGGCGGTCAACGACCCGGCGGTGCTGTGCGACCTGATGAATAGCGAACGGGTGACGCATTCGGCTGGCGTGCCGACGGTGTGGTTCGCGATGTTCCAGTATATGGATGCGACCGGCCGCAGCCCTGAGCATCTGAAGGTCGTGACGATCGGTGGATCGGCGGCACCGCGCGCGATGATCGAACGGATCATGCGGATGGGCGTGCGGGTCAACCACGCCTGGGGCATGACCGAGACGTCGCCGATCGGCACGATGGGCGCAGCCGGCGCCGACTGGGACGATCTGAGCTTCGAACAGCGCGTCGATCAGGTGTGCCGTCAGGGCAAGGTGCCGTTCGGGGTCGAACTGCGCACGGTCGATGACGAGGGCAAGGTGCTGCCGCGCGACGGCGCGACATCGGGACAGTTGCAGGTGCGCGGGCCGTGGGTGCTCAAACGCTATTTCCGCGACGAAAGCGGCGATGCGCTGACCCCGGATGGCTGGTTCGACACCGGCGACGTGGCGATGCTGCACCCCGACGGGACCATGCAGATCACCGACCGGGCGAAGGACGTGATCAAGTCGGGCGGCGAATGGATCAGCTCGGTCGATCTGGAAAACGCTGCGGTCGGCTGTGCCGGCATTGCGGAGGCGGCGGCGATCGGCGTGCCGCACCCGCGCTGGGACGAACGCCCCGTACTGTTGGTGGTAAAGCGGCCGGGGGCGGAGGTCGAGCCGCAAGCGGTGCTTGAACATCTGGCGACGAAGGTCGCAAAATGGTGGCTGCCCGACCGGGTGATCTTCGTCGACGCGCTGCCGCATAGTGCTACGGGGAAGTTGAAGAAGGCGGCGCTGCGGGAGGAATATCGCGGGGTGCTTGCATAGCCTGCGCCGCGGTCGGTCAGCCGGGTTTGCCCCCGTCGCGCAGCCGGGGACAGGCGATCAGCCGGTCGGTCATTTGATCGATCGTCGCGGTGACCTGTCCGGCAAGCCAGCATCGCAGCATCGCCAGTTGCGGCGCGGCGATGCCGGGCGCGGTCAGCGATGCGTCGGTGGTGGGGGCTGTTCCCGCGCCGTGGGTCGCGATGCCGTCCGCCAGACGGCGCTGGAGGATTGGCGCAGCGGACGAATCGAGCAGCGACCTGACGAGCGCGCGGCGCTGCCACAGATGGTCGACCATCTGGCGGACATAGGTCGGTGCAGCTCGACCCGATGCCACGGCGGCCAGCGCCAACGGCAACGGGTCGAGTGCCGCCAGCAGCACATCGTCCTTGCCGCGAAAATGCTCGTAGAAGGTCGATCGTCCGATGCCCGCGCGGTCGATCAGGTCGGCTACCCGGATCACGTCGTAGCGCCGATCGCATGTTAGCACGATGAAGGCGTCGACGATGGCCGCTTGGGTCCGCCGGGCGCGCGTTGCCTCTCGTCAATGACCGCCGGCAGCGTCACAGCAAGGGCCGACTTCAATCGAGGACGCTCCGCCATGGATCATCGCGCCGTTGCAATCATACCCACCAGCGATCTGGATGCGAGCGAGGCATTCTATCGGCGGCTCCGCTTCCGGGTCGTCAGCGACTATGGCCACTATCGCATCCTCGAGGACGGTCGGGGATGGCATTTGCATCTGACCCACGCACCCGGCTGGCCGAAGCATATCGAGGATAATCCGTTCGGGCTGTACCTCTATGTCGACGATGTGGACGCAATCGCGGACGACGTGCGCGAACTGATCATCGAAGAGGGCGCGCCGCGCGCCAAGCCATGGGGGACGTACGAATTTGCGGTCAGCGATCCTAGCGGGCTGCTGGTCCGCATCGGCCGGGTTCTCGATTGAGGACGACCGTCCCTACACCACCGGTTCGGCGAACAGTCCGGTCATGATCGTCGAGGCATAGAAGCCGACCGCGCGGTCGCGCGGCATGGTGGCGGCCCAGTTGCGCATGTCGAACGCGGCGTTCTGCAACGCCATCAGCGCCTGCGCCGCGATCAGCGGGTCGACCGCACGGAGCGAGCCTTCGGCGATACCGTCGCTGATCGTGCCGGCGAAGCGGCGGGCGATGCGGTTCGAGCGGTCGACCATCGCCTGTCGCACGCCGCCGGGCAGGCCGGCGAGCGCGGTGGTGCGCAGCAGCGGCCCCTGTTCGGTGAACTGCGCGTCGACCAGCGTGGCGAGCGTGCTCGACAGACGTTGCCAATGGCTGCCGCCGTCGCGGTCGGCGGCGCGCTGCGCGGCGGAAATGGTGTCGAAGCTGCGCTGATAGCAGGCGGCGACCAGATCGTCCTTGGCATCGAGATGGTGGTAGAACGACCCCTTGGTCACGTTCAGTTCGGACGCGATCCGCTGTACCGATGCGCCGCGATAGCCGAGTTCGTTGATGAGCCGGGTGGCGGCACGCAGAAAGGCGTCGCGCGCCGGTTCGGCATTGGCTTGTTCAAGCAATAGCGGCTGTGGGCTCCAATGCTGGCCGGCACCGGCAAGACCGTGGGTGAAGACGTCCATCAGGCGCGCCTCGATCCGGTCGTACTGATCGGGTTCGTAGCGATCGAGCCATACGGTCAGCCAGAAGCAGTTTTCGAGAAGCATGTGCGCCCGCGCGCCCTGAATATCCTTGGCGATGCGGTCGCGGGGTTCGCCCCATAAGGTCCGGGTCTTGCGGAACACTTCGCGCCAGCCGGCCAGCAGCCGGGCCTTGAACGGGTCCTCCATCGCGCGCAGGTCGGACAGCATGGCGACGGGGCGTTCCTGGCCCGCCTCGATCCGGCGCTGGCGGTCGAAATGGATGTGCAGGAACTTCGCGACGCGGGCGTGCGGGGTCGGCTCCACCAGCGATTCATCCAGCGTCGCCTGCAGCCATTCGAGCGTGTGGTCGAACGCGGCGGCGGCAAGGTCCTCCTTGCGCTTGAAGTAATAGGTGACGCTGGTGGTGTTCAACCCGACGCGGCGCGCGACATCGGCGAAGGTCATGCCCTTGGCACTCGCTTCGTTGATCGCCTCCGCCGCTGCGGCAAGGATGGCGTCGCGCTTGGCGCGATAGCGTTTGGTGGCCCCGTCGGTCGTCGTCATCGCCGGACCCTAGCAGATCGGGTGTGGAGCCCAAGTGCAATTTTCGCTTGGGTCCGCAGCGTCATCCGCGCTTTACCGAATATGCGGTATGGCATAGACCGGGCAAAACAGTTGCAGCGGGAGACGGATGTTGGACTTTCGGTTCAGTGCGCGCGAAACCGAATATCGCGACCGGGTGAAGGCGTTCCTTGTCAGCCATGTCGCCCCCGCCGATGCCGCCTATCACCATGCGGTGGCGACCGGCGATCGCTGGGCACCGGTGGCGATGCTGGAGCCGTTGAAGGCGAAGGCGAAGGCGGCGGGGCTGTGGAACCTGTTCATGCCGCCGCATTCGGGCGCGCCGATGGTGGACGAGAGCTTTGCGTTCGAGGGCACGCAGCTGAGCAACGTCGAATATGCGCTGTGCGCCGAGGAGATGGGGCGGTGGCATTGGGCGAGCGAGGTGTTCAACTGCTCGGCGCCCGACACCGGTAATATGGAGGTGCTGCACCGCTATGGCACCGCCGAGCAGAAGGATGCGTGGCTCAAGCCGTTGATGGACGGGACGATCCGATCCGCCTTCCTGATGACCGAGCCGGCGGTGGCGTCGTCGGATGCGACCAACATCGAGACGCGGATCGTCCGCGACGGCGACGATTACGTCATCGACGGGCGTAAATGGTGGTCGTCGGGGACCGGCGATCCACGCTGCAAGGTCGCGATCGTGATGGGCAAGACCGATCCGGACGCGCCGCGGCACAGTCAGCAGAGCATGATCCTGGTGCCGATGGATACGCCGGGCGTACGGATCGAGCGGATGCTGCCGGTCTATGGATACGACCATGCCCCGCATGGCCATGGCGAGGTCGTGCTGGAGCAGGTCCGGGTGCCTGCCGCCAATCTGTTGCTGGGCGAAGGGCGCGGGTTCGAGATCGCGCAGGGGCGGCTGGGGCCGGGGCGCATCCATCACTGCATGCGCACGATCGGCGTCGCCGAAATGGCGCTGGAGGCGATGGCCACGCGGCTGCAATCCCGCGTCGCGTTCGGCAAGAAGATCGCCGACCATTCGATCTGGGAACAGCGCGTCGCCCGCGCGCGGATCGATATCGAGATGACGCGGCTGCTGTGCCTGAAAGCCGCCGACATGATGGACCGTGCGGGCAACAAGGCGGCGCAGAGCGAGATCGCGATGATCAAGGTGCAGGCGCCGACGATGGCGTTGCAGATCCTCGACGATGCGATCCAGGCGCATGGCGGCGGCGGGGTGTCGGAGGATTTTCCGCTGGCCGCTGCATGGGCCGGGGTGCGCACGCTGCGCTTCGCCGACGGGCCGGACGAGGTCCACAACCGGGCGATTGCCCGTGCCGAGTTCAAGCGCGTGTCGCATGAGCGCTGACCTCGACCTCGCACGGCTGACGCCGTGGCTGGCGGCGACGGTCGGCGACGAACCGGTCGAGGTGACGCGCTATCCCGGCGGACAGAGCAATCCGACCTACCGCGTCGACATGCGCGCGGGGTCGTTCGTGCTGCGGCGCAAGCCGTTCGGCCCGTTGCTGCCCAGCGCGCATGCGATCGAGCGCGAATATGCGCTGATCGCGGCGCTGTATCCGACAGGCTATCCGGTGCCGCGGCCGGTGGCGCTGTGCGAGGATGGGGACGTCATCGGCGCGCCCTTTTATCTGATGGAGCGGGTCGCGGGGCGGACGATCTGGGACGGGTCGATGCCCAATGCGACGCCCGACGAACGGCGCGCGCATTATGACGCGATGGTCGATGCGCTGGCGGCGCTGCACGCGATCGATCCGGTCGCTGTGGGCCTGGGCGATTATGGTAAGCCGGGCAATTATTTCGAACGGCAGGTCGCGCGATGGACCCGGCAATATCGCGCCAGCCAGACCGACGACCTGCCGGATGTCGAGCGGCTGATCGAATGGTTGCCGCGCACGGTGCCGCCGCAGGACCGGGTGTCGATCGTCCATGGCGACTACCGCATCGACAATCTGATCTTTGCCGAGGATGGCCCGCGGGTGGCAGTTGTACTCGACTGGGAGCTGTCCACGCTGGGCGATCCGCTGGCCGACTTCACCTATCTGCTGATGAACTGGGGCACCGAGCCCGACGGGCGGTCGGGGATCAAGGGGCTGGCGGGTCCGGAGAGCGGCATCCCGACGATCGAGGAGGTCGTCGCGCGCTATTGCGCCGCCACCGGGCGCAGCGACGTGCCGCAGCTCGACTGGTATTTTGCCTACAACCTCTTCCGCCTGACCGGGATCGTGCAGGGCATCAAGCAACGGGTGCGCGACGGCAATGCCGCAAGCGCGCAGGCGGCGGCGATGGCGGAGCGGGTGCCAATGCTGGCGGCGATGGCGTGGGACTTTGCGAAGAAGGCGGGGGCGTGATGCGGTTTGCGGGCAAGTCAGTGCTGGTCACCGGCGCGGGATCGGGCATCGGGCGGGCGAGTGCGCTGGGCTTTGCCGGCGAAGGGGCGGGGGTGGTGTGCGCCGACCGGTCGGGTGCAGGGGTGACCGTCGCGGCGATCGAGGCGGCGGGCGGTCGGGCGGTCGCCTGCGAAATGGACGCGGGTAGCGACGGCGACGTGGCGCGCGCGGTCGCGCTGGCGGGCGAGCGGTTCGGCGGGATCGATGTCGTCCATGCCAATGCCGGCATTTCGGGCGGGATCGCCGGGCTGTTCGAGACGACTGCGGAGGACTGGGCGGAAATCCTGCGCGTCAATTTGATCGGGCCATTCCTCGCCATCCGCCATGCCGCGCCGATCATGGCGGCGGCGGGCGGCGGGGCGATCGTGTGTACCGCCAGCGTCGCGGGCCTGCGGTCGGGAGCAGGAGGCGCGGCCTATTCGGCGTCGAAGGCGGGGGTCATCAATCTGGTCCAGACCGCCGCGCAACAGCTGTCGGGATCGGGCGTGCGCGTCAACGCGGTATGCCCCGGGCTGATCGAAACCGGCATGACCGCGATGGTGTACGACCATGCCCGCCAGCACGGCAAGGAAGCGCGGATCGGGCGGCTGAACCCGTTGCGCCGCGGGGGCGAGCCCGAAGAGATCGCCGCGGTCGTGATGTTCCTCGCATCGGCGGAGGCGAGCTATGTCAACGGACAGGCATGGGCGGTCGATGGCGGGCTGTCGTCGAGCCATCCGGTGACGCGGCAGGACTATGGGCGTACCGCCATCTGACGGTCCGGAACGAATAGCGGTCGTGACCTTTGTCGTTGGAACGACGAAGGAGTTTGCCGATGACCGCCATATTGAAACCGCCGATCCGCTATTCGGCGGCGCTCGAGCAACCGCAGCCGACCGAGGCCGAGACGGTCGCGCAGATGGAGGAATCGTTCGACACGATCCTCGAAACGACGTCGAAGGATTATGGCAAGGCGGTGCGCGCGGTCCATGCCAAGAGTCATGGCATCCTGAAGGGCGAGCTGAGCATCCGTGACGACCTGCCGCCCGAACTGGCACAGGGGCTGTTCGCCACGCCCGGTACGCATCCGGTGGTGATGCGGTTCTCGACCAATCCGGGTGACATTCTCGACGACGCGATCGCCCTGCCGCGCGGGCTAGCGTGGAAGGTGATGGAGGTCGATGGCGACCGCCTGCCCGGTGCCGAGGGGCGGACGCAGGATTTCGTCATGGTCAACGCCCCGGCCTTTGCCGCGCCGACGCCGGAAAAATTCGCCGGCAACCTGAAGCTGCTCGCCAAGACGACCGACAAGGGTGAATGGGCCAAGAAGGCGCTGTCCTATGTGCTGCGCGGGGCCGAGGCGGCGCTGGAGGCGGTCGGGACCGAGAGTACGCTGCTCAAGACGATGGGCGGCTCGAAGAACGTCCATCCGCTGGGTGAGACCTATTTTTCCGCCACGCCGTTCCGCCACGGGGCATTCGTTGCGAAATATCAGGTGGTGCCGGTGTCGCCCGATCTGACCGCGCTGACGGACACCGTCGTCGACACCAGCGGCCGCCCGAACGCGATCCGCGAGGATATGCAGCGCTCGGCGGCAACGGTGCGCGGCGAATGGGAGGTACGGGTGCAACTGCTGCGCGATACCGATGCCCAGCCGATCGAGGATGCGGCGACGCCGTGGCCCGAGGACGTCAGCCCGTACGTCACGGTGGCGACGATCCGTACCGCGCCACAGGATAGCTGGTCGGCGGACAAGGTGGCCAAGGTCGACGAGAATCTGCGGTTCAGCGTATGGACCGGGCTGGCGGCGCATCAGCCGTTGGGTGGGGTCAACCGGGTGCGCAAGCCGGTGTATGACCACTCGGCTGAGTATCGGCGGCGGTTCAACGGGTGTCCGTTGCATGAGCCGGTTTGAGGCTTTGCTTTAGCGATGCCGTGCCGCCGCGCAGGGGGGGGCTCAGGTCCGCGGAAACCGACGTTGCGGCGACGTAACCCTGGACCCCCGCCTGCGCGGGGGTATGCCGCTGCTCCTGGTCCGGCTCTGCCCCAAGGCGTCGCCCCGGCGAAGGCTGGAGCCCTTGGCGGCTCCTGTCCTGTGCTACCGCGGGAGATCCCAGCCTTCGCTGGGATGACGTTCGGGGCGGAAGGTTGCCGCTACTCCCGGACCCGCACCAGCCCCTCCTGCGCGACGCTCGCCACCAAACGGCCATCGCGGCTGAAGAAGCGACCGCGGTTGAAGCCGCGGGCGTGGCCGGCCCAGGGGCTGTCGGTCTGGTACAGCAGCCAGTCGTCGGCGCGGAACGGTTCGTGCAGCCACAGCGCATGGTCGACGCTGGCGGTCTGTACCTTGTCCATCATCCAGTGGATGCCGTGCGGCAGCATGCAGGTGCCCAGCAGCATCATGTCGCTGGCATAGGCCAGCATCGCACGGTGCAGCGTCATGTCGTCGCCGATCGGCGCGACCGCACGGAACCACCCATGTTGTAGCGGCGCGCGCGGCGTCGGGTCGGTCCAGTGCTCGGCCTCGACCGGGCGGATCTCGATCGGGCGGGCGCGCAGGAACAGGCGGCGATATTTCTCTGGAATGCGATCCTGCATCGCTTCCCGCAGTTCGCGGTCGGTCGGCAGCGATTCGGGCGGCGGCACGTCCGGCATCGCGTCCTGATGCGCGAGGCCGTCCTCGGGCAGTTGGAACGATGCCGCCATGTTCAGGATCGCCTGGCCCCGCTGCATCGCGATCACCCGCGCATTGGCGAAGCTGCGCCCGGCGAAGTCGCGGACCACGCGGTAGATGATCGGATGCTGCTCGTCGCCCGGCCGCAGGAAATAGGCATGCAGCGAATGCGCGATCTTTTCGCCGCCGATCGATCGCTGCGCCGCCTGCAACGCCTGCGCGATCACCTGTCCGCCGAACACGCGGCCGACGCCGCCGGGATTGCGTGCCCCGCGATAGAGGTCGGTGTCGATCTCCTCGATATCGAGCAGGCGGACGAGGCCGGCGATCAGATCGGCGGGCGTGGGCTCCATCAATAGCCCCCGGCGCGCGCCACGCGGTCGCTGTGATAGCCGATATCGCCGAACATCTCGGTCAGAACGCGGGCGCGCTTCATGAAGAAGCCAATATCGGCGGCGTCGGTCATGCCGATCCCGCCATGCATCTGCACCGATTCCTGCACCGACAGCGTCATTGCCATGCCCGCCATCGCCTTTGCCACCGATACCGCGACATCGGCGTCAGACGACGCGTCGTCGAGCAGTTGCTGGGCCTTAAGGACGGCGGCGCGGGCGACCTCCATCTCCGCATAGAGATGCGCGGCGCGGTGTTGCAGCGCCTGGAAGCTGCCGATCGTCTGGCCGAACTGCTTGCGCTGGCGCAGATAATCGATCGTGCGGGTCATCGCGCCGTCGCCGACGCCAAGCGACTCCGCCGCCGCGCCGGTCCGGGCGGCGGACAGCAGGCGGGTGAGCGCGGTGCGGCCATCGTCGACGTCGCCAATCACCGCATCGCCATCGACCTCGACCCCGTCGAGCGTCAGGCGTGCAGCGATGCTGCTGTCGACCAGCCGGCGCGGATCGGCGGTCAGGCCGGGCGTGTCGGCAGGCAGGGCGAACAACGTCAGGCCATCGGCATCGTTCGCGTCACCGGCGGTGCGGGCAACGACGAGGATCAGGTCGGCGACATGGCCGTGCGCGACGAACTGCTTGGTGCCCGACAGGCGGAAGCCGTTGCCCGACCGTTCGGCGCGCAGCGCGACGCTGTCGCCATGCTTGGCGCGTTCGTCGATCGCCAGTGCGGCGACGGTCTTGCCTGCGGCGATCTCCGGCAACCAGCGCTCGCCCGGCGCCGTGCCGGTCAGCGCAGCGACTGCGGCGACCGAGGTGGCGAGGAACGGCGAGGGCGACAGGTTGCGGCCGATTTCCTCCAGTACGATCCCCGCCTCGACATGGCCGAGCCCCAGGCCGCCGGCGGCTTCGGGCACCATCATGCCGGTAAAGCCCATCTCGGCGAACTTCGCCCACAGGTCGCGGTCGAAGCCGGTCGCGTCATCGGCATCGCGGAGCGCGCGCAGGTGATCGACCGGCGCGGCTTCGGCAAGGAACTCGCGCGCAGTGTCGGCGAGCATCGTCTGATCTTCGTTCAGAAACAGGGGCATGGGATCGATCCTGTCAGAAGGTCACTGCGTCGGCAGGTCGAGGATACGACGTGCGACGATGTTCAGCTGGATTTCGGACGTGCCGCCCTCGATTGAATTGGCCTTGGTCCGCAGCCATGCGCGCGGGGCGGCGCCCTGATGGCTGTCGGCGCTGTCCCATTCGAGCAGGTCGCTGCCGCCCGACGCCATCAGCAGTTCGTGGCGGGTCTTGTTCAGTTCGGTCCCGACATATTTCATCATGCTGGGCTGGGCAGGGTGCGCGCGGTTGGCCTTCAGCTCGTCGCGGAAGCGTTCGGACATGGCGGCGAACGCGCGGGCACGGACGTCGAACGTCGCGATCGCGGCGCGCAGCATCGGGTCGGCAAGGCGGCCTTGCGTGTCGAGCCCGATCGTCTCCACGGCTCGCGCGATCAGCGGGCCGTTGCCGGTGGTGCCCATGCCCGAGATCATCTCGCGCTCATGGCCCAGCAGGTATTTGGCGACATCCCACCCCTTGTCCCGTTGGCCGACCAGATTGGCCTTGGGCACGCGGACATCGTCGAAGAAGGTTTCGCAAAAGGGCGAATTGCCCGAGATCAGCTTGATCGGGCGGGTGGTGATGCCCGGTGTCGCCATGTCGAACAGCAGGAAGCTGATGCCCGCCTGCTTGGTCGTACGGTCGGTGCGGACGAGACAGAAGATCCAGTCGGCCTTGTCGGCATAGCTGGTCCATACCTTCTGCCCGTTGACGATGAAATCGTCGCCATCGTCGACCGCGCTGGTCTGCAGCCCGGCAAGGTCGGAGCCGGCACCCGGTTCGCTATAGCCCTGGCACCAGCGGATTTCGCCGCGGACGATCTTGGGCAGATGCTCCTGCTTCTGTTCCTCGGTCCCGTATTTGAGCAGCGCCGGGCCGAGCATCGAGATACCGAACGAATAGAGCGGATTGCGGGCGCCCAGCGACGCCATTTCCTCGCGCAATATCTTCGCTTCCGCCGGCGACAGGCCGCCGCCGCCATAGGCGTTCGGCCAGTCGGGCACGGTCCAGCCGCGCGCCGCCATCCGGTCCAGCCACAATTTCTGATCCGGATTGGCATAGGTCGGATTGCGGCCGCCCCAGGTGACGTCCTTGTCCGACTGGACCGGCTCGCGCATCGACGGCGGGCAATTTTCCTCCAGCCAGGCGCGGGTATCGGCGCGGAATTGGGCGAGGTCGGTCACGACGTGAACCGCCCGCCCTTGTCGGCCTTTTCGCGCAGCAATGGTGAAACCTCGAAGCCGTGACGGTCGAGACCTTCGACGATCTTCTTAGCGCCCTCGATATCGGCCCAGAACATCGGCCCGCCGCGATAGACCGGCCAGCCATAGCCGTAGATCCACACCACATCGATGTCCGACGCGCGCTGCGCCTTGCCCTCGGCGAGGATCTTCGCGCCTTCGTTGACCATCGGGTACAGCGTGCGCTCGACGATCTCCTGGTCGGTCACCTCATGCTGCGGCGTGTTGGTCTTCTTGCGGAAATCCTCGATGATCTCGGCGACGCGCGGGCTGTTCGATGCGGTGCGCTTCTCGTCGTAATCGTAGAAGCCGGCCTGCTTCTTCTGGCCCCAGCGACCCTCGGCGGCGAGCGCGTCGCGGATGTTTTCGATCCGGGTCGGATCGCGGTGCCAGCCGATGTCGACGCCGGCCAGATCGGCCATCTGGAACGGCCCCATCGGCATGCCGAATTCGACATGGACGCGGTCGACCTGTTCGGGGGTCGCGCCCTCCATTAACAGTTTCATCGCCTCGACCTGGCGCGGCTCCAGCATGCGATTGCCGATGAAGCCGTGGCAGACGCCGGCGATCACCGCGACCTTGCGGATCTTCTTCGACAGCGCCATCGCGGTCGCCAGCACGTCGTCGGCGGTCGCATCGCCGCGCACGATCTCCAGCAGCTTCATGATGTTGGCGGGCGAGAAGAAATGGAGGCCGAGCACGTCCTGCGGGCGCTTCGTCGCCTGCGCGATGACGTTGACGTCGAGATAGCTGGTGTTCGACGCGAGGATCGCGCCGGGTTTGCAGATCGCGTCGAGCTTGCCGAAAATGTCCTGCTTGACCGACATTTCCTCATACACCGCCTCGATCACCAGATCGACGTCGGCGAGGTCCTGCATCGACAGCGTCGGGGTGAGCAGGCCCATCGCCTGTTCGACCTGTTCGGGCTTCATCCGCCCCTTGGCCGCGGTCGCTTCGTAATTCTTGCGTATGGTCGCGGTGCCGCGGTCGAGCGCGTCCTGCTGCATCTCGACGATCGTCACCGGGATGCCGGCCGACAGGAAGTTCATGGCGATCCCGCCGCCCATCGTGCCCGCGCCGATGATGCCGACGCGCTTGATCGGGCGCAACGCGATGTCGTCGGCGATGCCGTCGATCTTCGATGCCTTGCGCTCGGCGAAGAAGATGTGACGCTGTGCCGCCGACTGGACGGAGAACATCAGCTTCATGAATTGCTGCCGTTCGAACTGGATGCCTTCGTCGAACGGCGTCTCGCTGGCCTTCACCACGCAGGCGATGTTGGCGGCGGGCGCCTCGAAGCCGCGGAAGCGGCGGGCATTGGCCTTTTCGAAGGCGGCGACCGCTTCCGGATCGGGCGAGAGCGACTTTTCCGAAGCGCGCGGCAGCGGGCGGGTGTCGGCGACTTCGCGGGCATAGGCGATGGCGTCGTCGAGCAGACTATCCTCACCGGCAAGGCGGTCGACGATGCCGGCGTCCTTCGCCTTGGTCGCCGAGATCGGATCGCCCTTGGCCACCAGCTCCAGCGCGACCGCGACGCCGGCAAGGCGCGGCAGGCGCTGCGTACCGCCGGCGCCGGGGAGCAGGCCGAGCTTTACCTCGGGCGTGCCGAGCTTGGCGCTGGGCACGGCGATCCGGTAATGGCTGGCGATGGCGACCTCGCAGCCACCGCCCAGCGCGGTGCCGTGAATCGCGGCGACGACCGGCTTTTCCGACGCCTCGATCATGTCGACCAGCTGCGGCAGGAGCGGTTCGACCGGCGGCTTGCCGAATTCGGTGATGTCGGCGCCGGCGAAGAAGGTCTTGCCTGCGCAGGCGATGACGACGGCCTTGACCGATGCGTCCCCGGCGGCTTCCTCGATCGCGGCCTTCAGTCCCAGCCGGACCGGGGCCGACAGGGCGTTGACCGGCGGGTTGTCGGCAAGCGCGACCAGGATGTCGCCATGGCGCTGCGTAGTCACGGACATGTTCGGCCTTCTCCATCGTTTTGCATACCGGTCATTCTAAACCGGCGCGTCGCTGTCGCATTCTATTGCCTTTCGCGGGATCACAATCAATAGTGCGCGGCACGAAATGCGGCAGGTGCGGGGCAAACCCGACCTTCGATGGACCGATAAAACGGGAGCAGGATGGTGCAGGCGAACGAAGCGACGATGGTGGTGCCGTCCGATTGGCCGCGCATGTCGATGGCGCAGGTGCAGGCCGCGCTGACCGCGCCCGGTGCACCGTTCGAGATGGCGAACGAGACGATCGACGGCATCGACACCCGTGTGTGGAAGAACGCGCCGGCCAATCTGGTGCAGCTGATCGCGCTGTCGCGCACGCACGGCGATCGGCTGGCGACGATCCATGAGGACCAGCGGGTCAGTTACGAGGCGCAATATCGTGCCATCGCCACGCTGGCGGCGGGACTGCAGGCGATGGGCGTCGGCAAGGGCGACCGGGTGGCGCTGGCCATGCGCAACATGCCCGAATGGCCGGTCGCGTTCTTTGCGATCGTTGCGATCGGGGCGGTGTGCGTGCCGCTGAACGCATGGTGGAGCCCGCAGGAACTGGCCTATGGCGTCAACGATTCGGGCGCGCGGGTGCTGATCGTCGACCGGCAGCGGCACGACCGGATCGGCGACTATGCCGCGATGCCGGCGCTGGAGGCGGTGCTGGTCGCGCGGGCGCGGGTGCCGTTGACCGGGATCGTGCGGCGGATCGAGGATATCATCGGCGACTGTGCCGGCTACGCGACGCTGCCCGACACTGCGCTGCCCGAGGTGGCGATCGCGCCCGACGATCCGGCGACGATCTTCTACACCAGCGGCACGACCGGCCGGCCGAAGGGGGCGCTGGGCACGCATCGTAACCTGTCGACCAACATCCTTTCGGCAGCCTATGTCGGCGCGCGCTCTTATCTGCGCCGGGGCAAGATGCCGCCCGAACCGCAGCCCAAGGTCGGGTTGCTGGTCATCCCGTTCTTCCACGTCACCGCGTGCAGCGCGTCGCTGATGGGCGCGCTCGCCAGCGGGACGACGCTGGTGCTGATGCGCAAATGGGATGCGGGCGAGGCGCTGGCGCTGATCGAGCGCGAGCGGGTTCAGATCACCGGCGGGGTGCCGACGATCGCGTGGCAGTTGCTGGAACATCCCGAACGAGCGAATCATGACCTGTCGTCGCTGGAGGTCGTGCAATATGGCGGCGCGCCGTCGGCACCCGATCTGGTGGAGCGGATCTTCGAAGTGTTCGGCGCGCTGCCCGGCAATGGCTGGGGCATGACCGAGACGATGGCGACGGTGACGCAGCATGTCGGCGAGGATTATCTGGCGCGGCCGACCAGCTGCGGCGCGCCGGTGCCGGTCGCCGACCTGAAGATCATGAATGCCGACGGTTCGGCCGAACTGCCGGTCGGCGAGGTTGGTGAATTATGGGCGCGCGGGCCGATGATCGTCCGCGGCTACTGGAATGCGCCCGAAGCGACCGCGCAGACCTTTGTCGACGGCTGGGTCCGTACCGGCGACGTCGCGCGGCTGGACGACGAAGGCTTCTGCTATATCGTCGACCGCGCCAAGGACATCATCATCCGCGGCGGCGAGAATATCTATTCGATCGAGGTCGAGGACGTGCTGTACGCGCATCCGGCGGTCACCGATGCCGCGCTGGTCGGCGTACCCGACCGGGTGCTGGGCGAGGTGCCGGCCGCGGTCGTCCACCTCTGCCCCGGTTGCGCAGCGAGCGAGGGCGAGTTGCAGGACTTCGTGCGGGCGCGGCTGGCGGGCTTCAAGGTGCCGGTGATGATCCGGTTTTCGGATAGTGTCCTGCCGCGCAATGCCAATGGGAAAATCTTGAAGGACGAGCTGCGGGCGATGTTCACCGCCACGCCGGGCAAGGCATAGCGCAGCCATGCCGAGCCGAATAAGGCGCGGCCGGCCGGCGGCGCGGTGAGCGCCGACCGACGGCACGGGCTTTGCCCGTGGCGGGGCTCGAAGTCCGCAGGACACCGTCAAAGTTCACTAAGTTCACACTCGCCGCGCCGGGCAAGGCGTAGCGCAGCTGGGCCGAGCCGAATAAGGCGCGGCCGGCCGGCGGCGCTGTGAGCGCCGATCGACGGCACGGGCTTTGCCCGGGCGCCGAAGTCCGCGGGAAACCGTCAAAGTTCACTAAGTTCACACTCGCCGCGCTGTTGGTGCGGGTGTTGCAATTCACTCGCAACGCGCATCACCCCAGCGAAGGCTGGAGTCTCCGGCGACTCCTGTCTCGTGCTGCCACGGGAAGACCCCGGCCTCCGCTGGGGTGAAGTTTGGGGCAGGGAGGGGTAGCGCGGCTGGCGTCATCGGACGTGTCAAAGAGCAGGCGCGCGATGCGGCCGGGGCGGATCATGGCGTGGCGCACCCATGTAGGAAAGCATCGACACGACCCCGTCCGCCGCTCCCTTCGCAAACGCGGCGAAAACTGCTACGCGCCCGGCCATGCTCAATCTGAACGGTATCACGGTGCGCCTGGGCGGGCGGACGATCCTCGACAATGCCAGCGCGGCGCTGCCGCCCGGCAGCCGCGTTGGGCTGATCGGCCGCAACGGCGCCGGCAAGTCGACGCTGGTTCGGGTGATCGCCGGGCAGCTGGAGCCGGACAACGGCACCGCCGAAATGCCGCGCGGGTCGCGGCTCGGCTATGTCGCGCAGGAAGCGCCCGCCGGACAGGCGACGCCGTTCGAAACGGTGCTGGAAGCCGATGTCGAGCGCGCGAAGCTGATGCACGATGCCGAGACGGTGACCGATCCCGACCGGCTGGGCGATATCCACGAACGATTGCTGGCGATCGACGCTTATGGCGCACCGGCGCGGGCGGCGCGCATCCTCGTTGGGCTGGGCTTCGACGAGGAGATGCAGGGCCGGGCACTGGAAAGCTATTCGGGCGGCTGGCGGATGCGCGTGGCGCTGGCGGCGCTGCTGTTCAGCCAGCCCGACGTGCTGCTGCTCGACGAACCGTCGAACCACCTCGACCTCGAAGCCGTGATGTGGCTGGAGGACTTCCTCAAAGGGTACAAGGCGACGATCGTTGTCGTCAGCCACGAACGCGATTTCCTGAACAACGTCGTCGACCATATCCTGCACCTGCATCAGGGCAAGATCACCTTGTATCCCGGCGGATACGACGCGTTCGAGAAGCAGCGCGCCGAGCGGCTGGCGCAGCTGGAAGCGGCGCGCGTCAACCAGGCGGCGCAGCGCGCCAAGCTGCAGGAATATGTCGCGAAGAACTCGGCGCGGGCCTCGACGGCCAAGCAGGCGCAGTCGCGGTTGAAGATTCTCGCCAAGATGAAGCCGATTGCGGCGATGGCCGAGGATCCCAGCCTGTCGTTCGACTTTCCCGATCCCGACGAACTGCGCCCGCCGCTGATCACGCTCGACATGGCGAGCGTCGGCTATGGCGACGTGCCGATCCTCAAGCGATTGAATTTGCGGATCGATCCGGAGGATCGCATCGCGCTGCTGGGTCGCAACGGCAACGGCAAGACGACGCTGGCGCGGCTGCTGGCGGCGCAATTGGCGCCGATGGACGGCGACATGAATGCCGCGGGCAAGATGAAGGTCGGGTACTTCACCCAGTATCAGGTCGAGGAACTGAGCACTGACGACACCCCGCTGGAGCATATGACGCGCCAGATGAAGGGCGCGTCACCCGCCGCCGTCCGCGCGCAGCTCGGGCGGTTCGGTTTTTCGGGCGACAAGGCGATTACGCTGGTCGGCAAACTGTCGGGCGGCGAGCGGGCGCGGTTGGCGCTGGCGCTGATCACGCGCGATGCGCCGCATATGCTGATCCTCGACGAACCGACCAACCACCTGGACGTCGATGCGCGTGAGGCGCTGGTGCAGGCACTCAACGCCTATACCGGTTGCGTGCTGTTGGTCAGCCACGACCGGCATATGCTGGAGGCGACCGCCGACCGGCTGGTACTGGTCGACGAAGGTACGGCGAAGGAATTCGACGGGACGATCGACGACTATATCGCGCTGATCCTCGGCAATTCGGCGAAGGAAAAGGCGAAGAAGGCCAACAAGAAGGACGACCGCAAGGCCGCCGCCGAAGCGCGCGAAAAGGCGCAGGTGCTGAAGAAGGGCGCGCAGGCGATCGAGCGCGATCTGGCGCGGCTGACCGAGCAACGCGACGCGCTGGACGCGGCGATGGCGGGCAAGCCGATCCCGGCGCTGGCGAAGCTGACCATGGCGCAGCTGATGAAGCGCCGCGCGAGCCTCGATACCGAGATCGAGGTGGCGGAGACGAAGTGGATGGAGGCGAACGAGGCGTTGGAGGCTTTGGCGGCGTAGGAGGCGCGAAGCCGCTTGCAGGTCAGAGCTGAGAGGTAGAGCATGCCCTATGCCCTATGCCCTATGCCCTATGCCCTTTGGATTGCGGCTATTGTTGGCATCGTGCGCGATTGCAGTCGCTGTCAGCGCTGGCGTTATCGCCGGCTGGCGTTATCGCGTTTGGGCTGAGCAGCGTAACATAGAACAGAATGTCTGTTTAGCTCAATACTTTGACGGTCAGTCAAAGGGGCTGACGTATGTCTACGTCGGCGATACGGAATGCATAGGATAGCGGCTCGGAGACGCGCCGATTAGCCAAAGAAAAGACTCTGATCGATATGGGCGATGCTCAAAGGGCGGATGGTTACCTAAAGCCGGGTACTCGCGTTCGTCTGGACGCCTTCATCAACGACGATGATGAAACGACGCCTGAGTTCGGTATCGTAGTCCATTGCTGGCTGGAACAATCGATCGGGATGTTTGACTGCTATGTCGCTTTTTTCGGTCCTAAAATGCCGGCGGGGCAGCCCGCAGACGCACCTTACATCCTTAGGTATGCCGCAACTTCGCTCACCGTTCTACCGGACGCAATCTAGGGGCTGACGCATATAGCGTTAAACCGCCATCCCCTTCTCGCTATCAAACCAGCCCAATCAGGCTGACGAAAGGATGTTTGGGCAGGACTCTCGCACGACAGGCGACACCGCCGCCGCCACCCGCTAAGACACCCGCAATGTCCGACTCCTTCCTCGCCCTCGACATCCCCGAACAGCCTGCCGCCGCGCAGCCGTACCGCGTACTCGCGCGCAAATATCGGCCGCAGACGTTCAGCCAGCTGATCGGGCAGGATGCGATGGTCACGACGCTGGGCAATGCGATCAAGCGCGGACGCCTTGCCCATGCGTTTTTGCTGACCGGGGTGCGCGGGGTCGGCAAGACGTCGACCGCGCGGCTGATCGCCAAGGCGCTGAACTGCATCGGGCCGGACGGGCAGGGCGGGCCGACCATCGATCCGTGCGGGGTGTGCGAGCCGTGTCGGGCGATCGCCGAGGGGCGGCATATCGATGTGGTCGAGATCGACGCGGCGTCGAACAACGGCGTCGACAGCGTGCGCGAGATGACCGAGGCGGTGCGCTATGCCGCGGTGTCGGCGCGCTTCAAGATCTACATCATCGACGAAGTGCACATGATGTCGACGCCGGCATTCAACGCGCTGCTGAAGACATTGGAAGAACCCCCCGCGCACGTCAAATTCCTGCTGGCGACGACCGAGGTGCACAAGGTCCCGGTGACGGTGCTGTCGCGCTGCCAGCGCTTCGATCTGCGGCGAATTCCGGCCGACCTGCTGGCCGGGCATTTTGCGCATGTCGTCGCGGCGGAGGGCGTCGAGGCTGAGCCGGAGGCGCTGCAGCTGATCGCGCGCGCGGCGGAAGGGTCGGCGCGCGACGGGCTGTCGATCCTCGACCAGGCGATCGCCCATGGCGGGCTGGACGGCGAGGGCGTGCGGGCGGACGCGGTGCGGCAGATGCTGGGCCTGTCCGATCGCGGGGCGATCCGCGGGTTGTTCGATCTGTTGCTGAAGGCCGATGCGCCGGGGGCGCTGAAAGCCCTGCGCGCGCAATATGATCTGGGCGTCGATCCGGCGTCGGTGCTGCGGACGCTGTTGGAAACCGTGCATGCGGTGACGATCGTCAAGGTCGGCGGCGATCGCGGGCCGGGCCAGTCGGCGGAGGAACGTGCCGCGTTCGATGGCTGGAGCGCGCTGTCGTTCCCGATGCTGCACCGGTTGTGGCAGCTGCTGCTCAAGGGCCATGAGGAAGTGTCGCGCGCGGCGCTGCCGATCGAGGCGTGCGAGATGGCGTTGCTGCGCATCGTCCATGCATCGTCACTGCCCGATCCCGGGACGCTGGCGAAGCAGCTGGCGGCGGGACAGGTACCCACGATGGGCGCGCCTGCCGCCCCGGCATCCGCGCCCGCCGCCGAACCGGTCGCGGAGGCCGATCCGGTGCCGGAGACGATGGAGCAGGTCGCCGCCTTGCTGTCGAAACATGGGCGGCACTCGCTGGAGGCGCAGTTTCGCAATTGCGCGCGGCTGATCCGGCTGGAGCCTCAGTTGATGGAGTTGAGCGGCGCGCGGCCCTTGCCCGCCGACTTCACCCGTGATCTGGAAAATGCGCTGAAGGGGATCACCGGCAGCCATTGGCGCGTTCTGATCGGCGAGGGTGCGGGGGAGCCGACCCTGCGCGAACAGGAAACGGTCAAGGCGGAATCCGAGCGCGAACAGGTTCTCAATTCGCCGCTGGTACAGGCGGCGCTGGCGGCGTTTCCGGACGCCACCCTCGATCATTGGCAACGCAGCGACGGGAGTATCGCGCGATGAAGAATCTCGACGACATCATGGCCATGGCGCAGAACGTGCAGAACGAACTGACCAAGGCACAGGCGAACCTCGACACGATCGAGGTCGACGGACAATCGGGCGGCGGACTGGTAAAGGTCCGCGCCTCGGCCAAGGGACGCATCCTCGGCGTCGATATCGACGATTCGCTGCTGCAGCCGGGCGAGAAGCAGATGCTCGAAGACCTGATCGTCGCCGCGTTCAACGACGCGCGGGCCAAGGCAGATGCGGCCAGCTCGACCGAAATGTCGAAACTGACCAACGGCCTGCCGCTGCCGCCGGGGTTCAAGCTGCCCTTCTGATCGGAACGCTGCTGGAACAAGCGGCGGGACCGGCGGTTCTTTGATGCATCAGTCCTCGAGGGAGATGCGCCATGGAACCCGATCGTATCGAAACCACGCCCGGCGGCGCACCGCAAACGGTGATCGTCGAGCGGCGTGGCTCGGGCGGCGGCCTGCTGATCGGGCTGGCGATCCTGCTCGCGGTAATCGTCGGGGCGTATTTCCTGCTGAACAACGCGAACAACGACGATGCGCGGACCGGGGCGGTGACGTCGGCAGCGAAGAGCGTCGGCGATGCTGCGGACAAGGCGGGGGATGCGGTGGAGCGGGCGACGAAATAGGGTTGTTGGCTGCCCCTGCTCGCCACATATCACCCCAGCGCCTGCTGGGATCTCTCTCGTTGAGAGCGCAACACCCACCACGGGGGAAACCCCGGCCTGTGCTGGGGTTGACGTTCCTGGGTGGGTGTGATGATCGGTTCGTGCGCCGCGATCGTCACGTCATCCCGGCGTAGTCCGGGATTTATGGTCACGGCACGTGGCCGCTCCATCGAAACCGGCCGTATCCGTGGACTCCGGCCTGCGCCGGGATGACGATCAGTCGGCGCTTACTTCAAACACCCATCCAGCCCCTCGCGCCGTACGATGCCGATGCGGCGTTCGATCGTGCGGGCGTAGCGGCCGGTGAAGCCGGTCGGCGCGATGCCGGCGCGCTTCTTGGGGAGCGGCAGGACGGCGGCGATCTGTGCGGCTTCGCGGCCGCTGAGCTTGGCGGCGCCATGCTTGAAATAGCGGCGGGCGCCGGCTTCGACGCCGTAGGTGCCGATGCCGGTTTCGGCGACGTTCAGATAGACTTCCATGATACGGCGCTTGCCCCACATCGCCTCGATCAGGACGGTGAAATAGGCTTCCATGGCTTTGCGGAAATAGCCGCCGCCTTGCCACAGGAAGACGTTCTTGGCGGTCTGCTGGCTGATGGTCGATCCGCCGCGGATGCGGCCGCCCTCGGCATTGCGGCGTGCAGCGTTGGCGATGGCGATATAGTCGAAGCCGTTATGCGCGCAGAAGCGGCTGTCCTCCGCGGCGATGACCGCGCGGGGCATGTCGGGGTCGATCGCGGACAAAGGGCGCCATGATTTGGTGATGCCGTGGCCGGTAGGAACGTCGCCCAGCATGGTTAGGGTGATCGGCGGGGGTACGAAGCGCAGGATCAGGACCCAAAGGACGGACACGATGACGAAGCCGAGGACGCCCCTGATCGCCCAGCCGGTGAGGCGGCGGCCCCAACCGCGGGTGGCGGCGGGTTTGGGGCGGGGGCGTTGGGTCGTGCGGGCGGCCATGGCGCACGCCTAGCCGGGGAGAGCGGGGGACGGCAAGCGGGTGTCCCAGCCCCAAACGTCACCCCAGCGCAGGTTGGGGTCTCAAGCGGCCCCGGCCCCGCCCCTAACCGCGAGACCCCAGCCTGCGCTGGGGTGACGTTTGGGGCTGGCGGGTCGGCTGGAGTCGCGGGCGACATAGGTTATGGATTCCGGCCTTTGGCGGTGGTCCGTTGCCACCCCCACAACCTTACACCGCAGCCAGCATCCGGCGGTCGCCCGCCAGGCGCATCATCGCCTTCTGCAGCTTTTCGAAGGCGCGAACCTCGATCTGGCGGACGCGTTCGCGGCTTACGCCGTAGACCTGGCTCAGTTCCTCGAGCGTCTTGGGATCGTCGGTCAGGCGACGTTCGGTCAGGATGTGCTTTTCGCGGTCGTTGAGGTCGTCCATCGCCTCGACCAGCATCCCGTGGCGGACGTCCGCCTCCTGCGCTTCGGCGACGACCGAATCCTGCAAGGGGCTGTCGTCGGCCAGCCAGTCCTGCCACTGGCTCTCGCCATCCTCACGCATGGGGACGTTCAGCGACGTGTCGCCGCCCATCGCCATGCGGCGGTTCATCGACGTGACCTCGTCCTCGGTCACGCCGAGGTCGGTCGCGATCTTGGCGAGATGTTCGGGGCTGAGGTCGCCGTCCTCGAACGCGTCGAGCTTCGACTTCATCCGGCGCAGGTTGAAGAACAGCTTCTTCTGCGCGGCGGTCGTGCCCATCTTTACGAGCGACCACGAGCGCAGGATGAATTCCTGGATCGAGGCGCGAATCCACCACATCGCATAGGTGGCGAGGCGGAAGCCGCGATCGGGCTCGAATTTCTTCACGCCCTGCATCAGCCCGATATTCCCTTCGGAAATCAGTTCGCTGACCGGCAGGCCATAGCCGCGATAGCCCATCGCGATCTTCGCGACGAGGCGCAGGTGCGAGGTGACGAGTTGGGCCGCCGCCTCCGGATCGCCATGTTCCTGGAATCGCTTGGCGAGCATGTATTCCTGCTCGGGCGCGAGGATCGGGAACTTGCGGATTTCGGAGAGATAGCGGTTGAGGCTCGCCTCGCCGCCGAGCGCCGGGATCGTCGCCGGGACGTTGCTGCCAGTTGCCATCGTCAAAACTCCCTTTGTCCTTGTAGCGACGCCGCACTGCGGAATCACCGAAACCTATACGAGAAGATGGTCCAACAGTTCCTGCATGTCTGCCGGAAGGTCACTATCGAACGCCAAAGCGTTTTTTGTGACGGGATGGATGAACCCCAGATGTGCGGCGTGCAACGCCTGTCGCCGGAAATGCAGCGTTTCCAGCTGGCCTTTAAGCGCCGGACGCCGCCCGGCATAGACCGGGTCGCCCAGCAGGGGATGGCCGATCGACGCCATATGCACCCGTACCTGATGCGTGCGGCCGGTTTCCAGCCGGCATTCGACCAGCGACGCCTCCCGAAGTTGGCGAAGTTTGCGAAAGTGGGTCACCGCGTGCTTGGCGGTGGGGCTGTGGACGATCGCCATCTTTTTGCGATCATTGGGGGATCGCGCCAGCGGGGCGTCGATCGTACCCGCCGAAGTTGACACCCGACCGGCTGCGATCGCCAGATAGCGACGGTCGATGCTGTGATCCTTGAACTGCTTCGCGAGGCCTTCGTGTGCCACGTCGCTTTTGGCGACGACCAGCAGGCCCGACGTGTCCTTGTCGATGCGGTGGACGATTCCCGGCCGCGCGACGCCGCCGATGCCCGACAATTGTCCCGCGCAATGGTGGAGCAGCGCGTTGACCAGCGTGCCGTCGAGGTTGCCGGCGGCCGGATGGACGACCAGCCCGGCCGGCTTGTCGACGACGATCAGGTCGTCATCTTCGTACGCGACGACCAGCGGAATATCCTGCGCGACATTGTCGAGCGGTACCGCGGCGGGCACGGTAATGGTGTAGGATTGCCCGGCCGCGACCTTCCGCGACGTGTCGGACACCGGACCGGCGTCGCCCGCGACGTGGCCCGCGGCCATCAGCGCCTTGATGCGTTCGCGCGAAAGGTCGGCGACGACGTCGGCCAGAGCCTTGTCGATCCGCTGCCCATGCGCCGCATCGGGAATGCGCGCTTCGATCGTGGAAACCCCCCGGTCCATTGCCTACAAAGATGGGGATGGAGCCTGAATTTTCAAGCGAGGCGCTCGGCGCGTTGATCGAGCAGGCGGATGGCAGCGGCGTCGAAATCTGTGGGCTGCTGCTGGGCCGGGCCGGGCGGATCGAGACGATGGTGGCGACGCGCAACGTCGCGGCGGACCCGGCGCGGCATTTCGAGATCGATCCCGCGGCATTGTTCGCGGCGCTGCGCGCGGGGCGGCGGGGCGGGCCGGAGATCCTCGGCCATTATCACTCGCATCCGTCGGGCAGCGCCGACCCTTCCCCGACCGACGCGGCGCAGGCGGCAGCGGACGGGCGGCTGTGGCTGATCGTGGGTGGTCGCGCCGCGCGGTTGTGGCGGGCGGTCGCGGAGGGAGAACGGCATGGCCGGTTCGATGCCGTCCGCTTTGCCGTAACGACCGGTGGCCACGTTGAAAAAAACTGCGAAGCGGTGCACATGGACGGGGCCGGGCGGACGATGACGTTCGCCAAAGCACAAGGGTCGCCGCATTGAACATCAGCCCCGCCGATTTCGCCAGCCTGCTGTGTTCGCGATTGTGCCATGACCTGCTGAGCCCCGTGGGGGCGCTCAACAACGGGCTGGAATTGCTGGCCGACGAACATGATCCCGACATGCGTGCCCGCTGCCTCGAACTGCTGGCCGACAGCGCAAGGGCGTCTGCGAACAAACTGAAATTCTTCCGCCTCGCCTTCGGCGCCGCCGGGGGGCTGGGCGATTCGATCGATACGCGCGAGGCGCGCGCCGCGCTCGAAGGGCTGTTCGGCGACAATCACCGGGTTCAGCTGGGCTGGATGGTCGATGCGCCGTCACTGCCCAAGCCGGCGGTGAAGGTGCTGCTGAACCTGGCGCTGATCGCGGGCGACGCGCTGGTGCGCGGCGGGCAGCTGGATATCGGGGCGGAGCGGACCGTGAACGGGATCGACATCGCGGTGCGCGCCGATGGGCTGCGGATCGTGCTGGATGCCGAACTGCGCGGTGCGCTGCTGGGTGATGCGGCGATGATGACGCCGCGGGCGGCGGCGGCGTGTCTGGCGCGCGAGCTGGTCGAGCAATGCGGCGGCACGCTGCAGGTGTCTCCGGTCGATTCGCCGGTGCTGTTGTTCGGGGCGTCGTTGATTACGGGGTGATTGCCAACCACCGCGCTGCCGCGAACGTCACTCCAGCGAAGGCTGGGGTCTTGCGGTTATAGCGCGGGACAGGAGCCGCTTGAGACACCAGCCTGCGCTGGGCTGACGTTGTGGGTAGAAGGGCAAGAAGAAGCGGGACCCCGGGTCAAGTCCGGGGTGACGGTTGGGGGTGCCGCCGTCTTCTCCCTCACTAACCGCCTCTTAACCTGATCCCGCCATGGTCACGCCACAACCGGGCGGGGCCGCATGGACGATCTGTTACAGGAATTCATTGCCGAGACCCGCGAGACGCTGGAGGCGTTGTCGACGGAGGTCGTCGCGTGGGAAGCCGCGCCCGACGATCGCGCGCGGCTGGATGCGATCTTCCGCTTCGTCCATACGGTGAAGGGGAGCTGCGGCTTCCTCGACCTGCCGCGGCTGTCGCGGTTGAGCCATGCCGCCGAGGACGCGCTGTGCGAGGTCCGCGACGGCAAGCGTCGGCCCGATCGCGCGCTGGTCGATGCGGTGCTGGCGATCATCGACCGGATCGGCGAACTGGTCGAGGCGATCGATTCCGGCCTGCCGCTGACCGACGAGGGCGAGGACGACCTGATCGCCGCGCTGGCGCCGGGGGTGGCGGGCGCGCAGGGTGCGACGCCGCTGGCCGCCGCGGCGATCGCGCAGGGGCGGGCGCCGCTGCGCAGCGTGCGGCTGAACGTCGACTTGCTCGACCGGATGATGAGCGGCATGTCGGACATGGTGCTGGTCCGCAACGAACTGTTCCGCCGGCTGCGCGACCTCGACCTCGATCCGGCGGTCGAAGGCGCGCTGGAGCGGCTGTCGGCATCGGTCGCCGACATGCGCGACGCGGTGACGCGGACGCGGATGCAAAAGATCGAAACGCTGTTCTCGCCGCTGCCGCGCATCGTGCGCGATACGGCGGCGGCGGTGGGGAAGGCGGTGACGCTGACCGTCGATGGCAGCGACGTCGAGCTGGACCGCGAGATGATCGAGGTGATGCGCGATCCGCTGGTCCATGTCGTGCGCAACGCGATCGACCATGGCATCGAATCGCCTGCACAACGCCGGGCGGCCGGCAAGCGCGAGAGCGGGCGTCTGCACATCTCGGCACGCCAGTCGGGCAACCAGATCGTGATCGAGATCATCGACGACGGCCGCGGCATCGATACCGAACGGTTGATCGCGAAGCTCGCCGCCAACGGCCAGCGCAGCGAGGCCGATCTGCGCCGGCTGACCGAGCGGCAGCAATGCGAGCTGGTCTTCGCGCCCGGATTGTCGTCGCGCGACGTCGCGACCGAGATTTCGGGCCGTGGGGTCGGCATGGACGTGGTGCGGGCCGCGATCGACCAGATCGGCGGACGGATCACGCTGGACAACAAGCCGGGCCGCGGCCTGCGCATCGCGGTACAGGTGCCGCTGACGCTGTCGATCGTGTCGACCATCGTCGTGCAGGCGGGGACGCATCGCTTCGCCATATCGCGCCAGACGATCGGCGAGATCGTCAAGGAGCGCGGCGCGAACATCCGCATGGACCGGCTGGGCGACATGCGCATCGCGCAGATTCGCGACCGGCGGCTGCCGGTGGTCGACCTGTGCGACGTGCTGGGCATTCCGTGTGGTGCGGCGCCGGGCAACAAGATGCTGGTCGTCGTCGGGCTGGGCGCGGGCGACTTCGCGGTCGCGGTCGACGATGTGCTCGATACCGAGGAACTGGTGGTGAAGCCCGCTGCGCCGTCGGTGATGGCGACCGGGCTGTATGCCGGGCAGACGCTGCCCGATACCGGCCAGCCGATGCTGATGATCGATTGCGCCGGGGTGGCGCAGGCGGCAGGGCTGAACTTCACCGATGCGATGGACCGCGAAATAGAGCTGGAGGCCGATGCGGTGGTTGATCCCGGCATCGCCGCGCTGCTGTTCGACGACCTTGACCGACGGCGGCGGGTCATTCCGCTGGCAGTGATCGACCGGATCGAGCGGATTCGTGCCGGGAGCCTGCAGTACAGTGCCGGGGGATTGTGGTTGTCGATCGACGGGCGCGTCGTGCCGGTCGCGGCGCAGATACCCGAATTGGCGGCCAAGGTGACCACTGTGCTGCGGCTGACCGACGGCATGGTCGAGGTTGCCTATGCCATCGACGATGCGGTCGATATCGTGATGCTGCCCGAACTGGCGGCAGCGGCTGCGAAACCGGGGCCGATCTGCGGTATCGTCCTGCTGGATGGTGAACAGGTCGAACAGGTCGATCCTTTGTGGCTGTTCGAACGCCATACCCGCGATGTGGGCGTCGCGCCGGCGCGCGCGGCACCGGGGCGGCCGACCTGTCTGCTGGCCGACGGCGGCAGTGGGTGGATGCGCACGTTCCTGCGCCCGATGCTGGAACAGGCGGGCTATCACGCGGTTGAGCGATTGGCGTCTGACGAGCGGCCCGCGCTAGTGCTGGCGCAGGCCGACGATCCGATGGCCGACGTTTCGGTGGGGGCGGCACCGGTGGTCCGGCTGCGCACCAGCGCCGTCGATACCGGGGACGGCAGCGTCTATCGCTACGACCGCGAAGGCGTGTTGCGGGCGGTTCGCCAAGCGGTGGGGAAGTGACGATGAACGCCTTGTTCCTGCTGGCCCGCGTCGCGGGTCAGGACGTCGCGATCCTGTCCGATCATGTCGAATCGGTGGTCGATATCGGCCCGGTGGCACCGGTTCCGCGTACCGCGCCTGCCGTGTGCGGCCTTGCCGCGCTGCGCAGCCGGGTGGTGACGGTAATCGATACCGCGCAGGCGATCGATCCCGCGAACCGGAGCGACGGCGGGCGGCGGGCAGTCGTGACGCAAGTCGACGGCCATCATTACGCATTGCTGGTCGACATGCTCGACGATGCTTATCGCTGCGTCGCACGTCCGCTTTCGGCTGGCCTGACGCCGGGGCCGGCATGGGCGCCGGTCGTCGACGGGGTGATCGATCACGACGGCCGTCCGGTGCTGGTCCTGAACCTCGCCGCGGTGGTTGCCCGTACGGCGGGCGGCGAGCAGGCCGCGGCCTGACGCCTTTAACGTGGCGCTTACGAGTTCGCGCTACGCTGTAGCCTTGTACAATGGGGTGCCGAAATGAAGAGCTGCCTGGTCGTCGATGATTCCAAGGTGATCCGCAAGGTCGCCCGGCACATTCTGGAAACGCTGCAGTTCGAGGTCCGCGAGGCGGGCGACGGGCGCGAGGCGCTGGATCGCTGCGCCGAACAACAGCCCGATGTGATCCTGCTCGACTGGAATATGCCGGTGATGAGCGGCATGGATTTCCTGCGCGCGCTACGCCAGAGCGACGGGGGTATGCATCCCAAGGTCGTATTCTGCACGACCGAGAACGGCATGGCCTATATCCGTGCCGCGATCGAGGCCGGCGCCGACGAATATGTGATGAAGCCGTTCGATCGCGAAACGCTGGAGAGCAAGCTCCAGATCGTCGGCGTCGCGTAACGGCCCGGCCGGCGTGGTCACAGCCTCGCTCAGGCAGGCGCTGCTCGACGATCCCACGCTGCGGGTGCTGATCGTCGACGATTCGGCGGTCACGCGTTGCGTGCTGTCGCGCATCGTCGATACGCTGCAGGGTGCGCAGGTCGTCGCGGCGGTCGGCGGCATCGCACCGGCGATCGCGGTGCTGCGCGAACGGCCGATCGACCTGATCCTGCTCGACATCAACCTGCCCGGGACTGACGGGCTGTCGGGATTGCCCGACCTGTTCACGGTCGCGCCGGATGCACGGGTCATCATCCTGTCGGGCGAGTGCGCCGACGGTTCGCCGGTCGCGCTGCACGCGCTGGCGCTGGGAGCGGCGGCGACGATCGCCAAGCCGCTTTCGACGCCGCTGGCCGGCGGGTTCGCGGCGCGGCTGGCCGCGCTGGTCGCCGAGGTGATGAAGGGGCCGGTGCGGCCGGCGAGCGGGACGCAGGGCGATGCGTTCGACATCATCGCGATCGGCGCATCGACCGGCGGCATCCACGCGCTGGCGCCGCTGCTGCAGGCGATCCCGCCCGAGCTGGACGTGCCGATCCTTGTCACCCAGCACCTGCCCGGATCGTTCACCGAATATTTCGCGCAACAGCTGTCGGCCCTTGCCCGCCGACCGGTAGACGTGGCGCGCGACAGCTTGCGCATCCAGCGCGGGCGGCTGGTGCTGGCGCCGGGCGATGCGCATATCCGCGTGGTGCCGACGACCGACGGTGCCGCGACCCGGCTCGACCGCTCGCCCAGCCTGAGCGGCTGCATGCCCTCGGTCGATCCGATGTTCGAAAGCGTCGCGCAGGTGTACGGCGCGCGGGCGCTGGGCGTCGTGCTGTCGGGCATGGGCCGCGACGGGTGTCGCGGTGCCGAACGCATCCGCGCGCAGGGCGGCGTCGTCGCGGTACAGGACCAGGCCAGCTCGGTCGTGTGGGGCATGCCCGGCGCCATCGCCGAAAGCGGCCTCGCCACCACCATCGGAACTCCCGTACAGCTGGGCGAATTCATCGCCCGCAGAAAGCGTCCCGCATGAACATGCCGTTGCAGGCCCCGCCGTTGGGCAGCGCCGCGCACAAAATCGTCACGCTGCTCGAACAGCGTACCGGACAGCATCTCGACGTCGGACGCGCGTGGCGAATCGACAGCGCGCTGCAACCGATGCTGCGCGAGCGGGGGCTCTCGTCGCTCGACGAACTGGTCGCGCGGATCGCGGCCGGCGGACGCTGCGAAGAGGGGCTGGCCGATCTGGTCGTCGATGCGCTGCTGAACCAGGAAACCTCGTTCTTCCGCGATGCGGGCGTGCTCGATCTGGTCCTGACCGCGGCGATGGACATGGTCGCAGAAGCGCCACGGCGGCTGCGCATCTGGTCGGCGGCGTGCTCCACCGGGCAGGAGCCGCTGTCGCTGGCGATGTTGTTCAGCGAGGCGCAGGAACGCAGCGGCCTGCCGCTGCCCGAAATCCGCGCGACGGACATCTCCGCACGGGCGCTCGCGCGGGCACGCGCCGGCCGCTACACCCAGTTCGAAATCCAGCGCGGGCTGTCGATCCGGCGGATGATGGCATGGTTCGAGGTGCGCGAGGAATATTGGGAAGCGAAGGCCGAGCTGCGCTACCGCCTGTTGTTCGCACAGCAGAATCTGATGTCCGACCCGATGCCGAGCGGCAAGTTCGATATCGTGTTGTGCCGTAACGTGTTGATGTATCTGTCGCCTGCTGCGCGCAGCCAGGTGCTGAACCGGATCGCCGGCGTGTTGCGGCCGGGCGGGTTGCTGGTGCTGGGCGCGGGCGAGACGGTGATCGGGCATACCGAGGCACTGGTGCCGTCCGAATGCTATCGCGGGCTGTATCGGCTCGCCGCGCACTGACCCTGTTGCCTTTCCCCGCGTCCCGCCGCAATCGGGGGTGAGCGCCGCGAGGGGAGGGCCGTTGGATGCAGATGATCGAGACGCCGTCGCCCAATTTCGGCGAACGCACGCTGCCGGTGACGATGATCGTGCTGCATTATACCGGCATGCTCGATGCCGCATCGGCGATCGCGCGGCTGACCGATCCGGCGGCGCAGGTGTCGGCCCATTACCTGATCGACGAGGACGGCACGATCCACCGCATGGTGGCGGAGGACAAGCGCGCATGGCATGCCGGCCGGGCGCATTGGCGTGGCATCACTGACGTCAACAGCGCGTCGGTCGGCATCGAGCTGGTCCATCCAGGCCATGAGTGGGGCTATCGCGCCTTCGCCGATGCGCAGATCGACGCGCTGATCCCGCTGGTCCACGCGATCAAGGATCGTCACCAGATCACGCGCGGGAACGTCGTCGGCCATTCGGACGTCGCCCCCCTGCGCAAGCAGGACCCGGGCGAGCTTTTCCCGTGGAACCGGCTGGCGCGCCTGCGCCTCGCGCTGCCGCGGCCGGCGCGTAACCTGATGGACCCGGTATGGAGCGATGCGGGGTTCCTGCTCGCGCTGGAGCGCTTCGGCTACGACGTGGCCGACGCCACCGCGGCGGTCACCGCATTCCAGCGGCGCTTTCGCCCGGAGGTGGTCGACGGGATCATCGACGGCGAATGTCGCATGCTGCTGCTCGCGCTGCTGTTGCCCAAGCCGCAAGGGGACGATTGAACCGGGCGGTCCGCTCGGCTAGGGACCGGAGCGTCAGAGGGTCGGGCGGCCGCGTCGCGCGTTATGCGTGCCGAGGAAAGTCCGGGCTCCACGGAAACGACGGTGCCGGGTAACGCCCGGCGGGCTTCGCGGCCCTGGCTGCGGGGTTCAGGGACAGTGCCACAGAGAGCAGACGGCCTTTGGCTTCGGCCGGGTTACGGTGAAAGGGTGCGGTAAGAGCGCACCGCGCGGCCGGTAACGGCAGCGGCATGGCAAACCCCACCGGGAGCAAGACCGAATAGGGGCGGCATGGAGCGTAGCGATACGCTTCGGGGCAGGTTCCGGCCCGCTGCCCGGGTTGGTTGCTGGAGGCGGCACGCAAGTGTCGCCCGAGAGGAATGGTCGCCTATCCTGTCGCAAGGCAGGTGGACAGAACCCGGCTTACAGACCCTCTGACATTTTCGTCCGGGTTCGCCCGGCCTGCGCTGCAATGGGTTGCGTAGGGGCAAGGGCGGCTTATCTCGAAGACAATGGCACGACACACGCGATCGAACGACTGGGGCTTTCCCCGCTGGCGCGGCTATAGCGAAGGCCGCGAGGCGCAGACGGTGAAGCTGTGCGATCGCCACGGTTGTGCCGACCCCGGCAAATGTCCCGCGCCGAAATCACCCAACAGCCCCGACCGGTGGTATTTCTGCGAAGCGCATGCCGCCGAGTACAACAAGGGCTGGAATTACTTCGAAGGGTTGGACGAAGAGGAAGCCAAGGCGCGCGAGGCCGAGGAGCGGCGGACGGCGAATGGCTATACCGCGTCGGCGTCGAATACATGGGCCGGATCGGGTGACGGCAGCCGCTCGCGCGACGAGATGCGCGCGCTCGATGTGTTGGAATGCGATCCCGACGCCGATTTCGACACGATCCGGCTGGCGTGGCGCAAGCTGGCCAAGGTGAACCATCCCGACGTTCGCCCCGGCGATGCCGAAGCGGCGAAGCGATTCCACGCGATCCAGGCCGCCTATGACGTGCTGCGCACCGCCGAGGAACGACGGAGCTGGAAACCGGCGTGAGGACGCCCAAGTGAGAACCCGCGTCCGGTCGCGTTGGGACAAGGCGGTACTGGTCTGTGCCAAATGTTCGAAGAAGCTGGACGGCGGGTTCGGCGATGGGGGCAAGCCGCTGGCCAAGGCGCTGCGCCGGCATCTGAAATTGAAAAACGGGCCGAAGGCGCGGGCGGGCGTGGTCGAGGTCAAGTGCCTCGACGTGTGTCCCAAGGGTGCTGTGGTGGTGGTCGACAGCGAGCGGCCCGGCGACTGGCTGCTGGTGCGGCCGGGCGACGATCTGGACGCAGTGGCGGACCTGTTGGGAATCCAGCAGCGTAGCTGAGCCGATGGCACCCTATTCCGAGAACAGCGCGAGGATCGCGTCGTTCGCGTCGAGTTCGTCGCGGCGTTGCTTGATCGGACATTCGCCGATCCGTGTGGCGGTCACTTGCCAGCGATAGCCGACAGGCCGCGCGGGGTTCCAGCCGGCCCCGCCGCCGCGTTCGAGGCCGTTGTGCTCCTGTTCGACGCTGTAGTTCAGCGTCAGCTGCCGCTTGTCGTAGCGGCCGGTCATCGTCAGTTGGCGCTCGCTCCGGGCGTTGACGCACGAGCGCGACGCATCGATCCGGCCATCGGCCATTTTGGTGCGCAGCCGCCCGCAATGGGTCTGGGTGATCAACGCGCTCAGCATATTGCCTTCACCGGCGGCGCGGCGCAGCATCGCCTCGATCGTGCCGTCGGGCAAGCATTGCGTGAAGCGCGCCGGTCGGCCGCCGCCTCCACCCCCGAACGTGAGCGTGGCACCGCGATGAAACTGCCAAAGCCCGTCGCGGAGCGAGGGAACGTTGCCGATGACGATGATGTCGGGAAGCGATCCGCGCACCACGATGTCCGACTGGCCGCTGCCCGCGGATGGCGATGGGATTTTCGGGAGTGGCGCGACGTCGGGCGGCGGCGCGGCGGCGACCGCGACCGGGGCGGGCGCGCCCTCGGCCAGCTGGTCGATCCGGCCGGCGACGCAGGCCTGGGTTTCCTTCACCTCGCGATTGCCTTCGCGGACGCAGGCCTTGACGATCGCGCACATGATCCGGTCGATCCGCGGATCGTCGCTCGAGATTTCCGCGTCGCATTTTGTTACCCACGCGCCGCGGGTGGCATAGTCGATCCGCACCTTGCGCAGCTTGCGCGCGATGACGACGATTTCGTCCTCGGGCTCCACGGTCGGGACCTGTCCGGGCAAGGGAACGGCGACCAGTCCGGCGAACAATAGCGGGTTCACCCATCGCACGCGCATCATCCCGCCGCTCCCCCACCGGTGTTTCGGGTGATGCCAGCGGGCGGCGGAAGGGGCCGCCAGCGGCTTCACGCCAGCCGCGCCGCCGTCTCTCGGATCAGCGCGATCATGTTCGGAATGCCCTGCGTCCGATTGGAACTGAGCTGGTTGCGCAGGTCGAACGGCGCCAGGGTCGCAGCGATATCGGTGTCGAGGATCGCCTGTGCCGACCGGTCCTGCACCGTTGCCAGAACCAGCGCGATGATCCCCTTCGTGATCGCGGCGTTGCTGTCGGCAAGGAAGTGGAGCGTGCCGTCCCCCTGTTGCTGGGGATAGACCCAGACCGATGCCGAACAGCCGCGGACCAGCGTCGCATCGGTCTTGAGCGGGTCGGGCATCGGTTCGAGCTGGCGGCCCAGATCGATCAGGAGCCGGTAGCGGTCGTCGCCGTCGAGAAAGTCATATTCTTCGCGAATGTCGTCGATGCTCTGCATGACGTCGCTATAGGCGTTCGGCGTTAGAGTTCCACCCCGGCGGCAATCGCTTCCAGCTTGCGGATGCGTTCCTTCAGGTCGGCGATCTCGATGCGGGTGCCGGCGTTCGGGGTCGGCTGGGCCATCGGCCGGTCGCCGATCCGCTGTTGCTGCAGCGCCAGCCAACCGCGCCAGCCCGACAGCATCGTGACCGATACGATCGCCACGGCGGCAAGGGTGGTGGCAGCGAGGGCGAGGGTAAGCGTGAGGTTCATCGGACTGCCCTTTTTCGTCGGGTTTGTCAGTTGAGGGGTTTGTCGCGAAGCCGCTCGATCTCGTCCGAGAGGTCGACGCCGCGGTCGGTGATGATGCGTTCGAGGACCCGAACCCGCTGTTCCAGCCGTTCGGTCTGCGCGGCGTATTGCGCGGCCTTTTCGGCGGTTTCGGTGCCGCGGACCTCCAGTTCGCGTTCTTTCAGCGCCAGCCAAGGCTTGAACAGCGTACCGGCCAGGATCGCGACGATCGGGATCATCAGCGCGAGAATCGGTATGAGAAGCGGGCTCATCGTGGTTCCTTTCAGTTCGTCCGGCCGCGCAGCTGCTCGATCTCGCGGTCGAGGCTGTGCGCGCCGTCGGTCACGATCCGCTCGACATTGGCGAGCCGGTCCTTGATCGATCCCAGTTCGGCCTTCAGCTGGGCGTTTTCCTGGCTGAGCAGCTTTACCCGCTCGACCGTCTCGTCGTCGCGTTTGGGGTAGATTGCCTGGCCCCATCCGCCCTGCAGCGGGTAGCCATTCTTCACCCGCAGCCAAGTCGTGAACACCCAGGCGGCAACGGTGATCAGGACGATTGCGACCATCAGCGGGGCGGTATCGGGGTTGGTCATCATGACAATATCCTCGTGGATCAGCGCAGCGCGTCGATTTCGCGGGCGGTGCGGGTCGCGGGGTCGGTGGCGATGCGTTCGAGGACGGCGATGCGTTCCTCGAGGCGCAGGACCTTGGCCTGCAGCTGCTCGTTCTGGTCCGCCATCAGCTGCGCCTGCCGTTCGACGGCGATCCGGTCGCGCTGGCGGCGATGCCGGCGCTTGCCGCTGCCGCCGTCTTCATCGTCGTCATCCAGCGGATAGCCATGCTTCGCGCGGATCGCGGTTTTCACGATGCTGGCGACCATGACGATCGCGATGATCGCCAGTACGAACCCGGGTCCACCCCAATTCATCGTCTCTCTCCCTCATCGCCGCAGCGGGGATCCGATCAGCGCAGGCTGTCGATCTCGTCCGCCAGACGGGTGTTGCGGCTGGTATAGTACATTTCGATGTCGGCGAGGCGACGGTCGATGTCGCGGAAGGTCGAGCGCATTTCCGATGCGGTGCGGGTCGGGTTCGACCGCACGCCCTGCCAGAATTTCGCGTCCTCGTGGCTTTCATAGAGGCCGACCGGCTTCTTCTGCGCCATCCAGGCGATCATGAAATAGGCGATCACCGTCCAGGGAAAGCCACCGGCCAGCGTCAGCAACACCGTGCCGATGCGGATCCACATGACTTCGACACCGGTATAGTCGGCGATGCCGGCGCACACGCCAGACATCTTGCCATTCGCCTTGTCGACATAGAATTTGGTGCGTGCGCCGGACATCAGTCCCTCCGTGCGTAATCGTTGTTGCGGAAATCGCTTTCCGGATATTCCCGGCGCGGCATCGAAGGGCGGAAGTCCGGATTGTCGGCGGCGATGATCCGCTCGATCGTCTGGAGCCGCTCTTCGAGCCGGCGGGCAGTGACGTGCATGTCGTCGAGCAGGCGCTCGTCCTCGTTGGTCAGCGTCGGCGACTGTTTCCACTTCGTGATGTAGTGGAGGATCAGCCACGGCAGACCGATCAGGAGCGCCGCGACGGCGACCATGCCGATCAGGAAATCGCCCATCGCGCTCAACCCTCCCGGTTCAGGCGGGCCTTGAGCGCGGCCAGCTCGGCATCGATCTTGTCCGACTGCCGCAGCTCGGCGATCTCGTCTTCGAGGCTCTTGCCGCCCTGGCCCATGCCGGCCGCTTCGGCGCGCCCTTCGGCAAGGTCGGCACGGCGTTCCAGCACGTCGAAGCGGCTGAACGCCTCGGCGGTCTTCGACCCTGCATACATCTCGCGCAGCTTGGTGCGGTTGGTGGCGCTTTCCATCCGGGTCTGGATGGCGTTCTGCCGGGTCCGCGCCTCGCGCAGCTTGGTCTGCAGTTTGGCGATGTCGGTTTCCGATGCGCGCAGCGCATCGTCGAGCACCACGATCTCGGCACCCAGCTGTTCGATCATGTCGACCGCCTTCTGCCGTTCGACCAGCGCAGCCTTGGCGAGGTCCTCACGGTCCTTGCTCAGCGCCAACTCGGCCTTTTCGGTCCAGCTGTCCTGCAGCTTTTCCAGCTTGCCGATATGGCGGCGCATTTCCTTCTGGTCGGCGATGGTGCGTGCCGCGGAGGCGCGGACCTCGACCAGCGTTTCCTCCATTTCGAGGATGATCATGCGGATCATCTTCGCGGGGTCTTCCGCCTTGTCGAGCAGGTCGGTGACGTTGGCGGCGATGATGTCGCGGGTGCGGGAAAAAATGCCCATCGGTTACTCCTGACAGATACTATGGTGGCCGGGGTGGAACGGGGCGGAACCACCCCGGCCGCCGCCTTACGCCATCGGCGCGGCGGCAACGGTTGCGGCGGACGGACCCGATGCGGTCGTCGCGCCAAAGGCGAACATGCAGACCGCGACCGCGCCCATCAGGCTAAGGATCGACTGGCGGGCGGTCACATTCTTGTTGATGCGGATCATGGTGGAACTCCCTGAAGCTGTGTCGTGCGCCCTGTCTCGGGCTTGCAAGATACATTGCATGAGCTGTGCCAGTTTGAAAAATGACGGATTTACGTCGGTTTCGGTATCGGTCGTGACGATCTCAAAATGACTACTTGCGAACTATTGGGAAATTACGCCACACATCCGGGCCATGGAACGTGCAACGCAGGTCGTGGGCCAATCCGGCCCGTTTCTGGATGCCCTCGAACGCGCCAGCCGCGCTGCTGCGCTCGATCGCCCGGTGCTGGTGATCGGCGAGCGCGGGACGGGCAAGGAGCTGGTCGCCGAACGGCTCCACCGCCTGTCGGGGCGGTGGGAAGAGCCGCTGGTCGTGATGAACTGCGCGGCGCTGCCCGAGACGCTGATCGAAGCCGAGCTGTTCGGGCATGAGGCGGGGGCGTTCACCGGCGCGACCAAAGCACGGGTCGGGCGGTTCGAGGAAGCCGATGGCGGCACGCTGTTCCTCGACGAACTCGGCACGCTGTCGATGGGTGCGCAGGAACGGCTGCTGCGCGCGGTCGAATATGGCGAGGTGACGCGCATCGGATCGTCGCGGCCGATCCGGGTCGATGTCCGCATCGTCGCGGCGACCAACGAACATCTGCCCGACCGGGTCGATCGCGGAACGTTCCGCGCCGACCTGCTCGACCGGTTGAGCTTTGAGGTGGTGACGCTGCCGCCCTTACGGGCCCGACCGGGGGACATCATGGTGCTGGCCGATTTCTTCGGGCGGCGCATGGCGGCGGAGATCGGGCGCGACGAATGGCCGGGGTTCGGGCCGAATGCAGTCGACCAGCTGATGGAGCATCGATGGCCGGGCAATGTCCGCGAGTTGCGCAACGCGGTCGAACGCTCGGTCTATCGCTGGGAACGCGCCGGGCCGATAGACTTGATCGAGGTCGATCCTTTCGCCTCGCCGTTCCGGCCGCGCGGCGGGGCGGTGGCGCCCGTTGCCGCGGCAGTAGCGGACGGTGGCGAGGCCCCGGCGGTTCCAGCGATGGCGGACGATCCGGGCGACGATTTCAAGACGCGGGTCAATCGCTTCGAACGGCAGCTGCTGACGCGTGCGATGGCCGAGGCACGCTACAACCAGCGGACCTGCGCCGATGCGCTGGGGCTGACCTATGACCAGCTGCGCCATGCGCTCAAACGCCACGGATTATTGGGGCAGGGCGGCTGACGCGCCCTTGCGTCGGATCATCGCAGAACTAGATGTTCCCCGAACGTAACGACCGGAGCCAAGCGCGCCGCGCTTCGTTCGGTCGGCCAGAGCTTATTGCCCAAGGAGAACCCCCATGGCTTTCGAACTTCCCCCGCTGCCCTATGCCTATGACGCGCTGGAGCCGACCATCGACAAGGAAACGATGACGCTGCACCACGACAAGCATCATCAGGCGTACACCGACAAGCTGAACGAAGCCGTGTCGGAAGACGCAAGCCTCGAAGGCAAGTCGATCGAAGAATTGCTGGCGAACATGTCGGGTGCGCCGGCCAAGCTGCGCAACAATGGCGGCGGTTACTGGAACCACACCTTCTTCTGGGAGACGATGAAGGGTGGCGGGTCGCAGCCGTCGGGCGCGCTGAAGGACGCGATCGATGCGCAGTTCGGTGGCCTCGAAGCGCTGAAGGAGCAGTTCAATACCGCGGGTGCGAACCAGTTCGGATCGGGCTGGGCATGGCTGATCGTCGGTGCGGACGGCAAGCTCGCCATCACCTCGACGCCGAACCAGGACAATCCGCTGATGGACGTCGCGCCGGTGAAGGGCACGCCGATCCTCGGCAACGACGTGTGGGAACACGCCTATTACATCACCTACCGCAATGCGCGTCCGGCGTATCTGAAGGCGTGGTGGGACGTGGTCGACTGGGACAAGGTCGGCCAGCGTTATGATGCGGCGGTGAAGTAATTCACCGTATTAGCCCTCTCCCGGAAGGGGAGAGGGTTGGGGGAGGGGGCTGTCCGCGAGGGCGGCCCCTTCTTGCGTCAGGCTGCACCTCGCTAACGCCGTCATTCCGGCGCAGGCCGGAATCCATGGACACGGGCCGGTTCGAGAGAACCGCGACCACCCGACACAATGGATCCCGGCCTGCGCCGGGATGACGCACGAGGCGAGGCAATCGTCGTTCCCGCGAAGGCAGGAATCCATAGACGCTATCGTTGCGGCTTTGGCTCAAGCGTCAGCGGCAATGGGTTCCTGCCTTCGCGGGAACGACGACTGGCTGGGTCAATCCGCCGGGGGCAGCGGCGCGTCCTTTTCCATCTGCAGGCCGTTGCGCAGCAGCATCGGGATATTCCCCGCCGCGAAGATCAGCGTCAGCGGTACCGCGCCCCACAGCTTGAACCCGACCCAGAAGTCCCAGGTCGAATGGCGCCACACAACCTCGTTCAGCACCGCCATAAACGCGAAGAAGATCGCCCAGTTCAGGGTCAGCTTGCGCCAGCCGGCAGCGCTCAGCCCCGGATAGGCGGTTTCCAGCAGCTGTTGCAGCAGCGGCCGCCCGGTTGCGAGGCCGAAGGTCAGGATCGCCGTGAACATCGCATAGACGATCGTCGGCTTCATCTTGATGAACATGTCGTCGCGGAAATACAGCGTCAGCGCGCCGAACACGACGACCAGGCCAGCGGACAGCCACAGCATCGGCGAGACATGGCCGGTCTTCCATTTCGACACGATGATCGCAGCGATGCTGGCGATCATGAACGCGGTGCTGGCGATGATGACCTGCGCCAGCGAATCGACCATGTCGGGCAAGCCGATCTTGCTCGCCAGCAAATTGGCGACGAAAAACACGACCAACGGTCCGTAATCCAGCGCCATGCGGAACAGGGGCGATACCGGCGGTTTGGCAGTCGTCATTTGCGTACCCGTTCCACGCCCGCGATGATGCGGGATACTTCGTGTGCGTCGAACCCACGGAGGTCGTCGGCGGTTTCACCGACCCCGATCGCGTGAATTGGCAGCCCGAACTTCTCGGCCGCCGCGACCAGCACGCCACCGCGTGCGGTCCCGTCGAGCTTGGTCATGACGAGCCCGGTGACCCCCGCCGTTTCCTTGAACACCTCGATCTGGTTGAGCGCGTTCTGTCCGGTCGTCGCGTCGAGGACGAGGACGACGTCGTGGGGCGCCTCCGGATTCAGGCGGCCAAGTACGCGGCGGACCTTGGCCAGTTCGTCCATCAGCTCGCGCTTGTTCTGCAACCGGCCGGCGGTGTCGACGATCAGCACGTCGATGCCGGTCGCCGTCGCCTGCTTGACCGCTTCATAGACGATGCCGGCCGCGTCGCCGCCTTCGGCACCGCTGACAATCGGCACGCCGATCCGTTCCGCCCAAGTGCGCAGCTGTCCGATCGCGGCGGCGCGGAAGGTGTCGCCCGCCGCCAGCATCACGCCATAATCCTGTTCGACGAGGGTCTTGGCGAGCTTGGCGATGGTCGTGGTCTTGCCCGATCCGTTAACGCCGATGACGAGAATTACCTGCGGGCGCGGGAATGCCTCGATTTCCAGCGGCTTGGCGACCGGCGTTAAAACCTTTTCGATCTCCTCGGCCACGACCAGCCGGATGCCCAGCTCTTCCATGTTGCGCTCATACTGCCCCTCGGACAGGCGAGTGCGCACGCGGGCGGCGGTGGCGGGGCCGAGGTCGGAGGCGATCAGCGCCTCCTCGATTTCGCCGAGCGTCGCGTCGTCCAGCCGCGCGGCGGACAGGCCGACGAGGTTGCCGGTCAGACGGTCGGACGTCTTCTTCAAACCGCCGAGCAGGCGTTCGTGCCACGAAAGGCTCATAGGGGCATGCCGATCAACTGATCGCCTTCGATGTGAGTGAGCCGCGCGGTCACGATCGTGCCGGGCGGGCAGGGGGGAAGCGTCACGTCGGCAAAGCCGGGGCTGTGCCCGCGCGTGCCGGGACGTTCGACGAGGATTTCCGTGGTCGTGCCGACCTGCAGCTGCAGCCAGTCGCAGTGGCGGCGTGCAGCGGCCTCACGCAACGCCTGCGCGCGGGCCTTGGCGATCGGCGGCGGTACCTGCGGCATCCGCGCGGCGGGGGTGCGAGCGCGCGGGCTGTAGACAAAGACATGGGCGTGGACGATGGCGCAGTCGTCGATCAGCGCGAGCGTGTTGGCCGCCATCGCGTCATCCTCGGTCGGGAAGCCGGCGATAAGGTCGGCGCCGATCGCGATTTCGGGCCGCGCGGACTTCAGGCGCTCGACCAGCCGGACGGCGTCGGCGCGGCTGTGGCGGCGGCGCATCCGCTTGAGCACCATGTCGTCGCCCGCCTGGAACGACAGATGGACGTGCGGCATGACCCGTGGTTCATTGGTCAACAGTTCCAATAGCTTGCCGTCGATTGCTGCCGGGTCGAGCGAAGATAGTCGCAGCCGCCTGAGCGAGGTCCGTTCGATGATCGCGGCAACCAGATCGCCTAACTTTGGCGTGCTAGACAAGTCGTGGCCGTAGCTCGATAGGTCTACCCCGGTCAGCACGACCTCGCCATGTCCAGCTGTCACCAGCCCCGCGACCTGTTCGACCACGCCGTCGATCGTCGCCGATCGCGACGGCCCGCGACCGGCGGGGATGGCGCAGAAGGTGCAGGCGTGGTCGCAGCCATTCTGCACCTCCACGAATGCCCGCGTCTGCCCCTCGAACGCGTCGGACATGTGGGGGGCGGTATCGAGGACGCGGGCGATGTCGCGCACGATCACCGGATCGGTCGACGCCCAGGCAGCGGGGTTCAGCTTGTCCGAATTGCCGATGACGCGGGTGACTTCGGGCATCGCCGCGAAGCTCGCCGGATCGATCTGCGCCGCGCAGCCGGTGACGATCAACTCGCTCGCTGGCCGCTCGCGCCGCGCCCGGCGGATCGCGCGGCGAGTGGCGGCGACCGCGTCGTTGGTCACCGCACAGCTGTTGACGACCACCACATCCCGCGCGCCGACGATCCCGCGGATCGCATCGCTTTCCGCGATGTTCAGCCGGCAGCCGAGCGTTATGATGGCGGGACCACAGGAGGATGGCATGGGCGACGATCTAGGGACAGCGGACCACGAAGTCCACGCAGACGCGCAACGCGTGCTTGCGTTCTGGTTCGACGAGGTTGGGCCGGACAGGCATTTCGCGAAGGACGACGCGCTCGACGCGGCGATCGCCGACCGGTTCGGGGCGCTGCAACGCGATCTGCTGGCGAGTGAGGCGGCGGGGTGGCGTGGCGATCGCGATAGGCTGTTGGCGGCGGTGATCGTACTCGATCAGTTTTCGCGCAACTTGTTTCGTGGGCAGGCGGCGGCGTTCGCGGCCGATCCGCTGGCGCTGGAACTGGCGCTGATCGGTATCGCGCGGGGCGATGACCGCGAACTGCCGGCGGATCGCCGTGCGTTTCTCTACATGCCGCTGATGCATAGCGAGGATGCGGGGGTAGCGCGGTTCTCGCTCCATTGTTTCGAGGCGCTGGGCAACGCCAACAACCTGAAGTTCGCGCGCGATCATGCCGCGGTGCTGGCGCGCTATGGTCGGTATCCGTCGCGCAACGCAGCGCTGGGCCGCGAATCGATTGCGGCCGAGCGCGATTATCTCAGCCGACCTGACGCCGGATGGTGAGGTCGGTCAGGTCGGTATCGGGCGCGCCGCCATGCGCCAGCAACCCGCGCGCCGCCAGCATCCGACGGGTATCGGCGACCGACAACGGCTTGCTGTAATGCCACCCCTGCGCCTTAGAACAGCCTAGCGCGGCGAGGCGTTCGGCGATCGTCCCGGTCTCCACCCCCTCGGCGGTGACCGGCAGGTTGAGGTTCGCGCCCAGACCGATGATCGCGTTCACGATCGCCGCCGAATCGGCGTTGTCGAGCAGCGACAGGACGAAGCTCTTGTCGATCTTGATCCGGTCGAACGGCAACGCGCGCAAATGCGCGAGGCTGGAATAGCCGGTCCCGAAATCGTCGAGCGCGAGGCGTACGCCCTGGTTCTTCAGCGATCCGACGATCGACTGCGCCAGTGCGAGGTTGTCGAACAACGCGCTCTCGGTAATCTCGATCTCCAGCCGGTTGGGCGCGAAACCGCCTTCGACCGTCGCCTTGATGATCTTCTGCGCGAGCCACGCATCGCGCAGCTGACACGGCGAGATGTTGACGGAGAGCGACAGCCCCGGGTCCCAGTCGCGCGCGGCGGCAAATGCCTGTCGCATGATCGACAGCGACAATTCGGCGATCAGCCCCGATTCCTCGGCAACGGGGATGAAGCGGTCGGGCGGGATCGTCCCCTGCGTCGGATGGACCCAGCGCGCCAGCACCTCGAACCCGCACAGCCGCCCGGTCGCCAGGTCGATCTGCGGTTCGAAGAACGGCACGACCTGCCCGGCCGGGATGGCAAGGCGCAGGCCGTTTTCGATATCGTTGCGATCGATCAGCGCATGTTCCATCGCCCGGTTGAACCAGGTGAAGCCGCCGCGCCCCGATTTCTTGGCGCAATACATCGCGATATCGGCTGCGCGCAGCAGCGTGTCGATGCCGCCGCCATCGAAGTCGGACCGCGCGACGCCGATCGAGCTGGTCATGTGGATGCGCAGGTCCTCGACCTCGATCGGCTTGGTCAGCGCGGCGATGACGCGCGACGCGACATGCTCGACGGTCGAAGGATCGCGCGCGTCGAAGACGAAGGCGCAGGCAAAGGCGTCGCCGCCGAACCGCGCGGTCAGTGCCGCGGCCGGCATGACCGCCGCAATCTCCACCGCAGCACTGCGCAGCACGGCGTCGCCCGCGGCGTGGCCGTGCATGTCGTTGACCATCTTGAAATGGTCGAGGTCGACGATCAGCATCGCGACCGCCTGATCGCGACGCGATGCGGCCCGCAGCAGTGCGGCGCCGGCTTCGCTTAGTGCGCGGCGATTGAGGAATCCGGTGAGCGGATCGCGCGATGCGAGCATGCGGGCGCGCTCCTCGGCGGCGGAGCGGCCGTCCATCTCGATCTGCACCGCGCGGTGGCGGCGCCAGCCGAAAATTACGAGCGCGGCATTGATGAGGAGCGCGACGACCAGCGGGCGCTGTACCGGCGCACCACCGAAATAGCGATGGTCGAGGGCACCGGAAATCACCGCAATGCTCAATCCCGCGAACAACAGGATCGCGCAGATACAGATCGCCAGCGTCCAGCGGCTGCCTCGCCGTGGTGCGTCCGCCGGGGCCATGCCCTCGATACCGCGTTGCCGATCCCGTTCCATGCCGGGCCGTTATCGGCGCGGATCGGTGTAGAAGGTGTTAAAGGCGCGGATCAGTCTGCCGTATGTGACGCTCCGGTCGCCGTGGGTTGCATGGAGGCACATGTTGGTTTATAGGCCCCGGATCGTTTCCGTCAGGAATCGTTTCAGCATTGCCGCCCACGGGCGACGCCGGCCGACGAGGTTTCGTCCGCCGGCGTGTTTTGCTTGAGCGTTTTTCGGACGGCGCCACGAGTGGAGTGACCGCGTGTTCGAAAGTCTGAGTGACCGGCTGGGAGGGGTGTTCGATCGCCTGCGCGGTCGCGGCGCGCTGACCGAAGCCGATGTCCGCACCGCGATGCGCGAAGTCCGCGTGGCGCTGCTCGAAGCCGATGTGGCGTTGCCGGTCGCGCGCGAGTTCGTCGAAAAGGCGACCGAGGTCGCCGTCGGCCAGAACGTGTTGCGATCGATCACGCCGGGACAGCAGGTCGTCAAGATCGTCCATGACGCGCTGGTCGACATGCTGGGGTCGGACACGGCCGAGCTGGACGTCGCCGTCACCCCGCCCGCGGTCATCATGCTGGTCGGGCTTCAGGGGTCGGGCAAGACGACGACCACCGCCAAGCTCGCCAAGCTGCTGTCGAAGCGCGAGGGCAAGAAGGTGATGATGGCGTCGCTCGACGTCAATCGCCCGGCGGCGCAGGAACAGCTGGCGGTGCTGGGCACCCAGGTCGATGTCGCGACGCTGCCGATCGTGGCGGGGCAGCAGCCGGTCGATATCGCCCGGCGTGCGCTGCAGTCGGCGAAGCTGCAGGGCTTCGACGTCGTCATGCTCGATACCGCGGGTCGCCTGCACGTCGATCAGGCGCTGATGGACGAGATGAAGGCCGTCTCGGACATCGCGCGCCCGAACGAGACGTTGCTGGTCGTCGACTCGCTGACCGGTCAGGACGCGGTCAACGTCGCGCAGAATTTCTCCGAACAGGTGCCGCTGACCGGCGTCATCCTGACCCGCATGGACGGCGATGCGCGCGGTGGCGCCGCGCTGTCGATGCGCGCCGTTACCGGCAAGCCGATCAAGTTCGCGGGCACCGGCGAAAAGCTGGACGCGATCGAGCCGTTCCACCCGAAGCGCGTTGCCGGCCGTATCCTCGGCATGGGCGACGTCGTGTCGCTGGTCGAAAAGGCCGCGCAGTCGATCGAGGCCGAAGATGCCGAGCGGATGGCCGGTCGCCTTGCCAAGGGTCAGTTCGACATGAACGACCTGCGCGGGCAGCTGGCACAGATGCGGCGCATGGGTGGCCTGGGCGCGCTTGCCGGCATGATCCCCGGCATGAAGAAGGCGCAGGCGGCGATGGCGTCGGGCGCGGTGGATGAAAAGATCCTGCTGCGCATGGACGCGATGATCACGTCGATGACCGTGAAGGAACGCGCCAAGCCCGAACTGATCAATGCCAAGCGCAAGATCCGCATTGCCAAGGGGTCGGGCACGACGGTGCAGGACATCAACAAATTGTTGAAGATGCACCAGGAAATGCAGACCGCGATGAAGAAGCTCAAGAAGATGGGCGGCATCAAGGGCATGATGGCGATGCTGGGCAAGGGCGGCATGGGCGGCCTTGGCAACGCGCTCGGCGGTCCCGGCCTCGGCGATCTCATGGGCAAGGCCGGTGGCGAAATGCCAGGCCTGCCCGGGCTTGGCGGTGGCGGGATGGGCGGCGGCATGCCGCAACTGCCCCCCGGCTTCGAAAACCTTATCAAGAAGAAGTAACTGCCGGTCGGAACCGGCTTACGCAGACCAACGAAGGAAGAAGAATAATGGCACTCAGCATCCGTCTGTCGCGTGGTGGCTCGAAGAAGCGTCCGTATTACCGCATCGTCGTCGCCGACGCGCGCAGCCCGCGCGACGGCCGCTTCATCGAGAAGATCGGCACCTACAACCCGCTGCTGGGCAAGGAAGACGAAAAGCGCGTCGTGCTCGACGCCGAGCGTGCGACCCACTGGCTGGGCGTTGGCGCGCAGCCGACCGATCGCGTCGCCCGTTTCCTCGACAAGGCCGGCGTGAAGGAACGTGCCGCTCGCAACAACCCGACCAAGGGCAAGCCGGGCGAGAAGGCCGTCGAGCGCGCAGAAGAGCGTGCCGAAAAGGCGAAGGCCGCTGAAGAAGCCGCCGCCGCTCCGGCCGAAACCGCCGAAGCATAAGGGCGAGTGCCGGTGTGCCTTTCGGGGCGCGCCGGCACCTTTCGGTCGCGGTCGTGCGTTCCTGTTCGCTACGAGCAGGAGCATGACCGATGATCGATCCCGAAGAACAGCCAAGCCATGACGAAGACGCCAGCAACCTCGGCCAATCGGCGGAAGAACCCGCCGAAGGGCGCGACGACGCCCCCAGCGGCGGTGAAGGCTCGCCCGACGCCTGAACCGGCGGCGGATCGCAGCCGCGTGGTGCTGGCGGCGATCGCTGGCGCGCATGGGCTGGCGGGCGAGGTGCGGCTGAAGCTGTTCACCGACGACCTGTCGGCTTATCCGGCGCTGAATGGCGGCGCACTGACCCTCGTGTCGGTGCGTCCCGCCACCAACGGCATGATCGGCAGGTTCCGCGAGATTGCCGACCGCACGAAGGCGGAAGCGATGCGCGGCACCGAGCTGTGGATCGCACGCGACCAGCTGCCGCCGCTGGCCGAGGGCGAATATTATCACGCCGACCTGCTGGGCCTGCCCGCCGTGTCGAGCGAGGGCGAGCCGCTGGGCCACGTCGTCGCGATCGACGATTTCGGCGCGGGCGACGTGATCGAAATCGAACGGCCCGGCGGCAAACGCTTCATGGTGCCGATGCAGCCGCATGCCGTACCCGAATGGAACGGCGAACGGCTGGTGGTCGACGCGCTGTTCGCGGTCGATTGAACCCTATCGCTGCGCCGCGGCGGTGAAGGCCGCGCGCAACGCTTCGGGCGCGCCGGCGAGCCGCCGTTCGATCCGCGCGAGAACGGCCTCGCCGTCATTCAGCGAGCGGGTGGCCCGCTCCATGCTCCAATAGCCGAACTCGCGCTTTTCGACCGGGCGATCCGACAGGATCGTCAGTTCGCTGTGACGCGGATCGTTGGCAATCCGGGCATAGGTTTCGGCGACGCTGGAGTCCGGGCCCTCGATCACCTGCAGGAAATGCGTGCCATCGTGCCATAACAGGCCGGTGATGCCGTCCACCGCATTATTGTGGCGGGACTGTTGCAGGATGTGGTCGACATCGACCCCGGGCATACTGCGGCTGGTATAGAAAAGCTGGCGAAAGAGCGTCTCGGTCACGGGGTTCGGATACGGTCCCCGTGGGCGCCGATCAAGTCCGTCGCGTAACGATTACCTGTTTCGCGGTGGTACGGTCGCGGGCGGACCTATCTCCGCATCGGGATCGACCAGCACGGTCACGAGCCGCCCGACCAGCGTCAGCGGATCGCGCCCACGGCCATAGCCATAGCCTTCCGCCTCGCGCTTCGAACAGCGGCGTTGCCCACGGAACATGCCGCATCCCGACAGGAACGGATTCTCGACCGATGGCGGCGGCACTTCGCCGACCACCGCGCCCTGTTCGCCCACCTCGCGCACGGTCGGCAGGGGCAGGCGAAAACGGTCGCCGCGATCCCGGTCACCGCACACCACGATCTCGTCGGCGCCCTCCGAACAGCTGCGCGCGGCTTCCCGCTCGGCCGCGGCGGCGAGAATACGGTCGAACGACTGCGCCTGTGCTGGCACGGTCAGCAGGAGGGCTGCGATCAGGAGCAGGCGTTTCGACATTGCCGTAAGGGCTAACCGCCGCCGCGATGGTCGGCAAGTCGCTACCGCCGGATCGGGCGACGTTCGGCCAGCAGGTTGCGGATGGTGGTGGCGGCAACGCCGGCCTCACCCATGGCGTGGCTGATCTGGTCCAACCCCTTCACCACATCGCCGGCGGCGAACAGGCCGGGGACCGAGGTCCGCTGATGATCGTCGACCTCCAGACACCCGTCCTCGCTCGCCCGCGCGCCGGCGGCGACCGCCAGTTCGGAGCGGATCCGCGATCCGAGCGCAGGATAGACGCTGTCGAACGCGAGGTCCCCGGTCGCGGTCCGGACGACGAACCGCTCGCCATCGATGCGATAGTCGCCGCACGGCCCGTCGACCCGCCGTACCCCGGCCCGGTCGAGCGCGTCGAGACAGGTGTCGTCGAGGTCATGGTCGCTGTCGGGCGCGATCAGCGTGACGTCGGCGGTATAACCGCGCAGGAACAGCGCCTCGCGCATCCCGTGCTGGCTGGTCCCGATCACCCCGACCCGACGGTCAGTCACTTCATAGCCGTCGCAGATCGGGCAGTAGCGCAGCAAGCCGCGGGCCAGCGCCGCATCGTGCGTCGCATCGTCGAGCCCCTTCGGCCGGTGGTTCACCACTCCGGTCGCCAGCAGCACGGTGCGTGCGGCGAGCGTGCCGCCATCGGTCCGCACGACGAAGTCCTCGCCATCACGCTCGATCGCGGTGACGGTCGCCGCCTCGCACGTCGCACCGAAATCGCGCGCCTGCTCGTGCATTTTCGCGAGCAGTTCCGTCCCTGCGATGCCGCCGGGATAGCCGGCATGATTGTGCGTGCGCGGGATCGTCGCCGCGCGGCTCGATCCGCAATCGAACATCCGGATCGAAAGGTGGAAGCGCGCGAGATAGATCGCAGCGGTCAGCCCGGCAGGGCCGGCGCCGATGATCGCGCAGTCGATCGCGTCCGGGCGGGAAACGGGGTCAGGGGTCGGCATGGACACGCAAATGACGCGCGAAGGGCTTTCGTTCCCAGCGACATGCAGGCACAGGCTGTCGCCCATGCCGTTCGCCGCCACGATCCTCACCCTGTACCCAGAGATGTTTCCCGGACCGCTCGGCCTGTCGCTGGCCGGGCGTGCGCTGCGCGAGGAGCGCTGGTCGCTAGAAACGGTGCAGATTCGCGACTTCGCGACCGACAAGCATCGCTCGGTCGACGATACGCCGGCCGGGGGCGGGGCGGGGATGGTGCTGCGCGCCGATGTGCTGGCGTCGGCGCTCGACAGCGTCAGCGACGGGCGGCCGGTGCTGGCGATGACTCCGCGCGGGCGACCGCTGACGCAGGCGCGCGTCCGCGCCCTTGCCGACGGACCCGGCGCGATCGTGCTGTGCGGCCGGTTCGAAGGGTTCGACGAACGCCTGTTCGACGCCCGCGCCATCGAACCCGTCGCGATCGGCGATTACGTGCTGTCGGGTGGCGAAATGGGCGCGCTGGTGCTGCTCGATGCTTGCGTTCGGCTGCTTCCCGGCGTAATGGGCGCGGCTTCGAGTGGTATCGAGGAGAGCTTCGAAAGCGGCCTTCTCGAATATCCTCAATATACCCGACCTGCTGAATGGGAAGGGCGTGTGATCCCCGAAGTGTTGCGATCGGGGGATCATGCGAGGATCGCGGCGTGGCGCAAGGCACGATCGGAATCCGACACACGGCTATGGCGGCCGGATCTGTGGGAGCGTCACGTCGACGCTCGGGTCCAGTCGCCCTCTGGCGCGCACGAAGAGAATGAAGGTTAAGTGAAATGAACCTCCTCCAGACGCTCGAAGCGGAACAGATCGCCAAGTTCCTCGAATCGAAGTCGATCCCCGAATTTCGCGCCGGCGATACCCTCAAGGTCGGCGTGAAGGTCGTCGAAGGCGAGCGGACCCGCGTACAGAACTACGAAGGCGTGTGCATCGCCCGGTCGAACGCCGGCATGGGTTCGTCGTTCACCGTCCGCAAGATGAGCTTCGGCGAAGGCGTCGAGCGCGTGTTCCCGCTCTATTCGCCGAACATCGATTCGATCGACGTCGTGCGTCGCGGCGTCGTGCGTCGTGCGAAGCTCTATTATCTGCGCGGTCGCACCGGCAAGTCGGCGCGTATCGCCGAACGCCGCGATCCGCGTCCGCCGAAGGCGACCGCCGCCGAGTAATCGGCGCGGGCGCAGTTGCGCTGATCTGGGGCGCGGTGGCGAAGGTCACCGCGCCCTTTTTCGTGGGCGGCTCGACCAGTCGTTCGCCACTCCGGATCAAGTCCGGGGGGACGAACTGGGCCATGGTTGCGCGCTGCCGACAACGCCACGCGGCTCCGTCCGGCCGCACACGTCATCCCAGCGAAGGCTGGGATATTTTCGTGGCAAAAGCGCGCCTGGCCGCGAGAGGCCCCAGCCTGCGCTGGGGCGACGATCTTATGAAGAAAGCGCGGAAGTCGACGTCGCCTACGCGTCCTCGGGCACCGCAATCGGCGCGGACACCGTGAACCGCAGCCCCGGTGCGTTGTCGCTTTCCTCGATCGTGCCGTCGAGCCGCTTGACCATCGCGGTCAGCATGCGTGTGCCGAAACCGGTACGGTTGCCGGTCCGCCCCTGTCCACGGTCGGCGACGGTCAGGCGGAAGCGGTTACGGAACCGCTCCAGCGTCACTGCGATCGGCCCGGCCTTGCCGCCATAGGCATATTTCTGGGCATTGATGACCAGTTCTACCAGCACCAGCCCAATCTGCACCGCCGCGTCGGCGCTGACGAGCAGGGGGGCGAGGTCCATCGTCACCCGACCGGTCCATTCCGCGCCCATCGACGACTGCATTTCGGTCAGCAGGTCCTCGATATAGCGGCCGAGGTCGATGACCGTGACGGTGTCGTCGGAATAGAGCCGGCGATGGACCAGCGCGACCGCCGAGAGCCGCCGCTGCGCCTCGCCCAGATGGCGGGTCAGCGTCTCGTCATTCTCGGCATTGGCCTGCATCGCCAGGAACGCGACCACCAGTTGCAGGCTGTTCTGCACGCGGTGGTTCACTTCCTTTATCAATGTCTCCTGCTGCGCGAGCAGCGCGTCCTTGTCGGTGACGGCACGGGTCAGTTCGCGGTTCAGTTCACCGATGCGCCGACGCTGGCGGACATCGAACAGCAGGCGCGACAGACGGTGTGCCGCCTCCACCTCCGCCGAAGTCCATGGCCGGGCGCGGCCGCGGATTTCCTCGCTCCACGCGGCGAAGGATGCCCGCGGGGTCAGCGGCTGGTCGTCGCGCTGGTCGACCGCCTTGTGCGGGTCGCCCGCCCATTGGATCGTCTGCAACGTCTCCGCCCGGAACCATAGCAGCACGACCGGCTCGTCCGCCGACAGGGTGATCGCCAGCAGCCCGCTCGCCAGGTCGCGATGCGCCTGCGCGCCCGGCATACGCTGTTCGAGCGAGGCGCTGTGGAGCAGGATGCTGCCCTGACGCCGTACCCAGTCGAGCATGTCGGCGACCGCTTCCTGCGAGGGCACGTGACCGCTGGTATGAAGCGAGGCGCCGCGTTGCAGGACGAAGCCATCGGCATCGAGCAGCCGGCGCAGATCGTTGGCGACCACCGCGGCAACCTTGTCGGGCTCGTCCTCCTGCGCCATCCGCTGCGCCAGCGCGTCCTCGGCGGTGCGCAGCCGCAGCCGCTCGCGATATTCGGACGCTTCCTCTTTCGCGCCGACCTGTTGCGCGAACGATGCGGCGATCAGTTCGCAGGTCTTGCGCTGGAGGTAGGACAGGGTGCGCGGGCTGCGGTGGTGGCACGCGACGAGGCCCCACAGGATGCCGTCCTTAATGATCGACACCGATGCCGATGCCGCGACGCCCATGTTGCGCAGATACTGGACGTGGATCGGCGATACCGCGCGCACGCCGACGTCGCTCAGGTCGACCGTCTGCAACGCCGGATCGATCGCGACGATCGGTGCGGGGACGTAGGCGGCGTCGGGAATGACCCGCACGCGGTTACGAACGTAGAGCGCGCGCGCCTGTCGCGGAATGTCCGACGCCGGGAAATGGTGGTTCAGGAACCCGTGCATGTCCGGCGCATGCCGTTCGGCCACGACCTTCCCCGAATCATCGTCGAGGAAGCGATAGATCATGACCCGGTCGAACCCGGTCAGCCGCGCAAAGACCACGGCAGCACGCGCGCACAGGTCGTCGAGATCGGCGGCGCGCGAAAACTCCTCGCCGCCATGCTCGATCCAGGTCAGCGCATCATCGGTGCCCGGCTGGCCCGGCGTGGCCGGTTCCAGTTCGATCAGCCAGAACCTGCCTTCGCGGCTGGCGACCACCGACAGTTCGGCGCGGTCGATCGGGCGAAGTACCAATGGCCCGGCGACGGTCGACCGCAGCAGTTCCAGACCCGCATCGCCGATCAGGTCGTGGATCGATCCGCCGAGCCACGCCGGCCCCAGCAGGGTCGCGACCTCGCCGGCGCCACCGACGATCGCGCCATTGGCCGGATCGACGATCAGCAGCATGCCGTGCGGTTGGATTGCGCCTGGAATATGGATTGGCTCACGATCGCAGACGGTCAGGTCATGCCCAAGGTCCGATGGCGACGGAGCAAGCGGCGACCCGACATTCTCCGCATCAGGTTTCGTCGCCAAGCCCGGACCTTTCGTCGTCATCGTATAGCCCGGCGACCAGGATCGTGGCGGGAATTCGTCGCATTACCGTCTATTGACCCCGCCTTCAACCTGTCCCGGTCGGCCCGTCGATCACCTGTCGAACGCGGGCCGCCAGATCGGCCCGCTTGTACGGCTTGCCGATCAGGTCGAATTCGGTACCGCGCGCATCGACCCGCTCGATCGATGCTTCGGCATAACCGGTGGTGAGCAGGATCTTCATCGCCGGCCGCATCCGCCGGGCGGCGCGTGCCAGCATCACGCCGTTCATGCCGCCGGGCATGATCAGGTCGGTGAACAGCAGGTCGATCGTACCGTCGCGTTCGATCGTCTCTATCCCTTCCGCTGCATTGGCGGCGCGCAGCACGGTGTAGCCGAAATCCTTAAGTATCGCCTCGGCCAGATCGCCGACGTCGCGCTGATCCTCAACCACCAGCACGGTTTCGTCGCCGCGCGACAGGGTGTCGGCGCGCGCGCGGTTGGGACGGATCGGCTCGGGCTTGGTGTCGGGTGCTGCGGGGAACAGCAGGTGGACGGTCGTACCGCCGCCCATCTCGGACTCCACGTGCAGCGCGCCATCAGACTGTTTCATGAAGCCATAGACCATCGACAGACCAAGGCCAGTGCCCTTGCCCTGGTCCTTGGTCGTGAAGAACGGTTCGGTCACGCGTGCGCGAACTTCTTCCGCCATGCCGGTGCCGGTATCGGCGATCGACAGCGCGATGAACGCGCCGGTGACCTTCGGGCCGAAACGCGGGTCGCTGCCATCGAGGTGCATGCGCTGGCTGGTGATGGTCAGGGTGCCGCCATCCGGCATCGCGTCGCGGGCGTTCGTGACGATGCCGAGGATCGCCGTCTCCGCCTGCACCGGATCAATCCGCGCATTGCAATCGGGGCCGCACGGTTCGACTACGATCGCGATGTTGGGCGTACCGATCGTCCGCCGCAGCATCGGCAGCAGCGTGCAGACCAGGTCGTCGACATTGGTGACACGTCCCGACAGCTTCTGCTGGCGGGAGAAGGCCAGCATCTGCTGCGTCAGCTCGGCACCGCGCTCGGCCGCGTCCATCACCGCCTGCAACGACCGCCGCGCGCGGCCCGGATCGATCGGGCGGTCGTCGCTGCGATCGATCTGGGTCAGCAGGACGTCGGTAAAGCCCTGAATGACGGTCAGCAGATTGTTGAAGTCGTGCGCAATGCCGCCGCTCAACCGCCCGACCGCTTCCATCTTCTGCGACTGGCGCAACGCCTCCTCCGCATCGCGGCGACGGGTAACGTCCAGCTGCGATGCGAAATAGTAGCGTAGCGTCCCGTCCCGATCGAGCACGGGCGAAATGAACAGCGCGTTCCAGAAGGCGCTGCCGTTCTTTTTGTAATTGATGATCTCTACCGACGTCTCCTGCTGGCGTTCGATCGCCTGTGCGATGTCGCGGACGGTGTCGCGGTCGGTTTCCGGCCCCTGCAGGAAACGACAGTTGCGGCCCAGTACCTCGTCGGCGCGGTAGCCGGTCATGGTCAGGAACGCGGGATTGGCAAAGATGATCGGATTGTCCGACTGGTTCGGATCGGTAACGATCATCGGCATCCGCGTCGTCTCGACCGCGGTGAAGAAGATGCCGCTGGCCGGATCGTGCATCGCGCCGTCCGCCATCGCCGCGGGCGGGCGATCGCTCTCGAGCGGTTTTTCCGGACTGGGAGAGGACATGCAGCAGGGCCTTGCCGGTTGGAGGGCGTGGGTCAAAGGTCGCGAGCGACCGTTTTGGTTCCCCGCCATGGACCCTCGGCGCGGCTCCGCTCGTTGCATCGCGCATGAACCCCGTACGCCAAGCCATTGCAAAACAAGTGCGCGCGTTGACCGGTGCGGGCGATGGCGCGATCGACCTGACCCGTCCGGCGGGCGATGACGGGCTGTTCGGTCCGGAGTCGGTCAGCTGGCGGGTGCATGCCGATTTCTCGTCGATGATGATCGGCGGCACCGCGGCGCTGCTGGTCCAGATGCTGCATCCCGGCGCGCTGGCCGGGGTGTGGGACCATAGCGATTTCCGCCGCGACATGCTGGGCCGACTGAAGCGCACCGCGCAGTTCATCGCCGCCACCACCTATGGCAGCACGGCCGAGGCCGAGCGGCTGATCGACCGGGTCCGCACGATCCACGATCATGTCCATGGGCAGTTACACGACGGCGCGCGCTACGATGCGAACGATCCGCATCTGCTCACCTGGGTCCATGTCGCCGAAACCGATTCGTTCCTGCGCGCCTATCTGCGCTACCGCGATCCCACGCTCTCGCGGGCCGATCAGGATCGCTATTTCGCCGAGAATGTGGTGGTGGCCGAGCGGCTGGGCGCGACCGGTGTGCCCGACAGCCGCGCGGCGACCGAGGCGTGGCTGCGCGACGTGCGCCCTGAACTGCGCTTCGACGAGCGGACCCGTACCGTCCGCGACGCGCTGTTGCAGCAGCCGCTGCCCAACCCGCTGCTGAAAGGGTTCGGCGCGCTCAATACCGCCGCGGCGATCGACCTGTTGCCACCTTGGGCGCGGGCGATGCTGGAGTTGCAGGACCGTCCGCGGATCGGCGTGCGCAGCGGCGCGCACGGCATGGCGCGCGTGCTGCGCTGGGCGCTCGGCGGGTCGGCGTCGGAAAAGACGGCGCGGGCGCAGGGGTAGGGGGCACACCCACTCGCATCGCCACCGCATTCGTCACCCCAGCGCAGGCTGGGGTCTCCTGCGGCGAGGGGGCGCTCCATTATGGAGAGACCCCAGCCTGCGCTGGGGTGACGGGGAGGGAGACGTAGAAGCGCAATTACAGCGGCGGCAAGCCCTTCCGCAGTTCCTCGACCCATGCCGTCGCCACCCCGTCGGACGGCGCGCGCCAGTCGCCGCGCGGCGACAGCGCGCCCCCCGCCGACACCTTCGGCCCGTTGGGCAGCGCCGACCGCTTGAACTGGCTCGACTGGAAGAAGCGCCACAGGAATTTCTCCAGCCACGCCGCGATCACGGGTAGGTCGTACGCCCCCTTGGCTTCCTCCGGGAAGTCGATCGGCCAGCGCCCCGCGTGCGCATCGCGCCACGCATGCCAGCATAGGAACGCGACCTTCGACGGGCGCATGCCGTAGCGGACGATGTGGTGGAGGAAGAAGTCGTTGAGCGCATAGGGACCGACGCGATCCTCCGTGCTCTGCATCCGCCCGTCGTCGCCGGCCGGGACCAGCTCGGGCGAAATCTCGGTATTCAGGATCGCGTCGAGCACCGCGTCGGTATCGCCGTCGAACTGGTCGGTGCGGATCGTCCAGCGGATGAGGTACTGGATCAGCGTCTTGGGCACGCCGGCATTGATGCCGTAATGGCTCATATGGTCGCCGACGCCGTAGGTGCACCACCCCAGCGCCAGCTCCGACAGGTCGCCGGTGCCCAGCACCAGCGCCTCGCGCTGGTTGGCGAGGCGGAAGAGATAGTCGGTGCGCAGCCCCGCCTGCACATTCTCGAACGTCACGTCATAGACCGCCTCGCCCTTTGCGAACGGGTGGTCCATGTCCCCCAGCATCTGCCGCGCGGCGGGGCGGATATCGATCTCGTCGCCGGTGATGCCCAGCGCGCGCATCAGTTTCCACGCATTGCCCTTCGTCGTCTCGCCCGTGGCGAAACCGGGCATGGTGAAGCCCAAGATGTCGCTGCGCGGCCGTTCCAGCCGGTCGAACGCCTTGGCCGCGACAATTAGTGCGTGGGTCGAATCGAGCCCGCCCGATACGCCGATCACCAGCCGTTTCGTCCCCGACGCGACCAGCCGCTTGCGCAGCGCCTCCACCTGGATGTTGAACGCTTCGTAGCAATCGTCGTCGAGCCGCTCGGGCGTGTCGGGGACGAAGGGGTAGCGCCGGACCGGGCGCAGCAGTCCGATATCGCGAGCCTCGGGCGCATGGTCGAACGCGATCCGGCGGAACCGTGTCTCGGGATGGCCGCTGGCCGCCGCACAGTCGTTGAACGTGCCGGTCCGCATCCGCTCCAGCCGCAGCCGGTCGAGATCGACATCGGCCATCGCGATCCCCGCCGACCGGTCGAACCGCTGCGACTGCGCCAGCAGCGCGCCCAGTTCGTGCACCGAACCCTGACCGTCCCATGACAGGTCGGTCGTGCTCTCCCCGCTGCCCGCCGCCGAATAGACATAGGCGGATATCGTCCGCGCCGATTGCGACGCGCACAGCATCTCGCGGTCGCGCGCCTTGCCGATGACGATGTTCGATGCCGACAGGTTGCACAGCACCAGCGCCCCGGCCATCGCCCCGGCGGTCGACGGGGGGAGGGGCGACCAGAAATCCTCGCAGATTTCGGCGTGGAACACGAAATCGGCCATGTCGTGCGCGGCGAAAATCAGGTCGGTGCCGAACGGCACCTCCTGTCCGGCGACGGTCATGGTGAGGCCGGTCAGTCCGACACCGGGCGCGAACCAGCGCTTCTCATAATATTCGCGGTAGTTGGGGAGGTAGGTCTTCGGCACCACCCCCAGCACCCGCCCGCGCGCCACCACCACCGCGCAGTTGTAGAGTCGCCCGTTGCGCCGGAGCGCGGCGCCGAGCAGCAGCACGGGGCGCAGTTCGGCGCTTGCCGCGACCACCGCCGCCAACGCCGCATCGGTCGCGTCGCACAGCGCATCCTGCAGGTGCAGATCGTCGATCGCATAGGCGGTGAGGTTCAGTTCGGGAAAGACCAGCAGGTCGGCACCCGCATCATGCCCCTGCTGCGCCAACGCGATCGCCGCGCGGCCCCCGGCGGCCGGGTCGCCGACATGCGCCGGCGGCGTGCAGGCGCCGACGCGGAGGAAGCCGTGGGTGTGGATCGCATGGAACGGGTGGGTCATGGCCGGTACCTTATCGGCAGATGATGCCGTGCGGAACCGTTAGCGGTGGCACCCACTCCCGTTCGGTTCGAGTAGCGATCGAGCGAAGTCGAGAGCGCGTATCGAGAACGCGGTTCCGCTGGGGTGACCTATGCAGGTGTCGTCCGGGGTGAGCGTTCTCGACAGACGCTTCTCGACAGGCTCGAAGCTGCTCGAACCGAACGGGAGGGGGTGGGGTGGATCGCTCCACTGTCGTCACTCCCGGGCAGGCGGGAGTCCATATACGCAGACCTCATGATTTGGCCCGGTACGTAAGCGTATATGGATTCCCGCCTTCGTGGGAATGACGGATATGAAAGGCGGAACGCTCCGCAAGCCCAAGTCCACCGTTTGGTTCGAGCAGCTTCGAGCTTGTCGAGAGCGCCTGCCCGGCGGAACCCCGTTCTCGATACGCGCTCTCGACTTCGCTCGATCGCTACTCGAACCAAACGGTTGGGGAAATTGGTAGGTCAGATGGGGGGACAGGACGTCACCCCCAACCCTCAAACCTTGGCGGCGTAGATCATCCGGCCTTCGCCCAGCAGGCTGAACACCCGCGCCAGGTCACCTTCAGCGACCGCGAAGCAACCTTGGCTGCGGCCGAGCTTGCCGTGCTGCGCGATCATCTCCGGGTTCGCATACCACGCGCCATGCACGACGATCGCGCGCATCAGGGCGTTGTCGTTGGTCGGGTCGAGCCCGAGCAACCGCTGCGACCGGCCGTGCTTGCCGACATAATAATTGTCGGTGATGAACGCCCCTTCGGACGTCGCGTTCGAATCGGGAACGTTGCTGAACCGCTCCAGCCGTCCGCAATGTGCAGGGTCCGAGCCGCTGCCATGCGCGACGCGCATCGCCGACACGACACCGCTGTGCATGTCGATGAATTGGAACCGGGGATGTGCCGAATCGACCGCAAAGTCGGCGATGGCGATGCGGTCGGTCCACTGAAGCCGCCCGGCATGGCGGGCCATGGCGGCCTGCGCCCGTTCGAACAGACGGGGATTGACGGTGGCGGGGGCCCGCATCTGCCGCACCGGGGCGGCAGGAACCGTGGCCGATGCCAGCCGCTGGGGCGGCGGCATGATCGGCGCATTCTGGGCGATGGGCACGATCGCGTTCGTCGAGCAGCCCTGTGCCAGAACGGCGCCGGCCAACCCGCCTGCTGCCTTGAGCACCGCCCGCCGCGATCGAACCGATTGGTCCTGCATCCAAATCCTCGCCAAGTCGTTGAGGCACCTAGATACGGGTGCAACCGATTCTATTCAATTAACGCCGGCTAACGCGTTCCGCCGCTTGTCGCGTCGCTGCCACGGGCGGTCGACTCTGTGCGCCATGGTTAACGCCGAATTTGCCATTCGCCGACGACTGCGGGATAACGTTGGTCATGAAAGTCGCGATCGTCTCCGCCTTGTTGCTCGCGCTGGTGCCGATGCCGATGGCAGCACAGGAACCGGCGGCGTTGGCGGTCGAGCGCGCGGCGGTCGCCATGCGGCCGGGCGATCATCGTTGGGCCGACGATCCGACGCTGCCGGGCGCCGTCAGCATCGTCATCAGCGTGCCGATGCAGATGGCGTTCGTCTATCGTGGCGACACGCTGGTCGGTGCGACGACGGTGTCGACCGGCAAGCCGGGCAAGATGACGCCGATCGGGGAATATACCATTCTTCAGAAGCGGCCGTTCCACCGCTCCAACCTCTACAACAACGCGCCGATGCCGTTCATGCAGCGGCTGACTTGGGACGGCGTGGCGTTGCATGCCGGCAATCTGCCGGGCTTTCCGGCATCGCATGGCTGCATCCGCATCCCGACCGCGTTCGCGCGCAAGCTGTTCGAGGCGACAGCGCTGGGCGGGCAGGTGGCGGTGGTGAACGACGTCATCGCCTTTCCCGCCTATCGCGCCGCCGATGCCGCGCCGCGCCTCGACCCCGCCGGGATCGCGACGCTGGGCGATCGCGACGTGGCGGTTAGCGCAGGGGGCAGGATTGCGACGCCGCGCTGACCGCTGGCCGTTGGCGCCTGCTGCTCTGGCGCTTGCCGGATGCGGTGGCGCCGCGCCGGACGATGCGGCCCTGCCGGTGCCAAGCGCGACGCCGAGCGCTGCGGCACCGGTCCCGCCGCCTGCGAACGCGATCGAACGCGTCAGTACGGTGCCGGAGCGACTGACCGTCACCACCAACGAACCATTTTATTCGGTGCGGGTCGAGGGCGACCTGCTGGTCCTGACCGGCGTAGAGGCGCCGCCCCGCCGCCTGCCGGTGCTCGACCGCGATGTCGGTCCGACCACGCGGCGCTGGCGTGCGCAGGGACTGGTCGTCGACGTCGAGCGCAAGCCCTGCGAGGACGATATGTCGGGGGCGCCGCGCGACTTCACCGCAACGCTGACCCTTGGCGGGCGGACGGTGCGTGGCTGCGGCTTCGTCGGGACGCCTGCGCCGCCGCCGGGCGAGCGGGCGGCGCCTGCTGCGGTGGACACCATTCCGGCGCGATTCGTCGGTCGCTGGAACCGCGACGCCGCCGCCTGCGCCCGCCCCGCCGCCTCGATCGAGGGGGTGAAGGTGTCGCCGGACGAGCTGTGGTTCCACGAAAGCGTCGGCAAGGTGCAGCGGGTCGAGCCGCTGGCGGGCGACCGCATCCGCATCACTGCCGCCTATGATGGCGAGGGCGAGCGATGGACGTCGATGCAGACGCTGGCGGTCGAGGGCGACCGGCTGACCATCACGACCGATGGGCGGCCGTTTACCCGTATGCGCTGTCCGGACTGACGATCGCTGCAACGGATTGCCGGTCATGGACCCGAAGCGTTTCGATTGGAAAGGGTGGCGGAGACGGAGTCCGCCATCCGGCGATTCCGCTGTAGTTCATGATAGCCCATCTTAGATCGCCAAAGTCTTAGAAAAACATTAAAAATATGAAGAGGTCATGCTGTCGGGTGTTCGCGGCGGTTCGTCGAGATGCGTCTGAAGCCAAGTTGAAAGTGGGCATGAAACCGGTGGAATTCGAACCCCCCGGGAGGCCCATGGCGGGCGCGTTGAACAAGCTGATGGTACGTGGAGTCGCGACGTTAAAGGTGTCCGGACGCCACGCCGACGGCGGTGGCCTGTATCTGCGGATCGCGACGGGAGGTGCCAGGTCGTGGGTGTTCATGACCGCGTCGAACGGCAAGCGGGCCGAAATCGGTATCGGTCCCGCATCGTCGGTAAGCTTGGCCATAGCGCGCCGCATTGCTGGTGAAATGCGTGAAGCCGTAGCAGTCGGTCAGGATCCGCGTGGGATTTTGGGGACCGAAGCACCGGTGGAGGAGCCCGCGGTGCTGACCTTCGGGGCCTTTGCCGATCAATACATCTCAAGCGTCGAGGATGGCTGGCTTAATCCCGTGCATCGGCAGCAATGGCGCAACAGTCTCCGCGACCACGCCGCGATGTTGCAAAACGTGCCCGTGACCGACGTCGGCACCGAAAATGTGTTGGCGGTGCTGCAGCCGATCTGGCTGACCAAGGCAGAAACCGCAAGGGGGTGCGCGGGCGCATCGAGAAGATTCTCGACGCGGCAAAGGCGCGCGGCCTTCGTCCACGTGACAGCATGAACCCGGCCACCTATCGCGGTCATCTGGCACTGCTGCTGCCAAACCAGTCAAACGTCGAACGCGGTCATCATGCAGCGCTGCCTTGGCGGGAAGCGCCTACGTTCTTCCAGCAGCTAAAACAGCGTCCGGCGTTGGCAGCTCGGTGCCTGGAGTTTGTCATATTGACTGCAGCCCGTAGCGGTGAGGCGCTAGGCGCTACCTGGGGTGAGGTCGACTTGGACGGAAAGCTCTGGACCATACCGGCCACGCGCATGAAGGCCGGCGCCGAACATGTCGTTCCACTGTCTGATGCGGCCATGGCGGTGCTGGCCCAGATGAAGCCAGATAGGTTCACCGCGACAACCCCGGTGTTTGGCATCGGCGGCGCGGCTAAGTCCAACATGGCGATGGCCATGCTGCTTCGTCGTATGAACTATGGTCACATAACGACCCACGGCTTCCGCAGCACGTTTCGCGACTGGGCAGGTGATGCCACCAGCTACCCGCGTGAGATCGTGGAGCAGGCGTTAGCACATACCATTCAAAACAAAGCAGAACGTGCCTATCGACGCGGGACCGCCGTAGACCGACGGCGGATGCTTATGGGAGAATGGTCGAGCTACCTTCTGGGATCTGAGGCTAGTCGATGAAAACCCAGTATCAATAGGTTTGCGATAGCGTGTTAGATCGATTTTATGTCGTCGCTTGCCAATTATTTGCCCGGTGCGCCTTGCGATGAGGAAGGTATGCTATGTACCAGTGGTCGATAATCTGTCGGAGAGATAGTGAGATCCAATATGGCTGCTGCGAATCTTAGCGTAACCAGTTCAAAAGAAATTGAAAAGGGTATGGGCCAACCCGGGGTGGCTGACGTAAGTCACGCTATAGGCCAAGTCGACATCTACCAGACGATCGATGCGAAGCGGGCCTTGTCTCTTTTTCCAATCGACGCTCAGCACAGGTTGATAGCAGCACGTCATTACGGAGGCGGTAAGCTCGGGTAAGTTGGACATGATGTGCAAAATCATCGTGACCGAAGTTAATGCCAAGCCGGTCAAGATGAAGCCCCCTACTGAACCAAGCAAGTTGATTAGCCGGCCCGACCGTCCACTCCGTGTGGGCTGGATGGTTGGCCCGGGTTTCGGTCCCGTCGATCGCGAAGTGGCGGCGACGGTCAAGGCGGCCGCCGAAGCGCTGAAAGGTTTCGGCGTCCATGTCGAGCAGGTCGGTATCCCCGCACTGGAACGCGATTTCGCGCTCGACGTGTTCAACCGTCTCCACGTCATGGAGATGAAGCCTGCCTTCCGCGACGCGACCGCGGGTGACAAGGATCAGATGTACAAGATGGCCAAGACCATGTTGTCGCTGCCCGATACGTCGATGGGCGACTTCATCGAAGCCGAGCAGGCGGCCGAGCGCATCCGCGACGGCTATGCCGAATACTTCCGCGGCTTCGATGCGCTCATCACCCACGTCCTGCCGATCCCGGCGCACAAGCATGGCGTAGAAGAGTTCGTCATCGACGGACAGACGGTTGATGCGACCTACCTCCAAGGCGCTACCGTGCCGCTCAACGTCACGGGTTTGCCGGGTATCTCGATGCGCTTCGGCACCAGCAAGGAAGGTCTGCCCATCAACGTGCAGATCGTCGGCAGCTGGCTCGCGGAAACGACCATCCTGCATGTTGCGTCGTTGCTTGAAAGCATCAGCGTCGTGCGGACCCTGCACCCCAACCTGTGAAAGTGAAGCGCTCCCGGGACTACCCGGGGGCGTGCCGCGGCACCGGCTGTGCTCACTTATCGGGTTGCCCGCTTCACCATCGTTTTTGCAAAGGATGGTGATGGCCAGAAGACAAACTCGAGGCGTTTGAGTGTCTTCTGCACGACATGAATGGGTGGCCGGAATTGGGGAAACAATCTGGCGCCTCGAATAACCGCAATTGGGTCTAAACGCCGGCGATGGGCTTTGAGCGCCCATCGGGACCGACGCTGACCATTGTGAACAGAGCAGTGGCGGCGTGGCGCCGATCACCGGTCAGCAAGTTTTCCGCCCACAAGGCGACCTCCACCCGGACTGAGCTGCGTCCGGTCATGCGGACCGAGGCAACGAGCTCAACGATCTGGCCCTCGCGGATCGGCGAAGTGAAGTCGGTCCGATCGGACGCAGCCATAACCATGACGGCGCGAGCATGCCGGGTGGCGGCGATGAAGGCCGCTTTCCCCATCATCTTCAGGGCGTCCCCACCGTATAGCGTACCATAGTGGTTGGTCTGTCCGGGAAAGACCATGTCGGTCAAACGAAGTACTTCATGATCGACTTCCGCCACTGCCCCGATCCGCGGCAGCGGCAGGCGGGTGTCCGGCCCTTTCTGCGCTACCAGCGTGAAGCGCCCCCGGGTGCACAGACGCCGCTCACCTGTTACCGGCGCTTCGGCCACCAGCTCGACCGCAACATCGAGCGAGCTGTTACCGACCCGGACAACCTGACCGGTCACCTCCACCATGTCGCCGGCGTGCGCTGGTGCGGCGAAATCGACCTTCTCGGATGCGGCCGTGACAAAGGGCGCACGGCCGTGGCGTGAGGCGGCCAGGAAGGCGACCTTGTCCATGTGCGCCAGAGCGACGCCGCCGAAAAGAGTACCGTGGTGGTTGGTGTCGCCCGGGAACACCATGTCGATAAGCTGCACCGGGCTTGTTGTTGCCTTTGTCACAACAGCCCGTCGACCGGTTGCACATACCGTCATGCCGATGCCAACTCCTGGCGGACCACCGCCGCGCCGGCGCCCAATGCCTTCAGCTTCGCAGTCGCGACGTCGCGCGCCAGCGGCGCCATGCCGCAATTCGTAGCGGGAATGAGCTTGTCCGCATCGACGAAGCGAAGCGCGTTCCGCAGCGTGGCGGCGACCTCCTCGGGCGTCTCCACCGTGTCGGTCGCCACGTCGATCGCGCCGACCATCACCTTCTTGCCACGGACCAGCTCGATCAGTTCCATCGGCACACGGGAGTTCTGGCACTCGAGCGAAACGATATCGATGCTGGATGTCTGCAGGTTAGGGAAGGTCCGTTCGTACTCGCGCCATTGCGACCCAAGCGTCTTCTTCCACTCGGTGTTCGCCTCGATGCCGTAACCGTAGCAGATGTGGACTGCGGTTTCGGCCTTCAGGCCTTCCGCCGCTTTCTCCAGCGTGGCGATCCCCCAATCGTTCGCCTCGTCGAAAAAGACGTTGAACGCCGGTTCGTCGAACTGGATGACGTCGACGCCGGCGGCCTCCAACTCGCGCGCTTCCTGGTTCAGGATCAGTGCAAACTCCCAAGCCAGCTTCTCGCGGCTGCGGTAATGCGCGTCGTATAGCGTATCGATCATCGTCATGGGGCCGGGCAGCGTCCATTTGATCGGCAGCTCGGTTTGCGTGCGCAGGTACCGTGCGTCCTCGACGAACACGGGTTCGGGACGTGACACCGCGCCGACCACCATTGGTACGCTGGCGTCGTAGCGGTTGCGGATGCGCACGGTCTCGCGCTTCTCGAAGTCGACCCCGGCAAGATGCTCGACGAAGGTTGTCACGAAGTGCCGACGTGTTTGCTCGCCGTCGCCGACGAGGGTGATGCCCGCTCGCCGCTGGTCATCCACGGCAAGGCGCAGCGCGTCCCGCTTGGCCGCAGCCAGCTCCTCGCCCTCCAGTCTCCATGGCGACCACAGCACCTCCGGTTGAGCGAGCCAGGAAGGCTTGGGCAGACTGCCTGCGGTGGTGGTCGGCAACAACATCGTCATGTCGGGATACCTTGTTTGGGCGATCAGAGGGCGCAGCTCGCCGACCACTGCGCGAGCAGGGCGGCATGCGGCTTGATGAAATGTTCTTCGGCGAAGCGGCCCTGCTCGACAGCGAGCCGGCTGCGCTCTTCGCGATCATAGACGATGCGGGTCAGCGAGAAGTCCTGGTAGGTGAGGCTGGGGCGGTAGTCCTGTGAGGCGACCGAGTTCGCGTTGTAGATCTCCGGGCGGTAGATTTTCTGGAACGTCTCCATGGTGCCGACCGCGCTCGCCAGTTCGAGGTGGGTGTAATCGTCGAGCAGATCGCCGACGTGGTAGAAGGCGAGCGGCGCCACGGCGTGCGGAGGCATGAAGTAGCGGACCTTCATGTCCATCTTGGCGAAGTAGGCGTCGGTCGGGGACGGCGCGTCGTTGCGGTACTCGACGCCTAGGATCGGGTGCGCGTTCGCGGTTCTCCAATAGAGCCCCTTGCTCGACACGCTGAGGCAGATCACCGGCGACTTGGCGAACGTGTCGCGGTACGCAGCCGAGCCCAGGAATTTCTTGAAGAGGTTGCCGTGGAGGTCGCCGAAGCCGTCCGGCACGCCGCCGCCTGGATGCCGGCGCAGGTGGTCCGGCAGAACCACGCTGAAGTCGTAGTCGCGGACGTACGACGAGAAGTTGTTGCCGACCATTCCGGCGATGCGCTCGCCGCCGCGCCTGTCGACGATCACCGTCTCCAGGATTTCGATCAGCGGAAAGGGTTCATCGCGCCATGCCTCTAGGACCAACGCGGCGGAGATGATGAACAATTCGACGGCGTAGCGATCCCCCGCCGGGTTGTCCCAGTGCATAAGCGAGTTGAAGCGATTGTCGATCATTCTCAGCGTGTTGCGGAGGTTCTCCTGGCGACGCTCACCACGGGCGAGATTGGCGAAATTGGTCGTCGCGCGCGTCCCATCGCCCGGTCGATAATCCTCGTCGAAAGGGATGCGGCTGATCGCGAATGTGAAATCGTTGCCCGTCATTTCTCACCTGCAATGGTCGGGCAGGGGAGCCGAGGGAGCGCGCAGGCATCAGCGGCCGCGGCACGAGCCGCAGGCCGTCCTCCAAGCGCGATCCACCGGAGGAACCCCCGTCCGAGGAACGTGTTGCGTCGGAGGCAGGTCTCCTGGCTCACGGGTCGACACGTCGGCTCCGGCCTTCCCGGACCTGTTGCGAGGTCCAGTGACACACGAGGGAGCCGCCGCTCACCGCTTACAGTTGCGGGGGCAGCGCCGGACTCCGCTCACGACGAGCGTCACCGGCTTCCCGTCTTAGCCCCATCGCCATGCCTGGAATGAGGAACCTCGACACACTGGTTCAACACCACTGTAGGAGCGCTGTCAACTGTCATATAAAGATATCTTTATATAAGGGTTCAGTGGCTCTCGATGATCCTAGCATGGGAAGATGCCTTGGCATCGTCCTGACTGACCTTGATCGAACCCTGATGAAACTGGTCATCAGGACCACGAGGTTCATGTGAACGAACGGCAGAAGTTGGCGATGCGAATGAAGGCTCTGAACGGCCGGGATTAGGTCAATGCAACAGCGCGTGGCTGATCAGCCGGTGGCACAACCGTTAGGTTGTGACACCGTTCCGAGCGCGATCGGCGTGTTCATGACATGGCAGCTGATAGATGCTAGGTGGGCTACAATGCACCGCCTGCTCGCCATCTTCATGTGCCTGCTACTCGCCTCCACGTTGGGCTTGGGTTCGGTCGTGCACGCCAATGAGCCAGTGACGTGCGTCGAGACTTCGGTGGCATCGAGCATCGACCATGCAGACGGTGACGGCGACCAGGTGCCCGCTGATTCCGAAAAGGGCTACCCGCACCATCATGGCGGGTGCCACGGCCACCATATTGGCGTGCCGAGCACATCCGATCCTGCGCAACACAGCGCCGATCGTCGCGCGAGCCGGTTCACATGGGATCACGACCGGACCGCAGGCGCGACCACGGACCCAGCGCTACGCCCTCCCCAAGCCTGACGAACCTCTAACGCCCGCGCGTCTCGTCGCGACGGGTCCAGGTTTCGTCAGGAGTCCATCATCCATGCACCGTCTCATCGCGGCATTTCTTGCCGTAGCGTCATGCGCGTCGATCGCGCAGGCGCAATCGGTCGCGCCCGCCACGACCAGTCCGCCCTTGACCTTAGATCGCGCGCTCGCGCTCGCTGGCGCCACCGCGCCAGCCATTGATGCCGCATCGGCCGGCATCCGTTCCGCCGAGGCGGGTCGCACCGTCGCCGGTTACCGACCCAACCCCACGATCGTCGCCGAGACCGAGAACATCGCCGGCAGTGGCCAGTATCGGGGTTTGCGCAGCGCCGAGACCACGGCCGGACTGGCGCTCCCGATCGAGCTGGGCGGCAAGCGTTCGGCGCGGATCGCCGTCGCCGATGCCAATAGCAGCAGGGCGCAGATCGCCGCCGCCATCGTGGCGGCCGATCTACGTCTTGCCGTCACCCAATCCTATGTAGAGGCGGTCGCGGCCGAGCGCCGGCTCACAACTGCGCGCGAGCAGGCCGATATCGCCCGCGAGGCGCTACGGGCGGCCAACGTGCGCGTTCGTGCAGGCCGTGCCTCCCCAATCGAAGAGCAGCGCGCCGATGTGCTTCGCATCAATGCCGAAGCGGCGGTGGAGCGCGCCCAGCGGCTGACGATCGTCGCCCGCGATAATCTGGCGCGGCGCATTGGCAAGCCGATCACCGGTTCGCTCGACGTTGCATGGTTTTATCAGGTGGAAGGCTATGGCCCGCCGCTCAGCCGGGAGCCGACCGGCACGCTCGCGCTTGCCGCGGCGCGGGCAGATGTGACCACGGCCGCGGCGCAGGTGCGGCTTGCACAGAGTCAGCGTATTCCCGACGTGACGGTAAGCGCCAGCGCGCGCCGCCTGGAAGCGACCAACGATGTCGCAGCGGTGTTCGGCGTATCTATACCCTTCCCCATATTCAACAGGGGCGTCGCGGCCGTCATCCAGGCCAGCGCTCAGCGAGATCAGGCCGAAGCGCTTCGTCGTGTTGCGGAGCTGGACGCGGCTCAGGCGCTCGCGTCGGCGGAGGCCGAGGTGGCGAACGCCGCGACAACCGCCCGCGCGGCGAGCGGCCCGGCGCTGGCAGCGGCAAAGGAGGCCGCGCGTATCGCGCGCATCGGTTACCGCGAGGGCAAGTTCGGGCAGCTCGACCTTCTCGACGCCGAGCGCACCCTTTCTCAGATCCGAACGACCGCGATCGACGCGCTTGCCGCGTACCGCAATGCCCAGGCCCGCAGGGATCGTCTCGCGACACCCGCGCCCGACTATTCAAAGGAACCGGCCCGATGATGACCATAGTCAAGCGGGTGACGTTGCCCGTCACCCTTGCCCTGTTCCTTGCCGCGTGCGGCAACGGCCAGGAGGCTGACAACGCGGTTGCCGGCAATACGGCCGAGGAAGCTGGCCACGGTGAAGCCGAGGGCGAGCACAAAGGAGAGGCAGCCAAGGAGGCAATCGTCCTCACCCCCCGGCAGATCACCGCGGCCGGTGTTCAGATCGTCCGGCCGAGCGTGACTGGCGGAGGCGGCGTTCTCACCCTTCCCGCGACCATCGAGGGCGATCCGCAAGGCACCCAGGTCGTATCGGCCGCGATCGGGGGGCGGGTCGTATCGCTCACCCGCAATCTTGGGCAGTCGATCGGTCGTGGTCAGACGCTTGCGATCATCGAGAGCCGCGAGGCGGCATCGTTGAAGGCGGAGGTGGAGGCAGCGCGCGCGCGATCGGCGTTGGCGCAGTCCCAGCTTCGCCGCGAGCAGCGGCTGTTCGCCGAGCGAGTATCTCCCGAGCAGGACTTGATCGCGGCGCGAACCGCCGCGACCGAGGCAGGCATTGCGCTCAGGCTGGCGCAGCAGCAAGTGGCAGCAGCGGGCGGGGGCGGCGGTGCGCTGAATCGCATCGGCATCGCGTCGCCGATCGGTGGGCAGGTGATCGCGCGCAGCGTGACGCTCGGGCAGACCGTCGCAGCGAACGCCGAGCTGTTCCGGGTCGCGAACCTGTCCCAGGTGGCGGTGACGGTATCGCTGTCCCCCACCGATGCCGGTTTGGTGCGGCCAGGATCAAGCGTCACGATCAGCGCCGGGGGCCGTCGCTCGACCGCGCGCGTCAGCTTCGTGTCGCCGATTCTGGACGAGACCACGCGGCAGGTGCAGGTGATCGCGATCGTCGACAACCGAGCTGGACAATGGCGCGTGGGCGAGCCGGTGACGGCCGCAATCCAGCTTCCCGGCGCGGGCAGCGGCACCGTCACCGTGCCGGCCGCGGCAGTCCAATCGATCGAGAACCGATCGATGGTGTTCGTGCGGACGCCTACCGGGTTCGCTGCCACCCCCGTCGTCATCGGGCAGGCGAGCGGATCGAATGTCGTCGTCACATCCGGGCTTACCGGCCGCGAGGAGATCGCCGCCACGGGCAGCTTCACGCTCAAGGCCGAACTCGGAAAAGGCGAAGCGGAGCACGAGGACTAAACGATGATCGACCGTATCGTCACCTTTTCGGTGGAGCGGCGCTGGTTTGTCCTGCTCGTCACCGCCATTGCCGCGATCATCGGGGGATGGGCGCTCGCGCGCCTGCCGATCGACGCGGTGCCCGACATCACCAACAATCAGGTGCAGATCAACGTCCGCGCCCCGTCCCTCTCCCCCGAGCTGGTAGAGAAGCAGGTCGCGTTTCCAATCGAGACGGCGCTCGCAGGCGTACCCGGCCTCGAATATACCCGGTCGCTCAGCCGCAACGGCTTCGCCCAGGTGACCGCCGTGTTCACCGACGCGACCGATATCTACTTCGCGCGCCAGCAGGTAACCGAACGCCTACGCACCGCCGAGGAAAGCTTGCCGAACGGCGCGACACCCGAAATGGGGCCGATCGCGACGGGATTGGGCGAGGTCTATATGTGGACCGTACGGCTCGCGCACCGGCCCGAGGACAAGCACGCTCCCGGCGCACCCGGCATTCAGCCGGACGGCAGTTACATCACGCCCGAGGGTGAGCGGCTGACCACCCAGGCCGATCAGGCGACGTATCTCCGCACGGTGCAGGACTGGATCGTGACCCCGCTGTTAAAGAACACAGGCGGGCTTGCCGGGATCGACGCGATCGGCGGCTATGTGAAGCAGTATCAGGTCGTCCCGGACGTTCAGAGGCTGGCAGCGCTCCGCCTGAGCCTCAACGACCTGGCGACCGCATTGGAGGAGAACAACACCGGCGTCGGTGCCGGCGTGGTCGATCGCAACGGCGAAGGGCTGGCGGTCCGATCCGACGCGCGCATCGCGGACGCGAGCGAGCTGGCGCGCACAGTTGTCGCCACTCGGGAGGGCGTGCCGATCCTGTTGAGCCAGGTCGCGACCGTGAAGACCGGCCAGGCGATCCGCATGGGATCTGCGTCGGAAAACGGCCACGAAGTCGTCGCCGGCACCGCCGTCATGCGGATCGGCGAGAACAGTCGTTCTGTCGCATCGGCCGTCTCCGACCGCTTAGGAGAGATCAACGCCTCGCTGCCCACCGACGTGATCGTGCAGCCGGTTCTCGACCGCACCGCGCTCGTCAACTCGACCATCAAGACCGTGGCGAAGAACCTTTCCGAAGGCGCGCTGCTCGTAGTCGTCGTACTGTTCCTGCTGCTCGGCAACTTCCGCGCGGCGCTGATCGCGGCGCTGGTCATTCCCGTCACCATGCTGCTCACCAGCTTCGGAATGCTCCGGGGCGGCGTGTCGGCGAACCTGATGAGCCTGGGGGCGCTAGACTTCGGCCTGATCGTCGATGGGGCCGTCATCATCGTCGAAAACGCGCTACGTCGCATGGCCGAGCGCCAGCACGCGCAAGGGCGTGTTCTCGACCTGAATGAGCGTCTGTCTGTTGTCGCCGACGCGGCGCGCGAGATGGTCCGCCCGTCCGTGTTCGGTCAGGCGATCATCATCCTCGTCTATATTCCATTGCTCACCTTGAGCGGGGTTGAAGGAAAGACGTTCACGCCGATGGCGTTGACCGTCATCATCGCGCTCGCCTTCGCGTTCGTACTGTCGCTCACCTTCGTGCCCGCCATGCTGGCGATATGGCTCAGCAAGCCGGTCGATGAGAAGGAAGGCCGGATCATGGCGTGGCTCAAAGCGCGCTATGAACCGGGCCTCGACAAGGCGATGCGACGCTCGACGATGACGATCGGCGTGGCGGTCGGCGCGTTCACACTGGCGATCGGAGCCTATTCGACCTTGGGCCAGGAGTTCCTGCCCCAGCTCGATGAAGGCGATATGCTCGCGCAGGCGGTCCGCATTCCCGGCACGTCGGTCGAACAGGCCCAGGCCATGCAGTTTCAGGTGGAGCGGGCCATCGCCCGCGTGCCGGAGGTGCGGTTCGTGTTCTCAAAGACCGGCACGGCCGAGCTGGCGTCGGACCCGATGCCGCCTAACGTTTCGGACACCTTCATCATCATGAAGCCGCGCGCCGAGTGGTCCGATCCGAAGTTGCCGAAGGCCGAGCTGGTAGAGAAGATCGAGGCGGCGTTGTCGGCGCTTCCCGGCAACGCCTATGAAATCACGCAGCCGATCCAGATGCGGTTCAACGAACTGATTGCCGGCGTCCGCAGCGACGTGGCGGTCAAGGTGTTCGGCGATGATTTCGCGACCATGAACCGCACCACCGACCAGATCGCCGGCATCCTTCGCAAAGTGGAGGGCGCGGCCGACGTGAAGGTGGAGCAGACCGAAGGTTTGCCCATGCTTGATGTGCGGCCGAATCGCGATGCGATGGCGCGGCTTGGCATCACCGCTCGTGCCATGCAGGACACGCTTGCCGCCGCGGTCGGCGGGCGTGACGCCGGTATGATCTTCGAGGGAGACCGCCGTTTCGCGGTGACGATCCGGTTGGGCGACGCGCAGCGGGCGAACTTCGAGACGTTGGGCCAGGTGCCAGTGCCGACACCCGATGGCGCGTTCGTGCCGCTGGCGAGCGTTGCGGATATCGCGGTGACGGACGGCCCCAACCAGATCAGCCGCGAGAACGGCAAGCGCCGCGTGGTGGTGCAGGCCAATGTCCGCGGCCGGGATGTGTCGAGCGTCGTCGCCGACGCCCAGGCGGCGATCGGCCGCGAGGTCCGGTTGCCGGCTGGCACCTATCTCGAATGGGGCGGCGCGTTCGAGAATCTGGCGTCTGCGCGCGACCGACTCGCGCTGGTCGTGCCGGCGTGCTTCGCGCTGATCCTGTTGTTGCTCTACGGCGCGCTCCGCAGCGTTCGCGACGCCGCGATCGTGTTCACCGGTGTGCCGCTGGCATTGGTAGGCGGCGTGCTGGCGCTGTTCCTGAGAGGGATGCCGTTCTCGATATCAGCCGCGGTCGGGTTCATCGCCTTGTCCGGCATCGCGGTCCTCAACGGTCTGGTCATGATCACGTCGATCCACGATTTGATGGAGCGCGGCATGGAGCGCGCCTTGGCGGCGCATGAGGGCGCGATGGCGCGGCTCAGGCCGGTTGTGATGACCGCGCTCGTCGCCTCGCTTGGCTTCGTGCCGATGGCGCTGGCGACGGGAGCGGGGGCGGAGGTGCAAAAGCCGTTGGCGACCGTCGTGATCGGCGGTCTCATATCGGCGACCTTGCTCACCCTGTTTGTGCTGCCGACGCTCTACGCCCGGTTCGGGAGATACGAGCGACCCGCCCAGCGCGACTCGCAGCCCATTTTACCCGCCGTGGCACCGGCTCACTAGGAGAAGAACCATGCACGATCATGGAGCGGGCGGACACGCTCACGACCACACTGCCGGGGCGAACGCGAAGGCGCTGGCCTAGGCGCTGGCGCTCACATCGATCTACCTTGTCGCCGAGGTAATCGGCGCGTTCGTGCTCAACAGCCTCGCGCTGTTGTCCGACGCGGCGCTCATGATGACCGACGTGGCGGCGCTCGCCATCGCGCTGCTCGCGATCCGGATCGGCCAGCGCCCTGCCGACGACAAGCGCACGTTCGGTTACAAGCGGTTCGAGATACTTGCGGCGGCGTTCAACGCACTGCTGCTGTTCGCGGTCGCGATCTACGTGTTGGTGGAGGCGGTGCAGCGGTTCCGCGAGCCGGAAAGCGTAGAGTCGACCGGCATGATGATCGTCGCGACGGTCGGGCTTGTCGTGAATCTCGTATCCATACGGTTGCTGACGGCGGGCAAGGACGCCAGCATGAACGTCAAGGGTGCCTACCTTGAGGTATGGGCCGACATGATCGGCTCGGTTGGCGTGATCGCGGGCGTGCTCGCGATCCGGTTCACCGGTTGGACGTGGGTCGATCCCGTCGTGGCGATCGGCATCGGCCTATAGGTGCTTCCCCGGACCTGGGTGCTACTTCGCGACACGATCAACGTACTGCTGGAAGGCGTGCCGGGTGGGATCAAGCTGCCTGAGCTGCGCAGCGCGATCGCCGGCGTTCCGGGCGTCGTCGGGGTTCACGACCTTCACGTATGGTCGATGGCAACAGAAGAGGCGAGTTGCACCGCGCACGTCACCTTGGCCGAGGGCCCTGACTCCGACGTCATCAGAAGGGCGGTCACAGACACGCTCCATAGTCGGTTCGGCATCGAGCATTCCACGATCCAGACCGAGGGCGCGGGCGAGGCGTGCGAGGACGACGAGCACCTGCACCCGTAGGTGTCACAACCGTCAGGTTTTGACGCCGACGTGCCAAAAGCCGTTTTCCCGCAAAGTTTGTGGTGTCAGATCGTCTGCGTCGAGAATGACGGGCCATCCGGTGCAGGATCCACCGTCTGCGCGCGGTTCCTGTCTGACGAGATGAACGAGCGTCCGATATTGGGATCAGGCGCCAACGCGTTGGATGACCGCATAAGGTCCACGTCGTCTCTGGCGCCTTCGACAGCGTCTCCGCTTGTTCGCGCTTTTCCAGTCGAATGTAGATGGAGGAGAGCTGGGGAAAGGTGAGGCGTAGTCAGTCCTCGATATCCTCAAAAAACTGCTCGATATCGCCCATTCTCAGCCGGACTGCGGGTCAATAGCGAACGCCAAAAACGGTTTAAAATCGCGGCGTAACCGACAGGTCGCGTCCCGTGCTGGCGTGCGTATAGGCTAGATTTAAGCGTCGTCGTCATTGCTTCGCCCGACCGTTCCAATCGCTATAGGTTGCGACTTTGCGCTTTGTTGGTTGCCGCACGCGATCTGCCACGCGCCGGTCCCCGGAGTCCGTTTTGCCGGGGACCGGAGCGCTGTTCGACTGTACGTCGATCGGAGGAAGCAGTCTCGACAGTCGTTACCAGTTCAGCCCAGCGCGGACGTAGAGATAGCGGCCGTTAAAACCGAACGGCGAGAAATAGGGAAAGCCGAGAACGCCGGTCGAGTTGTTCGCGGTGGCCGTTGCCCGGGGGTAGACGTCGAACAGGTTACTGACGCCGATACCCAGTTGCGCGCCCTTGTCGCCGGCATAGCGAAGCTCCAAATCGGTGATGGCCCGGTCACCGCTTAGCACGTCGCCGGCGGGGGTGGTGCCCGGTTGGTTGACGTTGCCGTAATAGGTCACGCGCGCCAAGGCACCGAGCCGGTCCAGCGACCAGTCGATCGTTCCCGTAACCTTTTCGCCGGGCGTTCCTTGCTCGAGTGTCAGGATCCGGCTGCGCGCGAACAGCGTAGGTGCCGGGTCAAGCGTCGCGGTCGAGGTCGGTACGCGGGTGACGTCGATCGCATTGATGTTACCGGCCAGTGTGAAGTCAAACGTACCCGCGGTCGCCGTGCGCGTCCGGTAATGCGCAACTGCATCGATTCCCTTGGCGGTGCTGGCGAGGCCGTTGATGAAGAAGCGCGCGGCGCTGGCCCCGGTATTGGTCGCGGCCAGCAGGTTACGGATCTGCGTTGCAACTGCCGGCGATCCCGCCGCCGCCGCGCTGATGTTTTCCGACAGGCCGATCTGATCGCGGATATGAATGCGATAGGCATCGATCGTCAGATCGAACCCGCCTGCGCGGATGACCGTGCCGACCGACAGGTTGGTCGACTTCTCGGGTTCGAGCGGCAAGCCGCCCAGCGCCGTTCCGACCGTGCTGACTGAAGGAAACGTTCCGGTGAGGACCGGAATGCCGTTGGTGACCACCGACGCGATCTGTGTAAAATATTGCTGCTGCAGCGACGGTGCCCGGAAACCGGTCGATGCGGTCCCGCGCAGCGCAAACCAGTCGGTGACGTCGTAGCGTGCGGAGACCTTGCCCGTCGCGGTCGATCCGAAGTCCGAATAATGCTCGCCCCGCCCGGCCAGTCCGACCAGCAGGCGGTCGGTGACTTGTGCCTCGACATCGGCGTAGATGCTGCCGCTGCGCCGGCTGCGTTCGGTCGCATTGTTCGGGGCGAAGCCGCCAAAGCCCTGCGCACCCGGCGCAGCACCTGTCGCGCCGGTTGCAGGGTAGCCGTAGGACGCCGGTTCCCCGGGCGAAATCTTGTACCCTTCGCGGCGTCCCTCGATCCCGAAGGCGACGTTAAGCGACCGGAAAATGTCGAACTTGCGGGCGACATCGAGGCCAGTGACATATTGGTCATAGGCGACTTGTCCGTCGTAGAAGTTCCGCGGTGTCGCGGCGCCATAGGCATAATTGGCCGAATTGAGCGTACGGAAGTCGACGGTATTGCGGCCATAGCTTACCGAAAGATCGACGTTGTATCCGCCGAAATCGCCGCGCAGGCCGATCGCGGAATTAATGTCCTTTGTTTTGGTATTGATGAGCGGCAGGAAACCGTTCGCATAACCCGCAAGCACGGTCTGTGCGTTGGCGTTGCGTGGGAACGCGGCGCTCCGCGTATCGCGATCCTGGTAGCCGCCGAAAGCGTACAGGCTGACACTGTCCGTCAGCGACGTACCTGCGTTGACGAAGCCGGTATATTGCTCGACCTCGGGATCGCCATAGCGACCGGTCACGCGATTGGGCGTAACACGACGGTCGATGTCGGCGCGATTAGTCGGTTGTCGTTTGGTATATTCGCCTGAAACCGTGACGAAACCGTCGGTGCCAAAGCCAATACCCTGCCACGCCGTCGCGGTAACGACCGGTTCGCCGGTCACGCTGCGCTGATTATTGGGCGTGTCGACCTGTGTTTCGTAAATGCCGTAGGTCACTGACGCGCCGCCGCCGTGCCGCGCCTCCCGCAGGCGTAGGTTGACGACGCCGGCAATCGCATCCGAACCATATTGCGCCGATGCGCCGTCGCGCAGCACCTCGATCCGGTCAAGGGCCGATGTCGGCACGGTGTTAAGGTCAACCGCCGACGATCCCCGGCCAACCGTGCCATTCGTGTTTAGATTGGCCGAACTATGGCCGCGGATGCCGTTGATGAGGACCAGCGTTTGATCGGGTGCAAGGCCGCGTAACGTTGCTGGGCGGATCGCGTCGGTCGCGTCATTGGCCGCCGGGCGCGGAAAGCTGATCGACGGCGCGACCGTCGCAAGCGCTGCAGCAAGTTCGGTCGTACCCTGTCGTTGCAGGCTGGCCGCACTCAGCACGTCGACTGGCGACGCGCTGTCGAGCCGCGTCCGACCGGCGGTACGCGTGCCGGTGACGACGATATCGTCGCCGGTGTCGTCGACATTCGGTGCTGGGTTATTCGTATCGGCTTGGTCGTCGACGGGGGGCAGGGGGGCGGAAGTTGCTTCCTGTTGCACTTGCTGTGCGGCGGCGCCGGTCGCGACGAACGTCAGAAGCGATGCGCCGAGAAGGGCGATGTTGCGGCCCTGTTTCATTTCCTGCTTTCCCTGTTTGATGCCGCAGTGGCGGGCATCCACGGATGTGCCCTTACGCCGCAACTGCGGCAAAAGAAGCCAAACAAAATCTATCATGTAAGTAGGAATTGTATTCCGCTTTGCTCGATGGTTGCAGGTCATCCACGTCCGCGCAGCTACCGTTCAAGGCGGCTATCGACCCAGCAATTGACCGGTGGGTGCAGACCTTTCGAAGGCCTATCTTTGGCCATCATCGCAATGAACGAACGTCCGTTTTCGGGAAGCCTTTATGCCGTTCCAAACGTCTGGAATTGGGTTCTTTTAACCGTGCATCGCCGCTAAGCTTCTCTGTAGCCAACGGCGTGAACAAGGGGCTCGTACGCTAGGGCGCATGCAAGCTAACTCGATAAAATAGATCCTCTGCACCGAAAACAGTTGCGCATATTCGTGACGGAAACTGACGCTCAGAAACTCATGGGTGTGAGAGGAGAGGTGTGACGGAACGCGAGGCGCTGGCAGAATGGGTGGGGCGCGAGATCCTGCCGCACGAGCGTGATTTGCGTGGCTGGTTGCGGCGAAGGCTCGTGCCCTCCGTCGATGTGGAGGACATCGTGCAGGAATGCTATTGCCGCCTGGCCCAGCTTCGTAGCATCGACGACATCGCCTCGCCGCGTGCCTATTTCTTCACCATGGCCCGCAACCTCGCGCACCGGCAGCGGCGCCACGCGCGCGTGGTGCGGATCGAATCGATCTCGGCCGCAGAAACCGACGGACTCGCCAGCGACAGTCCGCTGCAGGATCGCGTTGCCGCGGCGCGGCAGGAAGTCGATCGCGTGCAACGCGCGCTGGCTACGCTGTCCGACCGTGCACGGCGCATCTTCGTCATGCGGCGGGTCGAGGGGCTCAGCCAAAAGGAGATCGCGGCCGCGCTCGGCGTAACGGAGATGGTCGTAGAGAATGATGCCAGCCGCAGCCTGCGCGCGATCCTGCGCCAGCTGACTGACGAGGACGCTGACATGGCTGACAGCGCGCGTACAGGAGGTGATCGTGCCCGAGCACGGTGATGAGGCGGTAGCTTGGGCGCTGCGCCATCCGCTCGATGCTGCGGATCAGCACGCACTCGACGCCTGGCTGGCGCGCGACCCGCGCCATGCGGGTGCATTGTTGCGCGCGATGGCGGCCCTGACCGTCGTCAACCGGGTTATTGAGGAGGAGGGCGCCTCTGCGCCGGGTCAAGCGCCGCTCGAAGCACGGCCGGGGCGGCGCCGGCTGCTGATCGGGATGACCGGCGCCATCGCTGCAAGCGCGGTCGGCCTGATCGGTTGGCGTCAGTTCGCCGCCGAACACGTAACAACTGCACGCGGCGAGATCCGGCGTCTGCCGCTCGCTGACGGATCGGTCGCCACGATCGACAGCGACAGCGCGCTGCGCGTCGTGTTGGCCGATGAGCAGCGCCGGATTGCGCTCGACCACGGACAGGCCTGGTTCCAGGTCGCGAAGGATCGTTCGCGACCCTTCATCGTCGACGCCGGCATTGCCCAGGCGCGCGCGGTCGGCACCGCATTCTCGGTCGAACGACGGGAGGACGGTGTCGAGGTCGCGGTGACGGAGGGGCAGGTGGCGGTATGGCCTAGCGCCGCCGGGGGCACGATGACGATCCTCAAAGCCGGCCAATATGCTCGGTTCCGGTCGCCCGACGCCGCGCCGGTCACCGGCACTGCGCCCGCCGCAATCGAGCGCGCGCTGGCGTGGCGCGGGGGTGAGATCGCGCTGGAGAACGAAACCGTTGCCGCGGCGGTCGCCCGCTTCAACCGCTATAATCATCGCCAGCTGGTGGTCGACGACGCCATATTGTCGCAAGAGCGGTTGATCGGCCTGTTCCAGATCGATCGACCCGAGGACTTCGCTGCCTCGCTCGCCGTATCGTTCGATGTTGCGGTCACGACCGGACCCCAGACAATACGTCTGGCACGGAAAAAGTCGCCGGCATTCTGACGGAAGCGGCGCGCACCGAACTCAAGGGAGGTGAGCGCTTCGACAACAGGGGCGCCGCTTCCGGGGAGTGGATCCATATGTCATTCGCGCGTCATCGCCTGCTCGGCGCCGCTGCCGTCATCCTGTCGAGCGCTGCGCTAGCGCCCGTCGCCGACGCGCAGACGCGTCGCTTCGACGTGCCCGCGCAACCTGCGCGCACCGGCATCCCGCAATTCGCCCACCAGGCGGGCGTCCAGATTCTTGTGTCCAGTCCGCTCGCAGAGAAGGCGACCGTCAATCGCGTAAGCGGCGCACTCGATGTTGGCGAGGCGCTTCGCATCCTGCTCGCGGGAACCGATCTGGTGCCGGTACGCGCTGGCGGGGCGATCATCCTGCGCCGCACCATTGTTAACGCCAACGCCGCGCTAATTCCGGCTGCGCTCCAAACCGAGGCGAGTGCTTCGCCCTTGGCGCCCATGGCGCAGACTCCCGTCGAGGAGCCGCCCCCGGAGGACATCGTCGTCACCGGTATTCGCGCGTCGCTCCAGCAGTCGATCACCGCCAAGCGTACCGCGTCGAATATCGTCGACGTCATCACGGCACAGGACATCGGCAAACTGCCGGACCAGAATGTCGCTGAGTCGATGAGCCGCATTACGGGCGTCCAGATCACGCGCCGCGAAGGCGATGGATCGAACTTCACGGTGCGCGGTATTTCGCAGAACCGGCTGGAAATCAACGGTCGCACCTTCCTCGGTCCCGGCGCTGGCGGCAGCGCGTCGCTGGAATCGGTCAGCCCGGAGATCATCTCGAGCATCGTCGTCGCGAAATCGCCGACTGCGGATATGCCCGAGGGTGCACTGGGCGCGACGGTCAACCTGAAGACCAAGCGGCCGCTCGACCTAGCCGACTTCGTCGTCAGCGGGCGTCTTCAGGGCGCCTATACCGACCAGGCCGATCATCTTGGCTATCGCGGCTCGGCATTGGTATCCAGAAGATTCGGTGACAGCTTCGGTGTGTTGGCGAGCGCCGCCTATTCGAACACGCGGACCCGCGGCTATCAGTTCGACACCGGCGGCTGGACCCGTACCAACAACATCGACGGCAACGGCGACGGCATCAATGATCCGGGACTGTATCGCCCGAACCGCTACATGGCCCGGATCTATGATCGTTCAGAGGAGCGGCTGACGCTGAATGGTTCGCTGCAATACCGGCCGACCGACCGGATCGAATTCATTGTCGACGGCACCCACACGTGGCTGAAGCGCGAGCGGCAGAGTGCCAACTATCAGGTGCTCTTTAACGACAATGACGCCGGTGCTGTGGCGGACGAGAACGGCACCGTGGTACGCGGCACGTTCAATTACGTCACCGTCCGCCCGCTGATCTACGACGAACCGACCGAGTTCAAGTCGACCAATATCGGTGGGTCGGCGAAGTATGAAGGCGAAGTCGTGACGGTGCGCGCCGACGCCTCCTACAGCAAGGGGCGCGGCACCGACGGCGGGCCGGGGGCCTCGTTCACCTATGTCGTCGTGCCCCGTGCCGGGCGGGTCGCCAATGCCAGCTATGATTTTTCGCGCGGGGGCGTGGTCCCGAACCTCTCGCTGGCGTCGAATTTCGATCTGAACGACCCTGCGCAATATCAGCTGGCATCGATCTTCGAGAACGACTTCGTCACCGACAATTCCGGCTATGACGCGCGGCTCGACTTCACCATCCGCACCGATTTCGGCCCGCTGCGGACGGTCGAGGTAGGCGGGCGGTTCGAGAAGATCGAATTCTATTCCGAAGCGCCACAGAACATTCCCTCCGCGGCGAGCTTGCTCACGCGGGGCGATCGCAACGGCGATGGCATCCTCACCGCCGACGAACTGCCGGGGCTGGTCTACGACAATCGTCAGGGAAGCTTTTTCCCGGGCGTGTCGGGCGACTTTCCCCGCGACATCCTGGGCGGCGGTACCGACAAGGGCGCTGCGCGCGACGCCTTCGGCCTCCCTGTGCCCCGCGCCGACACGATCCCGTTCGGCCGCGTCTCGATCAAGGACGTCGACCAGGATACGCTGGCCTTTTACGGCAAGGGCAATTTCGCCGGTACGCTGGGCAACATGCCGATTAGTGGCAATGCCGGCGTGCGGTACATCACGTTCGAACGCGCCTCGTCCGGCTTCCTGTCCGATACGCAACCGACGCTTTCGAGGTCGCACTTCGACTACTGGCTGCCCAGCGCCAACGCCGCGCTCGAACTGCTCCCCGACCTCACGCTGCGCGCGGCCGCGGCCAAGGTGGTGGCGCGTCCGAGCCTCAGCGACGTGGGGGTCAGCTTCGTGCCGCTGTTCGTATCGCGGACCGGCGCGCGCGGCAATCCTGCGCTGCGTCCGTTCGAGGCGACGCAATATGACGCCACGCTCGAATGGTATTTCGCGCCGGCGAGCGCGATCACGATCGCCGGCTTCTACAAGAACGTCGATTCCTTCACGATCAACCGGACGCAGAGCGAGATCGTCCCCGGCCTTTCCGACCAGATCGATCCCAGCACCGCCCAACCCTATGGCGCGTTCCAGATCACCCAGCCGATCAACGGCGAGTCGGGCACCATCAAGGGCGTGGAGCTAGCGTATCAGCAGTCGCTCCGCTTCCTCCCCGGAGCCCTGCGTAACCTTGGCATCCAGGCGAACTACACGTTCGTCGACAGCGAGACTCCGCTGGTGGACGAGGCGACCCAGGCCAGCCTGCCGCTCCCCGGCCTGTCCAAGCACAGCTACAACCTGATCGGCTTCTATGAGGATGCCACCGTGTCGGCGCGCGTCGCCTATATCTATCGCAGCGGCTACCTGCTCGGCCAGGGCAGCGCGGCAGCCGGCGGCAGTTCCTATGTTGACGGACGCGGACAACTCGACGCCTCCGCACAACTCAACCTCACCCGATCGGTTCGCTTGACCGTCGAGGCGATCAACCTGACCCGTGCGATCGACCGGCAATATCTTCAGACGCCGCTGCGGCTGCTGAACGCCGCGCGCGAGGATCGCCGCATCTTCTTCGGCATCGCCGCGACCTTCTAAGGATATCCGTCATGGCACCGCTTCGCCTCGCACCGTTGCTCCTCCTGCTTGCCGGGGCGCCCGCCGCACCGCCCGAGCCGGTCGCCGACATCGTCATCTATGGTTGCACCGCCGGCGGGGTCATCGCCGCGGTCGAGAGCCGGCGCATCGGGCGCAGCGTCACGCTCGTCTGTCGCGACAGGTATGTTGGCGGCATGACCACCAACGGGCTAAGTTGGTCCGACACCGGCAACCATCGTGCCATCGGCGGCCTCGCGCTCGAATTCTACCGCCGGGTGAAGCGGCACTATGACGACCCGGCGGCCTGGACGTTGGCGCCGCGGCCCGCGCGCGCTGAGAATTTCGTCGACGATGGCGCAATGTGGCAGTTCGAGCCGCACGTGGCGGAACGCATCCTAGAGGATTGGATCGCCGAAGCCGGGGTGACGGTCGTTCGCGGCCAGCCGATCGATCGGGGTCCGCAGGGCGTGCAGCGGGTCGGCAGCCGCGTGGTGTCGTTCCGCTCGGCTCACGGTCGTCGCTTTGCTGGGCGGATGTTCATTGACGCCAGCTACGAAGGCGACCTGATGGCGGGCGCTGGTGTCTCGTTCGCCACGGGACGCGAGGCGAACGCGACCTACGGCGAGACACTGAACGGCGTGCAGGCCCGCAACACGACCAACCACCAGTTCACGCTCGACATCGATCCGTATCGCATCAAGGGAAAACCTGCCAGCGGCCTGCTGCCCCGCATCAGTCCGGCGCGGCTGGCCCCGGACGGCAGCGCCGACGACAAGATTCAGGCCTATACCTATCGGCTGTGCCTGACCGACGTCGCCGCCAACCAGATGCCGCTGCCGAAGCCCGCAGGCTATGATGCCAGCCAATATGCGCTGCTCCAGCGCTACATGGATGCGGGCTACCGCAACTTCTTCCAGAAGTTCGATCGCATCCCCAACGGCAAGGCGGACGTCAACAACTTCGGCGCCTTTTCAACCGACAATATCGGCATGAACTATCGCTACCCTCGCGGCAGCGACGCAGAGCGTGCCGCGATCGCGGCGGAGCACCGGCGCTATCAGCAGGGTCTGCTGTGGTACATGGCGAACGACTTGCGCGTTCCTGCCGAGACACGAGCGGAGATTGGACGCTGGGGCCTTTGCAAGGACGAATTTACCGACAACAAGGGTTGGCCACGCGAAATGTATGTGCGCGAGGCCAGGCGGATGACGTCCGATTTCGTCATGGCAGAGCCGCATGTGCGAGGACAAAAGCCCACGCCGCGCCCGATCGGCATGGGGTCGTACCAAATGGACTCGCACAACGTACAACGCGTGGTCGACACACGTGGCTTCGCGCGCAACGAGGGCAATATCGAAGTCGGCGTCGCAACTCCCTACCCGATCGCCTATGATGCGATCGTGCCGCGCCAGGCGGAGGTGACCAACCTGCTGGTGCCGGTCGCCCTGTCCGCGTCGCATATCGCCTATGGCACGATCCGGATGGAGCCGGTCTTCATGATCCTAGGGCAATCCGCAGCCAATGCCGCCGATCTGGCGTTGCGGTCGTCGCTTCCGGTGCAGCAGGTGCCTTACGCTGATCTTCGCGCTCGTTTGCTTCAAGAGCGGCAGGTGCTGTCGTTGCCAAGGTAGTAATCCTTTCGAAGGCGGTTTAGCAGCAGGTCCCGGTGGTCGAGCGACCCCACCTAAAAGATGAACGAGTGGCCGAAGTTGGGAGGTGGGTTGGAGACTTCCAATGACTGCAAATGGGTCATGGGCGACTTCCTGAGCAGCCCCCACCGTGTGGTCCGGGTTGTTAGTTAGTGCATTGTCGTCTCCGCCGCCATTGCCGGCCTCCGGTTCCGCTTCGCTGCACCTAGCCACCGCCGTCCAGACCTGGCTCGGCCAGATCGGCGTGAAGACGCTCTACATCGCCCCGGGCTCGCCATGGGAGAACGGCTATAACGAGAGCTTCAACGGGTCGCTTCGCGACGAACTGCTCAATGGCGAGATCTTCTACAGCCTCGCCGAGGCCAGGGTGCTGATTGAGGCGTGGCGGCGTCACTACAACACCGTCCGGCCGCACAGCAGCCTAGGCTACCGTCCGCCGGCCCCCGACACGGCGACACCGCCATTGCCGGCCTCCGGTTCCGCTTCGCTGCACCTACGTCCGGCAATGGCGGCGGAGACGACAATGCACTAACTAACAACCCGGACCACATGGTGGGGGCTGCTCAGGCGAGCGGGCGATCACGCCGGAGATGGTCGACCGGCTGTCACAGGCCGCGCGCGAGCGGATGCGGCTCGACGGAGGCGGCTATCGGCGGGATCACCTTCGCGCGCTCGCCCAGCGCGTCGAGGTAGGCGACGACGAGGTCCGCATCATGGGATCGAAGAGCGATCTGCTCAGGACGCTGGTGGCGGCGCAAGGAGAGAAATCGGCGGCTATCGGCGTGCCCAGCCGGGGACCGAAGTGGCGGAGAGGGAGGGATTCGAACCCTCGGTACCCGTAAAGGCACGCCGCATTTCGAGTGCGGTACAATCGACCACTCTGCCACCTCTCCGCAGAGGTTTCTCGCTCTATGCCGCAGGTCAGCGCAGCACGTTGGTCAGCGAGGGCGGTCCGTTAGCCCATGGTTTCGGGATGTGCAAGCGCCTCCTTGCTGCAATCGCACATCGACCCTAGATTATTTCGCATGAAGGCAATGTCCGCCAACCCGCTCGACCTCGGCACGCCGTTGCCACCCGTCGCCCATGCCCGTTTCGCGATCGGTGAGGTCGTGCGCCATCGCCTGTTCGATTTCCGCGGGGTCGTGTTCGATATCGACCCGGTCTTCGCCAATAGCGAAGAATGGTATGAATCGATTCCCGCCGACGTCCGCCCGCGCAAGGATCAGCCCTTCTACCACCTGCTCGCCGAAAATGCCGAGGCGAGCTATGTCGCCTATGTCAGTCAGCAGAATTTGATCGTCGACGACAGCGAGGAACCAGTCGACCATCCGGCGATCCGCGGGCTGTTCGACGATTACGCCGATGGGCGCTACCAGCTACGCCGCGAACACCGCCACTGATCGGTTAGTAGATGTCGCGGCGATAGCGGCCGGTTTCGAGCATGGTTTCGACGGTTGTTTCGCCGAGGATCGCTTCCAGCGCGGCATGGACGCCCGGTGCCATGCCGTTCACGCTGCCACAGACATAGATGGCGGCTCCTGCGGTGACCGCTTCGGCGATGGCCGGACCATCGGCGGCGACCGCATTCTGGACATAGCGATGGCCGCCGGGCTGGCGTGACCATGCCGTGACGTTGCGGGCGAGCGTCCCGCTCCGGGCCAGCACGGTGCGTTCGTCGGCGAGGAAATCGTCCTGTGCCGGGTGGCGTTCGCCCCAATAGAGCCATGCCGGCCCGCCGCCCGTCGCTGCCCGGTGGCGCAGGTGCGCCAACAGTCCGGCCAGCCCGGTGCCGTTGCCGATCAGGATCAGCGGCGTGGCAGGGTCAGCCGGCGGATGGAAGGCCGGGTTGGCCCGCACCCGCGCCCGCACGATCCCGCCGATCGGGGCGCCATGGCACAGCCAGCCAGATCCCAGGCCGCCATACCCGTCCACCGCCGTGCAGCGCCGGACGATCAGTTCGACCCGGCCGGACGCGGCGATCGAGGCGACCGAATATTCGCGGTGACCGAGCGGCTTGAGCGTCGCGACCTCCGCCTCGTCGCCCGGCAGGATGCTGCGCATCAGCCGTTCGCGAAGGTCGGGCGTGTCGGCCAGTCCGCTGCGCGCCAGATAGGCGTCGACGCGGCGGATATCCTGTTGCGGCAGGATCTCGACAATGTCGCCGGGCATCCAGTCGGCCGGCATAGCGATCGGTTCCAGCACGACCTGCCACGCTTCACCGCCCTGGCTGCCGGGATTGAGCAGACGGCGCTCGACCAGCCGCCAGTCGCCCATCGTTACCGGCGCCCAGTCGGGCTGGTCGGTACGACCCCCGACGCCGGCCAGCTGGTGCTGCCACTGCCGCTGCGCATCGGCATCGTTGCCATCGGCCTCGACCGGATCGAACAGCCGCGTCGCACCGTGATCGTGCAGCCACCGATCGACCTGGTGCCCGAACGCGCAGAACTCGGCATATTCCCGGTCGCCCAGCGCCATCACCGCATAGGCGAGGTGCGACAGGTCGGGGCGGACCCGCGCCATCGTCCGGGCAAAGCCGCGCGCATTGTCGGGCGGCTCGCCCTCGCCATAGGTGCTGGCGACGACGAACAGTCGTTCGGCGCGCGTCAGCATCGCCGGATCGAGCGCCGCGATCGGCAGCGCGGCGGCGCCGGGCAGCGCGTCGGCGGTGAGGCGAGCGATACGCTCGGCCGATCCGGTCTGGCTGGCATAGGCGACCAGCGTCGTCGCGTGTTCGGGTGGCGTAGCGTCGGTATCGGCGATGACTTGGCGCAGCGCCACCTTCCGCCGTCGCCGGGCGAAATAGAGCAGGAAGCCGGTGATGGTGAACAACGGCATCGTCAGGCTGGTGAGCAGCATCGCGATCCGTCCGGCGATCCCGAAATAGGCGCCACGGTGCAGCTCGTAGACGCTGGTGACGATATCCTGCCCCAGCGTGCGCTCGGCATAGGGCGTCGCCTCGACCACCGCACCGGTCGTACCGTCGATCGTCAGCTCGTCGCTGACCCGGTCGTGCCGTGCGTCGGGCAGTTTGCCGCGAAACTGCACTTCGCCGTGGTCGCGGACGGTGGCGGTGATCCGGTCATAGGCCCGGCCACCGGTCGCGATGGTAAAGCCGTTCCACGCTACCGCCAGGTCGACCGGCGCATCCTTCGGCCCCGATTTCGGCCGCTCGGGCGCCTCGGCCACCAGCATCGCGCGGACCCCTTGGCGATACCAGTCGTACGACCACCATAGCCCGGTGAAACCGCTGACCAGATAGAAGACCAGCACCCACCCGCCGACGACCGCGTGCAGCATCCGGTACAGGTTGCGCCCGGTCTTACGGAAATCGAGGACGAACCAGTTTCGCCAGTCGAGCGGTCGCCGCGGCCAGCGCAGATACAGGCCGGACAACGCGAAATAGAGAAGGGCTATCGCAGAGAACCCGGTGATCTGTCGCCCGATGCCATTGCCTTCGCCGGGCAGTGCCAGCCAGCGGTGGAGATGCTCGAACACCTCCATCACCTCGGTTCCGCGCGATTCGCCGAGCAGCTGTCCGGTGAACGGATCGATCCGGTCGAGATGCCGCGCCTTGGACGTGCCGAGCGTATAACCGACCAGCGTCGGTTCGTCGGATTTTGCCGGGACCGTTAGTCGCGTGATCTTCGCCGCCGGTCGCTGTTCGGCGAACCGCGCCACAAGCTGCGGCGCACGTAGCCTTAACGCCCCGGCTGCCGGCGTATCCCGGTTCAACGCGGCGATGATTTCCGGTTCGAAGCTCATCGTCGCGCCGGTCACGCCCATCACCGCCAGCACAAGCCCGGCGGTGATGCCGAGGAACCAGTGGATCTGGAACAGGATGTTTCGGGTCATGCCGCGGCGCTCGAAAAGCTTGATATTGATAATTGATCGCGTTAGCGGCGCGGCAATGCAGGGTCAACATTACGCAAGGGAAATGATGATGGGGGTAGTGGCGCGCTATGGATGGATGGCGAGTGTCGCGGCGCTGGCACTGACTACAGCCCCGGCGACGGCGCAAAACGTCGATCCGGCCGCTACGAAGGAAGGCGATGCGGCAGACGAAATCGTCGTGACCGCCGCGCGCACCATCCTGCCGCCCAACGCGCTGCCGCTGACCATCGACATCATCGACAAGCAGGTGATCGACCAGCAGATCGCGATTTCCGGCAGCATCACCGACGCGATCGCCACGCTGACGCCCAGTTTTTCGCCGACGCGCGGCAAGCTGTCGGGGGCGGGGGAGACGCTACGCGGCCGCTCGCCGCTCTACGCGATCAACGGCATTCCGCAGACGACGCCGCTGCGCGACGGCAGTCGTGACGGCTTCACCATCGACGGCTTCTTCATCGACCGCGTCGAACTGATCTACGGATCGAACGCGTTGCAGGGCATTGGCGGAACCGGCGGCATCGTCAATCAGGTGACGGTCGGCGCCCCGCGGCAGGAAGGCGTCACCGGCCGCGCGCTTGTGCAGGGCACGGCGGCGGACGGGTTCGAAAGCGACTCGCTGGGCGGCAAGGCGGCAGGGCTGGTCCAGTACAAGGCCGGCCGGTTCGACGCGACGTTCGGCGCCAGCTATGAAAAGCGCGGTGCGTTCTACGACGCGCGCGACCGCCGGGTCGGCATCAATCTGACGCAGGGCGAGACGCAGGATTCGCGCGCGACCGACTTCTTTGCGCGGCTGGGGATGGAGGTCGGCGCGACCGGACGGCTCGACCTGATCGCCAACCGGTTCGAACTGAATGGCGACGGCGATTATGTCGCGCTCGCCGGCAATCGCCGGACCGGACTGCCGACCAGCGCGGTGCGCGGCAATCCGCCGGGCAAGCCCGCCGCCAACCGGGCGGAGGCGCTGTCGCTATCCTATACCGATACCGACCTGCTGGGCGGCAACCTCGTCACGCAGTTGTTCTTCAACCGTACCTATGACACGTTCGGCGGCGAGGTGACGTTCACCCCGACCTTCCAGGACCCGTCGATCGCGCCCGATGGCACGCTGTTCGATCAGTCGGAGAACCGCTCGCGCAAGCTGGGCGCGAAGGCCAGCTACGAACGCACGGTTCCGGGGTTCGAGGCGCTGGTCGCGACGATCGGGTTCGATGCGCTGTTCGACAAGACCGAACAGCGGCTGATCGCCACCGACCGCATCTGGGTACCGCCCGCCGATTTCCGCAGCCTGGCGCCGTTCGCGCAGGCCAATCTGAAGCTGTTCGACGGCGTGGTCCGCGTCGCCGGTGGTGCGCGGTGGGAGAATGTGCAGGTCCGCATCGCCGATTTCCGCACGCTGGCGTCGACCACCTATAACGGCCGCAACCCGGCGACCTATGGCGGGGTCGCGGTGACCGGCGGTACGCCACGGTTTTCCGACCTGCTGTACAATGGCGGCGTGATCGTCGAACCGCTGACGGGGGTGCGCGCCTATGCCAGCTATGCGCAGGGCTTCACCATGGCCGATATCGGCCGCATCACCCGGGCGATCAACGTGCCCGGCGTCCGGCTCGACAATTTCCTCGATATCGAACCCGTCGTCTCGAACAACCGCGAGGTCGGGGTCGAGGTGAAGCGCGGGCCGCTCGACGCCGGCGCGACCTACTTCTGGTCGTCGAGCGATCGCGGGCAATTGCTGATCGCGCAGGGCAACGGCATTTTCGAGGTGCAGCGCCAGCGTGTCGAGCTCGAAGGGCTGGAGGTCAATCTGGCGGTGCGTACGCCGCTGTCATGGCTACGGCTGTCGACCGGCTATGCCCATATCCTCGGGCGCTACGACAGCGATCGCCCCGCCGACGGCGTGGTCGATACCGATCTCGACGGGACCAACATCTCGCCCGACCGGCTGAATCTGGCGGCTGATGTATCGAGCGGGCCGCTGACGGCGCGGGTGCAGACGCAATTCTATCTTTCGCGCAATTTCCGGGGAAAGGCGAACCCCGATGCCGCCAATAATTTCGGCGGCTACGACGTGACCGACGCGTCGATCCGGTATCAGACGAAGTTCGGCGGACTGTCGCTCAGCGCGCAGAACATCTTCGACCGCTTCTATATCGATTACAACAGCGACACACGGCTGCCGAACGACAATTTCGCGTTCTTCGCCGGGCGGGGGCGGACGTTCACGCTGGGGTGGGAGGTGCGGTTCTGAATGGACAGGCGGGGCCGCGGGCGGCTAGGCGCGCGGCCATGCCTGTCATTGCCACCATCATGAATTCGACCACCGGCCAACCGATCCAGAAGATGACCTTCGGCCGGATGCCGAAGCCCTGGGCCTCGTTCAACCTCGAAACCGGCGAACTGGTTACCGCCGACCGGGTCGATGTCGGCAAGCCGGCACCGGGCAAGGTCGTGGTGCCGGTATCGGTGTGGGTCACGCCCAAGAAATAACCCCTCCCGGCGGGAATGCCGGAAGGGGTCGGGTGCATCAGCCGCAGACGCGACGGCCGTTGCGGATCACGTAGCGGCAGGGGCCGCGATACTGGACGCCCATCGCGGCGGCTTCGCGCGACCAGCCGGGTACGACCCGCTCGCCGCGATAGCCCCGCCGGTCGTCCCAGCGACGACGATCGTTCCACGCCCCGCGATTGTCCCGGCCGCGCCGGTCGTTCCAGCCACGACGATTGTCCCAATGGCGGCGGTCGTCCCAACGCCGACGATCGTCATGATGGGCGCGGGGGCCGTGGTCCCGGTGCGCATGGCGCCCCGGCTGTGCGTCGGCGACGGCGGGCACCGCGGTCAGGCCGGCAATGGTCAGGCCGATGCCGGCGAAAATGCTCATCAACTGCTTCATGATCGCTTCCTCTCTGCCCCACGTTTGCCCGGTTGCGGGTGAACCTTGGCTGGACGGGATTGACAGCAGTCAGAAAGACTTCGGCGGGGGCGATGGTTCCCGATTCGATCGGCATCCGCATAGCAGGTCGCTAAGCCCACAGTTTCGTCACCCCGGACTTGATCCGGGTTCCGCTTCTACACTGCGGTCGATCAGGAAGCGCGACTCCGGCTCAAGGCCGAGGTGACGGAAGAGCTTGGCGATCAGTCCAGACCGATAGCGATCGGTCGTGGCAGCCGGAACGTCGACCCGACCTAGTAGGTCGGGACCCACATCTGGGCAGCGATCGCGTCGCGGTCGATCGCCACGTCGGATGCTGCGACGCCATCGGCCACCGCCTGCGCCGCCACCACTACGGCGATATCCAGCGCCACGTCGCGCAGCCGTTCGATCGGCGGCAGCAGCGTGTCGTCGCCGCCCATCGCCCCCAGCGTCCGCGCCGCGGCCATGAACATCGTGTCGGTGATCCTGCCCGCCCCCGCGGCGAGGGCGCCGAGGCCGACGCCGGGGAAGATGTAGATGTTGTTCACCTGGGTCACGCCGGAAATGCCGAACGGGCTGCCGGTGCCGATCAGCGCGCGACCGGCGCTCCAGCGGGCGAGGTCGGCGGGATGCGCTTCCGCGCGCGAGACGGGGTTGGATAGCGGAAAGATCACCGGGCGCTCGGTCGCCTGTGCCATGGTGCGCGCCACCGCCTCGCTGAACGCGCCATGCTGGCCCGATGCGCCGATCAGCACGGTCGGGTGGACGTTGGCTACGGTGTCGAACAGATCGATCGGCCCTTGCGACGTGCGCACCCAATGATCGGTTTCGGCGGCATCGCGGGCATAGCTGCGCTGGCCGTTGGACAGGTCACTCATGTCCGATAGGATCAGCCCGTCGCGATCGACCGCCCAGATGCGCTGGCGTGCCTGGGCCTCGCTCAAGCCCTCTGCCTGCAACGCCTGCACCAGCATGTCGGCGATCCCGCAGCCTGCCGCCCCGGCGCCGAACAGCACGACCCGCTGGTCCTTCAGCGCCAGGCCGGTGCGCGAGATCGCCGACAGCAGCGTGCCGACGGCGGTCGCCGCCGTCCCCTGAATATCGTCGTTGAAGCTCAGCAGGCGGTGGCGGTAGCGGTCGAGGAGCTTGTAGGCGTTGTGTCCGGCAAAATCTTCCCACTGGAGCAACACGCCGGGGAAGCGGTCGGCGACGGCGGTGACGAAGTCTTCGACGAAGGCGTCGTACTCCGCGCCGCGGATGCGCGGGTGGCGCCAGCCGACATAGAGCGGGTCGTCGCGGCGCGCCTCGTTATCGGTGCCGACGTCGAGCAGGATGGGCAGCACTTCGGACGGGTGGATGCCGGCACAGGCGGTGTAGAGCGCCAGCTTGCCGATCGGGATGCCCATGCCGCCGGCCCCCTGATCGCCCAGCCCCAGAATGCGTTCGCCGTCGCTGACGACTATGACCTTCACCCGGTCGAGCGCCGGATCGCCGAGGATTTCGGCGATCCGCTGGCGGTTCGGCCATGACAGGAACAGCCCGCGCGGCCGCCGCCAGATTTCACTGAATCGTTCGCAGCCCTCACCCACGGTCGGGGTGTAGACCAGCGGCAGCATGGCAGGCAGGTCGCGCTGCACCATGGCGTGGAACAGGATTTCGTTCGAATCCTGCAACTCGCGCAGGAAGGAATAGCGGTGGAAGTCGTCGGGCATGCGGGCCAGCGCGCGCTGCCGCCGTTCGATCTGGCTGTCGAGCGTGCCGACATGCGGCGGCAGCAGTCCGTGCAGACCCAGCGTATCGCGTTCGGTTTCGGTGAAGGCCGTACCCTTGTTGGTCAACGGATCGGCAAGCAGCGCGCGCGCGGCGGCATGGGCGGCGGGGGACATGGGCAAGCCCTTCGGTATCGGAAACAAAGAAACGCCCCGGCGGGGTCCGCCGGGGCGCGAGTTGGCTCAAGGAACTAGAAGCGGAAGCTGATCCAGCCGGCCAGGAAGTCGGAACTCTTGTAGTTCGCATCGGTCAGCGCCGGACCCGCGATCAGATGTTCGTAGCGCGCGGTGATGTTGACCCGCGGGCTGATCGCATAGATCGCCTGGAAGCGGATCGTATCGGCGATCTTGCGCGAATTGCCAAGCTGCGTGCCGGCGAACGCCTGTCCATTGGCACGGTAGACCGCGTCGTTCAGGCTGTCGCGCCACGACAGCTGATATTCGGTCGCGATGCGCAGCTTGGGCGTCGGCTGGAACGTCGCGCTGGGGGCGAAGGCGATCAGGTTGGTCGGCGTCGCATACAGCTGATAGCTGTAATAGATGTTGTTGCCGAACGGCGCGAGCGAAGTCTTGAGCGTGCCGTTGCCATAGGCGCCGCCGCCGCTGGCATAGTCGAAGTGGAAGCCGACGCGCGGGGCGGTCTTCGACTTGCCGACCTTGTACGTCTGCTGGAGCAGGACCAGCCATGCCGAGATCGGCCGGTTGTCGAACTCGCCACCCTGATAGTTGACGGTCCAGTCGAGATTGACCGGGCCGGCATCGCCATAAAGGTGCAGGCCGTAGAATTTGCGGACTTCCTCGGTCGTGCGCGTGCCCCATGTCGCATTGCTGTTGCGCAGCCGCCAGAAGAAGGGGTCGAAATACAGGTTCGATCCGCCCAGCAACGTCTTGGGCAGCACCACGCCCGCGGTCGCGCCCGAGAAGCGGCGATTGTCGTCGACGATGTCGTCGCCGGTGCCGCCGACGCCCAACCGCGTCGTCTTGAAATCGAACACGTCGCCGCGCAGCGTCTTGCCCTTCGCCCACGCGCGCACGCCGTTATAGACGAAGAAGATCGTGTTGTTGTCGCGCGGCACGACCATCAGGTTGGGGCCGTCGGCAAAGGTCTGTCGGCCATAGCGTACGCCGACGTCGACGTTCGCGACCGTGCCGGTGACGTCGACGAAGCTCTGTTGCACGACGAGATCGTTGTGCAGCTGCCCCGCCTTCACGCCGAGGTTGCGACCCGACATGCCAGCATGCGCCAGTTCGCCGTACAGGCGGACGTGATCGCCCAGATGCAGGTCGGCACCGCCGACGATGCGGTTGATATCCTGCCGCTGCGCCTCGCGGTCGCGCAGATTGGGATTGGTCGTCAGGTTGACGCGGTAACGGAACTCGCCCGACAGCGTCAGATAGACGTCGTCGCCACCGATCGGAATGTACTTCAACCGGTCGAGCACGTCGTCGCGCTTCTTGGGATCGCGATACTTGGTCCAGTCCTCGGCCCAGCGCGACTGGTTGTAGCCGCCGGCGGTGACGCCGTCGCCGACGCCGGCGGTCGGATATTCCTGCGCGATGGGGCGGGCATTGCCGCGATCGGCAACCTGGGCGGCGGCGGGCGCGGGCGCCGCGGCGGCGGGTTCGTCGGCATGGGCGGTGGCGGGAGCGATCGCCGATGCGATCAACGGGGTGGCGGCGCAAATGCGCAGCAGGGTCTTCATATCGGCATACCTTTGTCCGCCCGATCGGGCGCTTGACGGCGAAGCCGGCCGGGACCTTCGTCCGGACCGGCTTCCTTGGAAATCACTCGGCGGGAACAGCGCCTTCGGGCATCTGGTCGACCCGCACGCTGCGACCGGCCAGTGCCTCGTCGAACTGGTGCTTGTCCAGCTTGCCTTCCCATTTTGCGACGACGACCGTCGCCACCGCGTTACCGATGAAGTTGGTCAGGCTGCGGCATTCGCTCATGAACCGGTCGACGCCGAGGATCAGCGCCATGCCGGCGACGGGCACCGAAGGAACGATCGACAGCGTGGCGGCAAGGGTGATGAACCCGGCGCCGGTGACGCCCGCCGCGCCCTTCGACGACAGCATCGCGACGGCGAGGAGGAGCAGCTGCTGGCCGATGGTCAGGTCCACGTTGCACGCCTGGGCGATGAATAGCGCGGCCATGGTCATGTAGATGTTGGTACCGTCGAGGTTGAACGAATAGCCGGTCGGAACGACCAGACCGACGATCGACTTCGGAATGCCGGCACGCTCCATCTTTTCGATCAGCGAGGGCAGGGCGCTTTCCGACGACGAGGTGCCGAGCACCAGCAGCAGTTCGGCCTTCAGATACGAGATCAGCTTGAAGATCGAGAAGCCGCAGAAGTGCGCGACCGCCCCGAGGACCACCGTCACGAACAGGAACGCGGTGAGGTAAAAGGTGCCGACCAGCGCAGCGAGGCTGAACAGCGTGCCGATGCCGTATTTGCCGATGGTGAACGCCATCGCGCCGAACGCACCGATCGGCGCCGCCTTCATGACGATCGCGACGACCTTGAAGAAGGCGATCGAGATGTCGTTCAGCGCGTCGAGGACGCGTTCGCCCTTGTCGCCGATCATGGCGAGGCCGATGCCGAACAGGATCGCGACGAACAGCGTCTGCAGGATGTTGCCTTCGGTCAGTGCCGAGAGGAACGTGTCGGGGATGATCCCGGTCAGGAAGCCGGTGATCGTCGAATCATGCGCCTTTTCGGCATATTCGGTGACCTTCGACGTATCGAGCGTCGACGGGTCGATGTTCAGTCCCGCACCCGGCTGCACCACGTTGCCGACGATCATGCCGATGATGAGCGCGAGGGTCGAGAAGGTCAGGAAGTAGGCGAATGCCTTGCCCGCAACGCGGCCGACGCTGGCGAGGTCGCGCATGCCGGCGATGCCGGTGACGATCGTCAGGAAGATCACCGGCGCGATGATCATCTTCACCAGCTTGATGAAGGCGTCGCCGATCGGCTTCAGCGCTTCGCCGGTCGACGGATAGAAGTGACCCAGCAGGACACCGGCGACGATCGCGATCAGTACCTGTGCGTAAAGATGCCGGTACCACGGCTTTGCGGCCGGCGGCACGGGCGGGTGGGCGGTGTCGGTGGCAATGATCATGCGGCGACCTTTCATCCTCTGTTGGCGTCCGGCCGGCTCTTGTGGGCGGTCGACGCGTCCCGACTGGTTTACCGCGCTGCATCTCTGCTTGTCGTGTTTGCAACGGCAGAAATTAAATCGCGCAATAACAATGTGATAACTTGTTTGCTCGATTGCCGCTGCGCAGATTTTCGCCCGTCCTTTTGCCGCCGTGTGCAAATAGTTGCACATGGTGTCCTGCCGCCATATCCTGTCGCCGATGCGCAGTATCAAGGGAACGACGCTCGTCTGGGCATTGGCGGCGCTGCTGTTGAGCGGCGCGATCGCCCTGCTCGTCGGCGGCATTGCCGAACGCCGCGCGCGCGCCGATCTGGTCGCCGGGATGACCGCCGATGCGCGGCTGCGACAGGTGCTGCTTGCCAGCGAGATCGCGCGGTTCCGCCTGCTGCCGCTGGCGCTGTCCGACGATCGCGACGTCGTCGGTGCGATCCGCAGCGGCAGCGCGGTGGCGCGCGACCTCGATATCAAGCTCGCCGCGCTGGCGCAGACGACCGGTGCGTCGGTCATCTATGTCATCGGGCGCGATGGACGGGCGATCGCGGCAAGCAACTGGCAGGACGCGCAGAGCTTCGTCGGCATGGACTATAGCTTCCGCCGCTATTACCGCGAGGCGATGGGCAAGGGCTCCGCCACGCAGTTCGCGCTGGGCACGGTCAGCCACCGCCCCGGACTGTATCTCAGCCGCCGTACCGCCGATGGCGGGGTGGTCGTCGTGAAGCTGGAGTTCGACCGGATCGAGCGCGAATGGTGCGCGGCGGGGGGCATCACCTTCGTCACCGATCGCAGCGGGGTGATCCTGATCTCCAGCCGGCCCGAATGGCGGTTCGCCATCACCCGCCCGATCGGCGCGGTGCAGGCTGCGGCGGTCCGCGCGGACACCGGCGTCGACGCGCTCAAGCGCCCTCCCTTCGCACTGGACGGCGAAACGATGCGGTTGCCGGGCCAGCGGCCGGTGCTGCACGATGTCGTTACCGATGCCGACGAAGGCGGCTGGCGGGTCCATCTCGCCATGGCGATCCAGCCGACGATCAGCGGGGTGGTACGCGGCAGCGCGCTGGCCGCAGCGCTGGTGACGCTGGCGTCGATCGCGCTGGCATGGGGCGTGCGCGAACGTTCGCGCCGGCGTGCGCTGCGGACCAGCGAGCTGGAGGCGGCGGTCGCCGATCGGACCCGTGAGCTGCGCACCGAGATCGAGGAGCGGATCGCCGCGGAAACCCGCGCGGCCGAACTGCGCGAAGGGTTGCGACAGGCCAACCGCCTCGCCGCGCTGGGGCAGATCACCGCCAGCGTCGCGCACGAAACCGCGCAACCGGTGGCGGCGATCCGTAATTACGTCGCCACCGCGCGGCAGTTGCTGGCGCGCGGCGAAGCGCGAGCGGTCGACGACAATTTGGGGGCGATCGCCCGGCTGACCGATCGCATCGGGCTGGTCACCGCCGAACTGCGCGGGTTCGCGCGCAAGGGCAGCGGGACGATCGGCCCGATCCCGCTGACCGAGGTGGTCGACGGTGCGCGCCTGATCCTGAAGGAACGCCTGTCGGAGGTCGACTTCACCGTGCCCGATATTCCGCCCGACCTGATCGTCGTCGCCGGGCGGGTGCGGCTGGAACAGGTGCTGGTGAACCTGTTGCAGAATGCGATCGAGGCGCTGACCGGCCGGCCCGATCCGCGAATCGCGATCGAACTGGACGTGCAGGACCAGATGGTCTCGCTGATCGTCGCCGATAACGGGCCGGGCATCGATCCGGGCGTGACCGAACGGATGTTCACGCCGTTCGTGACCAGTCGTCCGAACGGGCTGGGACTGGGGCTGGTGATCGCGCAGGATATCATGACCGATCTGGGCGGTACGTTGCGGCTGTTGCCCGCGACGTCCGGCGCCCGGTTCGAAGCGACGCTCAGGCGGGTGCGATGAGCGCGACCGAACGCGCCGGGCGCGTCGCGCTGGTCGAGGATGACGACGACCTGCGCCTCTCGACCGCGCAGCTGCTGACGCTGGCCGGGTTCGACGTCGTCACCTTTCCCGCCGCGCCGCCCGCGTTGCTGGCGATCGATGCCGATTTCGACGGGATCGTCGTCACCGACGTGCGCATGCCGCACATGTCGGGGATCGAGCTGTTCCGACTTTTACGCGAACGCGACCCGACGCTGCCGGTCGTGCTGGTCACCGGCCATGCCGACGTCGAAACGGCGGTGGAGACGATCAAGGCGGGGGCGTGGGATTTCCTGTCCAAGCCGTTCGATCCCGACGCGCTGATCGCCGCCGCGACACGGGCGATGGCGGCGCGGACGCTCGCGCTGGAAAACCGGCGGCTGCGGGCGGAGGCGGCGGCGGGGGAGCGGGCGGCGCTGGTCGGGCGGTCGCCGGCCATCGCCCGGTTGCGCGACATGATCGGCGTGCTGGCCGATACCGATATCGACCTGTTGATCGAAGGGGAAACGGGCACCGGCAAGGAATTGCTGGCGCGCGCGATCCACCGTGCCGGGCGACGGGCGCGACATCGCTTCGTCTCGGTCGCGTGCGCGGCGTTGCCGGGGCAGGCGATCGAGGACGAATTGTTCGCGACCGTCGGCGACCGCGGGATCGTCGGGGCGCAGCGGGGTACGTTGTTCCTCGACGATATCGACCAAGCGTCGCGCGGGCTTCAGGGGCGGCTGACGCAGGTGATCGAGGATCGCGCGTTGCGCGGCCCACGCGATGTCGTGCCGATCGACGTGCGGGTCATCGCGACGGCGGCAGAGGAAGCCCAGCGCGGCGCCGAGGCGATCGCGCCGGGGCTGCTCTATCGACTGGCGGCGGTGCGGTTGCGCATGCCGCCTTTACGCGAACGGCGCGAGGATGTGCCGTTGCTGTTCGCGTATCTGGTCGATCTGTCGGCGGCGCGGCTGCGGCGCGGGGTGCCGCCGCTGACCCATGCCGCGCGCGACATGCTGGCGCAGCATGACTGGCCGGGCAATGTGCGCGAGCTGGCGCATTTCGCCGACCGGTTCGTGCTGGGGCTGGACGGAGAGAGCGACGCGGCGGGGGACAGTGACGCCACCCGCCCGCTGCCCGAACGGATCGCGGCGTTCGAACGCGAGGCGATCCTGTCGGCGATCGCGGCGACGGGGGGCGAGATCGGCGCGGCGATCGACCGGCTCGGCATCCCGCGCAAGACCTTCTACTACAAGGTGCAGCGCCTCGGCATCGACCTGCGGACGGTGCGCGGGCAGGGCTGATCGTTACTGGCCGAGGATCTGCGCGATCGCGGCGTGGAGCTGGTCGGTGGTGAACGGCTTGGTCAACACCGGCACGCCGACCGGGGTGTCGCCGATCTCGGCGAACCCGGTGATCAGCAGCACCGGCGTTTCGGGGCAGCAGGCCTGAACCCGCGCCGCGACCTCGATCCCCGACAGGTCGGGCATCGCATAGTCGGTCAGCACCATGTCGAACCGTTCGCCCGCCTCCAGCAGTTCGACCGCGCGGGTGGCGGAATCGTGTACGACGACGTCATGTCCGTCCGCCTCCAGCTGCGCGGCGACGACCGCGCGGACCTCGGCATCGTCCTCGACCAGCAGCAGCCGGCGGGGGCGGGTCGGGCCGTCGTGGCGCGGGACGACCGCAACGGGGCGATCCTCGGCACGGGGCAGCCAGAGGTGGATGCTGGTACCGCGTCCGACCTCGCTGTCGATCGTCACTTCACCGCCCGCCGCGCGTGCCATCGCCCGGACCATCGGCAGGCCCAGGCCGGTGCCGGCCCCTTGCGCCTTGGTGGTGAAGAACGGTTCGAACACCCGCTCGCGCACCGCGCTGTCGATGCCGGTGCCGGTATCGCTGACCGAAATGCGGACGAACGATCCGGCGAAACCGGGCAGCTCGGCAGCGACCTCGTCGACGTTGACGGTACCGATCCGTACCGTCCCGCCGCCGTCCATGGCATCGCGCGCATTGATCGCCAGGTTGAGTATCGCCAGCTCAAACTGCCCCACATCCGTCCGCACCACCCATGCCGGGTCGGCGAAGTCGTAGGCGACGCGGATGCGCCCGGCGGCGGTACGGACGATCAGTTCCTCGATCGAGCGGATGGCTTCGTCCGGGCGGAAGACTTCGGCGGCCAAGTCGCGCTGGCGGCTGAAGCTGAGCAGCCGCCGGGTGATCGCGCTGCCGCGGCCTGCCGCCTCGTTCGCCGCGCCGAGATAGCGTTGCAGTCGCTCCCGATCGTCGATGCGGCGTTCGGCAAGTTCGAGGTTGCCGATGATCGCGGCCAGCAGATTGTTGAAATCGTGCGCGATCCCGCCCGACAGGGTGCCGAGCGCCTCCAGCTTCTCCGACTGGTGCAGCCGCCGTTCGGCCAGCCGCCGTTCGGTGTCGTCGCGCTCGATCTTCAGCAGATAGCGGTGGCTACCGATCTGGAACGGGATGCGGCGGATATGCGTCCAACTATCGCCGGCGGGGAGCGGCTCGTGCCGGTCCTCCTCATCCACCGCGTCTTGGGCTACCGTCAGGAGGTCACGCTGGTCGATCGCATCCCGCGCCGTACCGCGAACGGTCCGGCCATCGCCGTCGATGATCGACACGTCATCGCCGGACTGTTCCGCCAGCCCGCGAAACGCCGCACGTTCGAACGCCAGCGCCTGTCGCAGCGCATAGCGGTCGGCAGCGGTGGCGATCATCGCCTGCAGCGACTCCGCGTCCCACGGCTTGTTCGCGTAACCGCCGATCGCGCCGTCGTTGAGCGCCGCGACCACCGCCGACAGATCGGCATAGCCGGTCAGCAGGATCGCCTCCGCATCGGTCATCGCCCGGGCGCGGGTCAGAAACTGGCTGCCGGTCAGTTCGGGCATCCGCTGGTCGGAGACGATTACCGCGATGTCGGGGTGCTGCCGCACGATCTCCAGCGCCTCGACCGGCGATGCGGTCGACAGGATACGATACCGGTCCTCGAGCAGGTCGCTCAGCGCGACGAGGATTTCCGGCTCGTCATCGACCAGCAGCAACAGGGGGTGGGGGGGCATTAGGGGTGTTCCGGGATGCGGATGTTAAACGAGGCACCGCCGCGGTCGGCGCGGGTGATGGCGATCGTGCCGCCGTGCGAGCGGACCACGCCGTAGGCGATGGCGAGGCCGAGGCCGGTGCCCGATCCGACGTCCTTGGTGGTGAAAAAGGGTTCGAACACGCGTTCGCGGCGATCCTCCGGGATGCCGGGGCCGTTGTCGTCGATCCGGATGAGGAAGTGGCCGTCCTCGGTCGCGGTCAGTATCGCGATCTCGCCGGTCTGCGGATCGACCGCGTCGGCGGCGTTGGCGACGATGTTCATCACGACCTGGTTCACCAGCGCGCCCGAACATTCGAGCATCCGCGCCGGGCCATAGTCGCGCACCACCCGCACCGTGCCGAGCCGGGGCGCGAGCAGCGTCAGCACCGCGTCGATCGCATCGGGAATGTCGATCCGCGACACCTCCCCATCGTCAAGGCGCGAGAAGCGGCGCAGCTTCACCACCAGTTCCTGAATACGGGTGAGGCCGGAGCGGATCGACTGCAACCGGTCCGATGCCTTGGTCAGCAGCGCGGCGCGGGTCGCGTCGTCGCCGTCGCGTGCCCCGGCCACGGCACGCTCCACCGTCGCCTGATGCGCGAGGATGAAGGCGAGCGGATTGTTGATCTCGTGCGCGATGCCCGCGACCAATTCGCCCAGCGACGCCATCTTGGCCGATTGCACCAGCTGCGCCTGCGTTTCTCGCAACAAGGCGTTGGCGCCGGCCAGTTCGGCATTGGCCTGTGCCAGCCGTTCGGCCGAATCGGCTTCGGCACGCGCCTGCGCCAGCGCGATCGCCTGCGCGCGTTCGCGAGCGATGCCGGCGGCTTCCTCGTCCCGGGCCAGCTTGCGACGGACGATCGCGCGGATGCGGACCAGCAGCATGTCGCCATCGGCGCCACGCGACACCACGTCGTCGGCCCCGGCGGCAAGGCCGGCCAGCATCGTCGCGGGGGCGGCATCGTCGGTCAGTGCGACCAGCGCGACGCCGCTGGTGCGTTCGACGCGATGCGCGTCGAGCCGGGCGGTAGGGGTGAAGCGGTCGGCGTCCTCGCGCTCGACGACGAGGATGCCGTCGGCGCTGTCGTCGTCGATCGCGGCGATCGCCGCCGCGACATCGGCGACGCAGGTCAGCTGATAGCCATCGGCCGCCAGCTGCATCACCAACCGGTCGGGATCGCCATCGACCGGTTCGAGCAGCAACAGCCGTGCCTGTCGCAGCGCGGGCGCAGGGCCGTCATCGACCGGGCGCGAGCGCGACTGGCGCAGCAGCGAGCGGACACGCGACACGATCAGCTCGCCGCCACCGCTTTTGGGCACATAGGCGTTGGCGCCGCTGTCGAGCCCCTGGCGTTCGACGTCGGAGGCGGCGTCGCCGGTCAGCATCAGGATCGGCAGCGTGCGGGTCGCCCCGGTCTGGCGCACGATCCGGACCAGTTCGTCGCCGTTCATGCCGGGCAGACGGTAATCGACCACCAGCAGGTCGGGGCGGGCGTGGTTGAGCGTTTCCAGCGCCGCTTCGGCATCGCGCGTGCGATCGACGCGCAGGCCGGCGCGTTCGAACATGCGGCGCAGCTGCAGCGCCTGCGTATCCGAATCCTCGATCAGCAGGATCGACGCGCTGTCGCTCACCGTTGCCGCTCCAGCACGCGGCGGACATGCGGCGCGATCAGGTCGAGCGGGAGCGAAAGGGCGCCAGCGCGCTGCGCGGCGGCGGGCATGCCGTAGACGACCGAGGTGCTGGCGTCCTCCGCCACCGCTTGTCCGCCCGCTGCCAGCAGCGCCCGGACGCCGGTTGCACCGTCTTCGCCCATGCCGGTCAGTACCACGGCGAGCGCAGCGCCGTCGAGCGCGACCGCGGCACTTTCGATCAGGCGGGTGGCCGACGGGCGCTGTCCGCCCACCGGTCCGTCGGTGGCGATGCGGAGCGACCCGCCGCGCGCGACGACCAGATGCGCGTCGCCCGGCGCGACATGGATCACCCCGACGGCGGGCAGGTCGCCGCCGCGTGCGATCTCGACGCGTTGCGGCACCACGCTGTCGAGCCAGCTGGCGAACCCGGTCATGAAGCTGGCGCCCATATGCTGCACCAGCAGCACCGGCACCGGCAGGTCGGCGGGCAGCGCACCGAACAGTCGGGCGAGCGCGGGCGGGCCACCGGTCGATGCCGCGACCAGCAGCATCGACGCACTGCGCTGTCGCGGCGGCTGGATCGGGACCGCGGAGGTAATGTGCATCCGGCGGCGGACGACCGCCACCTCGCTCATGATCGCCAGCTGGGTGCGGATTTCGTGCGCGACCTGCGCATAGGCGGCATCGCCGAGGCCCACCGGCTTTTCGACGACCGACAGCGCACCGGCCCGGAGCGCATCCATGCTGTTGCCCATCGCGCCGCCGTCCATGCTGGCGGAGATGACGACGATCGGGGTGGGATGGTTGGCCATGATCCGGCGCGTCGCCTCCAGCCCGTCGATGCCGGGCAGGCGGATGTCCATCGAGATGACGTCCGGGCGCAGGGTGGGCAGCGCGGCGATCGCTTCCTCGGCGGTCGCGAAGCTGCCGGCGACGGTCAGGCGCGGGTCGCTGCCGATGATGTGCGTCAGCAAGGTCCGGACGACGCCCGAATCCTCGACGATCATCACGCGCGCGGGAAGCTTGTTGGTCGGCATCAGGGGGTCAGATCAGCTGCTGGACGACGCCGATCAACATGCCCTGATCGAAATCCTGCTTGGTCACATAAGCGTCGGCACCGAGGCTCAAACCGCGTTCGATATCGTCGGGGCTGTTGCGGGAGGTCATCATGATGACCGGTAAAGTTTTCAGCGTCGGATCGTTCCGGATCGCGGCAAGCAAGCCGAAACCATCCATGCGCGGCATTTCGACATCGGCGACCACGAGGTCGATCGCATCGAGGCCCGAGCGGAGCCGTTCGAGCCCGGCCAGCCCGTCGACCTCGATCAGGACGCGGTAGCCCTGCGCCTCCAGGATGCTGCGTTCCAGCGTGCGGGTGGTGATCGAATCATCGACGACGAGGATCGTCTTCGCGGTCGTTTCGACCCTGGGCGCGGCGAACGGGCGGGCCGGCGCGGCGCTGCGGTCGCGGACGAGGTGGACGGGGTCGAGCACCATCACGACCTCTCCGTTCAGGAGGACGGTGCCGAGCACCATGGGCAGGTCGGCGGCGATGGCGGCGGCGTCGCCGACCAGCAGCGCGCGGACGTCGCGTAAGCCATCGACGATCAGCACGCGGCGCAGCCCGTCGGCGGCGATCACCACCGCGCGCAGCATCGCGCCCGGTTCAGCGGCGGTCGCGCCCAGCGCATCGGCGAGGTGGAGGACGGGCAGCGGCTCGCCGTCGATGGGGAGCAGCAGATCGGGCCCGCTGGGCGACAGTTCGGCCGGATCGACGCGGCGGACCTGTCGCACCGCATCGGCGGGCAGCGCGCAGAGCATGTCGCCAACCTCGACCAGCAGCAGCGTGCGGCGGGTCAGCGTCACCGGCACGGCGATCGTCACGACCGTGCCGCCGCCCGATGCGGGGGCGATGGTGGCGGTGCCGTGCAGCCGGCGTGCGACCTCCGCCACGACCGACAGGCCGATGCCACGCCCGGCAACCTCATCCAGCCGATCGGCGGTCGAAAAGCCCTGTTCGAACAGGACCGCGTGGAGCGCCGCGCCGCGGGGGGCGGGGGCATCCGGGGCGACCAGCCCGGCGGTACGCGCGCGGCGGACGATGGCAGCGTCGTCGAGGCCAGCACCGTCGTCGCGGATAGCGATCGTCATTTGCCCGCGATCGATCCGGGTGTCGATCGTGATCGTGCCGCCCGGTTCCTTGGCGGTGGCGCGGCGGCGGTCGGGCGGTTCGATGCCGTGGCGGACGGCATTGCGCAGGACGTGGAGCAGCGGGTCGCGGAGCGCATTGAGGACGCGGCGATCCGCCTCGCCATCGGCATCGGTCGTGACGAGGCGTGCGACCTTGCCCTCGGCGGCGGCGAGTTCGCGAACGGCGCGTTCGTAGCCATCGAACAGCGTGGCGACGGGTTGCAGCAACAGCCGTTCTCCATCCCGCTCCAGCTCGGCGCTCGACCGGTCGAGCGCGTCGCGCAGCCGCCCGTGCAGGCGGCGGATGCGGTCGAGTTCGGTCGTCGCCTGCCGCAGCCGACGGGCGGCTTCGCTGTCGCCGGCGGTGGCGAGCAGGGGAGCGAGCGCGGCAAGATCGTCGGCGAGGCCGGAGAGACGGTCGGCGACCTGCCCCTGTTCGGCGATCTGCGTCGCCATGACGTGCAGCGATTGTCCCAGCCGTTCGACGCGGTTGCCCGAGATCGCGACGCGGCGTTCGGGGTCGGCATCCGGATCGGCGTCGGCGGTGTCGGGCGATGCGCCATCCTCGATCGCGTCGGCCAGCCGGCGCAGTTCGGCGATGGCGGCGGGGTCCATCGCGCGGTCGCCGCGTTCGATGGCGAGCAGCAGCGCCTCGGCCTCATGCGCTGCCGCCTCGCTGGTCGGCAGTTCGACGGCGCGGGCGGCCCCTTTCAGGCTATGCGCGCGGCGGCTGAATTCGCGCAGGTCGACCGCCCTCCCGGCATCGGCGTCGGCCAATGCCGCGCGGATACCGGCCATATGCTCGGCCAGTTCCGACGCGAACGCCGCCAGCAATTCGGCCTGAAGCTCGTCCACCTATCGCCCCTTGTCAGAGCCGGTAGCGTTCGGTCAGCCCCACCAGCGCGCGCGACAATTCGCCCAGATCGCTGGCCGCCTGATCGAGCTGACGGGTCGAGGAGGCGGTCTGCTGCGATGCCTCACGGATGTTCTGCAGCGCGATGGTGACCTGTTCGATGCCGATCTGCTGCTGGTTGGTCGAGGCGACGATCTGCTGGAAGGTTTGCACGTTTTCCTGCACGCGGGCGGCCAGTTCCTCGATCGCGGCATGGCCGGCATCGGTGCGCTCCTTGCCCGATGCGACGCGTTTCACCGCTTCCTCGGTCAGCATCACCGACGAATTGATGCCGCGCTGGATATCGCCAAGGATCGAGCGGACGTTGCGGGTCGCGCCCTTCGCCTGATCGGCGAGGAGCTTCATCTCGGATGCGACGATCGCGAAGCTGCGCCCCTGTTCGCCGGCGGCCGCCGCCTCGATCGAGGCGTTGAGCGCGAGGAGGTGCGAGCGTTCGGACACGTCGTTGACGGTGGCGATGATGTCGCCGATCGCCTGCGTCTTTTCCGACAGCGCGACGATGTTGGTCGCGACCGCTTCGGCCTGTTCGCGGATCGCGTCCATCGCGCGGGCGGTGTCGCCGACCGCGGACAGGCCGGCGTCGCTGACCTGTGCGGTCGCCTGCGCCTGTGCGATCACTTCCTGTGCGCGGCGGGTGATCTGCGCGCCGCTATGGGTGATTTCGTCGACGGTGGCGGCGGTTTCCTGCACCGCCGCCAGCTGTTCCTCCACCGAGGCGGCCTGTTCCTGCGTGGAGGCGCGGATTTCGGTGGTGGCGGCGTTCAGGTCGTTGGTCGCGGCGCGGTTCTGCGTCGCGATGGTGCGCAGGCCGCCGACCATGTCGTTGAGCGTGCGGCCGAGGCGGCCGAGTTCATCGTTGCCGGTCGCGTCGGTGGTGGTCGACAGGTCGCCCTCGCCGATGCGGCCGACGAACCCCATGAAGCTGTCGAGCGGACGGACGATCGAGCGCCGCGTGGTGACCGCGACGCCGATGGCGATGGCGATGGCGACGAACAGGCCGAGGATGATCGACAGGCGGCTGGCATTGTAGACGTCGCGAGTGGCGTCGCGGCCCTTTTCGATCGCGACGTTCAGCGTCTCGCGCGCCTGACTTACGCGGGCGACGGTGCCGGCATGGTCGCGCACGATATCGGCCTCGATCGCCAGCACGGCCGCGCGGTCGTTGTTGTTGACCGCGGCCAGCTGTGTTTCCACGTCGGCGCGGGTCTGGGCCAGGGCGCGCTCGGCATCCGCCAGCTGACGCACCATCCGTGCCCAGAGTTCGGAGCGGGTGCCGGTCACCGAGTTCGCCCGATACGCCTCCGCCGCGCGTTCCTGTTCGGCGATGCCGCGCTGCGCCTCGTCGATCGCCGCGCGCCAGCCGGTGGTGGCTTCGCGGACGCCGGCGTTGTTGCCGGTGAGGAACGACTGGACCAGTGCCGAACGCTGTTCGACCTTGCGCGACAACGCATGGTCGATGCGGTTGAGCGCCTCCATCGACGCGAGGTCGCGTTCGACGATCAGGTCGACGGTGGTGCGCACGTCACCGATCTGGACGAGGGCATAGACGCCGAGCGCGAGGAGGATCGCGGTGAGGGCCGCAAAGCCGGCGGCGATCCGGGTGGAGACGGACAATCCTTATCCTTCCTGAAGACGGGACGGGAGTAATGTTTCGATCAGCAACGCCGGGTCGACGCGGGTCAGCCGCGCGTCCCCTTCCGCGACGAGGCGGGTGAGGGTTGGCGGTGTATCGTCTTGCGGTACGGTCACGACGCCGGCCAGCGTGTCGACTGCCAGCGCGATGCGCGGCGTGTCGTGGCGCAGGACGATCATTGCCGCAGGACCGCTCGAGTCGCGGTCGAGGACCTGCGCGAGGGCGAACAGGTTCACGACGGTCCCGCGCCACGCGACCAGCCCCAGCAGCGCTGGCGGGGCGTGGGGCAGGCGGGTAACCTTGGGCAAGGGGGCGACCGAGCGGACGCAGTCGATCGGCAGGCCGTGGGTCACGCCGCCCAGATCGAAGGCAAGCAGCGTTTCCTGCGCGCGCTCGTCCGCCGGCGGCCGCGACAGCGCGCGCTGGCGGGCGAGCAGGATCGCAGCGATCGCATCGGCGTCAAGGCCATCGGCGACGATCGGCGGGGCGCTCATCGCGGGTTCCCGATCGCGTGGCGGATCGCGGCGGTCATCGCGCCGGCGGTCATGCCGTCGCCCTCGGCCAGTTCGGTCGCGGGGTCGAGGCTGCTGGCGACGCGCAGCGCGTTGGTAAGGCTGCGGCGGCCGTCGGGGTCGCGGCCCTGCGCGAGCAGGTAATGGCCGAACTGATAATGCGCCATGGCGAAGGAGCGGTCGAGATAGAGCGCGTCGCGAAAGGCGCGTTCGGCGCGGTCCTTGTCGCCCGACGCCAACGCATCGAGCGCGGCGAAATAATGGGTGACCGCATCGGGGGTTCGCGCGACCACGGGGATCGGCGCGGGTTCGGGCTTGCGTGCGACCCGGCGCGGTGGGGGCGCGACCGGGCGGGGTGGAGGGGCGAGCTCGACCGGCGGGGCGGCGGGTGCGGGGCGGCTGCCGCGCGGACGATAGGTCAGGATGCCGGCGACCTGCGCGGTATCGGCGACGGCGTCGAAGCCGGGATTGGGTTCGGCATGGCCGAGCAGCAGGATGCCGTCGGACGCGAGGCGGCCGGCGAGCGCGCCGACGATCGCGGTCGCGTCGTCTTGCGCAAAATAGATCAGGACGTTGCGGCACAGGATCAGGTCGTAATCGCTATACCCCAGCGGTGCGGCGGCATCGATCATCGCCAGCAGATTGTGGCGTTCGAACCGGGCGATCCCGCGATAGCGGTCCTTCAGCCGATAGCGGTCGCCGGTCCGGTCGAACAGCCGTGCCCGCTCCGCCTCGCCCATCGTACGCAGCGCCCATGACGAATAGTCGGCGGTACGCGCGGCGGTGAGGGCGGCTTCGTCGATATCGGTACCGGTCAGCGCGATGCGCCAGTCGGCGATGGCGTCGCCCAGCAGGTCGGCGAGCAGGATTGCGATCGAATGCGCCTCCGCCCCGGTCGAGCAGCCGACGCTCCAGATGCGCAGCCGCCGCTCGTCGCGGTTGCGCTCGAGCATCGCCGGCAGGATCGTGGTGCGCAGCGCGTCGAACTGTTCGGCAAAGCGGAAGAAGAAGGTCTCGTTGATCGTCACCGCGCTTTCGAGATACGGCCATTCGGCGTCGGCCGGATCGCGCAGCCGGTCGCGATAGGCGGCGATCGTCGTGTCGCCGGTTTCCTTCATCCGATGCGCGAGGCGTTCGGCGAGCTGCGCGTCCTTGTCGATGTAATAATGATGGCCGGTGCGCGCGATCACCAGCGCCTTGACCTCGGCAAAGCCATCGTCGGCGATCATGCGGCGGTCCACTGGTCGTGGCGGGCGGTAGCGGCGGCAGTCAGCGTCGCCAGCACGGCGCGCTCGGCATCGAACAGCAGGCGGTCGGGGGCGACGACATGCGCGCTGCTGCCGTCGGGAAGCGTCAGTTCGCCGACGATCGCCGCGTTGATGCTGTGCGTGGGATCGAGCGGGGCGACGTCGCCGTGCGCAACGTCCTCCGCGCGGTCGACCAGCAGGCACAGATCGTCGCGCAGCCGTACGAGATGCGCGAACAGTCCGATCGTCCCGACCTGCGCCTGCGGATCGAGCAGCAGTTCGGGGGCAAGCACCGGGACCGGGCAATCGTGCAGCGTGACGAAGCCGAGCAGGGGGCACGGCAGACCGGGGGCCGCATCGATCGGCAGCATCGGCAACACCTCGCGCACCGCCGCCATCGGCAGCGCGAGGCGGGTGGCGCCGATACGCAGGATCAGGAACGATGCGGTCATTACGCGGGTGCTATATCGCGCCTTGTCGCGGCTGTCAGTCGCGTTGCGCAGCGATGCGCACGAGATCATCGGGGGTGTTGACGTTCGCGATCGTGGCGCCGGCGATGCCGACCGCGCCGATCCGGTCGGCAAAGGCGCGGACCGAGCGCGATCCGCCTTCGGCCAGCAGCTGGTCCAGCGCCGATGCGGCGGTGGCCGGCCACCAGCCGATGACGGGCAGGCTGTCGAGGAAGGTGGCGGGTCCGGCTACCGATAGATGCTGGCGCAGATCGTCGGGCAGGAACGGGGCGTCGCAGGGCACGGTCAGCACCCGATCGAACCCCTTGGTGGCGGCGTAGTGCAGTGCCCCGGCGATGCCGCCCAGCGGCCCGAGGTCGGGGGCGGGGCGATCGGCCACGGCGGTCAGGCCGGGATGGTTGCGGCCGACGACGATCAGCGCATCGACCTGCGGCGCCAGCGCGGCGGCGACGCGGTCGATCAGCGCTTCGCCATCCAACATCGCCAGCGCCTTGTCGCTGCCGAAGCGACTGGAGCGGCCACCGCCGAGGATCGCCCCCAGCACGCGGGTCATGCGGCGTACAGCGCGTCGTTGCGGATCGAGGTACGCAGCGCCAGCCCGGCTGCGGCGGCGCGATCGATGGCCAGCGTCGTCGCGGCGGACAGGGTGGCGAGTAGCGGACAGCCGGCCAGCACCGCCTTTTCCACCAGCTCGAACGAACAGCGCGACGACAGCAACGCGAAGCCGCCGTCCCAGTCCAGCCCGCCGCGCCCCATCGCGCCGATCAGCTTGTCGAAGGCGTTGTGGCGACCGACATCCTCGCGCACCAGCCGGATCGTTCCGTCGGACGCACACAGCGCGGCGGCGTGGGTCGCGCCGGTTGCTCGCGCCAGTGGCTGATGATCGCGCAGGGCGGCGGCCGCAGCGAAGAGGGCGGCAGGCATCGCGGCGGTCTGCGCGGTGACGGCGGGCAGCGGGCGCAGCGCCTGTTCGAGATTTTCGATGCCGCACAGCCCGCACGACGATTCGGATACGCGGTGCCGCACCCGGTCGGCCACGCGGACGTGCCGTTCGGGGGCCAGCGTCACGCGCAGCAACGTGCCGGCGTCGGTGGCGTGCGCCATGACGTCGACTACCTCCGCCGCCCGGTCGACCAGCCGTTCGGCCAGCACGAAGCCGTAGGCGAGATCGTCGAGATCGACCGGCGTCGCCATCAGCACGGCGTAACCGAGGCCATCGACCTCGATCGCGACCGGCGCCTCGATCGCGATCGTCCGGTCCTGCGGCGCCGCTTCCCCCGATATCGCCACCCGGTCGAGTTGCCGGGTGGCCGACCCCGCCGGCGTCATTCGGCGACGATACGCACCGGCACTGCCTTCGCCGCCGGCGTCTGCGAGCCATGGTCGTGCCAGCTAAGCGGGACCAGCGGGTTGAGTTCGGGATAATAGCCGGCGATGCAGCCGTCGGGCAGGTCGAACGGTACGACCTTCAACCCTGCGACGCGGCGGTCGATCCCGTCCTCCGCATCGCCGACGATCGTTACGATCTGCCCCTTGTGCAGCCCGGCCTTCGCAATCTCCTTCGGGTTCATCATCACCACGTCGCGCGTGCCGGAAATGCCGCGGAAGCGATCGTCATAGCCATAGATGGTCGTATTGAACTGATCGTTCGATCGCAGCGTGACCAGCCGCAACCGCCCTGGCGCGTCCGCGATCGCGGTGCCCGACAATGAGCGCGGCACGGTGAATTCGGCCTTGCCGCTCTCGGTCTTCCACACGCGTTCGCGCGCCGAATTGCCGCGATAGAAGCCGCCCGGCGTGAACATGCGTTCCTCGAAATCGTGGAACTCCTCGGGATAGGTTTCCTCGATCAGCTTGCGGATTTTCGCATAGTCGCCGGTCCAGCCGTCCCAGTCGACCTTCGGATTGGGGTCGAGCGTCGCCTTCGCGATGCCGGCGACGATCGCGACTTCGGATTTCAGATGCTCGCTTGCGGGCTCGTGGGTCGCGATCGACCCGTGGATATGGCTGAACGTATCCTCGATCGTGACGATCTGTTCGCCGCTCGCCTGCCGGTCGACTTCGGTGCGGACGAGGCAGGGGAGGAGATAGGCGACCTTGCCGTTGATGAGGTGGCTGCGGTTGAGCTTGGTGGCGATCTGCACCGTCAGGCGCATGGTCGGCCATGCCGCCTCGATCCGTTCGAGATCGGGCACCGCGCGCAGGAAGTTGCCGCCGAGCGAGACGAACGCGTCGATGTCGCCCTTCAGCAAATCTTCGCACGCGGTGACCGTGTTGTGGCCATGGTCCATCGGCGGTTCGAAATCGAACAGTTCGCGCAGCCGGTCCATCGGCACCAGCTCGGGCTTTTCCGAAATGCCGACTGTGCGCTGCCCCTGGACGTTGCTGTGCCCGCGGACCGGCGACATGCCGGTGCCGACGCGGCCGATATTACCCTTCATCAGCAGCAGGTTGACGTAGGTCGCGACATTGTCGAACCCGTTGACCTGCTGCGTCAGGCCCATGCCGTAGATGCCGATCGTGCGGTCGGCCTCGACATAGACCTGTCCCGCGGCCTCGATATCGGCGCGGGGCAGGCCGCTTTCGCGTTCAATGTCGGTCCAGTCGGTGGCGCGGACCATTGCTTCGAACGCGGCGAAACCGTCGGTATGTTGTTCGATGAAGTCGACGTCAAGGACATGGACCTTGTGTTCCGCCCAACTCTTGTCCTCGGCGGCGAGGACGTGCTTGGCCATGCCGATCATCACCGCGACGTCGCCGCCGGGCTTTACCTGATGATATTGGCACGAAATCTTCGTCTCGGTGCGCGTCGCCATCTCGAACGGGTTCTGCGGGTCGGTGAAGGCGATCAGCCCCGGTTCCTTGACCGGATTGAACGTCACCACCTTGCACCCGCGCTTCACCGCGTCGCGCAAGGGGTGGAGGAAGCGTGGGCTGTTCGAGCCGGTGTTCTGGCCGAAGAAGAACATCGCGTCGCAATGTTCGAAATCGTCGAGGATCGAGGTGCCGACCGGCGCACCGATCGTCTTCTTGAGCGCGACCGAGGTCGTCTCATGACACATGTTCGAGCTGTCGGGCAGGTTGTTGTGGCCGTAGAGCCGGGCGAACAGCGCGTAGAGATACGAGGTTTCGAGGCTGGCGCGGCCCGAAGCATAGAAGATCGCCTTCTTCGGATCGATTGCGCGTAATTCGGCACCGATCGCGGCGAACGCCTCGTCCCAGCTGCATTCGACATAATGGTCGGTGGCGTGGTCGTAGCGCAGCGGGTGGGTCAGGCGTCCGACATGTTCGAGGTCGAAATCCTTCCACGTCTTCAACTCGCTGACCGAATGCTGGGCGAAGAATTCGGGCGTGCAGCGATTGGGCGTCAGGTCCCACAAGGTCGCCTTCGCGCCGTTCTCGCAGAATTCGAACGGGTGCGGCTCGGCGGGTTTGCCCCACGCGCAGGAGGTGCACATGAAGCCCTTGGTCTTGTTCTGCCGCGCGAGCTGCGCCAGCGCGGCGGGGCGGTTGTGCTCCTTGGCGAGGATCTTCGTCATCCCCTTGACCGAGCCCCAGCCACCCGCCGGACCGTCATACCCCACCATCGTATCGCGATCCGCCACGGCCATTCCTTCATCTACGCCTGTTGGCGTAGGCTACGCGGGGTGCGGGGGAAGGTTCCGGTGATAGTCGGGATCGGTACGGGGTGCTTTTTCTATCGTAAAGTTCGTCACTCCCGCGCAGGCGGGAGTCCATAAACGCTGACGCTCGCGAACGAGCCTATTACGTCGCGTGTATAGATTCCCGCCTGCGCGGGGATGACGATGGTTTTTCTTGGTGGAGTCAGTCCATCAACTCCACGGCCATCGCCGTCGCTTCGCCGCCGCCGATGCAGAGCGAGGCGAGGCCACGCTTTTCCCCGCGCGTTTCGAGTGCCGACAGCAACGTCGCCAGCACGCGCGCACCGCTGGCGCCGATCGGGTGGCCGAGGGCGCAGGCACCGCCATGGACGTTGACGCGGTCATGGGCGAGGTTCAGGTCGTGCATCGCCGCCATGGTGACGCAGGCAAAGGCTTCGTTGACCTCGAACAGGTCGACCTGCTCGGCGCTCCAGCCGGCTTTCTCCAGCGCGCGGCGCATCGCGAAGACCGGGGCGGTGGCGAAGCGGGCAGGGGCGTGGGCGAAGCCGGCATGGGCGACGATCCGCGCGATCGGGGTCAGCCCCAGTCGCTGCGCGACCGAGGCACGCGCCAGCACCAGCGCCGCCGCCCCGTCCGAGATCGACGACGCATTGGCGGCGGTGATCGTGCCGTCCTTCGAAAAGGCGGGTTTCAGGGTCGGGATTTTGGCGACGTCGCCGCGCGCGGGCTGTTCGTCGAGGCGGACGGTGGTGCTGCCCTTGCGGCCAGCGATCTCGACGGGGACGATTTCGCGATCGAACGCGCCAGAGGTCTGCGCCGCCTGTGCCCGGCGCAGCGATTCGATCGCGAAGGCGTCCTGCGCCTCGCGGGTGAAGCCATAGGCGGCCGAGGTTTCCTCGGCGAAGCTGCCCATCAGGCGGCCGGGTTCATAGGCGTCCTCCAGCCCGTCGAGATACATGTGATCGATCAGGCGGTCGTGACCGATCCGTGCGCCGCTGCGGTGGCGTTGCGACAGATAGGGGGCGTTGGTCATGCTCTCCATGCCGCCCGCGACGACGATGTCGGCCGATCCCGCGGCGATGGCGTCGGCGGCCATCATGACCGCCTGCATCCCCGATCCGCACATCTTGTTGACGGTCGTCGCCTCGACATGCTGCGGCAGGCCGGCGCCGAGCGCCGCCTGCCGCGCGGGCGCCTGACCGAGGCCGGCGGGGAGGACGCAGCCCATATAGATGCGCTCGATCGCCTCGCCCGACAGGCCGGCACGCTCGACGGCCGCGCCGACCGCGGTTGCGCCCAGTTGCGTCGCGGTGGCGCCCGACAGGCATCCCTGGAAGCTGCCCATCGGCGTGCGGGCATAGGACAGGATGACGACGGGATCGGACATGGGGCGCTCTCCGGAAAATTCTGGTTTCGTTTGTTATCATCTAGGGCGGTGGCAGCGGCGCCGCAATCGCGCTAGGCGCTGGACCCATGTCGTCGACCCTGCCGCCCCCGTTCTGGCCGATCCTGCTGGGGGTGCTGGGCGCGGTGTTCGGCAGCTTCATTGCGACGGTCGCGATCCGCTGGCCGGCGGGGCGTTCGGCGCTGGGCGGGCGGTCGGGCTGTGATGGATGCGGGCGGGAGCTGGCGTGGTTCGAGCTGGTGCCGGTCGCGAGCTTCGTCGTGCTGCGGGGCAGGTGCCGGAGCTGTGGCGCGGGGATCGCGACGGGGCATGTCGTGACCGAGTTGCTCGGCGCCGGGGTCGGAATTGCCGCGGGGCTGGTCGCGCCGGGATGGGAGGGCGTGGCCGGGGCGGCATGCGGGTGGCTCCTGCTCGCGCTGGGGGCGATCGATCTCGCGGCGTTCTGGTTGCCCGACGTGCTGACCGGGACGTTGGCGGTGGTGGCGCTGGGCGGCGGGCTGGCCGGGTTCGCGCCGTCGCCGTCGGACCGGTTGATCGGCGGGGCGGCGGGGTTCGCGGCGTTGTGGCTGGTGGCGGCGGGGTATCGCAGGGTGCGCGGGCGGATCGGGCTGGGGGGTGGCGACCCCAAGCTGTTCGGGGCGATCGGGCTGTGGCTCGGGTGGCGGGCGTTGCCGATGGTGTTGCTGATCGCTTCGGTGGCCGGGCTGGCGGTCGTCGCCGTCATGGCGGTTGCCGGGAAGAAACCCGCGGTGACGGACCGGCTGCCGCTGGGGACGTTGCTGGCGGGCGCCGCCTTCCTGTGCTGGGCGGTCTAGGCCGCCTCGACCCGATATTCGATCGGCTTGAAGCTGCCGCCGTTGGACGCGGGGGCAGAGCAGGCGGTCAGGCCGATCACGAGGTCCATGCCTGCGCGAAAGGTGATCGAATCGCCGGCCTTGCTGATCGGCGGCAGCACGCTGAGCTTGCCCGTCGCGGCGTCGATCGGCACGTTCATGAAACAGTTGAACGCCACCGGTATCCGGTCGGGCTGCACGCCATAGGGTTCGAGCGCCGCCGCGAGATTGCCGAAACAGCCGCGGTGTGGTGGCAGGTCGGGGTAGAAATGGTGGAAGGTGTCATAGGAACACGGCGTCAGCAGGAAGTCGTGGCAACCGACGGTATCGTCCAGGATCTCCAGCATCACCCGGCTGCGGTTCGAATAGAGGCTGTGACCGGTGGTCAGGCGGATCGTCTCGGCATAATCGAGCGTCCGGCCCGACGAGATCACCTCGTCCAGATCGTCGGCGTTGAACGCCAGCAGGTCGGCGACCTGGCAGCCGCGCGGATCGATCACGACCAGCGTGTCGCCCTTCGCCAGCCGGAATGCGGTGCCTGAACGTTCGGGGATGGTGACGTTCACTTGGGCTCGCCCGAATAGTGAAACGGGCAGGACCAGCGCTCGTCGACCACCCGGCCGCTATATTGCCGCGCCTCGCTGGCGGCACCGTGGCGGGCGAGCATCGGGTTGCGGCTGCCGGCCAATGCCTCATCGCGAACGAGGATTTTTTCGCGCATCGTTTCGTACTTGCCCTCGGCACGCAGGCGTTCGAACTGGTCGTGCAGGTTGAACACCAACGTCGGCCGTTCAAACCGTCGCGCCGGGCGGCTGGCGCGCGGGTGCAGGCCGACGATGAAGAAGGCCTCGCCACCGAAGCTCAGCGAGAAATGCGGATTGTCGGGGTCGGTACTGACGCGCGCGTCATAATCCTGACCGCGCCACACATCCTTGTCGGACAACGACTGGACCCGCTGCCACAGCGCGCGTTCGAAATCGGCTTCGCTCAGGTCGTCGGGACCATCGAAGATCACCGCGAAGCTGCGATACATCGCGCGGTCGCGACGGTAGTTTTCGGCAAGGCGCATCAGCGCGTCGTGGATGCGGACATCGTCCCATGCACTGTCGATGCGCGAGCAGGCGAGGACGTCGAGCGTCCCCTTCGCCATCGCCGATTTGGCGCCGACGCACGGGAAGGCCCGGTCGTCGACATGGTCGAACAGCATCGCCTGCAAGCGATCCTGCGCTTCGTGTTTCCAATTGAACATTCGCGGAGGTCCCGGCCCGGTTGTGGAACGACACTACGTTTCACGACTGATGCCGGTTCCGTTACGGTTGACCTGAAACGCCGTCACGGCAACAATCCCGGTCGTGAACAAACGACTGCTACTGGACGACTTCCTTCCGTATCGCCTGTCGATCGCGTCGAACCGCGTGTCCGACGCGATCGCCTCCACTTATCGATCGCTATTCGGGCTGCGAATCCCCGAATGGCGTCTGGTCGCGGTGATCGCCGAGAGCGGAGGAATCACGCAACAGGCACTGTGCGTCGCGACGTTGATGGACAAGGTGACGGTCAGCCGCGGCGCGATCGCCCTGGTCGATCGCGGGCTGGTCGAACGCAGCGCCAATACCGGCGACAAGCGGTCGCATCTGCTGCAGCTGACACCTTCGGGCCGCGCGCTGTACGAACAGGTCGCGCCCAAGGCGTTGTTGATCGAACAGGAATTGTTCGCATCGTTCAGTGCGCAGGAAATCGATCGGCTGCGCGACATGCTGGCCCGGGTGCAGGCCGCCGCCGAAGCGATGGAGCAGCGCGCGACCGATCAATAACGGTCGCGGCGGGGCTTCATCTGGCGCTTGCTCGGCAGGCTGTCGGCAAGGCGGGCGCCGCGATGGCCCATCGGCCGGGGGTGGCCGACAGTCGAATCGACGGCGGTCTGGCGTTCGGCCTCCGCATTGATTTCCGCGCCGATCAGGATGGCGAGGCTCGACACGAACAGCCACATCAACAGCACGACGACTGCGCCGAGCGCGCCATAGGTCGCGTTGTAATTGGCGAAGTTCGCCGCATACAGCCCGAACAGCACCGTCGCTGCCAGCCACAGCACGGTCGCCGCGACCGATCCTACCGACAGCCAGCGCCACTGCGCGCGCGCACGGTCGGGGCCATAGCGATAGGCGAAGGCGATCGCGGCGCTGGCGATGGCGCCCGCGACCAGCCACGTTGCGCCCTGGATCATGATCGCACCGGCCGTGCCGAGGAACGCCGTCTGGCTCTTGATCCACGTCAGGACACCCGCCGACACGAGGCCGACGATCGCCGCGAAGATCGCCGCGACGGTGATCATCGCCGACAACAGCGTGGTGGTGACGATGTTGCGTTCGTCCTCTTCCTCATAGATCACGTTCAGTGCCTGGATAATTGCGCTGGCCGCACGCATCGCGCCGTAGATCGACAGCAACAACGCGATCAAAAGGCCGAACCCCGCCTGTGACGAAGCGGTGGTCACGACCGCGATCAGCTGGTCCGAGATCAGACGCGCGGCATCGGCCGGCACCAGTTCGAAGATCGTCTCCATATGCCGTGCCACGGTGGATGGATCGGCGATCAGGCCATAGGTCATGACGATCGCACCCAGCAGCGGCACGAACGACAGGAACGCGTAGAAGGCGACCCCCGCCGCCATCAACGTCAGATTGTGATAGCCGACCATGGTATAAACCCGGATCAGGATCGCGCGCCACGCGGCCCAGGGGTGTTGCCATGGATGGTCCGAACCGCTGCCCGGTATGTTGGCTGGATCGATCGTTGCGGATGTGTCGGTCACGATGGCGCCCCCTTGCTTCGTTCCCCAACGCAACGGACCCGCGATCGGATGCAGGCAATTTCCATATGAACCAAATCTTTGCTCGCACGTTCTCGGGACACGGGGGTTGTACATTGCGACAACCAGACACGGGGACGGGGACAGCGTTTTGGGGGATTTTCGGGCGCGGATGACCGTCGTGCTGCTGGCAGGTACGATGCTGGCACCTACCGCTTTCGCACAGGACAATGCGGCGCGGCGCGATCCGCCGGCGGCGCCGACCGTCACCACGACCGCGCAACCGTCGACCGAAGCGATCGTTCCCGATCCCGAGTTCAACGCGGCGCTGCCGTCCTTGTCGGGCGACATCAATGCGCCGCTGGAGCCGATGTCGGCATTCGACACGTCCAAGGCCGCCACGCAACAGCCTGCGCCTCTGCCGGCACCGGCGCCGCAGCCGACCGTCCCTGTCAACGAAGCGCAGCAGCCGGCGGAAACGCTGCCCGAAGCGCCCGAACTGGCGCAACCGCTCACCCCGCTATCGTCGTTCGACGTTACCCCGGTCGAGGTCGCGGGCGTCGACGACAAGCGCGCAGTCGAAATCCGCTACGAAACGGTGGTCAAGGGCCTCGAGAAGATCGACGACACCGGCCAGTTCAAGGCGCTGTCGGCGCTGCAGGAAGGCGACGGCAAGGCAGCGAACGCGGCGATGGTACAAGCGCGCGCGAAGGAGGACGAGCAGCTTGCCGTCCGCATCATGCGCGCCAAGGGCTATTATGACGGCACCGCTACCTCGGCGATCGAACAACCGCCGGGCCAGCGGCTGCGTGCGGTTGTCACGGCAGTACCGGGGCGGCAGTTCACTTTGGGGTCGATCCGCATCGATACCCAGCCGACCGTGCCGCAGGGGCTGGTCGACAAGGAATTGCCGCTGAAGGTCGGCGACGCGATCGACGCCGAACGTATCCAGGCGGCCGAGGCGAATGTCAGCCTGAAACTGCCGCAACAGGGGTATCCGTTCGTCGAGGTCGGGCAGCGCGATATCCTGCTCGACGATACGACGGTCACCGGCGCCTATACGCTGCCGGTGACGACCGGTCCGCGATCGTCGTTCGGCACCTATTCGACCACCGGCAAGCTGGCGTTCGATGCGGAGCATGTCGGCGTGCTGGCCCGGTTCAAGCAGGGCGAGCTGTACGACAATCGCAAGGTCGACGATCTGCGCGCCGCGCTGGTGGCTACGGGCCTGTTCTCCGGCGTGTCGGTCGAGCCGCAGCGCACCGGACAGATCGCGGCGGACGGCACCGAAGCGGTCAACCTGCTGGTCAAGCAGGATGCCGGTCCCGCGCGGACGCTGGCGGGCGAAGCAGGCTATGGTACGGGGCAGGGTATCCGCCTCGAAGGGTCGTGGACGCACCGTAACCTGTTCCCGGCCGAAGGCGCGCTGATCGTGCGGGGCGTCGCGGGCACGCAGGAGCAGGGTGCGGGCGTCACCTTCCGCCGGTCGAACGCCGGGCAGCGCGACCGCACCTTCCAGATTCTCGCCAATGCCAGCCGCACCAACTACGACGCGTTCGAGGCGTTTACCGGGACGCTCGGCATCCGCTGGTCGTACGACTCCACGCCGATCTGGCAGAAGCGCTTCACCTATGCCTATGGCGCCGAGCTGATCGGTACCAACGAAGACACCTACGACTTCGATGTCGCGGCGCGCCGGCGCAAGACCTATGGCATCGCCGCGCTGCCGCTGTTTGCCGGGTTCGACACGTCGGACAATCTGCTGAACCCGACCAAGGGGTTCCGCGTGAAGCTGAACGTCAGTCCCGAGGCAGCGGTGCAGGGTGCGGTGCGCCCGTACGGCCGCTTCATGCTGGAAGGTACCGCCTACTACCCGTTCGGTGAGAGCATCGTCATCGCCGGACGTGCGCGGGCCGGATCGATTCAGGGGATCGCGCGCGACGACCTGGCGCCGTCGCGGCGCTATTATGCCGGTGGCGGTGGGTCGGTGCGCGGCTTCGGCTTCCAGGAACTGGGGCCGCGGACGCCCGAGGTGGACGAGGACGGCAACAATCTGAACCGGCCGATCGGCGGACGATCGCTGAACGAGTTCGCGCTGGAGGCGCGCTACCGCTTCGGCAATTTCGGTATCGTGCCGTTCATCGACGCCGGGCAGGTCTATGAATCGAGCCTGCCCAAGGGGTCGGATCTGCGCTTCGGTGCGGGTATCGGCGGGCGGTTCTATACCAATTTCGGGCCGATGCGCGTCGACGTGGCGACGCCGATCGCCAGGCGGCCGGGAGAATCCAAGATCGCGCTCTACATCTCGATCGGGCAGGCATTCTGATGAGCGACGTCGACATGCCCGCCACCGACACCGTCGTCGTGCGTGACCGCCCGCTGTGGCTTCGCATCCTGAAATGGATCGGCATCGCGCTGCTGGGGCTGGTGATCCTGCTGGCGGTGCTGGTGTTCGCGCTGAACACCGGGCCCGGCCGCGGGTTTCTGGTCAGCAAGCTCGACGGATACACGACCGCGTCGGGGCTGAAGGTCAATATCGGCCGGATCGACGGGTCGCTGTACGGCGCGATGACCGTGCGCGAGTTGCGGTTGAGCGATACGCAAGGCGTGTTCGCCTATTCCCCCGAGATCGCGGTCGACTGGCGCCCGTTCGCCTTTGCCAGCAGCCATGTCGATATTCGCAGCCTGACCAGTCCGCTGGTCCGCTATGCCCGCAATCCGGTGTTGAAGGATACGCCGCCCGGCGATCCCAATGCGCCGCTGCTGCCCGATTACGATATCGACGTGAACCGGCTGCGCGTCGACCGGATCGAGGTCGGCCCGGCGGTGACCGGGCAGCGCCACATCGCGCGGGTCGACGGCGAAGTGCATATCGCCGACCGGCGGGCGCAGGTGACCGCCAATGCCGCGACGATCGCCGCGCCGGGGATCGCCGGGGGCGACCGGGTCGCGCTGAAGCTCGACGCCGTGCCCGACGACAATCGCTTCGATGTCGACGCGCGGATCACCGGGCCGGCGAACGGCATGATCGCCGGCATGGCCGGGCTGAAGGCACCGATCGCCGCGACGATCGACGGACAGGGCGATTGGAGCAACTGGCGGGGGCGGCTTGCCGGCACGCTGGGCGGGCGGCCGCTGGCCGACCTTTCGGTTACCGGACGCGACGGGCGCTTCACCGTGCGCGGCTCGACCCAGCCGGGGCTGATCCTGGAGGGACCGGTCGAACGGCTGACCGCGCCGCGGCTCGACGTCGCGATCGACGCGACGCTGGCGGATCGCAAGGCGGACACCCGTATCCAGTTGCGCTCCAGTGCGCTGGCGGTGAACGCGGCGGGGCTGCTCGATCTGGGCAACAGCCGGTTCGGCAATTTCCGGACCGAGGCGATGCTGCTTACGCCGGGCGCGATCCTGCCCAACCTCAACGGCCGGTCGCTCCGCGCGGCGGTGGTGCTGGACGGCGGGTTCGGCACGCCGACGGTCGATTACAAGGTGCAGGCAGCAGCGATCGGCTTTGGCGAAACCGTCGTCGAGCAGCTATATGCCGAGGGCCGCGCGACGGTCGACGCCGATCGCATCCTGATCCCGATCGCTGCCAAGGCGCGGCGGATCACCGGGCTGAACGCTGCCGTGGGCGGGTTGGTCACCAACGTCGCGATCAATGGCGACCTCGCCATTTCGGGCGATCAGGTGCTGTCCGACAATCTGCGCATTCGCTCCGACCGGATCGACGCGACCGCGATCGTCGCCGCCAACCTGACCACCGGACGCTATACCGGCGCGATCAAGGGGCGGATTAACGATTACGAAGTCGCCAGCATCGGCATCCTGAACCTGTCGACCGACGCCAGCCTCTATACCGCGCCGAACGGCGGGTTCGGGATTAAGGGTCGGGTGGTCGCGCAGACGACGCGGCTGTTCAACGAAGGGGTGCGCAACTTCCTTGGCGGCAACGTGTCGACCACGCGAGTCGATGTCGGCGTCGGGCCGGACGGGATCGTCACCTTCTCCAACCTGCGGATGAATGCGCCACAGTTCCGTATCACCAACGGGTCGGGCCGCTATGATCCGGCCGGGCCGTTGCTGGTCAATGCCGATGCCTATTCGACGCAATACGGGCCGCTCAGCGCGCGGGTGACGGGATCGGTCGCAGCACCGCAGGTGTTGTTGCGCGCGGCTCGGCCGGGCGTGGGCATCGGCCTCGTCAATCTCGAAGCGCGGGTGCGCGGGCAGGGCGATCGCTATGCGATCCAGGCGACCGGGGGCACGAACTACGGCCCGTTCCGCGCCGATGTGCTGGTGTCGACCGCACCGCGCCTCGTCGCCGATATCCGCTCCGCCACCTTTGCCGGCATGAACATCGACGGCCGGATCGCGGCGACCGACGCCGGACCGTTCGAGGGACGGGTCAACTTTGCCGGATCGGGCGTGGCGGGGATCGCTCGCCTGTCGGCACAGGGCAAGTACCAGCGCGCCGACGTCAATGCGCAGGCATCCAACGCGGTCATCCCCGGCAATATGGGGCTGCGCATCGGCCGTGCGATCGTGACGGCGACTGCGGTGCTGTACGACCAGCCGGAGATCGTTGCCGACGCGCAGGTCGCGAACCTGTCGATGGGCGACTTCGTCCTCGAACGCAGCCGGGCCAAGGTGAATTATCGCGGCGGCAACGGTACGGCGCAGATGTTCGCCGAAGGATCGTCGGGGGTGCCGTTCCGCGTCGCCGCCAATGCACAGCTGCGGCCGAACGACTATCTGGTCGCGTTGCAGGGTGTCGCCAATTCGATCCCGTTCAAGACCGCCAATCCGGCGCGCATCGTATCAGCGCCGGGCGGCTATCGCCTGTACCCGACGCGGATCGACTTCGCGCAAGGGTCGATCCGGGCCGCGGGTGTCTATGGCAACGGCATGTCGATCCAGACGCGGCTCGACCGGCTGGACCTGAGCATCGTCAACGCCTTTGTCCCCGGTACCGGCATCGGCGGCACCGCCACGGGTAGTCTCGATTTCGCGCAGGCGGCGGACCAGAGCTTTCCGCGCGCCGATGCCCGGCTGACCATTCGCAATTTCCAGCGGACCAGCCTCGCCTCGATCTCCGAAGCGGTCGATATCGTGTTTGCCGGCGACCTGCGTCCCGAAGGCGGCAGCGGACGTGCGCTGATCCGGCGCGGCACGACGACGGTCGGGCGGATGGTTGCGAACCTGCGGCCGTTGCCGCCGGGCAGCGGGTCGTGGGTGACGCGGATGCTCGCCGCGCCGTTGTCGGGGGGTATTCGCTATAACGGGCCGGCCGGCGTGCTGTTCTCGTTCGCGGGGCTGGCCGACCAGCAATTGTCGGGGCCGATCGGCCTTGCTGCCGACTTCGGTGGCCGGGTGCAGGCGCCGCAGCTGACCGGTGTCGTGCGGGCGAACAACCTGACCTATGAGAACGAGACGCTGGGTACCCGCCTGACCAATCTGGGCATCAACGGCCGCTTTACCAACGACCGCTTCGAACTGACCCAGCTGCGTGCGCAGGCCGGTGAAGGCACGGTCGCGGCGCAAGGCACGATCGGGCTGGCAGCCGACAGCGGCTTCCCGATCGATATCCGGGCGCAGTTGCGCGACGCCCAACTGGCGCGCAGCGATGCGCTGGGTGCGTCGGCGACGGGCGATATCCGCATCCAGAACGGTCGTGACGGGGGGCTGATCTCGGGTGATGTCATCATCCCCGAGGCACGCTACCAGATCATCCGGCAGGGCGCGGCCGAGGTGCCGGAGTTGACCGGGGTACGTCGCAAGAGCGACGCGAACCGTGGTGCGGCGGCGCAACGGCAACAGGTCGCCGCATCGGCCGGGTTGTTCCGCCTCGCGCTGCGGGTGCGGGCCGACAACCGGCTGTTCGTGTCGGGCATGGGGCTGGAGTCGGAATGGCAGGCGGACCTGCGCATCGCCGGCACCTCGTCCGCGCCGACGATCAACGGCCAGATGCGGATGATCCGCGGCACCTATTCGTTCGCGGGCAAGCGGTTCGAGGTCGAACGCGGCGTGATCCGGTTCGAGGGTTCGGACTTCACCAACCCGGTCATCGACATCGCGGCGACGACGACTGCCGAAGGCGTGACGGCGACGATCAACGTCACCGGCACCGCACAGGCGCCGCAGATCGCGTTCAGTTCGACCCCGGCGCTGGCGCAGGACGAAGTGCTGTCGCGGTTGCTGTTCGGCAGTTCGGTGACGAACCTGTCGGCGACCGAAGCGATCCAGCTAGCCGCGGCGCTCAACTCGCTGCGCGGGTCGGGTGGTGGCGGGCTCAATCCGCTGGGCAAGCTGCGCTCGGCGACCGGGTTCGACCGGTTGCGCGTGCTGGGCGGCGACGAGGCGAGCGGGCGTGGCACGTCGCTGGCGGCGGGCAAGTATCTGACCGATGATATCTATATCGAGATCATCACCGACGCGCGGGGCTTCACCGCCACGCAGATCCAGATCGCGCTGACCCGCACGCTCAGCCTGTTGTCGCAGACCGGATCGTTCGGCGGATCGAACGCCTCGCTGCGCTACAGCCGGGATTATTGATTGGCGGCGGCGGGTGATCCCGCCGCCATTGCCTTACCCGGCGCGGCGGGTGCCGGTGGCAAGGGCGGACAGCATTGCGGTGCGCAGCGGCTTGGGGTTCAGGTCGAGGTCGTAGGGACAGCCGCGGGCGACGGCACCATCGGGCCGCGGTTCGAACCCGCGCAGCCAGCTGTAGCGGTCGCTCAGGCCCCAGGCGAGGACGTCGCCGAGCTGCGGATAGGACAGCATGATGTCGAGATAGGCACGGGCGAAGTCGGCGACGCCGCGATCGCGTGGGCCGATGGCGGCGGGCAGGCCGCGGTCGCGGACGTCGAACTCGGTGATGATCAGGCGGTAGCCCATCGCCGTCACGCGATCGAGGAAGCGGCGCCATTCGGGTTCGAGGCGCTTGGCAAGCACGCCCGCATCGGTGGTCGGCTGGAACAGGCCGATATGCGATTGCACGCCGAGCGTATCGACCGGCGTACCGCGGCGGCGGAACGCCTCGAGCAGCGACAGGACACCGGCGCGGTGCTTCTCGTTGCCGTCCTCCCAACTCATATAGTCGTTATAGACCAACTCGGCATGTGGCACGGCGGCCCGTGCGGTGCGGAAGGCCAGGTCAAGCACCGGGAGCGTCCCGCCCATCGCCCGCGACAACGACGTCTCACGCAGCGTCCCGGTGTCGGGATCGACCGCTTCGTTGACGACGTCGTAGCTGTGGATTTTGCGGCCGTAGCGCTTGGTCACGGTGTCGATATGCTGCGTCAGGATGCGCGCCGCTTCGGTCGCCGGGCGGGCACCGAAATCGGCGCCATTGAGCCACGCGGGAAACCATTTCGAATAGGCCCAGAGCAGCGTGTGGCCGCGCATCGCGAAGCCGTTCCCCATCGCCCAGTCGACCATCGCGTCGAACTGCGCGAAGTCGAACCTGTCGGGGGCGGGGCGCACCGCCTGCCACTTCATCTGGTTCTCGGCGACCAGCACGGCGCAGTCGCGGCGCAGCAGTGCGGCATAGGCGGGGTTGGCGAACGATCCGGCGTCGCGGCCGGGCGGCGCCCACGCGAAGGCCGATCCAAAGCGGCGCCCCCGCGCGGCGGCGGCGGCCTTCAGCGTGTCCGGCGCGGTCGCGGCGGGGGCGGCCTGCGCCGCCAGCAACGCTGCGCTCCCGGCGAGGACGCTGCGGCGATCGATCATGGTCATGGGCTCTCCTGTTCCGCGCTCTTCGATGTGGTAGCGTTACCATGATGGCAGTGTTATGCCGGTGTCAACGCCGTCGCGCAGACGGGACGAGAGGATGCGGCATGGGCAAGGCGCTGGGATGGATCATGCTGTTGTGCGCACTGTGGAGCGCACCGGCGCGGGCGGAGGACGGGTACGACCTGTGGCTGCGCTATCACCGGCTTCCGGCGGTGCAGGCGGATCGGGTGGCTGCGGCTGCAACCAGTATCGTGCGCGATGAGGACGATGCGCCGATCGTCGCGGCGGCGGGGGAACTGACGCGCGGGCTGTCGGGGTTAACGGGGGGCGCGGTGGCGGCGGGGCCGATAGGCGACGGGGCGATCGTGATCGGGACGGCGCGATCGCCACGGATCGCGGCGTTGGGGTTGCCGCTGTCGGGACTGGGGCGCGAAGGCTTTGTGTTGCGGTCGGCGACGATCGACGGGCGGCGGGTGACGGTGATCGCCGCGAACGCGCCGGTCGGCGTGTTGTATGGCGCGTTCCGGCTGCTGCGGATCGTGCAGACCGGCGGGGCGTTCGACCGGTTGGCGGTCGTCGATCGGCCGAAGCTCGACCTGCGCGTGCTCGATCACTGGGACAATCCCGACCGCTATGTCGAGCGCGGCTATGCGGGACAGTCGCTATGGGATTGGCAGAAGCTGCCGGGCTTCGCCGACCCGCGCTATACCGACTATGCCCGGGCCAATGCGTCGATCGGGATCAACGGCGCGGTGTTGAACAACGTCAATGCCAGCCCGGACATGCTGACCCCGGCGTTTCTAGGCAAGGTCGAGAAGCTGGCGGCGATCTTTCGGCCATGGGGGATTCGCGTCTATCTGTCGGCCAAATTCTCCGCACCGATCGAGATTGGCGGGCTGAAGACGGCGGACCCGCTCGACCCGGTCGTGGCCGCGTGGTGGCGGGCGAAGGCGGACGAGATCTACGCGCGCATCCCCGATTTCGGCGGCTTTCTGGTCAAGGCCAATTCGGAGGGGCAGCCGGGGCCGGGCGATTACGGGCGCAGCCATGCCGAGGGGGCGAACATGCTGGCTGCGGCGGTGAAACCGCATGGCGGGGTCGTGATGTGACGGGCATTCGTCTATGCGCACGACAAGCCCGAGGATCGCGCGAAACAGGCCTATAGCGAGTTCCAGCCGCTCGACGGGGAGTTCGCCGACAATGTGATCGTGCAGGTCAAGAACGGACCGATCGATTTCCAGCCGCGCGAGCCGTTCCACCCATTGTTCGGGGCGATGCCGCGCACGCCGCTGATGATGGAAGTGCAGATCACCAAGGAGTATCTCGGCTTCGCCACCCACCTCGCCTATCTGGGGCCGATGTGGGAGGAGGTGTTGCGGAGCGACACCTATCGCCCGCGCAAGGGCTCGACCGTCGCCGATGTGCTGACGCGGCCGGGTGGGCTGACCGGCATGGCGGGGGTCGCCAATATCGGGACCGATCGCAACTGGTCGGGGTCGCAGTTCGATCAGGCGAACTGGTATGCGTTCGGGCGGATGGCGTGGGACCCGCACGCGCGAGCTGATGCAGTGGCGCGCGAGTGGGCGGCGATGACATGGGGGTCCGGCGTGGCCGACCCGGTCGTGGCGATGATGACCGGATCGCGGCAGGCGGTGGTCGATTACATGATGCCGCTGGGGCTGCACCACTTGTTCGCGACCGGGCATCATTACGGGCCGGGGCCGTGGGTCGACGATCTGCCGCGAGCGGACTGGAACCCGGTCTATTATCACAAGGCGGATGGACAGGGGATCGGGTTCGATCGGACGTCGCGCGGGAGCGATGCGGTGGGGCAATATGCGCCGGCGCTGGCGAAGCGGTGGGGCCATCCGGATGCAGTGCCCGAGGATCTGCTGTTGTGGTTCCACCATGTGTCGTGGGACCGGCGGATGCGGTCGGGGCGGACGCTGTGGGAGGAACTGGTCGGGCGCTACGATCGCGGAGTAGTGCAGGTCGCGGCGATGCAGGGGCAGTGGGCGGCGCTGGCCGGGCAGGTCGATGCGCAGCGGCATGCGGAGGTCAGCCAGTTCCTGACCATCCAGCGGGCAGAGGCGCAGTGGTGGCGCGATGCCTGTATCGCCTATTTCGGTGCGGTGTCGGGGCGGGCCCTGCCGGCGGGGGTGGTTCCGCCGCCGCATCCGGTTGCGTGGTACAGGGCGGTCCGGACGCCTTATGCGCCGGGGAATGGGCGGTAGGTTGGGCTTCGCGTGGGTCCGGAGCGAAAGAAGAAGCGGGACCCCGGCTCACGGCCGGGGTGATGGCAAGTTCACTGATGTGCGTAAAAGGACCGAAACCCGTACCTTGCCGCCTAGTCTAAGTATCTGTCAGAGAATGGCTTTTAGAAATAAGTTCACAAAGTTCACACTCACCGCGTTATCGCGTCCGGGCGCGTCATGCGAATCAATAGCGGCGCAGCAGCCCAGCGAGCTTGCCCTGCACCCGCACCTGTTCGGGACGATAGCGCTGCGGATCGTAGCTGCGGTTCGCCGGGTCGAGGCGGATCATTGCGCCTTCGCGACGGAAATATTTGAGCGTCGCCTCGCTATCCTCGATCAGCGCCACGACGATCTCGCCATCGCGGGCGGTTTCGGTGCGGCGGACCAGAGCGTAATCACCGTCGAGGATGCCGGCCTCGACCATCGAGTCGCCGGCTACTTCGAGCGCATAGTGATCGCCGGCACCCAGCAGAGCGGCGGGAACGGGGAGCGTCGCCTGCCCCTCGATCGCCTCGATCGGGACGCCGGCGGCGATGCGGCCGTGCAGCGGCAGTTCGACGACGTCGTTGGCGGGCTGCGGCGTGGGGCGCGGCGTCGCGGCGGGCTTCGCCGCAGGCTTCTTCGCGACCGGGCGGTCGGGCATCCGCAACACTTCCAACGCACGGGCGCGGTTGGGCAGGCGGCGGATGAACTCGCGTTCCTCCAGCGCCGAGATCAGGCGATGGACGCCGGACTTCGACTTGAGGTCGAGCGCTTCCTTCATCTCCTCGAACGATGGCGATACGCCGGTCGCCTTCAACCGGTCGTCGATGAAGCAGATCAACTCGTGCTGCTTACGCGTCAGCATACCATCCTCCGTCGGAACAGACGTGGAACTAATAGGAAACGATTTTCTTGTCGTCAAGCGAGTTGCAGGATTTCCGCCGAGTCGCCGGTGTCGGCCGCCGGGGCGTGGGGCGCGCGGACGATCAGGCAGTCGGACCGGGCAAGGGTGCGCAGCATCGAACTGTCCTGGATCGCGGCGGTCGATGCCTGTCCATCGATCAGCACGCCACGCAGATAGTCCTGCCGCGGACCGTTGGCGGGCAGCGGATGGGCGAGCGCCGCACGGACGGTGCGCGGGAGCGGATCGGTGGCACCCGCCATGCGCGCGACCAGCGGACGGACGAACAACAGGGCGGTGATGTAGGACGATACCGGGTTGCCGGGCAGGCCGAGTACCGCGGCATCGCGCAGGCGGCCGGCGAGCATCGGCTTGCCGGGGCGCAGCGCGATCCGCCAGAAATCTAGCGTGCCGCCCGCCCCGACAAGTGCCGGGCGGACGAGGTCGTGATCGCCGACCGACGCGCCGCCGGTGGTGACCAGCAGGTCGCACTCGATTGAGGCGAAGGCGTCGACCAGCGCCTCCATCCGGTCGGGCAGGATGCCGAGGTCGATACGGTCGACCGGCAGGTCGGCGAGCAGGCCGGCGAGCATCAGGCCGTTGGTTTCGGGGAGTTGGTGGTCGCGGAGCGGCTGTCCGGCGGGAACCAGCTCGTCGCCGGTGGCGGCGATGGCGACGCGGACGCGGCGGCCGACCGAGAGGGTAGCGTGGCCGGCGATGGCGGCCAGCGCGGCCCGGGCGGGGGTGATGCGCTCGCCGGCCGAGATCAGCAGGTCGCCTTCGCGAAAGTCGAGCCCGGCGCGGCGGACGTTGCCGCCGCGGACCGGGCCTTCGCCGGACAGATGGAGGCGGGTGCCGTCGCGGGCCGCCTCTTCCTGTACCAGGACGCAGTCGGTGCCGGTCGGCATGGCGGCGCCGGTGAAGATGCGGGTGGCCTGACCGGGGGCGACGGTGCCGGCGAAGGAGGCTCCGGCGGCGCTTTCGCCGATGACGTCCCATGGGCCGGGGAGGTCGTCGAAGCGGATCGCGTAGCCGTCCATCGCCGAAAGCGGCCGGGCGGGTTGGGTACGGCGGGCGATGATATCGGACGCGGCATAGCGGCCGATGGTGTCGGCGATGGACAAGGTTTCGGCGGTGGTGGCGCGAGCGAGCGCGAGGACGCGGGTCTGGGCTTCGGCGACGGGGAGGAGGGACATGCGCGTGGCCTTATGGTGAGAGAGGACTTTGCCATTTTCGTCACCCCGGCTTTGATCCGGGGTCCCGCTTTCTCGCTCAGCCAGAAGTAAGAAGCGGGACCCCGGGTCAAGCCCGGGGTGACGTTTGGGGTGAGGTGGTTGCGCCTTTGCCATGCGGTACTTGATGGTTGATCGAATGTGCGTCGCGACGATCGATCGTCCCTCTCGTCGTCATCCCCGCGAAGGCGGGAATCCATATGCGCTGGCGGTAAAGAGTATCAGCGGCATTGCGTCTATGGATCCCTGCCTTCGCGGGGATGACGATTGGAGGGCGATCACTCCCGCACCCAATCCCCCGACTTGCCGCCTTGCTTTTCCAGCACGCAAATTCCCTCGATCACCATCACCTTGTCGATCGCCTTCGCCATGTCATAGATGGTGAGGAGTGCGGTGGAAGCTGCCGTCAACGCTTCCATTTCCACGCCGGTCTTGCCGTCGGTCGCGGCGATGGCGTGGACGCGGATCGCGTCTTCCTCGAATGCGAAGTCGATCGACGCTTTCGTCAACGGGAGCGGGTGACAGAGCGGGATCAGGTCGCTGGTGCGCTTGGCGGCCATGATGCCGGCGACGCGAGCGACGGCGAGGACGTCGCCCTTCTTGACCAGCCCGTCACGGATCGCGGCCAGTGCTTCCGCAGACATGGTGATGCGGCCGGTGGCGGTGGCCACGCGTCGGGTCGCGACCTTGCCCCCTACGTCTACCATGTGCGCGCTGCCGTCGGCGGCAAGATGGGTCAGGATCATCCGATCATCGCCCGCGTCGCGGCTTCGACATCGTCGTGGCGCATCAGCGCTTCGCCGATCAGGAAGCAGCGGACGCCATGGCTCGTCATCGCGTCGAGGTCGGCGCGGGTGGTCAGGCCGCTTTCGGCGACGAAGGTGCAGCCGGCGGGAGCGTGGCCGACGAGTTCATAGGTTCGGTCAAAACTGACCGAGAAGTCCTTGAGATTTCGGTTATTTACACCGATCAGCCGGGATTTCAGTGACAGGGCGCGGTCGAGTTCGGCGCGGTCGTGGACTTCGACCAGCACGTCCATGCCGCGCTCGATCGCCGCCGCCTCGATCTCGGCCATCTGGGTGTCGGATAGTGCGGCGACGATGATGAGGATCGCGTCGGCGCCGAGCGAGCGGGCCTCGACCACCTGCCACGGGTCGACGTTGAAGTCCTTGCGCAGGACGGGAAGGTCGCAGGCGGCGCGGGCGGCGATCAGATAGTCGTCGGCGCCCTGGAAATAATCGACATCGGTCAGGACGGAAAGGCAGGCGGCACCGCCGGCGGCATAGGCGCGGGCATGGGCGGGGGGATCGAAATCGGGACGGATCAGCCCCTTGGACGGGCTGGCCTTTTTGATCTCGGCGATCAGGGCGTGCCCCGGCTTCGCGTCGAGTGCGGCGCGGAAGCCGCGCGGGGGCGTGCGTTCGGTCGCGCGGGCGTCGAGGTCGGCGATGCTGGCGCGGGCGCTGCGGACGGCGACTTCGTTCCGCTTGGTGGCGAGGATGGTGTCGAGCATCGTCATGTGTAAGCGATCCATTGGTCGAGCAGGCGGTCGGCGGCACCCGAGTCGATGACCTCGGCGGCGCGTTCGGCCCCGTCGGTCAGGTCGGTGGCGGTGTCGGCGATCAGGAGCGCGGCGGCGGCGTTGAGCAGGACGGCATCGCGGTACGGGCTCTTCTCACCCTTCAACAGCGCGCGGAGCGCCGCGGCGTTGTGCGCGGCGTCGCCGCCGCGGATCGCGCTGATCGGATGGCGCGGCAGGCCGGCGTCTTCGGGGACGATGCGGTCGGCCATGGTCATGCCGACGGGGACGACGATCGTCGGGCCGGCGCCGGAGATTTCGTCCAGCCCCTCCTCACCCGACACGATCAGCGCGGTTTCGGCGCCGAGCAGTTCCATCGCCTCGGCATAGACGGTGGCGTAGTCGGGGCGGGCGATGCCGATCAGCTGGCGGGTGGTGCGCGCCGGATTGGCAAGCGGGCCCATCAGGTTGAAGATGGTGCGGCGGCCGATGCGCTGGCGGATGGGCGTGATGCGGCGCATCGCCGGATGGTGGTTGGCGGCGAACAGGAAGGCGATGCCGATATCGGCCAGCGTCGATTGCGCCATCTCGCCGGCGACGCCCATGTCGAGGCCGAGCGCTTCGAGCGTGTCGGCGGCGCCCGCCTTGCTGGAGGCGGCGCGGTTGCCGTGCTTGGCGACCGGCACGCCGGCTGCGGCGACGACGAGGCTGACCGCGGTCGAGACGTTCAAGGTATGGTGACCGTCGCCGCCGGTGCCGCAGACGTCGATTGCGCCGGCAGGTGCTTCGATCGGGATCATGCGGTGGCGCAGTGCGCGGGCGGCCTCGGCGATTTCGACGCTGGTTTCGCCGCGGAGGGCAAGGTCGGTAAGGAAGGTGGCGATGGCGTCGTCGGACACCGTGCCGTCGAGGATCGCGGCAAAGGCTTCGGCGGCGCTCTCATGGGAAAGCGGCGACGACGGATCGGGCAGCAGCGTGGTGACGGTCATGCCGGCACCGCCGCGGCAAGGCCGGCGCTCTTGAGGAAATTGGCGAGCATCGCGTGCCCGTGTTCGGTGGCGATGCTTTCGGGGTGGAACTGCACGCCGTGGATCGGCAACTCGCGGTGACGAAAGCCCATGACGCTGGCGTCCGATGCGGTCGCGTTGACGATCAGGCAGTCGGGCACGTCGGTGACGATCAGCGAGTGATAGCGGGTGGCGATGAAGGGCGAAGGCAGCCCTTCGAACAGGCCGGTGCCGTCATGATCGACCGGGCAGGTCTTGCCGTGCATCAGCCCGCCGCGCATGACCTTTCCTCCGAAATGCTGGCCGATCGCCTGATGGCCGAGGCAGACGCCGAGCAGCGGACGCTGCGCCTGCGCACAAGCGGCGACGAGGTCGAGCGAGATGCCCGCCTCGGTCGGGGTGCAGGGGCCAGGGGAAATCAGGAAGCCCTGCGCATCGCTGGCGAGCGCGTCGGCGGCGGTCATGGCGTCGTTGCGCTCGACCCGGACCTCGACGCCCAGCTCCATCAGGTAATGGACGAGGTTCCAGGTGAAGCTGTCGTAATTGTCGATGACGAGGATCATGGCACCGCCATAGCGTCCTGTCCGCGCGGTGCAACGACAGGAAATCTTCGCGCGTTCAGCCTGCGCTCATCGATCGGGTCGGTTAGTGGGCGGGTGTGGGAGAAGTGACGATGACGCGTTGGGTTCTGGCGGGACTGGCACTGGCGATCGCGGCACCGGCTATGGCGCAGGAAACGCCGGCCGATCCGCCGCAACGGGTGCGCAACGCGACGGTCTATGGCGAGGAAGCCTGCCCGAAGCCCGCCAGCAATGACGAGATCGTGGTGTGCGCGCGGCTGGGCGAGAACGAACGCTATCGCATCCCCAAGCGCTTCCGCGATCCGCCGTCGCAGGCCTCGGCCGACTCGAGCTGGGCGCAGCGCGCGGACGTCGCGATGGAGGCGGCGCGGGCGACGCGGCCGAACAGCTGTTCGGCGATCGGAATGAACGGGCAGAGCGGCTGTACCCAGGCGATGCTGCGGCAATGGTTCGCCGAGCGGCGGCAGCAGCAGCAGATGAACAGCGATATTCCGGGCGCCCGCTAGTCGGCCTTGCCCGTCCGGCGGCAGCGGTCCGAGCAATAGACGACATTGTCCCAGTCGCGCGCCCATTTCTTGCGCCACGCGAACGGGCGTTCGCAGACCGGGCAGGTCTTGGTCGGCAGGTCGCGCTTGGCGATCCCTTGCGGCATCAGCGGTGCTGGCGGTCAATGAACGCGGCGACGCTGCCCAGATCGACCGAGCGGTCGAGATAGGTCTGGCCGATGCCGCGGGCGAGCAGGAACGGCAGCGTGCCGCCCTCGCGCTTCTTGTCATGGAGCATGTGGCCAACCAGCTCTTCGCCCGACGCGGTGATGCCGGCGGCGGCGAGACCGTCGGGTAAGCCGGCGGCGCGCAGGTGTGCGGCGACGCGGGCGGCATCCTCGGCGCGGCACAGCCCCTGTTCGGCGCTGTAGGCGAAGGCGAGCGCCATGCCGGCCGCGACCCCCTCGCCATGCAGCAGCGATCCGTCGAAGCCGGCCTCGGCTTCCAGCGCATGGCCGAAGGTGTGGCCTAGGTTGAGCAGCGCCCGCGTGCCCGTCGTCTCGCGTTCGTCGGCGCCGACGATTCGCGCCTTCGCCCCGACCGAGCGCGCGATCGCCTGCGTGCGCGCCAGCGGATCGCCGAGTAGCAGCGCGGCGCCGTTCGATTCGCACCACGCGAAGAAATCGGGATCGTCGATCAGGCCGTACTTCACGACCTCGGCATAGCCGGCGCGGACTTCGCGTGCCGGGAGCGTGTCGAGCGTCGTCGGGTCGATCAGCACCAAGGCGGGCTGGTGGAACGCGCCGACGAGGTTCTTGCCGGCGCGGGTGTTGATCCCGGTCTTGCCGCCGACCGACGAATCGACCTGCGCCAGCAACGTCGTCGGTATCTGGACGAAGCCGCAGCCGCGCTTCAGGATCGCGGCGGCGAAGCCCACAAGGTCGCCAGTCACCCCGCCGCCCAGCGCCACGATGTGGTCGCCGCGCTCGACGCCCAGCGCCAGCAGCGAATTGAGCAGGCGTTCGAGCGTTGCCCAGCTCTTCGAGCCCTCGCCGGCCGGAATCTCGATCGCCTCGCTGGCGATGCCCGAGGCGGAGAGCGACGCCCGCAGCGTGGCGAGGTGCATCGGCACCTGCGCATCGGCGACGATCACCATCCGCCGACCGCGCGCGATCGGGCCGAGATGATCGCCGGCGTGCGCCAGCACGCCGTCCTCGATCACGATGTCGTAGCTGCGGTCGCCGAGCGCGACGGGAATGACGGTCATTGGCCGATGGCTTTCAGGATGGCGGAAACGGTGGCGTCGTGCGGTGCGTGCTGGCTGACGACGTGGATCGGCGCAAGCGCATAGACCGGGTTGCGCACGCGGGCGAGGTCGCTCAGCACCTTGCGCGGGTCCTTGCCGCGCAGCAGCGGGCGGGTGTCGCGGCGGCGGACGCGTTCGGCGAGCACGTCGGGCGACGCGTCGAGCCAGATCGCCAGCGCCTGTTCAAGAATCAGTTCGCGGGTATCCGCCTGCATGAACGCGCCGCCGCCGGTCGCGATGATCTTCGGGGTGCCGTCGATCAACCGGGCGATGACGCGGCGTTCGCCGTCGCGGAAATGATCCTCGCCGAAGCGTTCGAAGATTTCGGCGATGGTCATGCCCGCGGCATGTTCGATCTCGTTGTCGGCATCGACGAAATCCAGCTTCATCCGCTGCGCCAGGCGGCGGCCGACGGTGGATTTGCCCACGCCCATCAGCCCGACGAGCACGATCGGGCGGCCGGTCCAGCGCGAGGGAGGTTGGGGCAGGGAGTCTTGAATTTGCAGCATTGCGGCAGGGGCTATACAGCCGCCCCGCCGATCGGGCAAAAGGCGCGTCGCCGTCTTTTTCCTGCCCCCTAATACCGGGACGTTTAGATCCATGTCGCGTTCGCTTGTCATCCTCCTCGTCGTCGTGGTCGCGCTGGTCGCGGGCCTGTTCCTGCTGGCGGGACGTTCGACCGAGCAGCAGCCGACCCAGATCGAAAAGGCGGTCTCGCTTGAAAACCTCGCCAACTGACCGGTTGCGCATCGGGATCGCCGCCGCCGCGCTGATCGCGATCGGCGTGCCGGCGATCGGGCAGGATGTGCCCGAATCGTTGCTGCCGCCGGGATTCGGCGACGCACCGGCGCCGGCCCCCACGCCGACGCCGCGTCCAACCGCGGCAGCACCGGCGGGTGGTCCGAATTTCGCGCCGTCCGCGCCGATCGTACAGCCGATACCGGGGGTGCCGGGTCCAGCCTCCACCCCGACGCCGACAGCATCGGCGACTCCGGTGGCGATCAGCCCGGAGGCGCTCCGGCAATATGAACTGCCCGACTATGCCCGCCGCTCGACCGCCAGCATCGGCATTGCCGGACAGGGGGGCGCATTCGGCAGCGATGCGTTCGGGAGCAGCGACGGGCCGTGGCTGCAACGGATCATGCGCTCGCTCGACGCGCCGGTCGCCTCGCGCTGGGTCTCGATCGGGTTGCGCCGCGCGCTGGTGTCCGACGTCGCGACGCCGGGCGGCGTCGACGGTGCCGATTATGCCGCGGAGCGCGCATGGCTGCTGGTCCGCATGGGCGAGGCGCCATCGGCGCGCGCGCTGGTCCAGTCGGTCGATATCGAGAATTATACGCCCAAGCTGTTTCAGATCGCGATGCAGGCGATGCTGGCGACGGGCGATCCGGGCGGGCTGTGTCCGCTGGTGACGCCGGCGATGGCGCAGTCGAACGAACGCGGCTGGCGGCTGGCCAATGCCATCTGCCTCGGCCTGTCGGGCAAGGCGCGCGAGGCCGGGCGGATCGTCGATCAGGCTCGGCGCGCAGCGCCGGGCGGCGGTGCGATCGACGTGGCGCTGGCCGAAAAGCTGGTCGGCAAGGGTTCGGCCGGGCGGCGGGAAGCGACGATCGAATGGGACGGCATCGATCGCCTGACCGCATGGCGCTACGGCATGGCCGCCGCCAGCGCGACGCCGGTACCCGCCGGCCTGTTCGGCGGGGTCGGGCCGCAGGTCCGCTACTGGCACGCGACCGCACCGCAATTCGCACCGGGCGTCCGGCTGGCCGATGCCGATCTGGCGGCGGCGCAGGGCGTGGTGTCGAGCGAGGCGCTGGTCGACCTGTATGCCCAGCTGGGCAGCGACGAGGATGCGACGAGCACGCAGACCGCGCTCGCGACCGATCTGCGCACCGCCTTTACCGGGCGCGATACCGATCGGCTGACGATGCTGCGCCAGTTCTGGGAACCGGCGATCACCACGCCGCTCGGCTATGCCCGGCGGGTGCTGACGGCACGGGCGGCGGCGATGATCGCACCGGTGGTGGATCATGCCGGGGACGCCGACCAGCTGATCGCGTCGATGTTGAGCGCGGGGCTCGACCTGCCGGCGCTGCGCTGGCGCGGGATCGTGCCGGTCGGCAGCGACGGCTGGGCGATGCTGGCGGTTGCCGACCCGATGGGCCGGTCGGTCGCGGCGGGTGCCGTGTCGGACTATGCCGGACAGAATGCGCGCAAGGGGCAGCTGCTGTTCGCCGCGCTGGCCGGGCTGGGCCGCCTGCCGCGCGATCAGGTGCAGGGCATGGCACGCGAGCTGAACGTCGCGATCGGTGCGCGCAATCCGTGGACCGATGCGATCGACCGGGCGGGTGTGAACGGTGAGGGCGGGACCGTCCTGTTGTTGGCGGCTACGGGGATGCAGACGCGCGACTGGCGCGGGGTGCCGGCCGAGGCGCTGTTCCACACCGTCGCGGCGTTGCGCGCGGCGGGGCGCGAGGGGGAAGCGCGGATGATCGCGGCCGAGGCGCTCGTCCGGTCGTGACGTTCCGGCTGTGAGTGGACCCGGCAACGACCGGGACCTGATCGACCGCTTTCTGGAGATGATGGCGGCGGAAGCCGGAGCGGCGCGCAACACCATCGCCGCCTATCGTACCGACCTGTCGCTTGCCTCCGATGTGCTGGGCGGGCGGCTGGCGGCGGCCGATGCCGCGGCGATCGGGCGACTGGCCGACGGGTGGCAGGACTTTGCCAAATCGACGGTGGCGCGGAAAGGCGCGGCGTTGCGGCGGTTCTTCGCGTTTCTGGCCGAAGAGGGACTGCGTGCCGACGATCCGGGCGCGGCGCTGCCCCGACCGGGCACGTCGCGGCCGCTTCCGAAAACGCTGTCGAGTGGTGATATCGATGCGATGTTCGCCGCGATCGACGCGCGGATCGCGCGGGTGCCGCCCGATCCCAACGACCTGCGCCTCTCGGCGTTGTTCGAACTGCTCTACGGATCGGGGCTGCGCGCGACCGAGCTGGTGTCGCTGCCGCGCGCGGCGATCGCGTCCGACCGGCCGTACCTGATCCTGAAGGGCAAGGGCGGGCGCGAGCGGATGGTGCCGTTGTCCGACCGGGCGCGTGCTGCCGTAGCACGGTGGCGGGGGCAGGTGCCAGCGGACAGCCCGTGGCTGTTTCCCTCCGGACAGAAGCATTTGTCGCGGATGCGGCTATACCAGATCGTCCGCGCGCTGGCGGGCGAGGCGGGGATCGCGCCCGACCGGATCAGTCCGCACGTCCTGCGCCACGCCTTTGCCACCCATTTGCTGGAGGGCGGCGCGGACCTGCGCGCGTTGCAGGCGATGCTGGGCCATGCCGATATCGCGACCACCGAAATCTACACCCATGTCGATGCGTCGCGGCTGGTACGGCTGGTGAACGAACGCCACCCGCTGATTGACGCCGGACGGACACGGCCATAGGGCCCGGAGCCATGGCTACGTTCCTAGATTTCGAAAAACCCATCGCCGAGCTGCAGGCGCGTATCGACGAGCTGCGCGACACCGCCGCCGATGGCGAGCTGGACATCGCGACCGAGATCGGACGGTTGCAGACCAAGTCCGACCGGCTGCTGCGCGAAACCTACACCAAGCTGACACCGTGGCAGAAGACTCAGGTCGCGCGCCATCCCGAACGACCACATTTCAAGCATTATGTCGCCGCGCTGGTCGACGATTTCATGCCGCTGGGCGGCGACCGCGCCTTTGCCGACGATCAAGCGATCCTCGGCGGGATCGGGCGGTTCCGCGGGCGCAAGGTCGTGGTGATCGGCCACGAAAAGGGCGACGACACCGCGACACGGCTCAAGCATAACTTCGGGATGGGCAAGCCCGAGGGCTATCGCAAGGCGATCCGGTTGATGCAGTTGGCCGACCGCTTCGGCCTGCCCGTCGTCACGCTGGTTGATACGTCGGGCGCGTTCCCCGGCATTCAGGCGGAAGAGCGCGGGCAGGCAGGGGCGATCGCACGCTCGACCGAGGCGGCACTGAACCTCGGCGTGCCGATGGTGTCGGCGATTCTGGGCGAAGGCGGCTCGGGCGGCGCGATCGCGCTGGCGGCGGGCAACCGGGTGCTGATGATGGAGCATGCCGTCTATTCGGTGATCTCGCCAGAGGGTTGCGCGTCGATCCTGTGGCGCACTGCGGACAAGGCCCCAGAGGCGGCCGAGGCGATGCGGGTGACCGCGCAGGATTTGAAGACGCTGGGCGTGATCGACCGGATCGTCGCCGAACCGCTGGGCGCGGCACATCGCGATCCGGCAAACGCGATCGCCGCGCTGGGCGATGCGATCGACGGCGAACTGACCGAACTGGCGGCGCAGGATGCGGCGGCGCTGCGGCAGGCGCGGCGCAAGAAATTCCTTGCGATGGGCCGGCTGTAGAACGGCACAAGAAAAGGGCGGCGGAACCGAAGTCCCGCCGCCCCTCCTGTGTCGACGTCGTGGAGGCTTACGAAGCCTTCATGTTCGACGTGACGTTGCCGAAGGTGGTCTTCAGCTGGTTGCCCAGGCCCTGCATCGCGGCGATGGCGGCGACGGCGATCAGCGCAGCGATCAGGCCGTATTCGATCGCGGTGGCGCCCTTGCTGTTCTTCAGGAAGGTACGGATCTTCTGCATAACTCGCTCCTTGGTTCTGCGTGCTTCAATTATTCCCGGCGTCACGGAACAAAATTCCGATCGGCTCTAAGAAGGTACGGGCGGCGCGGTTGATAAAAGTTTAAGGGAAATCGAACGAAATCAGTTTGATGGTTAACCGCGCGGTGTATGTTGCGTCACATTGGCGGTGACGCCGTTCCACAGGTCGCTGGTGGTCTTGCCCAAACCGGCGATGCTGGAGATGATCACCACCACGACCAGGCCCAGGATCATTCCATATTCGACTGCCGTCGCGCCGCGCCGATCTTGCCAAAGGCTGCGGAGGGCCCGCAGAAACGAACGCATGACGGCTGACTCCCGGCAAATTTACGAAGGCCAGCCCTAGCCCGAGCGAGGTTAAGAAAGTGTCGCTTCCCCCTTCCCGCATATTGCTGGTGACCGCAGCCGCGCTGGTCGATCGCGACGGTCGCGTGCTGGTGCAGCAACGCCCGCCGGGCACGGCGATGGCCGGGCTGTGGGGGTTTCCCGGCGGCAAGGTGGAGCCGGGCGAAACGCCCGAAGCCGCGTTGATCCGCGAGCTGGACGAGGAACTGGGGATCGTGGTCGATCACAGTTGTCTGGCACCCGCCGCCTTCGCCAGCGAGGCGCTGGGCGAGCGGCATCTGCTGCTGCTGCTCTACGCGCTGCGCAAGTGGCGCGGGATACCGGAGGCGCGGCACGCCACCGCGCTGCAATGGCTGCGGCCGGTACAGCTCCACGTGCTGCCGATGCCGCCCGCCGACCGGCCGCTGATCGGGTTGCTCGAAGCGCTTATCTAGGTCGCAGCGTATCGGCGAGCGAGGCGGTGGCGCTGCCGCGCTTGGCCGGTTGCGGCTGGCTGGGGGCAGGGGCCCAGCCGGTGAGGTAGATCACTTCGAACTGTTCGGTGGTGCGGCCGTCGGGATCGGCACGTTCGGCAAAGGCGGCAGCGGTCGCCATCAGCCCGGTGCGGCCGAGGGGGGCGGGTTCGAGCAGCCCGGTCGCCCCCATCCCGCGCAGATCGTCGACCAGCCGCCCCAGCCCGGCATAGCGCACGGTCAACGTCTCCGAGTCGGCGACCGGCAGCGCGAAGCCGGCGCGGACCAGCAGGTCGCCCGCCGAACGCAGGTCGATCTGCGGATGCACCCGCGCCGCCGGACGATCCGCCTCGGCCGACAACAGCGACTGGCGCAGCGTCGCGAGCGTTCGCCCGCCAGTGAACGCGGCGAGGAACAGCCCGTCGGGCCGCAGCGTCCGCCGGATCAGCGTCAGCGCACCGGGCAGGTCGTTGACGCTGTCGAGCACACCGACCGACACGACGAGGTCGAACGCGCCATCGGCAAAGGGCAGCCGGTCCTCGTCCCCCTGCACCCCCTGCGCCGCTCGTGCGAAGGCGAAGCCGGGGTCGAACCGTGCGATGCGGGTACCGGGCGGGGGCACGAAGGCCGCGTCGGCGCAACCGAGGTCGAGCACGTCGGAAAAGCTGCGGGTAACGGCGTGCAACCGCTCCTCGATCCCCTCCAGCATATAGCGGTGGAGGAAGTCGGCGCGGGCGAAATCGGTGGCGGCGCGGTCGCGGTGCAGGCGGCGGCGCCGGCGGGCAAAAAGGTCGGGGGCGGTCACGCCCTGCCTTGTGCCGGGTGGCGCGCGCGGCGACAAGGGCGCGATGCACGCGCTCGCCGTCCCCGCCGCCGCCCTGGCGCACCTCGTCGCGCTGGCACTACCGCCGCGCTGTCCGGGGTGCGGGGTGGTGGTGGAGGCGGATCATCGCTTCTGCGCGCCATGCTGGTCGGGGCTGCGGTTTCTGGGCGATCCGGCGTGCGTGCGGTGTGGCGTGCCGTTCGCGGTCGATGCCGGGCCGGGGATGTGTTGTGCCGCGTGTCTGGCAAGGCCACCGGCGCATGACGGGGTGCGGGCGGCGGTCGCCTATGGTCCGGTCGCGCGCAACGTGGCGCTCAAGCTGAAATATGGCGGGCGGCTGGCGCTGGCGCGAACGATGGCGCGGTTGATGCTGCGGCATTTGCCGGCGGAGGCGACCTGCCTCGTCCCCGTGCCGTTGCACCGGCGCCGGCTATGGACCCGCGGCTATAACCAGGCGCAGTTGATCGCGGCCGAGCTGGGGCGGCTGGGCGGGGTGCCGGTGGCATGTGACGTGCTGCGGCGGACGCGATCGACGCCGCCGTTGCGGGGCATGGACGGAAGGCGGCGGGCAAAAGCGGTGCGCGGCGCGTTCGCGGTGACCGATCCGGCGCGGATCAAGGGGCAGTCGATCGTGCTGATCGACGACGTCCACACCAGCGGGGCGACGGTCGACGCCTGTGCCAAGGTATTGCGTGCCGCGGGCGCCGACCGGGTTTCCATCCTGTGCTGGGCGCGGGTCGTCGGAGCGGACGATTGACAAGGGCGCGCGCCGACCACAACTGAACTGCCATGGCAAACATCACCATCTATACCAAGGCGTTCTGCCCCTATTGCACCCGCGCCAAACGGCTGCTGGACGACAAGGGCGCGGCCTATGACGAGATCGACATCACCATGGGTGGGCCGAAGCGGCAGGAAATGCTGGGCCGCGCCAATGGCCGCACCACCGTGCCGCAGGTCTTCATCGGCGACACCCATGTCGGCGGATCGGACGATCTCGCCGCGCTGGAGCGGGCGGGCAAGCTGGACGCGCTGCTGTCGGCATGAAGCTCGCGCTGCTCCAGATGACCGCCGGCATCGATCCCGACGCCAATGCGGCGGTGCTGGTCGACGCGATCGAGCGGGCGGCGGCGGCGGGCGCGGCGATGCTGTTCACCCCCGAAATGTCGGGGCTGATTGATCGTGATCGCGAACGGGCGGCGGGGTCGATCGCCGCCGAAAGCGATGACCGCGTGTTGCGTGCGGTGCGCGATGCGGCGGGGAGGGCGGGCATCTGGGTCCATCTCGGCTCGCTGGCGGTGCGCCGCGACGACGGACGCCTCGCCAATCGCGGCTATGTGATCGACGATAGCGGCGACGTCCGCGCGACCTACGACAAGCTGCATCTGTTCGACGTGACGTTGCCGAGCGGCGAGAGTTGGCGCGAGTCGGCCAGCTATGCACCGGGGGAGCGAGCCTGTGTCGTGGCGACCCCGGCCGGCATGCTCGGGCCATCGATCTGCTACGACCTGCGCTTCGCCGACTTGTTTCGCGCGATAAGCGATGCCGGGGCGACGATCCTGTCGGTGCCGGCGGCGTTCACCGTGCCGACGGGGCAGGCGCACTGGCATGTCCTGTTGCGCGCACGCGCGATCGAGGCCGGCGCGTTCGTCGTGGCGGCGGCGCAGACGGGGATCCATGAAGATGGGCGCACGACCTATGGCCATTCGCTGGTGATCGATCCGTGGGGCAAGGTGCTGCTCGACATGGGTGACACCGCGGGCCTTGGCTATGTCGAGATCGATCCGGCGCAGGTCGATACGGTGCGGGCACGCGTACCCGTGCTCGACCATCGCCGCGCGATCCCGCCGGTCGAGCGCATCGCATGATCGTATTCGACCTGCGCTGCGGCAACGCGCATGTGTTCGAGGCATGGTTCGCCTCCAGCGACGCCTATGGCGACCAGCGCGCGCGTGGGTTGATCGCCTGTCCGATGTGCGACGACGGCCGGATCGAGAAAGCGGTGATGGCGCCGAACATCGCACCGAAAGGTTCTGGTGGTGTGGCGCCCGAGGCGATGAAGGCGGCGCTGGCGGCGCTCGCGAAGGCGCAGCAGCAGGCATTGTCGGGCAGCGAATGGGTCGGCCGCGCCTTTGCCGATCGTGCGCGGGCGATGCATGTCGGCGACGCGGACGTGGCGCCGATCCATGGGCAGGCGACGAAGGAAGAGGCGAAGGCGCTGGTGGAAGAGGGGGTGCCGATCGCCCCGCTGCCGCTGCCGGTGGTGCCGCCGGAGCGGGCGAATTAGGGAGTTCGCCGGGGTTGGCGGACCGGCCAAATATCCGTTGGATGCCCGCTACACCCCGCCCTTCCACTCCGTTTGCTTCGAGCGCAGGTTCGAGCTTGTCGAGAACCGTAGTCGAGAAGGTGGTGCCCCAAGCGACCCGTTCTCGACAGACGCTTCTCGACTTTGCTCGAAGCTGCTCGAACCAAACGGATGGGAGGGGCGATAACCGCAAAATGTCCGGTTATCTACCAACCCGTTTGCTTCGAGCGCAGGTTCGAGCAAAGTCGAGAACCGAAGTCGAGAAGGTGGTGCCTCAAGCGACCCGTTCTCGACAGACGCTTCTCGACTTTGCTCGAAGCTGCTCGAACCAAACGGGGTGGGTCGGGGGCGATGACCGCAAAATATCCGCTTATCCCCCAACTCCCAACCCGTTTGCTTCGAGCTTGTCGAGAACCGAAGTCGAGAAGGCGGTGCCCCAAGCGACCCGTTCTCGACAAGCTCGAAGCTGCTCGGATCGAACGGATTGGGGCGGGCACCTGCATATCGACTGCCAACCGCCGATCAACGGCGCGGGCAAAATCTGGTGGCCTCGGAGGGACTCGAACCCCCGACGCCCGCTTTAGGAAAGCGGCGCTCTGTCCAGCTGAGCTACGAGGCCATGCCAGCGCTGTATAAGCGCGCGCGGGCTTAGGCAATGCCGCCGATCAGCTGCCGCATTCCCAGCGACCGTCGCGATAGATTCGCTCGCCACCGTCGTTGGTCCGCATCGTCAGCGTCGCAGGCCATACGCGGGTCGATCCCGACGTCGGTTCGCCCGGGCCCGCCGCATGGTCGAGCGTGAACGACACCTTGTCGCCCGCCATGATGCCGCCATTCGCCACCGCTTCGCGGCCCGGGGTCGCGGCGGTGATACGGCGTTTTGCCTTGTTGAAATGGACCAGCCCGTCGCCTTCGTCGCGGAGCAGCAGCAGCACGGGGCCGCCCGGCGTGGCGTGGAACGAACACCCCGAACCCAGCAGATTCTTGTCGGCGAAATCGGCCTGTACCATCGGGAGCAGTTCGGGTGCGTCGTGCGGCGCGGGCGTATCGGGCAGGCCGCGGGTCGAGGTGACCGGGCGCGCCGTGTTGCCCGCGGGATCGACGCCGCCGATCGACCCGACCGGCCTCGCCGCCTGCGGATCGGTCGCGTTGGCGGGCGGCTCGGCCGAACAGGCGGCGAGCGAGAGCGCGGCAGCGATGCAGGCGAGGTGGTGTTTCATCATCATAAAACGCCTCGCCGCCGATCGCCGTTCCGTCACCCGCGCCCGATCAGCGCCAGCACTTCCTTACGGCTGCGTTCGTCGTCGCGGAACACGCCCATCATCCGGCTGGTGGCCATGGTGACGCCCGGCGTGCGCACCCCGCGCGACGTCATGCAGCCATGCGTCGCCTCGATCACCACCGCCACGCCGCGTGGGCGCAGGCCGTTCCAGATACAGTCGGCGACCTCGGCGGTCAGCCGTTCCTGCACCTGCAACCGTCGGGCATAGCCGTGCAGCACCCGCGCCAGCTTCGAAATGCCGACGACATGGTCCTTGGGCAGATAGGCGATGTGCGCCTTGCCGACGATCGGTGCCATGTGGTGTTCGCAATGCGACTGGAACGGGATGTCGCGCAGCAGCACGATCTCGTCATAGCCGCCGACCTCTTCGAACACGCGTTCGAGGTGGTGCGCGGGGTCCTCGGCATAGCCCTGCGTATATTCCTTCCACGCGCGCGCGACGCGCAAGGGGGTGTCGAGCAGCCCTTCGCGGGTCGGATCGTCGCCGGTCCACTCGATCAGCGTGCGGATCGCGGCGGCGACGTGGTCGGGAACGGGAATCTTCGGTGCCGGGCCAACCAGTTCGCCGCCATCGGCATCGTCGTTCGCATCACACATCAGCCTGGTCCATTCCCGATCTTCGACTCGATACCGCGTACGGGGTTCGTCCCCTGTGGCGGCGGAACTGTGGCTTCCATACCCGTTCGCCGATGAAAGCGCGATTTCGTGCAGGTTGCCCGTTGACGCGGGATAGATGCTTCGTCACCAAATGCAACCTGCATAGCCGGACGATATCGGCAGCTGACGAAGAGGGGATGCCATGACGAAGTTCCACCTGCTGGCGGCCACAGCCCTGTCGATGGTCGCGGGCGCCGTCCCGACGCTCGCGCAAACCACGCCGACGACTCCGGCGCCTGTAACGCCCACTGCGGCGGGCGCAGTGCAGGCGGACGGCGCGCAGACGATCGACGAGGATTGGGGCAACGAGATCATCGTTACCGCCAACCGCCGTGCCGAACCGATCCAGGACGTGCCGGTCGCGGTGACCGCGGTGAACGCGCAGCTGCTCGACGATGCCGGCGTGCGCGATATCCGCGGCCTCGAACAGCTGGCCCCGTCGCTCCAGACCACGACTGGCCAGTCGTCGGCGACCGCCACCTCGCTGTCGATTCGCGGCGTCGGCACCGCGGGCGACAATCCCGGCTTCGAACCCGCCGTCGGCGTGTTCATCGACGGCGTGTTCCGCTCGCGCGCCGGCATTGCCATCGCCGAACTGCCCGAAGTGGAGCGCGTCGAAGTGCTGCGCGGACCGCAGGGCACGCTGTTCGGCCGCAATACCTCGGCCGGCGCGCTGTCGGTCACGACCGCGCTGCCGAAGTTCGATCTGGGCGGCTATGTCGAGGGCGAATACGGCAATTTCAACGCGTACGAGCTGAAGGGCGCGCTGACCGGGCCGGTGTCCGAACAGCTCGCGCTGCGCGTCGACGGCGGCTATCGCAAGCGCGACGGCTATATCGAGGACGTCAATTCCGACCGCGCGTTCAACGACATCAACCGCTGGTACGTCCGCGGCCAGGCGCTGTACGACACCTCGGCCTTCAGCTTCCGCCTGATCGGCGATTACTACAAGACCGACGAGCAGTGCTGCGGCGTGGTCAGCGGCACGCGGGGCGCCACCGCCCCGGCGATCCAGGCGATCGCGGCACAGCAGGGTCGCACCGGCATCTATACCGGCCCGCCCTCCGACCGGCGCATGGCCGCGTCGCCCAACCGCGACTATCTGGAAGCGGTGCGCGACTGGGGCGTGTCGGGCGAGATGAACGTCGATATCGGCGACATGAAGCTGACCTCGATCAGCGCTTATCGCGACTTCCGCGTGCTGCGGAACCAGGACATCGACTATTCGGGGATCGATCGCGCGTATCGCGAGGGCTACAAATCGTCGCTGCGCGACATCACGCAGGAACTGCGACTGCAGGGGCAGCTGTTCGACGGCAAGCTCGATTTCCTCGTCGGCGGCTTCTACCTGAACGAAAAGCTCAAGCTGCGCGACACCGTGCGCCTGGGCAACGACGCCAATCGCTATGTCGACACGCTGCTGGCAGGCGTGCTGGGCGCGCCGCCGTCGGCGGGCGGCATCGGGCGGGCGGCGCAATTCTACGGCAGCTTCAACGTGCCGACCTTTACCCAGCTGGTGACGTCGCTGCGCGGCGGTGCGGCGCTGCCGACCGGCACGGTGCCGTTGTTCGGGCAGCTGCTCTATGCGCAGAGCCCGCAGCTGCAGGCGGCAGCCCCGCCGGGATCGGCGCTGTTCAACTATCTGAACACCCCGCTGACCCCGAACGTCGCCGGACAGGGCAACAACAACGACGATTTCCAGGTCGATACCAACGCCTTCGCGCTGTTCACCCACAACATCATCAACGTGACCGACCAGCTGTCGGTGACCTTGGGCCTGCGTTACAATTACGAACGCAAGGAACTGGCCGCGTCGATCAACAGCAACCCGGCGGGGTGCGGCTTCTTCCTCGGCAACGACCCGCGCGCGGTCACCTATCGCAACCTGATCCGCACCGCGAGCCCGGCGCTGTTCCAGAACCTGTTCCTGCTCAGCTGCAATCCCGCAGTGTCGAGCGAGTTCAACGGCAATTACACCCATGACCGCTCGGAAAGCCGCCTGACCGGCACCGCCAAGCTCGCCTACAAGTTCACCCCCGATATCCTCGGCTATGCCAGCTATGACCGCGGGTTCAAATCGGGCGGCTACAATCTCGACCAGGCGAGCTTCGACACCCGCGTGCTGGGTGGCGACGGCGCGCAGGCGACCGATCTGGAATTCGGCGCCGAGACGGTCGACAGCTACGAACTGGGCCTGAAGACCAGCTTCACGCGCAAATTCTCGTTCAACGCCGCGCTGTTCTACCAGAAGTTCAAGGGGCTCCAGTCGTTGATCTTCGCGGGCAACAGCTTCGTCGTGCAGAACGTGCCGAAGTCGACCGCCAAGGGGATCGAGCTCGAATCGCTGGTCCAGCCGATCCGCGAGCTGAGCTTCCGCTTCGGCTACACGCTGCTCGACGCATCGTACGACGCCGACAACGACTTCACCGGCACCCCGCTGCAGAACCAGAACGGGCGCCAGTTCCTGAACCAGCCACGCAACGTGTTCACCGTCGCGGCGACGTGGTCGCCGAAGCTGACCGGCGACCTGAACGCGCTGTTCCATGTCGACATGCGTTACAACAGCGACGTGTCGATCGTCCGCGATGGCACCGGCACGACGACCGTGGGCAACGACGGCTATCCGCTGCTCAATGGCAAGATCGGCGTGGCGACCGACGATCGCAGCAAGCAGCTGGAATTCTTCGTCGAGAATATCACCAACCAATATTACAACATTTCGGGCTTCGCGATCCCCGAGCAGACCGGCACCTATGGCGTGTATCCCGCCATGCCGCGCTTCTACGGGGTACGTGCCCGGTTCGGGTTCTGATCCCGAAATTCGGACGAAAGGCTGGTGAACGGGGGAATTTCGTGGAATCCTTGGTGCGGTTTGTCGCTTTTCCCCCGCGACAAGCGCATTGGAACCTTGCATAACCGTCGGCCTGCCGTGCCTACGGTGCGGCCCTCAGGGGGATTAGGAGGAATAATATGGCCAAGGAAACCACGACGACCGGCGGCGCCCGGGGCGGAATCGCGAAGCCGGTGACGCCGTCGGCCGATCTGGCGAAGATCACCGGGTCGGACCCGCTGCCCCGTAGCGAAGTCGTCAGCAAGATGTGGGAATACATCAAGAAGCACGACCTGCAGAACCCGAAGGACAAGCGCGAAATTCTGGCGGACGAAACGCTGGAAAAGCTGTTCGGCAAGAAGTCGTGCTCGATGTTCGAAATGAACAAGCTGCTGAGCGCGCACATGAAGTGACCCCTTCGCGCCGCGCGTGCGGCGCGACCGGTTCGTGACGACGCCGCCTGGGGCAACCCGGGCGGCGTTTTCGCTTTCGTGACAAAGCGTTGCTTGCCCGATTTTAAGAAACGTCTCCCGCAACCGATCCGTTATGTACGGATCGGACAAACGTCCGAACCGGTTACCGGCCGACAAAGGCCGGGGCCATCCGCAGGAACAGGAGACGGACATGATGATCGGGTTGGCCGGAATGGTGATGGCGATGGCGTCGGCTGCGCCGCAGGCCGGCATGGTGCACAGCGTTCGCATCGACCACGCCACCGGTGCGGTGCAATCGGACTATAACGCCGACGTGCAGGTGACCTATCGTCAGGTCGGCACGGTCGGAGCAGGCGGGCGCCCCTCGACGCTGCGCTGTATGTGGCACGCGGGTCTGGTGGTCGACCGGCAGGCGCGCCACGCATCGGGATCGACACTGGTGCGGTCGTTCGCGCATGACAATGTCGTCGAGGGCAGCCGGCCGGGCTGGTGCAGCGCGCAACAGACCGCGATCGCCCGCGAAGTCGCGGCGCGGACGCCCGAATTGCAGGCACGGCTGGTGCAACTGGCGCAGGAGGACCATGGGGTACTCCACACCGAAATCGACCGGATGCAGGAAAATAGACAGGCAGGATGATAGGACGGATAGTTTTCGGTGCGATATCGCTGTTGGTGACGACGGCGGCACAGGCACAGTCGTTGCCGACGGTCGGGGTCGAGGCGACCATCGACGAACGGCGCCGCGGGTTGAGCTGGAGCGAGGGGCGGGCGTCGGTTTCGGGCGATGCGGCGCTGACGCTGGGCGTGATCGAGATCGATGCGCGCGTCGCGGCGCTGCGCGACTCGGTGCGGCATGATGGGGCGGGGGCGGTAGCCGATCTGGGCGCGGCGATCGTCACCGATGCCGGGTCGGTGCAGTTGCGCGGTCGGGCGATCGGGCATGTGTTCGCCGGCGCGGCGCGCGGCATGGACTATGCCGAGTTCGGCGGCGATGCGCGCTATTCGCTGGGGCCGGTCGAACTGACCGCAGGTGCGCTCTACGCCCCGCCGCAGCGCGCGATCGGCGGCAGCAACCTGTATCTGTCGGCGCAGGCGGTTGCAGGGATTCCGGCGACGCCGTTCACGCTGGTCGGCGGCGTCGGGCGTTCATCGGGCGCAGTCGACGATGCCGCGCGGGCCGACCGGCTGCGGCCCGGCGGGACCTATACCGACTGGCGCCTCGGCGTCGAGCATACCACCGGGCCGCTGACGCTGGCGCTGGATTATGTCGGGACCGATCTGAACGACGACCGGGCAGTCAGCGCGATCGGCGATCGGCGGCATAGCGGGGACCGCATTTTGGGTAGGGTGCGATTCGCGTTTTGACGCGGTGAGGGATCCAGAGCCCGGAACGCCGCCGCTGTGTTTCGCAACCCTGGATCCCCGCCTGCGCGGGGATACGGTTCTTGGCGAGGCTGATTCTGTCAACACCTACACGTCACCCCAGCGAAGGCTGGGGTCTCTTCGATTTAGCGGTGCGCCCGCCATGGGGGGACTCCGGCCTGCGCTGGGGTGACGTTCTCGGTCAGAGTCACAATCCAACTGCGACTGTTCACCCTCACCCTTCGCCGCCTTCGGCGTCTTTCCCTCTCCCGGCGGGAGAGGGAGGGAGGCGCATAGCGCCGGAAAGGTGAAGGTGACCTTACGCCTACCCCCGCGTCGTCGCGTTCGCTGCGCTCAGCGCCGCCCGCACCGTGGCGGTCGCGACGTCGCCATCAATCCCCACCCCGAACACCCGCCGGCCATCGGGCAGGCTGCATTCGAGATACGCGGCGGCCTGCGCATCGGCGCCATGGCCGATCGCATGCTCGCTATAGTCGACCACATCCATGTCGATCCCGCCCTCGTCGCGCAGCGCGGCGAGCAGGCCCGACAGCAACCCGTTGCCCTTGCCCGAAATCGAACGCTCTTCGCCGTCCAGCCGCAGGCGCCCGACGAAGGTGCGCGGCGGACCGCCGCCCGGTGCATGCGTCTCGGCATAGTCGATCAGCGCATAGCGATCGCTGCCCTGCGGCAGATACGCATCGTGGAACGCGGACCAGATGTCGGCGGCGTTGAGTTCGCGGCCCAGCCGGTCGGCCATCGCCTGCACATGGCGGCTGAGATCGGCCTGCAACCGCTTGGGCAGCTTCAGCCCCTTGTCCTGTTCCAGCACCCACGCGACGCCGCCCTTGCCCGACTGCGAATTGACGCGGATCACCGCTTCGTAACTGCGGCCAAGGTCGGCGGGGTCGATCGGCAGATAGGGGACTTCCCACAGTCCGTCGTTGCGTACCGCCTGTGCGGCCATGCCCTTCTTGATCGCGTCCTGATGGCTCCCCGAAAAGGCGGTGAACACCAAGTCGCCGGCATAGGGGGTGCGCGGATGCACCGGCAGCGCGGTGCAATAGTTCACCGTGTTCACGACCCCGTCGATGTCCGACAGGTCGAGCTGCGGATCGACGCCCTGCGTGTAGAGGTTGAGTGCGACGGTCACGAGGTCGCAATTGCCGGTGCGCTCGCCGTTGCCGAGCAGGCAACCCTCGACCCGGTCGGCCCCCGCCATCAATCCCAGCTCAGCGGCGGCGACGCCGGTGCCGCGGTCGTTATGGGTGTGCAGCGAGATGACGACGCTGTCGCGGTTCGGCACGTTGCGGCAGAACCATTCGATCTGGTCGGCATAGACGTTGGGCGTCGCCGCCTCGACCGTGGCGGGCAGGTTCAGGATCAACGGCTTGTCGGGCGTAGGGCGCAACACGTCCATCACCGCCGCGCAGACCTCGACCGAGAAATCGAGTTCGGCGGTCGAGAAGGTTTCCGGGCTGTATTCGAACCGCCAGTCGGTGTTCGGGCGCTTGGCCGCTTCGTCGCGCAACACCTTGGCACCGGCCACGGCGATATCGCGGACTTCGTGGCGTTCCATACCGAACACGATGCGCCGCCATGCCGGGCTGACCGCGTTGTAGAGGTGGACGATCGCCTGTTTCGCGCCGTCGAGGCTTTCGAAGCTACGTTCGATCAGGTCGCGGCGCGACTGGGTCAGCACCTGCACCCACACGTCGTCGGGGATGCGATCGTCGCGGACCAGGCTGGAAATGAAGTCGAACTCGGTCGCGCCGGCCGACGGAAAGCCGACCTCGATCTCCTTCAACCCGACCTTGACCAGCAGGTCGAAGAAGCGGTTCTTCTTCTCCGCACCCATCGGATCGATCAGCGCCTGGTTGCCGTCGCGCAGGTCGGTCGACAGCCAGCGTGGCGCGTGCGTGATCGTGCGCGACGGCCATTGCCGGTCGGGCAGATCGACGGTCGGGAAGGGGCGGTATTTGGTCGAAGGATCGCGCAGCATGTCGTCTCTAGCCTGTATGGGGCGCTACCAGAGCGCCGGTATCTGCCGAAAAGGTTCGATACTCCCTCAGGACCAGCGCACGCGCGTGCGATCCGGCCCTAAGGGCGGCTAAGTCGTAGAATGCGGGCGTTCGCGCAGACCATGGCGCGTGTGTGGGGAAAACCGGGGTTAAAGTCCAGCACCGATAGCGATGATACCGATTGGTAATAAAGTTCGACCTACAGCCAAGGACTTAGCAAGAATTGGACGGGGTCGTGATGTTGCAGTTGATCTATGTGAGCACCGCGCGAGCCGGGGCGACGATCGATCTGGGCCAAATCCTCGCCTGCTCCGAGCGCAACAACCGCCGGGATGGCATCACCGGCCTGCTCCATCATCGTGGCCGGCGGTTCCTGCAGGCGCTGGAAGGCGAAGCGGCAATGGTCGAGGCGACCTATGCCCGCATCGCCGCCGATCCGCGGCATTTCGCGATGGTCGTGCTGTCGCGGCGCGAGGTCGCGGCGCGCGAATTCGGTGACTGGGCGATGGCGGCGGACGACGGCAGCGGCGGCGTGGTCGTACAGGTCGCGACGCTGGTCGAAGGTGCCGCCCCCAATGTGCGCGCCACCTTCGAAGGGTTTGCGGCGATGCGCGCGGCCTGAACCGCGCGCATCTGCCGGATCACGCCGCGACGAAGGCGGCGTTGATCGTCAGGTCGACCTTGTCCGACACGACCGGCGCGGCCATGCCGAGGCCGAACTCGCTGCGGTTGATCGATCCCGTCGCGGTGAAGCCGACATTCTTCTTCTTGTTCATCGGGTTCTCGCCTGCGCCCATGAAGCGCACGGTCAGCTGCACCGGCTTCGTCTGGCCCTTGATCGTCAGGTTGCCGTTCATCATCCAGTGATCGCCCATCGGCTGGATGCGGGTCGACACGAACTTCGCGGTAGGGTTGTTGGCGACGTCGAAGAAATCCTTCGACTTCAGATGCTCGGCGAATTGCGGGCTGGTCACGGTCAGCGACTTGGCGATGTCGAAATCGATCGCGACCTTGCTGGCGGCCGGGTTCTTCGGATCGATCGTGGCGGTGCCGCCGGTCGCGCCGAACAGGCCGTCGAGCATCGAGAAGCCCATGTGGTTCACCCGCCAGTGGACCTGGGTATGGGCGGTATCGACGGTGTAGGTGCCGGCGGTGACGCGGGCCTTGTCGGGCGCACCGGGCAACTGGGCGACGGTGGGGGCGGCGACCGCGAACAGGGCGGCGGCGAGGATCAGGGGCGTGCGCATTGGTGGCTCTCCGGTTGAGGCGAAGTCTCGATACCGCCGTTGTCGGAGGTGCCGTGCTTCGGGTCAAATACCGGATGCGAAACGATCGGTTTCGGTTTCGGTGCCGTGGCGCGCGCGGGAGGGTACGTTTGCAACCTTCGTCATTCCCGCCTTCGCGGGAATGACGGGTGGGTGTTGGGGGCCGCCCGCCCGTCGGTCGCGGCAAAGCCGCGCCCTATGGGCGGGCTTTGTCGCGCCGGCCGGTTGGCCGCCAAGTGCGAACTAACTCCGTTAGTTCTTGGCCTTGTCGACCAACTTATTCGCCCCGATCCACGGCATCATCGCGCGCAGCTCGGCACCGGTCTTCTCGATCGGATGCGCCGCCGCCTGCTTGCGCGCCGCCTTCAGCTCGGGCTGGCCAGCGCGGTTGTCGAGCACGAAGTTGCGGACGAAGCGGCCCGACTGGATGTCGGCCAGCACGCGCTTCATTTCCTTCTTCGTTTCGTCGGTGATGATCCGCGGGCCGGTGACGATATCGCCATATTCGGCGGTGTTCGAGATCGAATAGCGCATGTTGGCGATGCCGCCCTCATACAGCAGGTCGACGATCAGCTTGGTTTCGTGGAGGCATTCGAAATACGCCATTTCGGGGGCATAGCCCGCCTCGACCAGCGTTTCGAACCCGGCCTGGATCAGGTGGGTGACGCCGCCGCACAGCACGGCCTGCTCGCCGAACAGGTCGGTTTCGCATTCCTCGCGGAAGTTCGTTTCGATGATGCCCGAACGGCCACCGCCGACGCCGCTGGCATAGGCGAGCGCGATGTCGTGCGCGTTGCCGCTGGCATCCTGATGGATCGCGACGAGGCAGGGCACGCCGCCGCCCTTCACATATTCGCTGCGCACGGTGTGGCCGGGACCCTTGGGCGCGATCATGATGACGTCGACATCGGCGCGCGGCTCGATCAGGCCGAAATGGACGTTCAGCCCGTGCGCGAAGGCGAGCGCCGAACCCGGCTTCAGGTTCGCGTGAATGTCGTCGGCATAGATCGCCGCCTGATGCTCGTCGGGCGCCAGGATCATGAGGATGTCGGCCCACGCCGCAGCTTCGGCGTTCGGCAGGACCTTGAAGCCCGCGCCTTCGGCCTTGGCGGCGCTGGCCGAACCGGGGCGAAGGGCAATCGCGACGTTCTTGACGCCCGAATCGCGCAGGTTCTGCGCATGGGCATGGCCCTGCGAACCATAGCCGAGGATCGCGACCTTTTTGTCGCTGATAAGGTTCAGATCGGCATCGCGATCGTAATAGACACGCATGTGGGTTCCCTTTCGAAAATTGGCGCGACCGGCATGGGCGGCACGCGATGGATGGGTTCAGGCGGCCTCTCGTCCGCGGGCGATGGCGGCGATGCCGGTGCGAGCGACCTCGACCAACCCCACTTCGGCCATCAATTCGGTGAACTTGTCGATCTTTTCGATCGATCCCGTCACCTCGAACACGAAGCTCGATACCGTCGCATCGACGACGCGCGCGCGATAGACTTCGGCGAGGCGCAGCGCCTCGATCCGGTGCTCGCCGGTACCGACGACCTTGACCAAGGCCAGTTCGCGTTCGACATGCGCCCCCTGCACCGTCAGGTCGACGACCTTGTGCACGGGTACCAGCCGGTCTAGCTGGGCGATGATCTGGTCCATCACCGACGGCGACGCGCTGGTAACGATGGTGATCCGGCTGACCGCCTTGTCGAGCGTGAGTTCCGACACGGTCAGGCTTTCGATGTTGTAGCCGCGCCCGGAAAACAGCCCGGCGATGCGCGCCAGGATGCCGGGTTCGTTGTCGACGAGCACGGCCAGCGTGTGTCGTTCGGTCTGTTCGGTCTTGATGTGCATTCTGAAAATTCCTCCCCGGCACGGGGAGGGGGACCGCTCGCGCAGCGGGTGGTGGAGGGGGACCTCCACCGGCGATGCGCTAGGGGCGATCCCCCTCCACCGCTCTTCGAGCGGTCCCCCTCCCCGTGCCGGGGAGGAACTAAAAGGTTACACCAGCGCCTTGGCCTCGTCGTCCATTTCGCCCGAGACTTCGTTCGCCTGCAGGATCATGTCGGTATGCGCCGCGCCGCTCGGGATCATCGGGAAGCAGTTGGCGAGCTTTGCCACCATGCAGTCGACCATCACCGGTCCGTCATGATCGAGCATCGCCTGAATGCCGGTCTCCAGCTGGTCCGGCCCCTCGATGCGGATGCCTTTCCACCCGTATGCCTCGGCCAGCTTCACGAAATCGGGCAGCGAGTCCGAATAGCTGTTCGAATAGCGCGACGAATAGGTCAGCTCCTGCCACTGGCGGACCATGCCCATATATTCGTTGTTGAGGATGAACACCTTCACCGGCAGGCGATATTGCGTTGCCGTCGCCAGCTCCTGAATGTTCATCTGGATCGACGCTTCGCCGGCGATGTCGATGCACAGCGCCCCTGGATTGCCCAGCTGCGCGCCGATCGCGGCGGGCAGGCCATAGCCCATCGTGCCGAGACCGCCGCTGGTCAGCCACTTGTTCGGCGCCTCGAATCCGAAATGCTGCGCGGCCCACATCTGGTGCTGCCCGACCTCGGTAGAGACGATCGGCGCGCGATGCTTGGTCGCCTCGTACAGCGCGCGCACGGCGCGTTGCGGCATGATCTCGGTGCCGTTCTCGGGGAAGTCGAGGCAGCGCCGGGCGCGCCAGCCGTCGATCTTCGACCACCAGGCGGCAAGGTCGGGCCTGGGATGCTGGCGCGCCTTCCACACCCGCACCATGTCCTCTATCGCATGGCCCGCATCGGCGACGATGCCCAGGTCGACGCGAACGATCTTGTTCACGCTGGAGCGATCGATATCGATATGGACCTTGCGGCTGCGCGGGCTGAACGCGTCCAGCCGCCCGGTCACGCGATCGTCGAAGCGCGCGCCGATGGCGACGACCAGATCGGCCTCGTTCATCGCCATGTTCGCTTCATAGGTGCCGTGCATCCCCAGCATCCCCAGCCATTGCGGCGAGGACGCGGGAAGGGTGCCCAGACCCATCAGCGTCGAGGTAACCGGCGCGCCGGTGATCCGCGCCAGTTCGCGCAGCAGCTGCGATGCGCCCGGACCCGAATTGATGATGCCGCCGCCGGTATAGAGCACCGGCCGCTCGGCCGCGGCCAGCATGTCGACGGCTTGCTCGATTGCCGCGCGATCAGCCTTAACCTTGGGGCGATAAGTCTTGTGCTGGATCAGGCCAGGCTTGGTGTAGCGCGCCGTCGCAACCTGCACGTCCTTGGGGATATCGATCACAACCGGGCCGGGGCGGCCGGCGGTGGCGATATGGAACGCCTCGTGGATGACATGGCCGAGCTTGGCCGGGTCCTTCACCAGATAGTTGTGCTTGCAGCAATGACGCGTGATGCCGACGGTATCGGCCTCTTGAAACGCGTCGGTGCCGATCAGTGAGGTCGGCACCTGCCCGGTGATGACGACCATCGGGATCGAATCGAGCAGCGCGTCGGTGATGCCGGTAACGGCATTGGTCGCGCCCGGACCCGAAGTGACCAGCACGACCCCGGGCTTGCCGGTCGACCGGGCATAGCCCTCCGCCGCATGGGTCGCGGCCTGCTCGTGGCGGACGAGGATGTGCTTGATCCGGCTATGTTCGAACAGCGCGTCGTAGATCGGCAGCACCGCGCCACCGGGATAGCCGAATACGACTTCCACGCCGAGGTCGACGAGGGCCTCGACCAAAATGGCGGCTCCACTCTTCTCGGGCATGGGTACTCACTCCTCAATAATTCGCGGGCGCAATAGCACCGTTGAAGCGGCGTCGCTAGTCGCATGAAACATGCGTGTCAACTACCATTCACGTAATAAAGTGTCGAATCTACGAGATAGTACGCATGTTTCGGTTTCGCTGTTGCGAAGCCATTCGGACGGCGGCTGATTGCGAAACCAGGTATATTGCCGTTTTGCATATTGCCGCGTCGCGAAACGCGCCGCGGATAGCGCTTCGTCGCGGCTCCATTCGCCTCGTTGCCAGCGGCCTATCTCCGCCACGCCGATCGCGCGGCGCACCGGGGCATCGGGGGCGATGTCGTCGCGCGCGAGCAGCGCCGCGACCTCCTCGACCGCGCCGCCGTCGAACATCTGCGCAAGCCGGCGGTCGCAGCGCTCGGTCAGCCAGTTGCGGTCGGGCAGCAGGAGCATCGCGGCAAGGTCGATTCGATCGCCGATTCCGCCGGCCCGGTCGCGCTGCCAATCGGCCAGGGTCCGCCCGGTCGAGCGCACCACCTCCAGCGCTCGCGCGATCCGCGTCGTATCGGCCGGGTTCAACCGGGCGGCGGCGCTGGGGTCGAGCGCCCGGAGCAGCGCCACCGCCTGATCGAGCGGCATCGCGCGCACCTCCGCGCGGATATCGGCGTCGATCTCCGGCACCGGCGCGATGCCGTCGATCAGCGTGCGCAGATACAGGCCGGTGCCACCGACCAGCACCGGCAGCTTGTTCGCGGCATGCGCGGCGTCGATCGCGGCGGTCGCATCACGGGCCCAGGCGGCGGCAGAGTAGTTTTCCGCGCCGTCGACATGGCCGAACAGCCGGTGCGGTGCCTGTGCCTCCTCTTCCGCGGACGGACGGGCGGACAGGATGCGCAGGTCGCGATACACCTGCGCGCTGTCGGCGTTGACGACCACGCCGTCATGCGCTTGCGCGATCGCGGTCGCGAGCGCGGACTTGCCGCTGGCGGTCGGGCCTGCGATGAGCGCGACCCTCGGACGGTCAGGAGAATTCGCCATGTTCATCGCCACGCTGATAGCAGCCGAATCGATCGCCGCGGGTGATATTTCCGCGGCTGCCGACCGGCTCGACACGGCCGGCTGTCTGGTCGAGGGCTGGACGTGGATTGATGAGGGCCGCGCTGCAGACGTGCGGTTCGCGAGCGATCCTGCCGTAGCGCGCGTTGCGATCGAGGGCGCATTCGCCGGCACCGACGTCGCCGTACAGCCCGCCGCGAACCGAGAAAAGAAGCTGCTGGTCGCCGACATGGATTCGACGATGATCACTGTCGAATGCATCGACGAACTGGCCGATTATGCCGGGATCAAGCGGCAGATCGCCGAGGTCACCGAACGCGCGATGCGCGGTGAACTCGACTTCGCCTCGGCGCTCGATGCGCGGGTAGCGTTGCTGGAGGGGCTGGAGGAAAGCGCGATCCAGCGTTGCCTCGACGAACGCGTCAAGCTGATGCCCGGTGCGAAGACGCTGATCCAGACCATGCGCGCGCGGGGCGCGACCACCATCCTCGTCTCGGGCGGCTTCACCCGCTTCGCCGAGCCGGTTGGGCAGGAACTGGGCTTTCACCGGATGATCGCCAACCGCCTGCTGATCGAGGACGGCCGGCTGACCGGGAAGGTCCGCAAGCCGATCGTCGATGCGACTACCAAGGAAGTGACGCTGCTCGCCGCGATCGAGGAACTGAATATCGATCCGGCTGCGACGCTGGCGGTCGGCGACGGGGCGAACGACTTGCCGATGATCCGCCGCGCCGGGCTGGGCGTCGCCTATCATGCCAAGCCGATCGTCGCCGACGAAGCCGGCGTGCGGATCGACCATAATGACCTGACCGCCCTGCTCTATATCCAAGGGATCGCGCCCGCCGACTGGACGGCGGGCTGATCGCTTCAGCGCTTCATCGGCACGCAGGTCGTCGGGCGGATCGCGGCGCAGGCGCGGCTGGCCTCCGCGCTAGACGCGAACGGGCCGACCTGTAGCCGGGTGACGCCGCCGGCCTGTTCGTAATAGGGCTGGCGACCGGCTAACTTGCCGGCAACGCTGCCCCACAGCCGCCGTGCATTGCCGCCATCCTTGAATGCGCCGAGCTGCACCCGCCAGCCGCCGTCGCGCACCGGTGCCGGCTTGGCGACGGGGGCGGGCTTGGCAACGGGGGCGGGCTTGGCAACGGGCACGGCAGCCGGACGGGGTGTCGCTGTCGGCTTGGCGACGGGCGTCGCAACCGCGCGGGGCGTCGTCACGGGCGTAACGCTCGCCAGCGCCGGACGCCCGGCGTTACGCTCCAGGTCGCGCGCCATGGCCAGCGCCGCCTGCCGGTCGGGCAGGGGCACATAGCGATCCATCTCCGCCAGCGTCGCCGACGCCTGCGGCAACCCCGCCGACGACGCCCGCGTCATCAGCGCATAGGCGCGCCGCCAGTCCTTGGGCACGGCATCGCCGTTGAACAACATCGTCCCCAGCACGAACTGGCTCCGCGCCTCGCCCCGCTGCGACGATTTTTCCAGCCATTTGACCGCATCGGCGCGCTTGCCGTTCTGGAACAGGATCAGGCCGTAATTGTCCTCGGCCTGGCGATGCCCCTGCTGCGCGGCGCGGGCATACCATTGTTCCGCCTGCGCCATATCCATCGGCACGCCGCGGCCCAGCTTGTACGCCTGCCCCAGATTGAATTGCGCATCCGCATCCCCGGCAGCGGCCGGCTGCTGCCATTCCCGCACCGCCGTCGCCCAGTCGCCGCGTGCCCAGGCATCGACCCCGGCCTTCACATCCGCCATCGCCGCCGTCGACAGCATCGCCCCGGCCAGTGCCAGCCCAACCACAACGCGCATCGAATTCCCCTTTGCGTTCCAGACCTTCTTCCTATCAGCGGTTCACCATGTTCGGAAAGCCTTTCGGACGAGCAGTTCTCTGCAAGCCACGTTAACCGCTTCTTGACCCACCCCATGCCATGCCGTCCCGGAATTTACGGGGAGACGACGGCGCAATGCGCGTATTGGCGGTGGCATCGCAAAAGGGTGGTTCGGGCAAGACGACCTTGTCCGGGCATCTGGCCGTGCAGGCCGAACGCGCCGGTGCCGGCCCCGTCGTGATGGTCGATATCGATCCGCAGGGGTCGCTGGCCGACTGGTGGAATGCGCGGGTGACCGACGAGCCGGCCTTTGCCCAGACGATGGTCGCGCGGCTGGCCGCCGATCTGGAGACGTTGCGCGCGCACGGCTTCAAGCTGGCGGTGATCGATACCCCGCCCGCAATCACCATGGCGATTCAGAGCGTGATCGCCGTCGCCGAACTGATCGTCGTCCCGACCCGGCCGAGCCCGCACGATCTGCGCGCGGTCGGTGCCACGGTCGACCTGTGCGACCGCGCCGGCAAGCCGCTGGTGTTTGTGGTCAACGCCGCGACGCCCGGCGCCCGTATCACTACCGAAGCGACGATGGCGCTGTCGCAGCATGGCACCGTCGCACCGGTCATCGTCCACCACCGCGTCGATTTCGCGTCGTCGATGGTCGACGGCCGCACCGTCATGGAGATCGATCCGACCTCCAAATCGAGCGCTGAGATCGAGGGTCTATGGGCCTATATCCAGGATCGGCTGGAAAAGAATTTCCGCCGTACCGTCTTTGCCGTGCCGACGATGCCCGGCATCGCACGCGTTGCCGCCGGAGGCTTCGGCCGCCGGGGGCAGGGGTGAGCGCATGACGCCGCCGCGCACCCCCGCACAGATCGATCCGGGCCTGTTGGCGCGCAAGGGCGAGGCCCGCCCGGCGATGCGTCCGCACGGCACCGCGCCGGCCGATGACGGCGACGATCTGGGCTGGAACGACCTGGGCGATACGCGTCCGGCCGTGCTGCGCGACCGGGCCAAGCTGCAGGCGCTGCCGAATGCAACCTCAGACGAATCGATCCGGCTCGACCTCGACGCCGACCGGATGCTGCGGCTGCGGCTGGCGGCGACGGTGCGTAACATTTCGCCGGAAGCCTTCGTGCGCGACGCGCTCGACCGCTCCCTGCCTTCGACCTCCGACATCGCGGCGCTCGTTCAGCGCCTCGCCCCCGACGGGGCAGCAAAGGGCAAGCCATGAAGACGCATCTGCTGGTATCGATCGGCCTCGCCACGGCCATGCTGGGCGGTTCGCTCGCGCTGGTCGCCGGGGGCACGGTGGCGGTCGCTTCGTCGGAAAACGGCGCGGCGCGGAAATTCGCCGACAAGGCGATGCGGGCGCTGGCGAAGCGGCATCCGGAGCAGGCGGTGACCTTTGCCGAGCAGGCGGTGGCGTTGTCGCCGCGCGACGCGACCTACCGCGCGCTGCTCGGACGCATGTACCTCGCCGCCGGGCGCTTCGGCTCGGCGAGCCAGGCGTTCAGCGACGTGCTGGCCCTCGACCCGACCGATGCGAAGGCGGCGCTGAACCTCGCGCTGGCGCAGACCGCGACCGGTGAATGGGTCACGGCGCGCGAAACACTGACGGCCCATTCCGCACGCATTTCGCCAGCCGATCGCGGCCTCGCGCTGGCGCTGGCGGGCGATCCGGCGGGTGGCATCGCCCTGCTGAGCGAAGCGGCGCGCGATCCGGCGGCGACCGCGACGGTACGACAGAATCTGGCGTTGGCACTGGCGCTCGACGGGCGCTGGGTCGATGCGCGGACGGTCGCGTCGGTCGACATGGCACCGGCACAGGTCGACCAGCGGCTGACGGAATGGGCGGCGTTCGCCCGGCCCGAACATGCCGCGCAACAGGTCGCGGCGCTGCTGGGCGTCACGCCTGCGGCCGATCGCGGCCAGCCGGTGCAACTGGCGCTGGCCGCACCTACGGTGCCGGCCGCGCTGGCGCATGCCGCTCCGGTGCCGGAAGTCCCGGCAGCCGTCGTCGCCGTCGAACCGGTAAACGATACCCCGGTCGTACCCGCTGTGGCGCCCGTCCAACTGGCCGCTGCGGTACGTCCGGCCATCACCTTCGCACCGCGTCGCGAGATCGTGCAGTCGCTTCCCGACAGCTATATGCGCCAGACGCCGGTGCGCATGGCCGCACGTCCGCAACCGGCCGTTGCACCACAGGCCAAGGCACCGACCACCGGCACTTATTATGTGCAGCTCGGCGCGTTCGACAATGCCGCGGTCGCGCGCAACGCATGGCGCCGGATGAGCCGCAATGTCCCGCGCCTCGCCGCGCTGTCGCCGCAGGGCATGCAGACCAGCGTGCGCGGCGCGAGCTTCTATCGTCTGTCGGTCGGCGGGCTCGCCCGCTCCGAAGCCGGCACGCTGTGCGGCAGCGTGCGGGCGAAGGGCGATCGCTGCTTCGTGCGGACCCATGCCGGCGAACAGCTGGCAAGCTGGGCCCGTCCCGAGCGCCTCGCCGCGCGCTAACCCCTTTCCCGAGCCTCTCCCAGGAGGGGGCGGCGCGTTCCGTTACAGGAACGCGCCGCCCTTTATCACCCGCACCGCGCGGCCCTGTACCGGCAGACCGTCAAACGGCGTGTTCGCCGCCTTGCCCGCCAGCGCGTCGGCGCGAACCTGCCACGGCGCGTCCTGATCGATCACGATCAGGTCGGCTGGCGAACCAGCCGCCAGCGTGCCCGATTCGAGCCCGAGCAGCTTCGCCGGATTATGCGCCAGCAGCGCGAACAGCCGGTCCAGTCCGATCAGACCGTCGCGCACCAGCCCCAGTCCCATCGGCAGCAGCGTTTCCGCCCCCGCCATCCCCGGTTCCGAATCGGCGAAGGGCAGGCGCTTCGCCTCCGGTCCGCGCGGATCGTGACCCGAACACAGCACGTCGATCGTTCCGTCGGCCAGTGCGGCGCGTGCCGCCTGCCGGTCGCTCTCGCTGCGCAGGGGGGGCGAGAGATGGGCGAAGGTGCGGAAATCGCTCATCGCGATATCGGACAGGTACAGGTGGGCCGGGGTAATGCCACAGGTGACGCGGACCCCACGCCGCTTGGCGGCACGGACGAGGTCGAAACCGGCGGCGGTCGTCACCTGCCGGAAATGGAGCCGCGCGCCGGTTTCCTCGGCCAGCATCACATCGCGGGCGATCGCCAGCGCTTCGGCAATGGCAGGGGCGGCGGGCAGGCCGAGCCGCGTCGCCGTCTCGCCCGCCGTTGCCACCGCATCGCCGGCGAGGCCACCATCCTCGGCATGCGCGACGACGACGAGGTCGCAGTCACGGGCATAGGCCAGCACCTTGCGCATCACGCCGCTGTCGGCGATCCAGCGCCGGCCGGTCGCCACCGCCACCGCGCCCGCTTCGGCATTGATCGCCATTTCGGCGAGGTCGGTACCGCGCAACCCCTGAGTCGCCGCCGACAGCGGATGGATCCAGATATCGGGCTTGCCCATATGCGCCGCGCGCGCGACGATGCCGGGATCGTCGAGCACCGGGGCCTGGTCGGGCATCAATCCGACGCGCACGATCCCGCCCGCGCGGCATGCGACGGCATCGATGCCGAACACGCCCAGATCGACGATCGCAGGTGCCAGCAGCTTACCGGCAATATCGATTCGTTCGGTGCCGGAAGCGTCCGCCGCGATCCTGTCGCCGACCACTGCCAGATCGCCGCTGCGCACGCCGCCGGTCGGGCAGACCAGCGTGCCGCCGGTGAAGATGATGCTCATGCCCAGCCCTCCACGCCGCGGCTGCGCCGGGTCAGTACGTCGAGGCACGCCATGCGCACCGCCACGCCCATCTCGACCTGTTCGGTGATGGTCGATCGTTCGGGATCGTCGGCGACGTCGCTGGTGATTTCGATCCCGCGGTTCATCGGTCCCGGATGCATCACGATCGCGTGCGGTTCGGCCCGCTTCAGCCGCTCGCGCGTGAGGCCGTAGCGCAGGTGATATTCGCGGGTCGACGGGATGAAACCGCCGTTCATCCGCTCGTTCTGCAACCGCAGCATCATGACGACGTCGGCGCCTTCGAGCGCGGCATCGAAATCGGTGAAGGGGGTGACGCCCATCGATTCGACCGCCTGCGGCATCAACGTCGCAGGCGCGACGACCCGAACGTCGGCAGCCAGCGTCGTCAGCGCGAGAATGTTCGACCTTGCGACGCGGCTGTGCAGGATATCGCCGCAGATCACGACACGCTTGTGCGCGATCTCGCCCAGCCGGCGGCGGATGGTCAGTGCGTCGAGCAGCGCCTGCGTCGGATGTTCGTGCCAACCGTCGCCCGCGTTCAGCACCGGGCAATCGACCTTATCGGCGATCAGCTGCACCGCGCCCGACGATCCGTGACGGATGACGATCACGTCGGCGCGCATCGCATTCAACGTCACCGCCGTGTCGATCAGCGTTTCGCCCTTCTTCACGCTCGACTGGCCGGCATGCATGTTGACGACATCGGCGCCCAGCCGCTTTCCGGCGATTTCGAACGACAGCAGCGTTCGGGTGCTGTTCTCGAAAAAGGCGTTGATCTGAGTCACGCCGTCGAGGCGGTGGTCGCTGGGGCCGCGGCTGCGATTGGCGTCGATCCATTGTTCCGCCTCGTCGAGCAGGAACAGGATTTCATGGGGCTGCAACCCCTCGATCCCGGTCAGGTGCCGATGCGGAAAGACGGCGCCGCCATCGATCATGGCGGCGGGGCGGTGGTCGGAAATAGGCATCGAGGCGACCGGTTAGGCCGCGTCGCGTGCCGGCGCAAGGTCAGGCGAGTGGCACGTTGACCAGCGCGTCGATCGCGCCTTGCAGGATATAGGCGGCAGCGAGCTTGTCGACGCGCTCGGCACGCTTGGCGCGGCTGAGGTCTTCGGCGATCATCTGCCGCTCGACCGCGACCGTCGACCAGCGTTCGTCCCACAGGAAGATCGGCAGGCCGGTATCGTCGAGATTGCGGGCGAAGGCGCGGACCGACTGGGTCCGCGGCGAATCGGTGCCGTCCATGTTGAGCGGCAGGCCGACGACGATGCCGCGCACCGACTGCTGGCAGATCAGCGTGGTCAGCTGCGCCTTGTCGGCGGTGAACTTGGTTCGGTTGACCAGCACCGCCGGGCTGGCGAAGCTCCACCCGGCGTCGCACAGCGCCGTGCCGATCGTCTTGGTACCGACGTCCAGCCCGATCAGCCGCCCGCCTTCGGGCAGGGCGTCACGGAAGAGGGTACGGTCTTCGGTAATCATCGTTTTTCCCACGTCGCCAGCCGGCGCAGCGCGTCGGCGCGCACATTCGCCCAGAACATGCTGTAGTCGTACACATGCCAGTTGTTACCGGGCAGCACATAGGGGCCAAGGTCGGGCGGGCTGTCCCCGATCGACAGGAAGCCGCGCGGCCCGCAGCTTGCCGGGACGAGTGCCGGTGTCATCGTCGCGCTCTCCAGCGACTTGTCCGGGATCAGCGTGCCGGCATTGGCACTCGCTGGTGCCTGTGCGTCGGCGGTGCCGGTCAGCGGATTGGTGCAGACCATCGGCGTGCCGTTTCGCGGACGGCCGTCGAACCCGGTCGAGACGTCATATTGTTCGAGGATCAACGTCGGGTCGGCGGGATCGGCAAAGCTCTGCCACGACAGCAGGCAGCCGGCCTGATCGGCGGCGGCACATTCGGGCATGCCCAGCGCGGCAAGGTCGGTGGCCTTCGACACCGGCCAGCCGACGACATAGGCCGCGACGATCCGCCGGGCGAGCGGGGTGCCCGCAACCTTCTCGCGCAGCAGGCGCGTCAGGTGCAGCGCCCCCTGGCTGTGCCCGGCAAGGATGATCGGGCGTTTCGGATCAGCTTCGGCGAGGAACTGGTCGAACGCCGCCGCGACGTCGCGATAGGCGAGGTCGAGCGCCTGTTGCGCCGCCGCTTCGCCGGTCAGGAACGCACCGAACGTCGCCTGCCGATAGCGCGGTGCCCAGACCCGCCCGGCGGCACTGAACGCGCTCGCCTGTCCGCGCAGGAACACCTGCGCCCGGCCATTGGTCTCGCTGTCGTCGAGCGCCGCGTTCCAGCGGTCGGTGCCGACGAACGAGGTCGGATGGATGAAGAAGATTTCCGCGTTGCCCGGTTCGGTCCGCTCAACACCGGGCGGCAACCAGTCGACCGGCGTGTTGCTCAGCCCCGGCCGCGCGAACCACATCGCGCGGTCGGCATAGGCGTTGGCGGGCATCGCCGGCTCTGCCTTGAACGCCACGCTCGGCACCATCGCGCGCCGCAGCAGGTCGTTGCCGAACAACGAATAGACGAAGCCACCGACGAGCACGAGCACGATCAGCGTCGCCACCACATACAGGAATTTGCGCGCCAATCGGGTCTCCGTCGTTCTTTGCGGCTCTTGGTGGGCGATGCGGCGGGCGCACGCAACCGCCTTGTGGGGGCCGCGGCGGGATGCTAGCCGCCTGCCATGTCCGTCGAACCTGCAACCGTCAAACGCGTGGCCGGCCTTGCCCGTATCGCGATCACCGATGCCGAAGCCGAAAAGCTGGCGCCCGAACTCGGCAACATCCTCGGCTGGATCGAGCAATTGGGCGAGGTCGACACGCAAGGCGTCGAGCCGATGACCGCCGTCATCCCCAACCATCTGCGCCTGCGCGACGATGTCGTCACCGATGGTGATGTGCGCGACCGCGTGCTCGCCAATGCCCCGCAGGGCGAGCATGGCTTTTTCACCGTTCCGAAAGTGATCGAATAGTGTCGAACCTGACCGACCTTGGCGTCGCCGCGATCCGCGACGGCGTGCGCGGCGGCGAATTTTCCGCCCGCGATGTCGCCGATGCGTTCATCGACGCGGTCGCCGCCGCGAAGCCGCTCAACGCCTTCCTTGTCGAGACCCCCTACCATGCCCGTGCCGCCGCCAAGGTAGCCGACGATGCGCGCGCGGCGGGTGAGGCGCTCAAGCCGCTGGCCGGGGTGCCGATCGGCATGAAGGACCTGTTCTGCACGCAGGGCGTCGAAACGACGGCGGCCAGCGGCATCCTGAAGGGCTTCGTGCCGCAGTATGAATCGACCGTGTCGGGCAATCTGTGGAATGCCGGCGCGGGGATGCTGGGCAAGCTGAACCTCGACCAGTTCGCGATGGGATCGTCCAACGAAACCAGCGCGTTCGGCAACGTCGTCTCGCCGTGGCGGCGTCCGAACGACACCGCGCCGCTGGCGCCGGGTGGTTCGTCGGGCGGATCGTCGGCTGCGATCGCGGCGCGGCTGTGCCCGGCGGCGACCGGCACCGATACCGGTGGCTCGATCCGCCAGCCGGCCGCCTTCGTCGGCATCACCGGTATCAAGCCGACCTATGGCCGTTGTTCACGCTACGGCGTCGTCGCCTTTGCCTCGTCGCTCGATCAGGCGGGTCCGATGGCGCGCGACGTGCGCGACTGCGCGATCATGCTGGAGGCGATGGCCGGGTTCGATCCGAAGGATGCGACCTCGCTCGACCTGCCCGTGCCGGCATGGGAAGCGGGGCTGAACGCCGACCTGCGCGGCAAGCGCGTGGGCATCCCAAAGGAATACCGCGTCGACAACATGCCGAGTGAGATCGAGGCGCTGTGGCAGCAGGGCATCGACTGGATGCGCGATGCCGGTGCGGAGATCGTCGAAGTCTCGCTGCCGCATACGAGATATGCGCTGCCTGCATATTACATCATCGCCCCTGCCGAGGCGTCGTCGAACCTCGCCCGCTATGACGGCGTGCGCTTCGGTCAGCGCGTGCTGCCCGACGGCGCCGGCCTGCAGGACATGTACGCCGCGACCCGTGCCGCCGGTTTCGGCGACGAGGTGAAGCGCCGGATCATGATCGGCACCTACGTCCTCTCGGCCGGTTTCTACGACGCCTATTATACGCAGGCGCAGAAGGTCCGGACGCTGATCGCCCGCGATTTCGAAGCGGCATGGGAACAGTGCGACGTGCTGCTGACCCCGACCGCTCCGTCGGCAGCGTTCGCGCTGGGCGAAAAGAGCGCCGATCCGATCGCGATGTACCTCAACGACGTCTTCACCGTGCCCTCGAGCCTCGCTGGCCTGCCGGCGATGAGCGTGCCGGGCGGCGTCGATAAGGACGGCCTGCCGCTGGGGTTGCAGATCATCGGCAAGCCGCTCGACGAGCAGGGGGTGTTGAACGCCGGTCTCGCGATCGAGCAGCGCGCCGGGTTCGTCGCCCGTGCGGACAAGTGGTGGTGAGATGCAGTTCCTCGCCGAATTGCTCTTCGAAGTAATCGGCGAAGCTGTAGCGGAATTGTTCAGGGCATTGTTTCGTCGGCGAAAGACAGTCCCGACGCAACGCTCTGGTCGGAGCAAAAGAAGATGACTGAATCCACCTACCGCATCCGTGGTGCTACCGGCGACTGGGAGGTCGTGATCGGCCTTGAAGTCCATGCGCAGGTCACGTCGAACGCCAAGCTGTTCTCCGGCGCGGCGACCGCGTTCGGGGCGGAGCCCAACACGCAAGTCAGCCTTGTCGATGCGGCGATGCCAGGCATGCTGCCGACCCCCAACCGCGAATGCATCCGACAGGCGGTGCGCACCGGCATGGCGATCGATGCGGTTATCAACAAATGGTCACGCTTCGACCGCAAGAACTACTTCTACGCCGATCTGCCGCAGGGCTATCAGATCAGCCAGCTCTATCATCCGCTGGTCGGTGAGGGATCGGTCACCGTCGTCCTCGACGAAAAAGACCCGAACAGCCCGACCAAGACGATCGGTGTCGAGCGCATCCATGTCGAGCAGGATGCCGGCAAGCTGATGCACGATCAGCATCCGACGCGCTCCTATGTCGACCTCAACCGTTCGGGCGTGGCGCTGATGGAAATCGTCAGTCGGCCGGACATGAATTCCCCCGCCGAAGCAGGGGCTTACCTGTCCAAGCTGCGGTCGATTCTCCGCTATGTCGGGTCGTGCGACGGCAATATGGATCAGGGGTCGATGCGCGCCGACGTCAACGTGTCGGTACGCCGTCCGGGCGAGGAATTGGGCACCCGCACCGAGACGAAGAACGTCAACTCGGTCCGCTTCGTGATGGCCGCGATCGAATATGAAGCGAACCGGCAGGTCGCGGTGATCGAGGACGGTGGCCGCATCGTGCAGGAAACCCGCCTGTTCGATCCGGACAAGGGCGTGACCCGGTCGATGCGGTCGAAGGAAGACGCGCACGACTATCGCTATTTCCCCGATCCCGACCTGCTGCCGCTCGAACTGGACGATGCGTTCCTCGACGAATGTCGCGCGTCGCTGCCCGAACTGCCCGACGCCAAGCGCCAGCGGTACGAAGGCGAGCTCGGCCTGTCGGCGTACAACGCAGCGGTGCTGACCGCGGAGGTCGAGACGGCGCGCTGGTTCGAGGCGCTGCTCGCCGAATGCGGTTCAGACGTGCCGGCAAAGTCGGCTGCCAACTGGTTGATTTCAGACCTCTATGGCGCGCTCAATCGCCTCGGCAAGGGCATCGCCGACAGCCCTGTGTCGCCGGCGCAGGGGGCCGAACTGCTCCGGCTGGTCGCGGACGGCACGTTGTCGGGCACGCTGTCCAAGCAGGTGTTCGAGATCATGCTCGAAACCGGGCAGGGCGCCAATGCGATCGTCGAGGAACGCGGCCTCAAGCAGACCAGCGACACCGGTGCGATCGAAGCGGTGATCGCCGAGGTGATGGAGAAGAACGCCGACAAGGTCGCCGATTATCGCGGCGGCAAGGACAAGCTGTTCGGCTTCTTCGTTGGTCAGACGATGAAGGCGATGGGCGGCAAGGCCAATCCGGGCGTGGTCAACGATTTGCTGAAGAAGGCGCTGGGATGATGACGACGACGCGACGCGCGGTGCTCGTGGCGCTGGCATGGGCTGGGCCGGCGTTGGCGCAGACGCCGGCCCAGCAGCCGGTGGCCGAACCACCGCTGCCGCGTGTCGCGATCGTCACTACCGTCGGCACGCTGACCGTCGAGGTCGAGACGAAGCGCGCGCCGATCACCGCCGCCAATTTCCTGCGCTATGTCGACCAGAAGCGGCTGGACGGCGTCAGCTTCTATCGCATCGTGAAGGTCGCGCCGGAGTTCGGCTTCGTCCAGTTCGGCCCGCACACCGACGTGAAGAAGATTTTGCCGCCGATCAAGCACGAGCCGACGACGCAGACCGGGCTGTCGCATACCGACGGCACGCTGTCGGTCGCACGGCTGGGCGTCGGTACGGCACGCGGGGAGTTTACCATCTCGGTCGGCGACCAGCGCCGCGCACTGGATGCGGCGCCCGGCGTGCCGGCAGACGGACAGGGCTATGCTGCGTTCGCACGCGTGGTGGGTGGCCGCGATGTGCTTTCGAAGATTTTGGAGACGCCGGTCGATCCGGTCAAATCCAGCAACGGCGCGTTCAAGGGCGAAATGCCCGCCGCACCGGTTAAGGTGATTACCGCGCGGCGGGTTGCCGGGTAGCGAGATCAAGCGCTGGCCGGGCGATCCCAACCCAAACGTCACCCTGGCGAAGGCTGGAGTCTCACGCGGTTCTTGCATTGCCAGATAACCGGGAGCTTCCAGCCGTCGCTGGAATGACGTTCGCGGTGACGAACGGACGTTACTGCCCGTCGCCCTCTTGGTTGCGGACGACCCCGCCCGATCCACCCGCACCGTCGGGCGACACCGTCGGCTCGGTCGGCGACGTCGCGCCGCTGTCGGTGCCGCCGCGCTCGACATCGCCGGTTACGGCATCCACCGCACGTTCGATGTCGCTGCGGCGGTCGGTGTCATCCTGCGGCGCGCTGTCGGGATGGGCGCTACGATCGCGATCGCTCATGTCAGTTCGCTCCCATCACGGGTTGGCCGGGAACGGGGGTGACGCCGGGATCGCCCCCGGGCATCGGGCTCGGCACATCGATATCGGGACCGGGCACGTCGATTTCCGGCGGGGGCGTGGCTGGCTGTCCCGGCTCGCTCTGCGGCACGGGATGTTCGGGCGGCGGAGTGGTCGGTGCGATGCCCGGTTCGGGGGCGGGCGTCTCGGCGGGGATCGGCGGCTCGACGGGCATGTTTGGTTCTCCTCAACGCTTCCAACGTCCGCCGCGCTTGCCGGTTGCGGACCTTGTGCAACTCTGCGAAGCGTGGCGACTTGCCCCGGCGCGCACGACTGCTATAGACGCGCCCGTGCCGGCGGCGTCCGCTCGGCGGGCGTGGCGGAACTGGTAGACGCGCTGGATTTAGGTTCCAGTATCGAAAGATGTGGGGGTTCGACTCCCTTCGCCCGCACCAGTGACGTCGCCAGCGCCTGTCGAAGCTGGAGCCGCTCCATTCGATTCTTTTGACGAAAGCCGTGAGAATGCAGACTGTCGAGACGTTGAACGAGGGCCTCAAGCGCGCCTACACGCTGACCATCACCGCTGCGGAGGTCGACGCCAAGGTCGATGCCGAAGTGAAGCGCGTCGCGCCGACGATCAAGATGCCCGGCTTCCGCCCCGGCAAGGTGCCTGCGAACCTGATCCGCAAGATGCACGGCGAAGCGCTGTCGCAGGACGCGCTGAACAGCTCGATCCAGGACGGCATCCAGACGCTGGTCGCCGAGCAAAAGCTGCGCCCTGCCACCGCGCCGCAGGTGTCGCTGGAAGGCGACTATGCGCCGGGTCAGGACGCCGCCGTCACCGTGTCGCTCGAAGTGCTGCCCGACGTGCCGGCCCCGGCGATCGACGATCTGAAGCTGGAACGGCTGACCGTTCCCGCCGATGAGGCCGTCGTCGACCAGCAGCTCGAACAGCTCGCCAGCAGCAACAAGCGTCACGACGATGCCGAGGAAGGCCATGCGGCGGCCACTGGCGATCTGGTCGTGATGGACTTCGTCGGCAAGGTCGACGGCGTCGCTTTCGACGGCGGCACCGGTGAAGGCATGGCGATCGAGATCGGCTCGGGCCGTCTGATCCCCGGCTTCGAGGACCAGCTGGTCGGCGTGAAGAAGGGCGACGAGAAGACGATCGACGTCACCTTCCCCGACGATTACCAGGCCGAAAATCTGAAGGGCAAGGCCGCGACCTTCGACCTGAAGATTACCGAGGTGAAGGTCCCGGCCGAAGGCGGTCCGGACGACGAGTTCGCCAAGTCGCTGGGTCTGGAAAGCCTCGAGCAGCTCCGTGGGCTGATCAAGGGGCAGGTGGAGCAGGAACTGAACGGCCTGACCCGCACCCATATGAAGCGCAAGCTGCTCGATCAGCTGGCCGCCGGTCACGATTTCGACGTACCGCCGTCGATGGTCGAAGCCGAGTTCGACCAGATCTGGGCCCAGTTGCAGCACGAAGCCGGTCACGAAGCCGATCCGGAAGCGGCGCGCGCCGAGCTGGAGGCCGAGCGTAACGATTACCGCCAGATCGCGGTCCGCCGCGTTCGCCTCGGCCTGCTCCTGTCGGAAATCGGCCAGAAGAACGGCATCGAGGTCAGCCAGCAGGAAATGCAGCGCCTGATCATGCAGGCCGCGCAGCAATACGGCCCGGAAGATCGCCAGCGCTTCATCCAGTATGTCCAGCAGGAGCCGATGGCGGCTGCGCAGCTGCGTGCCCCGCTTTACGAGGACAAGGTCGTCGACTTCCTGTTCGAGAAGGCCGAGATCACCGACCGCGAAGTGACGCGTGAGGAACTGGAAGCGGCGATCGAGAGCGAAGAAGGCGCGGTGCCGCACGTGCACGGCCCGGGCTGCGGTCACGATCATGACCACGACCATGACGCCAAGCCGGTGACCGCGAAGGACATCGAGCCTGCCGCCGCCGACGCGCCGGCCGAAGCCGAAGCGCCCAAGAAGAAGGCCGCGACCCGCAAGGCTCCGGCAAAGAAGGCCGAAGCCGCTCCGACGGAAGCTGCCGAGGGTGAGGCTGCTCCGGCACCCGCCAAGAAGCCGCGCGCCAAGAAGAAGGTCGAGACCGAAGCCAGCGAAGGCTGATCGTCCGATCATCGTGGCAAGGGGCCGTCCGCTTCCACCGGGAGCGGGCGGCCTTTGCTTGTCCGGCGCTTGCTTTCGGCGACGTCCGGTGTTTGTACGCACGGCATGTCGATGACCATTGCCGTGCTGCTGCCCTGCTATAACGAAGAAGCCGCGATCGCGGCGACCATCGCGGGCTTCCGCGCCGCGCTGCCTGACGCAACGGTCTATGTGTACGACAACAACTCGTCCGACCGCACGGTCGAGTTAGCACGCGCCGCCGGTGCGGTGGTGCGCAGCGAGCGTATCCAGGGCAAGGGCGCGGTGGTGCGGCGGATGTTCGCCGATATCGATGCCGATATCTACGTCATGGCCGATGGCGACGCGACGTACGACGCCGCCGCCGCGCCCGCGCTGGTCGCGCGGCTGATCGACGAACAGCTCGACATGGTCGTCGGGCAACGGGTGAGCGAGGCGGCGCTCGCCTATCGCCGCGGGCACCGTTTCGGCAACGCCATGCTCACCGGCATGCTGGCCCGTCTGTTCGGGCGCAGCTTTACCGATATCCTGTCGGGCTATCGCGTCTTTTCGCGGCGGTTCGTCAAGAGCTTCCCGTCGCTGTCGGCCGGGTTCGAGATCGAGACCGAAATCAGCGTCCATGCGCTCGAACTGCGCATGCCGGTGGCGGAGGTCACGACACGCTACTTCGCCCGGCCGGAAGGGTCGGCGTCGAAGCTGTCGACCTATGGCGACGGCTTTCGCATCGCACGCACCATCGCCACGCTGTACCGGATCGAGCGGCCCCTGTGGTTTTTCGGCGCGATCGGGCTGGTGCTGGCATTGCTGGCGGTGATCCTCGCCGTGCCGCTGGCGGTGACCTATGCCAAGACCGGGCTGGTACCGCGTTTTCCGACCGCGATCCTCGCCACCGGGCTCGTGATCCTCGCGTCGCTTTGTCTGTTCTCGGGACTGATCCTCGACACGGTGGTGCGGGGGCGGCGCGAGGTACGGCGGTTGGCCTATCTCGCGCATCCGGCACCCGGTGCTGCGGTGCGGCCGCGATAACCATCATTCCGGCGGCGTAGCGATACGCTCGCCTCTTGCGTACCCCAGCGTGAGCGCCGATGTAGGGCGTCGAAACCTACTCAGCGGGAACCCAATGCTAGATATTCACGACGGCCTCGTCCCCATCGTCATCGAACAGTCGAGCCGCGGCGAGCGCAGCTTCGACATCTTCTCGCGCCTGTTGCGTGAGCGCATCGTGTTCGTGACCGGCGGTGTCGAGGACCAGATGGCGTCGCTCATCACCGCGCAGCTGCTGTTCCTCGAATCGGAAAATCCGAAGAAGGACATCTGGATGTACATCAACTCGCCGGGCGGGGTGGTGACGGCCGGCATGGCGATCCATGACACGATGCAGTATATCCGCCCGCGCGTCGGCACGGTGTGCATCGGGCAGGCGGCATCGATGGGCAGCTTCCTGCTGGCGTCGGGCGAACCGGGCATGCGCGTCGCGCTGACCAACGCCCGCATCATGGTGCACCAGCCCTCGGGCGGCGCGCAGGGCATGGCGTCGGACATCGAGATCCAGGCGAAGGAAATCCTGCGCATCCGCCGCCGGATGAATGACCTGTACGCCAAGTACACCGGCAAGCCGCTGGAAGAGATCGAGCGCGCGATGGATCGCGACACCTTCCTCGAAGCTGATGAGGCGAGGGCGTTCGGCCTGGTCGATCAGGTGTTCGACAAGCGCCCAGGTGTCTCCGAGGACTCAACCCCGGCGGCATGATGCCGCGCTCCGGCCACGCTTCGACCGGCGGCGTGGCCGGGCAAAGTTTTAATGGATTGCCGGATACATGCCTGTGTGTATCCTGACAGGCGGAAAGACGCGCAACGATGGCGCGGGAGATGATTTGAATGACGAAGCTCAGCGGCGGCGACTCCAAGAGCACCCTGTACTGCTCGTTCTGCGGCAAGTCGCAGCACGAGGTGCGCAAGCTGATCGCGGGTCCGACCGTGTTCATCTGCGACGAATGCGTCGAACTGTGCAACGACATCATCCGTGAGGAGACGAAGTCGGCACTGGTCGCCAAGAAGGATGGCGGGGTTCCGACGCCGCAGGAAATCTGCAACGTGCTTGACGATTATGTCATCGGGCAGAAGCAGGCGAAGCGCGTGCTGTCGGTCGCGGTCCACAACCATTACAAGCGGTTGAACCACGGGCAGAAGGGTGCCGACGTCGAACTGGCGAAGTCGAACATCCTGCTGGTCGGCCCGACCGGTTGCGGCAAGACGCTGCTGGCGCAGACGCTGGCACGCATCCTCGACGTGCCGTTCACCATGGCCGATGCGACGACGCTGACCGAAGCCGGCTATGTCGGCGAGGATGTCGAGAACATCATCCTGAAGCTGCTTCAGGCGTCCGATTATAACGTCGAGCGTGCCCAGCGGGGGATCGTCTATATCGACGAAATCGACAAGATCAGCCGCAAGGCCGAGAACCCGTCGATCACCCGCGACGTGTCGGGCGAAGGCGTGCAGCAGGCGCTGCTCAAGCTGATGGAGGGCACCACCGCGTCGGTGCCGCCGCAGGGCGGCCGCAAGCATCCGCAGCAGGAGTTCCTGCAGGTCGACACGACGAACATCCTGTTTATCTGCGGCGGTGCGTTCGCGGGGCTGGAAAAGATCATCGCCGACCGTCTGCAGGGCAAGTCGATCGGCTTCGGCGCCTATGTCGCCGCACCGGAAGAACGCCGCACCGGCGAAGTGCTGCGCCAGACCGAGCCGGAGGATTTGCTCAAGTTCGGCCTGATCCCTGAGTTCGTCGGCCGTCTGCCGGTGATCGCCACGCTCGAGGATCTCGACGTTTCGGCGCTGATCAAGATCCTGACCGAGCCGAAGAACGCGCTGGTCAAACAGTATCAGAAGCTGTTCGACATGGAGGGCGTCAAGCTCGGCTTCAACGACGAGGCGCTGGTCTCGGTGTCGAAGAAGGCGATCGAGCGCAAGACCGGCGCGCGCGGGTTGCGCTCGATCCTCGAGGGCATCCTGCTCGACACGATGTTCGACCTGCCGTCGATGGACGGCGTGGACGAGGTCGTCGTCGACAAGGACGTGATCGAGGGGCGCAAGGAACCGGTCCGCGTCTATGCCGAGAAGAAGAAGGCGGGCGACGCGGCGTAGGCGCACGGCGTTTCGCGACTGAATGAACGGGAGTCGGGCAACCGGCGCCCGTTCTGCGTTTCGCGTTACCGTCGACACAACGTCATTCCGGCGAAAGCCGGAATGACGGACGTCGGTTAGACGCGACATTCAGCGATAACCAAAAATGGTCGTCGTTCCCGCGCAGGCGGGAATCCATAGACACCGACGTTTCGGCTGAATCTGCTACGCTGGCGCATACGGACTCCCGCCTCCGCGGGAGTGACGACAGGGGATCGAACGCTCGCCCTGCGCCCGGCGAATTGAATGTCGAATCGACCTGAGGCCGCTTTCGCCACGACCTGCCGCGCGCTATCCAGCCCCCATGCCGATCGACCTCATCTGCCTCGATGCCGACGACACGTTGTGGCACAATATGCGCCATTTCGAGGAAGCGCACGCCGCCTTCACCGCCATGCTCCAGCCCTTCGTCGCGGCCGAGGTCGCGCGCGAGACGCTCGACGCCTGCGAGGCGCGCAACCTCAAACTCTATGGCTACGGCGCAAAGGGTTTCACCCTGTCGATGATCGAAACCGCGCTCGAGCTGGGCGGTGAGCGCCTGCCGGGCGGTGTGATTGCCGACCTGCTGGCGGCGGGACGGCGGCTGCTGGCGCATCCGGTCGAACTGCTGCACGGCATCGAGACGACGCTCGATGCACTGGCAGATCGCGGGCGGCTGGTACTGGTGACCAAGGGCGACCTGCTGCATCAGGAGGCGAAGCTCGCCGCGTCCGGACTCGGTGATCGGTTCGCCGGAATCGAAATCGTCAGCGACAAGACCGAGCAGACCTTCACCCGCCTGTTCGACCGCTATGGCGTGGCCTCCGATAAGGCGGTGATGGCGGGCGACTCGATGCGATCGGATGTACTCCCGGCACTCGCCGCCGGGGCATGGGCTGCCTATGTCCCGCAACCGCTGGCGTGGCAGCATGAGGCTGCGACGGCGCCAGCCGAGCATCCACGGTTCCGGCAATTGCCCGATCTTGCGGCGTTGCCCGGCTGGATCGATCTGATCGGGCAGCACCCTTCCGGCTAAATCCCCGGAATACGGAAACATCATGGTGCCCGTGCATTTCTCTAACGTAACGATCGTGGAGGAATGATGTCGGCAGCCAGCGACCAGGAAGCAATTATCGCAGCCGAGCGGGGGGAAACGGTAGTCACGCCTGCCGCGAAACGCGCGCTGCTCGACCGCACGGCGCTGCCATGGTGGTCGCTGGTCATCCCGGTGCTGGGCATCATCGCGATCCTGCTCAATCTTGCCAAGACCAGCGGTGTCGGCGCAGGGGTAGCGGGCGCCGTGATGATCGGCTGCGTCATCGTCGCGGTGCATCATGCCGAGGTGGTGGCACACAAGGTGGGCGAACCGTTCGGCACGCTGGTGCTGGCGGTGGCGGTTACGGTGATCGAGGTATCGTTGATTGTATCCCTCATGCTCTCGGGATCGGGGGACGTTGCGACGCTGGCGCGCGATACGGTGTTCGCTGCGATCATGATTATCCTGAATTTCATCGTCGGAATCTGCCTGCTGGTCGGTGGCATCCGCCATCATGAGCAGAGGTTCGTGCTGCGTGGGGTCAGCGCCGCGCTGTCGGTGCTGGCGGCGATGGCGGTGCTGTCGCTGGTGCTGCCCAACTATACCTCGACGGTGGCGGGACCGACGCTGTCGCCATCGCAGCTGACCTTCGTCGCAATCATCTCGCTGATCCTCTACGCCACGTTCGTGATGGTGCAGACGGTGCGCCACCGCGATTATTTCCTGCCGGCGGTCGACGGATCGTTGCCCAAGGATGCGCATGCCGAGCCGCCCGCAGCGGGCACGGCGTGGATCGCGTTTGGCGCGCTGCTGGTCGCGCTGGTCGGTGTTGTGCTGCTCGCCAAGGACCTGTCGCCGACGATCGAGGCGGCGGTGCTGGGGGCGGGGCTGCCGCTGGCGGTGGTCGGCATCCTGATCGCGGCGCTGGTGCTGGCGCCCGAAAGCCTCGCCGCGGTCAAGGCCGCGCGCAAGGACCGGCTGCAGACCAGCCTGAACCTCGCCATGGGATCGGCGCTGGCAACGATCGGGCTGACCATCCCTAGCGTGGCGATCGTATCGCTGGTGATGGATTGGCCGCTGTCGCTGGGGATCGATGCCAAGTCGACGGTGCTGTTCGCGCTGTCGTTGCTGGTTTCGACGCTGACGCTGGGCAATGGGCGGACGACGGTGCTGGCGGGGATCGTGCATCTGACGATCTTTGCCGCCTATCTGTTCGTCACGATCGTTCCGTGATCCGGGGATGCTGCCGGGCGGCCAATGCCAGCCCGGCGGCGATCTGCGCCACGGCATAGGCGCGGCGCAGGCCGGGGCGGCCGACGAACGGGCGCACGACCCATTCGGCCCCGGCGGCGCGCTCCTGCCACAGCGCGACATGCCGCTTCGGCTGCAACAGCCCCAACAGGCCATCGCCGATCATGAAGGTGGCGGCCATTTCGGCGGCGCGGTTGGTCCAGATACTCATGGGGCCGCAACGCTTGGGCGCTGCATCCGTTCGATCGCGACCGACCGTCGCAGCAACCGCGCCATGGGATCGATGACGACATGCGCGCCGGCCGGCACGACGATCGTGTCCGCGCCGCTCGCCATCGCCAGCGTGCGCGGCTGGCCATCCACCATGATCTCGACCGGCAGCGGGAAGGGGCCATTGCCCGGGACCTGCCAGCGCAGCGTCAGCCGATCGCCGCTGCGCTGCTCGATCAGGTCGGGCAGCGCGGCGTGTCGCAAATACACGTCGAAGAACCAGCCGAGGTCCCGCCCGCTCTCCTGCGCCACCGCGACTTCGAAATCGCGCGTCGTGGCGAAGCGCGGCTTGAAGTTGCCGGGCTGCGGATCGGGGCGGCCATAGAGCAGCCGCCGGGTCGCGGCGAAGAAGGCGCGATCGCCGATCAGGTGGCGCAGGCTGTGCAGCATCCACGCGCCCTTGAAATAGACGTCGGTGCCCGGCCCCTGTGCCCCGTTCACTTCGCGGGAGGTCAGCGACTTCCCCGACACGATCGGTGCCTGGTTGGCGACCCGCTGCCGCTGGATCAGCAGCATCGATATGTAGCGCGCGTCGCCCTCGCGCCACTGGCCGTAGAGCGGCTGCATGTACGAGGCGAACGCCTCGTGCAGCCAGAAATCGTCCCAGTCGGCCGCGGTCAGCTGGTTGCCGAACCATTCGTGGCTGAATTCATGCTGGAACAGCCAGTCGAACCCCTCCGGCGCGGCCTTGTAGTCATTGCCATAGGCGTTGATCGTCTGATGCTCCATGCCAAGATACGGCGTCTCGACCACACCCATCTTCTGGTCGGCGAACGGGTAGGGGCCGATGGTCGATTCGAAGAAGTCGAGCGTCGGCGCAAACTCGGCGAACAGTTCGGCCGCCTGCGCGTCCTTGCCTTCCAGGTGCCAGAAATCGAGCGGTATGACGTTGCCGAAGCGGCTGCGATAGCTGCCCTTGATCTCGCGATACGGGCCGACGCTGATCGCCAGCGCATAGGGGTTGGTCGACCCCGCATGCCAATGCCATGTCGTCCGTCCACCCGGCAGCCGATCGACCCCGCGCAGAACGCCGTTAGCGGGCGCGGACAGGCCGGCGGGGACGGTGAGGTGCAGGTCGACCGAAGCCGGTTCGCCGCTCGGGAAATCGAGGCACGGCCACCACAGGTCGCACCCTGTCTGCTGCGCGGTCGTGCCGAACCATGGCTTGCCCTGCCAGCTGCTCCAGACAAATCCGTCGTCCCAGGGCGCCCGCCGGGCGACGCGCGGTTGCCCGGCATAGCGAACCTCGACCCTCGCGCTCTGGCCGGCGGCGAGCGGGCGGTCGATCACGACCTGCCCGCCCCCCTGCCGCCAGCGATCGCGCGGCAGCGCGGCGCCGTCGACCCAAATCGCCGATACCGGCAGCGCATCGTCGAGGTCGATCGTCAGCCGCGGTACCGGCGCCTGCGCGGTGAGCGTCAGCGTCGCCCGCGCCGACAGCATCCGCCGCGCGGGCAAGGCCTCAATCGCCAGATCGGCATGGGTGAGGCGCAGCTCGGCACGTTCGGGCGCGACCGCGCCGCCCGAACGCAGCGTCATCGGATGGACCGGCGGCACGCTGGCGGCAGGCGTGCCCTGCACCGCCGCGGCCAGCGCGAACGCGATCGATACCGTCATGGGTCAGTGCGCCGACGAACGGTGATTGATGGCGCGGCAATTGCCACCATATAAGGTCGTGGGTCCGGCAGTTCGGCCGGGTCGTGGAGTGTCCATGTCCGAGATTACCAATTCCGTTTCGTCCGAGCCGCTGAAGCTGCCGGTGCTGCCGCTGCGCGATATCGTCGTCTTTCCGCATATGATCGTGCCGCTGTTCGTCGGACGGGACAAGTCGGTCGCTGCATTGGAAGCGGCGATGGCGGGATCGAAGGAAATCTTCCTCGTGGCGCAGCTCGATCCGGGTGAGGACGATCCGGCGCGCGACGACCTGTACGACGTGGGCGTGTCGGCAGAGGTTATGCAGATGCTCAAGCTGCCCGACGGCACCGTGCGGGTGCTGGTGTCCGGCAAGGCGCGCGCGACGCTGACCGAGCTGGAGACGGTCGACAATTATCTGGTCGCGACGGTCACCCCGGCCGAGGCCGACGACACTACGCTCGAAGACGCCGAGGAAGGCATGGAGGAGCGCGTCGCCGATGCGGTCGCCCAGCCGAGTGCCGAGCTGAAGGCGCTGATGCGCTCGGTCGTCGATCAGTTCGAGAATTACGCCAAGCTCAACAAGAAGCTGCCCGCCGAAACCGCGGTGCAGCTGTCCGAGCTGGACGATCCCTCGCGCCTTGCCGACGCCGTCGCCGGCAACATCGCGGTCAAGGTCGCCGACAAACAGGCGCTGCTGGTCGAGGCCGACCCGCACAAGCGGCTGGAGATGGTTTTCGCCTTCATGGAAGGCGAGCTGGGCGTGTTGCAGGTCGAGAAGAAGATCCGTAGCCGCGTGAAGCGGCAGATGGAGAAGACCCAGCGCGAATATTATCTCAACGAGCAGCTGAAGGCGATCCAGCGCGAACTCGGCAATGAGGGCGAGGATGGCGATGGCGACGAGGTCGCCGAGCTGACGCAGAAGATCGCGACGCTGAAGCTCAGCAAGGAAGCGCGGGCCAAGGCGACGTCGGAGCTGAAGAAGCTCAAGACGATGGCGCCGATGAGCGCCGAGGCGACCGTCGTGCGCAACTATCTGGACGTCCTGCTGGGCTTGCCTTGGGGCAAGAAGTCGAAGCTCAAGAAGGACATCGCCGTCGCGCAGAACGTCCTCGACGAGGATCATTATGCGCTGGAGAAGGTCAAGGACCGGATCGTCGAGTATCTCGCGGTGCAGGCACGCACCAACAAGCTAAAGGGGCCAATCCTGTGCCTCGTCGGCCCGCCCGGCGTCGGCAAGACTAGCCTCGGCAAGTCGATCGCCAAGGCGACGGGGCGCGAGTTCATCCGCCAGTCGCTGGGCGGCGTGCGTGACGAGGCCGAGATTCGCGGCCATCGCCGCACCTATATCGGCTCGCTGCCGGGCAAGATCGTCACCAACCTGAAAAAGGCCGGCGCGTCCAACCCGCTGTTCCTGCTCGACGAAATCGACAAGCTGGGACAGGATTTCCGCGGCGATCCGGCATCGGCGCTGCTGGAGGTGCTCGACCCCGAACAGAATGCGAAGTTCAACGATCACTATCTGGAGATCGATATCGATCTGTCGGACGTGATGTTCGTGTGCACCGCGAACACGCTGAACCTGCCGCAGCCGTTGCTCGACCGGATGGAGATCATCCGGCTGGAGGGCTATACCGAGGACGAGAAGGTCGAGATCGCCGAACGGCATCTGGTCGCCAAGCAGGTCGACGCGCACGGGTTGAAGCCCGGCGAGTTCGAGCTGACCCAGACCGGCCTGCGCGACCTGATCCGCTTCTACACCCGCGAAGCCGGCGTCCGTACGCTGGAGCGTGAGATTGCGAAGCTGGCGCGCAAGGCGCTGCGCCGTATCCTCGAGGGCAAGGCGACGTCGGTCACCGTGACGCCCGACAATCTCGCCGAGTTCGCCGGCGTGCGTAAGTATCGCTTCGGCGTGGGCGAGGAGGAGCATCAGATCGGTGCGGTCACCGGGCTCGCCTGGACCGAGGTCGGCGGCGAATTGCTGACGATCGAGAGCGTGACGGTTCCGGGCAAGGGATCGGTCAAGACGACCGGCAAGCTGGGCGACGTGATGAAGGAATCGGTCGAGGCGGCGTGGAGCTACGTCAAGGCGCGCTCGCCCGGCTATGGTATCAAACCCAGCCTGTTTCACCGCAAGGACGTCCATATCCACTTGCCCGAAGGGGCGGTCCCGAAAGACGGACCGTCGGCGGGCATCGGCCTTGTCACCTCGATCGTGTCGACGCTGACCGGGGTGCCGGTGCGGCGCGAGGTGGCGATGACCGGCGAGGTGACGCTGCGTGGCCGCGTGCTGCCGATCGGGGGCCTCAAGGAAAAGCTGCTCGCGGCGCTGCGTGGTGGAATCAAGACGGTGCTGATCCCGGTCGAGAACGAAAAGGATCTGGCGGAAATCCCCGCCAATATCCTGAACGGGCTGGAGATCATCCCGGTGGCGCATGTCGATGAGGTGCTGCGCCTCGCCCTCACCGATTCGCTGACGGCGATCGACTGGACCGAGGCCGACGACCTTGCGGCGCAACCGCCGGTGCCGGTACCGGGCATCGCCGAGTCGCGACCGCATTGACGGGCAGGGCGGGCGGCCGATGGTCGTCCGCCCTTCTCGCTGAAGCGATCATGCGGGGCGACTGACCGCAATCCATATGGATTGCGCGAATGCGTCCAATTTGCTTTGACAGCGCCCGTTCGAGCGGCCTTATTGCCGCGTTCGGGTTTTCGACAGTGTTTCAAAGGACGAAGGGGGTTCCACGGGATGAACAAGCAGGAGCTGATCGGGCAGGTCGCCGACCATTCGGGGCTAACCCGCGGCGATGCGATGAAGGCGGTCGAAGCGGTATTCGACGTCATCTCGGCGGCGCTCAAGAAGGGCGATGAAGTCCGCCTCGTCGGGTTCGGCACGTTTTCGGTGTCGAAGCGCAAGGCATCGACCGGCCGCAATCCGCGGACCGGTGAACCGATGACGATCAAGGCGTCGTCGCAGCCGAAGTTCAAGGCCGGCAAGGGCCTGAAGGATTCGGTGAATTAAGGTCTGGACAGCAACGCCGGTCCCCTTTAGGGAGCCGGCCTCCGGGTTTCCGGGCGCGTAGCTCAGCGGTAGAGCACACCCTTCACACGGGTGGGGTCACAGGTTCAATCCCTGTCGCGCCCACCATTCCTAACGCTTGGGAATGGTAGCAAAATTATAGCGGTCTGTGAATTACTTTCCGCTGTTCGTTTCTGGTCTTGGACAGCAAATGGACAGCGGAATACTTTCGCGCCTCTTGCGATACCTGCAGCCATATTCTGGCCAGCGCCTTCGTGGCCTGCTGCAGCCGCTGCGGATCGTACTTCACGTAACGCTTCGTCGTTTCCCGCAAATTGCCCTCATGGCCCAGCAACTCGGCGATCTGCCGCTCTGGCACCGTGTCGTCGTTGTAGAGCCACGTCGCGATCGTGTGGCGAATCGTCTTGGGGAAAAACATCGTCGGAGAGCTGCAGGATGCGGCGCATGATCCGCCACGCCGTCTTGATTGATTCGGTCTGCTTGGTTCCGGGGTCTGCGGCCCACGCGCGCAATACAACCCGCATCGGGCGAATCGCCGGCACGATGGCATTCCGCTTCTTCGTACGTGGCGCGGCTTCTGGCTGCAGGTCGATCAGCCCGTAGCGATCATCGTACTGTCGCTTTGGATCGAACGCCATCGCAGCCATTGGGCGAACCGACGTAGCGACCTGCAGCGCGACGAAGCGGAACAGGTGCGGATAGTGCTTCGCATACCATGCGATTCGTCCCAACTCCTGCAGCGTAAGCACGCGCTCGCGCAGGGGATTTAGCAGGTCTTTCGGCACGGTCGGTATTTTCGGCGCATATGGGATGCGCATGTTCGATTCGGCGTGGTTCACGGCAGCCCGAATGTCATTCAGGTTCCGATCCACGGTGTCTGCAGACACGCCCTCCGACTTATAGCTGTACGACTGCTTGTCCCATTCCAAGTCGAAGGCGTGCAGCCCTATTCGCCACGCGATGAAGCGATGGAACAGGGCAGGGACCAGATCGGTCACGACCGCACCGCCGCCGACTTCATCCTGCAGCAGGAATGCGACGAGCCGCCTTCGCGCGCACGGCCAAATACCCGTCAGCAGTGCGGCGGGGGGCGTCCAGCGTCAGGCGGTCTTGGAACATGGCCATTTGGCATAGCTATGCGGGCGCAGGGGGGGCGATTACCGCCGCCAATGCGGGGCGTCAGGTATGGCTGATACCGGCCCTTTATCAACGGAAGGAAATTGTTACTCGCCGAGGGCGCCTTAAACCTCGGCGAGCATGACTTCGCTGCCCAGTGAAGGGATACGCGACTTAGGGATCGCCGCCTTCGTCGCTAACGTGGCAACGTCCGTCTCGCACCTGGGAACCGATACATCCTAAAGGTCCAAGATTATATACGGGCGGGCCCGACGGGGGTGGAGCGACAGAGAATACCGGGTAAGAGCCGAAATACACCATATGCTGGTAAGTTTCTTCGGTGCAAGTTGGATAATCGGGATACCCGCCATATCCTTCGACGTTACAAGCTTCCAAGGCGATCGAGCGATAGACAATGTTTTCGTGCTGCGCCAAAGCTTGCGACGGTGATAAGAATAAAGCAGCAGCGGTGAAAGTTGGGATTAGTGCCTTCATCGAAACCTCCCATTCCAGCGCCAAACGGCGCGATAGAGACGTAACATCTACCCCAGCGCCATTGCATGTTAATCTTGAGGGTCTGCTAGTCAGGAAACAATTTGTTACATCTGCTGCCCTCAAACGACCCGCGACCAAGCCTAAACGGACACCAGCACGGCGCGTGACCTGCATCCGCAGAAGGGCAGCGAACCCGGTCTGTCGGTCGACGCCGTCTCGTCGGTGTATTCCTTGCCGTTGCGGGCCAAATGTTCGGCGCGCGGGTGTTTCTTTGCTGAATGGATCCACATCCAAGTATCCAGCCCCCCTTCTCGCCGCCGCTCGTCCGCCAGACGGTTGCTGATGTCCGAAAGCTGGTGACTGGCGATACCCATGGCGCGCCGCTGCGACATATCGACGGCCTGCCGTATCTCTCGGGCCACGTCGCGGGCGGGCAAGCGTTGGTTGAGCCCGCGGAACACGGCGTCGGTGATCCTGCCCTGCGCCTGCTGCGACACGTCCTTGATTAACCCAACGTTGCGCGCGATGACGTTCTCGATGATCTCCCGCACGTCCGCCGCGCCGATCAGCGTACCGACGTCGACGCCGCTCGCAGACAGCACCGCCCCGCGCCACTTGCCACGCTGCCATACCTCGGTACGCAGCGCCCACCGCCGTAGCCCCGCGGTCAGCTCGAGGAATATGCGACTGAACGCACCCTCCCCGGCCTCGATCTCGCGCTGCACGTCGGCTTGGGGCTGCGACGCAGGCGACTATTGGCTTCAGCACGCTGTCACAAAACCGAAACCGTAACGTCTCCGAAACTTCACCGAAATCGCACGTTCCCGTCATCCACCGTCCCTAACGCGCTGATGTGGATCGGCCGAAGGGGGAGCCTTGGACGATCGCCGGGCCAACGCGCCCGCATAATGACCAACCAAGTTTCGGGAGTTCATCGGTGATGGCCAGCAGCAAGCGCTTCGGCTTTATTCTCATGGCGTCGACGGCCTGTGCCGCACTCGCCGGGTGCAGCGGTGCCGACGGCGTCGCTTCGCCGGGTGCCGGCAGCATCAACGTGACCGTACCCGCTCCTGCGCCGACCCCGACGCCGACCCCGTCGGCCACGCCGAGCGCGATCACCGCAGCGCAGTTCGCCGCATCGACCACCGTCAACGGCATCTCGATCACGCCCGACGAACAGCTCGCCATCGTCAACGCCGGCACCAACAACAATGTCAGCGGCATCGGTTCGACGCTGAACGGCATGTACCCGGCCGGCAGCACCTCGCTGACCACCGCGACCGATCCGTCGACGATCAACAGCTTCTTCACCAGCACCAACTTCGTCGGTGCGCTGAACGGCCCGACCGACACCGCGTTCCAGGGTTGGACCTGCAACTCGACCTCGGCCGAATTCGGTGGTTCGGGCGCGCGCTGCACCGCGGTGCCGTCGATCGGCACCTATGCCGCGGCGACCTCGGTCTGCCCGACCGGCACGCTGGATGATGGCACGAACAGTTCGTCGACTCCGACGATCCGGTACTGCCGCCTGCCCCAGAACATCACCGCAGACCTTTCCCTGCCGAAGATCGCCGGCGTGGTTTATCGCCTGCGCGGCCAGACCGAAGTCGGTGCCGACCTCGGCACCACCGGTGGTACCGGCGCCACGCTGACCATCGCCGCGGGCGTCGTCATCGCCGCCGACTCGACCGAAGCGACCAACGACCTGCTGCTGGTCAACCGCGGTTCGAAAATCTCGGCGATCGGTACGCGCGACGCGCCGATCGTATTCACCTCGCAGCAGAACACCGTCAGCAACGGCGTGTCGGACGCGACGCAGGGTCAGTGGGGCGGCATCATCCTGCTCGGCCGTGCACCGACCGCGGTCTGCGCCACCGGCACCGGCCCGAACAACGCTGCGGGCTCGTCGACGACTTGCCAGCAGGCGATCGAGGGTGTGACCGGTCGCTTCTACGGTGGCCCGAACGCCGCCGACAGCTCGGGCCAGATGTCCTACGTCCAGATCCGCTATTCGGGCATCGCGATCAGCGACGGCAACGAACTGCAGGGCCTGACGCTGGGCGGCACCGGTTCGGGCACCGTTCTGGATCATATTCAGAGCCACAACTCGGCCGATGATGGCATCGAAATCTTCGGTGGCACCACCAATCTGAAGTATGTCGCGATCACCGGCGCCGACGATGACGGTTTCGACATCGACAACGGCTATCGCGGCTTCATGCAGTTCATGATCGCGGCGCAGCGCACGCTGGGCGCGACCGCCGACTCGTTCTCGACCGAAATCGACTCGAACAATGGCGAAGACCTGCTGCCGCGTACCTATAGCACCTACGCCAACTTCACCTTCATCCAGACCGCGCTCGCCCCGGCGGCGATCCGTCAGCGTGGCGGTTCGGACATGCGCTACGTCAACGGCATCGTGAAGTCGGTGTCGAGCGTGCCCTGCCTCAACTTGGTCGCGGGCGAAACCAGCGCCTCGGACCGTTCGACGATCCGCGCGGCGGACACGACCAAGCAGGACGCCGGCCCGCCGGTGTTCAGCTCGGTCTACTTCGCCTGCAACGGGCGCTGATCCGACCCGTCGCCTAATCCGCGATGACACGCCGATGCCGGGGCGGGCCGATACGCCCGTTCCGGCATTCGCTCTTTACGACTTGAACAGGTGGATCCCCGGTCATGCAGCACCGCCGCGCCTATGCAACGCTCCTTCTTCTGACTTCACAGCTGGTCGCGCCGGCCGTGCTGGCGCAGTCCACGACGCCGCCGGCGCCCGCGCCGGCCACGCCGCCGGTCGTGCAGACCGGTACCCAGCCCGACACCGCGACCTCGACGGCGCAGGACGGCACCACGACCGACGCCCCGGCCGAAGTCTCCTCGCCCGGTTTCGATGCGGAAGCGGCGCAGGAAATCGTCGTCGTTGGCCGCAACATCCCGAACGTCGTACGCGCCACGCCGCAGATCGTGTCGGTGCTGTCTGAAGCCGACATCGCCCGCACCGGTGACGGCGACATCGCCGGCGCGCTGACCCGCGTGACCGGCCTGTCGGTCGTCGGCGGCGGCTTCGTCTATGTCCGTGGCCTCGGCGACCGCTATTCGTCGTCGCTGCTCAACGGCTCGCCCTTGCCCAGCCCCGAACCGCTGCGCCGCTCGGTTCCGCTCGACATCTTCCCGACCTCGATCGTCGGATCGGCGCTGGTGCAGAAGACCTATTCGGTCAACTTCCCCGGCGAATTCGGCGGCGGCGTCATCAACCTGACGTCGAAGGCGATCCCGAAGAAGAACTTCCTGTCGATCGGTGGCTCGATCTCGGCCGACACCGTGACCACCAGCGAGCTCGGCTATGTCTATGCCGGCGGCAAAAGCGACTGGCTCGGCTATGACGACGGTACGCGCGGCGTCCCTTCGTTCATCCGCAACGCCGATCAGGGCTCGGGCATCTTCACCGCCGATCAGGTCGCGCAGCTGAACAACGCGCGCACCACGCTGTTGCAGGTCAACAACCAGCTGCCCGCCAACTTCTCGGGTGAAATCGCGGGCGGTTCGGTGTTCGACATCGGCAGCGACCGCCTCGGCGTGATCGCCTCGCTCGGCCTGTCGAACAGCTTCCGCACGCGCGATGCGATCCAGCAGGACAGCGTCAGCGAAAACGGCACCGTCCGCAACGACTTCCGCACCGTGCTGACCGACAATCGCGTCGTCGCCAACGCGCTGGTCGGTCTGGGCTACGAATTCAACGACAACACGATCCGCTGGACCAACGTTTATATCCACGACACGCTTAAGCAGGGGCGTCTCGCGGGATCGGAAGCGTACAACAATTTCAGCGGCCTGCGCCTGCAACAGAACACCAACTGGTTCGAACGCCAGCTGATCGAAACGCAGCTGGTCGGCGAATTCAAGTTGACCGACGCGTTAAAGTTCGACGCCCGCGGCGCCTTCGCCAACTCGAAGCGCAACGCGCCGTACGAGCGGCAGTTCGACTATCTTTGCTCGAACCGCACTACCAACGGCTATCCGATTACCACCGACGGTGCGCCATTCTCACGCGGGTTCAACTGCAACGGCGCCTATCAGGTCACGCAGCGCTTCTCGCCGTTCGCCAGCGTCGTGTTCAGCGAGCTGGACGAGAATCTCTACACCGGTCAGGCCGATCTGTCGTACAAGCTGCCGACCGACCGGCCAATCACGCTGTCGACCGGCTATTTCTATTCGAACACCGACCGCAATTCGCGGCGGCTCCAGTTCAACTACCAGACCAGCGACGGCGCCGGCACGGCGCCCGGGTTCCCCAACAACCTACTGCGGCCCGATTACCTGCTGTCGCCGGACTCGCTGTTCAACGCCTGTCCGCAGCGTGGGACCGGTGCCTGCACCATCCAGCTGCAGTTCAATACGCAGAACGGTGCCTATGCCTATGACGCGTCGCTGGAAATCCATGCCGGCTATGCGCAAGCGGAGGCAGAGGTGCTCGACGGCCTGCGCGCCGTCGCCGGCGTGCGGTACGAAACCGCCAGCGAACTGGTCACGCCGATAAACACGGCGACGACCAAGCTGAATAACAGCTACTGGCTGCCCGCCGGCACGTTGACCTATAACTTCGCGCGCGACATGCAGCTGCGCCTGAGCGGGGCCAAGACCATTTCGCGTCCGCAGTTCCGCGAATTGGCGCCGCAGCAGTTCCGCGATCCTGACTCCGACCGCCTGTTCTTCGGCAACCCGAACCTGCGCGATTCGGAGCTTTGGAACCTCGAAGCCCGCTACGAATGGTTTTTCGGTCGCGATCAGCGCGTAACCGCCGCCGGCTTCTACAAGCGGATCGACAACCCGATCGAACAGGCTGGCTTCTATCCCAGCCCCGACGCGACGCTGCAGACCGGCTTCACCTTCCTGCCCAAGGCGACGCTGTGGGGTGCCGAGGTCGAGGCGCAGAAGTATGTGCCGCTCGAAAGCCTCGGCAACTTCTTTGCCAGCCGTCGCCTGCTGCTGCTGGCGAACTACACCTACACCCAGTCGGCCATCACCGCCGATGGCAGCTGCGTGCCGAACCCGGCGGCGGCACTGGGGTCGCCCGGCATTGGCGGCTGTGCGGCCGGTTTCGGCCGCGCCAACCTGCTGTTCCGTGACGGCGCGCCGTTGACCGGTCAGTCGGACCATCTGGTCAACGTCCAGATCGGTCTGGAAGACACTGCGGCATTGTCGCAGGTCACACTGCTGTTCAACTATGCCAGCGACCGCGTGACCAACCGTGGTCCGTCGAACCTGTCGGGGCAGGGGTTCCAGCCCGATATCGTCGAGCGTCCGGGCATCCGCCTCGACCTCGTCGCGCGGCAGGGATTCGAGGTGGCCGGTGCCAATCTGGAAGTGAAGGCAGAGGCGCGCAACCTGACGGGCACCCGCTATTCCGAAAGCCAGGACTTCGGCACCAACCAGGTGTTCATCAACCGCTACAATCTGGGCCGGATGTTCTCGCTGGGGGTAACCGCGCAGTTCTGATCCGGATGGCAAAGACAGAACGGGCCGTCGGCAGCGATGCCGGCGGCCCGTTCGTTTATCCCCATGGGCGTTCGCGAAACCATTTGGTGAGGACATATTTGGTGCCGTCGCGCACCTTCATGCCATGGTGCAGCGTCGCGGGATTGGGGCTGCCATCGGCGCGCAGATTGTTCCATGCCAGCAGCTTGCCGACCTCGGGCTGGACGATCTTGTCGATCGCCTTGAACCGGGTCGCGCCGCCGGCACCGGGTTCGTTGAGGTAGAGCATCACGGTCCATGTCCGGTTGCCCGCGACCGAGCAATATTTTGCGAAGTCGCCGCCCTGCGGGTCGAAATAGTCGGTATGCGCCTTGAACTCCTGCCCAACGGCATAGCGTTGTCCCTGCAACGGTTCGCCATGCGCCGGATCGAGCCCGCAGAAATCGTAGATCAGCGTTTCCGCCGCGGCAACGACCGGATCGGTCGAATCGAGGTCGCAGGTTTCGCTGGTGCGGAAGGTCGGGTCGCCATTGGCGTCGGCTATGGTCGACGGCCGCCGCCTGGCGTCGATCCGCTCGATCAGCGCAGTACACAGGTCCGCCGGGATCAGGCTGCGGCGGATGAACAGCGACAGCTTGGCGCTCGGCACGCGCTGCACGCCGGGACGGGCCATGATGTGATCGATGACGAGTTCGGCGGGGAAGCCCGAACCTAACGTCGACGGGGCAGGGGATGGGTGCGATTCCATGGTGAATTTCCTGCCAGAACGATTGTCGCGACGCCACTGCTTGACCGATGCGTGCGGCACCGCTAAGCGCGCCACTCCACGGCGACCGTAGTTCAATTGGTTAGAGCGCCGGCTTGTGATGCCGGAAGTTGCGGGTTCAAGTCCCGTCGGTCGCCCCATCCCTTACAGCGCTGGAGCCGCCGCCGTGCAGACCGATTGGGGCTATCCCGACTTCGACGATCACGAAGGTATCCACCTCTTTTCGGATCACCAGACCGGCCTGCGCTGCGTCATCGCGGTCCATTCGACGGCGTTGGGTCCGGCAGCGGGCGGTGTGCGCTTCTGGCGCTATGCCAGCAGCGATGCGGCGGTGACCGATGCGCTGCGCCTGTCGCGCGGCATGAGCTTCAAGAACGCGATGGCCGGGCTGCCGATGGGTGGCGGCAAGGGCGTGGTGCTGGCGCCAGAAGGCGGCGCCAAGACGACGGAACTCCTGGGCGCCTTTGGTCGTGCGGTCGAATCGCTGGGTGGTCGCTATGTGACGGCCGAGGATGTCGGCATGTCCGAAGCCGACATGATCACCATTTCCGGCTCGACCAAATATGTGTCGGGCCTCCCCGTCGCGGCAGGCAATGCCGGCGGCGATCCGGGGCCGTTCACCGCGATGGGCGTCTATCTGGGCGTGCGCGCGGCGGCGAAGCGGGCGCTGGGCAGCGACGACATGCGCGGTGTGCGTGTGGCGGTGCAGGGTGTCGGTTCGGTCGGTGGCGGGCTCGCCCGGCTGCTGGCGAAGGACGGCGCGGTACTGACGCTCGCCGACGTCAACGAGGCGCGCGCCGAAGCGTTGGCGAGCGAACTGGGCGCGACGACGACCGATCCCAAGTCGGTACTGACGCTCGACGCCGATATCGTCAGCCCCAATGCGCTGGGCGCGGTGCTGGACGAAGCGACGATCGCTGCGCTGAAGTGCCGGGCGGTTGCGGGTGGTGCGAACAACCAGCTGGCGACGGCGGCCGACGGTGCGCGGTTGCAGGATCGCGGAATCCTGTATGCGCCGGACTATGTCATCAACGCCGGCGGCATCATCAACGTGGCGCTGGAGTATCTCGGCCAGGGCGACCGCGCCGAGGTCGAGGCGCGCATCGCCCGCATCCCGGACCGGCTGGTGCAGGTTTGGGACGAGAGCGAAGCCAGCGGCAAGCCGCATTCGGATGTCGCCGACGCCATCGCCCGGCGGTTGATCGGGCGCGGGTAACGCGTTCAGACCGGATCGTCGATCCGGCGCAATCGGCGGATACGGGGTTCGCGCTCCAAATCCGCCTGTTCGCGGATCGATTGGCGCAGTTCGTCGCGCTTTTCGTGGATCGACGCGATCACCGGGCCCATCGCGACGCCCAGGTCGACCAGCACCGCTTCGGATAATTGCAGCGAGCTTTCGAGCGTTTCGGGCACCGCGTCGCTGACCCCGGCGGCGTAGAGTTCCGCCGCATGGGTCGCATCGCGCGCGCGGGCGAGAATCGTCAGCCCCGGTACCCAGCCGCGAACGCGCCGGGTCAGCCGCACCGTCAGCACCGGATCATCCATCGTCAGCACCAGCGCGGAGGCGCGACCGAGGTCTAGCCGGTCGACCAGTTCGGACCGCGCGACGTCGCCAAACAGGATCGGATGCCCCTCCGCGCGCGCCGTGGCGACGTTGTCGATGTCCGAATCGACCGCGATATAGGGCTTGCCGTGGGTCTTAAGCATCTCGGCGACCAGCCGTCCGACGCGGCCGAAGCCGATAATGACGACGCGCGCACCGCCAACGTCGATCGGCGTTTCCTCGGGCGCGCCGACGCGGTGCTCGATCCGCCGCGATGCGCGCTTGCCGAGCGTCGCGAGCAGCGGGGTGATCGTCAGCCCGATCGCGGTGACCGTCTGCCAGAAGGCAGCGGTCGATGGCTGGATCAGCTGTGCCTGTGTCGCGGCGGCGAGCACGATCAGCGTGGTTTCCGACGGGCTTGACATCAGCAATCCGGTTTCCGTGGCAGTGCCGGGACGCACGCCGTTGAACCAGAGCAGCCCGCCGGTCACCGCCGCCTTCAACACCACCACCGCGGCAATCGCGCCGAGCAGTTCGCCCCAGTTGTCGGCAATGGTCGCAAGGTCGAGGCTCATGCCCACGGTGATGAGGAACACGCCGAGCGCCAGCCCCTTGAACGGCGCGGTGATGACCTCGACCTCGCTATGATACTCCGTTTCAGCGATCAGCAGCCCGGCGAGCAGCGCGCCGACGATCGGCGACAGCCCGGCAGCGGTGGTGACGAGGCTGGCGACGATCACCACCAGCAGGCTGGCCGAGAGGAACAACTCGGGGCTCTTGGTCCGGGCCGCCTGCGCGAACAGCCGCGGCAGGAACAGGCGACCGGCGGCGTAGAGGCCGACGACGCTCAGGCCGCCCCAAATCGCAGTAGTGGCCAGCCCGGCCCAGCCATCGTCGGTCGCGGTCGGCGCGAGTGCGCCCAGCGCGAAGATGATCGGGACCAGCGCCAAGTCCTCGAACAACAGCATCGAGAAGGCGGTGCGCCCGACCGGCCCGGTCGTCCCAGCCATCGGCAGTACCAGCGCGGTAGAGGATAGGGCGAGCGCGAGGCCGAGGCCGATCGCTCCCGCCACCGGCTGACCCAACAGCATCAATCCGCCGCCGATTAGCACGCCCGACCCGAACAGCTCGGCCGCGCCCAGCCCGAACACCTGCCGCCGCATCGCCCAGAGCCGCTTGAACGACAGTTCGAGCCCGATCGAGAACAGCAACAGCACGATGCCGAACTCGGCAAAGGGCTCGATCGAATGGCGGTCGGTAATGGTGATGTGGAACAGCCACGGCACGCGGTCGACCAGCGCGCCCAGCCCGAACGGGCCGACCAGCACGCCGACGAGGATGAAGCCGATGACCGGATTGACGCGGAACCGGGCGAAAGCGGGAATGACGAGCCCGGCGGCCCCCAGAATGACCAGCGAATCGCTGAACGGCGTCGAATCAATCGGCAATGGCATGGCGGCATTGTTGCGGATGCGGCACGGATGCGGCAACCGCCAATGCACGAACGGCGCCCATCCCATCGGATGGACGCCGTTCGCGTCGTTCAGCGTGAGGGCGGGCTTAGCCCTGTGCGCCCATCGCCTGTTCGAGGTTGACACGAACCTGTTCAAAGAACTGTTCGGTGGTCATCCAAGGCTGATCCGGACCGATCAGGATCGCGAGATCCTTGGTCATGTGGCCGTCCTCGACGGTCTGGATGCAGACGCGCTCGAGGGTTTCGGCGAACTTCGTCACGTCGGGCGTGCCGTCGAACTTGCCGCGATACTTCAGGCCACCGGTCCACGCGAAGATCGACGCGATCGGGTTGGTCGAGGTCGCCTTGCCCTGCTGATGTTGGCGATAGTGGCGCGTAACGGTGCCGTGCGCCGCTTCGGCCTCGATCGTCTTGCCGTCCGGCGACATCAGAACCGAAGTCATCAGGCCGAGCGAGCCGAACCCTTGCGCAACCTGATCCGACTGCACGTCGCCGTCATAGTTCTTGCAGGCCCAGACGAACTCGCCGTGCCACTTCAGCGCCGATGCCACCATATCGTCGATCAGGCGATGCTGATATTCGATGCCGGCGGTCTGGAACTTGTCCTTGAATTCGGTCGCGAATACTTCCTCGAAGATATCCTTGAACCGACCGTCATACGCCTTGAGGATCGTATTCTTGGTCGAAAGATACACCGGCCAGCCGCGGCCGAGCCCGTAGTTCATCGATGCGCGCGCAAAATCGCGGATCGATTCGTCCAGATTGTACATGCCCATCGCGACGCCGGCGGCGGGGAAGTCGAACACTTCCTCCTCGATCACCTGGCCATCGGTGCCTTCCCACTTCATGGTCAGCTTGCCCGCGCCGGGGACCTTGAAGTCGGTCGCCTTATACTGGTCGCCGAAGGCGTGACGGCCGACGACGATCGGCTTGGTCCAGCCCGGGATCAGGCGGGGCACGTTCGAGATGACGATCGGTTCGCGAAAGACCACGCCGCCGAGGATATTGCGGATCGTGCCGTTCGGCGAACGCCACATCTTCTTCAGACCGAATTCCTCGACGCGCTGCTCGTCGGGGGTGATCGTCGCGCACTTCACGCCCACGCCGTACTTCTGGATCGCCTTGGCGCTGTCGACGGTGATCTTGTCGTCGGTCTCGTCGCGCTTCTCGATGCCGAGGTCGTAATAATCGAGGTCGATTTCGAGATAGGGCTGGATCAGCCGTTCGCGAATCCATGCCCAGATGATGCGGGTCATTTCGTCGCCGTCGATTTCCACGACCGGGGTTTTGACCTTGATCTTCGCCATGCGCCTGCTCTCGATTTTGTTGCGATTGGCGCGGCCTTACGGGGTCGGTGGCTCGCGATCAACCGCATGCCGGCGGGTCCGGTCGTGCTCGGCGGTTGTCAGCACGGCTCACCTTGGGTACACCACGGCTCATGGCATCGCTCGAAAAGCCCGCGGTCGGCACCACGACCGTCAAGTGGCGCTGGCCCTCGGTTCATCCCGAAGGGCGCAAATACGTCCTCATCGCCGCCGTCATCACCGCCTTCTTCGCCTTCATGGCGTGGGAGACGCTGGCATGGCCGATGGGGCTGGTCACGCTCTGGGTCGCGTCGTTCTTTCGCGATCCGGTCCGCACCACGCCGCAGGGCGACGGGCTGATCGTCGCGCCCGCCGACGGGCTGGTGACGATGATTGAGCGGGTCGAACTGCCGGTCGAACTGCGCGGGCCGCACGGCCTTGGCGATGAGCCGCTGGTGCGGGTTTCGATCTTCATGTCGGTGTTCGATGTGCATATCAACCGGACACCGATCGCCGGCACGATCCGGCAGGTCGTCTATATCTCAGGCAAGTTCCTGAACGCCGATCTCGACAAGGCGAGCGACGAGAATGAGCGCCAGCATATCGTGGTCGAGGGCCTTGATGGCCGACGGATTGGCTTCACGCAGATCGCCGGACTGGTCGCGCGGCGGATCGTCGGCTTCGTGAAGCCCGGCGATTTCGTGGCGGCCGGGCAGCGGATCGGGCTGATCCGCTTCGGCAGCCGCGTCGATGTGTTTCTACCGGAAGGGATCGAGCCGCAAGTGACCCTGGGACAACGTAGCGTCGCGGGTGAAACCGTGCTGGGTCGACCGGGCCTGCCCGCCGCGACCGGTATCGCGCAGTAAGATGCGCCGCCCGCTCCCCGTCCGCGGTATTCCGCTGCGCGCCGTCGCGCCCAATGCCATCACCGCGCTGGCGCTCTGTTCCGGTCTGACCGGTATCCGCTTCGCGATCGGCGGAGAATGGGAACGCGCCGTTCTGATGGTGCTGCTCGCCGGCGTGCTCGACGGGCTCGACGGTCGCGTGGCACGGTTGGTCCGCGGTGAAAGCCGGTTCGGGGCCGAGCTCGATTCGCTGTCCGACGCCATTTCGTTCGGCGTATCCCCCGCATTGATCATGTACCTATGGGCGCTGCTGGCCGAGCCGCGCGTCGGATGGATCGTATCGCTGATTTATGCGGTGTTCACCGCGCTCCGTCTCGCCCGGTTCAACGCGCGTATCGATGTAACCGATCAACCGCACAAATCGGCCGGGTTCCTGACCGGAATTCCCGCACCGGCGGGCGCGGGACTGGCGATGCTGCCGCTCTACGCGTGGATCTGGACCGACCTCGAATGGTTCCGATCGCCATGGGTCGTGGCACCATGGGTTGCGTTCGTCGCGTTCCTAATGGTGTCGAGCCTCGCTACGTTCAGCTGGTCGTCGCTGAAGCTACGCCGCAACATCCGCTTCGAAGCGATGGCGGGCGTGGTCATCGTCGCGGCGGCGCTGGTATCGGCGCCGTGGCAGACGCTGACGGTGGTGTGCGTCGCTTATTTAGCGACGCTCCCGTTCAGCATCCGCAGCTACGCGAAGGTCAGGCGGCAGCGCGAAGCGACTGTGCTGCGGGCGTAACGCTGCGCTGGCGAATAACGCCACGGCGCGACGTCAAGCGTACCGGCGGCAGCGACTCGATCGTCCATTCCGGACCGCGCAGCAGCAGGCGAAGGATGCGATCCTTGGCCGGGAGCAGTGTGCCGATAACGGTGGCGATCGCGACAACGAAAGCAAAGGCAAACAATGCGGAAACGAACAGGGCCATCTCGAAACTCCCCGATACACAAGCGACCTATTAAAATCGCATTCATCCCAACCACTTGAGTTGAATGCGGTTCCATGGACCGTATCTGAACCCTGTATGTTCTCATATCGTTCCAACGTCAAGCCTTGATCGTTACGGCGACGTGCGCTAAGGGCGCGGGTCTCAACCCCACATGGGAAGCGCATATACCGGTGCCCGGGCCTTTGGCCCAACGAAGGGTTCCTGCTTCCCAGAGGAACAACCGGAAGGAATTATCCTATGGCGGCACCCGTCGTCACCATGCAGGCGCTGCTCGAATCGGGCGCGCACTTCGGCCACCAGACCCACCGCTGGAACCCGAAGATGAAGCCGTACATCTTTGGCGATCGTAACGGCGTCCACATCCTCGACCTGTCGCAGACCGTGCCGCTGTTCGCGCGCGCACTGGAATTCGTGTCTTCGACCGTCGCGTCGGGCGGCAAGGTGCTGTTCGTCGGCACCAAGCGCCAGGCGCAGGAGCCGATCGCCGAAGCCGCCCGCAAGTCGGGCCAGCACTTCGTCAACCACCGCTGGCTGGGCGGCATGCTCACCAACTGGAAGACGATCAGCAACTCGATCAAGCGCCTGAAGGCCCTCGAAGAGCAGCTGTCGGGCGACACGCACGGCCTGACCAAGAAGGAAGTGCTGAACCTGACCCGCGAGAAGGACAAGCTCGAGCTGTCGCTCGGCGGTATCCGCGATCTGGGCGGCATTCCCGACATCATGTTCGTGATCGACGCGAACAAGGAAGAGCTGGCGATCAAGGAAGCCAACACGCTGGGTATCCCGGTCGTCGCGATCCTCGATTCGAACGTGTCGCCGGACGGCATCGCCTTCCCGGTGCCCGCCAACGACGACGCCAGCCGCGCGATCCGTCTGTATTGCGAAGCGATCGCGATCGCCGCGACCCGCGGTGGTCAGCAGGCGATGGCGCATTCGGGCCGCGATCTGGGCGCGATGGACGAACCGCCGGCCGAAGAGGCGCTGACCGCCGAGCCGGCCGCGCAGCCGGAAGCGACCGTCGAAGCGTAAGCTGTCACGGAACTGACGTGCGGGCGGGGCAGGGCGGATACCGCGCTGCCTCGCCCGCAAGCATATTGAACACCAATCAGGAGCCTGATCATGGCAGAAGTTACCGCCGCCGCCGTCAAGGAACTGCGTGAGCGCTCGGGCGCCGGCATGATGGACTGCAAGAAGGCGTTGTCCGAGAACAATGGCGACATGGAAGCCGCCGTCGACTGGCTGCGCACCAAGGGCCTGGCCGCCGTCGCCAAGAAGTCGAGCCGTACCGCGGCCGAGGGTCTGGTCGGCGTTGCCGTTGCCGGCACCAAGGGCGTGGCGATCGAGGTCAACAGCCAGACCGACTTCGTCGCGAAGAACGACCAGTTCCAGAGCTTCGTGCGCGACGTCGTCGCGATCGCGCTGGAAAAGGGCGACGATATCGACGCGCTGAAGGGCCAGTCGATGCCGAACGGCGGCACCGTCGAAGACGCGCTGGTCGCCAACATCTCGACCATCGGCGAGAACCAGGTGCTGCGTCGCGCGAAGGCCGTCGAAGTCGCCAAGGGCGCGATCATCCCGTACGTTCACAACGCAGCCGCCCCCGGCCTCGGCAAGATCGGCGTGCTGGTCGCGCTGGAATCGGATGCCGGCGTCGACGTGCTCGAGCCGCTGGGCAAGCAGATCGCGATGCACATCGCCGCTGCCTTCCCGCTGGCGCTGGACGAGAGCGGTCTCGACCAGGACATCCTCGAGCGTGAGCGCCAGATTGCGACCGAAAAGGCCGCCGATTCGGGCAAGCCCGCCGACATCATCGCCAAGATGGTCGAAGGATCGGTGAAGAAGTTCGCCAAGGAGAACGCGCTGCTGAGCCAGCCGATCGTGATGGACGGCAAGACGCCCGTCGCCGACGTGGTGGCGAAGGCCGCCAAGGACGCCGGCACGACGATCGTGCTGAAGGACTATGTCCGCTTCCAGCTCGGCGAAGGCATCGAGAAGGAGGAGACCGACTTCGCGGCGGAAGTCGCCGCGACGGCGGGCCTGACCAAGTAAGGTCGTCTACCGAACGGCAAAGGTTGCGGGCCGCGAGGGGATTTCCCTTCGCGGCCCGTTTCGTGTCGGCATAAGGTCGCTTGGCTTTGCAGGCGGTCGCGGCTAGGGTCCGGCGCGCTCCCGATAGACCAACTTCGCAGGTTCCATGACCCGTCCACGCTTCAATCGTATCCTCCTGAAACTGTCCGGCGAAGTGCTGATGGGATCGGGGCAGTTCGGCATCGATCCGGCGATGTGCGACCGCGTCGCCCGCGAGATCAAGGCCGCACGGGGCGAGGGGCATGAGGTGTGCGTCGTCGTCGGCGGCGGCAACATCTTCCGCGGTGTCGCGGGTGCCGCGCAGGGCTTCGAGCGGGCCAGCGCCGACTATATGGGCATGCTGGCGACCGTCATGAACGCGCTGGCGATGCAGAACGCGCTGGAGCAGATCGGCGTCGAAACCCGCGTGCAGTCGGCGATCCCGATGGCGTCGGTGTGCGAGCCTTATATCCGCCGCCGCGCCGTGCGGCACATGGAGAAGGGCCGCGTCGTGATCTTCGCCGCCGGTACCGGCAGCCCGTTCTTCACCACGGACACCACTGCCGCGCTGCGCGCCGCCGAAATGGGCTGCGAGGCGCTGTTCAAGGGCACCAGCGTCGACGGCGTGTACGACGCCGATCCCAAGAAGGTGCCGACCGCGACCCGCTACGACACGCTGGGGTTCGGCCGGGTGCTGGCTGACGACCTGAAGGTCATGGACGCGTCGGCCGTGGCGCTGTGCCGCGACAACAATATCCCGATCGTCGTCTTCAACATCCGTGACGAAGGCAACCTCGCCGCTGTGCTGGCGGGTGACGGTGTGTCGACGATCGTTCAGAACAACGCTTGATTCAGAAGGAAGTCGGTTATGGCCGTATATAACAAGGCCGATCTGGAGCGCCGCATGAGCGGTGCCGTCGAATCGCTCAAAGGCGATCTGAGCGGTTTGCGCACCGGGCGTGCGTCGGTGTCGCTGCTCGATCCGGTGACGGTCGAGGTCTATGGCGCGCACATGCCGCTGAACCAGGTGGCGACCGTTTCGGCGCCCGAACCGCGGATGCTGTCGGTGCAGGTGTGGGACAAGTCGAACGTCGGTCCCGCGGACAAGGCGATCCGCTCGGCCGGCCTCGGCCTCAATCCGATCGTCGATGGCCAGACGCTGCGCCTGCCGATCCCCGACCTGACCGAAGAGCGTCGCAAGGAACTGGCGAAGCTGGCCGGCAAATACGCCGAATCCGCGCGTATTGCGGTGCGCAACGTGCGGCGCGACGGCATGGAAGGGCTGAAGACCGACGAGAAGAAGGGCGTTTATTCGGAGGACGAGCGCAAGAAGCTCGAGACCGAAGTCCAGAAGCTGACCGACGCGACGATCGCCGACATCGATGCCGCGGCGGATTCGAAGGAAAAGGAAATCCTCGGCAAGTGACGTCGTTTGCCGCGCGCGCTGCGGTTCGGGCGGACGATGTTCAACCGGACCTGCCCCCCGCCGTTCCCCGTCATGTCGCGATCATCATGGACGGCAATGGTCGCTGGGCGAAGGCCCGGCGCCTGCCGCGGATCGCCGGGCATCGGCAGGGCGTGGAGGCGGTGCGCCGAATCACGCGTGCGGCGCGCGAACAGGGCATCGAGGCGCTGACGCTCTACGCCTTTTCGTCGGAGAACTGGCGGCGCCCGGAGGAAGAGATCGGCGACCTGATGGGGTTGCTGCGGCACTTCCTGAAGAGCGAGATTGATGAACTGGCGCGCGAGGGGGTGCGGCTGCGCATCCTCGGCAATTACCGCGTGCTGAAACCCGATCTGGTCAAGCTGATCGACGATGCGATCGCGCGGACGGCGGTGAATACCGGACCGATCCTCGCGATCGCGCTGAACTATGGCGCGCAGGCCGAGCTGGTTGCTGCTGCCCGGCGGCTGGCGGAGAAAGTCGCGGCGGGCATGCCGGTGTCGGCGATCGACGAGGCGGCGATCGACCGCGAGCTCGACACCGACGGCCTGCCCCCGCTCGACCTGATGATCCGGACGTCGGGCGAACAGCGGCTGTCGAACTTCCTGCTATGGCAGGCGGCCTATGCCGAGCTGCTGTTCGTCGACACGCTGTGGCCCGATTTCGACGCGGCGGCACTGGCCGAGGCGATCGCGGCCTATGGCCGGCGCCAGCGCCGGTTCGGGGGCCTGTGACGATCGATCCCGTTGCACGGCGCAAGTCCGACCTTGCGACCCGGACGCTGGCCAGCGTCGGGATGATCGCGGTCGCGGCGACGGCGCTGTGGCTGGGCGGGTTCGCCTTCTGGCTGCTGGTCGCGGTCGGCACGCTGTTCATGATGGCCGAGTGGGCCGACCTGCATAAGGTGTCGCGCGAGCACAAGCGGCTGGCGCAGCTGGCACTGACCGTCCCGCTGGCGATCCTGTCGCCGCTGGCGGCGGGGGCGAGTTTTCTGGCGCTTGGGTTGATCGTCGGCGCGGCGTTCTTCGTCGTCATCACGACCAGGCTGCCGGCATTGGCACGCGGTATCGTCTATTGCGGCCTGCCCGCGCTGGCGGTCGTGTTCCTGCGCGAGCGGGGTGATGGGCTGCTGCTCGCTTTCTGGGCGATGGCGCTGGTGTGGGCATGCGATATCGGCGCTTATTTCGCCGGCCGCTCGATCGGCGGGCCGAAGCTGGCGCCGAAGATCAGCCCCAACAAGACCTGGGCGGGGCTGATTGGCGGGGTGATCGCGGCGGCGGTGCTGGGCGGGGTGCTGCAGTATTTCGACCTGCCGCTGCATCTGGTGCTGGCGACGCCGTTGTTGGCGGTGCTGGCGCAGGCGGGCGACCTGTACGAGAGCCAGTTGAAGCGTGCGGCGGGCGTCAAGGATTCGGGCAACGTGCTGCCCGGCCACGGCGGAGTGATGGACCGGCTGGACGGGCTGGTCCCGGTCGCCCCGGCGGCGGCACTGATGGTATTGGCGGGACTATACTGGGCATGAAGCGGGTCAGCATATTGGGCGCGACCGGATCGGTCGGCTCGTCGACGCTCGACCTGATCGAGCGTGCGCCGGACGATTTCGCCGTCGAGGCACTGACCGCGCATCGCGACGTCACGAAGCTGGCGGCGGCGGCAAAGCGGGTCGGCGCCAAGCTGGCCGTTGTCGGCGACGAAGGATGCTTGCCGGCACTTCGCGAATTACTGGCCGGTAGCGGAATCGAGGCAGCGGGCGGTGCGCAGGCGGTGATCGACGCCGCGGCGCGGCCCGTCGACTGGACCATGGCGGCGATCGTCGGCACGGCCGGGTTGAAGCCGGTTATGGCGGCACTCGCGCGCGGTGGCGCAGTCGCGCTGGCGAACAAGGAAGCGCTGGTATCGGCGGGCGAAGTGATGATGGCGGCGGCGCGCCAGGCCGGCACCACGCTGCTGCCGGTCGACAGCGAGCATAACGCCGTCTTCCAATGCCTCGACGACTGCCCGCCCGAGCGCATCCGCCGGATCATCCTGACCGCCAGCGGCGGCCCGTTCCGCGAACGCTCGCTGGCCGAGATGCAGGACATTACCCCCGAACAGGCGGTGGCGCATCCCAACTGGTCGATGGGCGCCAAGATTTCGGTCGATTCGGCGACGATGATGAACAAGGGGCTCGAACTGATCGAGGCCTATCACCTGTTCCCCGTATCGGTCGAACAGCTCGACGTGCTGGTGCATCGCCAGTCGGTCATTCATTCGATGGTCGAATATGTCGACGGGTCGACACTGGCGCAGCTGGGATCGCCCGACATGCGCGTACCGATCGCACATGCGCTGGCATGGCCCGACCGGATGGACACGCCGTGCGAGCGGCTCGACCTCGCGCGCATCGGGCGGCTCGACTTCGAGGCGCCGGACTTCGTACGCTTCCCCGCGCTGGCGCTGGCCCGCGCCGCGCTGGCGGCGGGCGGCGGCCGTCCGGCGATCCTGAACGCCGCGAACGAGGTGGCGGTCGCCGGCTTTCTCGACCGGCGGATCGGCTTCCTCGAAATTGCCGCAATCGTTTCGGATGTTCTCGACCGCTTCGACCCGCCGGGTCCGCAGACGCTCGACGCCGTGCTGGCGATCGATGCCGAGGCGCGGGCATTGGCGGGCGCGCGTGTGAAGGATTGCGCCGCTTGATCGAATCCCCGGGATTGCTGGTCACCATCGTCGGGTTCCTGCTGGTGCTGGGGCCGCTGGTGTTCGTGCACGAGCTTGGCCATTACGCCGCGGGGCGCTGGTTCGGGGTGAAGGCGGAGGATTTCTCGATCGGCTTCGGTCGCGAGATTGCCGGCTTCACCGACCGCCGCGGTACGCGGTGGAAATTCGGCTGGCTGCCGCTGGGTGGCTATGTCCGCTTCGCCGGCGACATGAACCCCGCTTCGCAACCCGATGCCGAGTGGCTGCAACTGCCCGCCGAAGAGCGCGCGCGGACGTTTCAGGCCAAGCCGGTGTGGCAGCGTGCGATCATCGTCGCGGCAGGTCCGGCGGTGAACCTGATCCTTGCCGTCCTGATTCTCGGCGGCTTTGCCGCGGCGTATGGCGTCGACCGCACGCCCGCGACGATCGGTGGCGTGGTGCAGGGCAGCGCGGCCGACCGTGCGGGCCTTCGTGCCGGCGACCGCATCGCCGCGCTCGACGGGCGCAGCATCGATACCTTTGCCGATCTGTCCTTCTTCACCGCGATGCGTCCAGGCGAGGCAGTGAAGGTCGATTTTGTCCGCGACGGCGCGGAACAGCAGACCGACGCCGTGATCGGTTCGGTCATGCAGCGTGACCGCTTCGGCAACGAAGCGAAGATCGGCCGCTTCGGCATCGAGCGCGGCACGCCGGTCTATGCGCCGCTGCCGCTCTGGGAAGCGCCGGCCTATGGTGCGGGGATGGTCGGCACGATCCTGCGCGGTACGGTCGACGGGCTGGGGCAGATCCTCACCGGCCGCCGCTCGGTCGAGGAGATGGGCGGGCCGCTGCGCATCGCCAAGGCATCGGGCGAGCAGTTCTCGCTCGGCTGGCCGGCACTGGTAACCTTTGTCGCGTTCGTGTCGATTAATCTGGGATTCATCAACTTGTTGCCAGTTCCGATGCTGGATGGCGGTCACCTGCTGTTCTACGCAATCGAGGCGGTGAAGCGCGGGCCGGTGAGCGCGCAGACGATGGAGTGGGCGTTCCGCGGCGGATTGGCGCTGTTGCTCGCATTGATGATATTCGTCACGGTGAACGATCTGGGGGCGTTCGGCGTGTGGCGTGGGCTGGCCGGCTTGATCGGCTGACGCGGTTAGGGCAGGGCGCAATCGTCCTGTGGTAAAAGTTCCTCCGGTTGGGGTGGGTTTGGTGACGGCAAGCAAGTATTCGATTTTCGGCGTGCGCGGTGTCGCGCTGCTCGCGGGCACGATGCTCTCGAGCACGACGGCGTTCGCGCAGGCGCGGACCGCGCCCGCCGCCGCGCCCGCGGCACAGGCACCCGCCGTGCAGCCGCCGGTCGCGCAGGCACCGGCAGTGCCCGCCGCACCGGTCCGGACGATCCGGTCGCTGCGCGTCGAAGGGTCGCAGCGGATCGAGCCCGATACGGTGCTGTCCTATACCAAGCTGCGCGTCGGCATCCCCTACACGGCGGAAACGCTCGATCAGGCGATCAAGGATCTGCTGGCGTCGGACCTGCTGGCCGACGTCACGATCGAGGGCGTCGAAACCGGCGACATCATCGTCAAGGTGCGCGAGAACCCGATCATCAACCGCGTGGTGCTGGAAGGCAACAAGCGGCTGAAGGACGACAAGATCACCAAGGAGATCAAGCTCGCCCCGCGGCAGATCTTCACCCGCACCGCGGTGCGCGCCGACGTCGCGCGTATCGTCGAGCTGTATCGGCGTCAGGGCCGGTTCGCAGCGAACGTCGAACCGAAGATGGTCATGCTCGACCAGAACCGCGTCGACGTGATCTTCGAAATCCAGGAAGGTGCCAAGTCCAAGGTCCGCCAGATCAACATCCTCGGCAACGAGGTGTTCAGCGACAGCGAGCTGCGCAGCGAGATGGCGACCAAGGAGTCGCGGCCGTGGCGCATCTTCAGCTCGGCGACCAGCTACGACCAGGATCGCCTGGCCTATGACCAGCAGAAGCTGCGCCAGTTCTACCTGACCAACGGCTATGCCGATTTCCGCGTCATCTCGGCCGTTGCCGAACTGACGCCGGACAAGGAAGACTTCATCATCACCTACGTGGTGGAGGAAGGCGATCGCTACAAGTTCGGCGACGTGGGCGTGGAAAGTGCGATCCGCGACTTCGACAACGCTTCGCTGAACAAGACGCTGCCGATGAAGAAGGGCGACTGGTACAACGCCAAGCAGGTCGAGGACACGGTCGACCAGCTGAGCGAATATGCCGGTCTGTTCGGCTATGCCTTCACCGACGTGCGTCCGGAATTCGTGCCCGATCGTGAAAACCACACGATGGCGATCACGTTCTTCCTGAACGAAGCCAACCGCACCTATGTCGAAAAGATCGACATTACCGGCAATACCCAGACGCAGGACCGCGTCATCCGCCGCGAATTCCGCGTCGCGGAAGGCGATGCGTTCAACGCGTTCCTGATCAAGCGGTCGCAGGATCGCATCAACTCGCTCGGCTATTTCCAGGACAAGTTCGAGATCGAGCGCAAGGAAGGCTCGTCGCCCGACCGCATCGTGCTGGCCGCGAACGTCGAGGAAAAGTCGACCGGCGAACTGACGCTGTCGGCCGGTTTCTCCAGCCTCGAACGCTTCATCATCCAGGCGTCGATCCGCCAGCGCAATTTCCGCGGCAAGGGGCAGGACCTTCAGGCTTCGGTCAACTATTCGACCTACCAGAAGTCGGTCGAGCTGGGCTTCACCGAGCCGTATCTGTTCGACAAGAACATCGCGCTGGGCGGCACCATCTTCCGCCGCGACCTGAATTCGTTCAACTTCCTCGGCACCGGCCGCAACTCGCTCTATTCGCAGGTGTCGACCGGCGGGCAGATCGTGGCCAGCGTGCCGCTGACCGAATTCTGGACGTTGTCGGGCCGCTATCAGCTGAGCCAGGACAATGTCGGGCTGGACGAGGGCACGTACTTCACCAACGGCGTCTGCGATCCGCTCAAGGCCGGGCGCTATCTGTGCGACTCGATCGGCAACCGCCTGACCAGCATGGTCGGCGCGAACCTGATCTTCGACAACCTCAACAACCGCCTGCGCCCGTCGCGCGGACAGCGGCTGGTAACCGGGCTCGATTTGGCCGGCCTGGGTGGCGACGTGCGATTTGCCCGCGTGCGCGGCGATTTCGACAAATACTGGAATGTCGGCGGCTTCATCCTGTCGGCAGGGGTCGAGGGCGGCTATATTCAGGCGCTGCAGAAGAGCGCGGGCGAGGGGATCGACCCGGTCCGCATCGTCGACCGCTTCTACCTCGGCGAACCGCAATTCCGCGGCTTCGACATTCGCGGCGTCGGCCCGCGCATCCAGCGCACGCGCTACTCCGGATCGGTTGCCGGCGGCGACCAGGCGCTGATCACCGCACGCGATCAGGTGCTGAACGATCCGCTGGGCGGCAAGGCTTATTATCTCGGCAAGATCGAACTCGAGCCGCCGCTGGGTTCGGGCATCGCCGAACTGGGACTGCGTCCGTCGATCTTCATCCAGGCCGGTGCGCTGTTCGGCGTCACCCGGCCGCGGCCGACCGTGGCGTTCCAGCAGGCACGTAGCGCTGACGGGACGTTGCAGTTCAACAAGGACGGGTCGCCGTCGCTGCTGCCGTTCACGACCAACACCACCGTCAACGGTCAGCAGGTGTACAACAACCAGTTCACCGACGCGTCGGGCCAGTCCGCGTTCCGGCAGACGACCTGTTCGGTCGGCTATTCGGCGACGATCGGCGGCACGTGCGCGGGCGGTGAGACGAACACCATCGCCACCTCGACGACCGATCCGTTCCTCGAACAGTTCCTGGGCGACTCCGCGCGCCCGCGTCTGTCGATCGGTGTCGGCGTCAATTGGAATTCGCCGTTCGGACCGCTGCGCATCGACCTTGCCAAGGCGTTGCTGAGCCAGCCCGGCGACGACAAGAAACTCATCACTTTCAACGTAGGAACCCAATTCTGATGCGTAGCTTCACCAAGGCGGCTGTCGCCGCATTCGTCTTTGCCGTGCCCACCGCCTCGGCGTTCGCGCAGGCGCTGCCCGACGCCAAGATCGCCGTCGTCGATTCGGAGCGGATCTTCCGTGACTGCACCGCATGCAAGGCGGCGACCGCGCAGCTCCAGACCCAGCGCACCCAGCTCCAGTCGCTCGCGACCTCGCTCGGCCAGCCGCTGCAGACCGAAGCGCAGTCGCTGCAGACCGCCGTTACCGCCGCCAAGGGCAATCCCGACGCCGCGCTACAGACCCGCATCCGCACGTTCGAACAGCGCCAGCAGCAGGCGCAGCAGCAGATCGGCCAGCAGGAACAGCAGGTCCAGCGCAACATCGCCTATGTGCGCGAGCAGATCGGCACCCGCCTCGGCCCGATCATCAGCCAGATCGCGCAGCAGCGCGGTGCGACGCTGGCCGTCGACAAGGGCAGCAGCTTCTACAACGCGCCGGCGACCGAGATCACCGACGCGGTCCTCGCCTCGCTCAACTCGTCGCTTCCGAGCGTCAGCGTGACCGCGCCGGCACAGGCCGCCCCGGCGGCAACCGCTCCGGCAGCGGGCGCTCGCCCGGCCGCCGGCGCACGTCCGGCGCCGACGGGCCGCTGATCGTGGACGGGGAAGCGACCTCGATCGGACCGCTCGACATCACGCGCGTGATGGCGGCGATCCCGCATCGCTATCCCATGTTGCTGGTCGACCGTGTCGCGGAGTTGATCCCCGACCGGTCGATCACCGCGATCAAGGCGGTGACGATCAACGAAGGCTTCTTTCAGGGGCATTTCCCCGGTCGTCCGATCATGCCGGGCGTGCTGATCGTCGAGGCGCTGGCGCAGGCCGCCGGCATCCTCGCGGTCGAAAGCCTCGGCCTCGCCGGATCGGGCAAGCTGGTCTATTTCATGTCGATCGACGGCGTGAAATTCCGCAAGCCGGTTGAACCGGGCGTGCTGCTGACGCTGGAAGCCGAGTTCGTGCAGAAGCGTTCGCGCGTCTGCAAGTTCGCGGGGAAAGCGCGGATCGACGGCGAACTGGCCGCCGAATGCGAATTCACCGCGATGATCGCCGATCCGCCCACGGGCTGAGCAAGCGCATCACATTGCCTTTTCGGGCGCGTCCGTGTACGGGCGCGCCTTCCTGTTCCAAGGCTGGTCGGAACCAGCCGCTTGTGGAGAAGACCCATGAAGAAAGAAACGCACCCCGACTACCACACCATCCGGGTCCAGATGACCGATGGCACGGTGTTCGAAACCCGCTCGACGTGGGGCAAGGAAGGCGATCTGATGACGCTGGACATCGATCCGCTAGCGCACCCGGCATGGACCGGCGGCCGCGGCCAGATGCTGGATTCGGGTGGTCAGGTCGCACGCTTCAACAAGCGTTTCGGCGGTCTCTCGCTCGGCAAGAAGTAACGCGCGAGCGGCGAAACGCCGCGGCGGACGTTCCGGAAAGGGCCGCGGTGGCGTTTGCTACCGCGGCCTTTTTGTCGTTTGGTAAGATGGGTAGGTTGGCTGTTCTGCCTTCACGTCATTCCCGCGCAGGCGGGAATCCATAGCCGCTGACGTTTCGACCGGAGCCGTGACGTCAGCGGCTATGGACTCCTGCCTTCGCGGGAGTGACGAGTTTGCGTGGGCCGAGGCGAAGATCGCGGTGTTCGGGGTATTCGGCCCGGGGCTCAGCGCCCGCGCTTGTCGAGCGTAGCGCCCGCCAGCCGCACCGTGGCGCGGGCGGCGATATCCGTTGCCGAATGCGCCAGTAGCAGCTGATAATCGCCGCCCGCGATTTTCCACCCACGGGTCGTACTGTCGAACGTCGCGAGCAGCCGGGGATCGATCGTCATGTCGATCGTCCGGCTCTCGCCCGGTGCCAAGTCGACCTTAGAGAAACCACCGAGCCGCTTGGGCGCTTCCCACCCGTTACCGGCGACATAGAGCTGCGCCAGCCCCTTGCCGCGGACCTTGCCGGTGTTGGTGATGGTGAAGCGGGCCTGCACGGTCTTGGCCGTCGGCGTCGCGGTCAGGCCGTTCAGCGCGAAGCTGGTATAGGACAGGCCATAACCGAACGGGAACAGCGGCTTGGCGCCGGTCCTGTCGAACCACTTGTACCCGACCGCTGCCCCTTCGATGTCGTAATTGCCCATCGGGTGCGAGTCGCGGTCGAGCTTGGGATCGCCTTCGATCACCGGACGCGGCAGTTGCGCCAGCGATGCGGGGAAGGTGGCGGGCAGGTGGCCCGACGGATTGACCTCACCGGTCAGCACGCGGGCGATCGCCTCGCCGCCCGACGTGCCCGAATACCATGCCTCCAGCACCGCGCCGACCTTGCCCAGCCATGGCATCAGCACCGGGCCGCCGGTTTCGAGCACGACGACCGTGCGCTTGTTGGCGCGGGCGACCGCGTCGATCAGCCCATCCTGGTTGTCGGGCAGGTTCAGGTTCGGCGCGTCGATCGATTCGCCGGTCCATTGTTCGCCGAACACGATCACGACATCGGCCTTCCGTGCCGCCGCGGCCGCTGCCTTCGCATCCTTGCCATCGAGATAGGTGACGGTGGCGCTGGTGCGGGCCTGCAACGCCTTCAGCGGCGAGGAAGGGTGGTAGAGCTTGGGGCCGGGGAAGCCGCTGGGGAATTCGTCGGGCACGGCAAGGCCGTTGACCGGGCCGCCATGCGGATAGACCTGGCTCGACCCGCCGCCCGACAGCACGCCGACATCGGCATGCGCACCGATCACGAGGATCGATTTGGCGGTGGCGGCGAGGGGGAGGAGGCCGGGCGTGTTCTTGAGCAGCACGATGGCTTCTTCGGCATCGGCGCGGGTGACGGCGGCGTGCGCGGCATAGTCGATCGTCGTCGCGCGGTCGCCCGCGACCGGCTTGTCGAACAGGCCGTTGTCGAACATCGCCCACAGGATGCGGCGCGCCATGTCAGTGGCCCGATCCTGCGACACATAGCCGTTGTTGACCGCTTCGCGCAGCGCATCGGCGAAATAGGGCGAGCGATCGAACGCCCAGCCCGATTGCTGGTCGAGACCGAAATTGGCGGCCTGCGTCGTCGAATGGGTCGCGCCCCAATCCGACATGACGAAGCCCTTATAGCCCCAGTCCTGCTTCAGCGTCTGGTTGAGCAGCCAGTCATTCTCGCACGCATAGAAGCCGTTGACGCGGTTGTACGCGCACATCACCGACCCGGGATCGCCGGTTTCCAGCGCGATCTCGAACGCCAGCAGGTCGGACTGGCGGGCGGCCTGTTCGCCGATCTTGTGGTCGATGTTGAAGCGGTTGGTTTCCTGTCCGTTGAAGGCGAAGTGCTTCATCGTCGACACGACGTTCTGCGACTGGATGCCCTTGATCTCGCGGCCGGTGATGATGCCGGCGAGCAGCGGGTCTTCGCCGCCATATTCGAAGTTCCGGCCGTTACGCGGTTCGCGCATCAGGTTCATGCCGCCGGCGAGCTGAACGTTGAAGCCCGACAGATGCGCCTCGTTGCCGATCATCGCGCCGCCGGCCTCCGCAAGGTCGGGGTTCCACGTCGCGGCGGTGGCGATGCCGGAGGGGAGCGAGGTGCGCAGCCGGGGGGTCGGGGTGCGCTGGCTGGCGACGCCGACGCCGGCATCGGTCTGCCACTGGCTGGGGATGCCGAGGCGGGGAATGCCGGGGACGATGCCGGCGGAATCGGGCAGGCCGTCCTTGGGCATCTGCCAGTTCTTGATCGGGGTGCGCTGCCATTCCGCCTTGGTCGAAAAATAGCCGAAGGTCAGTTGCAGCTTTTCGTCGAGCGTCATCTCCTTCAGCACCAGCGCGGTGCGGGCCGATGCGTCGAGCGCGGTGTTCATCCACGGGCGCTGCTGCGGGCCATCGGTAGGGCCGGTCGCGGCCTTGGGCGCGTTGTTGGTGGTTTGGGCCAGCGCGGGCGCGGTGCCGGCAAGCAGGGCGGTGCCGAGGAGCAGCGCGGTACGGCAAAGGGCGGACATCGGGTTCTTTCTGCGCGAGTGAACGTTCACAATCGCAGTCCAATGGGCGTTTGTCGATACCGGCATGTCTGTCCTCCCCAATCGTTCGTGTGCGCCCTGATAGCGTTGTCAGCGCGTGGATCAATCGGGTTCTGATCGACTATCCATCGGCGCGCAGGCGATAGCCGACGCCCAGTTCGTTGGCGATCACGCTGCCGATTTCGCCGGGGGGTTCGAGTTTCTGGCGGAGGTTGCGGATGATGATCCGGAGATATTCGATGCGGGGGTCTTCGTCGCCGCTCCAGCAACTGGTGAGGATGCGGTCGTGGGTGACGACCCGGCCGATGTGTCGGGCGAGCAGGCCGAGCACGTCATATTCCTTGCGTGTCAGGTGGAGGTCGGTGTCGCCGCGGCGCACGGTGCGAGTGTCGAAATCGATCGTCAGGTCGCCGCGCCGGACGATGTGCGGTGGTGCCTCGGAGCGTTCGCGGTGGCGCAACGCCACGCGCAGGCGGGCGAGCAGTTCGTCGGTGTCGAACGGCTTGGTCACGAAATCGTCGGCGCCAAGGTCGAGCGCCGTCACCTTTTCCTCCACCGCATCACGCGCCGAGACGACGAGGATCACCGCCTCGCCCGCCGCGCGCAACAACGGGATCAGGCTCAACCCGTCGCGGTCGGGCAGGCCGAGGTCGAGCAGCACGGCATCGGGATGCTCGGCCGCCGCCTGTCGCAGCGCGGTCTTGCCGTCGCCTGCCTCGATCACGTCATGGCCGGCCCGCAACAGCGTATTGCGCAGCAGACGGCGGATGGCGGCGTCGTCGTCGACGACCAAAATCCTGGCGGGCATGTCAGGCGGTGCTTTCGGGAAGGGGTTCGCGGACGATCAGGGCGGCGGGAAAGATCAGGGTGAAGGCGGCACCGGTGGCATCGGCGCGGTTGGCGGCCTCTACGCCCAGACCCATCGCGTCGGCAAAGGCCTTGACGATGGCGAGGCCGAGGCCGGTGCCGCCGGCGACGCGGTCCGATCCTTCGAGCCGGCGGAACGTCTCGAACACTTCGCCCTCGCGTCCCGGCGGCAGGCCGGGGCCGTGGTCGAGGACGGCGAGGCGCAGTTCGCCGAAGCGGTTGCGCCCTTCCACCACGATCTCGGTCCCCGGATCGCCATAGCGCCCGGCATTGTCGAGCAGGTTGAGCAGGCAGTGGTGCAACAACTGCGGATCGACGCGGACGAGCGGCAGATCGGGCGGCACGTCCAGCTGCACGCCATGCCCCTTCAGCGCGCGGCGCGCATCGTGTGCGGCCCCTGCCACCGCGTCGCTGAGGTCGGTCGCCTCGATCCTGAGTTTCAGCGCGCCTGCCTCGACCCGCGCCATGTCGAGCAGGTTGGCGACGAAACGGTTGAGGCGCGCCGCCTCGCCCTCGATCGTGGCGATCAGGTCGGGGGTGGCGCCGTCGTGCAACTGTGCGGCGGCGGCGATGACTGCGGTCAGCGGGGTGCGCAGGTCGTGGCTGACCGAGGAGAGCAGCGCGGCGCGCAGCCGGTCGCGAGTGCGCACGACGTCGACATCGCGCATCTCCGCCTGCAACCGCAGTCGTTCGAGCACCAGCGCCGACTGGTCGATCAGGCTGCTGAGCAACGGGAGGCGATCGGCGCGTACCGGATCGCCACCGGCTTCGTTGGCGACGCCGAGGACGCCCAGCACCCGGTCACCGACCTTGAGCGGTTGGAACAGCCATTCGGATGCGGCGAGCGTGCCGGACCCCTTGCCGGCGGGCGATCCGGTGTCGAACGCCCATTTGGCGGCGGCAAGGTCCATCGTGTCGAGCCGGTAGCTAGGGTCGCTGGCGGCCAGCACGTCGAGCGGTCCGCCCAAGGGTGTCGACAGCAGCACGACCTGTACCTGCAACAACCGGCGCAGGTCGTCGCAGATCATCTGTGCCGCGACGTCGAGATCGTTGATCGCGGCGATCTGTCGCACGAAGCCGGCGAGCGTGGCGTTGGTCCGCGCGCTGGCGGCGGCGAGGTCGGCCTGCACCCGGACGCGTGCGGTCAGCTGGCTGGTGGCGATCGCGATGCCGAGCAGGACGAAAACCGACAGGATATTCTCCGGATTGTTCACGCTGAACGTGCCGACCGGGGGCAGGAAGAAGAAGTTGTACGCAAGGCTGGAAACCAGCCCGGCGTAGAGGCCGGTGCGCAGCCCGAACAGGCTGGCGGCGACCATCACCGGCAACAGGTACAGCAGCGCGACGTTGCCGAGGTCGAGGATGTGGAACAGCGCGGTGGCGAGTGCGGTGATCGCGGCGATGAGGAAGGTCGTCACCGCATAGCCGATCGGCGTGCCCGGCTGGCCGCTGCGGCGGCGGGCCGGGCGGCGGGTGTCGGCAACGGTCGGCATCGGCAGGACGTGGACCGTGACGTTCGGCGTGTCGCGGATCAGCCGGTCGACCACCGATCCGTGGCGCAGTTCGAACCAGCGCGAGCGGCGCGATTTGCCGATCACCAGCTGCGTCGCGCGGGCGTCGGTCAGGAACGACTGGATACCCTCCACCACATTGGGGGCGGGGACGGTGGCGACCGCGGCGCCCAGTTGCGCGGCGAGCGTCATGGTCGCGGCGACACGGGCATGTTCGTCGTCGGTGAAGTGCGCCGAGCGGGGAGTGTCGACGAACAGCGCGGTCCACGGCCCCCGCAACCCGTCGGCGACGCGTTTGGCAGCGCGCACCAGCGCATCGCAACCGGGCAGCTCGTTGATCGCCACGACGATACGGTCGCCGCCCGCCCAGGTACCGCCGAGGCCGAGCGCACGGACATCGTCGAGCATCCGCGCATCGACTGCCTGCGCGGCGCGGCGCAGCGCCAGTTCGCGCAGCGCCGACAGGTTGGATTTGGAGAAGAAGTGGCCGAGCGCCCGGGTCGCTTCCTGCGGCAGGTAGACCTTGCCCGCCTTCAACCGTTCGATCAGTTCGTCGGGCGGGATATCGACGACCTCGATCTCCGCCGTTTCGAACACGCTGTCGGGGACGGTTTCGCGGACGCGGACGCGGGTGAAGCTGGCAACGACGTCGTTCAGGCTTTCGACGTGCTGGATGTTGACCGTCGAATAGACGTCGATCCCGGCGGCGAGCAGTTCGGCGACGTCCTGATGCCGTTTGGGATGGCGGCTGCCCGGCGCATTGGTGTGGGCTAGTTCGTCGACCAGCACCAGCCGCGGCGCGCGGGCGAGGATGGCGTCGAGGTCCATCTCCCGCAGGGTGCGGCCTTCATACGCCACTTCGCGGCGCGGCACGATCTCGTGGCCGCGGGTCAGCGCCTCGGTTTCGGCGCGGCCATGGGTCTCGACGACACCGATGACGACGTCGACGCCGTCGCGGCGGCGGGCCATGCCCTCCGACAGCATCTCGTATGTCTTGCCGACCCCCGGCGCGGCGCCGAGGAAGATCTTCAGCCGCCCACGCCCCTCTTGCGCCGCCGCGCGCAGCAATGCTTCGGGGTCGGGGCGCGGCGGCTCCACCGGATCAGCGCAACGCGTCGAGCGCGCGATTGAGCGCCAGCACGTTGACGTGCGGATCGCCCAGCAGCGAGGCTTCGGTCTGCTGCGCGACGAGTGCCGCCACGCGCTCGGGCGCTAGGCCGCGGACGCGTGCGACGCGGGCGACCTGGGCCTGCGCCGAGGCGGGCGACAGGTCGGGATCGAGCCCCGAGCCGCTGGCGGTAACCAGATCGGCAGGCAGCGGGCCGGCGATGCCCTGCGCACGCATCCGCGCGACATCCCCCTTCACCCGGTCGACCAGCGCCTGGCTGGTGGGGCCGAGATTGGAGCCCGACGAGGCGAGGCCATCATAGCCCTTGCCGGCGGCGGACGGGCGCGTCTGGAAATAGCGGTCGGTGGTGAATGCCTGTCCGACGACGCTCGACCCGATCACGGCGCCGTCGGTGGCGCGGACGAGGCTGCCATTGGCCTGTGCCGGGAACAGCAGCTGGCCGAGCCCGGTCATCGCCAGCGGATAGCCGATGCCGAGCAAGGCGGCGAACAAGATCGTCATCACGACGACGGGACGCAGCGCGGACGAGAGGTCTTTGCCCATGACGATGTTCCTTATGCGAGGCCGAGGCCACCGACCAGCAGGTCGATGATCTTGATACCGATAAACGGTGCGATGAGGCCGCCGAGGCCATAGACGGCGAGGTTGCGGGCGAGCAGCGGGCCCGCCGCCATCGGGCGATAGGCGACGCCTTTGAGCGCCAGCGGCACCAGCAGCGGGATGATGAGCGCGTTGAAGATGATCGCCGACAGGATCGCGCTTTCGGGCGTGGCCAGCCCCATGACGTTAAGCACGCCGAGGCCGGGATAGAGCGCGACGAACATCGCCGGAATGATCGCGAAATATTTCGCCACGTCGTTCGCGACCGAGAAGGTGGTGAGCGCCCCGCGGGTCATCAGCAGCTGCTTGCCGAGGCCCACGACCTCGATCAGCTTGGTCGGATCGCTGTCGAGATCGACCATGTTGCCCGCCTCGCGCGCCGCCTGCGTCCCCGTGTTCATCGCCACGCCGACATCGGCCTGGGCGAGGGCAGGGGCGTCGTTGGTGCCGTCGCCGCACATCGCGACCAGCTTGCCACCCTGCTGCTCCTTGCGGATCAGCGCCAGCTTGTCCTCGGGCGTCGCCTGCGCGAGGAAGTCGTCGACCCCGGCCTCGGCGGCGATGGCGGCGGCGGTGAGCGGGTTGTCGCCAGTGATCATCACCGTGCGGATGCCCATCGCGCGCAGTTCCCCGAAGCGTTCGCGGATGCCCGCCTTCACCACGTCCTTCAGGAAGATCGCGCCAAGCAGCCGGCCGTTATGGGCGACCGCCAGCGGGGTGCCGCCCGCCCGGGCGATTTCGTCGGTCACGCGGCGCAGTTCGGTCGCGGCGGCAGTCTCGCCCGATCCGGGATGGGCGCGCAGTATCGAATCGACCGCGCCCTTCTGGATCAGTGCGTCGCCGATGCGGATGCCCGACACGCGGGTCTGCGCGGTGAAAGGGATCACCTCCGCATCCGCCGGCATCGTGCGTTGCAGCGCGAAGCGGTCTTTTGCCAGCACGACGATCGAGCGGCCCTCGGGCGTTTCGTCGGCGAGGCTGGCGAGCAGCGCGGCCTCGGCCAGTTCGGCCTCGCTGGCACCGCCCACCGCGCGGAACTCGCTCGCCTGCCGGTCACCGATGGTGATCGTGCCGGTCTTGTCGAGCAGCAGCACGTCGACATCGCCCGCCGCCTCGACCGCGCGGCCCGACTTGGCAAGCACGTTGAAGCGGACCAGACGGTCCATGCCGGCGATGCCGATCGCCGACAGCAGGGCGGCGATGGTGGTCGGGATCAGCGTGATGAGCAGTGCCGCCAGCACCGCGACCGGGATGCTGCCGCCAGCGTACGATGCGAAGCCGGGCACGGTCGCGACCGCGATCAGGAAGATGATCGTCAGGCCGACCAGCAGCAGCGTCAGCGCGACCTCGTTCGGGGTCTTCTGCCGCTCGGCCCCCTCGACCAGCGCGATCATGCGGTCGAGAAAGCCCTTGCCCGGCTCGACCGTCACCTTGACGCGGATTTCGTCGGAGATAACGCGGGTGCCGGCGGTGACGGCGCTGCGATCGCCGCCCGCCTCGCGGATCACCGGCGCGCTTTCGCCGGTAATCGCGGCTTCGTTGACCGACGCGACACCGGCGACGACTTCACCGTCCGACGGAATCAGGTCACCGGTTTCGACCAGCACGATATCGCCGATTTTCAGCTGGCTGGCGGGCACGCTGTCATGGTGCGGGCCGTCGCCGATCAGCCGCTTGGCGATCAGCTCGGCCTTGGCGGCGCGCAGCGAGGCGGCCTGCGCCTTGCCGCGCCCTTCGGCCAGCGCCTCGGCGAAGGTGCCGAACAGCACGGTCAGCCATAACCAGACGACCAGTTGCAGCTTGAAGCCGGTGGTCAGGTCGTCCTGCCCCACCACGAGCAGGATCGTCATCAATGCCGCCACGGCGGCGGTCACGAACATCACCGGGTTGCGGATCAGTTCGGCGGGGTTGAGCTTTACGAACGACGCCTTGATCGCCGGCACGACAAGGTCGGCCGTGAACAGGCTCTTGGACTGGGTCTTCGCCACGATGGCCCCCTTGTCAGAACGATTGGCCGCGGATCATCGCGAGATGATCGGCGATGGGACCGAGCGCGAGGCTCGGCAGGAAGGTGAGGCCGCCGACGATCAGGATGATGCCGACCAGCAGTCCGACCCACAGCGCGCCGGTCGTCGGGAACGAGCCCGCGCTTTCCGGGGTGTAGCGCTTGGCGGCGAGGCTGCCGGCGATCGCCAGCATCGGCACGATGATGAAGAACCGCCCGACCCACATCGCGACGCCGAGCAGCCAGTTATAATAGGGCGTGTTGGCAGTCAGACCGGCAAAAGCCGACCCGTTGTTCGCGACCGCGCTGGTAAAGGCGTAGAGGATTTCGGAGAACCCGTGCGGCCCCTTGTTCAGCGGCCCGGCCAGCCCCTGTTCCAGCACCGACGACAGCGACGCGAAGCCGAGGATCATCAGCGGCAGCACGGCGATGGCGAGGACGGCGAGCTTCACTTCGCGACTCTCGATCTTCTTGCCGACATATTCGGGGGTGCGCCCGACCATGAGGCCCGCGACGAACACCGTCAGGATGGCGAACAGCAAGAAGCCATAGATGCCCGCGCCGACGCCGCCGATCACGACCTCCCCCAGCTGCATGTTGAACAGCGGGATCATGCCGCCCAGCGCGGTGAAGCTGTCGTGCATCGCGTTGACCGCGCCGCACGATGCGGCGGTGGTCACGACCGAGAACAGTGCGGAGGCGGCGATGCCGAAGCGGACCTCCTTGCCCTCCATATTGCCGCCGGCGGTACCGAGCGCGTGCAGGATCGGGTTGCCTGCGGCCTCCTGCCAATAGGTGACGGTGACGCCGGCGAGGAACAGGACCGTCATCGCCGCGAGGATCGCCCAGCCCTGGCGGGTGTTGCCCACCGCCTTGCCGAAGGTCCAGGTCAGGCCGAACCCGATTAGGAAGATCGACAGCATCTGGACGAGGTTCGTCAGCGCGGTCGGGTTTTCGAACGGGTGTGCAGAATTGGCGTTGAAGAAGCCGCCACCATTGGTGCCGATCATCTTGATCGCTTCCTGGCTGGCGACGGGGCCGAGCAGCAGCGACTGCTTCGCCCCTTCCAGCGTCGTCACGTCGACCACCCCGGCCATCGTCTGCGGCACGCCGCTGGCGATCAGGAACAGCGTGTAAGCGACGCATAGCGGCAGCAGCAGGTACAGCGTGACCCGCGTCATGTCGGCCCAGAAATTGCCGATCGTCTGCGCCTGCCGCCGCGCGAAGCCGCGGAACAGCGCGAAGGCGAGCGCGATGCCGGTCGCCGCCGACAGGAAGTTGTGGATCGTCAGCCCCAGCATCTGGCTGAGGTTCGACATGGTCGATTCACCGCCATAGCTCTGCCAGTTGGTGTTGGTGGTGAAGCTGATCGCGGTGTTGAACGCGAGATGCGGCGACAGCCCGGGCAGTCCCTGCGGATTGCCGGGCAGCACGCCCTGCAACCGAAGCACGGCGTAGGTGAAGGCCATCAGCATCGCGTTGAACAACAGCATATGCAGCGCGTAGCGCCGCCACGACTGTTCGGCCTGCGGGTCGATGCCCGACAGACGATAGAAGCTACGCTCGACCGGGCCGAGCACGATGTGGAGCGGGGTGCGGCGGCCTTCGTACAGGGCGAACAGCCACAGGCCGACGGGTTTGGTGAGCGCGATCAGGATCGCGACGAAGCCCAGTATCAGGGCCCATCCGGCAAAAGTCATGGGAAGCGCCTCCCGTTCAGAAGCGTTCGGGGCGGATCAGGACCGCCACGAGATAGACGAGAAGGCCGAACGCGGTGAGTGCCGCCAGCCAGAGGTCGAGGGTCATCGCATCACCTCACGCATTGTCGATCAGGCGGGCATAGGCGAGCGTCGCCGCCAGCAGCCCGAGCATGATCAGGAGCCACAGGACGTCATCCATCGTGTCGCTCCCGGGTCAGAAGGCCGCGGTCAGCGACGCGAGAAGCGTGCTGCCGGCGATGTTGCCAGAACCGTCCTGACCGCGGCTGAAGCTCGGCCGGAGGTAGGCGGCGTCGCGGTTCGAAATGTCGGTGTCGATCCAGGAGAGGTTGAGCGTCAGGTTGCGGTAAGTCGCGTCCGCCCCGATCGACCAGTCCCAGTAGTCGCCGGTCGGCGACACCGCGGTCGCATTGGGGCCGAGGCCGTCCTGCCCCCAGCTATGGCCGATATGCGCCTTGGCGGTGATCGGCGTGCCGGCAATTGCATAGGCACCGTCGCCCCACAGATAGAGGTTGTCGTCCTTCGCGCCGGGGCGGTCATACGTGCCGGCCGCGGCGCTGGCGCCGTTCCGGTACCAGCGGCCGATCGCTTCCTGCTTCGGCGCATAGGCCGCGCCGGCAGTCAGCGTTGCCGGGCCAGCGGTACCGGTCAGCTTCGCATAGGGTTCGGCGAAGTCGGTCTTGTCCGCGCCGCCGGGATAGAGATACCAGGTCAGCCCGACGTCGAGCGTCGCGGTGTCCGACAGCTTCGCCTTGTACCCGGCGATCAGGTCGAGTTCCATGTTCGCGCCGCCGAACGTGCCCCATCCGGCAAGGTTCGAGGCCCAGGTGCCGATATAGGCGCCGCTGTCATGGGTGACGGTGATGCCGCCCTGGACCGCCATTTCCTGATCGGACTGCGATACGCCGCGAAAGCGATAGTCCGATGCGATCGCCGCCGACCCGCTGATGGCGACGGCAGGCGGCACGTCGGTTTTAGCCGGTGCGTCCTGCGCCATCGCGGCGAACGGACAGAGGAGGGAAGCGACCGCAATGGCCGCAGGACGTAACCGCATGATAGCACCCCTGGATACGGCGACCGCCGCGTGGCGGTGCCTTCAGGGGTGGGCGATTAGGCCGGTGTCGCGTAGCAATTCGAGAGCGATCGGCGGCAAAGCCGTATAGCTGGCGTATAGTGCGAAATTATTTGGTCCGGCTTCGCGGCGGAGCGGTCGAGGCGCGCAGGTTCAGCGTGGCGGCGACCGACACCGGATCGGCGGGGGGCAGGGTGTCGCGCTGCTCGGCGATGATCCGTTCGACCGCGCGCGCTGCGACTTCGGCGATCGGTTGCGTCACCGCTGTGAGTGGCGGCTGGGCGAAGCGGACGATGGGCGTGTCGTCGAAGCTGACGATCGACAGGTCGTCGGGGACGGTGAGCCCGCGTTCCTTCGCCAGCGTCAGCGTCGCCATCGCCATCTGGTCGCTGCTGGCGATGATCGCGGTCGGCGGATCGGCGGCGTCGAGCAGCGCGGTGGCGGCGGCATAGCCGGACTCATAACCGAAATCGCCCGGCTGGATCAGGTCGTCCGACAGCCCGGCCGCCGCCATCGCCGCGCGCCAGCCGGCAACCCGCCAGCCGCTCAGTTCATAGTCCGGTGCGCCTTCGATCAACCCGATCCGGCGATGGCCGAGTTCGACCAGATGCTCGGTCACCATCTGCGCCGCGCCCTCATCGCCCATCGTCAGCGAGAAGCCCGGCCCCGGCACCCGCGATCCGATCCGCGCGATGCTGATCCCGCGTCTGGCGAGCAGGTCGAGGATCAATGGATCCTGCGAATGCGGCGGGGTCAGGATCACGCCATCGGGCTGCAACGCGCCGATCGCAGCGGACAGTTCGCGTTCGATATGGTCGCTATGCGTATCGACCAGTTCGAGGATCAGGCGATAGCCGTGTGGACCGCAGGTCAGCATGCCGCCCAGCAGCATCTGGTCGACCCAGTCGGTGCCTTCGCGATTCTGCCACCCGGCGATCGTGCGGTCGCGGTCGTTGAGCGCGAGGATCAGGCGCGATCGCGATCCGCCCATGCGCTGCGCCGCGATCAACGGCACATAGCCCAGCCGGTCGATCGATTCCTGCACGCGGCGCGCCATCTCCGGGCGGACATTGGGTTCGTTGTTGATGACGCGGCTGACCGTCTGCAACGACACCCCGGCATCGGCGGCGACGTGCTTGATCGTCACCCCCTGACGACGCGGTGCCATCAGTTGCGGTCCGCCGGACAGTAGCGTGCCACATAGTCGCCATGCGGCGGCATCGTCGCGACGGTATCCTTCACCTGCCGGCGCAGCGTGGACAGCAGCCGGTCGAGTTCGTCGTCGCTCAGCTTCGCCGTCAGCGGGTGATGCCTCTCCGGCACGATCCCTTGCCCCATCATCACCTGCACCCAGCTATTCTCGCCGAACAATTCCTCGTTGCGGCGGAATACCCGGCCCGTCTGGCGGAACAAGGCGATTTTCTGCGCCAGCGTGTCGGGCACGTCCATATCGGCACATTGCCGCCAGAAGGGCGAGTCGCGGCGGTCGGTGACCTTGTAGTGCAGGATCAGGAAGTCGCGGATCTGCTCCATGTCCTGCAGCTGCTGGTCGTTGAACTCGGCGACGTCGGCGGGGCTGACGCGTCCTTGCGGAAACAGCCGCAGCAGCCGCAGCACCGCGCGCTGGATCAGGTGGATGCTGGTCGATTCCAGCGGCTCCATGAACCCGCCCGACAGGCCAATGGCGACGCAGTTGCGATGCCATTGCCGCCGCCGGGCACCGGTGGTGAAACGTAGGAAATTGGGCTGGGTCAGGACCGCGCCCTCGACGTTGTTCGTCAGCCGATCGAGCGCCGCGTCACGCTCCAGATACCGGCTGCAATAGACGATGCCGTTGCCGACCCGGTGTTGCAGCGGGATGCGCCATTGCCACCCGGCGTCATGCGCCATCGCACGAGTGTACGGCACCGGCGGACCGACGCTTTCGGTCTGGAGCGCGATCGCCGCGTCGCACGGCAGCCAATGGGTCCAGTCGTCATAGCCGGCGTGCAGCGCCCCCTCGATCAGGAGCGCACGAAAGCCGGTGCAGTCGAGGAACAGGTCGCCGGCGACCCGCCGGTCGCCGTCGAGGAGCAGCGCGGCAATGTCGCCGGTCTCCGCGTCCAGCTCGACCCTGGCGATGCGTCCTTCGATCCGGGTGGTGCCGTCGCGCTCGGCCATGGTGCACAGGAACCGAGCATAGCGGCCCGAATCGAGCTGATAGGCGTAGTTGGTCGCATCGCCCGGCAGATGCGCGAACTTGCCCTGCAAGGCCGCGACGAGTTCAGTGCAATAGTCGTCGTACGGCTGGTCGTGGCCCCGCTCGAGACCGTTCAGCCAGTAATGCTGGAACCCCGCCGCCCAATGGTCGCGCCCGGTGATGCCGAACGAATGGAAATAGCGGCTGTCGGCGGTCTTCCACCCGTCGAACAGGATGCCGAGCTTGAAGGTCGCCGACGTGGCGGCCATGAACTCGGCTTCGTTGATGCCGAGCAGCCGGTTGTAGGTGACCAGCGGCGGGATGGTCGATTCGCCGACGCCGACGGTACCGATCGCTTCGGATTCGACCAGCACGACCTCAACCGTCCTGCCCATCGTCCGCGCGATCGCCGCCGCTGCCATCCAGCCGGCGGTGCCGCCACCGGCGATGACGACGCGGGTCGGGGCGGCACTCATTTGGCGAGCTGCCGCAACAGGAAGGCGCGCAGTCGCCCGGCGCTCTCGGCGGTCAGCGGGTCGAGCACGCCGCGGCCGCCGGGCGGGATATGCGCGGTGACGCTGTCGTCGTTGGTGAAGACATAATGGTCGAACACTTCGCGCCAATGTTCCTTCTGCTCGGGCGGCAGGTCGCGGATCGCCAGCAGCGCATGGTGGAGCGCATCCTGCGGCTGGCCGAACCAGCGCGGGGCATCGCGCCACCAGTAGTTCACCAGGATGTTGAACGGCGCCAGCCCCTCGACATGATGCCACCACAGCCCCGGAATGTGGATCGCGTCGCCTGCCTCCAGCTCGGCGACCTGCGCATGCGCCAGCGCCTCGGCGAAGCGCGGGTGGCGCTCCGCATCGGGGGCGGTGAAGTCGACCATCGACACCGCGCGACCGGCCGGGGTGTTGTCGAGCGGACCCAGATGCAGGTTGCGGAACTGGTCCGGCGGGAACAGCGTGAAGCGCCGCCGGCCCGCCGCGACGCAGGCGAGATTGTCGGGCAGGTCGTTATGCGCGGCGATGCGGGTGCGTGTGCCGATCCAGATGCTGGCGAGTGGCTCACGGGTGCCGAGATCGACCCGGTTGGCCTCCTCCAGCCCGTCGAAGAAGCCGCGCATGTCGATCGACGCGAGGTAGATCGCGCGCGGGTCGGCATCCTGCTCCACCCGGCCCATTTCGCCAAGGATTTCGGGCAGCTTCGCCCGGACCGTGGCGAAGTTCATCGCCATCGCATCGTCGTAGAACAACCGCTCGCCGCCGCCCGCCTGTCCGACCGATACGGTGAACGGCACGTCGCGGTGCCGCTCGACCAGATAGTCGCGCGCCGCCTGCGACGATCGTTTTGCCGCCTGCACCAGCGGCCAGTCGGCGACGAGGCCGCGCACGACGAACGGCGCCTTCGCGGTACGCAGCTGGTGGTCGAGCGCGGCAGCGTCCGCCGCCTGCACCTCCGTAACGGGGCGCAGGTCAGCCACGACGGTTCTTGCGGGCGATGAGCGCGGGCAGGTTGGCGAGCGAGGCGACCGCCATGTAGATCGGCAGCAAATGCCCATCGGCGTTCAGCTTGCCGAGCGTCGCGGCGTCGAGTTCGGCCAGCCGCTCCTCGGCGATCGCGTGGAAGCCGACCAGCCGGTTGGTCGCGCCGCTGTCGAGCGTGACCTCCAGCGTGAAGGGTTCGAGCAGCTGGTAGCGCTCAAGCGCGTCGAAGAACGCCGCCGACCCGCGATAGCCCGCATCCAGTGCCCCCAGCCGTTCGAGAATGACGTCGAGATAGGGCGACGGACGCCCTTCGCGGTCGAATACGCGGACGCCGTCGTCGGTCGCGAGGCGCGGGCTGTTCATGTCGACCACTGCCTTGGGGGTGGCATCGGCCCCCGGCGCGCCGCCGATCAGGAACGGCTGGATGTCGATCGACAGCGGCAGATAGGGCGCGTCCCAGCGGTCGCCGACGAGGAACAGGTTCTCGCCCGCATCGAAACCGAACAGCGCCAGTGCCGCGAAGCCGTCGCGTTCGCGGTTCTGGCGGAACAGGATCGGATAGCTCGCCTGCACCTGCCGGAACTCGTCCGGCACGACCAGCGCGGTCATCACCGCGTCGCCCAGCGCTTCCGATCGTTCGCGCCGGACGCGCAGGTCGCGGTGCGCGGCGACGTTCAGCAACTGATGGTCAGACATGGGTAACCTCGGCAGGGGCGCGGGTGAGCGCGGTCAGATATTCGCGGTTCGTCGGCAGGCTGCTGGTCAGCGCGCGGCCACGCTGGCGAACGTGACGCAGCACCGTCAAGGCATCGCTGCGTTCGGAACGCAGCGGGCCGGGGGGCGGGGGCGTCATTCCCATGCCGTACAACACATATTGGTGGCTGGCCGCCGGAAAAATCTCGTTCGCCTGCGCGAAGTCGGCGGGCGAGGGCGGCTGCGTCCGCCACAGCGCCAGCAGGTCGCGCAGCGCCGGCGGGACCGACGCGGACACGCGATGCGCCCGCCAATAGGGTTCGTCGCGCTCGCTCAGCACGTAATGCAGCTTCAGGAAGTCGACGATCCGGTCCCAGCGATAGCGGAACAGTGCGTTGAACCGCCGGGCATGCAGGTCCATCGCGCGCCGGTCCGCCGGAAACCCGTCGAGCAGCGCGTCGAGCGACAACTCGATCGTGACGATCGCCGACGCCTCCAGCGGTTCGAGGAACCCGGCCGACAGTCCGATGGCGAGGCAGTTGCCCTGCCAGAACCGCTCGCGATGTGCCGAGCGGAAGCGCAACTGGCGGAACGACAGGGTGGCCGGATCGATATCGGGCGCGGTGCGGCGGAGATAGTCGGTGAGCGTCGCCGCGGCGTCATCGTCGCTGGCGAAGCTGCTGGCATAGACGCAACCGACCCCACGCCGCGACGGCAGGCCGATGTCCCAGATCCAGCCGGCATCATGCGCCGTCGCGTTGGTCTGCGACGCGATCGGGCTGTCGGGGGCGACCGGTATCTGCACCGCCAGCGCACGGTCGTTGAACAGGATGTCGGTGCGGTCGATGCTGTCGACGCCGTAATGCCCGCCGATCAGCAGCGCGGCATGGCCGGTGCAATCGAGGAACAGGTCGCCCGCGATTGCGCCGGAATCGCGCGTGACGACCGTGGCGATATCGCCGTTCGCCGCCGCTTCGATACCGGTCACATGGTCGCGGACATGGGTCACGCCCAGCCGGGTGCAGGCGGTGTCGCGCAACAGCTCGGCGAACTTCCCCGCATCGAGATGATAGCCATAGTTGAGCGCGCCGGCATAGGGCGCCATCGCTCGCTGCCGTGGTGCCAGATGCTCGTCGCACACCGCCGGCTGGGCAGAGGCGTGCGCGGCGAAGCTCCCGTGCTGCCATTCACGCAGCAGGTCGCCCGGCGGCAGATCGGCCGGCGCGGTGAAGGGGTGGTAATAGCTGTCGTCGGGCGTGCCGGTGCGCCACCCGTCGAAGCGCGATCCCTGTTTGAAGCTCGCATCGGCCGCGCGCAGGAAGGTCGCTTCGTCGATGCCGATCCGCGCCAGCGTGCCGCGCATCGTCGGCCATGTCCCCTCGCCGACGCCGATCGTCGACACGTGGGGGGATTCTATCAGCGTGACGGTCAGCGGATCGGTGGCATGGGAGTCGGCGGCCGCCGCGATCCGACACGCCGCCAGCCAGCCGGCGGTGCCCCCGCCGACGATCACGATCCGCCTGATCCGCTCCGTCATGGTTCAATCCTTGGGCCGGCAGGCGACGGCAACGTGCCGCCGCCCCCGGACCGCTTTCGCATCAGAAGCTGAAGCGGACGCCGCCGGTATAGCGCGCGAAACCGGGCTGCGCGAACGTCACGAAGTTTTCGTTGCGACGATGGCCGCGCCGCCCTTCGCCTGTCAGGTTGATCGCTTCGGCAAAGACGGTCAGGCCCTTGCGGAACTCGTAGCTGATGCTGGCGTCGATCTGGCCATAGGCTTCGACATAGGTCGGGTTCGGATTGCCCCCGGCGTAGAACTTGTCGCGCCAGTTGTACGCGACACGGCTCTGCAACCCGTTCTTGTCGTAGAACAGCACGGCGTTGGCACTGTCGCTCAGGCCTGCCAGCGCGAACTGGCCGACATTGGGGTCGAGCGCGTTGTTGAACTTCGCGTCGCCGCGCACGATCGTATAGTTCAGGATCGTGCCGAAGCCGGTTTCCCAGAAGCTGTGCTGGATCGCGAATTCGAACCCGTCGAGCGTCGCGGTCTGATCCGAATTGAACGGCGTACCGATCCGGAAGTCGACCAGGCCGTCCTCGGGCAGGCCGAGGATACGGCCGGTATAATAGCCGTTGACGTCGAGGATCGGCGCCCCCGCCGCGTTGCGGGCGACCTCCACACCCTGCGTGAAGTTGCGCAGGATATAGTCGCGGATGCGGCCGGTGTCGGTGGTACCGCCCAATGCCGCCTGCGCCGCGCGGAAGCGCGGACCGTTGGCCGGGTTGCGCAGGTCGAACGCCGAACGCTGCACCTCTTGCGAGTTGATGAAGTTGCTGACGTTCTTGCGGAAATAGCCCGCCGACACATAGCTGGTCGGCGCGTAATACCATTCCGCCGACACATCGATATTCTTCGACAGGAACGGCACGAGGTTCGGGTTGCCCTGCAGACCACCGCCGCCGGCGATGCCGAACTGGCGGTTGAGCGTCAGGCCACCCTGCAGGCTGTTATAGTCGGCGCGGGTAATGGTGTGGCTGTACGACGCGCGCAGCTTGACGTTGTTCAGCACCTCGATGTCGAAATCGACCGCGGGGAGCCAGTTGTCGTAGCTGCCCTTGTTCGGCAGGAAATCGCTCTCGGTCGAATAAATGACGTTGAACTCACCCTGCGCAACCCATGCAGTGCCGACCGGGATCGGCGTCAGCGAGGCAGAGTTGACCGTCGTCTGGTCATACCGGACACCCGCGATCAGGTGCGCGCGACGCCCGAGCAGGTCGAACGTGTTGTTGACCTGGACGAACGGCGAGATCGTCTTTTCGGTGATCCGCCGGTCGGCCTCGAAACTGGCGAGGCAGTTGCCGTCGCCGCCGCAGATGCCGAAGCGACTGTCGAGCAGGTCGACCATCCGTTCGAAATCGAACTTGTAATAGGCCGGGATGATCCCGTCCTTCGCGCCCTGCACGCCGCGGAACTTGTCGGGCAGAGTGACGCGGGTGAACAGGTCGTCGGGCAGGTCCGCCGGGGTGCCGACGCCGCCCCAGGTGTCGTTCTGCAGGAAGCCGTAGGCCGAGCGAACCTGGTTGTTGACGTAGGAGAAACCGAAATCGATCGAATCGAGGAAGCTGCCGTCATGGTCGTAATGACCGCTCAGCTGCACCTGGTTGATCTCGTCGCGGAAATAGGCGTTGCGGAACGAGTTGCCGGTCGCGTTGATCAGCGCCGGGTTGAGCGCGTCGATGCCGGGCTGCATCACGTACGAGATGACCGGCAGGTCCTTGGTAAAGTCGACCGTCTGCGACGCGACGCCGAAGATCGCCGAGCCGACCGAGGTGCTGGAGCCGAAGCGGTTGGTCGGCTTCGATTCCGCGGTCGAATGATGCGCGTCGAGCGTGATGGTGACGCCACCCGGCGCTTCCCACTTCAGGTTCCCGCCCAGCGACTTGTTCTCGCTGACGTTCGCCGTGAGGGAGCCGCTGTACGACAGGTCCTTACCCGGACCGAAGCGCTCGGTGTAGAAGACCGGGCCGGCGGCGGGGCCGTCGGTCCATTCGGTCGAGGTGTCGCCGAAGTTGAACCAGATGCCGACGCTGCTGTCGCGCGCCTCGACCTTGTTGCGCGAATAGGTGAAGTCGACCGTCGCGGTGAGCGATTCGATCGGACGATATTGCAGCACCGCCTGCCCGTTGATCCGCTCGCGGCGAATGTCGGTCAGGTTGTATGCCGCGCTCTGCGGCACTTCGTACACGTCGGTCGGGCCGGGGCGGTTGATGACGTTCGGCCCTTCCGGCCCAAGCGTGCCCCAGTCGTTTTCGGTGCCGAGGAACGAATTGCCGAACCCGACCGAGCCGGTGTTCACGCTGGCGTTGCGCTTCTGATAGCTGCCCGACACGAGGAAGCCGAACTGGTCCTCGTTGCCGAAGGTCGTGCTGAACACGCCCGACAGTTCCGGCGTGATCTGGTCCTTGCCGTTCTGCGACGTGTCGACGACGCCGCGCGCGGCGAACGATCCGCGCATGCCGGGACGGTCGAGCGGGCGGGGCGTCTTGATGTTGATCGTCGAACCGATGCCGCCCGACGGCACGGCGGCGCGGCCGGTCTTGTACACCTCGACCCCGGCGATCCCTTCGGACGCGAGGTTGGCGAAGTCGAACGAGCGCGAGGCCGGCGCGCTGGCGCCGTCGCCCAGCGTCGAGGTCGGCAGTTGGCGGCCGTTCAGCACGACGAGGTTATATTCGGGACCGAAGCCGCGCACGGTGACGGTCGAGCCTTCGCCGTTCTGGCGATCGATCGACACGCCGGTGATGCGCTGGAGCGATTCGGCGAGGTTGGTGTCGGGGAACTTGCCGATATCCTCGGCACTGATCGCGTCGACGACGCCCTGCGCGTTGCGCTTGATGTTCAGCGCGTCGCGCAGGCTGGCGCGGATGCCGGTAACGGTGATCGCATCACCATCGGCTTCGTCGGGCGTGGGGCGTCCTGGATTTCCGACGGGCCGGGTGCGCCGAGCGTCGCGGCGGCGTCCTGCGCCCATGCGCTGCCGCTCATCGACAAGAGCGCTACCGTCGATACCCCGATTGCCAGACGACAGGCGGCTGTTCCGCGCATATGTTCCCTCCCCATGCATGTTAGCGCTACTAATTTGTGCGCATATTGAGAACGTTCACTCGCCCGAGGGGAGGGGAGCTGTCAACCGTTTGGCGGTCGGAAATGTGAACATTCTCAACCGATGATGCACGAACGACACATTTTGGACGTATCGTATCGTTTGCAGTCGGCCGGGGCGGAAATCAGCCGGTGGCGGGCGGCGAACCGTCCGCGAAAACGGCATAGCGTTCGCGCCATGCGGCGACTTCTTCGGCAAGATGGCCGGGCGCCGGTTCGCCCGACAGGACCAGCTGTGCGACGTCGGCGGGCGGGTGCATCAGCATCTTCTCCGCCCCGTCGCTGAACCACACCGGCACGAGTTGCGCACAGAGCGTATCGAGCAGCCGGGCGGCAAGGCCGCTGCGGATCGCATCGCTGCCCGGCAGCAACCGGACGAGGATCGATACCCCTTCAAACAGGTTCGCCGGGCGATCGACGAAATTCATCGATACCAGCAACCCCGACCGGTCCGGCCGGGCCGCGTCGGGAAGTTCCGCGACCCGGCGCCACGCGCAGAACCATGTCCGACAGATCGTCGGCCGGACCGCGTGGATGCCGCATCCCCGCTCCGTCAGATGCTGGCACGGCACGCCGCCCGGCTTGGCGAAATCGGGCGAGTTCACCGTCAGCACGGTGCAGCATACGGTACAGTCGCCGCACACCCGGTCGGGCACCAGCGGTCCGAGCAACATGGTTTCGATTTCGGCGTCGCCGGGCATGGGTCGGGTCTTGGCCAGAGGGGAGGAAACGGCTGCCTATAGGGGACAGGGGGCTGGCTGTCGCGCGCGATCGTTTGTAGGCGACGGGATCGTGAGGATCGCGATCATCGACACCAGCACCACGCGCGCCGCGATCATTGCCGAAGGCTTGCGCGAGGCGGGCCTGACCGATCAGGTCGTGATCGACCCCGCCGGACCGCTCGCGCGCCAGATCGAGGCGTGTGCGCCCGAAGTCGTGCTGATCAACCTCGAAAATCCCAGCCGCGACCTGCTGGAGGATTTCTTCGCCATGTCGCGCGCGCTCGACCGGCCGATCGCGATGTTCGTCGATCAGTCCGACGCGGAAAGCGCGCTGGCGGCGGTCGGTGCCGGCGTGTCGGCCTATGTCGTCGACGGTCTCGCGAAACAGCGGATCAAGCCGGTACTTGACGTCGCGATCCGCCGGTTCCAGGCGTTTTCGCGATTGCAGGCCGAACTGGCCTAGGTGCGCACCGCGCTCAGCGATCGCCAGACGATCGACAAGGCGAAGCCGGTCCTGATGCGGCGGCGGGGGATCGATGAACCGGCGGCCTATGCGTTGCTGCGCCGTCACGCGATGCAATCGAACCAGCGGATCGCCGAGCTCGCGACCGCGATCGTCACCAGCAACTTGGTGATGGGGGATCTGGCATGACCACCGAACGCCTGCGCATCGGGTTCCTGCCGCTGGTTGATGCGGCGCTGCCGATCCTCGCGCACGAACTGGGCTTCGCCGAAGCCGAGGGGCTCTCGCTCGATCTGGTGCGTGACGTCACTTGGGCCACGGTGCGCGACCGGCTGCTCTATGGCCATACTGACATGGGGCATATGGTCGCACCGCTCGCCATCGCCACGGCGCTGGGCCGCGACCGGCCGGCGACGGCGCGGCGTTGCGGGAATTCGCGGCAGCGGGACGCGCGTTCGGCAAAAGGCTGCGCTTCGGCGTCGTCCATCGCTATTCCAGTCACAACTATATGCTGCGCTACTGGCTGGCCGGGGTCGGCATCCGCCCCGACCACGACGTCGAGATCGTAGTGACCAGCCCGACCTTCGCCGCCGACGCGCTGGCAGCGGGGGAGGTCGACGGCATCTGCGTCGGCGAACCGTGGAACTCGATCGCGGTCGACCGCGGGGTCGGGCGGATCGCGCTGGCCACCGCGCAGATCTGGCGGCGCGGCGTTGAAAAGGTGCTGGCGATGCGCGCCGACGTCGCCGACGCCCGCGGCGATGCCACCCGTCGGCTGATCCGCGCCCTCCACGCCGCCGCCGAACATTTCGTCCGGCCCGATACGGCAGAGGCCAGCGCCGCGATCCTCGCACGGTCGCGGTATCTCGATGCGTCGGAGGACGCGATCCTCCGCGCGATCACCGACCGTATCCGGCTGGTATCGGGCGGTACGCCGATCCATTATCCCGACTTCATGTTCCAGCACCGCGAGGCGGCGAACTTCCCGTGGCGCAGCCAGGCGGCGTGGCTCTATGCCCAGATGACCCGCTGGAGCGGGCGAGACTATGATGCGGGCGAGGCGGCGACCGCCGCCGCGACCTTCCGCCCCGACCTGTACCGCGCGGCGTTGGCCGGGTCGGGCGCGGTGCTGCCGGGGGCATCGTCGAAGCTGGAGGGCGCGCTGGGCGCGCCGATCGGCGCCGGATCGACACAGGGCCGCCTGATGCTCGGCAACGACCGCTTCTTCGACGGGCGGGCGTTCGATCCCGACGACATTCCCGGCTATCTCGCTGCAATGCCCTGATCGCAGGCCAAATTTGCTGCGGTTGCGAAAAATGCTTGTGCGATCCCCGCGAATCAGGCAGCTTTGCGTCAGGCCGGTAACGGAGTCGGCCACGACATAACGGCGCAAAGCCTCTCCAACGCCGGGGAGCATGCACCGCGGAACGCCGGCACCGCCGGTACTCCGAACAGGCAACGAAGCCGCCAGGACGCACCCGACAGGGTCGCCGTCCCGGCGGCTTTTTTCATTTCCGGCTCAAGGGAGGCAGGAATGGCGACGACATTCTGGCAAGAGACGAAGGATACCGCACCCGACAGCTTCTGGAGCAGCGGGCATAGCCCGACGCTGATCGCGGCGTTCCTGTATTTCGATCTCGCCTTCATGGTGTGGGTGTTGCTGGGGCCGCTGGCGCCGGAGATTGCGACGACGCTGGGGCTGACCCCGGCGCAGAAGGGCCTGATGGTCGCGGTGCCGACGCTGGCCGGGGCGGTGCTGCGCGTCGTCAACGGGTTGCTGGTCGACCGGATCGGGCCGAAGCGCGCGGGCGCGATCAGCCAGATCATCGTGATCGTCGGGCTGGCGATGGCGTGGGCGCTGGGCGTGACGAGCTTTGCCGGCACGCTGGCGCTGGGCGTCGTGCTGGGCTTTGCCGGCGCTTCGTTCGCGATCGCGCTGCCACTCGCCAGCCGCTGGTATCCGCCCGAGCATCAGGGCAAGGCGATGGGCCTTGCCGGCATGGGCAATTCGGGCACCGTGCTGGCCGCGCTGTTCGCTCCCGCGCTCGCCAAGCTGTTCGGCTGGAACGCCGTGCTGGGGCTGGCGTGCATCCCGCTGACCCTCGTGTTCCTCGTCCATATGGTGCTGGCGAAGGACGCGCCGAACGCGCCCGCGCCCAAGCGGCTGGCTGAATATCTCAGTCCGCTGAAGCAGGGCGATGCATGGTGGCTGATGGGCTTCTACGCCGTGACGTTCGGCGGCTTCGTCGGCCTTGCCGCCAGCCTGCCGATCTATTTCACCGACCGCTTCGGGCTGTCGACTATCCATGCCGGCTATGCCACCGCCGCCTGCGTGTTCGCCGGATCGCTGGTGCGGCCGATGGGCGGCGCGCTGGCGGACAAGGTCGGCGGGGTCAAGGCGCTGACGGTCGTGTTCCTTGTCGCCGCCGCCGCGCTGGCCGGGGTGGCGAGTGCCGGCACGATGGAGATCGCACTGGCGCTGTTCGTCGCCGCGATGCTGGCGCTGGCGTCGGTAACGGCGCGGTGTTTCAGCTGGTGCCACAGCGCTTCGTCACCGAGATCGGAGTGATGACCGGGCTGGTCGGCATGGCCGGCGGGGTGGGGGGCTTCTACCTCGCCTCCTCGCTCGGCCTCGCCAAGCAATGGACCGGCAGCTTCGCCCCCGGCTTCCTTGTCTCGCCGCCTTCGCGCTGGTCGCCTTTGCCGGGCTGATGCTGGTGAAGAGCGGGTGGCGGCGCAGCTGGGGCACCGCCGACGGCGTGCGGATCTGATCTGGGCGAAGGACCAAGATGATGAAACAAGAACCCATCCCAACGCCGCACGGCGATACCCGCGAACACCTGATCGTCATCGGCAACGGCATGGCCGGGTGCCGCGCGGTCGAGAAACTGCTGGCGCGCGATCCGGCCCGCTACCGCGTCACGATCTTCGGCGCCGAGCCGCTGGTGAACTATAACCGCATCATGCTGTCGCCGGTGCTGGCGGGCGAGAAGACGTTCGACGATATCGTCATCAACGGGCTCGATTGGTACGCCGACAACGATATCGCGCTGCTGAGCGGCGACCCGGTGATCGCGATCGATCGTACCGCGCAGACGGTGACCAGCCGCAGCGGCCTGACGCTCGACTATGACCGGCTGTTGATCGCGACCGGCTCCGATCCGTTCATCATCCCGGTGCCCGGCAAGGACCTGCCCGGCGTCATCAGTTTCCGCGACATGCAGGATGTCGAACATATGCTCGCCGCCGCCGAAGCCGGTCGGTCGAAGGGGGCGGCAGCGCGGTAGTAATCGGCGGCGGGCTGCTGGGGCTGGAGGCGGCGCACGGCCTGTCGCTGCGCGGCATGCAGGTCACCGTCCTGCACATCATGCCGACGCTGATGGAGCGGCAGCTGGACGAGGCGGCCGGCTGGCTGCTCAAGACCGCGCTCGAGACCCGCGGCCAGACGATCCTGTGCGGCGCCGATGCCGCCGAAATCGTCGGCGACGGCCGCGTACAGGCGGTGCGGCTGAAGGACGGTACCGACATTCCCGCCGATCTGGTGGTGATGGCGGTCGGCATCCGTCCCTCGGTCGCGCTCGCGCGGGAAGCCGGGCTGGAGGTCGGTCGCGGGATCAGGGTCGACGACCATATGGTCACCTCCGATCCGAAGGTGCTGGCGGTCGGCGAGTGCGTCGAACATGACGGACAGGTTTACGGCCTCGTCGCGCCGCTATGGGACATGTGCCGCGCGCTGGCCGACGGGTTGGTCGAGGCGCCGAGCGGGTACAAGCCGGCGGCCACGTCGACCAAGCTGAAGGTCGCCGGACTCGACGTGTTCTCGGCGGGCGATTTCTCGGGCGGCGACGGGGCGGAGGATATCGTCCTGCGCGACGCGTCACGCGGCATCTACAAGCGCGTCGTGGTCAAGGACGACCGGATCGTCGGCGCGGTCCTCTACGGCGATACCGCCGACGGCAGCTGGTATTTCGACCTGCTGCGAAAGGGTGAGAGCGTCGCCGACATCCGCGACGCACTGATCTTCGGGCAAGCCTTCGCCTCGGGAGGGGGGCAGGCGGACCCTAACGCGGCCGTTGCGGTGGTTTCCGACGATGCGGAAATCTGCGGCTGCAACGGCGTGTCCAAGGGCAAGGTACTGGCGTGCATCGACGGCGGCGCGCACAGCCTCGACGCGGTGCGTTCGGGGTGCAAGGCATCGGCCAGCTGCGGGTCGTGTACCGGCATCGTCGAAACCCTGCTCGCGCTGCGGCTGGGCGGTGAGGTCGAGGCGGGGCCGAAGACGATGTGCAAATGCACCAGCTTTGGCCATGATGACGTCCGGCGCGAGATCGTGGCGCAGGCCATGCGCTCGATCCCCGAGGTGATGCAGAAGCTGCACTGGTCGACCCCCGACGGCTGTTCGTCGTGCCGCCCGGCGCACAACTATTATCTGCTCTGCGCGCTGCCCGGCGACTACAAGGACGACCAGCAGAGCCGCTTCGTCAACGAACGGATGCACGCCAACATCCAGAAGGACGGTACCTATTCGGTCGTGCCTCGCATGTGGGGCGGGCTGACGTCCCCGAAGGAGCTGCGCGCGATCGCCGACGTGGTCGAGAAGTTCGACGCGCCGATGGTGAAGGTGACCAGCGGGCAGCGGCTCGACATCTTCGGGATCAAGAAGGAGGATTTGCCCGCGGTATGGGCCGATCTGAACGCCGCCGGCATGGTCAGCGGGCACGCGTACGGCAAGTCGCTGCGGACGGTGAAGACCTGTGTCGGGTCCGAATGGTGCCGCTTCGGCACGCAGGATTCGACCGGGTTGGGCGTCAGGATCGAACGCGCCACCTGGGGGTCGTGGATGCCACACAAGTTCAAGATCGCGGTCAGCGGCTGTCCCCGTAATTGTGCGGAAGCGACGATCAAGGACTTCGGCATCGTCTGCGTCGACAGCGGCTACGAGTGCCATGTCGGCGGCAATGGCGGGATCAAGGTCTGCGCCACCGACCTGCTGTGCAAGGTCGCGACCGAGGCGGAGGCGATGGAGATGTGTGCCGCCTTCATCCAGCTGTACCGCGAAGAGGCCCGCTATCTGGAGCGGACCGCGCCGTGGACCGAACGGATCGGGCTGGCGTACGTCCAGTCGCGGCTGCTGCCCGATGCCGACGCGCGGGCCGGACTGGCGCAGCGCTTCGCCCATTCGCAGCAATTCTCGCAGGACGACCCCTGGGCGGCGCGGGTCGCCGGGGCGGAGCGCGAAATCCATGCGCCGATGGCGCGCTTCCAGCCGGTTGGAGAAATGGCATGATCGGCGAATGGCTCGACATCGGCTGGGTCGAGGAAATCCCGCTGCGCGGCAGCCGCACGGTGCAAGTGGACGGCGGTGACGATATCGCGGTGTTCCGCACCGGCGAGGGCAAGGTGTTCGCGCTGCGCGACCGTTGTCCGCACAAGCATGGCAAGCTGTCGCACGGGATCGTCCATGGCGGTGCGGTCGCGTGCCCGCTGCATAACTGGCGGCTTTCGCTGACCACCGGCGAGGCGCTGGGCGAGGATCGCGGGTGTACGCCGACCGTGCCGGTGAAGGTTAACGGGGGGCGGGTGCTGATCTGTCGCGCCTCGACCTTGCAAGCGGCGGCGTGAGGGGGGCCGAAAGAGCCCTCTCCCCAAGGGGGAGAGGGTTTGGGAGAGGGGCAGGTGTCTCACCGAGCCTCGCGCTCGCGGCGACACCCCTCTCCGAACCCTCTCCCCTGCAGGGAGAGGGCTAAATGGCTATTCGGACCACCTGCGCCTATTGCGGCGTGGGCTGAGGTATCCGCGTCACCCCGACCGGCGCGCGCAGCGTCCGGATCGAGGGCGACCCCGACCACCCCGCCAATCGCGGCAAGCTGTGTTCCAAGGGCACCCATCTGGGCGAAACCGTCGGCCTCGGAGGTCGCCTGCTCACGCCCATGATCGGCAAGCGTCGCGTATCGTGGGCCAAGGCGCTCGATCTCGTCACCAAGCGCTTCCGCGACACGATCGCCCGGCATGGTCCGAACAGCGTCGCCTTCTACGTCTCCGGCCAGCTGCTGACCGAGGACTATTACGTCGCCAACAAGCTGATGAAGGGTTTCATCGGGTCGGCCAATATCGACACCAATTCGCGGCTGTGCATGTCGAGCGCGGTCGCCGGCCACACCCGCGCGTTCGGCGAGGATATCGTGCCGGCCAGCTATGACGATCTCGACGCTGCCGACCTGATCGTGCTGGTCGGCAGCAACACCGCATGGTGTCACCCGATCGTCTATCAGCGCATCCGTGCCCGTTGCGACGCGGGCGCCAGGCTAGTGGTGATTGACCCGCGCCGGACCGAGACGGCGCAAGAGGCCGACCTGCACCTCGCGATCCGGCCGGGCAGCGACGTGGCGCTGATGAACGGGCTGCTGGCATGGTGCCGCGAAGCGGGCGTGCTGGACGCCAAGTTCCTCGCCGATCATGTCGCGGTGCCCGAAGGCTTTTGGGAAGGCGAGGGGAACGACCTGTGGTCGGTCGCGCGCAACTGCGACGTGCCGGTGGCCGACCTCAAGCGCTTCTACGAACTGTTCGCCGCGATCCCGCGCACCGTCACAATGTTCAGCCAGGGGGTGAACCAGTCGCTGACCGGCACCGATCAAGTCAATGCGATCCTCAACGTCCACCTCGCCACGGGCCGGATCGGCAAGCCGGGCGCGCAACCCTTCTCGATCACCGGACAGCCCAATGCGATGGGCGGGCGCGAGGTCGGTGGACTCGCCTCGACACTGGCGGCGCATATGGACTTTGCCGAGGACAACCGCGCGCGCGTCCAGCGTTTCTGGGCGTCGCCGACGATCGCGCCCAAGCCGGGGTTGAAGGCGGTCGACCTGTTCCGCGCGGTGGGCGAGGGGCGGATCAAGGCGCTGTGGGTCATGGCGACCAACCCCGCCGTGTCGATGCCCGATGCCGGCCGCGTGCGCGAGGCGCTGGCGGGGTGCCCGTTCGTGGTGGTCAGCGACGTGATCGCCGACACCGATACCTCCACCCATGCCCATGTCCGCCTGCCCGCCGCCGCGTGGGGCGAGAAGGATGGAACGGTTACCAATTCGGATCGCACGGTCAGCCGCCAGCGCGCGGTACTGCCGCTACCCGGCGAGGCGAAGCCGGACTGGTGGATCGTCACGGAGGTCGCCCGGCGCATGGGGTGGAAGACCGCGTTCAGCTATGATCGGCCCGCCGATATCTGGCGCGAGCACGTCCGGCTGTCGACCTACCAGAACGAGGGTGCCCGGCTGTTCTCGCTCGCCGGGCACGGCGCGGCCGGCAACGCCGACTATGACGCGATGGCGCCGTTCCGCTGGGGCGGTACGCCCTTCGCCGATGGCCATTTCCCGACGCCGGACGGTCGTGCCCGGCTGGTCCCCGTGGTCCAGAATCCGATCGCCGCGCCGCCGAAGCTGTGGCCGCTGACGCTCAACACCGGCCGCTACCGCGACCAGTGGCGCAGCATGACCCGCACCGGCCTGTCACCGAAGCTGGCACGGCATCGCGAGGAACCGTTGGTCGAGGTTCATCCCGCCGATGCCGCGCGACTGGGGATCGTCGATGGCGGTCTGGCCCGCGTCGCGACGCCGCAGGGGGAGAGCCTGTACCGCGCCCGCGTCACCGATACGCAACGCACGGGCGAACTCTTCACCCCGATCCACTGGACCGACCGCACGTCGAGCGGCGGGCGCACCGGCATGCTCCCACGTCCGCTGGCCGATCCGATCTCTGGCCAGCCGGGGTTCAAGGCTACCCCCGCCAGCATCGCCGCGGTCGCGACGCGCTGGCGCGGGTTCCTGATCGTCGCGGGCGAGCCGGAACGCCGCCCCGACTGCCTGTGGGCAACCCGCGTTGCCGTCCCGTCGGGCAGCTTGTGGGAACTGGCCGGCGACGGCGACCCCGTGCGGCTCGAAACCTGCCTGCCCGCGGGCGAGCGGATCGAGGCGATCGACCGCGCCCGCGGCACCCGGCGCGTGGCGGTTCTCGCCGACGGACGGTTGATCGCGGCACTGTTCCTTACCGAAACCGGCGAGCTGCCGACACGCGACTGGCTTATCGCGCAATTGAGCGAACCCCGCGCCGTGCCGACCGTGCTGGCCGGGCGTACGCCGGGGGTACAGGTCGATCGCGGACCGGTCGTCTGCGCGTGCTTCGACATCGGGCTGCGTACTGTCGTCGCGGCGATCCACGACCAGCGCCTGAGCGACGTCGCTGCCATCGGCGCGGCGATCGGCGCGGCGATCGGCGCGGCGATCGGCGCGGCGATCGGCGCCGGAACCAATTGCGGGTCGTGCCGCCCGGCACTCGCCCGCCTGCTTCCGGAGAAGACCGATGCCGCATGACGATTTCCCCGCCGGCAGCGTGTGGCTGGTCGGCGCGGGCCCCGGCGATCCCGACCTGCTGACCCGTAAGGCGTTACGCCTGATCGAAGCGGCCGATATCGTGTTCTACGATGCGCTCGTCGGACCCGGTATCCTTGACCCGATCCCGGCCGCCACCGAACGGGTCAGCGTCGGCAAGCGATCGGGCCGCCATTCGCGCGATCAAGGGACCATCGACACGCTGATCGTCGCGGCGGCGCAAATTGGCCAACGCGTCGTCCGGCTGAAGGGCGGCGACCCGGCGGTGTTCGGCCGTACTGCGGAGGAAGTCGCCGCCTGCAACGTCGCAGGCGTGCCCGTCCGCATCTGTCCCGGCATCACCGCCGCCAGCGCCGCCGTCGCCGCGGCCGGCACCAGCCTGACGCTGCGCGGCGTCGCACGGCGGCTGACGCTGGTGACGGCGCACGCACAGGCCGGGGCACCGCTCGACCTCGACTGGCGGGTGCTGGCCGATCGGGATGCGACGCTCGGCATCTATATGGGCCGCACCGCGGCGGCGACGGTGACGCAACAGTTGCTCGCCGCCGGGCGCCATCCCGACACGCCGGTCCTCGTCGTGGTCAACGCCTCGCTGCACGACGAGCGCATCATCCGTGGCCGGTTGTCGTCGCTTGCGTTCCTCGTCGAAGCGATCAGCGCCAGCGACCCGGCGATCCTGATCGTGGGCGAGGAGGTAGGAACCACCCCGATCGCCGCGCCGGTGCGGTTGCGGGAGGCGGCACGGCAGTAGCGGAAGGGCGTCAGCGCGACGATCGGGCCTGCCCGTTATACGCCTCGCGAAACTCCTTGGCGAACATGTCGAGAAACGCCTCGTCCGACCCCTGTGCGACTCCGCCGAACTCGCGTTCATAGGCTTGCCACAGCGCGGCATCGCGCGCCGACGGCAGCACCCGTTCCAGCACCCCGCCGGCCTTGGCCCGCGCCCGGATCGCCGAGGGGGCGAAGCGTTCCAGCGTATTGCGCAGCGCCCCCTGCATCGCGCGCAGCGTCGCCATCTGGTGCGATTGCAGGTCTTGAAACGCGTCCTCGACCGCGCGGTCGGGCGGCATGAACCCCGGCTGCGGGGCGCCTAGTAGCATCGCCAGCGCATCGTCGGGCGAGCGGGCGAACTTCAACGGATTATGCCCGTCGGGGCTGAACGCCGTCGCCTCCGCGCCCAGCTGCGCCTTGGCGCGCGCCCGCGCCTCCAGCATCACCACCAGCCCGGCGACCAGCCGCCGGAACAGCAGCGCCGCGCGCTCGGCGGCATCGTCGTCCAGCCGGCCCGGATCGATGCCCAGCGCTTGCAGAAAGCCGTCGTCACGCGCCGGTGCCACAGCCCGTGTGGGCGTCGGTGCGGACTGTTGCGGCGGCGGCGGTGGAGGGGGCGGGGACAGCCCCAGCGGATCGCGCGGCGGCTCGATCGGCTGGCCGAAGCCGCCGCGTGCCCAGTCGACGACATTCCCTTCCGCAATCCGCCCCCACAGGTCATCAGGCGTCGGCGCGGCCGGACGATCGGGCGCCGCGCTGGACCATGCGGATGCCGGGTCGGGCGCCGGCATCGCGCTGTCCCATGTCGATACGACCGGCACCGCGGGGGTGGCAGGCGCAGCCCAGCCGGACCCGCCGTCCTGCCGATCGGGCGCGCTACCCGTCCGACCCCAACCTGCCGAAGCGCGATGCGCCTCTGGCCGGGCAAGCGAAGGCCCGGTCTGCGGCTGCCATCCGCCGCTACCCGATCGGCTGGCGGGCGGTAGCGGGTCCCAGCCGGCACTGCGATCGCCCGCCGCAACCGCCGGGCTCCAGCCATCGTCGGCGGCCGGAACGGAAGTGGGTTCGGCGTTCCAGCCCCGCCATCCGCCGCTCGCGCTTGCGCCGCCATCCGCTTCGAGATGGGCGACGATGGTGAACGGCCCGGCTGTGAAGCGATCGCCGTCGCGCACGACGTGATCGGGCGCGACCCGCTGGCCGGTACTCGCCAGGAACGTCCCGTTGGTGCTGCGATCGGTCAGTCGGTAATCGGTCCCGTCGAAGCGGATTTCGAAATGCCGTGACGACAAATGTCGCGTGGGATCGGCCAACACCCAGTCGCATCCATCGGCACGTCCGACCGTCGCCGTCCGCCGATCGACCACCATGTTGCCGGACGCCCCGCCTGCCGGGCCGCCGACGATCGACAGTCGCAACGTCATTCGCCGCCTGCTCCCGCCGCGGGACCGAGATTGGCGGGCGCCCCGAATGCGCCGGCCTCCAGCCCCTCCGGATTGATGTTGGTCTGCCCACCGTTCAGCACCAGCGTCGACGTGCCGTTGACCGCCACCGCGTCGCCGGCATTGATGACCGCAGTCTGGTTCGCCTGGATTTCGACCGTGGGCGACTGGATGGTGATGCGGTCGGGCAGAATCGTGATCTGCGAATTCTTTACGCGGATCGTGATGGCGGTCTTGGATTCGATCGACAACGCACCGTCGACCAGCAGCGCGTCGGTGCCGATGACGTGGGTCTGGCGCTTGCCGTTGATCGTGTTGGTGCTGTCGCGGCCGATGGTATTGGTATCGTCACGGCCGATATTCGTGGTGCGATCCAGCCCGACGCGACGGTCCTGATTATGGCCGACATGGCGCGATTCGTCGAAGCGGACGCGGCTGTTCAAGTCGCGTTCGGCATGGATGAACATCTCTTCCTGCCCGCCCTTGTCCTCGAACCGGATTTCGTTCGAGGTGCGGTTCTGTCCGCTGTCCAGCGCCTCCGTCTCGGGATATTCCCCCGACGCACCATAGGTCAGCGTACGCCAGACCGCGCGGGTCTTGTTGGCGGGCAGGTCGTACACCGGCATGTGCGACCGGTTGAACACGCGACCCATCACGATCGGCCGGTCGGGGTCGCCGTCGAGGAAGTCGACCAGCACCTCATGCCCCACGCGTGGCAGGATGACGTTGCCAAGCCCTCCGGTCTGCGACACGCGCACCCAGCAGGTCGATCGTTCGCCCGGCGTGTCGGCGCGGTCCCACGGGAAACGGATTTTCACCCGGCCATATTCGTCGGTGTAGATCGTCTCGCCGGTCGGGCCGGTGACGATCGCGGTTTCGAGGCCTTGGGCGCGGGGGCGCGCCGTCTGCGGCGGCGACTGGAACACGGTGTCGGCCGGTATCGCCTCGAACTTCACGTTGAACGGTTCCTCGTCCTCCTGCTCGCCCGAGCGATACGCTTCGGCGGCGATGGAATGGGTCGCGGCGATCACCATGTACGAACCGTTCAGCCGGTCGGCGGGATGGTCGGCCACGTCCAGCCGCTGTCCGGCGGTGATGCCCGATGCCTGGCTGGTCCCGGTGAAGACGCGGCGGTTGGCGCGCTGCGCATCCAGCAGCGTCTGGCCACGTTCGCGTCCGGTCTGTTCCTGATCGCCGCGCCCGGTCTTTTCGCGGGTATAACGGCCCGGATAGACAAAGATTTCGCGATCGTCGCGCGGATGACCGCCCTGTCCGGTCGACTCGCTCGCCAGCGGCTGATCGGGCGATTCGAAATCGAAGTCGCGCACCGTCACCCGCGCCTGCCCGCTGGAGGCGACACGTTCGACCCAGGTTTGCAGGATGTCGCGCGGCGCGTCGAACCGGCTCTTGGAATTGGCGGTGAACACCGACATCGCGTTCGCATTGAAGCGCAGCTGCGGCGGATTGCCGGGCTGGTGCGACGCCGGCCCCTCGCACAGCACCATCACATGCCGGTCGGCATCGTGGCGGAAGAAGTAATAAATGCCTTCCTCTTCGATCAACCGCGAGATGAAGTCGAAATCGCTCTCGCGATACTGGACGGTGTAGCCCCGTGTCACCCTCGGCTTCGACAGGCGGGTATAGTCGACGTCCTGGATACCCGCGCCCTCGATCACCGCCTGGATGATCTCGACCGCGGTCTTGTCCTGAAAGATTGCCATCTGGCGGTTCTGTGCCAGATAATAGGTCCATGGCTCGATCTTCAGCCGGTAGTGGTGGCCATCGGGCTTTTCCTCGACATATTCGCCTGCGGTCACCAGCCCGTGGAAACGGCGCAGCAGTTCGCCGTCCTCCAGCACCGCCAACCCGGCGGGTTTGCCGAGATGCGGATAGAGATCGAGTTCGAGGGGGGAGATGATCGTCGCCTGCACCACGAACGGGCGGCCGAGCCGCTCCTCGCTCTCGATTCGCTGCAACACGACCTGTTCGTCACCGACGTCGATCGACATCTGGGTGAGCCGTTGCCCTGCGTCCGCCACCAGCTACTCCTGTGTGCGACAGCCTGCGATCCGCGGCTGAACTGCCTGTCCCTGTTCGTAAACGTACCGGTCGTCCCGATCCCGTACAATGGCTTGTAAAATCCAACGGTCGTTTCGGGATTGTGATCCATCGCGAATCGCGGCTAGAATATGGCAACACGGGCGGGGGCCTAATCGTATCGGAACCGACAAGGGGACGAGACTATGACGCTACGCATCGCACTGGTTTCCATGGCAGCGTTGATCGCGGCTCCCGCCACCGCCGGACAGGCGCCGGCCGCGCGGACACCTACCGTCGAAGGCTATCTGTGCACGTTCGCCGGCAAATGCGACGGTACCACCACCGACCGCGTGACCCGCGACGCACCCGACACGCGCGGTTTCCGCCTCGCCCGGCCGGGTGAGGTCGCGGACGCTTCGCCCGCTGCGTCCGCACCTGCCGCCCGCACGCCGCGCCGCGCCGCGCGCAATGCAGCGGTCGCGGACCGGAGCAATCGCACTAATCGCAACATGGGCAATCGCGCCTATGCCGCGGCTGCCACGCCGACCACCAACCCCGGATCGGGACGCCGCGCCGATCTGATGATCGGGTTCGAACTCAATTCCGACCGCCTGACCCCGGCGGGCGAGGCATCGGCGCAGGTATTTGCCCGGTCGCTGATGATGCCCGAACTGCAGGGCAGCCGCTTCCGCATCGAGGGGCATACCGACGAACGCGGCGGGCGCGGCATCAACGTGCCGCTGTCGGTCCGCCGGGCGCAGCGGGTCGCCGATTTCCTGATCGCGCAGGGCGTCGAGCCGCGTCGGCTGGAAACGCGGGGCTTCGGCTCCGCGCAACCGCTGCCGGGCCGCAGCGCCGCCAGCCCCGCGAACCGCCGCGTCGAAGCCGAGCTGATCTCCTGAACGTGCCGGCGGCGGCCGTGACCATGATCGACCGGGAAACCCTGTTGCAGCCGGTGTCGGACGACGCGCCGGCCGGCCCCGACCTGTCGTACGACCCGGCACGCGAGACGATCGAACAGGCGTTCGCGACTCCGCCCGACGAAGTCGATTGGGATGGGACCGTCCGGGCGATCGTCGGGCAGATGGCGGAGACGCGCGATCTGTGGCTGGCGGTCTATCTCGCCCGCGCCGGTGCCCGTGCCGGTCGGCTGGACATGGTGCGCGACGCGCTCGAACTGCTTGCCGGCTATCTGGAACGTTTCTGGGACAGCGTGCATCCCACCCTTGAGGATTATGGGATCGAGGGGCGGCGGGGCGCGTGTGAATCGCTGGTGCGGATCGGCGAGTTCCTTGCACCCTTGCGCCGGGTGCCGCTGGTCGACCATCCGCGCCTCGGCAGCTTTTCGGGCGGCGATTTCGAACGGTTCGCGGCAGAGGGGCCGGCGGCAGACGGCTATGGCCAGTTCCGCGCGGCGCTCGCCGATACGCCGCTCGATCGGATCGACGAGGAACGCGAGCAGCTGGAACAGGTCCGCGCCGCGATCCTCCGTGCGGATCGGGTGCTGTCGGAACGGTCCGAAGCGGTCGGGCAGACCGGCACCAACTTCGCCGCGACCTATGACACGATCGATTCGATCGTCGATGCGATGCGACCGTTCGCGGCGCTACCTGCCCCCATCGGCTCGGGCGACAGCGGAACGAATCCGCCAGCAAATTCCGTAGCTTCGCCGGCGACGGCGCCGGGCAGAATCGCCTCGCGCGACGATGTGGCACGCGCAATCGATTCCATCATCGATTATTATGCACGCGCCGAACCATCCAGCCCGATTCCGATAGCACTCGTCCGAATCAAGGGGTGGATCACAATGGACTTCGTTTCGATCCTAGATGACATTGCCCCTGGGAGCCGAAACGAGGCCTTGAGCGTATTGCGATCCAGAAACGAAGAAGGCGGTGATCCAGACCTGATGTAAATTCCGGTGCGATATCGAAGCGCCGGCACAGTTTTGGGGTCCGGCCGAAACGGTCAGAAGGGATGCGGATACATGGCGATCAAGAGCGGGCAGCGTTTCATTCGGGAAAATCGCAAGCCCCGGGTGCATATCGAATACGAAGTCGAAACCTATGGCGCGCGTCAGAAGGTCGAACTGCCCTTCGTCATGGGGGTCATGTCCGACCTGTCGGGCAAGAGCCTGAAGGACAAGAAGGCCGCGGAATCGCGCGAGTTCGTCGATTTCGACATGGATAATTTCGACCAGCGGATGGAAGCGATCGCGCCGCGCGTCGCCTTCGCCGTCGACAACACGCTGACCGGCGACGGCAAGCTGGCGGTCGACCTGACGCTCAATTCGATGAACGATTTCTCGCCCGGTCAGATCGCCAAGCGGATCGAACCGCTCGCCAAGCTGCTCGAAGCCCGCACCCAATTGGAAGATCTCCTCTCCTATATGGATGGCAAGCACGGGGCACAGGACCTGCTCGACAAGGTGCTGAACGACCCGGCGCTGTTGAAGGCACTGCTCGCCGAACGTGCGGCGGCACGGACCGAGGCTGACGGCACTCCGTCGGCACCCCAGGCCTAACCCCGTAGCGAACAGGAGCGGAACATGGCCCAGGAAGCCTTCAGCCAGACCAACGACACCGCGCCCGCAACCTCGGAAGAGGTCAGCGATTTCCAGGCGCTGCTGCAAAAGGAATTCAAGCCGGCGACCGAGGAACGCCGGTCGCGTATCGAACAGGCGGTGCAGACGCTGGCCGAACAGGCGCTGTCGAATGCGCAGATCGTCGGCGGCGACGTGTTCGCCACGGTCGATGCGATGCGCGCGGCGATCGATCGCAAGCTGACCGAACAGATCAACCAGATCATCCATCACCCGGATTTCCAGGCGATGGAATCGGCATGGCGCGGGCTCAACTACCTCGTCATGAACACGTCGACCGGCAAAGACATGAAAATCCGCGTGATGAACATGTCGAAGGAAGAGGCGCGGCGGATGTTCCGCCAGTATCGCGACGCGGCGTGGGATCAGAGCCCGCTGTTCAAGAAAATTTACGAGAATGAATTCGGCCAACTGGGCGGACAGCCCTATGGCGCCTTCGTCTGCGATTACAGCTTCGACCACGGCGCCCCCGATCTGGAGGTCATGCGCGGGCTGTCGCGGATCGGTGCCGCATCGCATGCGCCGTTCATCGCCGCTGCCGCGCCGTCGCTGCTCGGCATGGACAGCTGGACCGAGCTGTCGAACCCCCGCGATCTGGGCAAGCTGTTTGACGCGACCGATTACGGCGCCTGGCGCTCGTTCCGCGCGTCGGAGGACAGCCGCTATCTGGCGCTGACCCTGCCGCGCTTCCTCGGGCGTCCGCTCTATGGCGCCAAGACCGAACCGGTCGAGGAGTTCGATTTCGAGGAAGACGCCGGCGGCGCGCACGACCATCATCTGTGGCTGAACGCCGCCTATGCGATGGGCACGCGCATCACTGAAGCGTTCAACACCTATGGCTGGACCACCCGCATCCGCGGCGTGGAATCGGGCGGCACGGTCGAGGAGCTGCCGACGGCGGCCTTCCCGACCGACGAGGGCGGCATCGATTACAAATGCCCGACCGAAATCGCCATTTCCGACCGGCGCGAGGCGGAGCTGTCGTCCGCCGGGCTGATGGCGCTGGTCCACCGCAAGAATACCGACCAGGCGACGTTTATCGGCGCGCAGACCGTCCATCGGCCCGCCGCCTATGACAAGAAGGAAGCGACCGCCAACGCCAATCTGTCGGCGCGTCTGCCCTATATCTTCGCCAGCTGCCGCTTCGCGCATTACCTGAAATGCATGGTGCGCGACTGGGTCGGCGGATCGCGTGAGGCCGAACAGCTTCAGCGCGATCTCAACAATTGGGTCCTCCAATATGTCGACGGTTCGCCGACGACGTCGAACGAGGAGACCAAGGCTCGCCTGCCATTGAAGCAGGCCAAGATCGAGGTGATCCCAGACGAGGAGAACCCGGGGTACTACAAGGGGAAGTTCATGTTCGTGCCGCACTACCAGCTCGAAGGGATGGATGTAGCGCTGAGCATGGTTTCACGCTTGCCTAAGGCCTGACGCGATCGGTTTTCGTCCGGGCTTTCACGCTTTGTAACGGGAGTAAGTCAATGGCAGTCGATCTTTTTCTCAAAATTGACGGTGTCCAGGGTGAATCTTCAAAGAAGAACCACCAGGGCGAGATCGATATCATTTCGTTCGATTTCGGCGCCGTGCAGCATGGCTCGTTCCACAGCGGCGGTGCCGGCGGTGGTTCGGGCAAGGCCGAAATCTCCGACATCCGCATTCAGAAGGAAGTCGACAAGTCGTCCCCGCTGCTCTTCAAGCATTGCGCTTCGGGCAAGCACATCAAGGAAGCGATCATCTATTCGCAGAAGGCCGGCGACGGCAATGCGGCGCTGACCTATTACAAGATCAAGCTCGAAGACATCATCGTCTCCGACATCCACAACAACGGCGCCTCGGGCGGTGACGCGATCATGGAATCGGTCACGTTCAACTGTGCGAAGGTGACGTTCGACTATCAGGCGCAGAACGCGCAGGGTGGCAAGGACGGCGGTGTCGTCACGGCCTATTACGACATCCGCCAGAACGAGGCGGGCTAAGCGATGGCAGCGGTCGTCAGCGCCGGTTCGAACGCCGACGACCTGCTGCGGGCGGGCGACTTCGACGGGGCACGCCGTGCCCTGGTCGAAGTCGTCAAGTCCGACCCCGGTCATGTCCCCACGCGGCTGTTCCTGTTCCAGCTGCTGGCGGTGCAGGGCAACTGGGCCAAGGCAAAGACGCATCTGACCGCGCTGGCGCAATTATCGCCCGAGGCGCAGATGCTGGCGGTCGTCTATGGACAGGCGATCGATGCGGAAGCGACGCGCGCGGCGGTGATGGCCGGCCGTGAGCGCGCAATCATTCATGGTGGGTCGGGCTGGGCCGATGGTGTGGCGGAAGCGCTGCAACTGGGCGCGACCGCGCAGGCGGACGATGTCCGCGCCGCGGCGTTCGATGCCGTCCCCGATACCCCCGGCACCATCGATGGTATCGCGGTCGAATGGGTCGCCGATGCCGATCCGCGCTTCGGCCCGGTGATCGAGGCGATCATCAACGGTCGCTATGGCCTGCTGCCCTTCGATGCCGTGGCGAAGATCACGTCGGAGGGACCCAGGGATTTACGCGATATCGTCTGGTATCCGGTCGAGCTGACGTTGAAGGCCGGCCCGCGGATCGCCGCGCTGCTGCCGGCGCGCTACCCCGATCTGTCCGACGATCCGGCCGAGCTTGCCGCGCGCGCGACCGGCTGGCGCGACGACGGGCATGGCGTCGGCCAGCGGCTATGGACCGCGTCGGATGGCGAGGATCGCGGGCTGTTGTCGATCCGCTCGGTCGAGTTCGGCTGACCCCGTGGCGGTCCGGCAACGGCTGACGCCGACACTCTATGACAAGCTGGTTGCCGATCTCGATATTTCGGGGATGCGCGACGACGAGGATACCGCACCCGCGGTCGCGCGCGAAAAATTCCGTTATTACTCGGTGCCTAAGCTGGAACGGTTCAACGAAACCGCGCTCCGCGCCACGATCCGGCGCGATCTGGCGTGGCTGTTCAACACCACCAATCTCGAATCGCTGGTCGATCTCGAAGCCTATCCGCATGTGCGCGAATCCGTCCTCAATTACGGCCTCAGTGACCTTGCCGGCCGCACGCTCGATCGCCGGGCGGTGCTGGCGCGGGCACGGGAAATCCGGCGGGCGATCCGGCTGTTCGAACCGCGACTGTCGCGCGAAGGCCTGTCGGTCGATCCGGTCGAGGACCCCAGCGACCCGCATGCGCTGACCTATCTGATCCAGGGCGATATCACCGCGGCGGCGCAGACGATGCCGGTCAAGTTCCGTACCGAAGTCGAGGCGGAAACCGCGTCGGTCAACGTGCGCGAGTGACCAGATGACTACCGGCATCGATCCGCGCCTGCTGCGCTACTACAACGACGAACTCGCCTATCTGCGTGAGGAAGCGCGGGCGTTCGGGATCGAGCACGAGGCGGTGGCCGGACGGCTGGGCCTCAAGACGCCGACCGATCCCGATCCCTATGTCGAACGGCTGCTGGAGGGTGTCGCGTACCTCGGTGCGCGGGTGCAGCTGAAGATCGCGGATCAATATCCCGAATTCACCCATCACCTGCTGCATGCGGTTCAACCGCATTATCTGGCGCCGACGCCGTCGATGTGCATCGCCGGGTTCGAACCCAAGGACGGCGATCCGATCCTGACCAAGGGTTATGTCGTCCCGCGCGGCACGCCGCTCGTGGCGACTGCGACCGAACAGAATGGCGTGTCGGTGGAATTCCGCACGGGCCATGACGTAACGCTGTGGCCACTCAAGATCACCCAGGCCGAATATCTGCCCAGCCGCGCCGCGGTCGCCCCGTTCGCCACCGCCGCCGACGTCCGAGCCGAGGCGGGGTTGCGGCTGCGGTTCGAGACGACCGGTGGTGCGGCACTGTCGCAGGTGCTGCCCGACATGCTGCCGATCTACCTCGCCGGATCGGAGGCAGTGCCCGCCGAACTCTATCGCCAGATCGTGGGGGAGACGGTCGCGACCATCGCCCGCTCGGCCGATGCGGCGGCGGGGCCGGACGGGTGGATGCGTTTGCCGTCACCGGGACAGGTCGGGTTCGACGACGATCAGGCGCTGTTGCCGCCAGAGCTGCGCTCGTTCCGCGGCTACCGGTTGCTGACCGAATATTTCGCCTGTCCCGAACGCTTCCTGTTCGTCGACCTGAAGGGGTTGGGCCGCGCCTTCCGCGTCAGCCCGACGGCGTGCGACGTGGTGCTGCTGTTCTCGCGATCGGCGCAGATCCTGCACAACGCCCTCGACCCGTCGAACTTCCGCCTGTTCGCGACGCCCGCGATCAACCTGTTCGAAAAGCAGCTGGGGCGGGTACGCGTGTCGCGGTTCGAACATGAGCATCACGTCGTCCCCGACCGCGCACGACCGCTCGATTACGAGGTGTTCCGCATCCTCGACGTGCAGGCCTATGCCGCGAACAATGTCGACGCACGCACCGTTGCTCCGCTCTATGCGCCGGGCGCGCTGCTGTACGACTGGAACGAGGCGCTGTTCTACACCACGCAGCTGCGCCCGCGCCGGCTGTCGACGCGCGAACGACGGCTGCGACGGCGGGGCGAATATACCGGCACGGAAACGTGGATCGCGCTGACCTCGCCCGGCGACGCGTCTCGGCTGGACGGCGTCGACGAACTGGCGGTGCGCGCGCTGGTCACCAATCGCGAACTGCCCGAGTTGCTGACCTTCCGCGGCGAGCATCACTTCACCGTGTCGGGCGTACCCGCGCGCACCGTCAGCGTGCTGCGCGCACCGACCAAGCCGCAGACGCCGATGGGCTTGGGCGATGCCGCGTGGCGGCTGATCGGGCACCTGACGCCCAACTATTCCACGCTGGCGCCGCAGGACGGCGACGATCCGGGCGTGCTGCGCGATCATCTTGCACTCTATGGGCGACAGGATGATGCAGCGTCGCGGCGGCAGGTCGACGGAGTGACGGCAATCCGGTCCGAACGCGTCGCGCGGCGCGTACCTGGGATGGACCGCATGTCGATCGCCCGCGGCCATCGCATCCATGTGACGCTGGACGACGCCGCGTTCGACAAGGGGCGGATGTTCCTGTTCTCCGCCGTCCTCGAACGCTTCCTGGCGGAGTTCAGCAGCATCAACAGCTTCACCGAGACATGGTTCTCCAGCGCCAACGAAGGGGAGTTTCAGCGATGGCCGCTGAGGATCGGTCGGCGTCCGACCATCTGACTTTCCTCGCAGAGGCGGCGGCCGACACCAAGCGGTTCGGCCTGTTCCCGATCGTCCGCGGGGCGGAGGCGCGTGCGCGGCACCTGCCCCGCGTCGGGCGAGCACGGCGTCCGGCGCAGAGCGTTGCCGACCTGACGCAGGTGCCCTCATTGGCCTTCCCGGATTCGACGCTGGCCGAGGTCGAGATCCGCGACGGGCGGGCGCGGGTCGGCGGATACTGGTTCGGCCTGACCGGACCGATGGGGCCGTTGCCGCAGCATATGACCGAATTCGCGACGTTCGAGCGGCGCTATGCCCGGTCGCGGCCGTTCGGTCGCTGGCTCGACCTGTTGGCAGGCAGGATGCTGCAATTCTTCTTCCGCGCATGGAGCGATTCGCAGCCGGCAGCACAGGCCGACCGGCCGGACGATGATCGCTTCGCAAGCGGCCTGGCGCGGCTGACCGGGGCGGGCGACGGCGTGCGGCCGGACGTGGCGTTCCCGGCGGCGGGGCGGGTCCATTATGCCGCGCTGTTCGCCGGCCGGCGCAGCGCCGGGGCGATCGAGGATGCGTTGACGCACCTGCTGGGACAGGAAGTGCTCGTCGAGGAATATCAGCCGCGCTGGCGGGACATTGATGCCGCGGACCTGACGCGCCTCGGCCGACAGTTCGCGCGGCTAGGCGACGAGGTGATGCTCGGCGGGCGGGCCAAGGTGGTGAGCGATGCGTTTCGCGTCGTCATCCGAGCGAAATCGGCCGCTGACTATGCCGCTTTGCTGCCGTCGGGCAGCCGCTTCGCGATCCTGTCGGAGGCGCTCGACGCCTTTGCGCCCAGCCACCTCGAATGGGACGTCGCGCTGGAGATCGACGCGGGAAACGCGACGCCGGCCCGGCTCGACGGCAGGACCCGGCTGGGATGGAGCGGCTGGCTGGGCAGCGGTGGCGTAGGGGTGCGCCGCGACGCGCATCTGCGGCGGGGTGGGGGCGTATCAACGGGGGCGACACGAAAGGAAGCGGAACGATGATGATCGCAACGCCCGTCGGTCCACGGCGACCCAATCGCACGGCCGACGTTCGCACCATCCAGAGCCTGCTGAACCGCACACGCAGCCGTGTGCCAGGGCAGGAAGCATTGCGCGAGGACGGCATCTTCGGTCCGCGCACCGCCGCCGCGATCTCGCGGTATCAGGCGCAGGTGCTGCGCTTCGGCAAGCCGGACGGCGTCGTCGATCCCGGCGGTCCGACCCTGACCGCCTTGAGCCGCGCGCCGGCCGGTGGACGTCCGGCGGCACCGCCTGCCCCTGCGCCACGACCGACGGGCGGAGCGCCTGCCGCACCGGCACCGCGCCCCGCTGCGGGTGGTCGCGCCGGCCCCGGAGGCATCAGCGAGGCGACCTATGTCGACATCGCCGCCCGGCTGGGTTGCGAGACGGCGGCGGTGAAGGCGGTGGTGGAAACCGAGGTCGCGATCCGTGGCCCCTATGACTCCGCCGGTCGCCCGACCATCCTGTTCGAGCGGCACAAATTCCACAAGCATACCAACGGGCGCTTCGCCGCTGCGCATCCCGACATCTGCAATGCGACCCCCGGCGGCTATGGCCGAGATTCCGAACAATATCCCAAGCTGGAACGGGCGATGGCCCTCGACCGTGCCGCCGCGCTGAAATCGGCCAGTTGGGGCGCGTTCCAGATCCTCGGCGAAAACCATGTGCAGGCCGGGCATTCCACCGTCGAGGCGTTCGTCGACGCGATGAAGAAGTCGCTGCTGCTGCAGGTCGAGGCGTTCATCGCCTTCGTCCGCGCCGACCGGCGGCTGTTGTCGGCGATCCGCAGCCGGAACTGGCCGGAGTTCGCCCGCATCTACAACGGGCCGAGCTACAGGAAGTACAAATACGACGAGAAGATGCGGACCAATTACCAGAAATACGCCGCACAGTGAGGATGCCGACCATGCGACCCAAATTCATGCTGTATCTGGCCGGCCTGTCGCTTGCCGCCTGTGGCGCGGCACCCGAAGGGCAATCGGCCGAGGTCGTTGCTGACAACGGCACACCGGCGCCGGTGTCGAGCGACGCACCAGCTCCCGCTCCGAAACCGGTCGAGGGCATCCGCCTGTCCGGTGCGGCGAGCGCGGCCAGCATCGCTGCCGCCGAGGCGAGCGCTGCCAAGGCCGGCTGGAGCGACGTCAAAGTGAGCAAGGCCCAGTCGTTCCGGCTGGTCGCGGGCGAGCGGGAAGTCGCGACGCTGGTGACTGGTGAGGCGACCTTGGCCCCCGACGTTCCGGGCTGCTTCGCCGGCGTGGTGCAGGGCGACCGCGTCGCGCTGGTCCCGACCATCGGGCAGGGCGACTATGAGACCACCAGTTGCGGAGGACCGGTCGCGGCGGGCATCGTGTCGCCGGGCGAGCCCGTCGGCATCGGCGTGGTCTTCACCTCGTATTCGCCGAATGCGGAATCGCGCGAACCGATCGCCTTTACGTGGGACGCCGCGACCAACCGGTTCGCGATCGATGCCGCGCAGTCGAAAAAGGCGTCGCTCGCCGGGGCGCAGTCGATCGCCGACATGCGGCGCGCCATCCAGTAGCGCGTCCGACGCCTATCCAGTCCATCGGCCGACAAGGAATCGCATGACCGATATCAGCCGTACCGCCCTGTTCGGCCGCCTCGATGCCAATGCGTTGCAGGCGATCGAGTCCGCCACCGGTTTTGCCCGGATGCGCGGTAACCCTTACGTCGAGCTGGTCCACTGGCTGCATCTTCTGGTGCAGGATTCGACCGGCGACATCGCCGCGATCCGCGCGGCGTTCGGTATCGACGATGCGGTGCTGGCACGCGACATCGTCGGGGCGCTCGACATCTTGCCGCGGGGGGCGTCGGCGATTTCCGACTTCGCGCCGCAGGTCGAAGAGGCGATCGAGAAGGGCTGGCTCTACGCCTCGCTGCAATTCGGGGTGGGGAAGGTGCGGACCGGGCATCTGCTGTACGGGATGCTGCGGACGCCAACGCTGCGCAACGCGTTGTTCGCGACCAGTGGCGAATGGCGCAAGGTCGCGGTCGACCGGCTGGGCGCGGACTTCGATGCGATCGTGAAACCCTCGGCAGAAACGAACGCGGGCGCGCCAAGCGACTCAGGTGCCCCGGCGGCGAACGCTCCGGCCCCGGCGGGAGAGGCGCTGGCCCGCTATTCGACCGACCTGACCGCCAAGGCTCGTGCGGGCGAGATCGACGCCGTGGTCGGGCGGGATGCGGAGATCCGCCAGCTGATCGACGTGCTGCTGCGGCGGCGGCAGAACAACCCGATCCTGATCGGCGAGGCCGGCGTCGGCAAGACGGCGGTGGTCGAAGGCTTCGCCCGCCGCATCGCCGATGGCGACGTGCCGCCCGCGCTGAAAGGCGTGACGCTGCGCGCGCTCGACGTGACGCTGATGCAGGCGGGTGCTGGCGTGAAGGGCGAGTTCGAGAAGCGACTACGGCAGGTGATCGACGAGGTCGAGGGCGCGGCCAGCCCGGTGATCCTGTTCATCGACGAGGCACATACGCTGGTGGGGGCAGGCGGACAGGCCGGGACCGGCGATGCCGCCAATCTGCTGAAACCGGCGCTGGCGCGCGGACGGCTGCGGACCATCGCTGCCACGACTTATGCCGAATATCGCCAATATTTCGAAAAGGACCCGGCGCTCACCCGCCGGTTCCAGCCGGTCGATGTCGCCGAGCCGGAGACGGGCGTGGCGATCGATATGCTGCGGTCGGTGGTCGGCGCGATGGAGGCGCATCACGGTGTCGTCGTGCTGGACGAAGCGGTAAGTGCCGCGGTCACCCTGTCGCAGCGTTACGTGCCGGCGCGGCAATTGCCCGACAAGGCGGTGAGTCTGCTCGATACCGCCGCCGCGCGCGTCGCGGTGTCGCAGCATGCCACTCCGGCCGCGGTCGAGGACCGGCGGCGGCGGCTCGAACTGTTGGAGGCTGAGCGCGGCGTAGTCGAGCGCGAGACGCAGCAACGCTATCGTCGCGACGACCGGCTGGCCGAACTGGATGCAGCGATCGGGGAGGCGCGCACTGCGGTGGAGACGGTCGAGGCGAAATGGACCGCCGAGCGTGAGTCGCTGGAGGCGGTGCGTGCCGCGCGGGAAGTTGACGAAAGTGTCGCACTCGACGCCGCGCTGGCGGCGGCGCGGGTGGCGGCAGGTGACGATCCCATGGTGTTCGGCGTGGTCGATGGTGACGCGATCGCCGCCGTTGTTGGCGACTGGACCGGCATCCCGGTCGGGCGGATGGTCAAGGACGAGATCGAAAGCGTGCTGACCATCGGCACCGCGCTGAAGGCACGGGTGATTGGGCAGGATCATGCGATGGACGCGATCGCCAAGCGCATCCAGACCAGCCGCGCGAAGCTCGACAACCCTGCCAAACCGGTAGGCGTGTTCATGCTGTGCGGCCCGTCGGGCGTCGGCAAGACCGAGACCGCGCATGCCCTGTCCGAACTGCTGTTTTCCGGCGACGATTCGATGATCGTCATCAACATGAGCGAGTTTCAGGAGGCGCACACCGTCTCCACGCTCAAAGGCGCGCCGGCCGGCTATGTCGGATACGGGCAGGGCGGGGTGCTGACCGAAGCGGTACGGCGGCGGCCCTATTCGGTGGTGCTGCTCGACGAGGTCGAGAAGGCGCATCCGGACGTCCACGAGATGTTCTTCCAGGTGTTCGACAAGGGGTTCATGAACGATGCCGAGGGGCGGCACATCGACTTCCGCAACACGGTGATCCTGCTGACGTCGAACGTCGGTACCGACCTGATCGCGACGCTGACCGAGGATGAGGAGACGGCGCCGGCCCCCGATGCGCTCGCCACGGCGCTTCGGCCCGAACTGCTCAAGGTGTTTCCACCAGCCTTGCTCGGGCGATTGTCGGTGCTGCCCTATTATCCATTGAGCAAGGACATGCTGGCCGGGATCGTCCGGCTCCATCTGGGGCGGATCGAGCGGCGCATCCGCGACAATCATGGCATCATGCTCACCATCGATCCGGCGGTGGTCGACCATATCGTCGAACGCTGTACCGAAGCGGCGTCGGGCGGGCGGATGATCGATGCGATCCTGACCAATTCGATGCTGCCCGACATGTCGGTCGCGCTGCTTGAACGGCGGATGCGCGGCGATGAGGTGCGATCGATCGCGGTGACGGTATCGGGCGACACGCTGATCTATCGGTTCGACGGTGCATCCGACGCGGCGGAGCGCCCGGCGGAATGATTGCAGCGGGTTACGGCGACGACCTATCCTGACGGGGATCGAGAGGAACATGCATGCCTCAAGACCGATATGTGCGCGAACGTGGCGATCCGGCGGTGCCGCCGTGCGGCCGGTCGGCGCTGGGTCATACCGGTTGCACCGACGTGACCGGCGCGATGCGCGGTTCGTTGAACGGATGGATGCGATGACCTCGCCAACTTCGAGCCGTTTCGTGCACGTGGCGGAGTGCCGTTGATGCGCGTCCTGCGCTGGATCGCGGCGGCGGTGATCGCGGCGGGTGCGGTGTGGATCACCATCGACATGCTGAACGAGGCCTATGGCCCCGGTCCGCCCTTTTACGGGCGGACGATGAACCTGGACAAATGGACCAGCCCCTGGTTCGCGCTAGTGGCGATCGACGCGCTGGTGCTGCTGATCGTCGTGACGCTGCTGACCACGTGGCGGAGGCCGACCGACGAAATAAGGTAAACGATGCATCCATTGCGAAGGCGGAACGTTCAGGGTTGCGCCGTGTAGAGACGGAGACGGAATCGTGCGGTTTGGAGAGATCGATCGAGGCGCCCGGGGCCAACAGGTCCAGATGTTGCAACATCTGTTGAACACGACGGCCCGTCCCCGGCCACCGTTGGAACTGGACGGCGTCTTCGGCGCCGCGACCGAGCGTGCCGTGCGCAGCTTCCAGCAAGGCCGGGGGTTGGAGGTCGACGGCGTCGTCGGCGCCAGGACCTGGAGCAGTCTGGGCGTCGGCGGGTCGGCACTGCCGCGTACGCCGTCCCCTGCTGTGGCACCGTCCCGGTCTTCGAGTGGTACGCCGACCCGCGCGGTTACGGCGCCGTCGATCCGTAACCTGCCGATCGGCGACGCACCGCCGGGGCGGGGCATGGGTGGTACGGCGACCGCCGCGCGCCCGGCCGCCACGCGAACTGCAGCCGCCGCGGCCCGGCCGGCACTCCATCGCAGCGCGCAGCTCGAACCGCCCGGATCGACGATCGGCGCGCCGTGGATGCGGGTGGCGCTGGCCGAAAAGGGGGTGGCCGAGGTCGCCGGGCGGGCGCATAATCCGCGCATCGTCGAATATCATGCCACCACCACGCTGGCGGCCAAGACCGACGAGGTCGCGTGGTGTGCGTCGTTCGTGAACTGGTGCCTCGAACAGGCCGGCATCCGCGGTATCCGAAGCGCGCGGGCGGCGGACTGGGGCAAGTTCGGCACGGCGCTGTCCGAACCCCGCTATGGCTGCATCGTCCATATCTATCGTACGCCGCGCGGCGTCGACGGCGCGACCGGATCGTCGTCGGGCAATCATGTGGCGTTCTTCGTCGGGCAGACGGCGACGCATATCCAGCTGTTGGGCGGTAACCAGGGGAACCAGGTGAAGGTCTCCAACTACCCGCTCAAGCAATATACGGTGAAGGCCATGCGCTGGCCGGAGGGACGATGAAGGGGTCGGCGACGATGACGATCGGGCTGGGTGCGATGCTGCTGCTGTCGGCTTGCGGTGGTGGTGAGATGACGGTTGCGGCGAATGCGACCGACGTTGCCGTGCCGGTGGAGGCGCCGGTCGCGCCCGCTACGCCGGTGGTCGCGGCGACCGCTGCGCCTGCCGCCGCGGCGCAGGACCAGTCGCTCGACGCGTTCTGGCGCAAATTCCGCACGGCGGCGCTGGCCAATGATGCTGCCGGGATCGCGGCACTCAGCGCGCCATCGGTGATCCAGCGGGGCGAGCTGGACGACGGACCTCAGGCGCGCCTGTCTCCCCGGCAGGTACCGGCCGTGTTGGCCAAGCTGCTCGAACAACCCGATGGCGTCGATGCGGCGGAGCGGACCCAGCGGCAGATGCTGGAGGCAACGACGGTCCCGAAGCGAGACAAAGCTTTTCCGGACAACCAGTTCCGCTTCGGTAACCTCGAATTCGAACGGGGCGCGCAGGGCTGGCGGCTGGTGCGGATGTATTACGAAGCGGAAGAATAAGCCGGTCGATCGATTTCCGGGGACACGGGAACAGCCGGCGTCGGCAACTTAGGGGGAGTATCGGTTTGCGGAAGCGGGGTTTCGGACGATGGAAGCTGCTGGCGGGGGCGGTCGCATTGACCGCGCCTGTCGTGGCATGGGCGCAGGTCGCGCCGTTGCCCAGCCGACAGGAGGTGACCCCGCCCGCGCCGGACCCCGATCGTGCGCCGCGCGCCGAGGTGGACGCGCGCGGTGCGTTCGCCGCCGGCAACTGCCCGTTCGCGGACTCGCCGTTGCGTGTGTCGCTCAACCGGGTGGCGTTCAGCCGTGCCGATGGCGCGCCGCTGCAACCCGAAATCGCGGAAGCGTTGGCAAAGGTGTCCGCGCCGACCGGCGACCAGTCGATCGCCGCCGTCTGCGACATCCGCGACCGCGCAAATGCGGCGCTGCGTTCCGAAGGTTGGATCGCGTCGGTGCAGATTCCGGCGCAGGAGATCGCCGACGGCGTGCTGCGGCTGGAGGTGGTGACCGCGCGTATCGTCGAACTGCGCGTGCGAGGGGACGCCGGCCGCTACGAACCGCTGCTCCGTCAACGGCTGGCGCGCATCCAGGCGATGGACCCGCTGAACGAGCGCGAGGCCGAGCGGCTGCTGTTGCTGGCCGGCGACGTGCCGGGGCTCGACGTGGCGCTGTCGCTGCGGGCGTCGGGCGGCAAGCAGGGCGATGTGATCGGCGACCTGACCGTCAGTTCTCGCCGCTTCGCGCTGTTCGCCAATGTCCAGAATTACAATTCGGCGCTGCTGGGGCGCGAAACGGTGTATGCGCGGGGCGAGCTGTACGGGCTGACCGGCCTCGGCGACATCACCTATTTCGGGGTGTCGGCGGCGGTCGATTTCCCCGAACAGTTCATCGTGCAGGCCGGGCATATCTTCGAGGTCGATGGTGCCGGCACCAGCTTCGGCGCGCGCGCGACCTATGCGTGGTCGCGGCCCGATCTGGGGGCGCTGGACCTGCGGACCAATACGCTGATCGCCGGGTTGGACGTCACGCGGTCGTTGGCGCGGTCGATCCGCTCGAACGCGCGGATACGCGGCGGACTGGACTATATCGACCAGATATCGCGCGTGGGGGGCGGCGACGATGCGGTCACGCTGACCCGCGACAAGCTGCGGGTCCTGTTCGTCGGAATGGATGCCGACCGGCAGTTCGTCGATGCGAACGGCAATATCTGGCTGTCGATCGCGGCGAGTGGGGAGTTGCGCAAGGGGCTAGGTATCCTCGATGCCAGCGAGCGCGGGTTCGGCAGCGGTACGCTGACGTCGCGGCTCGACGGTAATCCGCAGGCTTTGGTGTTCCGCAGCGCGATCGATGCGACGGTGCGGCTGGGCCCGGTGTTCAGCATGGTCGGGCAGGGCCAGTTCCAGTGGTCGAACGATCCGCTGCTCAATTATGAAGAGTTCGCGCTCGGCAGCCTGACGATCGGGCGCGGCTATGATCCGGGGTCGAACAGCGGCGATCATGCGGTCGGCGGCCGGTTCGAGGCGCGTGCCGATATCCCGCTATGGTCGCCGGTGCAGGCGCAGTTCTTCGGCTTCTACGACCATCTGTACCTGCGCAACCTCGATCGGACCGCGATCGAGGGGCCGCGCAATTTCAACAGTGTGGGCGGCGGCGTTCGGCTGTCGCTGCCCGGCAGCGTCGTGCTCGACGTCGCCTATGCCAAGCCGCTCGACAAGGCGCTGTTGCTCGACGAACGTCGTCCGCCGGCACGTGTGCTCGTCTCGCTGACCGCGCAGCTGCGCGATCGCGCCCGATAGGAGACCCTGATGCCCGTCGCCGCCCCCGCCCGCCGCCTGCGCGCCGTCCTTGCGCTCACCACCGCCTGTGGCGCGCTGTTCCCGGTGCTTGCCATGGCGCAGAGCGGGCAGGTGCGACTGCCGACCGAAAGCGACGTGCGCGACGTGCGGACCGACGGGTTGCGCCCGGACTTCCGCGACAGCAGCGACAAGCTGCGCGTCGACCTGCGCGGGCGGAACACGGTCATCAACTGGGACGGGTTCAACATCCCGGAAGGCAAGGAGGTTTCCTTCACCGACGGGCGGCTGCTGGGCAGCCTGCGCGGTGATATCGCGGTGCTGAACCGCGACGTGTCGAGCAAGCCGTCGCAGCTGCTGGGCAAGCTCAGCAGCGATCCGAACGTCGCGGTATGGGTGCATAACGCCAACGGCATTCTGGTGGGATCGAAGGCGGCGTTCAACACCGGGTCGCTGGTGCTGACTACGCTCGACATATCGCCCGAAGACTTCGTGCGGGCGGGCGACAGCTATCGTCTGCAGGGCAGCGCCGGCAGCCAGGCGGCGATCACGGTCGAGCAGGGCGCAAAGCTGCGCGTCGACGGCAGCACGCGCGGGCTGGTGATGCTGGCCCCCAAGATCGACGCGCATGGCGAGTTCGTCGCCGAGGGGCAGGACGTCGCGTTCGTGACCGCCAGCGACGTCACGCTCGATTACCGGTCGGGCAGTCCGTTGTCGGTGACGCTGAACCGCGGGAGCGCCGTCGCCGGGACCAGCCAGTATGTCCGCGGATCGGTAGCGGGCAACAACGCGATCTTTGCACTGGCGTCGCAGGATACGCTGACCGACTCGCTGCTGCAGGTGTCGGCGGCGGTGACGACCGCCAGCGCCGGGTCGCGCGGGATCGTGCTGTCGGCGGGCAAGCCGGCGGCGGCGGTGAGCGGCGTGACGGTGGCGGGCGATGCTGCTGCCACGGGTGGCGTGGCGCGACTGCTGGTCGACGGCGCGCTGCGCACCGACAACCGCGATGCCGATGTGATCGCGGGTGCCAGCGGTGCGCTGAGTTTGACCGGGGCGGTGCAGACCCGCGACAATCTGATCGCCGGATCGGGCGCCTTGCTGGAAGTGAGGAACAACGTCACGGCGGGCGGCGACGTGCTGCTGTCGGGGCGCGGTGTGACGCTGGGCGGGACCGATCCGGTGGCGCAGCGGGCCGGCGGCCAATTCCGCGTCAGTTCGACCGATGGCGACATTACCGGCGTCGGCGCGGTGACGCTGCGGTCGGGCGATACCGGCGATAGCGGATTGCTGCTCGAAACGCTGGGCAGCACCGGCGGCAACATCGCGCTGGGCAGTGCCAGCCGGTTGATCGCGGGCGACGACCGGCGCGGCGGGGTGACGCTCAGCCGGCGCGATTCCGCGAACAGCATCGATATCGGCAGTGTCGACGCGCGCGCGCTGCGGGGCGCGGTCGGCAGCGGTGCGGTCCGCACCGGCAACGTCAACGTGCGCGAGGCGCTGTCGATCGGCGGGGCGAGCGTCACCACCGGCAATCTTTCGTCCGAGCGCGCCGTCGACGTACGCGGCAGCGGTGCGGTGACGACCGGCGGCATCGCCAGCGGCGCGGGCACGACCGTCGTCGCCGGCGGGGCGCTGACGATCGGTGGCGACGTCTTCGCGAACGACGACGTCAGCCTGCGCGGCAGTGCGGTCGCGCTGGACGGTGCGACGCTGCGCAGCGGTGGCGGGATCGACGTGACGGCGCTGAACGGTGGCATCACCGGATCGCGCGCGCTGGCCATCGTATCGAGCAGCGGCCAGCGTAGCGACGTCGTCAAGCTGCAGGCGGCCGGTACGCAGGGGATCGTGCTGGCCGATGGCAGTTCGATTACCGGCGGCACCAACCGCCTGCTCGACGTACGGATCTTTGCGGCGAGCGATGCGCCGCTGAAGCTGGGCGATGTGACCGCGCGGTCGCTGGGCACGATCGCGGCGCTCGATGGTGCGACGGCGAACGGTGGCGCGTTCCGGTCGACAGGATCGCTGACTTTCGGCCGGCTCGACCTGATCGACGGGTTCACGGCGGAGAGTACCGGCGGCAACCTGACCGTCGGACGGATCGCGGTGACCGGCGCGTTGCAGGGGATCGACCTGCGCGCTGCGGGGACGTTGTCGGTGCAGAATGATATCGGCACCAGCGGCGCGGTGACGCTGTCGAGCGGTGCGGCGCTGACGCTGGGCGCGATCGAGAGCCGCGACCGGGCGGTCACGCTTACCAGCGGCGGGGCGCTGCGGGCCGATCGGCTGACGGCGGCGACCGGCGTGACCGCGACCGGCACCGGCATTACGCTGGGCGACGTTCGGGGCGGTACCGGCGCGGTGCTGCTGACCGCCGGCACGGGCGACCTGTCGCTGGGCAGTGCGGCCGGGCGTCGGGTGACGCTGGAAGCGGCGGGCGGGGTCGGCGTGGCCGGCGGACTAACCGCCGATGCGGGCGCGATCGACGTCAGCGGTGGTCGTGCGATCTCGGTCGCGGGCGCGGTCCGCAGCACCGGAGGTGGCGTGCGCATCGTGTCCAGTGGTGGTCCGGTCACCGTGACGGGTGGGCTGTCGTCGGACGCGGCGGCGACGCTGTCGGGCACCGCGCTGACCCTCGGCGGCACGCACAGCGCGCGGGGTGCCTATAGCGCCAGCGCGTCGGCGGGCGGCATCACGCGAAACGGCACCGGGCTGTCGATCCGATCGGACAGCGATGCGAGCGGCGCAGAGGGCGTGACGCTGAATGCCGCAGGGGGCGCGATCGATCTGGGCGATGCGCCGATCACGGCCGGCGGCACGGCGCGACTGGCCACCGACGGGCAGGGCATCACCGTGGGCGGGGTGGACGCCGCCGGGCTGGTTGCGACTGGTGCGACCGCGACGGGCGCGGCGATCCGCACCGGCGATCTGCGCGTGCAGGGTCCGGTGACGCTCAATGCAGCGGGCGACGTTGCGACCGGAGCGATCACCACCGATGGCGTGGTGGCGCTCACCGGCAATGCGGTTCGGTTCGGCAATACGCGGGCGTCGAGCCTGACGGCGACCGCGAGCGGTGGTGCCGTAAACGGTGGCGACCTGACCGTGACCGGTCCGGTGACGTTGCGCGGGGTCGGTGACGTGGCGACGGGCGCGATCGGCGCCGATGGCGCGGTGACGCTGGCCGGCAATGCGCTCCGCTTCGGCAATATTCGCGCGACCAGCCTGTCGGCGACGGCGGTCAGCGGTGTGGCGGTCGGCGGCACGGTCGATACGAGCGGTCCGGTGACCGTGCAGGCGGCGGCCGGCGCGCTTACCCTGGGGCGCGTCGTTACCACGCAGGGTGATGTGGCGCTGAGCGCACTCGGTCCAGTGCTCGTCCAAGGCGTCAATGCCGGCGGTACGGCGTCGATCGTCGGCACCGGCACGGGCAACGACGTGTCGATCGTCGATGGCGTCGCATCGACCGGCGCGGTGACGGTACGCTCGGGTCGCGACATCCGCACCCCCTTCATCCGCAGCGCGACCGGTGCGTTGACGGTGGCGGCGCCCAATGGCCGGCTGGCGGGATTCCTTGCCGGGACGGGCGCCAGCCTGTCAGCGGGGGCGGGCCAGCCCTTCTCTCTGACCGTCGGGACCGACGCGGTGCTGGGCGATGTGGTCGGCGGCAATATCTCGATCACCGCGACCGCGATCACCGCCAGCCGGATCGATGGCGGCGTGTTGCCGGTCGCGCTGAACGCGACGGTCGGCGACCTGACCGTGACCGGGCCGGTGACCGGCAGCACCGTGTCGCTGACGGCGGCGGGTCGGGCGTTGCTCGGATCGGTCGATGCGTCGGGCGCGGTGACGCTGGGCGGGGCGCAGGGGCTGTCGTTCGACCGGGTGTCGGGCACATCGATCAGCGCGACGGGTGGCGCGATCCGCGGCAATGCGCTGTCCTCGACCGGCCGTATCGTCCTGCAGGGCGCCGATGTGACACTCGACCGGATCGACGCCGGCACGCTGGAGGCGGCGGCGAGCGGCACGCTGGCGGTCAATACGGTGCAGGCCGGCGGCGACGCGACCTTGAGCGGCGGGGCGGGTAATTTCGGGTCGCTGACGGCGGGCGGGGCGCTGGGGATCATGACCGCCGGGGCGTTGCGCTTCGACCGGCTGGCGGGACGAAGCGTCGCCGCGACGGCGCGCGGCGGGGCGTTGAACGGTACGGCGGTAGTGACGAGCGGCGACGCTGTGTTGGTCGGTCAGTCGATCGATCTGGCGTCGGCGGATACCGGCGGTTCGCTGTCGGCGACGAGCGTCGCCAGCCTGGCGATCGGCAGCGTGCGGACGACCGGTGACGCGACGCTAACGGCCGGAACGACCGGCACGTTCGGTACGGTGACCACCGGCGGGGCACTCGGCGTGACGTCGAACGGGGCGTTGCGGTTCGATCGGCTCGCCGGACGGACCATCACGGCGACGGCAAAGGAAGGTGCGCTGTCAGGAACCGCGCTCGCCGCGACGGGCGATGCGGTTCTGATCGGCGGGTCGATCGAGGTCGCGACGGTCGAGAGCGGCGGGACCTTGTCGGCCCAGTCGATCGGTAGTTCCACGATCGGCACGGTGCAGGCGTCGGGCAACGCGACGCTCATCGCCGGCACGACTGGCAGCTATGGGACGGTGACGGCTGGCGGTACGCTGAGCGCCACGGCGGCGGGTGCGTTACGGTTCGATCGTCTGACGGGTCGGAGTGTCGCAGCAAGTTCGCAGGGCGGAACTTTGACCGGCACGGCGGTCGTCGCGCGCGGCGATGCGGTGCTGGGTGGGCAGTCGATCGATATCGGATCGGTCGAAAGTGCCGGGTCGCTATCGGCGGATGCAACTGCCGGCGGGCTGCGGTTCGGGACGATCGCGGCGGGCGGCAACGCAGTGTTGCGCGCGACCGGCGCGGCGACCCTGGGCGGTACGGTCGCGACGGGAGGCGCGTATCGCGTCACCGCCGGATCGATCGCGCTCGATGGCGTGCAGCGCGCAGGTGGCGAGGTCCGCCTGGTAGCGACCGGCGGGGCGATCACAGGTACTTCCGGACTGACGCTGGCGAGCGGTACGGCGACCGGGGCCACCGCCGGGGGGACGCCGATCATACTCGATGCGACGGGCGGTATCGATCTGGCCGGCGCGACATTGCGGGCGGGCACTGGCTCGGCGCTGGCGCTGCGCGCCGGGCGGGGACAGGCGATCCGGCTGGGATCGGTCGAGGCGGGATCGCTCGGCGGGTTCGACGGCAGCGCGCCGACCGACCGGCTGACGCATGATGGCAACGTGACGACCGGCGATCTGACGCTGGGGCGGCTGGCGGTGACGCTGAGTGCCGGCGATCTGACGGTCGGCCGGATCGCGGCGAGCGGCCCGGTGTCGCTGATCGCCAGCAGCGGATCGATCCGCGGCGGGGATTTGACGGCAGGGACGCTGGAGGCACGGGCGGGATCGACGCTGGCGCTGGGATCGGCGACGGTCGGCGGGTCGGCGACATTGGAAGCGGGGACGATCGATCTGCGCGCGCTGACCGCGCAGGCGCTGACGATCAAGACTGCCGGTACGGTGGGTGGCGCCAATGGCGGTACGACCGCCCTGCGGACGACCGGCGGTGACCTGACGGTGGAGGCCGGCACCGCGCGCCTGGGCAGCGTGGACTCCGCCGGATCGGCGACGTTGCGCGGCGGTGCGATCGAGGTGCGCGAGCGGCTGTCGGCGGCGCGCGCCTTGCTGGTCGAGGCGCGCTCGGCGCTGACGCTGCAGAATGCGGCGGCGGGCGCCGACCTGTCGCTCGCGTCGACCGGCGCGGTGAATGCGGGCGACCTGACGGCTGGCGGCGCGTTGTCGGTCGATGGTGCGGGGGTTACGATCGGGGCGGCACGCGCGGGTGGTGCATTGAAGGCGAGCAGCAGCGGCGGATTGTCGCTGGGATCGGGCAGCGGCAACGGCATCGTTCTCGACGCGGTCGGACTGGTTCGCGCGGGCGCGCTGTCTGGCGGACCGTCGGTGTCGATCCGCGGCGCCGATGCCGAACTGTCGGGCGCGATCCAGGGATCGAGCGTCCGCTTCGCCACACGCGATCCGGCGACGACCGCGCTGCGCATCGGCGACGGTACGCAGGGCGGCGGCTTCCGCCTGTCGGCGGTCGAGGTCGCACAGATTGCCGCCGATACGCTCGCATTCGACAGCGGGGCCGGCGCGATGGAGATCGGTACCGTGACCCTGGCACCGGGCGTGGGGCGCTCGGTCGAAATGCTGTCGACCGGCGACGTCCGGGTAACGGGGCAGGTCAGTGCAAGCGGCGCGGGCCGCAGCATCCGCATCGGCGGCGATGGCGCGAGCGGCAATGCGGCGACGATCCACCTGATCGCGACCAGCGATGCGGGCGGACGGCTGTTGCTGGGCGACAACGACCTTGACCTGCGCGGCAACCGGATCGCAGCGGGACTGGCGCCGGGGTTCCTCGACACGCTGGCACCGGGCGATGCCGGGCGGGCGCAGGCCCAGGCGTTGATCGGCAATCCCAACTCGTCGCTGTACAACTCGCAGCTTGGCGGCGGCTTCTTCGCACCCGATGCGACGACGTTGGTTGCCGCGCGGTCGATGAGCGTGCGCTTCGGCGATTATGCGCTGTTCCAGAACACGGCGGTCCCCGGCCGGGCGTCGGGGGTCACCGTCGGGTCGCTGGCGGCGCCGGTGACGCCCGCGCTGCGCATCGCGACGTTCGGCACGCCCTCGGCAGCGAGCTTCGCGTTCTTCGGCGACATCAACGGGATCACCGGGGCGGGGGCGGCGCTGCTCGGTAATCCGGTGATCGATATTCAACCGGCGCTGCTGCCCAACAGCCGGATCAACGGGTGTCTCGCCGGGTCGGGCGCGGGGTGTCTGACGACGATCGTCATCCAGCCGACGCTGCAGGTGTTCGATTGGGACAGCCAGGCGGTCTTCGGCATCCTGCAGGACGTGTCCCTGCCGTTCACCCCGATCATCGGCGGCAACAACGAAGCGTTGTTGAGCGGCCTGCCCGCGCTGGCGCCCGAGACGCCGGCCGATGCCGCCGCCCCCGCCCCGACCGTCGCGGCACCGCCGCAGCAGGAGCCCAAGCCTTGATCCCCAGCCGTATCGTCCCGTTGCTGTCGGGTGCCGCCGCCGCCGTGCTGGCGGGCTGCACCACTACGCCGCCCGCACGGCTCGACAGTTTCAACCTGGGGAGCAACGCGGCGGGCGAACGCTGTGCGGCGGCGCGCAACTGGAGCGATGCGGCGACGCCCGATCCGTTCTCGCGCGCCTATGCCATCACCTGTTCGAGCGTCGCGGCCAGCCGCCCGCTGGGTAGCGTGCGGATCGTGCCGGTCGAAGCGGCAGCGATCGCGGCGGTCGATGCACAGTTCGATTGCGGTGATCGGCGCGACCTGACGATCGCGGGCAACCCCGCCACTGCCGCGCGCTGTTTCGACAGGCAGACCGGGCTGGAATCGATCCGGCTCGACCTGACGCGCGGTACCCGGCGCTATGTCGCGGCGGGGGCGCCGGCGATCCTGCCGCAGGTCGAGGAGGCGCTGACCATCGCCGCAGGCCTGCGCCGGCCAGCGGTGGCGGCGACCTATGTCGCGACCGCCAGCGTCGATGCCGCGAGCCTGCCGCCGCGCGCGGGCGCGCTGGCCGCCGATGCGGCGCCGGTGCCCGAAGCGAGCGCCAGCGCCGCGCTGACGCAGGGAATCGCGCTCAACCACAAGGGGCTGCATGTCGAAGCGTCGCGGGTGCTGAACGACGCGCTTACGCGGCTGACGCCCGACGCGCCGGCAGCATTGCAGGCTGAGTTGCTGCTCGAAGCCGGCCTCGCCGATTCCAACATCCGCTTTCCCGACGCCGCCGCCCAGCATTTCGACGCGGCGCGGGCGATCTTCGTCGCGACGCCCGCAACGCGCACGCCGTTCCTGCTGCGCAAGCTCGACACCTATCGCGCGCTCGACGCGATCAATCGTGGCGCGTTCAACGAGGCGCTGGCGACGCTCGACCGCACCGGCGGCATGCCGGGGGCGACTGCCCGGCCGCTGGAGGATGCCGCGACGCTGGTCGCACTGAACCAGCCGGCAGCGGGTGCGCGCGGGATGCCGGCGTTGGCGGATACGGCGCAGCTGTCGCGGTTGGTGCTGGACGCGCAGTCGCATTACGCGCGCAGCATCGCGCTACTGGGCCGCGGCGACCGGGCCGGTGCGCTGACCGAGATCGAAGCTGCGGCGGCGATCTATCGCCCGTTGACCAACCAGCGGCTCGACCAGACGCAGCTGTTCTGGCTGGGCGCGCGGATTGCGCGGCAGCAGGGGCGGTTGCGGGCACAGGCGGGCGATTACCGCGCGGCATTGGACCATTATACCACCACGGTCGAACTGCTGCGGCGCGGATCGATCGCCAATGCCGGGACCGGCAGCGAGCCGGCGATCGCCGAGGCGGAGCTGGAGCGTGCCGCGATCTATGCCCGTGCCGGTGCGTCTCGCGCCGATGCGCGGTCGGCGTTCCGCGATGCGGTGGATGCGGTCATCGCATCGGGCGGGACGGCGCCCAGTGGGGCGATCGGCATGGAGGATTATCTCGACCTGCTTGTTGCCGAATCCGCCAAGCCTGCCGCCGACACCTATGACCTGTTCTTCCGCGCGGTGCAGGCGACCGGCGAACCCGCCGTCGCGCGCCAGATCACCGAGTTGCGCAACGTCGTCACCGCCGATCCGGCGGTCGGGGCGGCGGTGCGCGAGCGGGCGGACCTCGAGCGCGAACTCACCCGGCTGCGCTATGCGTTGTCCAGCGGCGGCGAGGGCGCTCCGGGCAGCTCGACCGCCGAGCTGAACCGCGCGCGCGAAACCGCGGAGAACCGGTTGCTCGCGGTCGATGCACAGCTGGCCGCCGATCCGCGCTATCGCACGCTCGACGAAAGCCCGGCGACGCTGGCCGAACTGCGCGCCGCACTGCGTCCGGGGGAGACGTTCCTGAAGCTGACCACGCTCAACCGCCGCATCTATGGCATGGTCGTGACCGCCGACCGGACGTATCTGTACCAGGTTGCCGAGAGTGAGGCGGCGCGCGGCGCGGTGCTGCAATTGGGCGAACAGCTGCGCGCGTCGATCGACGGCGACCTGGCGCTGGGCAAGCTTGTGCCGTTCGACGAGGCGCGGGCCTATACCCTGTATCGGCTGGTAAGCGGCCCGGCCGCGCCGGTGCTGGCGGGATCGCGGGCGATCGTGGTCGATCCGTCGGGGCCGCTCCAGCAACTCCCGGTTGGCGTACTGGTAACGCGCTATACCGCCGAGGCGCCGGAAGCGCCTAAGCGCGACGCGTTCGATTTTTCGCGCACCGCCTTCCTTGCCGCCAATGCGTCGATCTCGACCGCGCTGTCGCCGCGATCCTTCCTCGTGTCGCGCGCGCTGCCGGCGTCGCGGGCGCAGCGGGCGTTTCTGGGGTTCGGGCAGAATCAGCCGGGATCGCCAGTACCGGCCCCCGGTGCGAAGGGTGAGATCCGGGTCGGGTTCGGCTGCATGGTCGGCGCCGACCGGCTGGGGACGATCGCGCGGTCGCTGAAACCGATCGACGGGCGCGAGCTGAACATCGCCGCCGGGGCGCTGGGCACGCGCGATCCGCAGTTCGTCACCGGCGCGGCGTTCAGCGATACCGGCGTCGAAGGGCGCAGCGACCTCGACCAATATGAGGTCGTGCATTTTGCGACCCATGGCATCGAGGAAGGGCTGTGGGGCTGTTCGAAGTCCCCGCCCGCACTGGTCACGTCGTTCGGGCAGCCGGGGTCGGACGGGCTGCTCGACTTCTCCGAGATCGCCAAGTTGAAGTTCGACGCCAACCTAGTCGTGTTGTCGGCGTGCGATACGGCGGCGGGGGTGCGTGGCGAGGCGCTGCGCCGTGCGGTCGGGCAGGAGGAGCCGGGATCGACGCTGGAAGGGCTGGTGCGCGCGTTCCTGACTGCCAACGTCCGCTCGGTCCTCGCGACCTATTGGCAGGTGTCGGCCGAGCAGGAGAGTACCGAGTTCATGCGCAGCTTCTATGGCGAGGCGCGCACCCATAGCATCGGCGAGGCACTGCAACGCGCCCAGCGCACGCTGATCGCGCAGCCGCAATATTCGCATCCCTTTTACTGGGGGCCGTATTTCCTGGTGGGTGACAGCGCGAAGACGATGCTGAGCGGTGGGGCGGGCACGCGGGTCGCGGCGCGCTGATCGTGCAGGCCCGCCCGATCGCACTGGCGGGCGCCGGGGTGTTGGCGACATGGGTATGCCTGTGGGGCGTGACGCCCTTTGCCGATCACATGGTGCAAGGCGCTTCGCCGGCGGTGGCGGACGCAGGGTTCGGCTTCGTCGTATTCGGGGCGATCCTGTTGCTGGCGCTGGGGTTGCGCAAGGTCGCGGGATTGTCGTGGCGGTGGCCGGGCGGCGCGGCGGTGGCCGAGTTCGGGCAGGGTGCTGCGATCGGGCTTGGCGCGTTGCTGCTGGCGATCGGCTATTGCGCGCTTGCCGGGACCTTGGGCTGGGGGAGCGGATCGGTTGGTCGCTCGACGTTGCCGTTGGGGCTGCTCATCGTGTTGGTCCAGGTCACGGCGGAAGAGGCCATGTTCCGCGGTTATGTCCAGCCGTTGCTCGTGCGCGGGGTCGGGGCGAGCGGCGCAGTGCCGCTGACGGCGGTATCGTTCGCAGCGTTGCATGCGGTGCTGGGCGGCATGGAGCTGGTCATGCTGGTCAATATGCTGCTCGGCGGGATATTGTTCGGGCTGCTGGCGCTGCAGGGCGGGCTCTGGCCGGCGGTAGGCGCGCATTTCGCGTGGAATGCGGTCGAGCAGCTGGGCGTGGGACTGGACCCCAACCCCGGCACCGGGGCGTTCGGAGCGGTCATCGACCTCGACCTGAACGGTGCAGCGCTATGGGGTGGATCGGCGGCGGGGCTGAACGCCAGTATCGCGATGGGCATCGCGTTGCTGGCGGCGATCCTGCTGGTGTTCCGGCGGCGGTGGGCGTGAGATTACATAGTCTCCGCCCGTTTCGCGTCGATGGCGTCGCGGATCTTGCGGAACGCCGCCATCGCCGCGGCCGGGATCGCGCGGCCGCCACCGGTTTCGATCGACAACGGATCGACCGCTTGCCCGTCGATATGAACCTCGTAGTGCAGATGCGGACCGGTCGAGCGCCCGGTGGTGCCGACCTCGCCGATCTGCGTGCCCTGTGCCACGCGGCTGCCGGGCACGATCGCGGCGGCGATGCGGTTCATGTGCAAATAGAGCGTCTCCCATCCATTGTCGTGGCGCAGCCGGACGAAATTGCCGTTGGCGCCCTTCATCCCCGCAAACGACACGGTGGCATCGCCGGCCGCGAAGATCGGCGTGCCCGTAGGCGCGGCGAAGTCGGTGCCGCGGTGCATCTTGCGAAAGCCAAGGATCGGATGGCCGCGCATGCCGAAGCCCGAACTGATCCGCGCGGCGTCGACCGGCGTGCGCATCAGCGACCGGCGGCTGCTGCGGCCGCTGCTGTCGAACCATTCCGCCTCCGCATCGCCGGGCAGGCGGTACTGGTAGAGCGCGCGGGTCTTGGTCGGGGTGGAGAGAAAGGCGTAGACGAGGCGCGGCGCGCCGACCGCCTCGCCATCGGCGTTGACCCGTTCCTCGAACCCCGCTTCGAACACGTCGCCCGCCGACACTTCGCGCTGGATGTCGAAGTCGTAGCGAAAGGCGTTGGCGAAGGCGCCGACCAGCACGTCGCTGACCCCCGCCGCGACCGCCGAGCTGTAGAAGCTTTCACCGTCCAGCTCGCCGCGGACGAAACGCATCCGGCGGGTGAGCTTCGCCGACAGCGGCTTGGCCGTCAGCGCATTGTCGCCGCCGCGCTCTATCACGACACCGCCGCCATCGACATGGGTCGCGGTGACGGCGTGGAGCGTGGCATCCGCCAGCGTGACGTCGAGGCGGATGAGGCCGGGCGTATCGCCCAGCGCCGCCTGTGCCAGTTGCGCGGCACGGGCGGCGTCGTCCTCCGCAACGCCCAGCGAGGCGAGCGTCGGCGCGATCGCGCCGGGGGCGGCGATGTTGAGGACGCGCTGGTCGTAGGATGTGCCGGCCGTAGCGGTCGGCGCGGGTCCCGGGGTGACGGCTTCGTCGCCGGCCGGCCGGGCGGCATAGGCGAGGATCGCCCCGCCGAGGGCGATAGCGGCACTGGCGGCCAGCGGCACCCGGCTACGGCCGCGATCGACCGGCGGTGGTGTCGGCGGAGCCGGTGCGGCTACCGGGACGGGCCGGGGGCGGCTCCACGAGCGTGGGTCGTAGGACGGTTCGGGATCGTCGCGATACTGCATGGCCTGCCCTTGGAACCATTGACGGCGCCGGGCGTCCCTCCGGCAGCTATTGCTGTGGCGAAACGATCTGGCAGTAACTTGGCTCCGGCGCGGCATGATCCGTCGGGAGGGGGTAGAGGTTGGTGAAGAACCGGGTGGCGTGGTCCGAGGGTATGTTCCTGCGGCCGCAGCATTTTCAAGCGCAGGACCGCCATGCCGAAGCGCAGCTGAACGCGCGGATCGCGTCGATCCGGCCATGGCCGTGGGGGCTGACCGAGCTGGTCATCGACGAGGATGTGGCGACCCTGGGCAAGTTCGCGGTGACGCGTGCGACCGGCATCCTGCCCGACGGAACGCCCTTTGCGATCCCCGACGACTTCCCGCCGCCGCCGCCGCTCGACATTCCGGCGGATGCGCGCGACGCGCTGATCTCGCTGACGCTGCCGGTGGGCCAGTCGGGCGCGGTCCAGTTTCGCGAGGCGGACAGCGACAGCCTCGACGCACGGTTCCTGGTCGACGATGCCGAGGTCGCCGATAGCTTCTCCAGTGACCGGACGAGCGAACCGGTCGGACTGGCCCGCCCCAATCTCCGCTTCGGCGTAACGCGTGACCAGACCTATGGCCGGGTAACGCTGGGCCTCGTCAAGGTGCGCGAGGTGCAGAATAAGCGGGTGATGCTCGACGATCGCTATATCCCGGCGACGCTGGATATCGCGGCGGCGGCACGGCTGCGCGGCGGGCTGTCGGATATTGCCGGGCGTGCCGGTCAGCGCGCGGGCGAGCTGGCGCTGCGCGCGGTCGAGGCGACCGATGGCGGGTCGGACACCTTTGCCGGGTTCCTGCTGCTGCAGGCGCTCAACCGCTGGCTGCCGGTACTCGACCACCTCCAGCATCTGCCGATGGTCCATCCCGAGCGGCTGTTCGAGGCGCTGGTGTCGATGGCGGGCGAGCTGGCGACGCTGATCCGGCCCGAACGGCGCGCGCCACCGTTGCCGCGCTACGACCATGTCGATCCGCAGCAATGTTTCGATCCGGTGTTCGACCTGCTCCAGTCGATGCTGTCGGCGGTGTTCGAACGCTCCGCCGTGCAGCTGCCGCTCGATCAGGCGGGGCCGGGGGCCTATGTGTCGCGGATCACCGACCATGGGTTGTACCAGACCGGCTATTTCTACCTTGCGGTAACGGCGGCCGCCCCGGTCGAGGAAATCCGCGGGCTGTTCCCCTCGGTCGCGAAGATCGGCGCAGTGCAGCGGATGCGGCAGATCGTCGATTCGGCGTTGCCCGGCGTGCCGCTGCGCCATACGCCGACCCCGCCGCCGCAGCTGCGCGTGCTGCCGGGCTTCGTCTATTTCGAGCTGGATCGCGGCGTGCCCGACTGGGCCGAGTTCCAGCAGGCGACGGCGCTGGGGCTGCATGTCGCAGGTGACTGGCCGGGGCTGAAGCTCGAACTGTGGTGCGTAAAGCGGAGCGCGCGGTGACCGAGGACGGCGACGACGGCGACAAGACGGTCTTCCGGCCGTCGCCCCTGCAAGGACTGCGGCGGGGTACCGCGCCGGACGCGGGCTATGGCGCGCCGCCGCCGCTGTCGCGTACCGGCCACGCGCCGGGCGGGGGCAGCCTTGCCCCGTCGCGACTGTCCGAGGACGACGTGCCGCTGCCCGCGACACCGCCAAAGGTGCGCAACGTCATGCTGGCCGAGGCCGAGCCGGTCCTCGCGCTGCTGGCGGCGGTGCGCGCGGGGCGGGTGCGGATGCCGATGCCCGAGTTCCACCGCGAATGCGCCAAGGCGATCGCGACGTTCGAACGGGCGATCGCGGGCCATTACCCCGAGGAAAAGCGCCAGCGCGCCAAATATGCCGTCTGCGCGACCGCCGACGACATCGCGCAGAACCTGCCCGGTATCGGCACCGACGGCGCCGAATGGGCGCGGCGGTCGATGGTCGTGCAGTTCTTCCACGAGAATATCGGCGGCGACCGCTTCTGGCAGCTGGTCGACGACATGCTGCGCACGCCGCACGACAATCTCGACCTGATCGAGCTGTTCCATGCCTGCCTCGCCGCCGGGTTCGAGGGGCGCTTCCGCGTGATGCCCGACGGGCGACGGCGGTTGCAGGAGATCATGACGCGGCTGTACGGCGCGCTGCCGCATGTCCGCAGCCTGTCGCAGGTCGAGCTGGTGCCGAACTGGCGGGGCGAGAAGGCGCCGCCCGCGCGGATCGGGATGAACATCCTCGCGCTGGCGGCGGCGGGCGCGCTGGCGCTGCTGGTGCTCGCCTATGCCATATTGCGGCTGATGCTGGCGTCGAGTGGCGATTTGCCGGCCGACCGGTTGGCGGCGCTCAATCCCGACAGCCGCCTGACCCTGTCGCGCCCGGCCGAGGCCATGGTGGCGGCGCGCAGCGCGCAGGCGTCGCGCCTCGCGAAGTTCCTAGAACCGGAAATCCGCGAAGGGCTGGTGACGGTCGAGGAGGATGCGCAGACGGTGCGGGTACGCACTACCCTCGGGCAGCTGTTCGAATCCGGATCGGACGAACTGGAGGATGGGCGCGATGCGCTGTTCCACCGCATCGGTCGCGCGATCGAGGGCGAGCGGGGATCGGTGCTGATCGAAGGCCATGCCGATAACGACCGCGTCGCCACGGTCCGCTTCCCCGACAACATGGCGCTGTCCGAAGCGCGGGCGGAAACGGTCGGCAAGCTGATCCGTGAGGACCTGTCCGATCCGGCGCGCGTGACGACCAAGGGGCTGGGGGAAAGCGTGCCGATCGCATCGAACGATACGCCGGAGGGCAAGTCGCAGAACCGCCGGGTTGAGATCATCGTGCCGAGGCGCCAGTGATGCGGCGGTTCTTCACCAACTGGTATGCGGTTACGCTGCTGTCGGCGCTGGTGCTGGCGCTGATCGTCGTGTTCGCGCTGCCGCTGTTCTTCGCCTTCTTCCGGCCGTGGAGCGTGCGGATCGCGTTCGTCATCGGCATCGCGCTGCTCTGGGGCGCATGGTGGGGATGGCGGCGCTGGCGGGCGAAGAAGCGTTCGGACGCCATCGCCAAGGAACTGGCCGGACCCGATGCGGCGGAGGAAGAGGGCAAGGCGCTCGGCAGCCGCATGGGCGATGCGCTGGCCAAGCTGCGCAGCGCATCGGGCAATCGCCGCGACTATCTCTACAGCCGCCCTTGGTATGTCATCATCGGCCCGCCGGGCGCGGGCAAGACGACGGCCTTGCTCCATTCGGGCCTACGTTTCCCCTTCGTCGAACAGGCGGCAAAGGGTGTGGGCGGCACCCGCAATCTCGATTTCTGGTTCGCCGACGAAGCGGTGCTGGTCGACACCGCCGGCCGCTATACCACGCAGGATTCGGACGCCACCGTCGATGCGGCGGGGTGGGGTGCGTTCCTCAATTTACTCAAGCGTCATCGCCCGGCGCAACCGATCAACGGCATTATCGTCGCGATCGGGGTCGACAAATTGGTCGGCAGCGATTGCGCGGCGATCGACGCCCATGCCAGCGCGGTCCGGCGGCGGCTGGTCGAGCTGCGCCGGACGCTGGAAACGGCGGTGCCAGTCTATCTGATCGTCACCAAGGCCGATCTGCTGGCCGGGTTCGATACCTATTTCGACGATCTGGATGTCGAGGGGCGGCGCGCGGTGTTCGGCGCGACCTTGCCCTATGCGGAGGGGCGGCCGAGCGCGGAGGCGCTGGCAGAGGCATTCGACGTGTCGGCGCAGGCGATCGCCGACCGGCAGGCACGGCGGTTGTTCGAGGAGGTCGACCAGCGCCGTCGCGGCATGATGCTGGGCTTCCCTGCCCAGCTGCGGAGTCTCCGCGCGCGCATGATGCGCTTTGCCGAAGGTGCGTTCGTCGCGGGGGACGATGCCCCGGCGCAGCTGCGCGGCTTCTACCTGACCAGTGGCGTGCAGGAGGGGGCGCCGCTCGATCGTATCCTCGCCGCGATGGGCGATGTGTACGAAACGCCCGCCGGAGGGATGGAGACGCGCAGCCGCGCCTATTTCCTCAACCGATTGCTGACCGAGGTCATGTTTCCCGAGGCCGGGCTGGGGTCGACCGACCTGCGCGCCCGGACACGGCACCGCGCGCGGCTGATCGCGGCGCTGGCGGCGATCGGGATCGTCACTGCGCTGGTGCTGACGGCATGGGGCTTCAGCTATGCCCGCAACCGTGCGTTCCAGAACCAGCTGGCGGCACGCGCGCAGCTGGCCGAGAACCAGCTGCGCGAGGCCGGTGTCGACTTGGTGCAGGTGCGCGAGGACGACGCCGATCTGCGCGCCGCGCTGCCCGCGCTCGATACGCTGCGCAATCTGCCGCGCGGCTATGCCGAACGCCGCGCCGGCGGCCCGCCGCTGGCGATGACGTTCGGGCTGTACCAATCGAGCCTCAGCCAGCAGGCCGAGGAAAGCTACCGCGTGGCGCTGCGCCGGATCATGCTGCCGCGGCTGCTGCTGCGGCTGGAGGCGGTGATGCGCGCCGACGGACGCGACCCGATGCGGCTGTACGAACCGCTCAAAATCTATCTCATGCTCGGCCAGCAGGGGCCAATGGACGCGAAGGCGGTCAAGGCATGGGTCACGGCCGACTGGGCGGGTGAACTCTATCCGGGTGCGGACAGCCAGGCGGAGCGCACCGCGCTGACCCGCCACCTCGATGCGTTGCTGGAGGATCGCGACATGGCGTCGGTGTGGGCCAATCGCCGCCCGCCGCTCGACGCCGGATTGGTCGCCTCGGCCCGCGCGGCGGTGCAGACGCTGAGCCTCGCCGATCGTGCCTATGCGGTGATGCGACAGAAGGCGGCGTCGGCGGGGCCGGCATGGGAAGCGGCGAACATCCTGTCGCAGGGCGACGTGCTGGCCTTTGCCGACCCGGACGCGGTCGCGGCCTATCGCATTCCCTATTTCTTCACCCGCGCCGGCTATGAGAAGGCGTATCTGCCGGGTCTGGCGACCGTACAGCAGGACCTGAAGCGCGACCTGTGGGTGCTGGGCGGTGCCGGCGAGGGTGGCGTCGGTGAGGAACTGTCGAACGTCCGTCCGGGCGTCGCGGGGCTCTATGCCAAGGACTATATTGCCGCATGGGACGGGATCGTCGCCGCGATGAAGCCCGGTGCGTACTTCCGCGATCCTGCCGCGTTCGGCGCGCTGACCAAGAGCCCGTCGCCGGTGAAGCGCGTGCTGCTCGAACTGCGCAAGAACACGATCTTCACCGGCGGGGTGCAGGCCGGGCTGGCGCGGGCCGGGCGCTATGGCATGAACCGCTCGCGCCTCGGCCGCGTCGCCAACGAACTCGGGCGCGATCGTGCGAGCGGGATCGATGCCGGTGACGAGATCAGCGGCTATTTCAGCAACGTCCACGAATATGTCGGTGACGGTCGCAACCAGGCACCGATCGACGAGTTCGTCGCGGGCATCAAGGCGGCGGGGCAGGCAGTGATGGCGGCGCAGTCGGTCGGCGGCGGCGGCGGTTCGGACGCAACCCAGGCGGCGATGGCGCAGGCGCTGGCGACGGTGAAGGCGTCTGCTGCACAAGCCCCGCCGCAGCTCCAGTCGTTCGTCAACGCCGCCGCTGGTGGTGGTGCCGCCGCGCAGATCGGCGCGGCGAGCGGTGCGGTAACCGATGCCTATGCGCAGAGCGTCCTCCCGGCGTGCAAGGGGGTTGCCCAGGAGCACTACCCTTTCTTCGCGGGTGCGCCGGACGCACCGATGGCTGAGACGTTGCGTGTCTTCGGCATGGGTGGAGTGTTCGACGGCTTCGTGCAGCAGCGGCTGGCGTCGATGATCGATACCGCCGGACCGGTATGGCGCTGGCGCGATGGCGATCCGGTCGCCGCCGCGCTGAACCCGGCGACGCCCGAAGCGCTGTCGCGGACGGTCGAGTTGCGCGACCTGCTGGCAGGCGGTCTGCCGATCAAGGTCGCGGTATCCCGCTTCGGTCAGGGGGTCGCGACGGTCGAGCTGTCGAGCGGCGGCACGCGTTATCGCTTCACCCCGACCGGCAACCAGCCGCGCCCACTGCTGTGGTCGGCGAATGGCGGCCTGCCCGAGGCGTCGCTGGTCCTGTATGGTCCGGCGGTCGCGGGCGCCGCGCCTGCCGGTGCCGATGCACCGCCGGGACCGGAAATCGCACGGATCGAGACCGAGGGGCCGTGGGCACTGTTCCGGCTGATGGACCGCGCCGAGAAGCGCAATGCCGGCGAACAGGCGATCGAGGCGAGCCTGGGCGAAGGGGCGGCGCGCACGACGCTCAAGATCGCGCTGCCGACCAAGCGTAACCCGTTCAGCCGGGCCGGGCTGTGGTCGTTCCGTTGTCCGGCGACGCTATGACCGCGTGGGTGTTCGGCAAGCTGCCCGTGCATGGCGATTTCGTCGCACGGGGCATGACGGCCGAGGATCGCGCCGCATTCGATACGTGGCTGTCTGCGTCGCTGCTGGACGCGCGCGAGACCTATGGCGCAGGCTTCGCCGATCGGTTCGATGCGGCGCAGCCGTGGCGGGCGGAGGGTGACGGGGTGGCCGGCGCGGTTGCCGCGTCGCAGGATGCGGTCGGGCGACGGTTTCCGCTGTTGTTGCTGACTGCCGCTGCTGCTTTCGATCCGGCCGCATGCGAGGAATTGCTGCGATCGGCGATCATGGAGGGTTGGGACGTGGATCGGCTGGCGATGGCGGCGGAGCGCCCGGACGGAGCAGTGCAGCGCTGGGTGGGCGCGGACGGTCGTATCCTGACCGGAAAACGGCCGGTCGATCTGGTGCGGGCAATGCTTGCATGACCGGCGCGGTTCGCATCCGTGCCGTCGCGGCGACCCATCCGGGGCTGAAACGGCGGATCAACGAGGATCGCTTCTGCGCGCGTGACGATCTGGGGCTGTGGGCGGTCGCCGATGGCATGGGTGGGCACGCGCATGGCGACTGGGCATCGAACGCCGTGGTGCAGGCGCTGGAGGCGGTCGCACTGCCGGGTGATTTCCACGACGCGACGCGCGCCGTCGCCGACGCCGTCCACAGCGCCAACCGCCGCATCTGGAGCGAGGCACAGCGCCGGACGCAGCAGATGGGGTCGACCGTCGTCGCCTTGCTGGTGCGCGACGGGTGTTTCTCCGCAGTCTGGGTCGGCGACAGCCGCGCCTATGTGCTGCGCGACGGCGTGCTGCATCCCCTGACCCGCGACCATAGCCAGGTGCAGGAAATGGTCGACCGCGGCCTGATCACGGCGGAGGAAGCACGCGATCATCCGCGCGGGCATGTGCTGGCACGGGCGGTTGGGGTCGGTGCGCGGCTGGCGGTCGATGTGGTGACCGACGATGCTCTGCCGGGCGACGTGTTCCTGCTGTGCAGCGACGGGCTGACCGCGACGACCGACGAAGCGGCGATCGCCGCAACGCTGGCGCTTGCCGACGTCCAGGCGGCGCTCGACCAGTTGATCGCAGGGGCACTGGCCGGTGGCGCGCCTGACAATGTCACGATCGTGCTGGTCGCGGTCGACGAGGCGACCGCGCTGTCGCTCGGGGGCAGGGGAGCATGATCGGCGACGACGACGATCGCACCGTGTTTCAGCCCGGCATGGGCGAGGAGAGCGAGCGTACGGTGTTCGAACCGGCCGGCACCGGGCCTGCAGCGCAGCGCAGCGCGGGTATCCAGCCGGGCGACGTGCTCAACCACATGTTCGTCGTCCGCCGCTTCCTGGCGCGGGGCGGCATGGGTGAGGTGTTCGAAGGCGCGAACCTCGCCACCGACGAACGCGTCGCGATCAAGGTGATGCTGCCGGCGCTGGCCGCCGATCCCAACGTCATCACCCTGTTCAAGCGCGAGGCGCAGACGCTGACCCGGCTGCATCACGAAGCGGTGGTGCAGTATCGCGTGCTGGCGATGGAGCCCGCACTGGGTGTCCTCTATATCGTCACCGAATATATCGACGGGACCAGCCTGTCGGATGTGTTGTCGACTCTGCGGCCCGATCCCGCCGCGCTGGGGGCGTTGCTGCGACGGCTCGCCTCGGGACTGTCGGCGGCGCACCGGCTGGGCGCGATCCACCGCGATGTGGCGCCCGACAACGTCCTGTTGGGCGGCGGCGAGTTGTCCCGGGCGAAGCTGATCGATTTCGGCATCGCCAAGGACCTCGACCCCGGCACCGCGACGATCGTCGGCGACGGTTTTGCCGGCAAGCTCGGCTATGTCGCGCCCGAACAGCTTGGCGATTTCGATCGGGCCTTGGGGCCGTGGACCGATGTCTACAGCCTCGGCCTGCTGATCCTGGCGGTGGCGCGCGGCGCCGACCTCGGCCTCGGCGGGACGTTGGTGGACGCGGTCGACAAGCGGCGGGCCGGGCTCGACCTCGCGGCGGTACCGGTCCCCTTGCGCGGCGTGGTGGAGCGAATGGTGCGGCCTGACCCGGCGCAGCGGTTACGCGACATGGATGCCGTGCGGGCGGCGCTGGATGCGGCCGAGGTGCCCGGTGCGACCGATCGACATCCGTTACGCACCTGGTGGATCGCCGGCGGCGCGCTTGCCGTCCTGCTGCTGGTGGCACTGTTCTTCGCGTTCCGCAGCGGAGACGACCCCGTCGGCAATTCCACCGCGCCGGTCGTCGCGAAGGGCGACGTCGTCCAGCAGGCCCGGTCGGCGATCGACGCCGCGCTGCCGTCGGTCGGCTGCACGTGGCTCAGCATCACCGATATTAAGGCGCAGGGCGGCGGGATCGACGTCGCGCTGACCGGTGTGGCGGGCGATCCCGGTCAGGCGCAGAACGAGATATCGGAGACGCTCCGCGATCGCGGCAGTTCGGCGCGCAACATCGATTTCGCCGATGTGGCGCTCATCACGCCCGCCGGTTGCGCCGCGCTCGACGCCTTTCGTCAGATTCGCGCAACCGGGCGTAGCTGGCTGAGCGTGCCGCTGCGTCGCTTCGAGATGCGGCAGCAACCTGCCACGTCGATCTATCCCGGAAAGCTAGCGGCGAATGCGCTGGTCCTGATCGATATCGCCGACCCGTCGCTCGACTTCGCCCTGTTCGGGATCGAGCCGTCGGGCCGGATCGAACAGATACTTCCCAGCCGCACGGCGTTCACCGCCGCGTTGCGGGCGTCACGGGGCGGCACGCCGATCACCGATCTCGGCAACGACCGCTACCGGATGCAGATCGACCTCGACCATGCCGGCTGGTCGGGCGTGCTGCTGGTGACAGGCAAGGGTCCGTTCGATCCGGCGGTGATGGCGCCGCCGCTGGGTGCGCGCGGCAGCGAATGGCGCGACCGGATCGCGACGCTGGCGGGGGAGCGTGGCTGGCGCACTGACATGGTCTGGTTCGAATCGACCGCGCCGCGCGCGCGCTAGTGCGCCTCGCCGGGTTTCGCCATCCGGCGGGGCCGGGGAGCGAGCCAGATGATGAGCGCCGCCACGCCGAACACGATGGCCGACAACAGGAACAGGTGATTGATCGCCAGTGTGCTGCTCTCGCGCGTCACCGTCATTTCGATCGCAGCGCGGACCTGCTCCAGCGAAAATCCCTGTGCCATCATGGCATTGGCCGTGGCGTCGGTGTTCAGCCGTGACGTCATCTCGCTGCGTGCGATGGTCATGTTGTCGGTATAGAGCGTGGTGGAAATCGACGTGCCGATCGCCCCGGCCATGGTTCGCAGGAAGCTCATGACGCCCGCCGCCGACGCCGTTTCCTGTGGCTCGACCGCACCCAGGGCGATGGTGGTCAGGGGAATGAAGAAGAACGGCATGCCGAACCCCTGCAGCATCTGCGGGAATGCCAGCGTCCAGAAATCTGCGCCGGTCGTCCACCCGACGCGCAGCAGCGACATGCCCCCCAGCCAGAAGATGCCGAAGCACACCAGCGCGCGCGGATCGTATTTCTTCATCAGCTGCGCGACGATCGGCGACATGATCACCGCGCCGACGCCGTTGAACGCGGTGGCATAGCCGGCATAGGTCGACGTGTAGCCAAGGCTTGCCTGCAACCATTGCGGGATCAGCACGACCGAGGCGAAGAACGTCCCGAACGCGAACGACAAGGCGCAGACCGCGACGGTGAACCCGCGATGCCGGAACACGCGCAGGTCGACGATCGGTTGCCGTTCGGTCAGTTCCCACACGATGAATGCTGCCGCGCCGATCGCGGCGACCAGCGCCAGGATGATGATCGTCGGGTCCTCGAACCAGTCATGCTCGCGTCCGATGTCGAGCATGATTTGCAGCGCACCGATCCACAGCACCAGCAGCGCAAGGCCGATCTTGTCGACCTTCAGCTTCTCGCGCTTCGTCTCGGCGGGCTTGAGCAGCCGCAGCGCGCCGAACACGCACAGGATCGCGACCGGAATGTTGATGAAGAAAATCCAGTGCCACGACCAGCTGTCGCTGATGGTCCCGCCCAGGATCGGCCCCAGGATCGGCGCGACGACAGTCGTCATCGCCCACAGGCCCATCGCCTGGCCGTGCTTTTCCTTGGGAAAGATGCGCAGCAGCATCGTCTGGGTCAGCGGCATCAGCGGCCCGCCGCACAGCCCCTGACCGATCCGGGCGGCCACGATCATCGCCAGGCTGGTCGACAGCCCGCACAGGATCGAGAAGATGCCGAAGCCAATCATCCCGAACACGAAGGTCCGCAGCGTCCCGAACCGTCCGGCCAGCCACCCGGTCAGCGGCACGCAGATCGCCTCCGCCACCGCGTAGGAGGTGATGATCCACGTCCCCTGGCTGGTCGAGATGCCGAGCGACCCGGCGATATGCCCGACCGATACGTTGGCGATGGTGGTGTCGAGCACCACCATGAAGTTGGTCAGCGCCAGCACCAGCCCGGCGAGCCACAGCGTCGCGCCGCTGAACGGCTTGAAATCGTTTTGGCCGGCCATGGTGCCGAACTCCCTGTCGCGCGGACTATTGCCCCGAAATGTCGACTTCGGCGGTCATCGACAGCCCGACGCGCAGCGGATGTGCGGCCAGCTCCCGCGGATCGAGTGCGACCCGCACCGGCAGGCGCTGGACGACCTTGATCCAGTTGCCGGTCGCGTTCTGCGCCGGGATCAGCGCGAACGCCGATCCGGTGCCGCCCGAAAAGCCGACCACCCGGCCGTGATATTCGACGTCGCCGCCATACAGGTCGGAGGTGAGCGTTACCGGCTGCCCCGGCTTCACCTTCGTCAGCTGGCCTTCCTTGAAGTTCGCATCGACATAGACCTGGCCCACCGGCACGATCCGCATCACCGTCGCACCGGAGGCGACGCGCTGGCCGACCTGGATGGTGCGGTTGGCGACGACGCCGTCGATCGGCGCGCGAATGACGGTGCGCTCCAGATCGAGCCGGGCCTGCCGCACCTTCGCCTCGGCGGCGAGAACGTCGGGCGAGCTGGATGCCGTCGTCCCCTGGATCAGTGCCTGGTTGGCGGCAAGGTTGCCCGCCGCCGCACCGCGCTGCGACGATGCCTGCGCCACTGCGGCACGCGCCTGTTCGCGCGCGGCACGGGCGGCGGCCAGCGCGTTGGTGGCGGCGGTCAGCTCGTCGCCCGACACGGCGCCGGCGGAAACCAGGCGGCGACGGCGATCGAAATCGACCTGCGCCTTGGCGAACGCCGCTTCGCTCGATTCCAGCTGTGCCCGGGCGCTGCTGACATCGGCGCCGCGCGCGCGGACCTGTTCGGACAGGGCAGTGCTGGTCGCCGCCGTCTGGCCGAACATCCGCTGCGCCTTGGCCAGATCGGCCTCGGCAGCGGCAAGGGTGATCCGCGCGTCGCTGTCGTCGAGCCGGACGAGGATATCGCCGCGCTTCACCGCCTGCGTATCCGACGCGGTCACGGCGATCGCCTGTCCCGCGATCATCGGCGTCACCTGTGCGGTATCGGCGCCGACATAGGCATTGTCGGTTTCGACATAATGGCTGCCGACCAGCGTATACCACGCACCATAGCCGACCCCGCCCAGCAGGACGATGGCGGCGATCCCGCCCAGCAGCTTCTTGCGCTTGGTGGACGGCGCACCCTCGGCGGCTGCGGGGACGGCGGGTTCGGAATCAGCCATGGGTCGGGTCCTCGTTGCTCTGTCCGGCGGGCGTGGCGAACCCGCCGCCGAGTGCGCGTACCAGCGCGATGTCGATGGTGAAGGCGCGGGCGTCGAGCGCGGCGACGGTCCGCCGCGCCTGCAATACCCGGTCCTGCGCGGTCAGCACGTCGAGGAACCGGGACAATCCGCCCTCGTAGCGCAGCCGCGCGACGTCATAAGCGCCCTGTGCGTCGGTCAGTGCCTGGCGCGATTGGGTCAGGCGGGTGTCGAGCGCACGCTGGCTAACCACTGCATCGGCAACCGCGCGATAGGCGTCGGTAACGGTGCGGTCGTAATCGGCGACCGCCGCGTCATAGTTGCCGCGGGCGACGCGGTAGCGGCCCTGCAATTCGCCGCCGCGAAAGATCGGCAGGTTGATCGCCGGACCGACGGTGCCGGCGGTCGAGCCGCTCTTGAACAGATTGCCGAGCCCGAACGACTGGAAGCCGAGCACCGCCGACAGCCGGACCGACGGGTAGAAGTCGGCGCGCGCCACCTTGATCCGGCTTGCCTCCGCCTCGACGCGGGTCCGTGCCGCGACGATGTCGGGGCGGCGGGCGATCAGGTCGGTGGTGACGCCGGCGGGCAGGGGGCGGACGGCGATCGCCGCGCGCGGCGGCGTGATCAACAGGCCGCGATCGGGCCCGGCACCCAGCAGAGCGGCGATGCGGTTGCGAGTCAGTGCGATCTGTTCGTCGGTCGCGGCCAGATCGGCACGCGCCGCTGGGACCGCCGACTGCGCCTGCTTCAATTCGGCTTGGGTATCCAGTCCGGCGGTGACGCGGTCTCCCGTCAGCTTTTGCGTCTGCTGGCGCACCTCGACCGCGCTGGCCTGCACCGCACGGTCGGCGAACAGCCGCGCCAGATCGGCATAGGCGTCGGCGATGTTGGTCGACAGGGTCAGGCGCGCCTGCGCGAAATCGAGCCGGGCCGCATCCGCATCCGAGCGCGCCGCGGCGTACCCGGCGCGATTGCGCCCCCACAGGTCGAGGTCGAAGCCCAATTGTCCTTCGACCCGGCCGGTGTCGTTCCAGCCCTTCGGCACGAAATCGGCGGGAATGCCGTTATTGTAGCTCTGCTTGGTCAGCCCCGCGCTGCCCGCGACGTCCAGCGTCGGCAGGCGCACGGCACCGGCCTGCTGGGCATAGCCATCGGCCTGCAACACGCGCGCGCGGGCGACGGCGACGTCGGGGGAACCGGCCAGCGCCTCGGCGATCAACGTGTCGAGCTGGCGGTCGCCATAGGCCTGCCACCACGCGTCCTCCGGCCATGCCGCGTCCGGCGTACCCGCAAGACTTCGACCGGTGGCGTAGGCGCCCGGCGACGCAATCACCGGCGCCTGTTCCAGCTTCGGCACGGTCGCGCAGGCGGACACCAACAGGGCAGCAATAATCGCCGCCGGACGGGCGGACCTTTCGAGAATCGAGCGCATCAGCGAAAAACCGTACTAGTGGGTACGGTTTTTGCCATGATCCCCGTCCGTGTGGTTGTCAACGGAAATCTGTACCGTATAGTACAGTTTATGAGGACTGGCACTGAAGACCGCCCGATGACGGTGCGAGAGGCGCGCAAGCAAGACCGCCGGGCGGCCATCCTTGCCGCCGCGCGACGCTCGTTTCTCGAAGATGGCTATGCCGCCACTTCGATGTCCGCGCTGCTCAAGACGCTGGGCGGGTCGAAGGCCACGTTGTGGAGCTATTTCCCGTCGAAGGAGGAATTGTTCGGCGCGGTGATTGCCGACGTCACTGCCGCCTTTCGCCGGCAGGTGATGGGTGAACTCGATGCGCCCGGCGACCTCGAAGCGACCCTGGTCAATTTCTGCCGCAGCTTCATGAACAAGACCGCGCATGCCGATGCGGTCGCGGTATGGCGGCTGGTCGTCGCGGAAAGCGGGCGCTTTCCGGAGGTCGGCCGCATCTTCTATCAACAGGCGGCCGGTCATATCGAACGGGCGCTTGCCAGCTATATCGCGCAACAGATTGCAGCGGGGCGACTGCGGGACGATGGCGCGCTCGACATGGCCCGCGTCCTGATCGGCATGACCGCCGCGCAGCAGAATCGACGCTTGTGGGGCGTCGAACCGGTGGGCGGCGATGGCATGGATGCCGATGCAAGGCGGTTCGTCGGGTATTTCTTGCGCCTTTTCGCTACGGGATCGGGCGCAGAATAGAAATATATTGTTACAATGCAAACACGCCGAGCCCGTCCGGCACGAACCGGACGGGCGCCGGCATCAGAAGTCGACGTTCGCCGACAGCAGCAGTCGCCGTCCTTCCTGATTGATCGCATAGGCAGGCGTGAAGACCGTCGCCGTACCGCTGCGATAGGGTTCGTAGATGGCATAGTCGGTGTCGAGGATGTTGTAGACGGCGGCGCCCAGCCGGAAGGCCGGCGTGACCTGATATGATCCGCCGACATGGAACAGTTCGTATCCGCGGAAGTCGCCCAGCGCCGCCTGTTGCGGATTGCTGCCACGGTACCGGCTCGACCGGATTTCGGCGCGGGTCCACAGGCTCGCGCGGTCGGTTATTGCCCAGCGCAGGTTGGTGTTCACCATATGCCGGGGGATGCCCACCAGCGGCCGGCCCTGTTCGGGGCCGCTCAGCTGCTCGGTTTCGGTGTAGGTATAGTTGGCCGTCAACGACACCGCCGGACCGAACGCGATGCGCCCCGCCGCCTCGATCCCGCGGGTCCGTGCCTCGTCGATGTTGATCGACTGGCTGAAGAGGTCGACCGCCGGGAACGGCCCGACGTCGAGGCACCCCGGGCGGTTGGGATTGCCGGTGAAGCGACAGTTGGGGATGCCGGGACCGGCCGCGATCTTGTCGGTGAAATCGTTGTTGAACAGCGTCACATTACCGCTGAACGCGCCCTTGTCGTCGTAATAGATCCCCGCTTCATAGCTGGTGCTGGTTTCGGGCGTCAGGCTGGGCGTGCCGAGCAGCGGCGTGCGGCCTTGGTTGCCGAAGCCGATGATCCCTTCGGCGATCTGTTCGACCCGCGGTGTCTTAAACCCCCGGCTGACCCCGCCTTTCAGCGTCAGCGCATCGGTGACGTTCCACACCGCATAGGCACGCGGCGACCATTTGTTGCCGAAGGTCGAATGGTCATCGTACCGCGCGCCGCCGGTCAGGTTGAACCCGTCGGTCAGCGTCACCGTCGCCTCGGCGAAGCCCGCCCATTGGGTGAAGGCGAACGGCTCGGGCGCGACGCCCTCGACCATGCGTGCCCTCCAGTATTGACCGCCGACGGTGAAGGCGACCGGCCCTTGCCGGCCGGCGAAACGCGAATCGACGATGTCGTTGCGCGCCTCCAGCGTGCGCGGGCTCCCCGGCACCTTGCCCGGCGTGCCGTTGGGGATCAGGCGACCGATCGTCTCGGTTTCGTTGCGGGTGAGCGTGGTGTCCAGCGTGCCGAGCGCGGTGCGCCAGCTATGCGCCACGACATAGTTCGACCGGTTGAACCGCTGTTCCGGTGCATAACCGCCCGATCCGAGCGTGCCGAGCTGCCCGTCGCTATTGTCGTACGCCTGCTGGTTGCGGTCATATTCGATCCACAGGTCGTGATCGGCATGCGGCGTGAACGACAACCGTCCGCCATAATTGTAGATGTCCGACCGCACCGGGTTGCGTCCCAGCGTCAGCGCGGGGTCGCCGGGGATCGGAATGTCCGACCCTTCGCGGTGGAACACGCTGCCGCGCAGCGTCAGGCCGACCAGATCGGCGACCAGCGGCCCCTGCGCAAAGCCGTTGATCGACTGGATATTGCCGAAGCGATCGTCGCCCTGGATCGTACTTTCGGCGGTCGCGGTGCCGACCCAGCGCCGGCCGACCTTGCGGGTGATGATGTTGACGACCCCGCCCATCGCGTCCGATCCGTAGAGGGTCGACATGGGGCCGCGCACGACCTCGATCCGGTCGATCGCGGAAAAGGGCGGCAGGAAACTGGTCGTCGTCTCGCCAAAGCCGTTCGGCGTCACCCCGCCCGGCGGATTCTGCCGCCGCCCGTCGAGCAGGATGAGGGTGTATTCGCTGGGCATGCCGCGGATGGAGATGTTCAACCCGCCGGTCTTGCCGGCCTCGCCGCCGACGTCGACGCCCTGCACATCCTGCAATGCTTCCGCGAGGCTGCCGAAGCGCTTCTCCTCCAGATTGGCGCGGTCGAGGACGGTGATACTGGCCGGCGCGTCGGCGATCCGCTGTTCATAGCCGGCGGCGGTCACGACGATGTCGCTGTCGGTCGCATCGCGCTCCTGCGTATCGCTGGTCCCCGCCTGCGTCTGCGCCGCAGCGATGCCTGCCGTCGCGACCGAACTCGCCAGTGCCGCCGCAACCGTGAATGCAACCCGCTTCATCTTCCAACCCCCTAATAACGCGAATGACTAGCAATAGCGCGCCTGTGATGGGTGGTGTGGTGCGGGGTCAAACGGAATGTCGATGCGGCAACGGAACGTTACAGTTGGGCAAAACGGCAGCGGCACAATGGCGGAGCATTGTCGGCCACATCGCCGGGACGTGCGTAACCGCGACCGGCGGGCCGTCCGCAGCCGATCGGTATCGTATAACCCTTGCGAAAACTGGCAAAGGGAATATGTACCGGACGTTATGGAAACCACTGCCACTGTCGCGCCCAAGGGGCGTCCTCGCGAATTCTGCACCGACCGGGCGCTCGCGGCGGCGCTCGGCGTCTTCTGGTCGAAAGGCTATGAAGGCGCGTCGATGGCCGATCTGACCGAGGCGATGGGCATCACCAAGCCCAGCCTGTATGCTGCGTTCGGCAACAAGGAGGCGTTGTTCCACAAGGCGCTCGACCTTTATGAGGCCGAGAAACTGGAATATACCCGCGACGCGCTGAACCAGCCGACTGCGCGCGCCGTCGCCGAGCATTTCATGCGCGGCGCGATCGATGCGCAGATGAGCAGCTGCGATCCCAAGGGGTGTCTGGGCGTCATCAGCATGACGGCATGCGGTGCCGAGGCGGTGTCGATCAAGGCCGATGTGGTCCAGCGTCGCGCTTCGTCGCAGGCGGCACTGGTCGAGCGCTTCGAACAGGCAAAGCGCGATGGCGACCTGCCCGATCACGTCGATATCCCCGGGCTGACCGGTTATCTCTACGCGATCCTGCAGGGGATGGCGGTGCAGGCCGGATCGGGCGCAACCCGTGCCGATCTGGAGCGCGTCGTCGACACCAGCCTGATGATGTGGCCGGGTCGGTAGAATTATTCTACCGACCGGTACAAAAGGCGTTGACGAAACGATTCGCCGTTAATATACCAGTCAGTATAGAAGAGGGCATCGCAGCGGTGTCCCGGCTTTCGAAAGGATGCCGCTATGCTCGAACCTGATTTCCGCGTGGTGTCTGCCCAGTAGTTCGGCGGCACCCGCACCCTAAGCGTACCTCATCCATCCGCAGACCGGACCACGCTCGACCGATGTGTCGTCGGGCGGTGTCGATCTGCGTCCTCATACCAGCGCCCTGGCCTCGAAAGGGGGCTTTGGCGGTCGCCCCCGTGCGTCCGCCGCCGGGTGCCTCTGCCTATCTGGGAGGATTTCTCATGGCCTATGTCGATTTCTCGGGCGACACGCTGTTCGCCACCCCCGCCATCCTCGATCGGCCCGAGGCCGTCACCGAAACGGTCGCTGCCGCTCCTACCGGGCTCAGCGCACTCGAATGGTCGGTGGTGGCACTGGCGCAGCGTGACCGGATGGCGTCGCTGCGCGAACCCTCGCCGCTGTCGATCGCGCTCGGGCGGGTATTCGGCACCCGTCGCCGCGATCCCAATCTGGCCGATCCGAAGCTCGAAGCGCTGCGGCGTATGGCGGTGCTCAGCTGGCATCGCGGCTTTGCGGTGCCGGTCCATGAACTCGCCGCCTTCTTCGCCGCCGGGTTCAACACCGACCAATATGAAACCATGCTTGCCAGCATCAGCACGGCGCAGGCGTCGCGAAAGGCACGCGCATGAACATGATCTCCACCATCCGCACCCCGGACGCCGTCGATACGCCGTCCGCGCCCACCCGGTCGCGCTGGCGACGGGCGGGCTGGGTCGCCGTGCCCGTCCTTGCACTGGGCGCGGCATGGGGCGTGCTGCATCAGGACAGCCCGGCGGTCGCCGCGATGCCGACGCCGACGGTGGAAGTCGCCCGGCCGCTGGTCCGCGATGTGACCGAATGGGACGATTTCGTCGGCCGGTTCGAAGCGTCGAAGTCGGTCGAGGTGCGTCCGCGCATCGCGGGCGCGATCACCGGCGTCCACTTCACCGACGGCGCGATCGTCCGCAAGGGACAGTTGCTGTTCACCATCGATCCCCGCCCGTTCGCCGCCGCGCTGGCGGAGGCGCGCGCGAGCGTGGCCGGTGCCGCCAGCGATCTCGCATTGGCCCGCGCGAACCTCGACCGCGCGAACCGGCTGGCCGCCGACGATGCGGTATCGAAAAGCGATCTCGACCAATTGGCCGCGCGGGTCCGTGCGGCGCAGGCGGCGCTGGTCGCGGCGCAGGCGCGGGTCCAGGCGCGGGCGCTCGACATCGAATTCACGCAGGTCCGCGCGCCGATTTCGGGGCGGATTTCCGACCGGCGGATCGATGCCGGCAATCTCGTCTCGGCGGGCGATACCACCGGCACGCTGCTGACCACGATCAACGCGCTCGACCCGATCTACTTCGCGTTCGACGCCTCCGAAGGGCTGTTCCTGAAGGCGAAGCGCGCCGGGGCCGAAGGATCGGCGGTCGAGGTACGGTTGCAGGACGAGGCGACGTACAGCCGAACCGGTCGGCTCGACTTCACCGACAACGGCCTCGATCCGCGGTCGGGCACGGTGCGCGGGCGGGCGGTGCTGGCCAATCCCGACCTGTTCCTGACGCCCGGCATGTTCGGCAACATGCGCCTCGCCAATGCCGGGACGATGCGCGCGCTGCTGGTGCCCGATGTCGCGATCCAGACCGATCAGGCGCGCAAGACCGTGCTGACCGTCGGCGCCGACGGCACCGTCGCGGCCAAGCCGGTGACGCTGGGACCGGTCATCGACGGCTTGCGGATCGTCAAGTCCGGCCTGTCGCCCGACGACCGGATCGTCGTCAGCGGGACGCAGCTGGCGATGCCCGGCGCCAAGGTGCAGGTGCGCGCCGCCACGATCGCCGCCACCCGCGCGGTCGCTGCACCCAAGCCCGCGGCGACGATCGGCGAGGCGACCTTCGCCGCGCAGTAACGCCGCCACGCTTCCCGCTGCCCCGTCGGGGCGCACATCCTTTCCATGACCACGTCCCATCGGGGCGAGGAGGCTTTCATGCGCCTGTCGCGCTTCTTCATCACGCGCCCGATCTTTGCCGGGGTCATCGCGGTCGTCATCACGATCGTCGGCGGCCTCGCCTATTTCGGGTTGCCGATCTCGCAATATCCCAACATCGTGCCGCCGACAGTCACGGTCGCCGCGACCTATCCCGGCGCCGCGGCCGAGACGGTCGCCGAAACCGTCGCCGCGCCGATCGAACAGGAGATCAACGGCGTCGACGGCATGCTGTACCAGTCGTCGCAGTCGACCGGCGACGGGCGGGTGACGATCACCGTCACCTTCAAGCCCGGCACCGACCTCGACGCCGCGCAGGTGCTGGTGCAGAATCGCGTCGCGATCGCCACCCCGCGCCTGCCGCAGGAGGTGCAGCGCCTGGGCATCGTCACCAAGAAGACGACGCCCGACTTCCTGATGGTCGTCAACCTCGTGTCGCCGGACCGGTCGCTCGATACGCAATACCTCTCCAACTATGCGCTGACGCAGGTCAAGGACCGGCTGGCGCGGATCGAGGGGGTGGGCGACGTCCAGCTGTTCGGCGCGCGCGACTATGCGATGCGGGTGTGGATCGACCCCGGCCGCGCCGCCGCGCTGAACCTGACCGCGGGCGATATCGTCCAGGCGCTGCGCGCGCAGAACGTGCAGGTCGCGGCGGGCACGCTCGGCCAGCCGCCCTATAATCAGGGCAGCGCCTTCCAGCTGAACGTCGAAACGCAGGGTCGGCTGACCGAGCCGCAGCAGTTCGCCGACGTCGTGATCCGCACCGACACCGATGGCCGGCAGGTTCGCGTGCGCGACGTGGCGCGGGTCGAACTGGGCGCGGCCGACTATTCGACCAACACCTATCTGTCGGGCGAGCCGACCGTGTTGCTGGGCGTGTTCCAGCGTCCCGGATCGAACGCGCTGGCCGCCGCCGAAGCGATCACGGCGGAGATGGATACGCTGCAAAAGACCTTCCCCAAGGGCCTTGAGTACCGCGTCATATACAACCCGACCGAATTCATCGCCCAGTCGATCGACGAGGTGATGAAGACGCTGGGCGAGGCGATCGTGCTGGTCGTGCTGGTCATCATCGTGTTCCTCCAGCGCTGGCGCGCGGCGATCATTCCGGTCGTGGCGATCCCGGTGTCGCTGATCGGTACGTTCGCGGTGCTGTTGCTGGTCGGCTATTCGCTCAACAACCTATCGCTGTTCGGGCTGGTGCTGGCGATCGGCATCGTCGTCGACGACGCGATCGTGGTGGTCGAGAATGTCGAGCGCAATCTCGCGCGCGGCATGACGCCGTTGCAGGCTGCGTTCACGTCGATGGACGAAGTGGCCGGCGCATTGGTCGCGATCGTCGCGGTGCTGTGCGCGGTGTTCATCCCGACGCTGTTCATGAACGGCATCTCGGGCGCGTTCTACCAGCAGTTCGCCGCGACCATCTCGACCGCGACGATCATCTCGCTGATCGTCTCGCTGACGCTGTCGCCCGCGCTCGCCGCGCTGCTGCTGAAAGGCCATGCCGAGGACGCGCCGGTCACGTCGCGCTTCATACGGACGCTGCGGCGGGCCGGTGACGGCTTCAATCGCGGGTTCGAAGCGATGAGCGAGCGCTACAGCCGGATGACGCACGCGCTGGTCACGCGACCGAAGCGGGTGATGGTCACCTATGCCGGCCTGATCGCTGCGACCTTCGCCATGTTGTGGACCACGCCGACCGGCTTCATTCCGCAGCAGGATCAGGGCTATTTCCTGACCGTCATCCAGTTGCCTTCCGGCTCCTCGGTAGAACGCACCGATGCGGTGATGCGCAAGGTCGCGAGCCGCATCCTGCCGCTGGAAGGCGTCAAGGGCGCGGTGATGCTCGCCGGGTTCGACGGCCCGTCGCAGACGCTCGCCCCCAATGCCGCCGCTGCCTACATTCCGCTCAAGGACTTCAAGGACCGCAAGGGCATCCATGTCAGCCAGATCATGGCCGAGGCGCAGAAGGCGACCGCCGACATTACCGAAGCGCGACTGATGATCGTCCCCCCGCCCGTCATCCAGGGGATCGGCGCGGCCGGTGGGTTCCGCATGATGGTGCAGGACAAGGGCGGCCATGGCTATCAGGCGCTGGGCAAGGAAGCCTATGCCCTGATCGCCAAGGCCAATCAGGCGCCGGGTCTGGCGGGTGCCTATACCTTCTTCGACACTGCCACCCCGCGCATCTTCGCCGATATCGACCGGGCGAAGGCCGACCTGCTCGGCGTACCGCCGGAGCGGGTGTTCGAGGCGCTGAACGTCTATCTGGGGTCGGCGTTCGTCAACGACTTCAACCTGCTCGGTCGCACCTATCGCGTGACCGCGCAGGCCGATGCGCCGTTCCGCGCGACCGAGAGCGATATCGCCAACCTCAAGACGCGGTCGAACGCCGGCGGCATGGTGCCGATCGGATCGCTGGCGACCTTCGCCGACAAGACCGGGCCGTACCGTGTCGTCCGCTACAACATGTTCCCCGCGGTCGAACTGGACGGCAATACCGCGCCGGGCTTCTCGTCGGGCCAGTCGTTGCTGACGATGGAGAAGCTCGCCAGCGAGACGCTGCCGACCGGCTACACCACCGAATGGACCGATATCGCGTTCCAGCAGCAGCTGGCCGGTAACACCGCCGCGATCGTCTTTGCGCTCGCCGTCGTGTTCGTCTTCCTCGTGCTGGCGGCGCAGTACGAAAGCCTGGTGCTGCCGCTGTCGATCATCATGATCGTGCCGATGTGCCTGTTGGCGGCGATGATCGGCGTCAATCTGCGCGGCATGGACAACAACGTCCTGACGCAGATCGGGTTGGTCGTGCTGATCGCGCTGGCGGCCAAGAACGCGATCCTCGTCGTCGAGTTCGCGCGACAGGCGGAGATGCAGGACGGGTTGTCGCCGGTCGAGGCGGCGGTGCGTGCGGCAGGCGATCGCCTGCGCCCGATCCTGATGACCAGCTTCGCCTTCGTACTTGGTGCCGTACCGCTGCTGATCGCGACCGGGGCAGGGGCCGAGCTCCGGCAGGCGCTGGGGACGGCGGTGTTCTTCGGGATGTTGGGCGTCACCGGCTTCGGCCTCGTCTTCACCCCCACCTTCTACGTCGTCTGTCGTGCGCTCGGCGATCGGCTGCGGTTCCGCCGGAGCCATGCCGATGCCCAGCTGCAGCCTGCCGAATAAGGGAGACCGACCCATGGTCCGCATCATCCTCGCCGCCGCCTCCACGCTCGCACTTGCCGCGTGCGCGGTCGGCCCCGACTATCACCGCCCGGTCGCGCCGCAGAGCGCCGCCGGTGCGTTCCAGACCGCCAGCCCGGCGATCGTCGCCAGCGCGACCGCGAACGATCGCTGGTGGCAACTCTATCGCGACCCCGTGCTCGACGGCCTCATCACCGATGCGCTGACGGCGAATACCGATATCCGCGTCGCCACCGCGCGACTGGCACGGGCGCGGGCGTCGCTCCGCGAAGTCCGCGGCGACCGGCAGCCACAGGCGACCGCCGGCGCCAGCGCGACCTATGGCCGGCTGTCGGAAATCCAGCGTCCCCCCGGCCTCGACCGCGAAAACTGGACGATCGATACCGGGCTCGACGTGGCCTATGAGGCCGACCTGTTCGGTCGCATCGGCCGCAATGTCGAGGCGGCACGCGGCGATGTCGGCGCGGCGCAGGAAGATGCCGATACGGTGCGGGTCGCGGTGGTCGCCGACACCACCCGCGCCTATGCCGATGCTGCCGCCGCAGCCGAACGGCTGGCAGTCGCGCAGCGGATCGTCGCATTGATCGACCGGTCGCTGAAAGTGACCGAGGGGCGGGCGCGGGTCGGGCTCATTACCGGGCTCGATACCGCGCGGATCGCGGCGCTGCGCAACCAGCGGCAAGCCGATATCCCGGCGATCGTGGCCGAGCGACAGGCGGCGCTGTTCCGGCTGGCCACCCTGACCGGGCGAACGCCCGCCGAGCTGCCGACCATCGCCGCGGCACGCAGCGAAACCCTGCGGCTGACCCAGCCGATCCCGGTCGGCGACGGGGCGGCGCTGCTCGCGCGGCGCCCCGACGTCCGTGCCGCCGAACGCCGCCTTGCCGCTGCGACTGCGCGGATCGGTGTCGCGACCGCCGACCTGTATCCCCGGATCAGCCTGGGCGGATCGATCGGTTCGACCGGGACCGGGCTTGGCAATATCTTCGGTGCGGGGCCGCTCAACTGGCTGCTGGGTCCGCTCATCAGCTGGAACGTCAATCCGGCCAAGGCGCGGGCGCGGATCGCCGGTGCCGAGGCCGATAGCCAGGCGGCGCTGGCGACGTTCGACGGCGTGGTGCTGACCGCGCTGGGTGAAACCGAAACGGCGCTGTCGAACTATGCCCGCGCGCTCGACCGGCGGACCGCGCTACAGGCCGCGCGCGATCAGGCGGCCATCGCGGCGCGCATCACCCGCGCACAGCAGCGCGAAGGCCAGATCGACAGCCTCGCGCAACTCGATGCCGAGCGGACCTTCGCCGATACCGAGGCTGCGCTGGCGCTGAGCGATGCGCAGATCGCGCAGGCGCAGATCGACGTGTTCCGTGCGTTGGGGGGCAACTGGACGGTGTGATCGCCTACCTTAGGTAGGGCAGGTGATCGAGGAAGTTGGCAATTTCGCGCCGGCGCAACCGTTCCTCGGCGAACTCGCCGTCGACGCCCAGCCGCCAGCGGAGCGCGCGACTGGCGGGATCGTCGTGCAACGCGGCGATCTCGTCCGCGCGGGCGGCGACGTCGCTTTCGCGCTCGGCAAGGCCCGCCTCGACCAGATCGCTAGCCTGATCGGCGATCGCGACAGCGATTTCGCGCAACGCCAGCTCGGGATGGTATTGCACGCCCCAGAACACGCCGCGATCGAAGCGGATTTCCGCCGCCTGTACCTCGGTCACCGCGTTGCTGGCGAGCAGGGTGGCGCCCGGCGGCAATTCCCATACCTCGTCGCCATGGATCGCGGGTGCGTCCCAGCTGCCCGGGCGCCCCTTCAGCAACGGATGGCTTCGACCCGCTTCGGTCGGGCTGATCCGCCGGGCGATGCCGGCTTCCATCCGGTCGGGCATCTTGCGCACCCGACCGCCCGCGGCGGTGGTGGCGATCTGCAACCCGGCGCACGATCCGAACGACGGGACGCCGGCAGCGAACACGCGCGTCATGAACGCCAGTTGCCGCTGGACCGGCGGCCCGTCGTCATAGACGTGCATCGGCGACCCGGTCAGGAACACCGCATCGAACCGCACCAGTGCTTCGGCCGACAGCGGCTCGGCATCCTCGTCTGCCGGCGACAGGATCGTGGTGTCGACGCCCGGCTGCAGCTGGTCGAGCGTTGCGGCATAGGTTTCGCCGGAACTCTTGCCGGCGCGCGCCCGGCGGGCCTCGCGTTCCTGCGGCAGTTCGCTCTGGGAAATCAGGTAATGGGGCACGCGCTGCTTTCTACTGTGAACCGCCCCAACGCATGCCCTTGGCCCCGGTGCCGCGTGAGGACGGACAAGTACCTAACAACGCGACATTTCCCGGCCAACGGACCGTCCGTCGCAGCCGATCGTTGAGGCCGGATGGCGCGCGCTATGACCGTCTTCTTCACCGCCGACACCCATTTCGGCGACCATCGCACGATCAATATCCAGAAGCGGCCGTTCGCCAGCGTCGCGGAAATGGATGCGCTGCTGATCGAGCGCTGGAACGCCGTCGTCGCGCCCGACGATATCGTCTGGCATCTGGGCGACGTCGCGCGGCGTCCGGCGGACGTGGCGGCGTTGCTCGCCCGGCTGCACGGCACCAAGCACCTGCTGCGCGGGAACAACGATCCGGACGCGACGCTCGCGGCGCCCGGATGGGCCAGCATCGGCAACTATGCCGAGCTGGAGGTCGACGGCCATCGCCTGGTGCTGTGCCACTACCCGTTCCGTAGTTGGAACGGGCAGCACAAACGCGCGCTGAACCTTCACGGACACGGCCATGGCCGGTTGAAGCCGATGCCGCGGCAATTCGATGTCGGCGTCGACGCGCGCGACTTCGCACCGGTCCGACTCGATCAACTGCTCGGCACTGGCTGAGCAACCCTCCACCGCCGGATCGTGGCGGCGGAGGGGCTGACGATCAGTTACCCTTGGTACCGGCGGCCGTCGCACCGTCGACGGCGCCCGCCCGCACCTGCGCGGTCGACGCGGCGAGCGCCCCGCCGATCGGCTCGGCCCGGCCGCCCAGACACTTGGCGAGGAAGTTTTCCGCCACCGCATTGAACGCGATGTTGTTCGCCGGACGCGCGAAGCCGTGCCCTTCGTCGGGGAACACGACATAGGTGACCGGGATGTTGCGCGCCTTCATCGCCGCGACGATCTGGTCGCTTTCGGCGACGTTGACGCGCGGGTCGTTGGCACCCTGACCGATCAGCAGCGGCTTCCTGATCTGATCGGCATAGGTCAGCGGGCTGCGTTCCTTCAGCAGCGCCTGTCCCTCAGGCGTGCCCGGATCGCCCATGCGGCGATACATCTGCTGCTTGCCGGCTTCCCAATAGGGCGGAATGGTCTTGAGCAGGGTGAACAGGTTCGACGGCCCGACGATATCGACGCCGCAGGCAAAGGCGTCGGGCGTCATCGTCAGGCCCGCCAGCGTCGCATAGCCGCCATAGGACCCGCCCATGATCGCGACCTTGTCCTTGGTGGTCACGCCGCGCTTCACCGCCCAGCCGACCGCGTCGATCAGGTCGTCGTGCATCTTGCGGCCCCATTGCCGGTCGCCGGCCTGTACGAATTTCTTGCCGAACCCGGTCGAGCTGCGGAAATTGACCGACAGCACCGCATAGCCGCGATTGGCGAGCCATTGGTGATAGCCGTTGAACCCATAGCCGTCGCGCGCCCATGGCCCGCCATGGACCAGCAATACCATCGGCGTCGCCGCGGTCGCACCCTTGGGCCGGGTAAGGTAGCTGACCATCGACAGCCCGTCGCGCGTCGGAATGTCGACCGCCTCCATCGCCACCAGCGGTGCGCCGACCAGTTCGGAGCGCGGCGTGTAGAGTTCGCTCAGCTTCTTCGCCCGGCGATCGTACAGCCACGTCGACGACGGTGCGGTAACGGGATCGAACGTCACCAGCCATTTGTCGTCGGCGTCGGTGCGGCTGCCGACATAGAATTCGCCCTTGTTCTGCGCCTTCAGGAAGGCGAGGTCGCCCTTCACCGCATCGCCGACCGGCACATATTCGTTGCGGTGGAAATTGACCGAATAGGCCTCGACCACGCCCGTCTTGGGATTGGTCAGCCCGCCGCCGACATCGGCCCGGTCGTTGGCGCCGATGGTGGTGAACTTGCCGGTCGCCATGTCCTGCGCCAGCAGCGCGCGCGTGTCGCGACCCCGTGCATCGCCCCAGTACAGCGTCTTGCCATCGGCGGTGAACCCCAGCGGCGAGGTCGACGACGCATCCTCGTAATCGACGCGGGTGAACGGCGTCGCCTCCACCTTGTTGTCGACCACCCGATAATAGTCGACGCCGCTGTCGGGCCGCGGCTTGACCGCGATGCGCAGGCGCAGCTGGTCGTCGGACAGGAACCCGGCATAGCCGTCGTTCTGGAACACCGGGGTCAGCTTGCCGGTGGTGAGGTTCAGTTCCTGGATATCGTGCCAGCGCGGATCGCGGTTGTTCACGCCGATCAGCATACGGTCCTTGATCGAATCGGACATGCCGACGACCTGCACCGTCGTCTTCTCGAACGGCGTCAGCGCCTTTTGCGCGCCGCTGGCCAGGTCGACGCCGTACAGCAGGAAATTCTCGTCGCCGCCCTTGTCGTTGACGAACAGGGTCTGCTTCGAATCGGGCGCCCAGAAATAGGAACGGATCGGCCGGACCTTTTCGGCGGTCAGCGGCCGCGCGTCGTTCGGCCGGTCGACCGGCGCGACCCAGACGTTGAGCACCCCGTCGCGCGGCGCGATGAAGCCCAGCCATTTGCCATCGGGCGACAGCTGCCCGCCGGTGCGGGTCGGATTGCCGAACAGCTTGGTCCGTTCGATCAGCGGCACGCCGTTTGCCGGCTGCGTGGTCTGTGCGACGGCGGCGACGGCAACCAATGCCGTCTTCGCGACCGCGGCGAGCTGAACTACCTTGCGCATGATGCATCCCCCTGATGTGTATTGCCAAGACACCACACAACCGGAGCGGCGACAAGAGGGGGACCGTGCGGGAATAACGCTGGACTTCGATCGCCATGCGCATAGCGTTGCGCCGTTCGCCATCCGGGAATTGCCGTGTCCGATCGCCTGAAGATACTCGTCCAGCACCTTCTGCCAAAACAGCATCTGACCCGCTTCGCCGGCGCCGTCGCGCAGGCCGAATCCGGCTGGGGAACGCCCCGGCTGATCCGCTGGTTCGTCCGCCGCTATGGCGTCGACATGACCGAGGCGGCCAATCCCGATCCGGCGAGCTACCCGACGTTCAACGCCTTCTTCACCCGCCCGCTCAGGGACGGTGCCCGACCGCTGGCGCTGGCGGACTTCGTCTCGCCGGTCGATGGCGCGATCAGCCAGCTCGGCGCGATCGAGGATGGCCGGATCGTGCAGGCAAAGGGGCATCGCTTCACCGCCACCGAACTGGTCGGCGGCGACGCTGCGCTAGCGGCGGCGTTTCAGCACGGGTCGTTCGCCAACCTGTATCTGGCGCCGAAAGACTATCACCGGCTGCACATGCCGTGCACCGGGCGGCTGGTGCGGATGATCCATGTGCCGGGCAGCCTGTTTTCGGTGAACCCGGTCACGGCGCGCGGCGTTGCCAACCTGTTCGCGCGCAACGAACGCGTCGTCTGCGTCTTCGAATCCGACGACCACGGCACCTTCGTCATGGTCTTGGTCGGCGCGACGATCGTCGGCAGCATGGCGACCGTGTGGCACGGTGTCGTCAATCCGAAGCGGACCGGACGGATCGCCGAATGGACCTATGCCGACCGCGATATCGTGCTGCGGCAGGGGGAGGAGATGGGACGATTCCTGCTCGGGTCGACCATCATCATGCTGTTCCGCCCGGACACGATCGCGTTCGATCCCGCCTGGGTCGCCGAACGCCCGGTGCGGCTGGGCGAGCGGATGGGCGACCGGGTCGGTTAGCCCGGCGACGTCTCCGGCACCGGCGTCAGCGCGCGGCCGTCGTCGAACCATGCCGTCAGATTGTCGACCACCAGCCGCCCCATCGCGGCGCGCGTCGCGTGGGATGCCGACCCGATATGCGGCAGCAGGACGACGTTGGGCATCGCCAGCAGCGCGTCGGGCACCTGCGGCTCGTTCTCGAACACGTCGAGCCCGGCCCCGCCGATTGTCCCGTCGCTGAGCGCGGCGACCAGCGCGGTTTCGTCGACGACGCTTCCGCGCGACACGTTGATGAGGACGCCGTCCGGCCCGAGTGCCGCCAGCATCTCCGCATCAACCAGATGACGGGTGCCCGAACCGCCGGGGACCATCACCACCACCACATCCGACGCCGCCGCCAACGCGACCGGCGTATCGTGATAGGGGTAGGCGACGCCCTCCTGCCGCGATCGACCATGGTAACCGATCGCTACTCCGAACCCGTCGAGCCGTCGCGCGATCGCCTTGCCGATCGCGCCCAGTCCGAGGATACCGACCCGCCGACCGCGCAGCGTGGGCGACAGCGGAAAGGCGCCGTCGGCCCAGCGCCCCTCGCGCACGAAGCGGTCCGCCTGCGGTATGCGTCGCAACGTCGCGAGCAGCAGGCCGACGGCAAGATCGGCGACCTCGTCATCGAGGACGCCCGGCGTGTTGGTGACGACGATCCCGCGGTCCGCCGCCGCGCTGGCATCGACATTGTCATAGCCGACCCCGAAGCTGGCGACGATCTCGAGCGCCGGAAATCGATCGAGCCATGCCGCATCGATCCTGCCGGCCAGCGTGCTGACGGCCAGCCCGCGAATGTCCGCAGCGACCGAGCGCAGATAGCCTTCGCGGTCGTCCTGTTCCCACAGGCGGTGCAGGGTGAACCGGGCTTCGAGCGCGGCGACGACATCGTCGGCCATGGGGGCGGGCATCAGGATTTGGGCGGCGGGCATCGGTCGTTCCTCGCATCGGCAGTCATCGGAACAGCGCCTCGGCGCCACGGCCGGTTCCGGCGTGTTTCGAAAAGGTCGGACGACCATTCGCCATGCATTCGACCAGACGTTACCCCAGCCTTCGCTGGGGTGACGTAGCGGTGTAGGTGGATTAACCGGCAAGTTCGCAAGGTTGCCGATCGGCATGTTTTCCGTGGGATTAGGGCATGAAACTTACATCGGTTCTCACGGCGTTCGCGCTCGCGCTGGGTTCGATATCCGCCGAGGCACAGCCCGCGAAGCCCGACACGATGCACCTGCGCGGGCGCTACCTCTACACCGCGGCGGGCGAGCGAGTGGTGCTGCGCGGAGTGAACGAGATGTTCGTCCTGTCGAGCGACCCGACCGGGGCGTGGACCATGGCGGAAATCGCTAAGACGGGCGCCAATGCCGTGCGCATCTTCACCATGCCCGATTATCCGGCGGACAAGCTCGACGCGATCCTTGGCAACGCGGTGCAGAACGGCCTGATCCCGATCGCCGAATGCCATGCTGCGACCGGCAAGTGGGAGAAGCTGGGCGAATGCGTCGCCTATTGGACGCGGCCCGATATCGCGGCAGTGATCGCCAAGCACCGGCGCTGGGTGCTGGTCAACATCGCCAACGAAGCCGGGACGACCGTCGCGCGCGACACCTTCGTCGCTGCCTATGTCGATGCGATCGGCCGCATTCGGGCGGCGGGCATCGATGTGCCGCTGGTGATCGACGGATCGGACTGGGGCAAGGAATATGCGATGCTGCTCGACAGCTGGCGCGCGTTCGACCGCGCCGATCCGACCCATGCGATCCTCGTGTCGGCGCACAGCTATTGGGCGGGGACCGAGGAGGAACGCAAGGCGCCGTACCGCGCGATCATCGCCCGCGTGCTGCGCGACGATATCCCGTTCCTGCTGGGCGAAGGGCCGACGGCGACCGGATGGGATTGCAAGCCATCGCCCTATCGCTGGGCACTGACCGAACTGGACAAGGCCGATATCGGCTGGCTCGCCTGGTCGTGGGGACTGGTGCCGAACGGCGATTGCCGCGCGGCCAACAGCTACGACATCACCGATGGCGGTCGCTTCGGACGCTGGAAGGCACCGTCGGGCGAGGCGTTGATGGTCACCCACCCGGCCAGCATCCGCAACACGTCGCGGCGGCCGTGTTCGATCCCAAATGCCGGGCGGATTTGCGTCCGGGCGGGCAAGGAGTGAGGGTGAGTTAGCCGGTAAGACCACGTCACCCCGGACTTGATCCGGGGTGACGGGAAGGGACTATGTGCCGCAACGGCGGACGTTCCGACCTATCGCAATGCCTCCACCATGACCGCCCGTCCGGCCCGCCGGCCATCGGCAGACCGGCTACGCACCTGCACCGGCCCGGTCACCGCGACCGGCCCGGTATAACGCTGCCACTCCCCCGTGCCGACCCGATATTCCAGCGGCACGCCGGGCAGTTCGCTGTTCATCTCCAACCGGCCGCCGACGATGCGCGCGCCGGGCGGGGCGATGCGATAGGCGATGCCGGCGCGATCCAGTCGGCCGAGCGCGACCGTGGCACGCGACGCGTACTCGTTCCACGCCGCGTCGATCGCGCGGACGTCGACCTTGCCGTCGCCCATCGCATAGCTGGTGCCGGGGACATAGGCCGGCTCCCATTCCGGGCGCCGCCACGCGCGTTCGGCAAAGGCCAGCAGGCGCGGGAACAGCATGTAATCGACCTGTTCGTCGCTGCGGACGGTTTCGCTCCATAGCTGTGCCTGGATGCCGTCGACGCTGCGCCCCGCCGCCATCGGCGATCCGTCGAGCAGCGGCACCGGCTGATTGAGGATATTGCCGCGGATCGACGCGTTGGCCGGCAGGTTGCCCGGCATGAAGGCGAACGCCTTCCACCCGTCGATCTCACGCGTGCCCCAGTCATAGCCGTGTTCCTCGGGATCGACGGCGTTGGGCATGTCGAGATAGGTGAAGTCGGGCATCGACAGTACGACCCGCCAGCCCCGGTTCGCTTGGGTGTGCGCCTCGGCGACGCCGCCGGTGTGCAGGCCGCCCCAGATGTTGGTCTGCACCGCCTTTGGCATGCGGTCGGCGGCGGTATGGCCCATGCCGTCGCTCCACCCGGCGACGCGGATGTTCTTGGCGGCGAGGGTGGCGGCGACGCGTTCGATGAAATGCGCGCCGAGCTGGTTGGGTTTGAGGCCGGTGCGGGCCATCATCGCCTGACACGCCGGAGACTGCGACCACGCGCCCGCCGTCTCGTCCGCACCGATATGATAGGTCTGGAGCGGCACGCCGGCGCGCCGGTGCAGTGCCCGCACCTCGTCGATCACCGTGTCGAGGAAGCGATAGGTAGGTTCGATGCAGACGTTCAGGGTATTGTCGTTGTAGTTCTGGATACTGCGATAGGCGGTGGTGTCGCCCGGTTCGACCAGACGGTAGCGTTCGGCCTCTGCGCGGCGGCCGGCGGCGATCAGGCGGTCGTAGCGGACCTCCATCGACCGGATCGCCGCGCGTGAGTGGCCGGGCATGTCGAACGACGGAATGACTTCGATCCCGCGTGCCTTCGCCGCGGCGAGGATTTCGAGATAATCGGCCTGGGTCAGATACCCGTTGGTCGGCGCGTCGCGGGCCGGATCGGCGCCGAGCTGCGGTTGCAGGCAGGTCTTCTCGGTGGCGTCGAGGCAGCGATAGGCGCCGACCTCGGTCAGTTCGGGCAGCGTGTTGATCTGCAACCGCCAGCCCTCGTCGTCGCCCAAATGGAGGTGCAGCTTGTTGAGCTTGTAGGTCGCGGCCTGCTCGATCAGCGACAGCAGCTTGGCCTTGCTGTGGAAGTTGCGCGCCACATCGACATGCAGCCCGCGAAAGGCGTAGCGCGGCGCGTCCTCGACCGCGAGCGGGCGCAGGCGGTAGGACTCGCTCGCCGCCTGTTGCGCCAGCGACCGCAGCGCGTGGTTGGCGCCTGCGGCATCGGCGGCGGCGATGCGCACGCGGCCATCGGCGACGCTCAGGCGATAGGCCTCGGGCGACAGCCCCGGCGTGCGCGCGATCTCGATCGGGGTGCCGTTGCCCGAGCGCGGCACACCGAGCGCGGCGACGGCGGCGTCGATCGACCGCGCGTCGATCCCCTTCACCGACAGGCGTATACCGCGCGATAGGTCGGCACCCATACCCTGCGGGCGCGATACGCGGACCGGTTTGGGCAGGATCACCACATCGGCGGGCAGCGCGCGCCCCCGCGCGGCATAGCGATCGAACGCGCGCTGCGGGGTCAGCCATGTCGTCCGGTCGCCCGCGACCGACGTCGACAGCTTCGCCTCGTCCGTCATCGCGGGCACGAAGGGCAGGTTTTCGAGCCCCGTCTCCCCCGATCGCACCGGACGGATCGCGGCGACGATCCGCGGGCTCAGTCCGGGCGCCGTCACCGATGCGTTGGGCATGGCATAGAAGCGCGAGAAGAAATGGCCGGTGCCGACGATCCCGATGCGATAGCGCTGTCCGGGCTGCAACCGCTTGCCCGGCTTCAGGCTCAGGCGGTGGAGGTCGCCGTTGACGAGCGTATCGTCGAACACGTCGCTTTCGATGTGCAGGACGCGCCCGACAAAGCCATATTGCAGCGTCAGGTCGTTCGGGATCGCGCCGATCCCCGCCGGCACCACCAGTTCGATTTCGGAGCGGAAGCAGGCACCGGGGCCGGGGCAGTCGGCCGGACGATTGTCGAGGATGGTGAAGCGATAGCCGAGCGACGCGGCAAGCCGGTCGAGATCGGCCTGCGCCGGCTGCGGCGGCGTCTGTGCCGGCGCGGTTGCGGCAGCACCCAGCGCCAGTCCGATCAGCATGTGGCGCATCGTGCTTTCCCCTTGTCGTCCTATTCGACCGGCATGGGCCAGGTCCCGTGCTGGCTTATGCCAACGTCGTCAGGCACCTATGCCAAGCATTGCGCGCGGCGTCGAGCAGCCGGTACGATGGGGCACAGAGTGCGAAGGGGGGAAGGGCATGACGACATCGACAGCGGCGACGCCGGGGCGGCTGGCATCGCTCGACGTGCTGCGCGGGCTGACGGTCATGGGAATGATCCTCGTCAATTCGGCGGCGGGCATCTTCTATGGGCATAAGGTGCCGGTGTTCGGCACGCTGCTGCATGCGTCGTGGGACGGGCTGACGCTCGCAGACACGGTGTTTCCGGCGTTCCTGATGATGGTCGGCGTGGCGATCCCCATGGCGCAGCGGCGGGGGAACGACGGGCGGCCGGTGGCGACGGCGGGACCGATCGTGGCGCGCGCGACGCGCTTGTTCGTGCTCGGGTTCCTGCTGTCCAACCTCTACTGGTTCGCCGATTTCAATAGCGGCGCGTGGCGGCTGTGGGGCGTGCTGCAGCGGATCGGGCTGGTCTATGGCGCCTGCGCGCTGCTTTACCTCCACACCGGCCAGCGCACGCGGATCGGGATCATCGCCGCCGTGCTGATCCTCTATTGGCCGCTATTGCTGCTGCCGGCGCTCGACGGGTTGCCGAACGACCTGTTTTCGCGCGGGCATACCTTCGTCGCGTCGGTCGATCGCTGGTTGCTGGGGGCGGGCGGTCATAACTACGTCGCGGGGCCCGAAGGCTATGATCCGGAAGGGTTTCTCAGCACGCTGCCGTCGATCGCGCATGGGCTGATCGGGGTGTGCATCGGCGACTATCTGCGCCAGCGACGCGGGCGGGCGGCGGGCGGCAAGCTGCTGCTGGTCGGCGCCGCGATGGTCGCGGTCGGGCTGGCATGGAGCCCGTGGCTGCCGCTCATCAAGGATATGTGGTCGAGCAGCTTCGTACTGGTGACCTGCGGGCTGACGACGATCGCGCTCGCCGCCCTGCATCTGGCGATCGACGGGCGGACGGCGCCGCTGTCTTGGCCGTGGACGATCGCGATCGTCTTCGGGATGAACGCGATCGCCGCCTATGTGCTGCATATGGTCACCGGGCATATGGTCGGGTGGGACCTGTTCTTCGCGACCTATAGCGCGACCGCCACGGTGGTGTCGCCGGCGGTGGCGGCGCTGGTGCCGATCGCCCTGTACATGGCGATGCTGTGGGCGTTCGTCGCGTGGCTGGCGCGCAAGGGCTGGATCGTGAAGATCTGACGCGATGGCGAGGAAGAAGCGCATCCTGACCGCGACCATGGCCGATGGCTGGGTCAAGACGATCGGCCCGACCAACGCGCCGTTCACGCATTTCTGGCGGATCGTCGCGCAGTTGCAGAACGGCAAGACCGAGGTGTTCTGGGGCCATGCCGCGTCGCTGAAAGAAGCGACGGGCAAGAAGGCCGCGACGCAGGAAGCCGCCCGCCAGCGCGGTTGGACGGCATTCAGCTTCGAAGTCGTGGCACTGGAGGAAGGGTAGCATCCGCACCCCATTGATCCGCGCTGCCCGCGGGTGCATCAGTCACGCCAGATACTAGTCGATCGGACCGTCCATGCGCTTTCTTGCCTCCACCGCCACCGTCACGATGCTGCTGATGTCCACCACCATCCTCGCCCAGAACCCCGCACCGACCGCCGCGACCGCCGCGCCCCTGCCTGCGTCGAACCCGTTCGCCCAGCCCAGCACGCTGCCGTTCGGCGCGCCGCAGTTCGACCGGATCAAGAGCACCGATTACGCCCCCGCGCTGATCGCCGGCATGGCGGCACAACGGGCGGAGATCAACGCGATCACCCGTGCGCGCAGCGCCCCGACGTTCGACAACACGATCGCCGCCATGGAGCGGTCGGGCCGGCTGCTCGAACGCGCCAGCCTCGCCTTCTACGCCGTGGTCGGTGCCAATACCGACGACACGCTGCAGAAGACGCAGGCCGATCTGGCCCCGGCGTTCGCCGCGCATCAGGATGCGATCAACCTCGACCCCGCGCTCTTCTCCCGGGTGAAGACGCTGTACGACCAGCGCCAGTCGCTGACGCTGACGCCCGAGCAGTTGCAGGTCCTGACGCTGACCTATCAGGGGATGGTCCGCGCCGGTGCCCAGCTGTCGCCCGCCGACAAGGTGACGCTGAGCGGGTACAACAGCCAGCTGTCGACGCTGGAAACCGCGTTCCAGCAGAAGCTGCTCGCCGCGGCCAAGGCCGGCGCGCTGGTGATCGACGACAAGGCCAAGCTGGCTGGCCTGTCGGAGGGCGAGATCGCCGCCGCGGCCGACGCCGCCAAGGCGCGTGGCCTGACCGGCAAATATGTCCTGACCCTCCAGAACACGACGCAGCAGCCCGAGCTGGCGACGCTCAAGGACCGGACAACGCGCGAGGCGCTGTTCAACGCCAGTTGGACCCGCGCGACCAAGGGCGACGCCAACGACACCCGCGATACCATCGCGCAGATCGCGTTGCTGCGTGCGCAGAAGGCGAAGCTGCTCGGTTTCCCGACCTGGGCCGATTACGTGCTGCAGGACCAGATGGCCAAGAACCCGAAGACCGCGCTGGGCTTCATGCAGCAGCTCGGCACGCCGGTCGCCGCCGAACAGCGGCGCGAGGCCGCCGAATTGCAGGCGCAGATCAAGGCGACCGGCAGCAATTTCCAGCTGAAGCCATGGGATTGGGATTTCTATTCCGAACAGGTCCGCAAGGCGAAATACGACCTGAACCAGGACGAGCTGAAACCCTATTTCGAGATCAACAAGGTGCTGACCGACGGCGTATTCTATGCCGCGACCCAGCTCTACGGCATCACGTTCAAGCGGCGTACCGACCTGCCGGTCTATCAGGGCGACGTGATGGTGTACGAGGTGAACGAGGCGGACGGCACGCCGATCGGCCTGATGTATTTCGACTTCTGGAAGCGTGACAACAAGAGTGGCGGCGCATGGATGTCGAACTTCGTCAACCAGTCGAAGCTGCTCGGCACCAAGCCGGTGATCTACAACGTGTCGAACTTTACGAAGCCGGCGGCCGGGCAACCGGCGCTGATCAGCTTCGACGACGTGACGACGATGTTCCACGAATTCGGCCATGCGCTGCACGGCCTGTTCGCGAACCAGACCTATCCGAGCGTATCGGGCACCAACACCGCGCGCGATTTCGTCGAATTTCCGTCGCAGTTCAACGAACATTGGGCGCTCGATCCGAAGGTGCTGCCCAACTATGCGGTACATTACGGCACCAAGCAGGTCATTCCGCAGGCGCTGGTCGACAAGATCAAGCGCGCGGGCACGTTCAATTCGGGCTATTCGTTCGGTGAGGCGCTGGCCGCGGCCGAGATGGACATGAGCTGGCATTCGCTGACCGCGGCGGATGGCAAGCAGAATGCAGATGCGTTCGAGGCGAAGGCGCTGGCCGCCACCGGGCTCGACGTCGCCGACGTGCCGCCGCGCTATCGGTCGAGCTATTTTCTGCACATTTGGGGTAATGGCTATTCGGCGGGCTATTACGCGTACAGCTGGACCAAGATGCTGAGTTCGAACGCGTTCAACTGGTTCGAACAGCATGGCGGCATGACCCGCGCCAATGGCCAGCGGTTCCGCGACATGATCCTGTCGAAGGGCCATACCGAGGATTACGCGCCGATGTTCCGCAACTTCAACGGCGCCGATCCACAGGTCGCGCCGCTGCTGAAGGACCTGGGGCTGAACGCCGACGGGTCGCGGATCGCGGTGGCGGCGGCGCCGGCGCCCGCGAAGTAGGGGTTCGGGAAACGTCACCCCAGCGAAGGCTGGGGTCTCCCCGTTGCAGCGCGTAGCAGGAGCCGCAAGACACCCCAGCCTGTGCTGGGGTGACGTTTCGATGCGGGCGTATCGGACCCTATAATAGCCGGTCGAGCGTGATCGGCAGGTCGCGGATACGCTTGCCCGTCGCGTTGTAGATCGCATTGGCGACCGCCGCCGCGACGCCGGTGATGCCGATTTCGCCGATGCCGTGCGCGCCCATCGGCGTGTGCGGATCGGGGATGTCGGTCCAGATCACGTCGATCTCCGGCACGTCGAGGTGCACCGGGATGTGATATTCGGCGAGGCTGGGGTTCATGATCCTGCCGTTGCGTTCGTCGAACTGCGTCTCCTCCATCAACGCCATGCCGAGGCCCATGATGATCCCGCCACGGAACTGGCTGGTCGCGGTCTTGGGGTTGAGGATGCGGCCGCAGTCGAACGATCCGAGGAAGCGGCTGACGCGGACTTCGCCGGTCACTTGGTTGACCCGCACTTCGCAGAACAGCGCGCTGTGCGAATGCATCGACCAGTGCATGAATTCGAGCGGCATCGAGCCCGCTTTCGTCACGCTGACGCTGTCACGGCGGGCGCGGGTGAGGATCGAGGCATAGCTTTCGCGGCGTGACGGATCGTCGAGCTTGGCAAGGCCACCCTCGTCGCTGCCGACCTCGTTCGCCGATAGTCCGGCGAGCGGCGAGTCGTTGCCGGCGAGCTTCAGCAGCGCGGCGACCAGTTCGCCATGCGCCGCGATCACCGCCCCGCCGATCGCTGCGGTCTGTTGCGATCCCCCCGCCATGATCGCGCCGGGAATCGCGCTGTCGCCATAGCCGACCTCGATCCAGTCGATCGGCAGCCCGAGGCGTTCGGCGGCGACGATCGCGGTCGTGGTGGACGTTCCCATGCCCATTTCCGCCGCGGCGACCTCCACCTTCGCGCGTACGTTGTCGCCGTCGCGCAATAAGGTGATCCGTGCCTCGGCGCCGGGCATCCGGTAATAGGGATAGGTCCCGGTCGCGCAGCCCATGCCGATCTGCCATTCGCCTTCCGTCCGCGCGCCCGGCACGGCGGGGCGTTCGTCCCATCCGAAACGGGTCGCGCCGTCGCGCCATGCCTTGACGATATGGCGCGAGGAGAAGGTCAGGCCGCTGGTCGGGTCCTTCTCCGGTTCGTTGCGGATGCGCAGCTCGACCGGATCGAGTCCCAAATCGACCGCCAGTTCGTCGATCGCCGATTCCAGTGCGAAGGTGCCGACCGCCTCGCCCGGCGCACGCATGAAGGTGTTGGCGAGCATGTTCATCCGCGCGATCTCGACCTGCAGCAGCAGGTTGGGCGCGGCATAGGCGCTGCGGGTGCCGAGGATGAACGGTTCGGGCATGTTGTTGTGCGGGGTAATCACCGACAGGCCGGTATGGATCAGCGCCTCAAACGTCCCGTCGGCCCGCGCACCGATCGCGACGCGCTGCTCGGTCAGCGCCCGGCCGCCGACGGTGCGGTACACGCCCTCGCGCGACAGGGCGATGCGGACTGGACGGCCGGCAAGGCGCGATGCGGCGGCGGCGATCACCTGATGATCCCACAGCCCCTTGCTGCCGAACCCGCCGCCGACATAGGGCGAGGTCAGGCGGACCTGTTCGGTCTTCAGCCCGAAGACGTCGGCCATGCTCTGCGCCTGCTGCGTCACCATCTGGCTGGCGTCGTGGAGGATGAGCGTGTCGCCTTCCCATGCCAGCGTCGCGGCGTGCGGTTCGATCGGGTTATGGTTGTGGCGCGGGGTGCGATACCGCTGGTCGACGCGGTATTCGGCGTTGGCAAGTGCGCCCTCGGCATCGCCGATGCTGTTGCGCAGCGGCTGGCCCATGAACAGCCCCTGCTCGAGCCCCTTGGCCTTGGCGGCCGCAAGGTCGGTGATCGACGGTTCCGGCGCATAGCTGATGTCCAGCAGCGCGGCGGCATGGTCGGCCTGTTCCTGCGTTTCGGCGAGGACGCAGGCGATCGGCTGTCCGTTCCAATGGATGCGGTCGTCCTGAAAGATCGGCAGGTCGGCGGGGCCTATCGCGTGCACCGACGTGCCGAACACCGGCGGCGTCGCCATGCGCGGCGCGTTCCGATGAGTCATCACCAGCACCACGCCCGGCGCACTTTCCGCCGCCTGCGTATCGATCGCCACGATCCGGCCGCGCGCGATCGTCGAATAGGCGAGCGAGGCATAGACCATGGTGTCGAAGCGAAATTCGGCGGCGAACGGTGCGGCGCCGGTGACCTTCAGCGTGCCGTCGAGCCGGGAGACGGGCTTGCCGATCAGCCCATGCTTGCGCGCGATCAGCGGGTCGGGCTTGCCGCCCGGAATCCAGCTGTCGGGGGCGAGCGGTACCAGCTTTTGTAGCGCGCCCATCACCAGGCCCTGTGCCGCCTGCTTGGCGGAATCGACGATGCTCATGCCGCTTCTCCGGTGGTTAGCGTGCCCAGCACGGCGGCAAGGGTCCTGCTCGCCAGTACCGGCTTGAAGCTGTTGTCGCGCAGCACGCGCGCATCGGCAAACTCCGCCGCCGCTGCGTCGCGAAACGCCTGCGCAGTGGCCGGGCCGCCACGCAGCGCCGCCTCGGCGGTCAGCGCGCGCCACGGCTTGGGCGCGACGCCGCCGAACGCGATGCGGACGTCGCCGATGCGGTCGCCGTCCATCTCGACCGCCGCCGCGACGGAGATCAGCGCGAAGGCGTAGCTCGCCCGGTCGCGGACCTTGCGATAGGTCGAGCTCGCCCCGAAGCGTAGCGGCGGTAGCTCGATCGCGACGATCAGGTCGCCGGGCGCCAGCACCGTATCGCGGTCGGGTTGGTCGCCGGGCAGGCGGTGCAGGTCGCCGAACGGCATCGTGCGCTGCCCCAGCGGGCCATCGATGTGGACGATCGCATCGAGCGCGGCCAGCGCGACGCACATGTCGGACGGATGGGTCGCCACACAGGCGTCGGAGGTGCCCAGCACGGCATGGATGCGGTTGAACCCGCCCACCGCGTCGCAGCCCTGTCCGGGCGCGCGCTTGTTGCAGCTGGAACCCTCCGCATCGTAGAAATAGGTACAGCGCGTCCGTTGCAGCACATTGCCGCCGACCGTCGCCATGTTGCGGATCTGCGCCGACGCTCCGGCAAGGATCGCCCGCGCCAGCACCGGATAGCGGCTGCGCACCACCGGATGTTCGGCGAGAGCAGTGTTGCGCACCGCGGCACCGATCATCAATCCGCCACCGTCGGTTTCCGCGATCGTCGCGGGCAGCGTGCTGACATCGACCAGCGCGCTCGGCTGCGCCAGCCGTTCGCGCATCAGGTCGACGATATTGGTACCGCCGCCCAGATAGGCCGCGCCGGCGGCGGCTCCCATCCGCAGCGCCTCGGCCAGATCGGTCGGACGGGCATAGTCGAACGGGGTCATGCGGCGACCTCCGCCGCGACGGTCGCGCGGATCGCGTTGATGATACCGTTATGGGCGCCGCAGCGGCACAGATTGCCGCTCATCCGTTCCTGTATCTCTTCGCGGGTCAGGGTGATGTCGGCCGAGAGGTCGCCGGTCAGGACGCTCGGCACTCCGCGCCGCGCCTCCGCCGCCATGCCGATCGCCGAGCAGATCTGGCCCGGCGTGCAATAGCCGCACTGGAACCCATCATGTTCGATGAACGCGGTTTGCAGCGGGTGCAGCGCGTCATCGTCGGCCAGTCCCTCGATCGTAGTGATCCGCCGACCGTCATATTGCACCGCCAGCGCAAGGCACGACAGGATGCGGTCGCCATCGACCAGCACCGTGCACGCACCACACGCCCCCTGGTTGCAGCCCTTCTTCGTACCCGGCAGGTGCAGCCCCTCGCGCAGATGGTCGAGCAGCGACACGCGCGGATCGGCGGGGGGCGCCACTTCCGTTCCATTGACGATCAGCGACATGGCAACCCTCCGTTCGATTGGCAGGCAATGCCGCGAACAGAACAGCTTGCGCCGCCGTCGTCCAGAATATTCGCCGGGTCACCCGCGATAGCGTGCTTCCGCCAGATCAAGCTCGCGCACCATCTTTCGCGCCGTTTCGCTGCCGATCGTCCGGTTGCGGATCAACCGGTTGAGTTGCTCGCGTTCGGCCTTCACCCCGGTCAGCGCCAGTTCGGCGGATAGCCGCTCCTGCGTCCGCACCGCATCGGACGCCCCGCCGGCCAGCCCGTCGATCCGTTCGCGATACACGTCCATCGCCCGCGCGCCGGCGGCGGCGTAGAGATCGGGGTCGTCGCCGGCTTCGGCGAGGACATGCTGCTGCCGTTCGATCGCGCGCACCGCCGCCTTGGCAGTCGCGATCCGGGCGGCGTCCTCCTCGGCCTGATGCGAGGGTTCGGCCGGCAGCGTCAGCCCTTTCAGCAGGATCGGCAACGCAAAGGTCGCCAGCAGCAGCGACACGATGATGACCCCCGCCGCAAGGAAGATGGCGAGGTCGCGCGCCGGAAAGGCGCTACCGTCGGTCAGCGTCAACGGCAGGGTCAGCACGCCGGCCAGCGTGATCGCGCCGCGCACCCCGGCGCAGGAGGTCGTCGCCACCAGCCGCCAGTCGGGGCTGCGCATCGCGCCCGGCGGTGCCTTGCGCAGGATCGTCAGGCGCAGCGACACCCACACCCAGCAGAAGCGCAGCAGCGCCAATCCGGCGACGATCGCAAGGACATAGACCGCGAGCCACCATGGCGAGGCGTGTCCGGTCAGCGCCACCGTGTCCTTCGCACCATCGAGGATCGCGGGCAGTTGTTCGCCAAGCAGGACGAAGATGATGCCGTTCAAGGCGAACTGGATCATGTCCCACACCGAGTTGCGGCGCATCCGCGTGGCGGCCATCGCTGCCCTCGAAATCTCGGTATAGGTCATCGTCACCCCCGCGCCGACCGCAGCGAGGATGCCCGAGGCATGGAAATGCTCGGCGAGCAGGTAGGAGCCGAACGGGATCAGCAGGCTGACGAGGATCTGCGACCCGCTATCCTCGCCGAAGCGGCGCGTCACCCATGCCTTGGCGCGCGACACGACGATGGTGAGGACGACGCCGATCGCCAGGCCGGCGCCCGCGACCCACAGGAAATTGAGCGCGGCGGCAGTGACCGAGAAGGTGCCGGTGAGGGCGGCGGCGATGGCGAAGCGCAGGCAGACGAGGCCCGACGCGTCGTTGAGCAGCGATTCCCCTTCGAGGATGTGCATCATCCGCTTGGGGATCGGCACGCGCGCGGCAATGGCCGACACCGCGATCGGATCGGTCGGCGACACCACCGCCGCCAGCGCGATCGCCACCGCCAGCGGCATGGCCGGGATCATCCAGTGGATGAAGAAGCCCATGCCGACGACGGTAATCAGCACCAGCCCCAATGCCAGTTCGACGACGGTCGACAGATCCTTGAACAATTCGTCCTTGGGAATGCGCCAGCCATCGAGGAACAGCAGCGGCGGCAGGAAGAGGAACAGGAACAGTTCGGGGTCGAGGTCGACCCGGTGCTCGGTCGACAGGCCGATCACCCCGCCGAGTGCGATCTGGACGAGCGGCGTCGGCACCGACCACGGCAACATCCGGGCGATCGCGCCGCTGATGACCACCGCCAGCAGCAGGAACAGGCTGATCGACACGACTTCCAAATAGCTTCTCCCCGCAACGTCAGCGGGTTACTAGAGGGTCTTCGTCATGCGGGGCAACCCGTCGGGGACCGGTTATCGCGCGATCCGGCCGAGCAGATCGTCTTCGCCCACGATCTCGATCGCGGCACCGGCGCGACGCAGTTCCTCCGCGCGGCGATAGTCGGCATGGGCGTGGATGAACCGGCCAAAGGGTTGCGCGTTGCTGATGACCAGCATGGTCGCACTGGTGCCCAAGGTCGCCATGATCCGCGCGCCCTGTGCCGCCAATCGCTGTGCCAGCGGACCGTCCTTCGGCGAACCGAGAATGACGATTTTCTGGCCTTTCAGCGGCCCCTCGAGCGCGGGCCGTGGTGTCGAACGCGTGCGCGGCGGGGTCGGCGACGACCAGTCGGCCAGCGACAGGCCGGTCTGGGTCGTGGCATGCACCACCACCATCGCCGACGCCCGCGCGTCGCTCAGCGCATCGTGGTGGCGATGGGAGATTTTGAGGAAGCGGCTGAGCGTATTGAGCTTGTGGTTGGGCAGGTCGGGCCACGCGCGGCGGGCGATGCGTACGCTGTCGAGCCACACCGTTTCGATCGGCGGCAGGCCGTGGCGTCGGCACGCCGCCGCCAGCGCGCCCTTGTCGAACGTCGAATGGGCCACCGTCGTCTGACCGTTAAGATGGCCGCCGACGACGGCATGTACGTCGGCGAAGGTCGGCTTGCCGACGACATGCTCGCTGGCGATGCCGTGGATGCGGGTATTGAACGGCGAAAAGTCGTCGCACGGATCGATCAGCGTTTCGTAGGCGAAGACCTCGACACCGTCGCGCATGCCGACGATGCCGATCTGGCAGATGCTGCACACCCGCGCGCAGGATGTTTCGACGTCGATCACTACGAAATCGACCGGGGGCAGGCTGGCGTCGGGCAGGGACAGGGGAACGATTGTCACCACCGCGGCCTAGCACAGCGGCGGGGCGACCCGCTATCCGCCGTCTGGCAACGCGATGGCGGCGAAGTCACGGCGAATGGCGGCGAGCTTGGGATCGATATAGCGGCGGCAGAACGGCCGGTCGGGGTCGGTGCGGTAATAGTTGCGATAGCGCTCCTCCGACGGACGGAAACCGGCAAGCGACAGCACGCGTGTCCGCCCGGCGGTGTCGATCGTGTCGGTCAGCCGGGCGATTGCCGCCACCGCCAGCGCCTGCTGCACGTCGTCCCTGACATAGACTGCGCTGCGATAGCGGCCCGCGGGCGAATAGCCGCTGTTCGCCGAATGGGTGCGCAGGTGGATTTCGATCAGCGTATCGAGCGGGATGACATTGTGGTCGAAGCGGACGATTACCCCCTCGGCCCAGCTGGCCCAAGGCGGGTCCGACTGGAGAAACCCCTGATCGACCGAGTCGACGCCCAGCAGGATCTGGAACACCCCTTCGGTACACCAATGGCACCCGCCGCCGAAACCGACCTCCATCATGCGCATGCTGTAGCGGGTACCCATCCGATTGGCGATCCGGCACGAATATTAAGAACAGCTCGCATTAGCATTGACTCTGCGAGTAACTCGCAATAGCTGGGCTCCAACTTGGGGGGATCAGATGATCGAAAAGACGAGTTTTCTCGCAATGACCTGTGTTGGGTTCATTGCATCGGCACCGGCAATGGCAGCGGAACCGGTGGCGCGTCCGTCGGGCCATGCCCTGATGACGCAGGACCAGGTCGAGGATCGTGACGGCATCGTCGTCAATGGCCATCAGCCGCCCGCGGCGAAGGTCGAAAGCCCGAAGGCGACCGCCGCGCTGCGCGACACGCCGCAGACGATCACGGTCCTGAACGACCAGACGATCCGCAAGCAGAACCTTCAGACGCTGCGCGATGCGCTGCAGACAATTCCGGGCATCACTTTCGGCGCGGGGGAAGGCGGCGGTGGCTATGGTGATTCGATCAACCTGCGCGGCTATTCGGCGGCCAACGACATCACCGTCGACGGCGTGCGGGACTCGGCCCAGTACAGCCGGACCGATCCGTTCAACCTGCAACAGATCGAAGTCTATAACGGCGCGAACACGGTCTTCAACGGATCGGGATCGGTCGGCGGCACGATCAACCTGGTGTCGAAGGTGCCGGGCGTCGAGGACCTGTCGATTGTACAGGCTTCCGTCGGCACCGACGACTATTACCGCGCGTCGATCGACGCCAACAAGCGTGTATCCGATCTGGTCGCGGTGCGGCTGACCGGCGCCTATCACCACAACGACGTACCCGGCCGCGAAGTCGAGAAGTTCGAACGCTGGGGCATCGCGCCGTCGGTCACGATCGGCATCGGCGGCCCGACCAGCCTGACGCTCGCTTATGTCCATCAGGAGGATCGCAACACGCCGCTCTATGGCGTGCCGTATTTCCAGAGCCCGATCGGCGGCGGGGTGCTGCCGGGCGTCGACCGGTCGGACTATTACGGGATCGCCAATCTCGACCGGCAGGACCAGACGGTGGACCGCTTCACCGCGACCTTCCGCCATGCGATCGACGACCGCCTGTCGGTGCGGAACCTGACGCGGTGGCAGCGGGTCGCACAGGACAGCGTCACCAGCGCACCGCAAGGGACCTATTGCCTCAGCACCACCGGGTTGCAGCCGGTCGGCGCCAACGCCGCGTCGACGGTCGGCATCGCCTGTCCCGCCGGGCTGGCGCGCGGCAACTGGCGGCCGTCGGGTCCCCGCGGGCTGGTGCGCGATCAGGTCAACGACCTGCTCTATGACCAGATCGACCTGCGCCACGAGGCGGGTGAGAAAGGCCGGGTCCGCAACGTCGCCAATATCGGCGTCTCGGGCACCATCGAAAACTATCACATCATCAGCGGCAGCCTGTTGCGGACCGCGACGGGTGTCGCGGTGACGCCGCCCGACCTGCCGATTGCCAACCCTGACACGCGCTGGACCGGTCCGGTCAACCGGACCGTGACCGCGCGGTCGCGGTCGGAAACGCAGAACCTGGCGGTCTATGCGTTCGATACGCTGGAACTGGGCCGCTATTTCGAGCTGAACGGCGGCGTGCGCTGGGAGGTGCAGGACGCGACGTTCCGCAACCTGCCGCTGGCGGTCGTTCCGCCGGGGACGACGCCGCTGACCACGCTGCAACAGCAGCCGCAGCGATCGACCGAGCGCCTGTTCTCCTATCGCGGCGGCGCGGTATTCCACCCGGTCGAAGCGGTCAGCGTCTATGCCGGCTATGGCAAGTCGAAGACGCCGTCGTCGCAGACGGTGCGGCTGGGGTGCGGCGTGCCGACCGCAGCCGGTGCCGCCGACCCCTGCGCCGTCGCGCCGGAGACTGCCGAGAATATCGAGGCGGGGGTGAAGGCCGCGTTGTTCGGGCGCAAGCTGGAACTGACCGCCGCGGTGTTCCGCAACGAACGCACCAACTACCGCGTGCCGTCGAACGATCCGGCGCTGCCCGCGGGCCTGCAGGTGCTCGACGGTCGCGCGCGGGTCGACGGAATTGCGCTCGGGCTGTCCGGATCGATCCTGCCGGCATGGACCTTATTCGCCAATTACACCTATCTCGATGGACGGGTGCGCCAGTCGATTTCCGACCGCGATCTCGCCGCCGGGGTCCGCGATCCGCAGGCGGATGCGGCGCTGGTGCAGACGCCCGAACATTCGGGATCGCTGTTCACCACCTACAAGCTGCCGTTCGGGCTGGAGGTCGGCTATGGCCTAACCTATCAGGGGGCGATCGCGCTGAACGTGCCGAATGCGTTGCAACCGTTGCAATTCCGCGCCGACGACTATCTGATCCACCGGGCCTATCTGGCCTATACGATTGCGGAGCGGGCGACTGTGCAGCTGAACGTGCAAAACTTCACCGACGAACGCTACCTGACCGGCATCCGCAGCAACGTAAATGCCACGACCGGCGCGGTGACCGGGGGCTGGGCGATGCCCGGCGACCGGCGGCAGGCGGTGCTCAGCCTCTACTACAACTTCTAACGAGGACGGCGGCGTTCCATGCTGATCGCAATTCCGCAGGTGTTGGACGCCGCCATGCTGGACCGCGTCCGCGCGCTGATGGCGGCGGGCGAGTGGGTCGACGGCAACGTCACCTCCGGCCCGCAATCGGCACTCGCCAAGCGTAACCGCCAGCTGCCCGAGGACGGCGCGGCGGCGCGCGAGGCGGGCGGGATCGTGCTCGACGCGCTGGGCCAATCGCCGCTGTTCATTGCCGCCGCGCTGCCGCTGAAGGTCTTTCCGCCGCTGTTCAACCGGTATGAGGGCGGGGAGGCGTTCGGGCTGCATGTCGACAATGCCATAAGGATGAAGCGTGGCACCGATTTCCGCATCCGCAGCGACCTGTCGGCGACGTTGTTCCTCGAAGACCCCGACAGTTATGACGGCGGTGAACTGGTGATCGAGGACCGGTTCGGGCCGCAGACGGTGAAGTTGCCTGCGGGCGATATGGTGCTGTATCCCGCGTCCAGTCTGCACCGGGTGACCCCGGTCACGCGCGGGGTGCGCACCGCCGCCTTCTTCTGGCTGCAGTCGATGGTGCGCGACGATGGCGAACGCAGGTTGTTGTTCGACCTCGACCAGTCGGTGCAGACGCTGGGCGGCGAGCGGGGGCAGGGGGATGCGGTCGTCGTGCAGCTGACCGGATTGTACCACAATCTGCTGCGCCGCTGGGCCGATGCATGACCAGCGCCGCCGTCAAGCGCCGGCGCAACTGGCGGTCATGGTGGGCGAAACAGCTAATCGCGTGGCACTGGATCAGCGCGGGCGTGTCGCTGGCGGCGATGCTTTTGTTCGCCATCACCGGCATTACGCTCAACCATGCCGGGGCGATCTCCGCCGAGCCGGTGGTAGTCGAACGGTCGGCGCAGCTGCCGGGAAGCCTGCTGCGGACGCTGACCGCCGCCGCTGCGACGAAGGGCGCCGTGCCCGCACCCGTCGCGGCCGATATCGAACGGCAGGTTGCGCTGAACGTCGCCGGGCGTCCGGTCGAATGGTCGGACGGCGAAGCCTATGTCGCGCTGCCCCGGCCCGGTGGCGACGCGTGGGTCAGCATCGACCTGACCAGCGGTGCGATCCGCGCAGAGACGACCGATCGCGGCTGGATCAGCTACCTCAACGACCTGCACAAGGGGCGTAACGCCGGGACGGCGTGGTTCTGGTTCATCGACGTGTTCGCCGTCGCCTGTGTCCTGTTCTCCATCACCGGGCTGTTGCTGTTGCAACTCCATGCCAAGCGGCGCCCGTCGACATGGCCGCTGGTGGCGGCTGGGGTGGCGTTGCCCGTAATCCTTGCCTTGTTCCTGATCCATTGAGCTTTGGGAGATCACCTGATGCGTATCCTGTCACTGGCGGTATTGGGCGGCGCGACCGTTGCCGCTGCGCCCGCACCGCCCGCGGGGACGATCACCGTCACCATCCCACGGTTGTCGGTCGCCGAATATCATCGCCCCTATGTCGCGGTGTGGGTCGAGCCGGCGGGCGGCGGCGCGTCGCGGACGCTGGCGCTGTGGTACGACATCCGCAAATCGGGTGCCGAGCCGGGGACGAAGTGGCTTGCCGACCTGCGCGCATGGTGGCGCAAGGGCGGTCGCAGCCTGCAGCTGCCCGCGAACGGCGTTAGCGGCGCGACCCGCGCGCCCGGCACCCACAGCATCGCGCTGCCGACCGACCTGCGCCCCGGCAATTACGTGCTGAATGTCGAGGCCGCGCGCGAGACCGGTGGCCGCGAGCTGGTACAGGTGCCGCTCAGCGTGCCGGCCAAGACCGCGCGCGCGACCGGATCACATGAACTCGGCGCCGTGACGCTCGCCGCCCGCTGACCCTTTTCCGAGGAGATTCCCATGACCCGTCGCGCGCGCCATCTGCTCGCTGCCGCTGCCCTGTTCTCCATCCCCACCGTCGTGTCGGCGCATCGGCTGTGGCTGCTGCCGTCGGGCACCGTGTTTTCCGGCACCGACAGCTGGGTGACGGTCGACTTCGCCGCATCGAACGACCTGTTCTATGCCGACCACCAGCCCGGCCGGCTGGAAATGGTGAAGGTGTGGCAACCCGATGGCAGCGCCGGACAGGTGCAGAACGGCGCGACCGGTCGCTATCGTTCGGTGTTCGACGTGAAGCTCGACAAGCCCGGGACGTGGAAGATCGGGACTGAAATGTCGGGGCTGATGGGCAGTTTCAAGGTGAATGGCGAGGAGAAGCGCGTTGGCGGGCGTGGTGGGCCACCGGGACCGGACGGCGCGCGCCGCCCGCCGCTGACCGTCGCCGACATCCCGGCGGATGCTACCGAGGTGAAGCTGATCGAAACCAGCAACCGTAACGAGGTATTCGTCACTGCGGGCGAACCGACGCGGACGGTCCTGAAGCCTGCGGGCAAGGGGCTGGAAGTCGATTTCGTCACCCATCCCGACGAACTGGTCGCGGGTGAGCAGGCGCGGTTCCGCTTCCTGGTCGACGGGCGGCCGGCGCCGGGGCTGAAGGTAACCGTCGTGCCGGGCGGCAAGCGCTATCGCAATGCCGAGGGTGCGCGCGAGCTGACGACCGGTGCCGACGGGGTGTTGACGGTGGATTGGCCGGCGGCGGGGATGTACTGGCTGAGTGCATCGCAGGAGGACGCGAAGCCGACCGTCACGCGCGCGACCGGGCGGCGGATGGGCTATGTCACCACGCTGGAGGTCATGACGCCCTGAGCCTGCCGCGCATCGTGCTGCCCACCGAGCCATCGGCGGCGGCGCTGACCGATCATGACCCGGACGCGGCGGTTGTGACCTTGTCGGGCGAAACGATGGGGACGGGGTGGCGCGTCCTGTGCGCGCTGCGGGAGGACGTCGATACGGCCGCGCTGCGTGGCGAGGTCGACGCGCGCCTGTCCGGTCTAGTGGCGCAGCTGAGCCATTGGGAGCCGACGTCCGACCTGTGCCGATTCAATGCGCTGGCGGCAGGCGGATGGACCGATCTGTCGCCGGATTTCGCAGCCGTCGTCGACCTGTCGCTGCGCGTCGCCCATGCCAGCGGCGGGGCGTTCGATCCGACGATCGGGCGGCTGGTCGATCTGTGGGGCTTCGGGCCGCCGGGACCGCAGCCGGAGCCCGCCGCCGCCGCGATCGCTGCGGCGCGGGCGGCATCGGGATGGCAGCGGTTGCGGCGCGATCCGGGCGGGGGGCGGCTGCGTCAACCGGGCGGGCTGGCGCTCGACCTGTCGGGCGTGGCGAAGGGCTATGCCGTCGATGCGGTCGCCGATCTGCTGGCGGCGCGGGGCGTGCGGCACTGCCTGGTCGAGATCGGTGGCGAGCTGGCGGGGCGGGGAATGCGGCCCGATGGCGATCCGTGGTGGGTCGACCTGGAACAGCCGGTGGGCATCCGGCCGTCGCCGCTGCGGATCGCGCTGCACGAATGCGCGGTCGCGACGTCGGGCAATTACGTCCGCGGCGATCATTCGATCGATCCGCGTAACGGCAGACCGGCGACGAACGGCGTCGTGTCGGTGAGTGTCATCGCCGCGACGGCGGTGCTCGCTGACGCCCTCGCGACGGCGATCGCGGTCGGATATCCGGCCGGCGAGACGATCGGGTTACTCGATATTGCGGCGCGGATCGTCGTTCGTGACGGTGATGCGATGCGGGAGATATTGACGCCGCGCTTCACACACATGCTGGTCTGACCACCGCGATATGGGCTTTCGGACCGATCCCCGCTAAAGCGCCAAAATGTTAAAAACTCGGATGAATCCGCGTGTCTTCTGGGGCGCCAGCGCGGTCGTGGCAGCGATGCTCGTCTCCACCATGGCGATGCCGGGTACCGCAGACGCCGCGTTCAAGGCGGCGCAGGCATGGACCATCGACACGTTCGGCTGGTTCTACATCGCGTCGGTCGCGGCGTTTCTGGCGATCGTCCTGACGTTGGGCTTCGGGCCGGCGGGGAGGCTGAAGCTGGGGCCGGACGATGCCGAGCCGGACTTTCCCTATGTTTCGTGGCTGGCGATGCTGTTCGCGGCCGGGATGGGGATCGGCCTGATGTATTTCGCGGTGGCCGAGCCGATCCAGCATTACATCGCCCCGCCCGACGTCGCACCGGGAACGGTTCTGGCGGCGCGCGAAGCCATGGCGATCACCTTTCACCATTACGGGGTCCATGCCTGGGCGATCTACGCGCTCGTCGGCATGAGCCTTGCCTATTTCACCTATCGCAAGGGATTGCCGCTGACGATGCGGTCGGGCCTGTCGCCGATCCTGGGGAAGCGGATCAACGGACCGCTGGGCGATGCGATCGACATCTTTGCGATCTGCGGCACGGTGTTCGGCGTGGCGACATCGCTGGGGTTCGGCGTGTCGCAGATCACGGCGGGGCTGGCGTATGAATATGCCGTGCCCGATACGCTGGGCGTCAAGATCGGGTTGATCACCGTCGTGATGGGGGCGGCGACGCTGTCGGTGCTGAGCGGCGCCGATCGTGGCGTGCGGCGCCTGTCCGAGCTGAACCTGATCCTTGCCGTCCTGCTGATGCTGTTCGTGATGAGCGTGGGGCCGACGCTGTTCCTGCTGCGCGCGCTCGTCCAGAATTTCGGCCTGTATCTCGATCATTTCGTGAATCGGACCTTCACCCTCTATGCCTATGAACCCCGCGCATGGATGGCGGACTGGACGCTGTTCTATTGGGCGTGGTGGATTGCGTGGTCGCCGTTCGTGGGCATGTTCATCGCCCGGATTTCGCGCGGACGAACGATCCGGGAGTTCGTCATCGGCGTCCTGTTCGTGCCCACCGCCTTCACCTTCCTGTGGATGACCGTCTTCGGCAACACGGCGATCGCGCTCGACCTGGGGCCGGCGGCGGGTGGCATCGCGCAGGCCGTGCAGGCGAACCTGTCGACCGCCCTGTTCAAGTTCCTCGAATATCTGCCCGGCGCCGGTTTCACCTCCGCGCTGGCGATCGTGCTGGTCGGCGTGTTCTTCGTCACGTCGGCGGATTCGGGGGCGCTGGTGATCGATACGCTCGCATCGGGTGGCGAGGAGGATACGCCGCGCTGGCAACGGATGTACTGGTGTATCCTGCTGGGCGTCACCGCGGCGTTGCTGCTGGTCGCCGGCGGGCTGGGCGCGTTGCAGGCGGCGACGTTGCTGGCGGCGCTGCCGTTCTGCTTCATCATGCTGATGCTGTCGTTCGGACTGATCCGGCAGACCAATGCGGACTTGGCCGGCGTCTCGCTCGACGCACAGTCGCCGGCGATGAGCGAAAGGCTGAAGCGATTGTTCGTGCCCGCGAGCCGTGCGGAGATACAGCGCCAGATCGAGGAGCGCGCGCTTCCGGCGCTGCGGTCGGTATGCGAGACGATGGTGCAGGAAGGGTGGGCCGACAGCCGGGTATGGAGCGACGACGGCACTGCCATGCTGACGATCACGCTCGAGGCGGAGCGGGTCGTGACCTACCGCGTCGGCGCTCGGTCGCGGCCGCTGGCGGCCTTCACCGCCCTGGAGGCATCGGAGACGCGGCGCAGCGTGGCATGGGCGCTGATGGCGACCACCGACGGCGTGGCCGGCGCGCGCGATATCACCGGATGGTCGATCGACCAGATCGTCGGCGACGTGCTCAGCCAGCTGGAACGGCTGCGGCGTTCCTGATCACGGCGGTGGCGGCGGGTCAGTCCGCCGGGCCTCGCGCAGGCAGTACGCGCGACAAGGCGTCGTGCCAGCCGGCGACCAGTGCGTCGCGCTGGTCCGGCGCCATGGTGGCCTCGAAACACGCATCGCGCGCCCACAGGCGTTCGAGTTCGTCGAGGCCGGACCACAGGCCGACCGCCAGACCGGCGTGGAAGGCGGCGCCGCGCGCGGTCGTTTCCAGATCGTCGGGGCGCTCGACCGGCACTTCGAGCAGGTCGGCGAGGAACCGGCATAGCCAGTCGTTCGCCGCCATCCCGCCGTCGACGCGCAGGATCGCCGGTTTGGCCCCGCCGTCACGGATCATCGCGGTGACGAGGTCGAGCGTCTGGTAGCCTACCGCTTCCAACGCAGCGCGGGCCAGATGGGCCTGGGTCGCGCCGAGCGTCAGGCCGAAGATCGCGCCGCGTGCGTCCGGTTCCCAGTGCGGCGCGCCCAGGCCGACGAACGCCGGGACCATGTACACGCCGTGATTGTCGGGGACCTGCGTCGCCATGTCGTCGGTCTCGCGCGCATGGGTGATGACGCCGATCCCGTCCCGCAGCCACTTGATCGCCGCGCCCGCCACGAAGATCGATCCCTCCAGCGCATAGGTGGTGCGCCCCTCTAGCCGATAGGCAGGCGTGGTCAGCAGGCGATGCTCGGACGTGATCGCTTCGTCGCCGGTGTTCAGCAGCAGGAAGCAGCCGGTGCCATAGGTCGACTTGGCGGTCCCCCGCGCGAAACATGCCTGCCCGAACAACGCCGCCTGCTGGTCGCCGGCGATCCCGGTGATCGGGATCGGGCTGTCGAACAGGCCGTCGGCGGTCTCGCCGAAGCGATAGGCGTTGTCGTGCACCGTGGGCAACAGTTCGATGGGCACGTCGAACAGATCGCACAGGCGTTCGTCCCAGCGGTCGTCATGGATGTTCCACAGCAGCGTGCGCGAGGCGTTGGTGACGTCGGTTGCATGCACCGTGCCACCGGTCAGCCGGAACAGCAGGAAGCTGTCGACCGTCCCGAACGCCAGTTCGCCGCGTACCGCCCGGTCGCGGGCACCGGGCAAATGGTCGAGAATCCATCCGATCTTGGTCGCCGAGAAATAGGGATCGAGCAGCAGCCCGGTCCTTGCCCGCACGTCGTCCTCGGCACCGATGGCCTTCAGGTCGTGACACGCCTGCGCGGTGCGGCGATCCTGCCACACGATCGCGGGGTAGATTGCCTCGCCGCTCGCGCGGTCCCAGACGATGCTAGTCTCGCGCTGGTTGGTGATGCCGATTGCCGCGATGTCGGCGGCGGTCAGGCCGGCGGTCGCGATCGCCTCTCGCGCGGTGGCCAGCACGTCGCGCCAGATATCCTCGGGATCGTGTTCGACCCAGCCGGGGCGCGGATAATGTTGCGCAAACTCGGTCTGGGCGGTGGCGACGCGGCGGGCGCGGGCGTCGAACACGACGCTGCGGGTCGACGTCGTCCCCTGATCGATCGCCAAGATATGCGTCGGCACGGTGTCACTCCCGATGGTCGATTTAATCATTGAATGCTTTCGTCCGCGCGTCAAAATGTTCCGCATGACCGGCGCAACCACGCAAGCCGCATTCGACCTGCTGGTGGTCGGTGGCGGGATCAACGGCGCGGGGATCGCGCGCGATGCGGCCGGACGCGGGCTGTCGGTGCTGCTGGTCGAGCAGGACGACCTTGCCAGCCACACCTCGTCGGCATCAACGAAGCTGATCCATGGTGGCCTGCGCTATCTGGAATATGGCGAGTTCCGGCTGGTCCGCGAAGCGCTGATCGAACGCGAGCGACTGTGGCGGGTGGCGCCGCACATCATCTGGCCGTTGCGCTTCGTATTGCCGCAGACCCGGTCGCCGCGGCCGGGGTGGATGGTCCGATTAGGGCTGTTCCTCTACGACCATCTGGGCGGGCGCAAGCGACTGCCGGCGACCGAGACGGTGCGGCTGGATGGTGCGATCGGCGATGGGTTGCAGGACCGCGGGGGGCGCGGTTTCGTCTATTCGGATTGCTGGGTGGAGGATAGCCGGCTGGTCGTGCTGAACGCGCGCGACGCCGCGGATCGGGGCGCCTGTATCGCGACGCGCACCCGGTTGATCGCGGCGCGACGCGACGATGCGGGGTGGAGCGCGACGATCGCCGATGCGCAGGGCGAACGGACGGTGCGCGCGCGGGTGCTGGTCAACGCCGCCGGGCCGTGGGTCGCCGACGTGCTGGAACGGGCCGGCGGCGGGGATCGCGAGCGTACGGTCCGGCTGGTCAAGGGAAGCCATATCGTCGTGCCGCGGCTGTACGACGGCGATCACGCCTTCATGCTGCAGAACCCCGATCGCCGCATCGTGTTCGCCATTCCCTATGAGCGCGATTTCACGCTGGTCGGCACCACCGACGAACCGTGGGAAGGTCCGCCCGCCAAGGCCGCGATCGCGCCGGGCGAAACGCAGTATTTGCTCGATACGATTGCTCGCTATTTCACCCGCCCCGTCGATCGCGATCGAATCGTCTGGAGCTATGCCGGCATTCGTCCGCTGTATGACGACCATGCCGGCAATGCATCGGCCGTCACTCGCGACTACGTGCTGGACCTCGATACCGCAGGCCAGCAGGCACCGATGCTGAGCATCTTCGGCGGCAAGATCACGACCTATCGCAAGCTCGCGGAACATGCGCTGGAAAAGCTCTCGCCATTCTTTCCGGCAGCGCCCGGCGCATGGACCGCGGACGCGCCGCTGCCCGGCGGCGACTTTGCCGATTTCGAGGCGTATCTGGCGCGATTGATCGCGGCGCGGCCCGGTCTGCCACAGCCATTGCTGCGGCGCCTCGTGCGGGCCTATGGCACCCGGACAATCGACCTGCTGGGCGATGCGAAGACCGTTGCGGGACTGGGCGAAGATCTGGGCGGCGGACTGACGACGCGCGAAGTCGCCTATCTGCGCGAGACCGAATGGGCGGTCACCGCGGAGGATATCCTCTATCGCCGCAGCAAACTGGGGCTCCATGTTCCGTCCGGCACCGTCGAGCGGCTGACCGGTTACCTCATGGACATCGCGAGGGGACCGGGCAATGACCGAGGGATCGGGTCCTTGCCGACCGATTCACGCGCACAGGGAGGCGGTTGATGCAGGAAGTCGTGACGCCGACGGGGGGCCAAGTGGACGACGCGCGGGCGACGACCGCGATCATCCTGAGCGCGGCGGGGGCGGCGCTGGGCGGGTTGCTGTTCGGGTTCGATACCGCCGTCATTTCGGGTGCGACGCAGGCATTGCAGGCGCGGTTCGCGCTGACCGATGCGTCGTTGGGGTTCACGGTCGCGTCGGCATTGATCGGTACCGTGATCGGGTCGCTGGTCACCGGCGCGCCGGCCGACCGCTATGGGCGCAAGGCTATCATGCTGTCGGTCGCGATCGCCTATGTCGTATCGTCCCTGGGTACCGGGCTCGCGCAAAGCTGGCCGATGCTGATCGCGTTCCGCTTTCTGGGCGGCCTTGCCATCGGCGCGGCATCGGTGGTGACGCCGATCTACATCGCCGAGGTGTCGCCGGCGAAGTTCCGCGGTCGGCTGGTCGCGATGAACCAGCTCAACATCGTGCTGGGCATCGTGATCGCGTTCCTCAGCAACTATCTGATCGCACAGGCCCTGCCGCCCGAGGCGGCGTGGCGGTGGATGTTCGGCGTCGTCGCGCTGCCGTCGATCCTGTTCCTCGCGGTCACCTTCGTCCTGCCCGAAAGCCCACGCTGGCTGGCAGTGCAGGGAGAGCAGGCGAAGGCCGCGCAGGTCATGGCGCGGTTGGGCTTTATCGATCCGCAGGCCGAACTGGCGCGGATCGAGGCCGCGGAACGCCGCGATGCCGGCCAGAGCGATACCCGCCTGTTCCAACGCGCGCACCGTTTCCCGGTCGCCTGTGCGATCGCCATCGCCCTGTTCAACCAGCTGTCGGGGATCAACGCGCTGCTTTACTATGCGCCGCGCATCTTCGAGCTGGCCGGTGCCGGGGCCGATAGCGCGTTGCTGCAGTCGATCGCGGTCGGCGGCACCAACCTGCTGTTCACGATCGCGGCGCTGTTCTTCATCGACCGGTTCGGACGGCGGCCCTTGCTGTTGGTTGGGTCGATCGTCTGTGCCGCTGCCTTGCTGCTGGTAGGCTGGCAGCTGGAGCGTGCCGCGCCGGACGGCACGTTGATCCTTGGCGGCCTGCTCGCCTTCATCGCCGCATTCGCCATCAGCCAGGGGGCGGTGATCTGGGTCTTCATCTCCGAAGTGTTCCCCAGCGCGGTGCGCGGCAAGGGGCAGGCGCTCGGATCGACCACCCACTGGGTCGCGGCGGCGGCCATCACCTGGCTGTTCCCGATCGTGGCCAGCGCGGTCGGCGGCTGGGTCTTTGCGTTCTTCGGCGCGATGATGCTGCTGCAGCTAGCATGGACCGCGCGGGTGATGCCGGAGACCAACGGGGTCGCGTTGGAAGACATGAAGCTGGGGAGCGACCCGGTATGACGCACATGGACGTTTACGTCATAGCCGAGCCCCGGCAACGACTGCCAGCCCTGCTTTGGTGTGATTGACGGTTGCAGGTGGACGCGTAAGCGTCCGGCGTCCCGTGGGACGGCTTGGATGGGGGGACGGTAGTGACCGACGATCGATCGATGAGCGGCAAGAGCAGCATCCACGAACCTGCCGAGGAGACACCCGTTCACCGGCTCAACCTGAACCTGCTCTACCCGCTCGACTCCATCCTCCATGCGCCGACACTGACCGAAGCCGGACGGCGGGTACGACTCAGCCAATCGGCGATGAGCCATGCGTTGCGCCGGTTGCGCGAGCATTTTACCGACGATCTCGTCACGTATCTGAACGGCGAGAAGCAGATGACGCCGCTGGGCCTCGCGCTGCGCGACGAGGCTCGCCGAGTGATGCGCGAGATCGACGGGACGTTCAATTTCTCGCTGATCTTCGATCCGCCGACTTCGTCGGGAACGATCACAGTGGCGGCGCCGGACGCCATCGAGCAGATGCTGTTGGGGACCGTGCAGCGCGTCTTGGTCAACACCGCGCCGAACCTGACCATCAACGTCATTCCGCTGGACGCAGCCGATCCACGTCGAGCAATCGACCTGGGCGCCGACCTGCTCGTCCTGCCGTTGGATGCGGCCCTTCCCGAGCTGGAACGGGTGCCGATCGTCGATGATGACAGTTCCTGTATGATATGGACGGAGCATTCCAAGCTGGTAGGCAAATACGAAATCGATGAGGATACATACCGTGCTGCACGACATGTGGTCGCGCGCGACGATCGATGGTCGGCCTTCGCCGGCGATCCCCACGCTGCCGAGCTGCTCAAGGCGCGCAAGGTCGTGATGCGCGCGACGTCGCAGGCGGCGTTGCCAACCATCATCATCGGCAGCGATCTGATCGCCACGGGGAGCGGGTGGCTGTTTCAATATTACGCATCGATCCTGCCCGTCAGGGTGGTTGCGCCACCATTTGTTAAACGCGCAACGACCATCGTTGTGCAGTGCGCGGCGCACAAGCGTCGTGATCCGATGCTCAATTGGTTCGTCACGCAGATCGAGCAATCTTCACCCTATGCGTGGCGGCGGCAATCGTCATCAATACCGCTCATGGGGGCGTGAACACTTCGAATTTGCCTGTAATATGAGTGAAGCATAGCATTACCCCAGACAGAAAATCCGGCTGGCGCGGCAAGGCGTCAAGACATGGAACACCGTCTGCAGGAGTACGGCTGCGGTTGCATCCTTCGAGGGTTGCCACCGCATTACACGCCGCGAGGCGCTAACCGTTTGACCAAAGGGGCTTTGTCCCATTCGACGCATGGCTGTGCCTTGCGACGATGGTGCGCGTCCTGGGGGGGGGATTATATGTTGAATCTGACTGGTAACGTGCGTCGTCTGTTAGGGGCTGCAAGCCTCGGTGTCATCGCCGCATTCGGTGCGAGCCTGCCGGGCACGGCCATGGCGCAGGTGGCCCCGGGGGGCGGCATCACGGTTCCCGCGATGCCGCTGGACCGCGCTCTTGACACGATCGGCCGGCAGTCCGGCGTAAACGTCAATTTCGATCCCGATGCCGTAAAGACGCTGACGTCGCAACCGGTCAGCAACGCGCGGTCGGCGCGTGAAGCGATCGAGATGGCGATCAAGGGGCTGGGCCTGACGGTCATACCGGGGACGCAGGGCGGCCTGGTCGTCGTGAGCGAGATCGTCGTGACCGCCCGCCGCGACGAGGCAGAAACCAGCGTGCTGGTCCGCGCAGCGACGACATCCGATCGCAACGGCCTGGGCCTGCGCAACCAGCCGCGCAACACGCAGGTCATCACCGCCAAGACGATCGAGGAACAGCAAGCGCTCAGCATCACCGACATCCTGCGTAACGCAGGCGGGGTGACGGCGCAGCAGAACAGCGGCAACGGGGGCGCCACCTATACAGTTCGCGGCTTTTTTGCAGGAGGACTGGTCAACGGCCTGACCACGACGTCGCAATACGGCGTCAACGCGGGCGCCGATCAGCCGGTCGCCAATATCGAGCGGGTCGAAGTTTTGAAGGGGCCCGATGCGATCCTGTCCGGGTTCAATAATCTGGGCGGTAACGTCAACGTCGTGACGAAGAAGCCCAGCGCCGAGGAGCGGCTGGCCGTCGGGTTCGACACGGGTTCGTTCGGGCTGGTCCGTGGCGTGCTCGATGCGAACAATGCAATCACCGCCGACAACAAGCTATCGGGCCGCGTCATCGCCAGCGGGCAGACGATGGACCATAATTATGGCGGTTATACCGGCGACAAGAACTGGCTGTTCGCGCCGTCGCTGCGGTACAAGGATCGCCTGACCGACATCGTGATCGGTGCCAGCATCAACGAATCGAAAAGCGGCATCGGTGCCTATACGTTGTTCGATCGGGTGTCGCGGCAGATCATCGACCGCGATCCGTCGGTGCCGATTCTCAAGTCCGACCAATATGTCGAAGTCAACACCAAGCGTTTCTCGTTCGATGCAACGCGTCAGATCGTGCCGGGCGTCGAGCTGGTGGTACGCGGCATGCATGATCAGACCCAGTTGATCGCTCGGGTCAGCAACGTCGGTTACAGCAGTCGCACGGGTCTCGTGATCGCGAGCTTTACCGGGTCGCAGCAGGAGGGGTCGTCCAACGCCATCGACGGTTTTCTGCGGGTCAAGACGCATATCGGTGACGCTTTGAAGGCAAGCTTCAACGTAGGCTACAATTACAGCGACGGCTCCTCGGAGCAGCGAAGCGGGCTGAGCAGTCCGACGTTCGTCAGCCCGCCGCTCGGCGCCAATACCACCGTGATCGTCCCGCCTTGGTCAGCGTTCGGCAACGTGCTGGTCCGCACCAGTGGCAAGCAACAAGGGGTCTATGGTCAGGCGCTGATCGAGTTCTGGAAGGTCAAGGTGCTGGGCGGCGTTCGCAAAAATTGGTTTGACAACCAGTCACAGACGTTTTTCGCCGGCCCCTCGCCGATAACGAAACAACACAAGGACGGTACATCGCCGAGCGCGGGCATCATCTTCGATGCCACGGACGCGCTCTCAATCTTCGCCAACTATTCGCGCGGGGAACAGGCGACCTTTACCCCCGCCAGGGACGGATCGCTCCTGCCGAACATCATCACCACCAACAAGGAGGCGGGCGTCAAGCTCGACCTGTTCAACAAGCGCGCGACGATCAATGCGTCCTATTTCGATATTCAGCAGGACAATATCGTCATTCGCGACCCGAGCGATCCGACGAACCTGCTGCCCGGGCCGGGTCAGCGTGGGCGGGGCATCGACCTGAACGTTGCAGGTCAGTTGCTGCCGGGATGGACGGTGTTGGCGTCGCTGACCCGCACCAAATACGCTCTGCTGTCGACGACGACCACGCAGACGACTGTCGCTAACCAGCCGCGTGACACGTACAGCGTCTATTCGACCTACCGCACGAAGATCTCGGACGACGTTAATGGCGGCGTGTCGGCCGGTCTGTACGGACGGTCGAGCTCCTTTGCCAATGTTCTTGGCCAGTATGTCGTGCCGCCTTCGCGACAGGTCGATGCCAATGGGTTCCTGAGCGTCGCTGGCTTCGACCTCAACGTCGGCGTCCGCAACATCTTCAACCGGAGAAACTACGGATCGACAAGCATCTTCACGTACGTTCCCGTCAGTGAGCCGCGTAGCGTGCGCGTCAGCATTTCCAAACGCTTGTTCTGACGGGGTAGTCCAGACCAATGATGCCACCCCCAGCCAATGTCGAGGAGACCCGCCGCGAGGCGGGTCTCCAGTCCACCCAACCGGCGCGCGAGCGCTGGGCACATGCGTGGCGGCTGAGCACGCGCTACTTCGTGTCGGACGACTGGAAATGGGCATGGTTTCTGGTCACGTGCTATTGCTTGATCGAGGTCAGCACGACCTCGGTCTTCCTGCTGTTGAACACATGGCAGCGTGAATTCTACGATACGATCGAGCAACGGCAGGGCGGACTGTTCCTGTCGCTGGTCGTGAAGTTCATAATGATTTCCGGGATGGCGATCGGGACGCAGGTCCTCCACAATCTCGTCGGCTGGACGCTGTCGATCCGGTGGCGGCGGTGGCTGAACGACTGGTATCTGGGGCGCTGGTTCGCCCGCGACCGCTTCTACGAGATCGAGCGGTTGCGGATGATCGACAATCCCGACCAGCGCATCGCCGAAGATCTCCGCGCCTTCACGTCGATGGGGCTGGAATATGGCCAGTCTCCGCTCAGCATCGTGATCTCGATCATCTTCAGCTTGGTCCGTGCGGTCGCCTTCGCTGCCATCCTGCTGCAAACCTCGTCGCCCCTCACGCTCCCGCTGTTCGGCTATCGCATACCGCTGCCCGGTGGCGATCTGATCTGGTTCTCGGTCGGCTATGTGGTCTTCGGTACAGCCTTCATCACCTGGATCGGCAAGCCGTTCGTCCGTCGCAAGATGCGCGAACAGCATTACGAAGCCGATTACCGCGCCGGCTTGATCCACGTTCGCCGCAACGGCGAGCAGATCGCCTTTTCCAACGCGCAAGCGATCGAGAAGGACGGCCTAACGAACGCCTTCGCGAATATCCGCCGCAACTTCTATCAACTGATGCTGGCCAATATGGGGCTGAGCGCGGGGCAGGACGTTTATCAACGGACCATGCAGGTCGTGCCGCTGTTCCTGACCGTACCGAAATATTTTGCCGGGGCGATCACCTTCGGCCAGGTTCAGGGTGCGCGCGACGCTTTCACCCAATTCGCTACCAGCCTGTCCTATATCGTCCAGGCCTATCCGGGCATCGCGCGACAGGTCGCCAACATCAACCGTCTGAAGGCGCTGGACGATGCGATCGATTACGAACGACCACGCGGCATCGGTTTCACGCCGGGCGGCACGGCCGAGGGCGTGGCGATCAGCACGACCGGGCTGATACTGCGCCGCCCCAATGGCGCGCCGCTGCTGGAGGTCGCCGACTGGACGATCCGCAACGGCGAGCGTTGGGTGGTCGAGGGACCTTCTGGGAACGGCAAGACGACGCTGCTGCGCGCAATCGCCGGGCTGTGGCCGGACGGTATGGGCCAGGTGGCGATGACGCGAGCGGGCACCGCGATGCTGGTGCCACAGCGCCTCTACCTGCCGCTGGGCACACTGAAGGCCGCGATCTGCTTCCCCGACCGCGCGGAGGATCATGACGATGCGTTGATTGCGGCGCTGTTGGAAGTGGTCCGGCTGCAAACGCATGTTAGTGCCATGCACGAGCTGCGCATGTGGCAGGACGAGCTGTCGCCGGGCGAGCAGCAGCGGGTGGCGCTGGCGCGAATCCTGCTCCAGCGGCCGACCCTGCTGGTGCTGGACGAAGCGACGAGTGCGCTCGATGCTGAAAATGCCGCCCATTTCTACCAATCGGTGCTGGCAGCGGTGCCGGACGCGACCATCGTCAGCGTCGTGCATAACGAGAAGCTGGCATCCTATCACACCCACCGCCTGCAGCTGCAGCACGGCCATGCGACGCCGGCGCGAATCGAGATGAAATCATGACACAGTTATTGAGCCAGACCGAAGCGGAGTTGCGCGATGCGGCGCAGCTGGCGGTCGAGCTGGCGAGCAAGCGCGGCGCTCGCGCCCGTGCCTCGGTGCATCATGAGGGCATTGCCAAGATCGCGGTGCGTGGCGGCGAGGTCGAGACCGCCGAGCGCAGCGGTTCGCAGGGCCTTGGCCTGACGGTATTCCACGATGGGCGGCGCGGATCGGCCTCGACCGCGGCCTTCGACCGGGCATCGATCGAGCGGCTGGTTGAGGAAGCGATGTTGATCGCGGACCATGTCCAACCCGATCCGGATGCCGACATGCCCCAAGCCGAGAGCCTCGCCTTTGCGGCGCCCATGCCGGTGATCTACGCCGATAGTCCGCGCGGACCGGAGACGCTGCTGGAAGCGGCGACAACGCTCGACCGGGTGGCGAACGACATCGCCGCTTCGGACAAGCGGTTGCGCGCCGGCGAGTCGGTGGCGGTAGCGATCGAGGGACTGTGGGCGCTGGCGACCAGCGACGGCTTTTGCCGCAGTGTGATGCGCTCCAACGACAGCCGCTGGACGGTCATGCTGGCGCAGGACGAAGGCGGCAGCATTTCCGATTTCTGCCAGTCGCAGGCGCGGCGGGTCGAGGATTTGCTTTCGGCAGAACGGCTGGCGACCATCGCCGCCGAGAGGGCACGCCGGTCGCTGGGTGCAAAGGCGGTCGACAGCCGTCGCTGCCCGGTGCTGTTCGAACCGCGCACCGCCGCCACTCTGGTCGGCGAACTGGCGGGCGCGCTGACCGGCGCGGCGCAGTATCGCCGGATGAGCTTCCTGCCCGATCCCATCGGGCGGCAGGTGGCCGCCGCGCATCTGAGCCTGCACGAAGACCCATTCGAGGTGCTGGGGCTGGCGAGCGGCGGGTTAGACAGCGAAGGGATCGCTGGATCGTCGCGCGCGATCCTGCGGGACGGCGTGGTCGAAGGGTTGTTCCTGTCGAGCTTTTCGGGGCGCAAGCTGGGCCTCGCCTCGACCGGCAATGCCGATGGCTTTTATAATCTGCGCCTGAACAGCACCGCCGAGAGCGGCGACTGGGACGCGATGCTGCGGATGCTGGGCACCGGCCTCGTCGTCACGCAGTTCCAAGGCGGCAAGACCGATCCCGCCAGCGGCAACTGGACCCAAGCGGTGCGCGGCCTGTGGGTCGAGGACGGGCAGGTCGTCCATGCGGTCAACGATGTGACGCTGGCGAGCAACATGAATGCGATGCTGAACGGTATTGTTGCGGTAGGCAGCGACGTCGAACGGCTGGGCGCGATCCGCACCGGATCGATCTTGATCGACGATATGCAGGTAGGAGGCAGGGCATGAACGGCGGCGACACGGCGCTCGACCGCGCGCAGGCGCGCTTGCTTGGCCCGGCGGGACTGGACGAAGCGGCGATTGGCCGGGCGCTGGGCGTGATGGCCGGTGGCGGCGCGGACATTGCCGAACTGTATTTCGAGACGACCAGCCTGCGCAGCTGGCAGCTGGAGGGCGGCCGCGTCACCCAAGGCAGCTTCTCGATGCGGCAGGGCGTCGGCGCCCGCTCGGCGCATCGCGGGCAGGTGAGCTTCGCGCACTCCGCCGACATTCGCGAAGGCGCGCTGCTCGATACGGCACGCGCGGTGCGGACGCTGGAGCGCCGCGGCGAGGTGGCCAGCCACCCGCATGGCATCGCGCTGAACCGCCGCGCGCCCGCCCATGCGCTGTATCCCGCGATCGATCCGGTCGCGGTCGACGATGCGACCGCGTGGATCGCGATCCTCAAACGGATCGACGAACTGGCGCGATCGACCGACCCGCGCATCGTCCGCGTCGATGCCAATGTCCGCGCGACGGATACGACGATTCTGGTCGCCGAGGCCGACGGGCTGCTGGCGGGCGATGTCCGTCCGCTGACGATCTTGTCGATGGTTGTCATCGCCGAGCAGAACGGCCAGCGCGCACGCGGGCAGGCGGGATTGGGGCGACGGGCCGGGCTGGACGGCTTTCCGGCGGACGCGGTCGAGGCGATGGTCAAGACCGCCGCCACGATGGCGCTGACCAATCTCGACGCCATCGCCGCCCCCGTCGGAGAGATGCCGATCGTGCTGGGGCCGGGCTATCCGGGCGTGCTGTTCCATGAAGCGGTCGGTCACGGGCTGGAGGGCGACCATCACCGCAAGCATTTGTCGGCGTTCGACGGCAAGGTCGGCGAGCGGATCGCCGCCCCCGGCGTGACGGTGATCGACGACGGCGGCCTGCCGGGGCGGCTGGGCTCGCTCGGCATCGACGACGAGGGCAGTGCGCCCGACCGGACGGTGCTGGTCGAGGATGGGATGCTGACCGGGCTGATGCAGGACCGACTGAATGCTGGGCTGATGAATGCGCGTTCGACCGGCAATGGCCGTCGCCAGTCCTATGCGCATCTGCCGATGCCGCGCATGACCAACACCTTTCTGGCGAACGGCACCGCTGATCCGGCCGATATCATCGCTTCGATCGATCGTGGTATTTACGCCACCGAGTTCGATGGCGGGCAAGTCGATATCGTCACCGGCCGCTTCAACTTCACTACGATTGCGGCATGGCTGGTCGAGAAGGGCAAGCTGGTCGCCCCGGTACGCGGCGCGACGTTGATCGGCGTCGGGCACGAGGCGCTGCGCCACATTTCGATGATCGGCAACGACCTTGATTTCGACACCGGCATGGCGACCTGCGGCAAGCAGGGCCAGCAGCTTCACGTCAGTGTCGGCCAACCGACCCTCCGGATCGACCGGATGATGGTCGGCGGACAGGCCGGCTAAACCCCAATTTCCCTAAGGATGACCTATCATGCGTAATGCGACCGAGCAGGATTTCGACGAGATCGTGATGCAGAACGACAAGCCGGTGCTGGTCGACTTCTGGGCCCCGTGGTGCGCGCCGTGCAAGGCGCTGGCCCCCACGCTCGACGAGATGGACGCGGAATATGCCGACGAGATGGAGATCGTGAAGGTCGACATCGAGGCGAACCCCAAGCTGGCCGAGCGCTTCGGCGTGCGCGGTATCCCGTTGTTGATGGTGGTGAAGAACGGCGCGGAAACCGCCCGGACCTTCGGCACCGTTTCGCGCAGCCGGCTCGACGCGTTCGTCGACGCGAATATCGGGGCCGAGTGATGGCCGATATCGCGTTTCACGGCGACCCGGCGATCAAGGCGCAGGCGCTGGAGCGGCTGCGTCGGCATATCACGGGCGGCAGCTTCGTGTACTTTCCCGCTTGGGAAAACGGGAAAGCCAATGTCATCGGTGCCGTTGTCGAGGCGGACGACACGCCGCTTTATGCCGAACGCCTGGGCTATCCGGTTTCACTGGCCGACACGCTCCCGATGTTCGTCAACGGCTTTCGTCCGCAGGCCGAGGCTGAGCGATTCGCCGTGGCTTGGCTTGAGCGGACGCCGGTCGGAGCCGACCTGACGCGCATCGTCTCGCAGCTAATGCTGGAACTGCTAAGCAATGACAAACTAGCGGCGTTGACTGCACAGCACCTGAATGTCGAGCAGGCGCGTCAGGCAGTCATGGCGTTGCATAGCCGCGCCATCGCCGGAGACGCCCCCGATCGCAAGATTTGGAAGGCTACTCGTATGGCAGCCGTTCACGCGACCGACACGCTGGACGAGAAGTCACTGGATCGCCGGGCAGGACAGGTGGTCGAGGCGGCGGCGTGGCCGGGAACCATGCGCACCGTCCTGCGCGACACGCTGTCCGCGTTGGGCACGCTCGAGCTGTACCTCGCCTTGAACGATATCGGATGGACCGAAGAAGAAGAGAGTCGTGTCTTCCACCTCCGCGAAAAGGCCGAGACGGACGGATACAAGTCAGATTTCACCGGACTCGATCGAGTGCTGGCGATCCTTGACGCCGATCATCCGGATTTGGGCCGTCGGTTTCGCTTGCGCCTCGACCGCGTGGAGGAGGCCAGTGAGCGGTACCGAAAGATGGGCTGGCAAACGATCGAGATGATGGAGCGAGCATCGCTCACCGCCGAGCCGGCGCTCGCGCAATAGAATCGGAAACCAGAATGTCGAAGACTGAAGAGCCCAACGTGCGGCACAGCAAGGTGCTGATCATCGGCTCCGGCCCGGCGGGTTACACCGCCGGTGTCTATGCCGCGCGCGCCGCGCTGTCGCCGGTTCTGGTCGAAGGGCCGCAGCCCGGCGGGCAGCTGACCATCACGACCGATGTCGAGAACTGGCCGGGCGACGAAAGCGTGCTCGGCCCCGAATTGATGGCGCGCATGGGTGAGCAGGTCCGCAAAGCCGGCGTCGACGTCGTCGGCGACCTGATCGTCGAGGTCGACCTGACCGCCGCACCCTTCCTGGCGATCGGCGATGGCGGCACCCGCTACACGGCCGACACGATCGTCGTGGCGACCGGCGCGTCGGCGCGCTGGCTGGGGCTGGAAAGCGAAACCGCCTATCGCGGGAGTGGCGTATCAGCCTGTGCGACGTGTGACGGCTTCTTTTACCGCAACCGGATCTGTGCGGTCGTCGGCGGTGGCAATACCGCGGTCGAGGAAGCGCTGTACCTCACCAATTTCGCGGAAAAGGTCTATCTGATCCATCGTCGCGACACGCTGCGCGCCGACCGGACCAATCAGGCGCGGCTGCATGCCAACCCCAAGATCGAGATGATCTGGAACGCCGAGGTCGCCGAGGTGCTGGGCGATACGGGCGGCGTTACCGCCGTCGCGTTGCGGGATACCCGTGACGGTGCGATATCGCAACTGCCGGTGCACGGCCTGTTCGTCGCGATCGGGCACGACCCGGCCACCGCGCTGTTCAAGGGCCAGCTGCATATGGATGACGAAGGCTATATCCTCGTGACGCCGGGCTCGACCGCGACCAGCGTGCCGGGCGTATTCGCGGCGGGCGACGTGCAGGACAAGCTGTTCCGTCAGGCCGTCACCTCGGCCGGCATGGGATGCATGGCCGCGCTGGAGGCCGAACGCTATCTGGCCGGGCACAATACTCATGCGATCGCCGCCGACGGCGCCGATGCCAATCTGCTGAACTAAACGGGAAACGTAATGACCAACCCGCTGCTCGACACGCTCGCGCTTCCGCGCTTCGGCGAGATAAAACCCGATCACGTTGCCGATGCGCTCGACCGCGTCCTTTCCGACCATCAGACGGTCGTGGCGAAGATCGTGGAAACCCGGCCTACCAGCTTCGACGAGGCATGGATGCCGCTGGAGCGCGCCGATGCGGCGATCGGCGCGGTCTGGTCGGCGGTATCGCATCTTCATGGCGTGGGCGACACGCCCGAACTGCGCGCCGCCTATGCCGCCGGGCAGAAGCGGCTGGTCGAGAACGAGCTGCAGGTCATGCAGAACCAGGCGCTGTTCGAGGTACTGGTCGCGCTGACCGCGACGACCGGGTTTGCCGAGCTGGCGCCGGCGGATCGCGCTGCGGTCGAGCATATGGTCCGCGATTTCACGCTGTCCGGCGTTTCGCTGTCGGTCGAGGATCGCGCGCGCTTCGCCGAGCTGGCGGTCGAACTGTCGCAGCTGTCGACCGCATTCGGCAACGCGGTGCTCGACGCGACCGATGCATGGTCCGAACAGGTCGAGGACGAATGCCTGCTCGCCGGCCTATCGGCGGCGGACAAGGCGATGTTCGCCGACGCCGCGAAGGCAAAGGGGCTGTCGGGCTGGCTGGTCACGCTGCAGATGCCGAGCGTCAACGCGGTCTTGACGTTCGCCGATGACCGTGGGCTGCGCGAACGTGTCTATACCGCATCGGGCACGCGTGCGTCGGATCAGGGACCGCACGCCGGCCAGTTCGACAATTCATCGCGGATCGCCGAGATCCTTGCCCGGCGGCGTGAAGCCGCTCGGTTGCTGGGCTTCCCCGATCCGGTCGAGTGGTCGCTCGCTACCAAGATGGCACCGAATGCAGGCGAGGTGCTGGCGTTTCTGCGCGATCTGGCCGCGCGGGCGAAGCCGGCGGCGGAACAGGAGTTCGCTACCCTGGCCGACTATGCCGCCAAGCAGCTGGGGCTGGCGGAGCTGTTGCCGTGGGACGTGACCTATGTCTCCGAGCGGCTGCGCGAGGCGCGCTATGCGGTCGACGAACAGGAAGTGCGCGCATATTTCCCGGTCGAGCGGGTGGTCGAAGGATGGCAGCGGCTGCTCGACCGGCTGTTCGGCATCCGGATGATCGCGCGTCCGGACATTGCGGTCTATCACCCCGATGCCTGCTATTACGACATGGCCGACGAAGACGGGACGGTGTTCGCGGGTGTTTATATCGACCTGCATGCGCGGTCGGGCAAGCGCAGCGGTGCATGGATGGCGCAGGCGCGGCCCCGGCTGAACGACGGTAACGTCCGCCGCGTGCCGGTCGCCTACCTCGTCTGCAATTTCGCGCCGAAGACCGACGGGCACCCGTCGCTGCTCAGCCACAAGGAGGTCGTCACCTTCCTGCACGAAACCGGGCATTGTCTGCACCTACTGTTCACCGAAGTCGATCGGCCGAACATCGCGGGCATCAGCGGGTTCGAATGGGACGCGGTCGAGCTGCCCAGCCAGCTGATGGAGGATTTCGCATGGGACCGCGCCGTCCTGCGCGAGATGTCCGGGCATCATGCGACCGGCGCGCCTCTGCCCGATGCGCTGTTCGACAAGCTGATCGCGGCGCGCCATTTCCTGTCGGGCATGTTCATCGTCCGGCAAGTCGAATTCGCGCTGTTCGATCTGCTGCTGCATCTGGGCACGATGGGCAGCGATCCGATGGAGGTAATCGAGGCCGTCCGCGAAGAGGTGGCGGTGGTGCGCCCGCCGTCGTGGCATCGTTTCCCGCATGCCTTCACCCATATCTTCGCCGGTGGCTATGCGTCGGGCTATTACAGCTATCTCTGGGCAGAGGTGCTGGCGGCGGATGGCTTTCAGCGGTTTGCCGAAGCGGGGTTGATCGATCGCTTCACGGCCGCGAAGTTCCGCAAGGAAGTGCTCGCGCGTGGTGCCAGCCGGCCGGCAGCCGACAGCTACCGCGCGTTTCGCGGACGCGACGCCGATCCGGCGGCGATGCTGGTCCGTCATGGGTTGACCGTCGATGTCGGCTAAGGCGAACGACGACGCCGTCCGGGCATGGCGGACCGAGGCGATCCGGCGGATCGAGGCCGACTATAACCGTTCGGCCGATACCCATCTGATCCGCCTCGACCTGCCGCGTCATCCGGGCATCACGCTCTACCTGAAGGACGAAAGCAGCCATCCGACCGGCAGCCTCAAGCATCGCCTCGCCCGATCGCTGTTCCTCTATGCGCTGTGCAACGGGTGGGTCGGGCCGGACACCTGCATCATCGAGGCGTCGTCGGGCTCGACCGCGGTCAGCGAAGCCTATTTCGCGCGGATGCTGGGGTTGCGCTTCATCGCGGTCGTGCCAGCTACCACGGCCGCGCCCAAGATCGATGCGATCCGCTTCCATGGCGGCGAGATCCACGCGGTCGACGACCCGCGCACGGTCTATGACGTGGCCCACCGGTTGGCGGCGGAAACCGGCGGCCATTATCTCGACCAGTTCACCTATGCCGAGCGCGCGACCGACTGGCGCGGCAACAACAACATCGCCGAAAGCATCTTTGCGCAGATGGCGGCCGAGGAGTATCCGGTCCCGGCATGGATAGTCTGTGGCGCGGGCACCGGCGGCACGTCGGCGACGATCGGGCGCTATATCGGCTATCAGCGGCATGCCACCCGGCTCTGCGTCGCCGATCCGGTCCATTCGGTGTTTCATCGCCATTTCGACGATCGGTCGGTCACGTCGCTGCCCGACGGCTGCGCCAGCCGGATCGAGGGGATCGGCCGTCCGCGCGTCGAGCCGAGTTTCATCCCGTCGGTGATCGACCGGATGATCGCCGTGGAGGACGCCGACAGCATCGGCGCGATGCGGGCGCTGTCCGCCCGATTGGGCCGCCGCGTGGGCGGGTCGACGGGCACGAACCTGATCGCGTGCGCGAAGCTGGTCGCGGAGATGGAGGCAGCGAACGAGCAGGGCTCGATCGTCACCATCCTGTGTGACGGCGGCGAACGTTATGAATGCACCTACCACTGCGATGACTGGCTGAGCGAGCGCGGCATCGAATGGCGAGCGGCGGAAGCGAAGATGCAGGCGCTGATCGCCATCGATTGATCGAGGCGATCAGGCTGCTGCCAGATCGAGCGGTCGTCAGGCGCTGACGGCGTCGGGCGTGTGATAGGTTTGTAAATAGGGGTGGGCGAGTACGCGCAGCGCGTTGCGTTCGCCGATCGTGGTATCGTTGACCAAGCGGCTGCCGGCGACGGTGCGGTAATAGGCGACGCAGGCGTCCAGCCGGACGAAACGGGCGCCGGCGGCGGCGGCGCGGGTGTAGAAGTCCCAGTCGTTGCAATTGTGGAAGCTGGGGTCGAAGCCGTGGACGCGTTCGACCAGGCTGCGGCGGACCACCGACCAGCTGGGCCCGATCACGCCGCCGCTCGCCAACCCCAGCCCGATGCAGCCGCCGTCCCAGCCGCATTCGGGAGGGGTGGGCGGTGCGGCCCCTTCGATCCGTGCGAAATGGCCGACGACGATATCGTGACCCGCGGTGGCGGCGGGTGCCAGCAGCGCCTCGGCCGCACCGGGCAGCCAGACATCGTCGCTGTCGAGGAACGCGACCCATTCGGCGGTTGCCAGCGCGACGCCGCTGTTGCGGGCCTGCGACGCGCCGACGTTGCGCGGCAGGATCATCGCCTGCACCCGGTCGTGCGTCGCGGCGAGCGCGCGGATTACCGTCGGGCTGGCGTCGGTCGATCCATCGTCGACCACGATCACCCGGCAAGGCGCATGGTCCTGTGCCAGCACGCTTTCCACCGCGTCGGCGACGACATGGGCGCGGTTGTGGCACGGGATGACGACGTCATACGACGCGAGGCGGGCGGGGACATGCTGCATCCCCGCCCTTTGCGGCCTGACGGCCCGCGGAGCAAGCGTCAGCGCGTACCCAGACCCATGCGCGCACCGGCGTAGAAATAGCGGCCGATCGGCGAGATCGGCACGTTGGTTTCGAACCCGATATCGGGACGCTGGTCGATCAGGTTGTTGACGCCGCCGTAAAAGGCGAAGCGATCGTTTACCCGCACCTGTGCCTGCACGTCGTGGCTCCACAATTCCTTGTAGCGGAAATAGCGCGGGTCGACGAAGTTGGGCGTACTGTCGGTGTCGAAGCGCGTGAAGCGCCGGACGCCGTTCTGCCAGCGCAGATTATAGCTGAGCGTCAGCGCCTCAATTTCCCAGCTGGGCGAGAAGGCGAGGGTGTAGCGTGGACGGAACGGCTGATCGACATTGTTCTCGATCGCCGCGCCCGGCGTCGCGATCTGTTCCAACCGGTCGAGATAGCCGCCGACCAGTCGCAGGTCGAAGCTGCCGACGTCGGTGGTGGTGAAGCGATAGGCGATGTTGAGTTCGGCACCGGCGGTGCGGAACGATGCGACATTCTGTGGCTGGACGGTGAAGCCGTTGATGAAGCCGGTGCCGGTCGCGCGGGTGATCGCGCCGCAATAGGCGTTGTCGAGGGTCGGCTGGTCGACGCACAGTTCGGCGATGGTGTTGGCGCCGGGCGTGTTGATCGCATCGGTCAGGTCGATGTCGTACCAGTCGACCGCGATCGACAGGCCGGGGACGAAGTCGGGGCGCAGCACGATGCCCGCGGTCCACGTCTTGGCGACTTCGGGGCGCAGGTTGCGATTGCCCTCCTGCGTGCCGGGGATGAAGATCGTCGCATCGGGGTTGTTGGCGGCGGTGAAGGTTGCGGGATTGCCGCCGGCTGCAGTGATCAGCGTCTGGCAATTTGTTGCGCGGAACGAGGTGCCGAGCGTACGGTTGGCGAGGTAGCACGGGTCGGAGAAGAAGTTGCTGGTGCCGGTCTGCGGGCGGAAGATTTCGCCGATGTTCGGGGCACGGACCGAGCGGCCATAGGAGCCGCGGACGGTGATCGCGGCGATCGGCGCATAGATCCCGTTGACCTGCCAAGCCCGGGTCGTGCCGATCGTCGAATAGTCCGACAGACGCCCCGCCGCGCCGACCGACAGCAGGTGCGCGAAGGGGACGTCCTTCAGCAGCGGCGCGTTCAGTTCACCGAACGCTTCCCACACGTCGAAGCTGCCGCGCGAGGGCGTGGGAATGACATATTCGTCGAATTGATAAAAGGCGTTGTCGAGCAGCTGCTGGGCCGGGCGAAAGCGGCTCGATTCCTTGCGATATTCGCCGCCCGCCGCAAAGGCGACCGGGCCGCCGGGCAGTTCGAAGAACTGGCCGAAATCACCGGTCAGCGCGGCGTTGACGACATGCTGTTCGATCCGCGCGGTGCTGACCGGATCGAACAGGTAATAGTCGAACGAACGCCCGTCGACGGTGTTGCCGCCGAAGGTGTTGACCGGAACGCACCCGGCGGCGCGGGCGGTGGCGGAGCGGCATACGATCTGGCCACTGCCGTCGCGCACCGCATCGAGTGCTTCGAGGAAGCGATCGTTCAGCCGGTCGTTGCGCTTGGTCGCGCGCACGTCTGTGCGGCCATAGGTGTAGGACACATCGTAATTCGCGTGGTCGGAAATGCGCCCGCTGACGTCGATCACGCCGCGCCAGGTGCGGCGGCGATCGGTCTCACCCCGGCGGGGAATGTCGAAATTGTTGCGGCTGATATCGACCGAGGTCAGGTCCGCGGCGCGGGCGGCGGTCAGGATCGACACCGGGATGAACGGATTATCGAGCGCGATGGTCGCGGGATAGTTGCCGCCAAAACCACTGAAGCTGGTCACCTCGCTCTGCACAAACTTCGCCTCGGCAGACAGCCTGAACGCGTCGGAGACATCGAAGCGGGCGAGGGCGTTGACCGCATGGCGTTCGGTGCGCGGCAGGATATCGCCGATATAGCCCGCGACCGGCGTATCGTCGCCGCCGATCGAATAGCCGTCGTTCAAGAGGATGCGGCCGGAGGTATAGCGGGCGCCGTCGCCGCGGAACACCTGGTCGCCGATCACGACATAGCCCTGGTTCGAACCATAGGGATAGCGCAGGTCGCGCGCCGGGGCGACCTTGTAGCTGCCGGGACGGGTGGGATCGAAATCGTCGGTGTTGACGAAGTACTGTCGCTGAGCGAGCGCCAGATAGTCGCGGTCGTCGTTCGCCAGCGGATCGTCGGCGTTGTATTCGTAGGCGAGGGTCAGGTTGCCGCGTCCGTCCGCGAAATTGCGCCCGGCGATGATCGAGGCGAAGCGGTTGCCGGCATCGCCGCGCTCCGAAATCCCCGCCTGCACGCGCGCCGCCACCCCGTCGAAATCACGACGCAGCACGAAATTGACCACGCCCGATACGCCGTCGGCACCGTAGATTGCCGAGGCCGCGCCGGTCAGCACGTCGACGCGTTCGATCAGGTCGGTCGGGATGGCGTTGATATCGACCGCGGCGGTGTCCGACTGGCCGGCGACATGCCGCCGTCCGTTGACCAGCACCAGCGTGCGATTGGGGCCGAGCCCGCGCAGGTCGAGCAGGTTCAGCCCGACCTGCCCCAGCGCACCGTCGCCCTGGCTGCGCCCGGCAGTGCGGGTGCTGTCGAGCGAGTTGGTCAGCGCCGGCACGCGTTGCAGGAAGGTGGTGACGTTGGTCGTCCCCGACTGGCGCAGGTCCTCGGCACCGAACGACACGACCGGGTTGGGCGCCGCATAGTCGGGACGGGTAATCCGCGAACCGGTGACGACGATGTTGCCGTCGTCGGCTTGCGCGGAGGGCTGTTCGGTGGCCGGTTCGGGTGCGGGGGTGGTTTGCGCCTGCGCAGAGGCGGCGGCAAGGAACGCCACCCCGGACAGGAGGCGGCGGCGCGTGATGATCGTCATGACAAGGTCCCCCGGGAGCCGCGCGATCCCCGTCGAACGATCTCCAATCCGCCACAACGCATGGGCGCGGGTTCGGTAACCGTACGCCGCGGACCGTCTTTTGCCGATGTTTCCGCGACTTGGGACCCGATCGCGGCTGGCGTAGCCGCCGCCGATCCGGCACGGTCGCATGGTGCAGGGACGGAAGGATCATCGCGGGCCGACGCGCCGGGCGGTACTGGGGATGGTCCCGGCGATGGCGCTGGGGGCGTGCGGGCGTTCGGACGGTCCTTCGCCACTCAGGGTATGGGCGATGAGCTACGAGGGTGATTATTCGCCGCACTTGATGCCCGATTTCACCGCGGCGACGGGCATTCCGGTCGATGTCCAGTCGCTGCCGACCACTGCCTCCCATGAAAAGCTGCTGACGGCGCATGCGGGTAGCGCGCTTCCCGACGTGCTGATGCTGTTCAACGGGTGGATCCGCGAGTTCGCGATGATCGGGGCGGTCGCGCCGGTGCCGACGCCAGCGCTGACCGCCGGCATCTTTCCCGGCATCCGGGACGCGCTGCGGATCGGCGGGGTCGAATATGCGGTGCCGTGGTCGGTCGCGCCACAGGTGCAATATTACCGCCGGGATATCGTACGCGACGCGGGCTACGACACGCCACCGCTCGATTGGGAGGGGTGGTTGCAGATGGCGCGGGCGATCAAGCGGCGGCGGCCGGACGATTACGTGTTCCTGATGCTGCTCAACTGGCCGACCGCGCTGTTGACGATGATGACGCAGGCCGGGGCGACGATGCTGCGGGACCGGGCGACGCGGGGCAACTTCCGGTCGGAACCGGTCCGCCATGCCTTTGCCTTCTATGCGCAGCTGTTCGCCGAGGGGCTGGCGCCGCGTGCGTTGTCGACCGAGGTGCAGGACCCGGTGGCGGCGTTTGCGCAGGGGTATTTCGCGATCTGGCCGAGCAGCCCGACGACGCTGCTCGACCTGCGCCGGCGCGAAGCCGAAATCCCGGCGACACGCTGGGGCACCGCGCGGCTGGCCGGGCCGACCGGGCCGGGACCGGTATCGGGCGACAGCGCCAGCCTGTGCGTCGCGAGCAGCTGCGACCGGCCGCAGGCGGCATGGGCGCTGGTGCGGCACATGACATCGCGCGCCAGCGAGCTGAAGTTCCAGCGGATGATCGGCAATCTGCCCGCACGGCTCGACGCATGGGATTCGCCGCAGCTGGCGCAGCCAGTACTGGCGGCGTTCCGCGAACAGATGGCGCAGCCCGCGCCGATCCCCCCGGCGGTCGAATGGGAACGCATCCAGAGCGAGGTCCAACTGGCCGCCGAACGGGTAGTGCGCGGCATCCAGACGATCGACGCGGCGCTGGCGGCGCTGGACGACCGTGTCGACCGGTTGCTGGCGCAGCGCCGCGCGCTGGTCGATGCGGGGAAACTCGCATGACGCGCGAGACGCGGGCCGCATGGGGATTTACCGCACCGGTGCTGACGATCATCGTCGCGGTGTTCGTGCTGCCGACATTGCTCGCCATGGCGATGGCATTCACCGACTATTCGATCTACGCGCTGGCCGATCCACGCAACCTGCACTTCACCGGCGTAAACAATTTCACGACGCTGTTTGCGACGCCGCTATTCTGGCGGGCGATCGGCAACACGCTGCTGTTCGCGCTGTTGGGAGTGCCGATGGCGATCGGCGCGTCGCTGTTCGCGGCGTTGCTGCTTAACGATGCGACGGTGCGGTGGAAGCCGTTGTGGCGGGTGGTGCTGTTCGCGCCGTTCGTGACCAGCGTCGTCGCGACCGCCGTCGTGTGGCGGTTTCTGTTCAACACGCGGTTCGGCCTGATCAACCAGGCGCTGGGCGCGGTCGGGCTGCCCGGTATCGATTGGCTGGGCGATCCCAACACCTCGATCCCGGCGATCCTGATCTTCGTCACATGGAAGATTTTCGGCTACAACATGGTCGTGTTCACGGCGGCGCTGGCGGCGGTGCCGCAGGACTTGATGGAGGCGGCGCGGCTGGACGGGGCGGGGCGGTGGACGCGGTTCCGCCATGTGACGCTGCCTGCGATCGGCCCGACGCTGGTGCTGGCCGGGGTGATGAGCGTCGCCGGCTTCCTGCAGATTTTCGCCGAACCCTATGTCATGACGCTGGGCGGCCCGGCGCAGAGCACGACGACGATCCTGTATTTCATGTTCGACGAAGGCTTCAAATGGTGGAATCTGGGGCAGGCGAGCGCGGTGGCGCTGGTGCTGTTCCTGATGATCCTCGCCGTCACGCTGCTCCAGACACGCATCGCCCGGCGGAACGAGTGGCTGTGAAGCACCGCCGCGCGATTATCACCAACACACTTGTCGTGGCGCTCGGGCTGCTGACGATCGCGCCGCTCGCCTACATGGTCATCGTGTCGTTCATGCCGCGCGGAGAGTCGGGGACGCTGCCGATCCCGCTCTGGCCGTCGCGCTGGAGCCTCGAAAATTATCACGAGCTGCTGGTGCGGCGGCAGATCGACGGGGCGTGGTTCGATTACCGCATCCTGCCCGCGCTCAAGAACAGCATCGGCGTCGCCGCGCTCTCCACGCTGTTCGGCCTGCTGCTGACCGTGCCGGCGGGCTATGCGCTGGCCAAGCTGCGCTTTCGCGGGCGCGAGCGGGTGGTGCAGCTGCTGATCGCCGCGCTGGTGGTGCCGGGGCAGGTCGCGATGCTGCCGCTGTTCCTGATTTTTCGGCAACTGGGGCTGGTCAACAGCTATGCCGGGGTGATCCTGCCGGGGCTGGCGGGCATTTTCGGCGTGCTGTTCGTGCGACAGGCGATGCTGGCGATCCCCGACGAACTGATCGATGCGGCGCGGATGGATGGCGCGGGGGAAGGACGGATTTTCGTATCGATCGTGCTGCCGCTGCTGACCCCGATCGTCATCACGCTGGCGCTGTTCCTGTTCCTCGGCAGCTGGAACGACTTCCTGTGGCCGCTGATCGTGCTGGCCGACCAGCATCGCTATACGCTGCCGGTCGCGGTTGCGGCGATCGCCCGCGAACATGCCGCCGATGGCGAGCTGATGATGGCGGCGTCGGTGGTGACGACGATGCCGGTGCTGCTGCTGTTCCTCGCGCTCCAGCGCTTCTACCTGACCGGGCTGCTGGGCGGCGGGGTCAAGGGATAGGCGCGGCCGTCGGGCGCGAACAGATGCGTGTCGGCGGGGGGCACAGCAAAGGGCAGCACCTCGCCCAGCGTCACCCCGCGGTCGCCGGGCAGCTGTGCGACGATCGTCCCGGCCGCGCCCTGTCGCCCGAGATGCGCGAACGACAGCGGGCCCAGCCGTTCGAACAGCTCGATCGCGCCGGCGAACGGCCCGGTCGGGTCGGGGACCAGATGTTCGGGTCGCACGCCCAGGGTGACCGCCGTACCGATCAAGGCGTCGGGTACCTGCGCGGCCGTCTGGACGACAGCGCCTTCGTTCGTCCGCACCGTTGCGCCATCCGCGCCGCCGCCGACGATGGTTGCGGGCAGCAGGTTCATGCCGGGCGAGCCGATCGCGGCGGCTACGGCGAGGCTGGCCGGACGGCGATAGACGTCGAGCGGCGCGCCGACCTGTTCGATCCGTCCGCCGTGCATCACGACGATCCGGTTGGCCAGCGTCATCGCCTCCAGCTGGTCGTGGGTGACGTAGATCATCGTCATGCCCAGCTGCTGGTGCAGGCGCGCGAATTCGTGCCGCATCCGCGCGCGCAGGCCGGTGTCGAGGTTGGAGAGCGGTTCGTCGAGCAGCAGCACCTGTGGCCGGCGGACGATGGCGCGGGCGATCGACACCCGCTGCCGCTGTCCGCCCGACAGCGCCCGGGGCTTGCGCGCCAGCAGATCGGTCAGGTCGAGCATCGCCGCGGCCTCGGCCACCCGTTCGGCGATCTCTGTCTTCGGTAATCGCGCGACCTTCAACGGAAAGGCGATGTTGTCGGCGACGCTCAGGTGCGGATAGAGCGCATAGGACTGGAACACCATCGCCACGCCGCGGTTGGCGGGCGGCGCTTGCGTCACGTCGCGGCCGCCGATCGCGACGGTGCCGTCGCTCGGCACTTCCAGACCGGCGATCATCCGCAGCAACGTCGATTTGCCGCAGCCGGACGGACCGACCAGCACGACGAATTCGCCGTCGGCGATGGTAAGCGTCGCTGGTCGCACCACCGTCGCATCGCCGAACCGTTTGGTCAGTCCCGTCAGTTCGACCGTTGCCATCCCCGTCCCTCCCGTCCGTCGCTGTTCGCCGTCGATTACCCGGACAGGCTCATGGCAAGATCGGCACTGCGAAATGGCTTGGTCAGCCGCAGCATGTCGGGGTCGATACCCGCCGCCTCGGCATAGCCGGACACGATCAGCGTGCGGAGCGTCGGCCGCTCCGCACGCAGGATATTGACCAACTCGGCGCCGGTCATCCCCGGCATCAGGTGGTCGGTCACCACGATGTCGGGGGTGAATCCGTCGCGGACCATCGCCAGCGCCTCTTCCGCCGATCGTGCCTCTACCACCTCATAGCCTAGGTCGCCCAGCATGTGCGCGGTGCTCATCCGCACCAGATCCTCGTCGTCGACCAGCAAGGCGATGCCGGTGCCGGCATGCGCCACGTCCCGCCCGGTCGATTGAAAGTCCGTGTCGGGCGCGGTCGTGCTGATGGGCAACCACAGGTCGATGGTGGTGCCTTCGCCGGGCATACTCGCGATCGTCAGCGCCCCGCCGAGCTGCGCGGCCAGACCATGGACCATCGACAGGCCGAGCCCGGTTCCCTTGCCGATGCCCTTGGTCGAAAAAAACGGTTCTATCGCGCGCCGGCGGGTTTCCTCGTCCATCCCCTTGCCGGTGTCGGTCACGCTCAGCCGAACATTATGGCCGCGGGGCAGGGTGGCGGTCGGCTTGCGGACGGTGGCGGGCGCGGCGGCGATGGTCAGCTCGCCATTGCCGTCCATCGCGTCGCGTGCGTTCACCGCCAGATTGAGCAGCGCCATTTCCAACTGGTTCGGATCGGCCAGCGCCGGCGGCAGGTCGGAGGCGAGATCAACCTTCAGCTCGACCGCGGGGCCCAGCGTGGACCGGACCAGGTTCGTCATGCCGCCGACCAGGTCGGACAGGTCGACCGCGGTCGGCTGAAGCGGCTGACGGCGCGCGAAAGCGAGCAGGCGCTGGACGAGCGTCTTGGCCCGCTCCGCCGATTGCAGCGCGCCCTCGATCAGGCGCCGCTCTCGATCGGTGCCCAGCGCCTTGCGGTGCAGCATGTCGAGCGAGCCGATGATCGGGGTCAGCAGGTTGTTGAAGTCGTGCGCGACGCCGCCGGTCAGACTGCCCATCGCTTCCATCTTCTGGCTCTGCCGCAGCGCTTCCTGTGCGGCCTCCAGTTCGGCCTCGCGTGCCTTCATGTGGCTGAGATCGCGGCCGACCGCGATGAAGTTGACGCCGTCCGGCTCGGGCGCGACGGTCCATTCGATCGGCTTCCATCCGCCATCGCGCATGGCGTTGCGGTTCTCGAAGCGGGTGGGCTGGCCGGTCTCCGCCATGCCTGCGATCGCGGCCAGCGTCGATCCGGCATCGTCGGCGTGCATGAAACTGGCGTAGCCGCGCGACAGCAGTTCCGCTTCGCTCCACCCGAGCGCCCATTCCCACGAGGGACTGACCGCCGACATCATCCCCGAATAGTCGGCACGGGCGAGCATGTCCTGCGACAGGTTCCAGAGGCGATCGCGCTCGGCTGAACGAGCGGCGACCAAAGTCGCCAGCGTCTCGTTCATTTCCTGCAATCGCAATTCGGCATTGCGGCGCGCAGTGATGTCGCTGAACAGCACGGCGACCCGATTCTGTCCGCGCTCGCCGACGGCAAAGGCGTAGACGTCCCACCAGCGGCCGAGCGCAGCCGACCCCTGTTCGACGCGTCCCGCCACGCCGGTCGCCGCGACCTGGCCATAGAAATCGAACCAAAGCTGCTCATGGTCGGGCACGATTTCCCGCATACGGCGGCCGGCGGGATCGAACCCCGCCTGGACCTTCATTGCCGGATTGGATTCGAGGAAACGGTAATCGACCGCGCGGCCGTCACCGTCGTGGATCACCTCGATGATGCAGAAGCCGACTTCGATATTCTCGAACAACGTTCGATAGCGCGTCTCGCTATCCTGCAGCGCCAGGAGGCGCGCGCGCGCCTCGTACTGCCGCCGTCGCGCGCGGATGGCGGAGCGGACGAGGCTGACGAGGGTCGTCGGGTGGAACGGCCGTTCGAGGAAGGTGACGTTGCCCAGCACGTCGAGATGGCGGCTTGCCGCCGGATTACGCTCCAGCCCGCCGCCACGGCTCGTCAACAGGATGATCGGCAGGTCGGACCATTCCGGCTGCGTTTCGATCCAGCGGGAAAACGGGGCCAGATCGGCGGTGGCGATCGCTTCCTCGGTCAGCACGATCAGGCCGGCGCCGGCGTCGAGTTCGACGATCAGCGGTGCCAGCCCCGCGCACGCCGCCGTTTCCAGCCCCGCCTCGCGCAGCATGCCCGTCGCGATGGCGGCATCGCGTCCGAGCGGCGCGAGTACCAGCGCCCGTTCGGAAACCGTCGTGCGCTTCACGCGTCCTCGCCGTCCAGCAATCCGGCATCGCCGTGCAGCATCGGCACGCCGCGCAGCACGCCCTGGAATTTCGTCAGCGGATCGCCCAGCGTGACCCCGTTGCCGGCGATACGATATTCGCGGATCGTGTTCTCGTGCGGCCCGGTCCGCTTCTTGACCACGGAGATCGCGCGCCGCACCCGGCCGATCGCTTCGAAATAGCGCAGCAGGATTACGGTGTCGGCCAGATAGGTCACATCGACCGGCGTCTTCATGTCGCCGACCAGCCCATGCTGGGCGACGGTCAGGAACGTCGTCGCCCCCTGCCGATTCAGATATTGCAGGATTTCGTGCAGGTGCAGGATCAGCGCTTGCTCGCCCGGCATCGCCGCCTGATAGCCGTTGAGGCTGTCGATCACGACGGTCTGTGCCCCCCAGACCTCGACGGAGGTCCGGACACGAGCGGAAAATTCGCCCGGCGACAGTTCGGCGGCATCGACCTGTTCGAGGTGGAGCGCGCCGGAATCGATCATTGCCTGTAGATCGACGCCGATGCCGCGCGCGCGCTTGATCAACAGACCTACCTCTTCGTCGAAGACGAACATCGCGGCGCGCTCGCCGCGCTCTATGGCAGTGCGGATGAAGGTCAGTGCGATCGAGCTTTTGCCCGTACCGGCCGGTCCCAGCACCAGCACGCTCGACCCGCGTTCGATGCCACCGCCCAGCAAGGCGTTCAGCTCTGGCAGGTCGGTCGTCATCAGGTCGCGATCGAAGCTGGTCTTGTGCTCGGCCGAGATGAGGCGGGGGAACACGCGGACGCCGCCGGTTTCGATCGTCGAGTCATGATATCCGCCGCGGAAACGCCGCCCGCGATATTTGACGACCCGCACCCGCCGCCGCTCCGCGCCATATTCCGGCGACAGTTCCTCGAGGCGGATCACGCCGTGCGCGACCGAATGCACCGTCTTGTCGTTCACGTCGGTGGTCAGGTCGTCGAGCATCAGCACGGTCGCATTGCTCTTGGCGAAATAATGTTTGAGCGCGAGAATCTGGCGCCGATAGCGCAGAGAGCTTTGCGCGAGCAGCCGGATTTCCGACAGGCTGTCGAGGACCACGCGGTCGGGCTGGACGCGTTCGAACACCTCGAAGATACGCTTCGTCGTCTCACCCAGTTCCAGGTCGGACGAATAGAGCAGGCTCTGCTGCTGATGTTCGTCGAGCAGGTTTTCGGGCGGGATCAGTTCGTAGATCTCGATACCCGCCAGTTCCCAGCCGTGCGACGCGGCGGACGCGCGCAGCTCGTCCTCGGTTTCCGACAGGGTCACATACAGACAGCGCTCCTTCGCGGCAGCACCCTCCAGCAGGAACTGCATCGCGATCGTCGTCTTGCCGGTGCCCGGGTTTCCTTCCAGCAGGAAGGTTCGTGCCCGTTCGAATCCACCCGCCAGGACGTTGTCGAGGCCGGAAATGCCAGTTTGCGCGTCACTGGAACTCATAAGGGACAACTCTCCGGAACCCGTCACCTGTCCGCTGTAGCAGGGGATCGGGCAATTGATACATAATGGCCGCGCGGGATCGAGCTATAGAAATTATCGTGGCTTAGGCTGCTGCTTTCGGCCGGTCGCTCCCTCTACGTTGATGCAGAGCATCGGCGACAGAATAATCCGCCGACAGGCCCGTACCGACCGGACGGTTCGAACGCCGATCCCGGTGGCTTTTCTGCTTCGGGTTCCCGCGCCTTAGACGGCTGACGCGCAGCCTCGGTTCAAAATTAGATGACAGGACCGTCGCTCCCATATTATAATGTGGGCTTCAATACCATATTGTGAAACAAATGTGGGTTGGCGGGGAGAGGGTATTTGACGGTATCTCGCACAGCTTTGTATTCCACATCGGTTGTCGCACTGGCACTGGTTCTGGCCATCGCGATGCCGGCAGCCGCGCAGGACGTTCCCACCGAGACGAGCGGCGACACCGCCACGCCTGCGCAGGTCGACGACGGCGAGATCGTCGTCACCGGATTCCGCGCCTCGCTGAACAGCGCGCTGGGACAGAAGCGGCGGGAAACCGCCGCCGTCGACAGCATCGTGGCCGAGGATATCGGGAAGTTCCCCGACGCGAACCTCGCGGAATCCATGCAGCGTGTCCCGGGTGTGGCGCTTGCGCGCGGGGACGGTGGCGAGGGGCGCAATATCTCGGTCCGGGGTCTCGGCGCCGGTTCACCCGGGTCCGCATCAACGGCATGGAAGGCACCGCACAGACCGGTTCCTCCGATATCTATGGCGCGGGCAACAATGGCCGCAGCTTCGACTTCAACGTCTTTCCGACGGAAATCTTTTCGTCGCTGTCGGTCCGCAAGACGCCATCGGCCGATGTCGAGGAAGGGTCGCTGGTGCCACGGTCGACCTGGCCGCGCCCAAGCTGCTCGACGCCCGCGAGGATTTCGTGCTGACCGCGACCGCACGTGGCATCTGGAACGAGCTGTCGAAGCAGGTTGACCCGCGCGCATCAATGCTGGTGTCGAAGAAGTTCGACGACGGCCGGCTCGGCGTGCTTGCCTCGATCGCGTATCAGAAGCGGCACCTGCGCGAGGTCGGTTACTCGGCGGTCGATATCCTGTCCGCCAACACCAATGGGCTGTTCTGTTCACCGGTCGGCGTCACGCCCTTCTATCCGGCGGTCGGTACCAAGGGCGCGACCGCGTCCGACTGTTCGACCGGCAACCCGCGCACCGGATCGGCCGCGGCGTACAACACGATCCTCGGCCTGCGCCGGGCCGACCTGCCCAATACGCCGGGCAGTGGCGCGTTCTTTCCGCGCCTGCCGCGCTACCTCGATTCCGAACAGGATCAGGAGCGGATCGGCGGCACCTTCACCGTGCAGCTCAAGCCCGACGAGAATATCGATATCTCGGTCGACCTGCTCTATTCGCGCTTCGACGTCGAGCGCCGCGACAACTATATCGCCGGCATCTCGTTCGGGCGGTCGATCGCCAATAACGGGCAGCCGATGGTGTCGGTGCGCGACGTGCAGTTCAGCGACAAGGGCTCGCTGCTCTACGGCCTGTTCGGCGGCGTCGACGTCCGGTCGGAAGGGCTGCTCGATCACTTCGTCTCGACCTTCAAGCAAGCGAATTTCGACCTGAAGCATCGTTTCAACGACGCGCTCGAACCGACCATGCTGGTCGGACGCAACCAGTCGGTGTGGGACGGGCGCAAGCGGTTGCAGACGTTCATGGACGTCATCGACAGCGACAATTTCTCGATCGATTTCCGGGGGAAGGGCAGCACGCCGACCCTCGGCTTCGGCTTCGACGTCGCCAACCCGGCGAACTTCAGCTACGCGCCCGGCCTGTCGGACGGCACCGTGCTCGGCGGGTTCAGCTTCCAGGCCAAGCCGTCCAAGAACACCACCGACAACATGACCGGCGAGGTCAATCTCGGCTGGACCGTCGCCGATGGCTTCACCGTCAAGGCCGGCGGACAATATCGCGAAAGCGATTTCGTGTCGTCGTTCCTGCGCCCCTACAATGCCGACACCGTCGTCCGCGCGCTGCCAGCCGGCACCACGCTTGCCCGCATCACCCGCCAGATCAAGGGCGTGGGCAACCTGTTCGGATCGGGCGCACCCAATGCATGGGCAGCGATCGATCCCGACAGATGGGCATCGACCTTCGACTTCGACCAGGTCCGCTATTGCGGCGTCGAATGCGGCGCTGGGCGCAGCCGGGTAAAGGAAGAGGTCAAGGACGCCTATCTGAGCCGGACAGCGATCTGCAGGGAAACAAGCCGACGCTCTACGTCGATGCCTCCGCCTCCTATGGCATTGCCGACAGCATCAAGCTGATCGTCGAGGCGACCAACCTGACCTACAAACGCAACGCCTCTACACCGACAGCGCGCGGCAGGACACGTTGTTCGAGACGCGGATCGGGCGGACGGTCACCGCCGGCGTCAACGTGCGTTTTTGACCTACTGGACAAAAGCCGGCAGCGTCACGCTGCGCAGCACTAATTGAAGGAGTGGAGGATGACGGGCATCGATCGCCGCAAACTCGTTCAGGCGGCATGCTTGATCCCGCTGATCGCGGACGCACCGTCCGGCCGATCGAAACCGCTGCCGTTGCGCCGGACACCGATCGCGGCACCCTTTGCAATGCCGCCGGTCACCGAACCCGACTTTTCGACCAGTCGCCGCTTCTCGATCGTCGACCACGGCGCGGTACAGGGGGATCAGGCGCGCACCACCGCCGCCATCGCCCGCGCGATTGCGACCGCCCATGCCGCAGGGGCGGGCGTGGTCGTCGTACCGCCAGGCGACTGGCCTACCGGCGCGATCCACCTTCGCAGCAACGTCGCGCTGCATGTCGAAAAGGGTGCGACGCTGCATTTCTCCGACGACCCCGACGACTACCTCCCGGCGGTGCAGACGTCGTGGGAGGGGATCGAATGCTTCAACTATTCACCGCTGATCTATGCGTTCGACTGCACGAACGTTGCGATCACCGGCCATGGCACGCTTCGCCCGCGGCTGGACCGATGGAGCGAATGGTATGCCCGGCCCAAGCCGCATATGGATGCGCTGGTCCAGCTATACGACATGGCGTATCGCGACGTGCCGGTCGCCGGGCGACAAATGGCGATGGGCGAGAACCATCTCCGCCCGCAATGCATCCAGTTCAACCGCTGCCGCAACGTGCTGGTGCAGGACGTGTCGATCGACGGTAGTCCGTTCTGGACGATCCACCCCTTGTTGTGTCGCGACGTGACCGTCCGCGGCGTGAAGATTCGCGCGCACGGCCATAACAATGACGGCGTCGATCCGGAGATGAGCCACAACGTGCTGATCGAGGATTGCGTGTTCGATCAGGGCGACGATGCGATCTCGGTCAAATCCGGGCGCGACATGGACGCATGGCGGCTCGCGATCCCCTGTCGCAACATCGTCGTTCGCAACTGCCAGATCCTGAACGGTCACCAGCTTATGGCGATCGGCAGCGAATTGTCGGCGGGGATCGAGAACGTCTTCGTCGACAATTGCCATTTCACTGGGTCAGGCAAGGGCGCGGACGGTTGGGCGGTGCCGATCGACAACCTGTTGTTCGTGAAGACCAACGAACGGCGCGGCGGGTACGTCCGCAACATCCATATGTCGAACGTCAGCGCGACGATGATTGCCGGCAGCGTCCTCGCCGTCGAAACCGATGTGCTGTATCAGTGGAAGACGCTGCTACCGACCTATGTGCGCAAGCTCACGCCCATCGAGGGCCTGGTCGTCAGCAACGTCCGCGTCGCACAGGCGGCCCATATCGCCTCGATCGAAGGGGAAGCCGAACTGCCGGTGCGGGACGTCCGTCTGCGGAACGTCGAAGTGGACAAGGTCACGGGCGAGCGGTTCATCGAACGGAATGTCGTCATCACCCGATAGGTCGATGCCGTTGCCGACGACCGGATTTACACCGGAAACTATTCCGGTCAGCGTTACCACAATCGATTGTTGTCAGGCGTGCCAAAGCTGATATAGCTGGCGTCAGGCTCGCGCAGACGGGCGTCAGCTATGAGGATGCCCGATGCGCCTGCCTGCTTCCAAGCCGCACCTTTCGCTGCCACGCATCCTCGAGATGAACCTGGGGTTCCTCGGCCTGCAATTCTCGTTCGGATTGCAGCAGGGGAACATGGCGCCGATCTACGGCTATCTGGGCGCGTCGGAGGCGACGATCCCGATGCTGCAACTGGCCGGACCGATGACCGGCCTGCTGGTGCAGCCGCTGATCGGCGCGCTTAGCGACCGGACCGACAGCCGCTGGGGGCGGCGCACCCCCTATTTCCTGCTGGGCGCGGTGCTGTGCGCGCTGGGGCTGTTCTTCATGCCGCTCAGTTCGTCGCTGCTGATGGCGGTGTCGCTGCTGTGGATTTTGGATGCCGGCAACAACATTACCATGGAGCCGTATCGCGCCTATGTCAGCGACCGGCTGAACGAGAACCAACACCAGATCGGGTTCCTGACGCAGAGCGCCTTTACCGGTGCGGCGCAGATGCTGGCGTTCCTGACCCCGTCGCTGCTGGTGTGGGCGGGAATGAACCAGGATTGGGTCGACACCCACAACATCCCCTATACCGCGCGGATCGCGTTCATGGTCGGGGCGGTGCTGAGCTTCTCCACGATCCTGTGGTCGATCTGGCGCGTGCCCGAATTGCCGCTGTCGGTGCAAGAGCGCGCCCGTATCGCCGCCGAGCCGAAGGGGCTGGGCGCGATGTTGAAGGAGATCGGATCGGCGATCCGCGACATGCCGCTGGCGATGCGGAAACTGGCACTGATGAGCCTGTTCCAATGGTATGCGATGGCGGCCTATTGGGCCTATGTCATCTATTCGATCGGGCGGTCGGTCTATGGCACCGCCGAGGCGACGTCGACGGGCTTCCACTCGGCGGTGCTGACCAATGGCGAGATGGCGGCCTTTTATAACGGAGTCGCGTTCCTTGCCGCCTTCGCGATGGTGCCGCTCGCCAAGCGACTGGGCGCGGCCAGCCTGCATGCGATCTGCCTCGTGCTGGCCGGGATCGGCATGGTGTGGCTGCCGCATGTCACCGAGAAGTGGATGCTGTTCCTGCCCGCGATCGGCATCGGCATCGGCTGGGCCAGCATCATGGGCAACCCGTACGTCATTCTGGCAGGATCGATCCCGCCCGAGCGGACCGGCGTCTATATGGGCATCTTCAACATGATGATCGTGATCCCGATGCTGATCTTCTCGGCCACGATGTGGCTGTTCTACGACAGCCTGCTGGGCGGCGATCCGCGCAACGTGCTGACGCTGTGCGGTGGGCTGATGTTCGCGGCGGCGGTCGCGGTATGGACGGTGCGCGAGCGCAACAGCGAAGGTCTGCCGGTCGGTGCGACGCAGGAGGCGGCGGCGTGACCATCGCGCTGCATGGCGAAGCGTCGAGCCTGATCCTCGAGGCGCAGGAAAGTGCCGCGCCGCTGTGGCGATGGTGGGGGCCGCGCGTCGATGCCGATACGCTGCCGGCGCTCGCCCATACGCGACCGCAGGCGTCCTTCTCGCTCGATCGCGATCAGCCGCTGACGCTGGTGCCGAGTTACGGCACCGGCTGGTTCGGGCCGGCGGCGCTCCGCGCGCATCGCGGCGGACAGGCGTTCGCGCAGTGGTTCGCCGATGTCGCCATCGAAGCAGAGCCGCATGTGATCACTGTCACGCTGACCGATCGGACCGCGCGCGTGACCGTCGTACAGCGGATCGCGATGGCGGGCGACGTGATGACCCTGTCGGCGAGCGTCACCAATGACGGCGACGATATGCTGGACGTCGAATGGCTGGCGGCGGGGACGCTGCCGCTGCCCGGCGACAGTGCAACGATCCGCAGCTTCACCGGGCGTCACAATGCCGAGTTCGTCGTCCATGACGAAGCGATGCCAGCGCATGGCTGGGTCCGCGAGAACCGGCGCGGGCTGACCGGCCATGCCGGGCCGCCGGGGCTGTTCGTAGCCGGACCGGATGCAGGCTGGCACCATGGCCGGGTCCATGCCGCGCAGTTGGCATGGTCGGGCAATCACCGGCTGTCGGTCGAGCGTGACGATGACGGTTTCTGGGTGTTGCAGATGGGCGAGGCGCTGGCCCCCGGCGAGATTCGGTTGGCGCCGGGCGAAACCTATGCGTCGCCCGAAATGCTGGCGACCTGTTCGACCGCCGGACTGAACGGCGCGGTGCAGGCGTTCCACGCCGCCGTCCGGGCGCGCGCACCATGGGGCGGGGCGATGCGCCCGCGCCCAGTGCATGTGAACAGCTGGGAAGGTTTCTATTTCGACCATGACGAAGCGGCGCTGATGGCGCTGGCCGATCGGTCTGCGGGGTTGGGCGTCGAGCGGTTCGTGCTGGACGATGGCTGGTTCGAGGGGCGGGCCGACGACACCGCCGCGCTAGGCGACTGGGTCGCCGATCCGGTAAAATATCCGCGCGGGTTGAAGCCGCTGGCTGACCATGTCGTCGCGCTCGGCATGGAGCTCGGGCTGTGGGTCGAACCCGAAATGGTCAATCCCGACAGCGATCTGGCGCGGGTGCATCCCGATTGGGCGTTGCAACTGGACGGCGTGCCGATGCTGACGTCGCGCAACCAGCTGGTGCTCGACCTAGGGCGGGCCGAGGTTCGCGACTATCTGTTCGACGCGATCGATACGCTGTTGCGCGATTTGCCGATCGCCTATCTGAAATGGGACCATAACCGCGATCTGGCGCCGGCAGGCGACGCGCGGGGGCGGGCGGGATATCATGCCCAAGTGCTCGGTGCCTATGCACTGATCGATCGGCTGCGCGTGGCGCATCCGGCGGTCGAGATCGAGGCGTGCGCCGGAGGTGGTGGGCGCAGCGATGCCGGAATCGCCACGCGGACGCACCGGATGTGGACCAGCGACTGTATCGATGCGGTCAGCCGCGTCGCGATGCAGCGCGGCTTTCTGCATTTCCTGCCGCCCGAGATGATGGGGTCGCATGTCGGCGCCAGTCCGGCACATTCGACCGGCCGCAGCCAAGGCATGGCGTTCCGCGCCGCCGTGGCGCTGCCCGGCCATTTCGGCGTCGAGCTGGACCCGGCGGTGATCGCGCCGGCCGATGCGGCGACGCTGGCGGCGGCGATCGAGCGGTACAAGGATTTGCGCGACCGGCTGCACCATGGCCGGGTGTGGATGGGCGAGGGCGGCGACGGGCTGGTGTGGCAGATGCACGGGGAGCCGGGCGACCTGCTGCTGAGCGTGACGCAAGTCCAACCGATGACGGTGCGCCATCCATTGCCGCTGCCCGTGCCGTTGCTGGCCGGGGCGGGGCGGGTGCGCGTACGCCTGATCGACTTGGCCACCACCCCCGGCCACACGCTTCCCGATGCGCCGATCTTTGCCGCGATGCGTGGCGACGGCGTCGTGCTGGACGGCGACTGGCTGGCCCATGCCGGCCTGCCGATCCCGGCGATGAAGGCGGAGAGCGTCGCGTTGTTCGCCATCACCGCCGTCTAAACCCTGTTTCCAGTCGAAAGCCGCCGTTATGACCATGTCCGCCCGCCGTTCCGCCCTTGACCAGTCGCTGCCGACGCATTGGAACATCGATGCCGCGCGGCTGGCCGCCGATCAGCCGGAACTGGCATTGCCGGTATTCTCGCTGGACGAATTGACGCCGGTGGTGCCGGGGCATGACGTGTGGGACATGTGGCAGATCGCCTATGCCGATGGCCGCACCGCCTTCGTCGACGATCGCAGCTGGTGGTTCTTCCTGATCACGCCGCAATTCGCCGATCCCGACGATCGGCACGATGCGGCGCGCATCCGGCTGACCAGCCATGGCGCGGATGGGTGGCGCGATCATGGCGATGCGTTCCCCGACGGCTTCACGCCGGGCAGCCGCGAATGGTCGGGGTCGGCGGTGCTGGCCGAGGATGGCGAGACGCTGACCCTGTATTTCACCGCATCAGGCCGGCAGGGGCAGGCGCGGACGTTCGAACAACGATTGTTCGAGAGTGTTGGGCGCTTTGCCGATGGCCGGGTCGGCGACTGGTCGGTGCCGGTCGAATCGATCGCCGCCGATGGTGCGATCTATCTGCGCGCCGATCAGCCGGAGGCGGTCGATGGCCGGATCAAGGGGTTTCGCGATCCCGGCTATTTCCGCGATCCCGCAGATGGCGTCGAATATCTGTTGTTCGTTGGGTCGGCCGGCTGGGGCGACGACGTGCATGACGGCGTGATCGGCGTCGCGAAGCGCGATACGCCCGATCAGCCATGGCGACTGGCTGCACCGCTGCTGGAGTCGATCGGGGTCAATAGCGAGCTGGAACGGCCGCATATCGTGTTGGTCGACGGCCGCTATTATCTGTTCTGGTCGACGCAGGCGAAGCGCTTCGTCGACGGCACCGGCGCGCCGACCGGGCTGTACGGCGCGGTTGCGGAGAGCATGGACGGACCATGGGTGCCGCTTAACGGATCGGGTCTGGTGGCGGGCAATCCGGCGGCGGAACCCTATCAGGCCTATTGCTGGTGGGTGACCGGGGAGCTGGACGTCATCAGCTTTGCGGACTCGGTCGGGCTGAACGGGGCTGAGCCGAGCGATGGGCCGATGCGGCGCAAGCATTTCGGAGGGACGGCGGCACCCTGGTTCCGGCTGGTCCTAGACGGGGACAAGGCGCGCTGGACCATGTGATCCGACTGGCTTTGTGATGACGTGGGGCGTCGCCGGTTCGGTCCGGCGGCGCCCTTTCTTTGTCTCGAGCATAGCCTTTTTGCCAAACGCGTCGCCCCAGCGCGGGCTAGGGCCTTCAGCGGCTCCTGCTGCGTGCTATCACGGGAAGATCCCAGCCTGCGCTTCGATGACGTTGGAGCTTGGAAGGAAAGATATCCTCCGCGCACAAAAAAAGGGCGGCAAGGCCGAGGCCGTGCCGCCCGTAAGGTTTGGGAGCGCGTTAGAAGCGGTAGCGGATCGACCCCGTTACCGTCCGGCCATAGAGCGCGGTGTTGTTGAACACGGCGCTGGTCGACGACAGGACCGGGTTCAGGTTGCCACCGCCACGAAAACCGAGCTTGTCGAACAGGTTGTTGACGTTCAGCCCCAGTTCGACGCGTTCGACCGGCCGCACGGTCACGAAACCGTTGACGAAGGTCGAGCCCTTGATCGTGTAGAGGTTGAAGTCGTCCGACGGGGTCGCCGTCTGTCCGTTCACGCTGACGCCGAAGGCGACCAGACCCGCGTCATAGGATGGCGAGATGACGTAGAGGAATTCGGGCAGACCGCCCGGACGGTTGCCGACCAGTGCCGGCGTCGCGCTGCTGACGATCTTCGAATTCGAATAGGTCGCGTCGGCGGCGAGGTGGAAGTTGCCGTAGTTGATCCGGCTCGAAAACTCGACGCCGAACGAGCGATAGCCGTTCGAGATGTTCGGGTCGTTGTTCGGCGCCGGATTGTTGATGCGAGTGAAGTCGTAGTTGTTTTCGGTCAGTGTCGAGCGGAAACCGGTGACTTCGACCGAATACCACCCTTCGCCGAGAATGCCGCCGCGCTGCTTCAGGCCGATTTCCTGCTGGTTGAGGAAGTTGACCGAGGTCGATTCACCCTGCGAGTTGAGCGAGCCGTCGGCATTGAAATTGCCCGACAGGACGCGGCGATCGGCGTTGAAGCGGCCACCGCGGCTGACGCGGCCGAACAGGCTGGTATTGCTGCTGAACGCATAGAGCGCACCGACCGACCAGCTGACATAGCTGTCGCTATAGTCGATATTCTCGCCCGTCCGGCTCAGCACCAGCGACGGGATCAGCGCCGAACCCAGCGCGTCGGTGACGCGGGTGGTCGGGCCGGCGACGCCGCCCTGTGCAGTGCCCTTGCCGCTGACATTGTCGTACCGCACCGACGCGTCGAGGTTCAGCCCGCCGGTTTCATACCCGAGCTGCAGGAACGGCGCGACATCGGTATAGCTCAGGTCGACGCGACGGGCGCAGCAGCTGCCCCAATTGTCGTTGAACCCGGCCTGGCCCGCAGCGGTCAGCTGCGTCCCCGTGGTCGAGAACAGGTCGAGCGGCGCCGCATTTTCACCATTCAGTTCGGCGAAGTTGCGGTTGACGTGCCAATCCTGTTCAATGTTCTGCTTCATTACGAAGACGCCGGTCGAGAAGGTCGCCTTTCCGCCACCGACCGAGAACTTGCCGTTCAATGCAAGGTTGTTGGCGAAGTTGTTCATGTTCTTCATCAACGTGTTGATGTTCGGGTTATTGTTCACATAGGCGCCGGTGTACAGCTGGCCGAGGTTCGGACCGGCGGCATAGCGCAGCGATCCGACGACCTGTCCGTTCACCGTCGACCCGATCACGCCGCCGGTGCCGGTACGCGGCGCGACGTTGATGAACTGGGTCGTGAAGTTGCCGCTGATCCACTGATAGCGCAGGACGTTGTCGATCGTCAGATTGTCGTCGATGTCATAGTGGAACTGCGCGCCCAGACCGGTAACGCGCGGGTGGATGCCCTGCACTTCGGCATTCTTGATGCCGCCGCCGTCATAGTCGAGATACTGGAAGCTGCGGTTGTAGATCGAATAGGACGACCCGTCGCGCCCGTCGAAATTCGGCAGCGGCGCGAAGCCGGTGACCTTGTTCCCTTCCAGCGTCGCGATCGACGGGGTGGTCGTGTTGGTCGGCGCCTGTTCGTCCAACCGCTTGAAATACAGACGGACGAAACCGCGATTGTCGGGCAGGTCCTTGGTGACGTTCGCCTTGATCTGATAGCCGCGCAGGATGTTGAAGCGCTCGTTGGTCAGGCCGCCGCCGTTGCGGGCATAGCCGCCGACATGGAAGCGCAGCGTGTCGTCGATCGGCGCGCCATAGTCGAAATCGACGCGGTGTTCGCGAAAGCCGATGCCGTTCGAATAGGCGATCTGGCCGCCCGCCTTGTCACCGGTCTTGCTCAGATAGTTGATGACCGCGCCCGGCGCCTGGCTGGAGAAGGTCGAGGCCGAACCGCCGCGCACCGCTTCGACGCGCTGGACATTCTGGTCGAAGCGCAGCCAGTAATCGTTATTGCCGAAGTTGATATCGCCGAACAGCACGGTCGGCAGGCCATCTTCCTGCAACGCGACATATTCCGAACCGCCGGTCGACACGGGGATACCGCGCACGCCGATATTGGCGTTGCCGCCCGGGCCGGCGGTGTCGGAGGGCTGCAGACCCGGAATGTTGCGCAGCACTTCGGCTTCCGAACGCGGCGTGAAATTCTGGATCGCTTCGTTGCTGATCTGGCTGACCGAGATCGAGCTGCGGAAGCGCGAGCGTTCGCCGCTGCTGGCGGTGACGACGATCTCGTCGGTTGCATCCGCCGCATCGGGAATCGTACCCGGTGCTTCGCTAGTGGTCTGCGCTGCGGGGGCGCCCGTTTGGGCGATCGCCGGTGCGGCAACCAACAATGCGATCGGCGACGTGCAGGCAAGCAAAACCGGCATCTTCATAGCAAACCCTCCTGAATCACCCCGCTCTCCGGGGTTTCTTGAGGCTCTTCATATCGACTCAGCAATCGTTTGCAACCGATAATGCAAAGGTTTGCAAACATCGTCCGTCAGGTGCTTCTCGAGGCGCCGATCTGTTGCAAAAAGGCGCCATGTTCGGGCATCGACCGCGCCATGGTATCGACGGCAGTTGCCAGCCGGTCGACGAAGCTGGCGCTGTTGGTGGTGTCGAGTAGCGGGTCGAACGAGACGGGGTTGTTCAACTGGCCGATATGCACCGCGGCCCAGCTGGCCGGACCGAACAGGTCCATGTCGCGCGCGACGAGGCGGCCGCCGTGTCGGAAATGCGCGATCTTCAGTGCCAGCGTGTCGGGAATGTCCATCGCCGCGCATTCCCGCCAGAGCGGCGCATCGTCCCGCATCGTCAGCTTGTAATGCAGGATCAGGAAGTCGCGGATGCGTTCGACTTCGGTGATCGCGACGCGGTTATATTCGTCGATCAGCATCGGGTCGAAATCGCGCGTCGGGAAATAGGCGAGCAGCTTGGCGATGCCCGTCTGGATCAGATGGATGCTGGTCGATTCGAGCGGTTCCATGAACCCGCTCGCCAGGCCGATGGCGACGACGTTGCGGTTCCAGAACTGCCGCCGCCGGCCGGTGGTGAAGCGCAGGAAACGTGGTTCCGCCAGCGGCTCGCCATCCAGATTTGCCAGCAGCGTCGCCGCGGCCTCGTCATCGGACAAATGCCGGCTGCAATACACATAGCCGTTGCCGGTACGATGTTGCAGCGGGATGCGCCATTGCCACCCAGCCGCCCGCGCGGTCGAACGGGTATAGGGCGTCATGCCCTCGCCCCCGGTCGCACACGGCACCGCCACCGCCCGGTCGCATGGCAACCAGTGCGTCCAGTCGTCATAGCCGGTCGCCAACGCCCCTTCGATCAGCAGTCCGCGAAATCCCGAACAGTCGACGAACAGGTCGGCGCTCAGGGTGCGGCCGTCGTTCAGCGTGACGCTGGCGACATGGCCACGCTCGCCGTCCAACGCGGCGTCGGCGACCTTCCCCTCGACGCGAACGACACCGCGTGCCTCGGCATAACGGCGCAGGAACGCGGCATAGAGCCTGGCATCGAAATGATAGGCATAATCGAATGTCGAGGCGACGCTGCGCGGATCGGCCATTGGTCGCGCAAACCGGCCATGCCGCGCCGCGCCCCACGCCATCGACAGCGCATCGAACGGGACGGGGGACCCCGCCGCCCTGGCCGCCAGCCAATGCTGATGCACGGCCACCAGATCGAATGGTTTGCCGAAGGTGCCGAACGGGTGGAAATAGCGATGGCTTCGCCGGGCCCAGTCGACGAACTCGATCCCCAGTTTGAAGCTGCCCTTGGTCTCGCGCAGGAACTGGGCCTCATCGATGCCGAGCGTGTCGTTGAACAGCTTGATCGGCGGGATCGTCGCCTCGCCGACCCCGACCGTGCCGATCTCGTCCGATTCGACCAGCGTGATCGCGCAGCGATCGCCCAGCGCATGCGACAGCGCCGCCGCCGTCATCCACCCCGCCGTGCCGCCGCCAACGATCAGGATCGAGCGAATTGCCAATTGCGCGCCGTTCAAACCACTCTCCAACATGTGCGCGTTCTGTGGCGCGTCAGGTCTATGGTACGGCTTGGCCCGCTCTATCGCAATCGATTGATACGGTGGCGCCGACTGAACCGTTCTCCGGCAGATGAACGACCGCAGCGCATGGGTCGACAGCATCACGGACGCGCAGTTGCGGAGATGCGCGTCGAGCGTGTGCGGGAAATGCGCATGGGGCCCTCTCAGGCCAATGCAGGCGAGTGCTGGCGATCCGATATTCGCGCAAAGGGTACGGGACCGCGGGTGGCCCGTTCACGGCGTCAGTCGGCAAACCCGGCTAGGAACGCGGCGACGTTGACGCCCAGAGCATCGACGGCATAGCCGCCCTCCATCACGATCGCACAAGGCAGGCCGGCATCGGCGATCCGTCGGCCCATCGTCGTGAAATCTTGCGTTTGCAGCGCGAACCCCGAAATCGGATCGTCGACATAGGTATCGGCGCCGAACGACACGACCAGCATCTTGGCGCCCCAGTCGGCGATCGCGGCCAGCGCGGTGTCGAGCGCCGGGCGATACGCCGTCCAGTCGGTGCCGCGCGGCAACGGCAGGTTCAGTGTCGTACCGTGCGCCATGCCTTCGCCCCGTTCGTCGGCATGGCCCCAATAGAATGGGTAATCGGTCCGCGGATCGGCGTGGATCGACGCAAAGAACACCTGATCATCGTCGAGGAAGATATCCTGCGTGCCGTTGCCGTGATGGTAATCGACATCCAACATCGCGACCGGCCCCATGCCCTGCGCAGCGGCATGGCGCGCGGCGATCGCGGCGTTGTTCAGGAAGCAGTATCCGCCTAGATAGTCGGGGCCGGCATGATGGCCCGGCGGGCGACACAGGGCGAAACTGGCACGCGCACCGTCGGCCAGTGCATCGACCGCGCTCAGCGCGCTTTGCGCCCCCCAATAGGCCGCGTCCCAGCTGCCCGCGCTAATCGGCGTCGACGCATCCATGCTGAACGCGCCGAGGCGCGCGTCGATGCGCGTCAGGTCCAGCGGCCGGCGATGCACCACCGGAAACGTATAACCGATCGCATCGCCTTCCCGTCCGGCCGCCACCCACGTCGCCCATGCTTCCTGCAGGAACGTCAGATATCGGGCGTCATGGACTGCCGCGATCGGGGCGATGCCGTGGTCGTGCGGCGGGATGAACGGCCCGACCGCCGCTACGACCTGTGCCGTGCGATCGGGCGTTTCGGCATGCGGGGTCCATCCGCCATTGTGGAATTCGCGGGTCGGGGCGTGGGCCGCCTGCCGGGAATCGAAAAACAGCTTCAGCACGCTTCTCTTCCGAATTGGTCCATCCATGCGGCCAGCGTGCGGTCGTGTTGGCGCAGTTTGAGCCGGACGTCGACCTGACGGACCGCCGCGCGCCACGCAATGATGCACAACAGTAGCGCGTCATGAATGCAGCGGTGCGTCAGTCGGCTACACTCGCGCTTTGTCGTCCAATTTCAGTTCCTTCATCAAGGCAGTCAAATGCGCCAGCGCCTTGTCGTCCGGGCCGGGATAGGCACCCTCGATCACCTGATCGCCGATAAAGCCCATATCCGCCTTCCCTTCGGGCAGGCTGTAGAAGCCGAGCACGAACAGGTTGCGCAGCCGGTCCATGAACGCGACTGGCCTCGCCAGGGCGGGGGCGGGCGCGTCGCTAGTCAGCGCATCTAGCAGCGTGCCGCGTTGCGCCGTCGTCAGTGCGGCGAACGGCGTCCGGTGCAGCGCCCGGCTCTGTGCGTCGAGCCAGCTCAGCCCGGCGATGACGGTGGTCCGGTCGTCCTGCTGGCGGGGATAAGGCGCGCTGATCCATTCGTCGATGAAAGCGCCGACGCCGAGCTTGCCGGCGCCGGGCGACGCGGCGTCGGCGGGCAGGATCATGTCGCCGAGCAGGTCGATGGCGGCGCGCTGCGCCTTGGTAAAGGTCAGCGGCCACGGCACCTGGGGATCGGTCAGGTCGGGGTCGCGGCCATAGCCCTTGGTCGGGGGCAAGGGCGCGACGTTGACCGGCCAGTCGACCACGTCGAACGGCGGCGGGACGCCGGCCCCGGTCGCGACTGCGCCGAACGCCGGGGTCCATGACGCGAGCGACAGGGTGGTGGCGGTAGCGAACCATTGCAGCGTCGTGCGGCGGCTGATCGTCATGCGAGCGCTCCCGATGTCAGGCGCGCGGCGAGGCGCTCCGAGGCCCGCAGGGCGAGCGCGAGGATGGTCAGCGTCGGGTTCTTGTGCGGCCCCGAGGCGAAGGTCGCCCCGTCCATCAATATGATATTGTCGACGTCCCAGGTCTGGCCGTAGCCGTCGACCACCGACATTCGCTTGTCCGCGCCCATCCGCGCGGTACCGAGTTCGTGGATGATCTCACCCCCTGCGGTCATGATCCTTTCGGGCGGCAGATCGGGATCGAGGATCGTGCCGTTCAACCGCCGGAACACCGAATGTGCGGCGCGGCGGCCATGCGCGACCTGATTGACCTCGTGCTGCGACCATTTGAACGCGAAGCGCAGCACCGGGATGCCGAAGCGATCCTTTACGCCCGGATCGATCTCGCAATAGCTGTCCTTGTTGGGAATCATCTCGCCGCGCAACACCAGCCCGATCGTCGCGCCCGATCGCGCGCGGACCGCCTGCTTCAGCGCCGGCCCCCAGACGCGAGGCAGCGCGGTTTCGGGGGGAATGCCGAAGCGCCCGTTGATTTCGAAATGATAACCGCGCGCGAAATCCAGCTCGCCGCGCTTCTGTTGTTCGTACAGCCAGAACGGGATGTAGATATGCTGCCCGCCGATCCCGTCCTCGTTATAGCGCGGCCGGTTGGCGAGGCCGGGGATGTACGCCCGGAACGATGCACCGGTGGAATCGGTCAGGTTGCGTCCAAGCTCGCCCGAGGAATTGGCGAGACCGCGGCCGTCCTTCCCCGAATTGAGCAGCAGCCGCGTGGTCTCGCCCGTGCCGGCCGCCAGCACCACCGCGCGCGCCGTGACCTGATGGCGCTGTCCGGTCTTGCGATCGACATATTCGACACCAGCGGCGCGGGTGCCCGACCCCATCACCACCCGCGACACCATCGCATCGGTCACCACGCGCAGCTTGCCGGTTGCCTTGGCCATCGGCAGCAGCGAGGTCGTCGTCTGGAACATCGCGCCGATCGTGCAGCCGCGCGTGCAAGGCGTGGCGTTGAAACAGGCGCTGCGCGGCGCGACGGGGTCAGGCATGTCGCGGGTCAGGACGGCGGTATGCGCCGCGCGGACCGGAATGCCGAGGCTCTCGGCCGCGGCGGTAATCAGCATTTCCGGCACGCGCGGCTTGGGCGGCGGCATCAGGCAGCCAGCGGGTGAATCCGGGTGGTTCTCCAGCCCGATCGGCCCGCCATTGACGCCGATCATCCGCTCGACCCGGTCGTAGAAAGGAGCGACGTCGTCATAGCCGATCGGCCAGTCGACGCCCAATCCGTCGCGCGAAAAGGGTTTGAAGTCATACGCACCGAAGCGCGGGACGTGCCGCCCCCAATGGTTGGTACGGCCGCCCAGCATCCGCGGACGCCACCAGCGAAAGTCGGTGCCCTCCTGCATCGTGTAGGGTTCGCCCTCGATCTGCCAGCCGCCGTCGACCGTCGCATCGAAATAGCCGAACGGCTTGTCGGGCGTGCCCGATCCGCGCAGCGGCGCGTCGCTTTCGGGGGCGAACATGTTGACCTCTGCCTGCGGATCGTAGTTCCGCCCGGCCTCCAACATCAGGCAGCGCAGGCCCGCTTTGGTCAGGCTGTACGCCGCCATGCCGCCCGCCGCGCCCGACCCGACGATGACGACGTCGATCGCGGCATCCGCCGCGGCGAAGGTCATTTGGCCGCTCCCGTTGCCGACGTGCCGATCCGGCGGAGCTTGATGTTGCGGAACGCGACCGGCTCGCCATGGTCCTGCAGGCCGATGACGCCGCTCTGGAAGGTGCCGAACCGCGGCATCTTGGCGAATTTGGAGGCCGCGACCCGCTTGCGCCACGCATCGTCGCCGTAGGAGACATCGGCGGTCAGCGTGCCGTTCAGCCATTGCCGGATACGTCCGCGCTCGACCAGCAGCCGCGCATGGTTCCAGCTTCCCGCCGGACGCGATACGCCCGCGGGCGGTACCGTCATGTCGTAGAGCGAGCCCGCGCGATGGGTCGGAATCTTCCCGTCCGAATGGCCTTCGTCGTCCAGCACCTGCATTTCCAGTCCGGTCTGGTACAGCAGCGGGGCCTCGGGCAGCCGGCGCGCCAGATAGAGGATGCCGCTATTGCCGCCGCGCTCGACCTTCCAGTCGAGCGTCAGTTCGAACGCGCCGAACATGTCGGCGGTCACCAGATCGGTGCCGCTCATCTGTCCATCGGCCTTGGTCAGCGCCAGCGTGCCGTCGCGCACCGTCCATGTCCGCGCCGGGGCCGATCCGTCGAACGACCGCCATCCCGCCAGGTCGCGTCCGTTGAACAACAGTCGCCACCCCTGCGCGCGCTCCTGCGCCGACAAGACGTTGTCACGGTCCCCGGCGGGCTGTGCCGCGACCGGCGATGCCATCAGCATGAGGGTCGCGCCGATGCCGAATGCCATGCGCATGGTGGTTCTCCTAAAAAATCGCCGTGCTTCGATGCCGCCGTTGTCAAAGGCTTACCGACTGCGCAGTGGTTTACAAGGCGCCAGCGGAACCCGCGTCCGTCGAGGGTGACGCTTCCCGGCAATGAACGTAAGGACGGTGCATGGCACCTCTATTCGAAAGGTTCAGTGCGACCAGACGCTGGACCCCGTCGCGCTTCCGGGCGCTGCTGCGGACCAGCGGACCGCAATCGGTCCAGTTCCGCACCCGCACGGCGATCCTTGCCGGTGCGATCCTGGTCGGCATCGTCGCGACGCTGTTCGCCGAGGCTTCCGACTGGGCAGGCGACGTGTTCGGTCGCTATGCCCGCGCCGCCCACTGGTGGCCGCTCCTGACGACACCGCTGACGTTCATGCTGCTGGTGTGGCTGACGCGCCGGTTTGCGCCCCTGGCGCGCGGGTCTGGCATCCCGCAGGTGATCGCGGCACAGGCCAATCCGAACGAGGCGACAGCAACGCTGATTTCCGTTCGGACGGTCGCGGCCAAGGCCGCGCTGACGATCGGTGCCGTACTGGGCGGCGCGTCGGTCGGGCGCGAAGGCCCGACCGTACAGCTTGCGGCCGCCGTCATGGGGATCACCCATCGGATCATGCGGGTGCCGCTGCGGGGCGGGGTGCTGATCGCCGGCGGTGCCGCCGGTGTCGCGGCGGCGTTCAACACGCCGCTGGCGGGGCTGTTGTTCGCGATCGAAGAACTCGCCTCCGCCTATGAACAGCGCGTCACGCTGCTGGTGTTGGCGGCGATCGTCATCGCCGGCATGGTCGCCCAGTCGGTGCAGGGCGATTACATCTATTTCGGAGCGATCGGCGCGCATATGCCGCTCTCGTCGGCGCTGTTCGTCGTTCCCGTCGCCGGCATCCTGGGGGGAATGTCCGGTGGGCTGTTCTCGCGCCTGCTGCTGGCGATGGCGACGGGGCGCAACCGGGTGACACGATGGGCACGGGCAAGGCCGGTGTGGTTCGCCGGTATCTGTGGCGGCATCGTCGCGCTGCTGGGGGTTTTTACCGGACTGACCTGGGGAACGGGCTATTCGGCGGCGCGGGCGATGATTGTCGGGGTGGACGCGCCGCTCTGGTTCGGACCGGTAAAGCTGGCCGCGACCGCGGCGACCGCGATCGCGGGGCTGCCCGGCGGCATCTTCGCACCATCGCTCGCGGTCGGGGCAGGGGTCGGAAACCTGCTGCGCGAAGTCTTTCCGGACGAGCCGGCGAGCGCCGTCGTGATCCTGGGCATGGTCGCCTATTTCGTCGGCGTAGTGCGCGCGCCGCTGACCGCCGTCATCATCCTGTCCGAAACGACGGCGAGCCGCGGACTGATGCTGCCGATGTTCGCCACCGCGTTCATCGCCGACTTCGCCAGCCAATGGATTTGCCGCGAAAAGCTGTACCATGGATTGGCGCAGACGTTCGGCATGACCGATCGGGCACCGGCCCACTGAAGTTCGAAGGAGGCCCGACCCAGCGCGTGGCCGATGCCAATCACGCGATGGCAAGGCAGGTTACCAAACCTACGGCGATGATCACCGGTAATCTGATCCCAACGAAATCTGCGAAACGGTAATCGGCTGTCGCATAGACCATGGTGTGGGTCTGATACCCTATCCGATGACGCCGTGGCCGCTGTCCCATAGTCGGCGATGGAGCAGCGAGAGTTCAGCGGCGTCGCGGTCGCTGGCGAGTTTCCCCTGTCCTCGATCGAAGGCATCCTGCGCTTCCCGACGGCAGTCGGGCATGGCCCGTTCGTCGATGGCGACGAGCGCGGCCAGCGCCTTTTGAAGACGTATGCCGACTTCGATAGTGGCGGCGCCGTCGCGGGCGATGGGTCGGAACAGGTCTTCGATCATATCGGCGAATGCGACGGGTGGCACGATCACGCGCGGTGGCGGTGCGCAATCCGCACCGGGTCGGTGCCGCAGAACGGCGGACAGGACCCGCGTTCCCGCTTCGATCACCGCGATTGCGGTACCCGGATCGTTGACGGCGTGCGACAAGGCGCGGGCCGCGATTTCGCCCAGAACGACCAGACCGAACCGCGGATCGTGATCGAAGGTGCGCTGGTGCTCAACGGTGAACGCATCCCGGAGCAGACATGCCTGACCGTCATCGAGTTTGGCGTCCACCCATGCGACCGGCCTCGACGGATCGACGAAATGGACGGGACCACTAACGAGGTGGATGTTCGCGCCGATCTTGGCTGCAACGTCGCCGATTTCAGCGACATCGACGTGTGTGACGCGACCGATCCTGTTGTGGTGCAGGACATGCGCGTCGCCCGGGATCAATGGTGGATCGGCGACCCCGAACCGGGCCTGCTGCAGCATCCCTCGTACGGCGTCGGTAGCAGCGCGCTCGACCCGGTCGATCGTATCGGACACCCGTCCGAACCGGGCGATGTGCTGTATCCAGCGCAGGAACGTCACGACGATGATCAGGATGACGAGGATGGTACCGGCGTACAGGATGACGCGGCCGGTATTGCCGTAGATGCCCGTTGACAGGGCGACTATGCCGACGATCGCGAACAGGAAGCTGCCCAAGAAGGTCGCGAGCGCATTTTGGGACGTGCTGTCGTCAATCAGGAGCTGCACGGCGCGCGGGGTGATGCTGCTGGTTGCCCCCGAATAGGCCTGAACCATCGCGGTCAACGAAAAGGTCGTTACCGCGAGCATGGACGACGCGAGCAGGTTCAATATGCCGTCGACCGACTTCGAACCTACCTTCGCGGCAAAGTCGTACGATATGGTGTGTCCGACCAACGCGCTGGCGAGTGCCAAGGCTATTGCGAATACACAGAACAGCCCGGCCCGGAACCACATCTGGCGGGTAAGGAGGCGAGCCGCCCACTGCCACCGTCGCATCATGCCGCGGCTCGATCGCTGTGGGAACGGTGGGAGGGAAGCGCTGACGCGTTCGTGGATGCGGGAAGAGACATGCGCGATATAACCGACGATATGGACAAATGGACCCTATCCATCATCCAGCGTCGCTATTGGATAATTAATGCGCAGCAGGACGATACGGGGCACCGTCCTGTTGCGCATTTCGTACAAGTTCGCGCTTAGAAGCTGAAGTTCGCCCCGGCACTGAAGCTGCGTCCGACCAGCCCGGCATAATGCCAGCTGCTGAGATAGTTCGGATTGCTGGTATACGCGCCCGAGGCGAGCGGCGCACGCGCGTTGGTCAGGTTCTGCACGTTCAGGAAGAAGCGGAACTGATCGTTCACCTGCACCGCAGCGTTCAGGTCGGCATAGATGAACGGACGGATATAGCATTGTGCCGTCAGCGCATTCTTGCACGACAGGTCGATGACGCCGTTGACCGGGGTGATCCCGTCCGCCGCGACCTGCTTGATCCGGCCGACATAATAGGTCGTCGCGGTCAGTGCGAAGTCACCGACCTCGACCGAGTTCTGCCAGTTGCCGCGGGTGCGCGGCGTGCCGCCGCCCGACGACAGCTGGTACGGCCCGAGCGTACCGGCATATTTCTGCACCACGCCATCCGGCGTCACGAGGTTCTGGTTGATGACCTGCGTGACGTCGAGGCGGCTGATCAGGCGCACCCGGTCCGACAGCGGGACGTTCAAATTCGCCTGCATATCGACGCCCGAGCTGACCTGATAGTTCGCGTTGACATATGGCACGTTGAACACGAGCAGGCGGGGCAGGGCGCCCGGGTTGTCGGGATCGGGCGCGTCGATGACGTTGCAGCGATAGCCTTCGCCCACCGCCGCCAAAGCCGCGCAGCCCGCCGTCGCATTGGCTTGGCCGTAATAGGCGGCGATCGCTTCGGCACGCAGCGGGCCGCTGACGATCAGGTTCGACTTCTTGATGTTGTAATAGTCGACCGTGAGGTTGAACCAGCGCACCGGCTTGAAGATCGCGCCGGCTGAGAAGCTGCGCGAGACTTCGGGCAGGATCTCGGCATTGCCGGTCGCGCCGCTGCCGATATTGTAGGTGCTGGTATAAGCGGGGTTACCCGGATGCGCGGCGACGAAGCTGGCCGGCGGTGTGAAGGACGAGAAGCCAGAATAGCTGCTGGCCGGGTTGTTTTCGGCAAAGGTCGGTGCGCGGAAGCCCTTCGAATAGGTCGCCCGCAGCGAGAACTGGTCGACCGGCATGAACTTCATGCCGACCTTGGGCGAGAAGCGGCTATAGCCCTGCGAGTAATTGTCGTAGCGACCCGACACGTTCAGGTCGAATTCGCGGACGAACGGTGCGTCGATTTCGAAGAAGCCGGCCGTTACCGTCTGCCGCCCCTGCGCCGACGAGGTGTTGAGGCCGTAATAGCTGAGGTCCGCGTTCTGGTTGCGGTTCATCAACGTCTCGCGGCGGATCTGGAAGCCGGCACCGACATTGAGGTCGCCGCCGGGCAGCGGCATCAGCGACTTCAGCAGCGACCCGCCGATCGTCGCGATCGTCGAATAGGACGGCGTGGTGCGATCGGGCGAAATCTGCTCGCGCACCGCCGCGGTATTCTGCTCCGGATTGACGAAGTTGTAGCTGCCGGTGTTGATCGCGTTCAGCAGCCCCTGGATATTCAGGAAACCGCGCTGGGTGACGGCGAAATTGTCGCGGGCGTAGACGCCGTTCAGGCGGAATTTGAACCCGTTGCCCAGATCGCCCGAAATGCCCGCGGTCGTGCGGAACACGTCGACATAGCGGTGGCTGTTCGCCGGGATGTCGCCGAACAGATAATAGATGCGCGCGGCACCCTGACCCGGGTTGTTGGCGAAGGCGGCAGCATAGGGATTGTTCGGGTTCAGCCGCCGGTCCGCCGCGGTCGCGCAGTTGACGCCCGTCGAACAGACATAGACCGGCAGCACGATGCCGGGGCTGCTGGAGGCGAGCGCCGCCGACCCGCCGAACGGCTGCGTCTGGCGGATGCCGGTCGGTGCGCCGCGGATATCGACTTCGGAATGCGAATAGCTGCCGCTGGCGAACGCTTCGAAATTGTCGCTCAAGCGGACGCTGAGGCGACCGGTCGTCGAGTAGCGCTGCTGTCGCGGCTGGATGATCGAATATTCGTCGGGAATGTTGTGGGCGCAGGCGGTGCCGCGTGCCGCCGTGGTGTTCACGGTATAGGTGCCGAACGGGCACGAACCGGGATTGAGCAGCTGATACAGGTTGGTCAGCGGCGCGCCGACCTGACCCGATAGCGGGTTGTTGAGGTCGCTCTGGCCGACGCGGGTTACGACCGCCTGCGGGTTCTGCGCCGTCAGCGAATCATCGTTGCGGTTGCGATCGGTCAGGCCGCTCGGACGCAAATCCAGCGTGTTGAAGGGATAGCCGCGCGAGTTGTTGGTGATGTACCCATCAAAGGTGTATTCGCCGTTGAGGTAGAAGTTGAACCCCTGCTCGCGATAGTCGCCATAGCCGGCGGTCAGCGTCGCCCGGTAGCGCGACCCATCGGCCTTTTCGGTGGTGCCACCCTGGACCGATCCTTCGACGCCCTGGAAATTCTTCTTGCTGATCAGGTTCACGACGCCGCCGATCGCGTCCGCGCCATAGGTCGACGATGCACCGTCCTTCAGCACCTCCACCCGGTCGACCACGCTGAACGGGATCGAATTGAGATCGACATAGGCGTTGTGGCCATCGTCGTTGAGCGGAAAGTTCGCCGAACGAAGTCCGTCGATCAGCACCACGGTCGACGAGACGCCAAGTCCGCGCAGCGACACCGCCGCGCCGCCGGCCGAGAAGCCGTTGCGGAAGCCGGTCGAGATCGACCCGGCGCTGTCGGCCGACACCGAGCGGATCGCATCCTGCACGGTGGTGATGTTCGCGCGCTCGAGCGTTTCCGACGTCAGCACGGTCACCGGCGAAATCGAGCTGGCGTTCGAATCGCGGAACAGTGTGCCGGTGACGACGATCGTCGCGGGCGCACCGGCATCGGCGGGCGCGGCCGGCGTTGCCGGGTCCTGTTCGACCGGCGCTGTCACCGGTTCGGTCGTGGCAGCGACCGGTGCCGGCACCGCGTCCTGGGCATAGGCCGGAAACGCGGTCGCGGTCAGCAAGGCAGCCGTCGAAATCCCGCAACGCAGGGTAGAGTACGCCGAAGTAAGCAAATGCACGAAGATTCCCCAAATACCGCGACGGATTACCGCCGGTCCCCCATGTGCCGTTCGCGACGACACGATGGACGCGTTATTGCGGAGCTCGTTACCGATGGATTAAGGATAGCGGGATTTTCGAAAGCGTTTTTCGTTACATGCGACTTGCTGCCAAATGTTTTGGCGAACACCGGACTGAAGGACATGGTAAGTCGCTGGGATCAGGGCGATGTGAACGCTTGGCCGTAGGTCGTCACGTCCGCGTGAAGCTGGCCGAATAGTGGCTGGCAGCACTTTGGCCAGAGCCCGCGAGCTTCACCGGGGAACCGACGGCACACGACCCGTCACCAGAAAGGCGAGATCCCAGACGATCACGCCGCCGATGGCGCGATGCTCATCCTCGATCCGCTGCGCCAATGTCGCTGGATCGATCTGCTCGACCCTCGCGACGCCGCGCTCGACGATCCGCGGCAACATCGCCTGCGTAAGCGTCGCCAGGAATGACGGCTCTTCGAGATGCAGCAGGATGGCCTCGCCGCGCGCTACCTCGACCGACAGCCCGAGCTGCCGCATCATCTCGGTCAGCCGGAGCGCCAACCCCACATCCCGACCTTCCGCCGTCACCGTGTGCCAGTTCCAGTCGCAGAGTTGGCGGTGCAGCGCGAGCAACAACTAGGCGGTCAGACGGTGCGGATCGTCCCGCCGTCGATCACGAACTCGGCGCCGTGGATCGCGGCGGCGCGGTCGGCGGCGAGGTAGGCGATCAGGTCGGCGACCTCCTCAGGTTCGGCTCCACGGCCGATTGAAATTCCGCCCAAAGCATCAAGGACGGCTTGCCGGGCATCTTCAATCGTGCCGCCATTGGCTTTCTGAAGCATGGCGAGAAAGTCGCCCGTCGCTTCCGTCATGATCCAGCCAGGCGACACAGCATTGACCCGCACACCTTTTGGCCCAACCTCCTTGGAGATCGCCTTGCTGTAGGTCCGAAGCGCAGCCTTCGCGGCGGCATAGCCAGTCGTTGAATCGGGTAGCGGAAGAACGGACTGGATCGAAGTGACGTGCACCACAACGCCCTTGCCCCGCTCGAGCATCTGCGGGATCAGCAGGCGATCGAGCCGGACGGTTGCGAGCAGGTTCAAGTTCAATTCGGCGAGCCAGTGTTCGTCCGTCAACGCGGCAAAACCACCAGCCGGCGAGGCCGAGCCGCCGACGACATGAGCGAGGATGTCGATCCCGCCCAACCGCTTGAGCGCTGCTTCGGCAAATGCCGCGCCGCCGTCAGACGTGGTCAGGTCCGCCTGGACGTATTCGACGCCATCGATCGGGTCCTTGATGATCCTTGCGGCCGTGATGACCCGTGCGCCACCGGCCAGAAAGCGCTCGACGGTCGCGCGGCCGAGACCCTTGGTTCCGCCGCTGACAAGCACGCGCTTTCCGGCGAACTCGGTGGGATCGATCGTGATGCTCATACCGTGATCTCCAGCGTCTCGATCGCGCCGCTCGTCAGCCGGAAGCGGTAGATGAAGCGGAGCGGGCTGCCCGGAAATTGACCGTGCGCAGGACCTTCCACCACGACGGCGCCGCCCTCTTGCCGGACGCTATCGGGCATAAAGATCGCCTTCACCGGGATCACTTCGTCTTCGAGGAGCTGCCGAATTGCCGGCCGTCCTTCGAACCGCTTGCCGTTATCGATGACGACGGCGTCGTGCTGAAAGGGCTTCAACATGCCGTCGACATCAAGACGGGCGTTCGCCTCGACATAGTCGGCGAGGGGGCTGGGTAGGTCCAGGGACATGGTCATCTCCTCGCTGGTGATGACCACGATCTAGCGATGGACATTCCGCGTGATAATCGAGACAAATCGGCATAGCGTGTCACGGAAAGCGGGATAATGAGTCGACATTCTTTGATCGAACTCGAGGCGGTGCTCGCCATCGTCCGGTGTGGTTCGTTCCGTGCCGCCGCGCTCGACCTGGGCCTGTCGACGACTGCTATCAGCAACGCGGTGGGCAAGCTCGAACGCGAGCTGGCTGTGCGGCTGTTCAATCGCACCACGCGCAGCGTCTCGCTCACGCATGCCGGGCGGATCTTCGTCGCGCAGATCAAGCCCGCGCTCGAAGACATCCAGAAGGCAATGAACACCGCGCGCTCGCAGCAGGAGGTGCCATCGGGCACGCTACGCATCAACGCCTTCGCCACGGCGGCGCGCGAAATCATGGCCCCCCTCGTCCTGGCCTACCTGCGGCGCTACCCCCAAGTGCACATCGATCTCGTCACCGAAGGACGGCTCGTCGATGTCGTCGCAGCCGGCTTCGATCTAGGGGTGCGAAGCGCTGACTTCGTGCCGAGCGACGCGATCGCCATCCCGCTCGGTCAAGTGCGGCGAATGGCAGTCGCGGCGTCACCCGCCTTTTTCGAGAGCCGAACGATACCTCGAGTGCCGCAGGACCTCCTGCGCTACCCATGTCTGCGCATCCGGTTGCCAAACGGCGCCTTGTTTCAATGGCGCTTCGAAAAGGATGGCGAGGAACAGCGGATCGACGTCGAGGGACCGATCACGCTCGACGAGGCATCGCTATCTCGGATTGCAGCGACGCAAGCCGTTGGGATTGGCTATTTCATGGAAGCGGACGTTCGCGACGATATCGCGGCGGGCCGGCTGGTCCGTATCCTCGAAGACTGGACGCCGCCGCTCGCACCGCTGTGCCTCTATTACTCCAACCGCCGCAATTCGTCGGCGGCCTTTCAAACCTTCATCGCGCTTGCCCGTAACTTCGCCGCTGGACGCCTCACCGAGTCCGAAGCGTGACTGCTGCGGGTGCTGCGATGGGCTCCGTCTACCGATGCTGGCGGCCAAGATGCTTGCCTAGGTGTTTAGTCCCGGCATCTGGTGGATCGGGTCGACGATGAACCGGTCTGGCTCTGACGTCCAGATCCTGGCGATGTATTCGTAGGGTGTGAGCCCACTGAGCGTCTTGAGCCGGCGGGCGAAGTGGTAGGCGGCCATGAAGTCGGCGAGGTGTGTCCGCAGCTGGTCATGGCTCTCGTAGTGGAAGCGTTTGACGGTGGCTTCCTTGATGGTGCGGTTCATCCGTTCGACCTGCCCGTTCGTCCAGGGATGGTTCGGCTTGGTGAGGCGATGCTCGATGCCGTTCGCCTGGCAGATCATGTCAAAGCGCATCTGGCGCGACCAGGCGGTGTTGCGGTTGCGGGGCTGCTCGGCGAATTGAATTCCGTAGCACATTGGGAAGCGCTGGTTCGGGAGCCGCTATGGCCCTGATGAAGACAAGGCCGCGTAGCGGCCGCAGACTTCATCAGGGCAAGCCATGGCCGGTCAGCAGGTATCTAAAGTGAGGTTGTCGA